>NZ_QXGJ01000003.1 GCF_003952005.1 Bifidobacterium callimiconis
TACGGACGGTTCGTGGCACGTAACGTGGGGCTGCAGGCCGCCCGGCACGGCCATCTTGTGGTGTCGGGCGGCGCCAAAGGAGCGGACGCGGCGGCACACTGGGGCGCGCTCGCGGCGAGGGAGGAACCTCACTCTCGACGCCGACGTATTATCACGCGCCGCCCTGTCCTTCTGCACCGACGGTCCGGACGCCCTGATGTTCGCCGCGCTCAAAGGTTCGCAATCCGCAAGTCTGCTGCTGTCCCTGATCGCCGCTCCGATCACCGCGTCCCCGCCCGACTGGCTCGACGACATGGACCGCATCGACGCGGCGATCGGCAAGGCACCGACCGAACTGGACCGTCTGTTCATCGTCGGCACCGCCCGATGGGGGCGACGTGCCGACGCCCGCGGCATGGAACGATTCCATGCCGCGCTCGAACGGTGGCGTGAACGTCTCGCCGCTCTGCCGTTGTGCGGCTGGGAGCCGTTGGCCGATCGTCTCACCTTCCATGGCGGGCAGTGGATCATCGGTCCCGCATCCCCGTACTGGCCGCATCAGCTCGACGATCTGGCCATCCGATCCGACTGGGCGCCTCCGCTGTGCCTGTGGGGCATGGGAGACCCGGCCGCGCTGGTCAGCTGCGACGAACCGGTCGCCGTCGTCGGGTCTCGGGACATCAACGACTACGGACGGTTCGTGGCACGTAACGTGGGGCTGCAGGCCGCCCGGCACGGCCATCTTGTGGTGTCGGGCGGCGCCAAAGGAGCGGACGCGGCGGCACACTGGGGCGCGCTCGCGGCGAGGGAGGAACGGAAGGACTCGGACGACCCCGATTATGCGGGGCGTACGGTGGCGGTGTTCGCCGGCGGGGTGGAGCGTCGCGGTCCTTCCTGCAATTTCCGCCTGTTCGACGCCATGCTCACCGCCGGCGGCGCGCTGGTCAGCGAAATGCCTCCCGGCACCATCCCCGAGGCGAGGCGCTTTCTGCTGCGCAATCGCATCATCGCGGCCATGGCCGGCGTGGTCGTCGTTGCCCAAGCCCGGCATCGTTCAGGAGCGTTGAACACCGCCACGTGGGCCGCGGAGATGAACCGGACGCTGGTCGCAGCACCCGGCGATATCGATGAACCGTACAACACCGGCTGCAATCGTCTGGTCCATGACGGCAAGGCCGTACTGCTCGCCTCGGCCACGGACATCGGCGACATCTGTCATGCCGAACACACGCCATATCTGTCGGTCACGCCGTGTGCAGCCGCCGTCGATGAGGACAACCGGTTCGATACCGGTCATGCCGATACGGACCGGACCGACGGCGTCACACCAAACGACAGCGACATCGCCGACCCTTTGCAGTCGATGATGATGACCGCCATCCGCGCGCTGCGCCGACGCGACACCGTCTGCACCGCCGACACCCTGCTGGCCGAGCTACGCAGCCGTCATCCGGGAAAGGTCATCAGCGTCGCCGGCGCGCAGCAGGCGCTCACCGCACTGGAGACGTCCGGCCGCATCGCCGTGGACGCGGACGGCACGATCGCCATCGCCGGCGCCACACGGGCCAGGCCCATGCCAGAGGATCATCTCAGCGTCCGACACCCGCTGTAGCAGCGGAGCACGAACGGCGGTCACGCCCGCCATTGGCAACGGTCGAGATCGACCTTCCAGCCGTCGGCACCGCACGGATGTCCATCGGACGGCGGGACGAACGTCACCCCTTCCTCCTCCAGCAGCGCACGCTGGCGCTCGGGCCCGCCAAACGCAAAACCGGGAGCCAGCGAACCGTCGCGAAACACCACACGATGGCAGGGAATCACACCCGGCTCGGGGTTGGAGTGCAGCGCGAACCCCACGAACCGCGCCGAACGCGGAGCCCCCGCCAAAGCCGCCACCTGACCGTACGTGGCCACCCGTCCCCGGGGAATGCGGCGGACCACATCGTAGACACGCTGGGAAAACGTCTGTTCCATGGCTCCCATTATCCGCCGCACGGCGTTCCGATGACCGTCATACCGGCCGTCGGTATGAACCATCATCGGCGAGCGCCGCCGCTTATGGCCGGTCATGGCTTGTGGGACAATCGAATATATGAGTCCGAAGCAGTTGGAAACACAGTATGACGTGGTAATCGTGGGTGCCGGCGCGGCAGGTCTGTCGGCGAGTCTGGGACTGGTCAGGTCGGAGCGGTTCGCGCAGATGAAGGAGGAGGGGCGCACCCCTCGTGTTCTGGTGATTTCGAAGTTGCAGCCGTTGCGCTCCCATACCGGTTCCGCCGAGGGCGGCATCGCGGCCAGTCTGGGCAATATCGACCATGACGACTGGCATTGGCATTTCTACGACACCATCAAGGGCAGTGACTGGCTCGCCGATCAGGATATGGCCGAGATCCTCGCCAAGGAGGCTCCCTCCATGGTGATCGGTCTCGAGCATGATGGCGTGGCGTTCTCCCGCACCGAGGACGGGCACATCGCCCAGCGTCTGTTCGGCGGCCACACCGCGGAGTTCGGCAAGCAGCCGGTGCGACGCACCGCCTATGCGGCCGACCGTATCGGCCATCAGATCCTGCACGCTCTGTGGCAGCAGTGCGTCAAGGAGGGCGTCGAATTCGCCGAGGAATGGTATGTGAGCGATCTGGTGGTGGAGCGTGACGGTGCCGGCCATGCCACGGCCCGCGGTCTGGTGGTGATCGACACCCATACCGGCAAGGTGCATGGCGTGAACGCGCGCAACATCGTGCTGGCCACCGGCGGTGCCGGAAGGCTTTTCCACACCACGTCGAACTCGTGGGATCTGACCGGCGACGGTATGGCGTTGGCGCTTGAGGCCGGTCTGCAGCTGGAGGACACCGAGTTTGTGCAGTTCCATCCCACCGGTCTGGCGCATACCGGCATTCTGCTGTCCGAGGCGGCGCGTGGCGAGGGCGGGCGTCTGCTCAACGCCGACGGCGAGCATTTCATGGACCGGTACGCGCCCGGCCATGGCGATCTGGCGGCGCGCGACGTGGTGTCCCGTTCCATCGTGGCCGAAGTGGATGCCGGCCGCGGCGTGGCCGATCCCAAGGACCCGAATGGTCCGAAGGACTGCGTGTGGCTCGATCTGACCGGCATCGGCGAGCAGACGCTTCGGGAGAAGCTGCCCGAAGTGTGCGACACGGTGCGTGAATACGCCGGACTCGACCCCGCGCATGATCTCATCCCGATCAAGCCGACCGCGCATTACACGATGGGCGGCATTCCGATCACCGCCGACGGCAATGTCTACGAATGGGTCGACGGCGCCCGCCGTATCGTCGATGGACTGTTCGCCGCCGGTGAGTGCTCCTGCGTCAGCGTGCATGGCGCGAACCGTCTGGGCGCGAATTCACTGCTTGACGCCTGTCTGTTCGGCTCGCGCACCGGTGCCACGATCGCCGCGGACATCGCCGACGATCCCATGGCCGGCATGCCGGACGAGGAGATGATCGACGTCGATTCCACGACCGTGGATGACGCCGCCTCACGCCGCGAGGCCGAAATCAAGTCGCTGCTGCAGCCGGCCGACGCCGAATCCGTCGGCGCCGACGACGACACGGCTGACGACGCGCAGCCCGACGACAACCCCTATCGTCTGATGGCCGATCTGGGCGCGCTGATGGAACGCTACGCCGCCGTGCGCTGCGATCATGACGGCATCGTGTCGGCGCTCGCCGCGCTTGACGGCGAGCTGGCTCCGCGCGCCGAGCGGCTGCACGCGCACAGCGACACCGCCGCCTACAATCAGGAGCTCACCGCGATCCTCGAAGCCCGCCATCTGGTCGCGCTTGCCGCCGTGATGCTCACCGCGTCCGACGCGCGTGAGGAGTCGCGCGGTTCGCTCTGCCGCACCGATCATCCGCAGCGTGACGACGAGCGGTTCCTGGCGCACTCCATGGTGACCCGTGGCCGCAGCGTCGACTGGCAGCCGGTGACGATCACCGCATACCCGCCGAAGGCCCGTCAGTACTGACGGCAGGCACGATTTCGCGTCACCGCACTGAGTACACTGTGGTGACAGTACGTACGAATTTGCGAGGAGAAGAACATTCATGACCAATGCCGCAGTTGACCGTATGCTTACGGTGACCTTGCGCGTCTCCCGTTTCACCCCGAAACCCGAACGGCCCGGCCGTCGTCGCGGCGGCAGCCCGTTCGGCTCCCGTTCGAAGTCCCCATTCGGCGCGGATGCCGGCGCGGGCCGCACGAATCGCGCCCGCGGTAAGCGTTGGACGCAGGACTACACGCTTGACGTTCATGCCAGCGATTCGGTGCTGGACTGTCTGCTGGCCATCAAACGCGAGCAGGATCCGTCGCTCGCCTTCCGCTACTCCTGCGGGCATGGCATGTGCGGCTCGGATGCGGTGGCGATCAACGGCACCCCCACGCTGCTGTGCACCGCCAAGGTGCGTGACTGGGTTCGCCCCGACACCCCCGGTTTCGTCGGCGACGACGGTTTCCGTCCCACCGGCGAGCCCGTGGATGCCGATGCGCATGCCCTGGATCTTGATGCGCTCGACCCGGACACCACGCTGGTCATCGAACTGGCGGCGCTTCCCGGTTTTCCCACGCAGCGTGATCTAATCGCCGACATCGATCCGATGCTTGACCAGATTCGCAAGCTCGAACCGTATCTCAAGGCGGCCGGCGAGCTGCAGGTCACCGATGAGGGCAAGATCAACGCGTTCGAATACCTGCAGAATCCCGAACAGCTTGCCCGGTACGAGCTGTTGAGCAACTGCATCGCCTGCGGCGTGTGCGAGGGCAGCTGCCCGGTGTATGCCGGCGGTGACGCGTTCATCGGTCCGGCCGCCATGATCGCGGCATCCCGATTCATCAACGATTCGCGCGACAACGCGACCGCGTCTCGACTGACGGCGCTGATGGAGCCCGACGGCGCCCGCGCCTGCCAGTCCGTACGCGCCTGCTCGATGCACTGCCCCAAGGGCATCGATGTCGGTGAGGAACTGTGGCAGACCATTCAGAAGGTGGATGCGGCGAGGGTGTCGTCGGAGGCCGAGTGATGAGCGGACGGGATTATTCCAAGCTCGCCAACGGCTGGGAATTCATCGAAGACACCGCATACGACAACGAATCGGATCTGCTGCACGAACTGCGCCGACAGGCGCTGGAGGCCGGATTCGAACAGGGTTCGGCGGCGCAGGCCCGGTTCATGGCGATTCAGGTGCGCCAGACCCGGGCACGATCGGTGATCATTCTGGGTACCGGCGCGCTGGTGGAGACCGTGCATCTGATCGGCGCCCTGAACGCGCTGCCCGACGACGTTCCCGGCCAGCTCACCGCCGTGGATTCGTCGGCGCAGGGCACCACGCTGATCCGCCGCGCGTTCGCCCGCATGCAGGATCATACGCACGTCAAGCTGCGCGTGGTCAATGCCAAGGCCGATGTGTTCCTCCCCCGGCTCAACCCCGGCGACTACGACATGGTGATAGTGACCGGTGACGAGCAGAACTACAGCGGCGCGTTCGATCATGCCGATCGTCTGCTGCGACGCGACGGCGTGCTCATGCTATGCGACGCCCTAGCATTGCGCGGCGCCATCGACACGAGCGATGCCGGATCCCCCGCCACAGCGAGTGCCACCGCATCATCCGACGCGAATGGTCGGATGATGCGTATGTGTCAGCTGATCGACGACGCGTTCGACGACGAACGGTTCGATTCGGCGCTGATCCCCGTGGGCACCGGCATGATTCTCAGCATCAAACGCTAATCCCGCTTGCCGATGAGGCGGGTGGCATAGTCCACCGCCTCGTCGGGGTCGTCGGTGAGCGTCACCAGATTCGGGTCGATCGGCGAGATCATGCCACGGTCCATCAGCGTACCGTGGATCCAGTCGAACAGGCCCTGCCAGTATGCCGTGTCGAACAGTACGATCGGCGTGGTGGTGACCTTGTGCGTCTGCACCAGAGTCAGTACTTCAAACATTTCGTCAAGTGTGCCGAAACCGCCCGGGCAGACGATCACACCGGACGAATATTTGACGAACATGGTCTTGCGTACGAAGAAGTAACGGAAGGTCATGCCGAGATTGATGTAGTTGTTCAACCCCTGCTCGTGCGGAAGTTCGATGCCGAGTCCCACCGATGTGCCTCCGGCCAGCGAGGCGCCACGATTCGCGGCCTCCATGATGCCGGGACCGCCACCGGTGATCGTGGCCACGCCGCGTTCCGCCAGCAGCCGTCCCATACGTCGTGCGGCCTTGTAGGCGGGATCGGTGCGCTGCGTGCGGGCGGAGCCGAATACGGCCACCGCGGGACCGATCTCGGCCAGTGCGCCGAACCCGTCGACGAATTCGGATTGGATGCGCAGCACGCGCCACGGATCCATGTGCAGCCAGTCGGTGCGGTCGTCGGCACGCAGCAGGTTGCCGCTGGTGGTGTCCTTCGGGATCATGGATCCGCGCATGACGACCGGACCACGATAGTAGGTGCCGTCGTAGGGGGAATCCGATTCCACGGGCGCGACGGACGGCACGACGGCCGGCTCGGCGTCGGCGACGGCCTCAGGTACGGTCATGGGTGCCGGCATCGGCGTGGGCGCCACGGGTGCAACGGAATCCTTGCCATGCGATTTGCCGTGGCCCTTACCATGACTCTTGTCCGTCCTGAGTTTGGTTTTGGGTTTGACCGTGTCCTTGGTCTGGTCGGACTTATGATCCTTGGTCTTGTGGGTCTTGGCCTTGCCGCTCTTGCCCGGCTTGGACTTCTTTCCGCCGTTCTGTACGATCTTCGTCACGTGTTCAGCTCCTTCGCGCCCTATCGGCGACGACCTCACCTTACCAATATCAATCGATACGTTCGCGGAATCGTTTCGCCTGACGGCTGAGCAGCACGCCCGCGATCGCCGCGGAGATCAGTGACCCCATCAGCACGCCGAATCGCGCCTCGCCGGACAGTTCGGTATCGACGTAGGCGAGCGATGCGATGAGGAACGACACCGTGAATCCGATGCCGCAGGCGCAGGCCGCGGGGAACAGATCCCGCACGCGCAATCCCTTGGCGAGCTTCAGTCCGGCAAGGTGGGTGGACAGCCATGCCGTGAGCATGATGCCCACCGGCTTGCCGACCACCAAGGCGACGGCGATGCCCATCACCACCGGCGACAGCAACATCTGCACGCTCAGCGTCTCGAAATGCACACCCGTGGCGAACAGTGCGAAGATGGGCAGCGCCAACAGCGCGGAGAACGGCTGCAGCTTGTCCTTGTACCGTTCGGCGCGCGGCGTGGACTCGCCATGGACTTCACGGGCCGGAGTCAGCAGGCCGACGAGCACGCCGGAGAGCGTGGGATGCACACCCGCTTCGAACATCATCACCCAGGCGAGCACGCCGATCACCGCGACGGCCGGCCACGGCACACGCCGCCGTCTGACCAGCCACGCCCATGCGACGGCGCAGGCCGCGATGCCAAGGAACCAGTACCAGGCGTTGAGACTGGAAAAGAACAGGGCGATCACGATCACGCCGAGCAGATCGTCCACAGTGGCCAACGTCATGAGAAACGCGCGGATGGATCCGGGCAGCCCCTTGGCGAACAGGGCGAGCACGGCGAGGGAGAATGCGATGTCGGTGGCCGTGGGCACCGCCCAGCCGCGGGCTATGTCGGCGAATGCGTGGGCGCTACCGGTGGCCACCACATCCATGCCGGCCGGCCCCGGCCCGAACATGGAGAACAGCGAGACGGTGAGCAGGAACAGCACGGGCGGCACCGCCATGCCGCCCACGGCGCAGGCCATGGGCACGGCGGCGGCCTTGGGATTGGCCAACGATCCCGTGGTGAGCTCCTGCTTGAGGTCCAATCCGACGACCAGGAAGAACACGGTGAGCAGACCGTCTTGGGCCCAATGGCCGATCCCCAGATCGATATTGGTGTGCGGCACGCCGATGTGGATTTCGGATACCGCCTCGAACACATGAGCCGTGGCGGGAATGTTCGCCAGCAGGAGTCCGGCCAGGGCAAAGCCCAGCATGATCAGACCGGAGATCGTGTCCGACGCCGCCACACGGCGAATCGTATGCCATACTCCCCCGGTCCTTGCCTTGGCATCGTTCCCGGTTCCCATGTCGGCCACGCGCACCACTCCCCTCCGAGGCCTTGAAAAACAACGGATATCACCATACCCCACAGATGCGACACGCCGATTTGGCACATACGCAAATACGAGTTATATTAATTGAGTTGTCGATTTAGACAGCATGCGCCAGTAGCCCAGCGGATTAGAGCATCTGACTACGGATCAGAAGGTCGCAGGTTCGAATCCTGTCTGGCGCACCACATAATTGTTAGACCCGAAGTCCATATGGCTTCGGGTTTTTTGTTATTTTTTATCAGTTGCTCGTGTCGACGAGCGAGTCCGTCGGTATCCCCCATGACCGAACTCCGTTGACCGAACTCCGTCGATGATCGACGATCGGAGGGTTTGGACGGAGGATTCCGACGGGACCTGACCGCAGTGGCCGCAGTCGCGATCCTTTTCGATTCGGGGGTACAGACTCCCCCACGTCACGTCGTCGTTACTGCGAATCCCTCGGCCAGATCTTCTCCACCACAATGTCGCCATGCCCGTCGATCGGCAGGTTGCGCTTCATCATCTCCACTCCGGCGATATTCCTGAAGAACGTGTCTTTGGCGGGATCAAGCGCATTGAAGACGTCGGATAACGTATCGTCGTCGATATTGGACAGAAGATCCGCCACCGCAGCTGTATTGTGTCCGATGTATTCAAGCTCGGCAAGGATATTCATGAAAATTCTTTCTCCCTAGGATGCCCACGGGGGGCTACGGGTGCCAGTAGCACTTTACCGTAGCACAGTTCGTGTGCCGAGAGACCACCATAGGCGTAAATACGGACTATATGCCGTGGACTGTATAGCCCATGAATTCGACCATGGCCCCTATGGTTACGAACATCACGCCATCGGAGGGCATGACTCCGCATGAATCGGCAATGCAGCGGCGCAGGGAGCTCGGACAGGCCATCGTCCAGCTACGCAAACGACACAATCTCAGTCAGGAGCGTCTGGCATTGGACGCCGGAATCGACCGATCGTATATGGGAAAGATCGAACGTGGGGAACGGTCGGTGAGCATCGACAAGCTTTGGGCGGTCTGCGACGCTCTGCATATCACTCTGACCGAACTCGTGATCACGACGGAGGCCATTCATCGGGGCCGCGATCTGCGCGACTGAATCAGGAATCAGGCAATCAATCCGCTGCATGCCGAGCCGTCCGGCGATCGGTCGACGTCGTCGTCGCGACCGCCGGACGACCGCCGGTATGGTACGGCATGCCGGTGCGGCTACTCCATGCAGATCTTGGACATGGGCATGGCCGAGTCGATGGGGAAATCGGGACTGCTGGGCTTGACGCCTGCCTGCACCAGATTCGAACCGAGCATGGCCACCATGGCACCGTTGTCGGTGCAGAGTCTGATCTCGGGGATGCGCACCTCGATGCCGTGCTGCGCACCGACCTCGAGCAGCTTGGCGCGCAGCTGCGAGTTGGCGGAGAAACCGCCGCCCACGATCAACGTGCGGGATCCGTACTGCTCGCAGCCGCGCACCGCCTTCTTGGCCAGCACGGACGCCACCGAATCGGCCAGCGAGGCGCACACGTCGTCCACGGGAATGGTCTCGCCGGCGGCCTGACGCTCCTCGATCCAGCGGGCCACGGCGGTCTTGACGCCGGAGAAGCTGAAGTCATACGGATGTTTGGCGCCGGCCTTGCCCTGGGTGAGGCCCTGCGGCACCTTGATGGCGTGCGGGTTGCCCTGCTGTGCATGACGGTCGATGTGCGGGCCTCCCGGGTAGGGGAATCCGAGCAGACGGGCCACCTTGTCGAAGCACTCCCCCGCCGCGTCGTCAAGCGTGGTGCCGACCACGTCGACATGCCGGGCCACGTCCTTGACATGCAGCAGCGACGTGTGGCCGCCGGAGACGATCAGCGCCAGCGTGTCGTCCGGGAACGGGCCGAACTGCAGCTGAGTGACGGCGATGTGCCCGATCACATGGTTGATGCCGTAGATGGGCTTGCCGGCCGCGTAGGCCAGCGCCTTGGCGCCGGAGACGCCCACAGCGAGGCATCCCGCCAGTCCCGGCCCCGCGGACACGGCGATCGCGTCCACGTCGGCGATATCGAGGCCGGCGTCGGCGAGCGCCTTGGAGACCACGGGCACGAATGCTTCGGCGTGCGCGCGGGAGGCGATTTCGGGGATCACGCCGCCGTAGCGGGCGTGCTCGTTCATGGAGGAGGCGACCACGTTCGACAGGAGGGTGCCTCCGCGCACCACGGCCGCGGCCGTTTCGTCGCAGGTGGATTCGATGCCGAGCACCACGGGTTCGCTCATTGTGCCGCTCCTTCGTTGTCGTGGTTGATGGTCTCGTGTTGGTGGTTCGTGCCGTCGGCGTCACCGTCCGACGCCTGGAATCCCATGACGTGGGGTTGGATGTCGACGCTCATCGTGTACGCATCGATGCCTTCGGGCTGGTAGTAGCGTTTGCGCCGTCCCATGACGGTGAAACCGAACCGCTGGTAGAGCGCGATGGCGGGGTCGTTGTCCACGCGGACCTCGAGCAGCATGCGTCGCGCGCCCTGGCGTTCGGCGTCCTGCAGGAGTCTGCCGAGCAGTGCGGCGGCGATGCCCTGCCGCTGATGGGCCTTGTCCACGCCGATGGTCATGAGTTCCGCGTCGTCGCCGTCGTACCAGAAGCCAGCATAGCCGCGGATGGTCTTGGTGGCGTCGTCCACGTCGAACACGTAGGTGCGGGCTGGCGCGTCGAGCTCCTGCCGGATGGCGTTCTCACTCCACGCACCTTTGCCGAAGAGTTCGGCCTCGAGTGCGGCGAACGCACCGACGACCGTGTCACGGTCGAGGTCCTCCAATGCGATGAGCATCAGGCGGTCCTTTCCGCGCCGGCGTGGTTGAGCACATGCTTGAGCGGGCTGGGTACCTCGGCGTCCGGCCGACGCAGGTACAGCGGTTCGATCGGCGCGTCCGGCCGGGCTTCGTGACCGCGCTCGGCCTGTGCGGCGAAGATGGACCAGTCGTCTCGCTGGTCGAGTACGGATTCGTCGACGATGTCGCCGAGTCGTTCGATGCCCTGCAGCACGGTCGCGTACTTGCCGGCGCCGTGTCCCACGACGTCGACGATGATCGTGGCGGCGTCGTGACCATGCCCGGCCGCGTATTCGGTCACGGCCCGGTTCACGCGGTCCACGATCGATGCGGGGTAGTCGATGTCCATGGCGATCAACGGCACGATGACACCGTCATGGTCGGTGTCGGACGATACGTCGCACAGTTCGAAATACAGCTGCTTGCGTCGGGCGTCATTGACGGCGAGTGTGAGCACATGCGGCGTGGCGTTGTCGTCGGAGGTGCCGTTCTCGGCGCGGCGTGCGAGATTCCACTGCGCCTGCGGTTCGAGGATGTTCTGTCCGATGAGCGTGGCGCCGGTGGCGAAGGCGAGCGCCTTGGCGGTGATGATGCCGGCGCGCAGTCCGGTGAACGGCGCTGGGCCGGTGCCTACGATGATGGTGTCGATGTCCTGCGGCGTGTTGCCGGACTGTTCGATGGCCTGGGCGATGTTGCCCTGCAGTTTTTCGACGTGGGTGCGCGAGTCGGTTTCGATGATCGGCTCGTGTCCCACGACGCCCACCGTCGACCCGTATGAGGTGTCGATCACCAGTGTGCAGCCCATGTGTTCCTCCCTGTCTGCGTCAGACCCTGCGAAAACCTGTAGTGAGTCTACACCGATCGGTGCTATGCCGGCAGTTGGCGGCTGCGCCATGCATCACCGACCGGGATCAGGGTCACGATGCGGTTGCCGTCGCCGGTCAGTTCGCCGTCGGCACGTACCGCCGCGGTGCCGTCCACGGGTCGGTCGATGTGGATCTCCAAGCGTTCGGGGGCGAGGGCCGCGACCATCTGTTCACCCCATTCCATGAGGATCACCGTATTGTCGCTGGGATCCTCGAGCTCCTCGTCGAGTCCCAAGGATTCGAGTTCGTCGAGGAGTCGCCCGACTGCGTCCTGTCCTGGGGCGTAGGCGTTGCCGCCGAGACGGTAGGCGTCCACGTGCACCAGATGCGCGGGCGTGCCGTCGGCGAACCTGCCGTCGAGTTCGCGGGCGATGGTGAACGTGGGCGACACGATCGGCTCGTCGATGCCCAGTCCCGCGCCGAATCCCTGGGCGAGGGTGGTTTTGCCGGCGCCCAGCGGCCCGGACAGCAACAGCACGTCGCCGCCGTGGACGATGTGCGCCAGTTCCTTGCCGATTCGTCGCATGTCGTCGGCGGTCGGCGCCTGTATGACGGTCGCGTTGTTCGGAATGGTCATCGTATGATCGTTGGTCTCGTTCATGTGTCCTCGATGATTGGTGAATGGTGGTGCGCCGACGTTCAGCCACGTCCCTTGACGGCGATGGTCTCGATGGAGCGTTCCAGCGCGTAGACCGGATCGCCGCCGTTGGTCTTGCTCTGTTCGTCGGCCCATGCGAGCATGCGGATGCAGAGGGACAGTCCGGCGGACGTCCACCCCGGCAGCTGTCGGGTGGCGTTCTTCAATACCCACGGATTCGTCTTCGCCTCCGCCTGCGAGATGGCGCCCGACTTCACTGCGGACGCCTTGGCAAGCGTGCGCAGCTTCATGGCGAGCGCGCCGATCAGAGCGATGGGATCGGTGCCCTGTTCGATGGCGGATCGCATGGCGACGATGGCCTCCGCGGTGCGTCCTTCCATGGCCTTGTCGGCCACCATGAAGCCGGTGACCTGCGGGTTGGCGATCAGATACTGGTTGACGCGCTCAAGGCCGATGACCTCGTCGTCGAAGTCGAAGCACAGCTGGGAGCACATGGCGGCGAGCTCACCGGTCTTCTCCCCCAGTACGCCGACGAGCTGCTGGGCGGCGAGCGGGTCGACGCGCCGGCCTTCGCGTTCGAAGCGCTGGTAGACGAAGTTGATCTTCGCGTCGGCCTTCTTCAGATCGGGTACGTCGATGCGCTGCGCCCCGGCACGTACCATGGCGTCGAGAATGCGCTTGCCCTTGGGACCGCCCTCATGCTGGCAGATCAGCATGCTGGAATTGGACGGGTCAGCCTTCGCCTGCTTGGTGTAGGAGATCAGGGCGTCACCAAGCCGGTCGTCGGCGGACTGCAGGTTGCGGATCTCCACGATCGAGATGTCGGACAGCAGCGACGGGCTGACGGCCTCGTCGAAGGCGTAGGCGTCGCATTCGGCGGCATCGAGTTCCACAAGCTCCGCGTCGGGCCGGCGTTCACAGGCCTCGTGACACAGGTCGCGCATGTTCTGGGTGTTGAGGAACCGGTCGCCGCCGTATACGATGCGGACGGGCGACACGCCCTTGCCTTGTGCTGATGCCATGCCTCCTAATGTTCCGTCAATGCTGGACATCGCCGACGTCCCGTTCAAACAGCATGGTTCGTGTTTCCCTCCACCATGCGCCGACGCGTTCCATGTATCGTGCGCGATATGGCGTGCCGTCATCGTCGCCGCCGTACGCGACGCGATCCTGTTCCGGGCCTCGCCATGGCAGTGCGCCACGGGCGATGACACGGACCATGGCACGGACCATCATGATGGTCAACGGCACGGCCAGTTCGAACGCGGCGACGGCCATGGCGCCCTTCGCTCCCTCATGCCAGGGCAGAACACTGAACCGCGATCCGCCGATCAGTGTGGCACATCGTTCGAGCGGCAGCGTTCCCAGACAGGCGATCCAGGCGAAGGCGAAGCCCAATGCCGGTACCGCCCACGACACGCAGAGCGCCAGCAGTCCGGCGATGGTCGTGAACGCCACGAATGGGGCGACCAGCATGTTCGCCGGCACGGACAACGCCGGTAGCTGCGGGGTCATCATGATCTGCACGGGTAGGGCGAAGGTCTGCGCGGCGATGGTCACGGCCATCGTGTCGGCCAGGATTCGCGGCAGGAATCCGCGTAGGAACCGGGTCACGGCGTCCCCGCACAGGACCAGTCCGTATACGGCGGTGCATGACAGGGCGAAGCCGTAGCTGTGGGCCAGCGACGGATCGATCAGCAGCGCAAGGATCACCGTCCAATTGAGCCCGGATAACGCCTGCGTTCTGCGGCCGGCCAGAAGGCACGCGGCACCGCCCAGCCCCATGATCGCGGCACGCAGCACCGAATCGGACGGGTAGACCAGCGTGGCGAGCATCATATACGCGACGACGACGCCCACCGACGTCGCCCATCGCGGGATCAGAAACCGTGCGCACAGCCGTCGCGTCACCGTGGAGGCGAGCACGAAGTGACTACCGGACACCGCCATGAGATGCATGATGCCGGCCTGTTTGAAGTCGTCCTCCAGTCGTTGCGCATACGCTTCGTCCACGTCGGCGGTGGTGTCGTCGGTCTGTGCAGGCGCCGACCATGGCGTCATAACGACGTCCTGGCCGAGTACGCCGAGCGTAAGCCCCGGTACCAGCACCTGTCCGTGATCAGGAAGACGCCGGGTGACGCGAATGAAGGATTCCTGCATGATGGTGCCGGCGCGACGCCACCATGCCGGTTCCCTTACTTCGGTCACCGCATCCGATGCGTCATCGACGATCAGCCAGGCCGGAGCCCCACCGAATCGTGGCCGCTGCAGGGTTCCGACGACACGGTAGTCGGCGCCCTGACGGAAAACGCAGGATTGGCCGGTCGCATAGACGCGTATCGTGATCGACGACGGTGAGCGAATGCGGTCGACGCTCACGCCATGCACGCGTATGTCGGTCTGGCAGTCGGCGTCACGCAGTGCCGATACGGTCATCGGCACGCTCACCGTACCGATCACCATGGCGGCACCGCCGTTCTCGGCAACGACGTCGATGATCGGATCTGTTGATTGAACCAGATCATGCAGGCCTCCGGACACGCATGCGCACACCATCGCCGTGACGATCACGACACCGTGACAGAGCAGGGCGGAGTCTCGCCGATGACAGTGGTGGCGGTGCAAACGACGTCGCCGGATACGCCAATATGCCACGGCGACCACGATCGGCATGATCAATAGAAGCAGCACGATCGCGGCGGCCGGCCATATCGGCCCGAATGCCTGTCGTGGCCATCGTGCCATTAACGTCATGTCACCGACGGCACCGTTGCAGATATGGCCGAACGCCGCGTGCTCGGCAAGCAGCGTGGTCCAGACGACGACCACGCAGGGCAGCATGCGCCAGTCCCGGCTTCCCTGTTCCCGGCTGCGGTACGGTCGGGTGGACGCACGACGGCATGGCCATATAGGCCGCCGTATGCGTCGGCTACGACGGGGCCGACGACGTTTGCCGGCCCGCATACGCGTATGGACACCCGTCATGATCGCACCTCGACGTAGGGGCGGATCTTCTCCAGCGTTTTGGCGCCGATGCCGGGAACGTCGAGCAGCTGATCGACGCTGGTGTAACGGCCGATTTCAGTACGATGATCGATGATGCGCTGCGCGGTGACCGGACCGATGCCCTTGATGGTCTGCAGCTGCTCCGAGCTGGCCGTGTTGAGGTCGATCAGCGTGGATGTGGGTGACGCCGAGGGGGCGGCGGACGGGTCGCCCGTCGCATTGGTATCCGGCGACTCCTGCGGTGCATCCGATGGTGTATCCGATGGCGTGGCGGATTCGTCCGGGGACGGAACGTCCGGAGTGTCCGACGGCGAGGTCGAGGAAGCGCCGGCCGTACCGTCTGCCGCGTTCCACGACATCGTGCTGAGCCTCATGCCCTGCTGCACGAGCAGGGTCAGACTGAGACTCAGGGCCAGTACGAGGATCAGAATGATGATGGTCGCATGTCGCGGTTCCAACGCCAGTCTCGGCCGGTCGCGCGCGGTCCGCTGCTCCAACAGGTCGTCGACGCCGCCGTCGCCCACGGTCACACCGGCAAGCATGCCCAACATGGCGGACGACGAAGATACCAGAGACGATGATGTGTCCGACTCGTCCCTTGCGAGTGCCATGCCCGACGGATCTGCGGGAGCCAGCGGGAACGGTTCATCGTCGTCGATGACGAACCCGGCAGGAAGCGGCACATCGGTGATGGGCAGGTCACGGATGCGCCATGATTCAATGGTCGGTTCGGTGGAAAGTACAGGTCTGGGCACGGTTCCACCTTGGGCCCGGATTCTGCGATCGGACAAGGGTTCCGGCCGATGTGGTCGAATGAGGCCCCCTCGCATGAGCTGCATCGGACTGTATGCCGATGCGGATAACAGGCGACAGACTACGGATAGATCGCAGGGAATACACGAAAGGCTCCCGGCCTGGGAGGAGCTGCCTTGCCAGGCACGACTGGTTGCCGAGGAGTGCCGCCGAACGAAATTTCGGCGGGTACTCCCCTCAGTCATGCGTCGCATGACAGCTCCCCTCGGCGAGGGGAGCCTATATCACACCTATCACACCGCTTGCGCGGGGATCGGATCAGTTGGCGGGCACCACGGAGACGATCTTCGGGGCCTTGACGATCACCTTGCGCGGCGGCTGGCCGCCCAGACGGGACTGCACGGCGGGCAGCGCCAGAGCGAGCTTCTCCAGCTCCTCGGCGGAGATGTCGGGGCTCACCTCGAGCTTGCCACGCACCTTGCCCTTGACCTGCACCACGGCGGTGACGGAATCCTGACCCACATACTGCTCGTCGGCCGCCGGCCACGGCTCGTGCGCCAGCGACTTGGCATGGCCGAGCCTGCTCCACAGCTCCTCGCAGATGTGCGGGGCGATCGGCGAGAGCATGAGGATCAGCGGCTCCACCGCGGCGCGCGGCACGGAATCCAGACCGGTCAGGTGGTTGTTGAGCACGATGAGCTTGGAGATCGCCGTGTTCGGACGCATGGCCTCCATCTCCACAGTCACGTCGTGGATCGTGTTGTTCAGCAGCTTGAGCGTCTTGACGTCGAGCTCGGCGTCGGACACGTGCGCCTTACCCGTGTTCTCGTCGATCACGTTACGCCACAGACGCTGCAGGAAGCGCATGCCGCCCACCACGTTGCGCGTGTTCCACGGACGGGACTCGTCCAGCGGGCCCATGCTCATCTCGTACAGGCGGAACGTGTCGGCGCCGTAGTTGGCGTACATGTCGTCCGGCGTGATGATGTTCTTCAGGCTCTTGCCCATCTTGCCGAACTCGCGGTTGGCGTGCTGGCCGTGCCAGGTGAACGTCGGCTCGCCGTTCTCGTCGGCCGGGCCTTCCACCACTTCGGCGGCGGGCACGTACTGGCCGCGGTCGTCGGTGTAGGCGTACGCCTGGATCATGCCCTGGTTGAACAGCTTGTGGAACGGCTCGGCCGAATCCACGTAGCCCAGATCGAAGAGCACCTTGTGCCAGAAGCGCGAGTACAGCAGGTGCAGCACCGCATGCTCCACGCCGCCGATGTACAGGTCCACGCCGCCCGACTTGCCGGCCGTGGCGTTGTGGTTCGGACCCATCCAGTAGTCGAACTCGTCCTTCTCCACCATGTGCTTGGTGTCGGTCGGATCGAGGTAGCGCATGTAGTACCAGCAGGAGCCCGCCCAGTTCGGCATGGTGTTCGTGTCGCGGTAGTAGGTCTTCTCACCGTCGCCCAGATCGAGCGTGACCTTGACCCAGTCCTCGTTGCGGCTCAGCGGCGCCTCCGGGTTGGACTCGGCGTCCATCGGATCGAAGGTGCGCGGCTCGTAGTCGGGCACGTCGGGCAGGTTGATCGGCAGCGCCGAATCCGGCAGCAGATGCGGGGTGCCGTCCTCGTCGTAGACGATCGGGAAGGGCTCGCCCCAGTAGCGCTGACGGCTGAACAGCCAGTCGCGCAGACGGTAGCTGACCGTGCCCTTGCCCACGCCGGCGGACTCCAGCCAGGCGTTCACCTTGGCGATGGCGTCATCCACACGCAGACCGTTGAGGCTCAGCGCGTCGCCCTTGGCGGCGGTGGCATCCACGGAGGAGTTGATCACGATGCCGTCGTGGCTGACGAACGGGGCCTTGCCCTCGTAGTTCGCCAGATCGTCGCCGGACTCCGGCAGCGGCTGCACGGTGTAGATGACCGGCAGACCGAACTTCACGGCGAAGTCGTAGTCACGCTGATCGCCGCCCGGCACGGCCATGATGGCGCCCGTGCCATAGTCCATAAGCACGTAGTCGGCGGTGAACAGCGGCAGCTTGACGCCGGTGATCGGGTTGACGGCGTACAGGCCGGTGAACAGACCGGTCTTCTCGCCGCCCTCGTCCACACGATCCTTGGCGGTCTTGGACTCGGCGGCCAGACGGTAGGCCTTCACGGCCTCGACCGGCGTGGCGTAGCCGCCCTTCCACTGCTCCGGGGTCTCGGCCGGCCACTCGGCGGGCACGTCCTCGAGCAGGTGATGCTCCGGGGAGACCACGGCGAAGGTGGTGCCGAACAGGGTATCGGGACGGGTGGTGTAGATCTCCATGTCGCGCTCGCCGTTCGGCGTGGCCACGGTGAAGTGCACAGAGGCGCCGTGGGATTCGCCGATCCAGTTGCGCTGCATGAGCTTGACCTTCTCGGGCCAGTCGATGGTGGCGAGGTCCTCGATCAGACGGTGGCCGTAGGCGGTGATACGCATGGACCACTGGCGCAGCTCACGCTGGAAGACGGGGAAGTTGCCGCGCTCGGACTTGCCTTCGGCGGTGACCTCCTCGTTGGCGAGCACGGTGCCCAGACCAGGGCACCAGTTGACCGGAGACTTGGAGATGTAGGCGAGACGGAAGTCGTTGAGGATGTCCTGCTGCTCGGCTTCGGTCAGATCCGCCCAGGCCTTGCCGTCGGACTCGTGGCCCGGGATGGCCTTCTCGCCGGATTCGAACTTGGCGACCAGTTCGCTGATCGGGCGTGCGGAGCCCTTGGAACCGCTGGGGTTGGTGGCGTCCTCGTCGTACCAGGCGTCGTAGATGCGGGAGAAGATCCACTGCGTCCAGCGCACGTAGCCGGGGTCGATGGTGGCGAAGGAACGACGGTTGTCGAAGCTCAGGCCCATGCGGTGCAGCTGGCGGCGCATGTTGGCGATGTTGGCCTCGGTGGTCACGCGCGGGTGCTGGCCGGTCTGCACGGCATACTGCTCGGCGGGCAGGCCGAAGGCGTCGTAGCCCATGGCGTGCAGCACGTTCTCGCCCTTCATGCGATGGTAGCGGCTGACCACATCGGTGGCGAGGTAGCCGAGCGGGTGGCCCACATGCAGGCCCTTGCCCGAAGGATAGGGGAACATGTCCATGGCGAAGTACGAGGGGCGTCCCTCGGCGTTGCGTCCTTCGCCGTCCTTCAGATCGCCGTTGACGTTGGCCGCCCAGAAGGTGCCTTCCTCATCCCAGCGCTTCTGCCAGTCCTCCTCGATCTTCTGCGCCAGAGCGGCGTTGTATCGGAAGGCGGGTTCCCCGTTCTCGTTCCGCTGTGCGACATCGGCCTCGGTTGCGTCCTGCGCCATGTTGCTCCTTTGTCTGACAAAATTCCAAGTAACAGGGGCAATTATCACCACACATCCGGACACGCCGCATCCGCCGTCCCAGTTGGTGAACGTCCGGCGAACGCACCGATACGGATCACGGCGAAACGGCGCCGGTCAGGGCTTGTAGCCCACCTCGCCCAACGTTTCGGCGTAGGCGCGGGTCAGCGATCCGTCGCGTTTCATGTCGGCGAGCGCGGCCTTGACCCGTGAGACGAGCTTGTCGCTGCCGGTCTTCAGTCCGATGCCGTACTCGCCCTGCGCGTAGTCGAGTCCGAGCGGTTCCACCTTGGCGGTGTCCGCCGAGGCCGCCATGCCGGCCAGCACCGCCGCTTCGGCGGAGACCGCGCCGACCATGCCGGTCATCAGTGCGGTGGTGCATTGGGTGGCGCTGGGCTGTTCGAGCATGGTGACCGATGAGCCGAGCACATGGTTGAGGTCGTCTACGGTGCGGCTGCCGGCGACGACGCATACCCGTCGTCCGGCGAGATCGCCGATCGTGTGGACGTCGTCGGCGTCCTGCGCGAGCATCATGACATCCTGTCGTCCGGCGAGGTACGGTCCGGCGAAATCGTAGCCGAGTTCGGCCTTCGCGGTCGTGCTGTCGGCGGTGTCCTTGTCGATGTACATGCCGGTGACCATGTCCACGTCGCCGTCGGCGAGCATCGTCACGCGCTGGTCGTATGGCGCCTCTTCCCATACGATCTGCCATTTCGCATAACCGAGCTTGTGGGCCACGTATTCGGCCACCTTGACGTTGAATCCGCTGTACTGGTTGCCCTTGCGCAGTCCCATGCCCGGCTGGTCGAAGGTCACGCCGATCACGATCCTCGGCCCGGTGACCTCGCTCACGTCGAGCGGATTGCGGCCGCAGGCGGCGAGCGGCATGGTCATGACTCCCACCAGCAGCGCCGCCGCGGCCCTGATCGCCGTCCGTCGCATCGTCATGTGGCGCCCTACTTGAACATGCGGGAGCGGGTGAGGAACCATGTCACCAGCACGGAGACCAGCAGCGATATGCCGATCACCACGATGAATCCCCATGGCTTGTCGGTGAACGGCATGCCGAGCATGCCTTCCTGGAAGTTCATGCCGTACATGGAGAACACGAGCGTGGGGATCGACAGCGTGATGGAGATGATGGTGAAGATCCTCATCACGTTGTTCAGGTTGTTCGACACGATCGAGGCGAACGCGTCGGTCATGTTCGCAAGAACGCCGCTGTAGATGTTCGCCATCTCGATGGCCTGCTTGTTTTCGATGATCACGTCCTCGAGCAGGTCCTCGTCGTCGGGGTACTGGCGGATGCGGGTGAGCGTGTTGAGTTTCTCCATCACGATTTCGTTCGATTTGAGCGAGGTGGTGAAGTAGACCAAGGTCTTGCTCAGCTCGAGCAGCATCAGGATCTCACGGTTCTGCATGGAGTGACGAAGCTTGAGTTCCAGCTTGTCGCTTTCGCGGTCGATGATGCGCAGATAGCGCAGGTACATGGTGGCGTTGCGGTACAGGATCTGCAGGATGAAGCGGGATTTCATGAACGTGTTGAATCCGCGGATCGTGCCTTCCATGAACGGGTGGAGCACCGGGGTGTCCTGCATGCATACGGTGATGATCACGTCGTCCACGATGATGATCGACAACGGGATGGTCTCGTACCAGTCGCGTCCGCCGCGCTCCTCCACGGTCGGGATGTCGACGATGATCATCGTGTAGTCGTCCTCGACGTCCACACGCGACCTCTCCTCGTCATCCAGGGGGGCGCGCAGGTCGGCCAGATCGATGTGGCAGATCTCGGAGACGGTGGCGAGTTCCACGTCGGTGGGTTCACTCAGGCATATCCATGATCCGGGAGCCGGTTTCTCAATCTGCTCGATCTGCCCACTGACGGTGCTGAAAGTCCTCATCATCGCACATCACCTGCCTTCACCCGGTCGTCGTACTTTCCGTTCGCGTACGCCCATCGTTCTTTCGTTGCCAATACCTGTGTCTTCACCAGCAGTGTCTTCACAAATACCTCAACAAGGATAGCCCCGGCCCTGACTTCGGTGTCAGCCCCGCCACGCCTTGAGGACGTCTTGCGGTATCCGGCTCGCGTCGAACCGGTAGTGGCCGGTGACGGCGCGGCGTTTGGTCCGGCTCAGGTAGTCCTCTTCCATGCTGCCTTTCTGATGATTGTTGTGCAGGATGTAGGGCACGCCCTGATCGTTGCGCCGGTCGGATACGATGCCGATGTGCTGGTCGTGGTCGAAGACGACGATGTCGCCGGGCTGCCATTGGGACAGATTGGCCGCGTCTCCCGGATGGACGTCGGTGGTGAGCGTCTGTCCGTAGGCGGAGAAGAACGCATCGAGCGTACCGGAGCGGCGGAAGTCGATGTTGGGATCCGGTTTGGTGATGGCCGGATAGTGGCTACGATTCGCCGCGATGTCGGCATCGACCATGGCCTTGAGATCGTAGCCGGCGTCCCGGAATGCGCGCCAGACCAGGTCGGTGCACGCTCCCCTGTTCGCCGGAGGATAGCCGCCCTGATAGTAGCCGTCGTCATAGGTGGGGTGGCGTTCGGCTTCGGCTCGGGCGCCGTGAACGATGTCGGTGTAGTCGTCCACGCCGTCGTTGTCGTAGTCCACGGGGCTGGTGATGTTCGTGACCACAATCCTAGGTGTTCCATTCCCGGATGTTCCGTCGGACGTGCCGGCTGAGAACAATGTCGTGGCACCGGTGGAATGACGATCACCGTCGGGCACCGTGGTTTTCCACCAAAACAGTGCACCTACGACGATTGCCAGCACGGCCATGACTGCGATGACAATGATCATTCCCCGTTTCATACCTGTCATGATATGCGCGCGGTTTCGAAAGACGCATGATCGTCTGGCCGCTCCCGCACTATCCGCACGATTTGGGGCGTCGAATACCCGGATTCCGCTCTCTGGGGCGTCAAATTCCCGAAAATCGACCCGAAAACGGGATATTGACGCCCCAAAGAGCGGATGCTCCCGCATGATGGGACAAAACCAGGCTTCAGTTCCATGATGCGGACGGAACGTGCCCGCAGGCCCCGGCGAGACCGACGAGGAGGCCGGGACGCGGACCGCGGGGACGGCACGGATCGTGCGGAGAAATTGAAAAAGGTCCGGGACCCATTCGGATCCCGGACCTCGTCCGTGGAGCTAGGGGGATTCGAACCCCCGACCCCCTCCATGCCATGGAGATGCGCTACCAGCTGCGCCATAGCCCCGTCAGTCAGATGGCCATCGGCCACAACCAACCGGTCGTTTCGACTTGAGACATATTACGCAACCACCCGAATCCACGCAACCTTCGGCGTGTCTCACCCCGGCTCCCAAACCCGGCCCCACCCAGACTCCCAAACTCGGGAGTCGAAACACAACACCGCGAACCCTCACAAGCCGCCGAACATGTCACGCTCCGACTACCAAGCCCCCCAACTACCAAAATCGGGAATCCAAACGAGACATCGCATGCAGCATGGTCTGCCGGATATCTTTCGTTTGGACTCCCGATCTCGGCTTACTGAATAGCAGTGGTGCTGGAGCTGCCTGTGGTGGTGCCGGAACCGGTGCCGCTGTCCGAGCCGCTGGAGCCGCTCGTGCCGGAACCGGACGAATCGGAACCAGTGCTGCCGGTGCCGGAACCGGAGTTCGAGCCACTGGATCCACTCGTGCCCGAGGTCGAATCCGAGCCCGTGGAACCACTGGTGCCGGAACCGGACGAATCGGAACCGGTGCTGCCGGTGCCGGAGTTCGAGCTGCTCGAGCCGGTGCCGGAAGTCGAATCGGAACCCGTGGAACCAGTGCCGGTGCTGCCGCTGGTGCCGGAGGTCGAATCGCTGGACGAACCGGTGCCGCTGGTGCCCTTGGTGGACTCCGACGTGCTGCCGGTGCTCTCCCCCGTGCTCTTGGTGGATTCATCCGTGGGCTCGTACGCGCTGCCGGTCTTGCCTTCGGTCGGCGCGGTGGTCGTGGCGGTTTCGCTCGGCGTCACGGTCTGGGTGGTCTGCGTCTGCGACGGCAGGTGACGACGGACCACGTCATCGGTGCCCTGACCGTTGGTGAGCAGCAGCACCACGCCGGCGCTGATGCCCACGGCCACGAGAGCGGTGACCACGGAGATGATGATCGCCTTGCGATGGTTCGACTGCTCGGCGGCCTTCGACGCGGCAAGCACGCCCTTGACGTTCTTGGTACCGGTGCCGGCTGCGCCGGAGATCGTGGTACGTCCGCCGTGCGTCGCCGCCGGCATGACCTGCGTACCATCGATCGGAGTTCCGGTGGAGGACAGCACGCGGGTGGTGTCGCCGTCCACCGTGGGAAGGACCTGGGTGCCATCCCCACGGCCGGCATGACCTGCGTACCATCGGCGGTCGTGCCGCCGAGGACCTGCGTGGCATCGGATTCTGCGGCCTGACCGCCCGTAGGTGCGCCCGTCGCGGATGCGGACGCCGTGGGATTGGACGATGTGGACTGTTCGGATTCCGACGACGATTCGGCATCGTCGTCATCGGAGTTGATCTGCACGACCTCCTGGATTTTCTTTCCGGATTCGCGCAGTACGTTCTGGTAGACCTGTGAGGCCACCGTGGAGACGATGGAGCCGACCGCCGTGCCGATCACCGAACCCGCGATGCCGATCTTCGCGGAGAACAGGAAGGACGTCACCGCGGCGAGTGCGCCGGCGATGACGGGAACGGTCGATATGTTCTTAAAGAACTTCTTGAACAATGGACCCCTCTACATGGATTTCAGTTGTGATGTGTTCCGTTATCAGGGGTCAGCGTAGACGAAATCCCGCGCGACACGGCGGGGAATCGTTCATCTGCACACAAATTCTTACACTCCGTCACATCCCCGTCACAAGCCGTTCGAACCGAACGTCTCATGGACGAGGCTGTACGGAATGCGTGTCATGATCTACGGCAGTTTGGGATCGGCCCATCCGCCCTCCTCTACGGCGGCGGGACCTTGGTTGAACGATGCGAGACGCCAGCGGATCGTGCCGTCCGGCTGGTCCATGGGGATCAGCCGCGCCCAGTGCGCATTGCGCATCGACATCAGCGACGCGAAATCGGGATATACGACACTCAGCCCCAGCAGGGTCTGCAGGGTCTGCGAGATCCATGCGCCATGGGAGAACACGAACAGATCGGTGTCGTTCCCGGCGCGATGCGCCCAGTCGTTGACCGCCTCCGCGCCTCGCGCGCCCACGTCACGCTTGTCCTCGGCGCCGTGATTCATCTCACCGCCGCGGAATCCCAGCCATGAGACGAAGTCCTCGGGCCAGCGTTCCTTGAGCTCCCGTAGGGTACGGCCCTCCCAATCGCCGAAGTCGCGCTCGCGCACGCGCGGATCGGGATGCACCTCAAGGCCGAGCGGGTCGGCGAAGGCGTGGGCGGTCTGCATGGCGCGGATCAGATCGGAGCTGACGACCAGCTGCTTCGTGGCCGCATGGCCATCATCGCCGCTATGCACATAGAGGTTGCGCAGCGACTCGCCGGCGCGTTCCACCTGCCACATGCCGGCGTTGTCCAACGGGATGTCGGTCTGTCCCTGAAGACGGCCGGCGGCATTGTATGCCGTGCGTCCGTGACGGACGAGCGTGATCGAGTGGACGTGTTCACTCCGAATCGGTGACTGTGCCATGTCAGCGTTCCTCCGCCGCGGCCGCAGTCGCGTCCGTGGTCTCGGGGTGTTCGAGCTGCAGGTCGATGGCCGGGCAGTCGGCCCACAGGCGTTCCAGATCGTAGTATTCACGCTTGTCGTCGAGCATCACGTGCACCACGAAGTCGCCGAAGTCGAGCAGCACCCATTCGCCTTCGGTCTTGCCTTCGCAGTTGAGCGCGTCGAGATGACGGCGTTCGTGCAGCTGGCGTTCGATCTCGTCGGCGATGGCCGTGACCTGACGGTCGGACGAACCCGATGCGATCAGGAAGGCGTCGGTGATGCCCAACGTCTCGCTCACGTCGAACGCCACGATGTCGGTGGCTTTGATGGAGTCGGCCGCCTGGGCGGCGACGCGTACGGAATCGATGGAATCCTGTGCTGCGGGCACGGACGCTCCTTTCACACTGTCATTTACGATGCGCGTTTACGATGCGGATGACGGCCGACCGGTCCGCCGGCCTTCGGACCCGAGTCTTACTGCTTACTCGGCGGGCTTCCAGCCTTCGACCACGTGCTGCGTGTTCTCCGAGTAGACCATGGAGTCGGCGGGCACGTCGTGACGGACCACGGATCCGGCACCGGTGGTCACGCCGTCGCCCACGGTCACCGGAGCCACGAACAGGTTGCCGGCGCCCACGTGCACGCCGGAGCCGATCTCGGTGTGGTGCTTGCGCTTGCCGTCGTAGTTGGCGGTGATGGTGCCGCCGCCGATGTTGGTGTGCTCGCCCACGTGCGCGTCGCCCACGTAGCTCAGGTGCGGCACCTTGGTGCCGTTGTCGATGTGCGCCTTCTTCATCTCCACGAACGCGCCGGCCTTGGTGCCTTCGCCCAGTTCGTTGCCGGGGCGCAGGTAGGTCCACGGGCCGATGTTCGCGGCCTTGCCGATATGGCTGCCCTGCACGCGGGAGCGTTCGACCACGGCCTCCTCGTCGATCACCGCGTCGATCAGCGTGGTGTACGGGCCCACGACGGCACGCTCACCAACGGTGGTGTGACCCTGCAGGAAGCTGCCGGGCAGGACGGTCACGTCGCGGGCAAGCTCGACGTCGTCCTCGATCCACGTGGTGTCGGGGTCGAGGATCGTCACGCCGGCACGCATCCACGCCTCGCACACGCGGCGGTTGTGCTGCTTGGCGAGCGAGGCGAGCTGCACACGGTCGTTCACGCCTTCCACGGCCAGCGCGTCGGGCGCGGCGTAGGCGCCCACGCCACCGAAGCCCTTGGCCTTCTCCAGGGCATCGGTCAGGTAGAACTCGCCCTGGGCGTTGTTGTTGGACAGGCCGGCGATGGCCTGCGCCAGCACCTTGGCGTCGAACACGTACACCGACGTGTTCACCTCGTGCACGGCAAGTTCGGAGGAGTTGGCGTCCTTCTGCTCCACGATGCGCAGCACATGGCCCTCGGAATCGCGGATGATGCGGCCGTAGCCGGTCGGGTCGTCGAGAATGGTGGTCAGCACGGTGGCGGAGTTGCCGGACGCGGCGTGGAAGTCCATGAGCTGGCGCAGCGTGTCGCTGTCGAGCAGCGGCATGTCGGACGCGGCGATGAGCACGGATCCGTCCAGCTGTCCGTCGGCGGAAAGCTGCTCCATGGCGCACTGCACGGCGCGACCGGTGCCGGGAATGTCGTCCTGCTGCACGATGGTCACGTTCTCGTCGTACGAACGGGCGGCGGCGGCCACACGCTCGGCCTGGTAATGCACCACCACGGCCAGAATGCCCGGGTCAAGCGCGCGAATGGACGACATCACACGGTTGAGGAACGTCTTGCCGGCCAGAGTGTGCAGCACCTTCGGATCGGCGGACTTCATGCGGGTGCCTTCACCTGCGGCCAGAATAATCGCGGCGCTGAATGCCATGGGAATCTTCACTTTCCTTGTGATCGCGGATCCACGCGGATCCGCTGGTTGATTGATTATCGTCGGTATGGAAAAAGGGTCCGAACGACGCGAGCGTCATCGGACCCTTTCGGTCATGCTCCCCCACCTGGACTCGAACCAAGACAAAGGGTTCCAAAGACCCGTGTGCTGCCATTACACCATGGGGGAACGGCGGATGAACCGCCGAGTTTCTATTATGCCATGACCTTGAGAACGTGACGGACGGAACCGCGGTACCGTTGGAATGCCAACCGTACCGCAGTGTGTCGCGATCGGTCAGGCGAACAGGAATCCCTGTCCGTGGTGGGTCGGGTACGTATCGAACAGCTCGGCCACCGAACCGTCGCTGAACACGGCCTTGATGGCGCTGGCCAGCAGCGGGGCGATGGACAGCACAGTCAGGCCTTCCCAACGCTTCTCCACCGGGATCGGCACGGTGTCGGTGAGCACGACCTCGCGGGCACCGCAGTTCTTCAGACGCTCCACGGCAGGGCCGGACAGCACGCCATGCGTGGCGGCCACGGTGATGGACTTGGCTCCGGCGTCCTTAAGCACCTGGCAGGCGCTGGCGATGGTGCCGGCGGTGTCGATCAGATCGTCGACGAGCACGCAGTCCTTGCCCTTGACCTCACCGACCACACGGTTGGCGACGGCATGGTTCGGACGCGTGATGTCGCGGGTCTTGTGCACGAACGCCAGAGGGCATCCGCCAAGACGCTGGGCCCACTGCTCGGCCACCTTGATGCGACCGGCGTCGGGCGACACGACGGCGATATTGGACAGGTCGAGACGGTCGCGCACATAGTCCACCAGCACCGGCATGGCGATGAGATGATCGACCGGACCGTCGAAGAAGCCCTGGGACTGCGCGGCATGCAGATCGACGCTCATGATGCGGTCGGCGCCGGCGGTGGCGAGCAGATCGAAGACCAGACGACAGGAGATGGGCTCACGGCCGAGATGCTTCTTGTCCTGACGCGAATAGCCAAGCATCGGGCACACGGCGGTGATGGAGCGGGCCGAGGCGCGCTTCAGCGCGTCGATCATGATGAGCTGCTCCATAATCGACTTGTTCACCGGGGTGGTGTGGCTCTGCAGTACGAAAACGTCGGCGCCACGCACCGATTCGGTGTAACGCACGTACATCTCGCCGTTGGCGAAGTCATACGACGTCGTCTCCAGAATATCGATGCCAAGCTGATCCGCCACATCGGTGGCCAGCCTGGGATGGGCCCTTCCGGTGACGAGAATGAGGTTCTTATCAGGCTTTCCTTCGAGGATTGCGCTCACCATATCTCCAAACGTGTGTGAGGTCCGACGACAATTGCCCACTATAGAGGCCGACTTTGACAGCCAACCCACGTACAGACCGTAATTTTCCTTGGAATATCAACGATGGTCAGTGATAGAGACCGTGTTTCGAAATGTACTGCACCACGCCGTCCGGCACGAGGTACCACACCGGTTCGCCGTCACGGCTACGTCGGCGCACATCCGTCGACGAGATCGCCAGCGCGGGGATCTCGAGCATGTCGACCGCGCGCGCCGGCACGTCCAGTGTCTGCATGTCGGGCGAGTATCCGGGGCGGGAGACGGCCACGAAATGGGCCAGTCCCCACATCTCGTCGGCGTCCTTCCACCGCATGATCTCGGCCACCGCGTCCGCGCCGGTGATGAAGAACAGCTCGGCGTCCGGACGGGCCGCATGGATGTCGCGCAGCGTATCGATCGTGTAGGTCACGCCGGGACGGTCAATGTCCACGCGGGAGACGGTGAACTGCGGGTTCGACGCCGTGGCGATCACGGTCATCAGATACCGGTCCTCGGCGTTGGTCACGGCCTTGTCAAGCTTGAACACGGGCCGGCCGGTGGGCACGAACATCACCTCGTCGAGGTCGTACACCCACGCCACTTCGGACGCGGCCACCAGGTGGCCGTTGTGGATCGGGTCGAACGTGCCGCCCATGATGCCGATGCGCGGCACCCGATGGCGATTGCCACGCGCCGAACGCCTGCCCCACGAGCCCTTGCCGAGCCCGCTGAGCTCGGACATGTTCCGCGACGGCAGCTCGTTCAGAATGGACGAGTCGTTCATGGAGGAACCGCTCACCGTACCGCTCATGCCTGTCCTCCGGCACGCTGCTGCGCGTCCTCGGCCTCCGACTCCTGCTCCACGCTGCTGGCGCTGCCGCTCGAATCCGGGTCGATGCGATCCATGTCCTCGTCCCATTCCTCCTGCACCACGCGACGGATCTCGGCGAACGTGGGCAGCGGGAATCCGGGCTGGAACCGCTTTCGGATCTCCGCGACCTGCTCCGAAATGCGAATGAGCACGTCGGTCATGCCATCGATGTTGTTCTCGCGCTCGCACTCGCGGAACCGGGTGATGTACTCCTCCATCATCCTCACATGGCCGGTGATGGTCTTCAGCTCGTCGCCCTGCACCTCGACCACGTCCTCGGCGTCCGCATCGGGCCAGCCGATCAGCACCGCGTCGGCATACTCCAGCGAGGCGCGCTGCGACGCCGTGGGGATGCCGTCCTCGATCTGCACCAGGAACACATAGCGGACGATGCTCAGCCGTTCGGCGGCCACACGCAGCCATATGTTGCGCTCGTCGGAGGCTTCGGCGCGACGCACCATCTCGTCGAAGTCGTATTCGTTCTCATTGTTTTCGCTCATGCGCGCACCTGTCCCGTTCCGTATCCGATCCATTTGGTCGTCGTCAGCTCCTCCAGTCCCATCGGCCCTCGGGCGTGCATCTTCTGCGTGGAGATGCCCAGCTCGGCTCCCAGACCGAACATGCCGCCGTCAGTGAAGCGCGTGGAGGCGTTGACCATCACCACGGCCGAATCGATGCGGCTGGTGAAGCGTTCGATGTGTGAATAGTCTTCGGAAATGATCGCTTCGGTATGCCCGGTGGAATAGGCGTTGATGTGGTCGATGGCCTCGTCGAGCGAATTCACCACCTTGATGCCCATCTCATAGTCGAGATATTCGGTGGCCCAGTCCTCCTTGGTGGCGGGCTCGATGTCGAGTCCGTCGATGCCGGCGTTGACGATGATGCTCAGCGCGGCCTCGTCGGCGTGCAGTTTCACGCCATGCTCGGTGAGCGCATGCGCCACCACGGGAAGGAACTCCTCGGCCACCGACGCGTGCACGAGCAGTTTCTCCGCGGCGTTGCACACGCCCACGCGCTGCGTCTTGGCGTTGATGATGATCGGCAGCGCCTTGCCGAGGTCGCCTGATTCGTCGACGTAGATGTGCACATTGCCCGCGCCGGTCTCGATGACCGGCACCTTGGAGTTCTCCACCACGGCGCGGATCAGCCCAGCGCCGCCTCGCGGCACCAGCAGATCGATGTGCCCGCGCGCCTGCATCATGGCGGTGGCGCCGTCACGACCAAACCGGTCGACGCTGGCCACCAGCGCCGGATCGAAGCCATGGGCGGACAGCACGTCGCCGATCACCGCAAGCGTGGCCTCATTGGTGCGCCGGGCGGCATGACCGCCGCGCAACAGCACCGCGTTGCCTGACTTGAGACACAGTGACGCTACATCGACGGTCACGTTCGGACGGGCCTCGTAGATCATGCCGATCACGCCGATCGGCACACGGATCTGATTGAGCCGCATTCCGTTGGGCAGATTGCGCCCGCGCACCATCTCCCCCACCGGGTCCGGCAGCGTGGCCACGTTGCGCACGCCGTCCGCGGTGGCGGCGATGCGGCTCGCGTCAAAACGCAGGCGGTCGAGCAGTCCCTGGCTCATACCCGATTCACGAGCCTCGTCCATGTCCTCGGCATTGGCGCGTTCGATGACTTCGGAACCGGCCACCAGAGCATCGGCGATGTCGAGCAGCAGCGCGTTCTTGACATCGGTGTTCGCCCCTGCAAGCGACTGTTGGGCATGCGCGGCCCTGTCGGCCATGGCGCACACCGCGTCGAAGACGCCGTCCGCCGGGCTGTTCTGTTCGGCCATGAAACTCCCCTCCGTATGCGTGAAACGTCCGTTCATGCCAATATACCGCCATATCCTCCCCAAGGCGGGGTGGACATGGCGGTATATGTCAACGAAAACGACGATCGTCAGCGACGGTCGTCAAGCCCGATCGGCGAGATCAGTGCACCTGATCGAGACCCGGGTACAGCGGGAAGTCCTCGACGAGCTTGTCGACGCGGGCCTTGAGCGCCTCGACGTCGGCGGACTTGCCGGCCGCGAGCGCGGTGCCGATGATGTCGGCCACCTCCTCGTATTCCTTGGGTCCGAAGCCGCGGGTGGCCAGGGCGCTGGTGCCGATGCGCAGGCCGGAGGCCACGGAGGCCGGACGCGGGTCGAACGGCACGGTGTTGCGGTTGATGGTGATGCCGCACTGAGCGAGCAGATCCTCGCCCTGCTGGCCGTCCATCTCGCTGTTGCGCAGGTCCACCATCACCAGGTGCACGTCGGTGCCGCCGGTGAGCACGGAGATGCCGTTGGCCTTCACGTCGTCGGCGGTGAGGCGGTCGGCGAGGATCTTGGCGCCGTCGAGCGTACGCTGCATGCGGTCCTTGAATTCGGGGGTGCCGGCCACCTTGAAGCTCACGGCCTTGCCGGCGATCACGTGCATGAGCGGGCCGCCCTGCTGGCCGGGGAATACTGCGGAGTTGAGCTTCTTGGCGTACTCCTGCTTGGCCAGAATGAAGCCGGAACGCGGGCCGCCGAGCGTCTTGTGCGCGGTGGAGGACACCACGTCGGCGTACGGCACCGGGCTCGGGTGGAGTCCGGCGGCGACCAGACCGGCGAAGTGGGCCATGTCGACCCAGAACTTGGCGCCGACCTCGTCGGCGATCTCCTTCATGGCCTTGAAGTCCTCGATGCGCGGGTAGGCGCTCCAGCCGCCGATGATCATGGCGGGGTGGGTTTCCAGCGCGCGCTGGCGGATGATCTCCGGGTCGATGCGGAAGGTCTCCGGGTTCACGCCGTAGGCTTCGGCGTGGTAGAAGCGGCCGGAGAAGTTGATCTTCATACCGTGGGTGAGGTGACCGCCGTGGTCGAGCGCGAGGCCGAGCACGGTGTCGCCGGGCTTGACGAGCGCCTGATAGACGGCGGCGTTGGCCTGGGCGCCGGAGTGGGGCTGCACGTTGGCGTATTCGGCGCCGAACAGTTCCTTGGCGCGGTTGCGGGCGATGGTCTCGAGCTTGTCGACCTGCTCGCATCCGCCGTAGTAGCGGCGACCCGGGTAGCCTTCGGCGTACTTGTTGGTGAGCACGGAACCCTGCGCCTGCAGCACGGCACGCGGCACGAAGTTCTCGGAGGCGATCATCTCGAGACCGTCCTGCTGGCGATGCAGCTCTCCGGTCAGGATATCGGCGATCTCGGGATCGGCTTCGGCAATCGGCGCGTTGAACGCGTCGCCCGGCTTCTGGGGGTAGGACGTCTGTTCCGTCATGGTGCTCCTCACTTCGTTGCACACGGATGTTGAATGACCCGTTCAGTTTAGGACGGCGTTTGTAACGAACCAATTCACATAACGGTTTTGTCTCATAAACGTCGTGCGTGAGCCACGGTCATGTGCAGGCCGTATGAGATGGATGACCGTGCTTGCCCAGCGCTGCCGGTAGACTGGCGACTGTTCACACAATGTTTTCTAGGAGATTCCGAGGGTTTTGACCGTGACCACTTTCCACAGCACGCGCAGCACCACCGATTCGCTCACCGCCAAGCAGGCCATCCGCAAGGGCATCGCCGACGACGGCGGCCTGTTCGTCTCCGACTCGCTGGGCGCCGAACGCGTCGACATCGCCTCCCTGGCGGGCAAGAGCTACCAGCAGATCGCACAGACCGTGCTCGCCAAGCTGCTGCCGGACTTCACCGAGGAGGAACTGGCCGACTGCATCCGCGAGGCGTACGGCGACCAGTGGTCCGATCCGGCCATCACGCCGCTCAAGCCCCTGGGCGACGACTACATCCTCGAACTGTTCAACGGACCGACGAGCGCCTTCAAGGATGTGGCGCTGCAGATCCTGCCACGATTCATGGCACGCACCACGCCGGCCGACGGCGATCCGGATGAGAAGATCATGATCCTCACCGCCACGTCCGGCGACACGGGCAAGGCCGCGCTGGCCGGCTTCGCCGACGCGCCGGGCACCGCCATCACCGTGTTCTATCCGGAGGGCAAGGTCAGCCAGGTCCAGCAGCTGCAGATGACCACGCAGGCCGGCGCCAACGTGAACGTGTGCGCGGTCAAGGGCAACTTCGACGACGCGCAGACCGCCGTCAAGCGCATCTTCGGCGACAGGGATCTCGCTGCCGAGCTGGCCGACAAGTCGCATACGGTGCTCTCCTCCGCCAATTCGATCAACGTGGGTCGTCTGGTGCCGCAGGTGGTGTACTACTTCGCCGCCTACGCGCAGCTGCTCGAGGATCAGGTGATCAACGTGGGCGACGAGGTGGAGTTCTGCGTGCCCACCGGCAACTTCGGCGACATTCTGGCCGGCTACTACGCCAAGCTGCTCGGCCTGCCGGTCAAGCACCTGATCGTCGCCTCCGATAAGAACAACGTGCTGTTCGACTTCCTGACCTCGGGAACGTACAACCGTCAGCGTCCGTTCTTCCAGACCATCTCCCCGTCGATGGACATCCTCGTTTCGTCGAATCTGGAGCGCATGCTCTACTACTTCTCCGAGAAGGACACCCGTCTGATCTCCATGCTCATGAACGACCTCAACCAGTGGGGCGCGTTCGAGGTCCCCGAGCCGATGCTGGCCAAGATCCGTTCCCTGTTCGGCTGCGGATGGGCCGACGAGGATCAGGTGCGCGAGTCGATCCACGACTGCTGGGAGAAGAACCACTACGTGATCGATCCGCACACGGCGTGCGGCTACTTCGTGATGCAGCAGATCCCGCGTGATCCGCTGACGCCGCGCGTGCTGCTGAGCACCGCCAGCCCGTACAAGTTCCCGCGCGTGGTCAACGAGTCCCTTGGTCTGGACGCCGAGGGCACCGACTTCGAGTGCATGGACGTGCTCGCCAAGGCCACCGGCACCACGGCCCCGGCCGCGCTGCGCGGACTGGAGACCGCCGACGTGCGTTTCGACGACGTGGTGGAGATCGACGCGATGAAGGACTACGTCCGCACCGCCGCCGAGAAGTAGGCTCGTTGTTGGGCTGCGCCCGGTAAACACAACGCGTTTATGCCGGCTCTCCTTGATGAGGAGAGTCGGCTTTTTCGTATGTCGGATGGGAGCCCGACTGGCTGGTCGGACACCTCATCCGTCGTCCTTCGGCCGCCACCTTCCCCTCAAGGGGGAAGGAAAAGGGATAAGGCCATGCAGGAAATTGGGGCTGCTCGCAGCCCCGCTTCCCCTCGAGGGGAAGCTGTCACGCACCGCGTGACTGATGAGGTGCCCGGCCAACCACGTTCACACCCGCAGCGATTGCATCACATCACCGAACGCCATGACATTCCAACTCGCGTCCAGTCGTAGAGCACTCCGCAGGCATATACCGTGCTACATCATCACGGCGAAGGCGATGCCGCCGAAGCACAGCGCCATCAGCGCAAGCATGATCACCCAGGTGAGCGGACGGGCGAAATTGCACGTCCAACCCACGCCGAAGCGCTTGGGCACCATCACGGCCGAATCGTCGGGGTTCCAGTAGAACACGCCGGCCTTCCAATGCCGATCGTCGTCGGATGCCGTGCCGTCGTCATCGTCACGACTCGTCGCATAGACTCGTGAGCCGTTCTGCCCGTAGATCAGTCCGATCACCACCGCGCCCGCGAGCGCAGCAACACCGACGACCATCATGATCAAACCGATCACGTCCAGTCCTACCACTCCGATCGTGCTCAGTTGTATGCCCAGACCGATGCCCATCGCCACCAGAAGACCGACCACGACCGCATAGACGCTCCATGCTTTCCGAAACACACCATATGCGTAGGCGGAGGACGCGGGACGATTCGGATCGGTCGGCTTCTTCGCATGCAGCAGCACCAGATGCGAGATCGTCATCAGGACGGCGAGCAGCAGCTGGAGGCCGGCGGCATACCAGATGAGCATAGGGCTCTTGTCCGCCCATGCGTCGATCTTTCCGGCGGCGTTCATATGCATGGGCACCCGCTGTGGCATGTCGGCATATCCCAGACATCCCACGGCGAGGGTGATGGCGAGCGCGGGAACGTGCAGCAGCTCCCATGCAAGGCCCAGCGGGCGTGGCGTTCCTTCCCCCACCAGTGCCGCGCGGCGTGATGCGTCGGCCTTCCAGCCATGATCCCGCTTGAGCGTCAGCATGCGCCGACGGCAGATCTGCTGCGCGGCAAAGCCGATCGGCAGTTCCGCCAATATTGCCATGGTCATGGTCACCATGGCCGGGACGGCGCCGCTGCGCCACCACATCAGGGCCGCGATGGCGATCATGACGATTGCGGTCGCACTCACCGCCGTAGCGTAGGCGCGCTTGAGTCCACACACCTGATCGTCCGCATGTGCGACGTTCGGCACGGAGACGCCGAAGCATTCGCGTCGATCGGTCACCCATGGCATTGCGGCCATGCCGATGGCGACGAGCAGGGCCAGCAGGAACGTGATCAGCGTCATGATCGTAACGGTCGTTGTCGTGTTCATGATGACCTCCTCGGCGGGATGTCGTTGTCGGAACGCCGTTCCTCATTCCGATCTGGGTTCTGCGGGCCATAGATCGACGCACACTGCCGATGCACGGCGGCGAGGAACGACTCCACGGTGCCGCCGCGCGCCTTGTATTCGAGAATGATCCGTCGCAGCTCCTCATGCATGACGGGCCATTGCGCGTCATCCACGGCGGTCGAACCATGGCTCTCGTCGGCACGACGGTCGGCGACTACCGCACCGGACCCCCGACGCATGTTCAGATATCCGTCGTCGCGCAGCAATGCGTAGGCCTTGTTGACGGTATGCAGGTTGACGCCAAGATCCACGGCCAATGATCGGACGCTGGGCAGTTTGTCGCCGGGGAGCAGTTCGTCGTTGGCGATGGCCGCGATGATCTGCCGCCGCAGCTGCTCGTAAATGGGCACGTCATCGCTTTGGTCGATTTCGATGATCACCCGAGCCTCCTTTCACACCAATGCATTCTATTTGTTATAGACTAACTATAACACTTTTCGAAAACTTCGTCCTAACAGCGTTGATCTATTTTCGACTTGACGACAAAAACGAAACTCGGCATGCATTGCGTCCAACTCCCGGCAACCACTCAATCCAATACCCCCTTTCATACCCTTCTGAAAGTCCACCATGTGTACATTTCTGCATTCACCGACCAACAGTGTTGTTGAATACGCAGTATGACGAATACAACAATGTCCGTCCGTTCCGTTCTAGGATCCTCAAGAAAGGTAGGACCATGCGAGGCGACGCAAAGAAGCTGACAAAGATGCTCCAGGGCGCAAATACCCGTTTTGTCATTCCCATCTATCAAAGAAACTATGACTGGAAACGAGAGCAGTGCCAAAGACTGTTCGACGATCTCGAAGACGTGATCCATGAGCATCGCCAATCGCACTTCTTCGGCAGCATTGTGTCGCAGTCGGATTACGACGACAGGCGGATCCTTATCGATGGACAGCAACGCATCACCACTACGTATCTTCTTTTGGCGGCGCTATTGGAGCAAATACGACAAAACCATATTGAAGTCAATCGTGCGAGTCTTTACGATTTCATACGATACGAATATCTTGTGGACCGCTACGATGAAAGCGATCAGAAACTCAAGCTCAAGCTCGTCAAAGATGATCAGAACGCCCTCACGCAGGTAATGAACGGCAACGAGGAAAATTTCGTGAATGGGTCCAACATCACCGAGAACTATAGGTACTTCCTTGACCGCATCGCCCATACCGATCTCAACGCCGACCAGCTTAAAGACGCGATCGAAAGTCTGGAAGTCATAGACATCAGGCTCGAACCGGACGACGACGCACAACTCATTTTCGAGAGTCTGAATTCGACCGGTCTGGGACTCAGCGAAGGAGACAAGATCAGGAACTTCATCCTGATGAATCTTCCGGAAGCCGAGCAAGAGACCTACTACGCAAAGTATTGGAACCCAATCGAGCAAAACACCGATTATGACGTCAGTGCGTTCATCCGCGATTACCTCACCTCACGAACCCGAAGAACTCCCGTCATCAATCGCGTCTACCCCGTTTTCCGCAAATTCGCCGCAAACCGCGAAATGGAACCATTGCTCCAGGAACTTCTGAAGTTTTCAGAATATTACGGTTTCATTATCGGCAGACTGCATACCGATCCCGATATGGAAAACGCGCTGCATCGACTGGGGTTGCTTGAAATGGGAGTAGTGAACCCATTCCTTCTCTCCGTTCTAGAATATTCGGATAGCGGATATCTTTCACGTAAAGATCTTGTCAGCGCACTCGACACCGTGGAGAATTACCTATTCAGACGCTGGGTATGCGGTATCGGCACCAATGCGCTGAACAAAGTGTTCGAGGATCTACATTACGAGGCTCTTCGTGCGGTAGCCGATGGCGCCGAATACCTCGAAGCCCTCAAGTATGCATTACTGCGCAGGGAGGCCAGCAGCCGCTTCCCCCGCGACGAGGAATTCAAACAGGCGTATTGGAATCGCAACTTCTACACGATCAGCCGCAAACGCCTGTATCTGTATGACCGGCTGGAAAACTCCGACAACGTGGAACGCGTCAACATCGTCACCATGCTCGAGGATGGAGTTCTTTCCGTCGAGCACATCATGCCGCAAACCCTCTCACGACAGTGGAGGAAGAGTCTCGGCGAGGACGCTTCCAGCATTCATAAGGAATGGCTTAATCGCATGGGGAACCTGACCCTCACCGGGTACAACTCCCAGTATTCAAACGGCGAATTCCTCGAGAAACGCGACTGTGACCACGGTTTCGCCGATAGCGGTCTCAAACTGAATCGCTATGTCGCGAATTGTGACACATGGGGTCGGAACGAAATCCTTCAACGGCAAGAGCTGATCTGGAAACGCTTCCTAACGATATGGCCCCAGATCGATACAACGTATCACCCCACGGTCAAGGAATACGAGCAGCACACGCTTGACGAGGACTTCGACTACCGGAACCGCAAGATAGCCGCATATACGTTCCAAGGAGCACGACACCCGGCAAAAACATGGGTGGAAGCCATCCAAGGCGTTCTGGTTTCCCTGTACGAAATCGCGCCGGCCACGATTCACACGATCGCGGACGGTGACAGGTTCCCCGCTCGATATTTCTCTCATACACAAGTCAATCGCGGATTCGCGGTGTCAAATAACCTATGGTTCAATCCGGAAAGCAATACGCCAACCAAGATCGGCATCATGCGGAGAATCATCGAAAAAATCCCCGAAGTGGAAAATACCGATCTTTCCTTTGAGCTATATGACGAATAACGATCTCCAGCTCATGCCGATAGCCCGCACTCGAAGCGTCATTCGGTCATTCGTCGACCGTGTCAAAGACCCAACCGGCGAATGACCGATGGCGAGGCCAGCCCGCCACGACGCATTCGATAGCACGGAATTACACCGTACATCGGTCGCAAGGCTTCGGATGTTCAGCGGACGCGGCCCATGAGGGGTCAGTCCAAGTCGCCGGGCACCCTGCGCCGACGCCCACGACGGGATTCCCGGGAACGGCGTGCAGTCGCGGCCCTGCGCAGCTCTTCGGCGGCCTGTTCCTCAAGGGACGGCAGGCCGGCGGCAGCGCGACGGCGGTTTTCGCGGTCACGATCCCGCAGCTCCTTGCGCTCGCCGGCGATGGAACCGGGTGCGGGGAACCAGTGCAGTTGCACGAGCGTCTGGCCAAGGTTCCACAGGTTGTTGGTCACCCAGTAGATCAGCACGCCGAACGGCAACGTGAATCCGGAGAACACGTAGAGCAGCGGGAACACGAACACCGTCATCCGCTGCATACGGAACTGCGGGGACGCCAAGACCTCGCGGGAGGTGTTGCGGTGTGTCAGCAGCCATTGCATCACCAGCAGCGTGACGCACATCACCGCCACGATCGCGCCGATGACGATGCGCTCCCCCGTGCCGCCTGCGGTCATGAACGTGTCGGCCACGCGCACGCCCAGAAAGCGCGACGATTCGATGTCGCCAGCGACGACACGATCGAGACCGCCGACAGCCGTCGACGAACCGTTCGCGATCATCGGCAGCCGCTGCAGCGTGTAGAACAGCGAGCACAGCACCGGCATCTGCACGAGTGCCGGCAGACAAGAGCCCATGGGGTTTGCCCCCTCCTTGCGATAGAGTTCCATGGTTTCGCGCTGCATGGCCTCCTGCGAGCGCGGATCCTTGCGCGAGGCGTATTTGCGTTGGATGCGCTGGAGTTGCGGTTGGATGGCCTGCACGCGCCGCATGGATGTCATCTGACGCATGAACAGCGGCAACAGACAGAGGCGGATGACGAGCACCAACCCCATAATGGAGAGGCACCAGGCGAGGCCCGGACCGTCGGGCATGCCGAGGACGACGAGCAGCGTGTGGCCGAGGATGAGCAGTTGGGCAATCAGCCATTCCAGGGGCTGAAGAATAGTGGTGATGAATTGCATGGTGATGTCCTGACGAGTAGGCGCACCGCTGCGCATCGGCGTGAAACAGTGATGTGAAACGTGTGGAACACGTATGGAGATGGTTGTTTCACGGGATGAGAGCGGCCGCGAATGATGAATCTGAATGGGATGCGGGGTGGCGTCACCTCATCCGTCCGACTTCGTCGGACACCTTCCCCTCAAGGGGAAGGCGGCAATGAGGGATGCCGCGCGGCAGGGTGAAATGGGGCCACTGACGTCCGGCTGTGCTGGCGAAATGCAGCGTTCAACGCTGGACGGACGGTGCGGGGAGAATTCAGATTCGAGAGTCAGGAAGGGAGAAGCGGGCCCAGCGCGGCACCCATTGCGGGCGGGCCCAGGAGCGCGCGGCGTCGGCGACATGCCGATCGCAGCGCAGGGTGGATGGCAGGCCGAGCGTCATGCGCAGCAGTTCGCCGATCGTCGACGACGTCATCGCGATGGCGACGGTCAGCGTCACCATGGTCAGCGCGCACAGCATGACCGCGATGCCGCAGATCATCAGCACGCCGCCGAGCGATGTCGAGTCCATGCCGGGTACGACGGCCATATCGTTCATGCCATTCGCGTCGAATACCAGTGCGGCCATGATCGCGGACAGGATCAGCGACACCATGGTGCCATACGGCAGCAGTCGCGCGGAGACATCGCCCTCGGTCCGCAGCCGCGCCGAGATCGCGGTGAGACGCGTACGAATGAGCGCGGATAGCACGCCCGGCACGATCAACGGCAGGACGGCCAGGACGAACACGGCATACTCCACCCGCATGGCGAGCGGCATGCCGGAGAACATCATGAAGAATACGTGTTCATCATAGGGCGGATGCCGTGTTGTTTGCGAAACGACATCCGGAAGCATTCGGGACCCCTCCCTCTGTCGCAACGAAGTCGCGACATCTCCCTCCCTCGGAGGGAGAACGAAGGTAAGGAGCACGTGCTCCCCCCATGGGAGGGAGCTGGCCGGCGCAGCCGGACTGAGGGGAGGGATCGACGCCGGCACGCTCCACAACAATCACGGCATCGTCATCGCCGACGAACGACAAACCCCTTACGCAATACGCGTACGGAACGCACACGACGACGGATTCCGACACACGACGCCGGTGCCCCACCTACGCGATACGCGTACGGAACTCACCGTCGACGATCGCGGCGCGGATGCCGTCGACCGAGCAGGAGACCATGCTGCGCACGGCGGCGTCGGTGTAGAACGCCATGTGCTGGGTCATCACCACGTTGGGGAACTGGCGCAGGTAGGCGATACCGCGGTTGGTGAGGATGTCGGTGCGGCGGTCGCGGTGGATCAGATCCCCCTCGGTCTCCACGGTGTCGAGACCGAGTCCGCCGATCTTCTCGGCTTCGATGTTGTCGATCAGCGCGTCGAGGTCCATGAGCTCGCCGCGGGCGCAGTTGACGAGCACCACGCCGTCCTTCATCTTGGCGATGGTCTCGCGGTTGATGATGTGGAACGTGGAGTCGAGCAGTGGCATGTGCAGCGTGATCACGTCGCTCTGCGCGTACAGGGTCTCCAGATCCACGTATTCGGCATGCTCGGCGACCTTCGGGTTCGGATGCGGATCGTAGGCGAGGATGCGGCAGCCGAAGCCGGTGAGGCACTGGATCACGGTGGCGCCGATGCGACCGGTTCCCATCACACCGACGGTGAGGTTGCGCAGTTCGCGGCCCTGCAGTCCTTCGAGCGAGAAGTCGTAGACCTGGCCGCGCCACAGGGCGGGCTTGTAGTTGCGCAGCACGAGCAGGATGAACATCACCGTGTACTCGGCCACGCCGTTGGGCGCATAGTCGGCGTTGAGCACCATGATGCCGCGACGTTTGGCGGCGTTGAGATCGATATGGTTGTAACCGATGGTGCGCGTGGCGACCACCTTCACACCGACGTCGGCGAGCGCGTCGATCATCGCGGCGTCGATATGGCTCTGCCCGAGGATGCTCACGCCGTCGCAGCCGGCCGCGAGACCGACGTTGGACGGAGCAAGGCATTCGGCGTGGAGCTCGACGTCCACGCCGACGCGCTGCGATTCATCGGCGAATGATTCTCGTTCGTCGTCGCGCACTTCGAATGCGGCTATCTTCATTGTTGCGTTCTCCTTGACTGACCTCTTGACTTCGCTGGCGTCCGACGACGTACGGCCCGTCTTTTCACGACCGCCATACGGTTCGACCGGTCCATCGGACGCGATCCGTATGTCATCTTAGCGAGCGCGACACGCGAACTTCTTTCCACTACGGAAAGAGGTATGCTTTCCACAACGGAAAGGGGTTTTCCTCGATCCGCATCACCGTTCACCGGTTCATCGTCGGGAGGATGCGATGACAGACGAAACACGAAACCCGGAAGCCGAACCGCAGGCCGCCGCAACCGGCGCAGGAGAGGAAAGGACCGACATGTCCATCACCACAGCCACGAACACCGTCATGCCGAATGCCGCCGCAGGTGATAGCGAGACCATGCCTTCGGATACCGCTTCCGGAATCGACGCCCTCGGGGCTCTGGATGCACTGAACAGCCTGCATGAACTGAATTCCGACCGCGATCGTATGGCCAAACGATCGGAGCACGGGATGCGGGCGATGTGTATTCATCTTTCTCTGCTCTATATACCCGGAGTTCTTGCCTACTGGAGCATTGGACTGATGTTTGGCGGCCGCTTCGTCTCGGACATCGCATACATCGTCACTATGACGGCACTCGTGCTGATCGTGCTTTCCCCGCTCCTTCTCATCGCTCGGTACCGGAAAACCACCGGCATGCCAGCATTCGCTACAAATTCGGCCAAACGAGCGGCATTCCGAGATCGTCGATTCTTCGCCGCCTACCTAACGTCGATAATCGCGCAGCTGCTCCTGCCATGGACCGGCTTCGCATGGGGATTCATCGGCGGCAATTGGATCGGCGCGATCGTCCTTGCCGTCCTCACCGCGTTGGCGATCTACGGGCTGGAACGCTGGCACATTCGGGAATGGACCCGAGTGAGCAGGCTCCCCGTGGCTCCGGAGGAGGATCCGCATGCCCGATAAATCGAACGATTCCCCGATCGAGCCGAAGTTTGATGAGACGATTCACGCGCCGGTCCGGCTGCGGATCTGCGGGATGCTCGACGCATACGACAAGCTACGGTTCGACGCGCTGCGGGACACGCTCGACGTGAGTGATGCCGTCTGTTCCAAGCATCTGAAGACGCTCGCCGACCATGGATACGTGACGCTGAGCAAGAAGGCGGAACGCGGCAGCGGCAAGGGGTACAAGGTCACCTGGGCGTCGTTCACCGACGCCGGACGAGCCGCCTTCCAAGCCCACGTCGCCGCCCTGAAACAGATCGTCGCCGGCGGCTAGCTGCCCTTCTCCGGCTCCCCTTATCGAGTCAAACCCGTCGCGCGGATTCAACGCGGCTGAATTCCTCAGGCTCCCCTCGTTGAGGGGAGCTGTCACCGCAGGTGACTGAGGGGAGGTGCGATCGGATACCGGTCAGATACCAGTCAGATTCCGGGCACGGTCACCTCATCCGTCCGGCTTTGCCGGACACCTTCCCCTCAAGGGGAAGGATAGGCGAACACCATCTGAGCGCAACGCTCCCCTCAGTCCGCTTTGCGGACAGCTCCCCTCGGAGAGGGGAGCCAGCGGGAGAGATCGTTTCCCAAAAAATAGGTATCTATTAATCACTTATTGCATAGGGCTGGCGTGAGCCTGCCCAAAATTCCCTCATCAGGCATGTGAGGCTCATATGAAAGCCATCTTCTACAAGGATCTGCTGCAGATCTGTCGCAATACCGGGCTGTTGATCATGCTGATCGTGACCGGCATCATGACGGTGCTGTTCATCGCACTCGCAACGGCCATCCAGCCCGGCAGAACATTCGCCACGGTACTGCTGCAGGTCACACTGATCATGTTTCTCATGTCGTTCGTACCCACCTGCGCGATGGAGCTCATCCGCGGCGACATCGGCAACGGCACACTGACCGCGTTCACGGCGAACGGCCGGCCGAAACGACAGTATCTGATCGCGCAGGCAATCGTCGCACTCATGCCGTCCGGCGTGCTCGGCGCGCTGATCATACTGGCATTCCGTCTGCTCGTGCCGTCACTACGCACCGTCATCGTCGGCACGAACGGTCTTCTGCTGCTGACCGAACCGCTACTGACCGCATTCGTTCTGTTTCTCTGGTCAATCTTCTTCACAGGAAAGGCACTCATCATGACCGCAACCACCACCAAACCCATCACCGCTCCCGCCAATGGACGAACCAAGCCCGACACGAGCGCACCGATCGCCGTGTCCGTGCGAAACATGACCTTCGGATACAAGAAGCACAAGCCCGTGCTCAACCATATCAATCTTGACGTGCCGGCCGGCCAGTCGATCGGCATTCTCGGCTACAACGGCGTGGGCAAGACCACCCTGTTCGGCGTGATTCTCGGCCTGCTGCGCCCTCAGCACGGCGACGCGGTGATCAACGCGGACGTATTCCCCTCCATGCGGGACGTGTTCCAGCTCACCGACTCGAACAATCTGACCGCCGACATGACCGTGCGCGAGAACATCCGGTTCCGCGCCATGCTCTACGCCACGCACGAGAACTCGCATCCGGTGGATATCACGCATCTGGACGAGCTGCCGATGGTCCGGGCGTTCGAACTCGGCGAGCATCTCGACAAGAAGGTGAAGGAGCTGTCGTCGGGATTGAAAAAGCGTGCCGGCATCGTGACGGGCATGCTGTTCGATCCGAAGCTCATCATGCTCGACGAGCCCACCAACGCCGTGGACCCGCTCACCCGGCAGCTGCTCATCGAGCTCATGAAGCAGCTTCGGGCCGATGGCCGCACGATCATGACGATCACCCATGATCTGGACTACTGCTGGGAGGTGACCGACCGCGTGGTGATCCTTGATAACCGGCATCTGGTCAAGGACTGCATGACCCATGATTTCACCGATTATCCGGCGTTCATGGAGGCCGCCACGCTCGGGAGGGAGACCACCGACGTGGACTTCGGACTGCACATGAAATAGCGCGACGTCGTGGAACAACCCATTGCAAAGGAGACAATGATGAAGGCAATACTCTGGAAGGATTGGATGATCTGCAGGCGCAGCCGTCCATTCTGGCTGATGACCGTGCTGATGGTGGTGATGATGCTGGTCTACATCGTCGGATTCGTCGTGTGGTTGGGGAACGAGTACACCGCCATGGTGTTCATGCTGTTCGGGCCGATGATCGCCTATTTCCCTCCGGCGCTTACCGCGGGAACCTCCTACCCGAATGGGCACACGCTCACCATGAGCATGAACGCACCGCTGAAGACCGACGGCACGGTGGAGGCCATGCGCTGCTCGGGACGTTCGATGACGCAGTATCTGCTGGCGAAGAGCATGCTTCCCATGATGCTGGGCCTGGTCATGCTGTTGCCGCCGGTGCTGTACTGCCTATACGGCGGCGCGCTGACGGTCCGCTCCCTGACCACTCCGGAGATGGTCTACACGCTGATCGCCGTGCCGGCGCTGACGTTCGTCAATGAGCAGGTGCTGCTGGCGTCCCATGCGACCACCACCGGCACGCTCAACATTCCGATACTGATCACGCTGATACCAATGACAGGGTTCACGCTGATGTCCACACTCGTCTCGCCGTGGGTGGCACTGCCGATCATGCTCGGCGTCGGCGTGATGGCGTTGGGCGCGTCGGCGCTTCGCAGCCGACACGACTATCCGACCACGTTCCGCAGACTGGCATAAGGCCGATCAGGCCTGGCTCTCTGACTCCCCTCGTCGAGGGGAGTCAGAGGAGTCCGAGGCTACTTCCACTCGGGCTTCCAGCGCTGCTGGAGGCGGTAGGCGCTGTCCCAGAACATGTACTCGTGCTCCACGCCCACCACGAACTGTTCGACGAGCGTCTGCTTGTGTTCCTCGGTCAGGTCGGCGGAGAGCCTCTCGATGTCGTCGATCAGCCAGACGGCGGAATTCCAGAACTCGTCGGTCTTGTACATGTCGATCCATGCGCGGTACGGGTTCGTCTCGATCCCGTCGCCGATGCGCGCGGCGATGCGCGTGCCGTAGTCGGCGTACACCCAGGCGCACGGCAGCAGGGCGACGAGCACGTCGACCAGCGGCTTGGTGTGCGCGATGGCGATCATGTTCGACGTGTAGGCGCGGGCGAACGCCGACTGGCGGGCGTCGTCCATCTGCTGCCTGGTGATGCCGAACACGTCGCGGAAGAAGTCGTGCACGTGCTCGGTCTCGTTGGACGCGCCGGCGATGGCGGTCGACAGGTGCGTGCGGATCTTCGGATCGTCGCACTTGGCGAAGGCGAGTGCGTGCACGTTCACGTAGTCGTTGAGGTACAGGTAGTCCTGCAGCATGTAGAACACGAACTTCTCACGGTCGAGCGTGCCGTCGCCGAGCTCACGCAGGAAGGGCTGGTCGACGCCCTCCTCCCATACGGGTTCGGCGGCCTTGTAGAGGCGTTCGGCGAAGGGGTGGTCGGAGAGGAAACGGGTAAGGGGCATGATGGTCCTTTCGGGGTGGGTGGAGGTGTTAAGTGAGGTCTGAGGGGCGTGATCCCTCCCTCAGGCCGGCTTTTGGCCGGCCAGCTCCCTCCCTTGGAGGGAGCACGAAGGAATGGGACCGGCGTTATTACGGCCAGCTTCTTCCCTCGGGAGGAGCACGGAAGAATGCTGTTACCGGCCAGTTCCGGGGAGGGACACGAAGCAATAAGAAGAACGAGAGGGTCAGAGGATTCGGGGGGCTTCGGAGAAGTCATGCATGACGCCGTCGGCGATGGCCTGGATCTGTGGCCAGTGGCTCTTCGACGACGCGTCGTACATGGCCCATGCGTGCATGCCGACGGACTTGACCACGCGGATGCCGACGAGAATGTCCTCGAACACCGTGCAGTCGGTTGGCTTCACGCCCACCTGGGCGGCGGCGTGCAGATACACGTCGGGCTGGTCCTTGGACACGTCGCCCACGTCGCCCACGCTGCTGAACGCGTCGAATAGATCGTAGACGCCCAGTCGGCGCAGCACGGCCTCGCGGAAACGCGGCGGCAGACTCGTGGCCACGGCAAGTTTGGCGCCGGTGGCCTTGAGATGCCGCAGGTACTCCCCCGCATGCGGTTTGAGCGGCACGGTGGTGGTGTACGCGTCGAATGCCATGCGGTTCCATTCGTCCATGAGATCCTGCGGACTGTCCGGCAGGCCGAACCGGCGGATCGTGTACTCCGCACAGCCTTCGAACGACAGGTGGGCGATGGATTCGGCATAGTCGGCGGGCACGTCGAACCCCCGTTTGTGCAGGAATTCATTGTCCACGTCGGTCCACACGTGCATGGAGTCGAGCAGCGTGCCGTCGAGGTCGAAGATGGCGGCCTTGCCGGCGTTCGCGTCCGACGGAATCGGTGCGGACGTGTCGCCGGCGGGTGTCGTCATCCGGGAATCGTGACGGGAATCAGGCATTGGCATCGAAGCCGGCCAGGCCGTGCGCATACAGATCCCAGAAGTGGTTGGTGGGACCGTTGCCGTTGCCCAGCTCGAGCGAATGCTCGATGGCCATGGTCACATACTTCTTGGCGCGGTCGATGGCCTCGTGGAACGGGTGACCGAGCGCAAGATTGGCGGCGATGGCCGACGAATACGTGCAGCCGGTGCCGTGCGTGTTCTTGGTGTTGATGCGCTTGGCGGAGAACTCGTAGAAGCGCTCGCCGTCGTAGAGCACGTCGATGGCGTCGCCGGTGGCGTGGCCGCCCTTGACGAGCGCGGACGTGCAGCCCATCTCCTGGATGGCCTTGGCGGCGGCCTTCTGACCGTCGAGATCGGTGATCTTCAGGCCGGAGATGCACTCGGCCTCGGGGATGTTCGGCGTGAGCACGTCGGCGTGCGGGATCACGATCTTGATGAGCGAGTCGATGCAGTTGGGGTCCATGAGCGGCGCGCCGTTCTTGGCGTACATGACCGGGTCGATGACCACGTTTTCGGCCTTATATTCGACGAGCTTGTCGGCCACGACCTGCATGATGTCCGGATTGTCGAGCATGCCGATCTTGACGGCCTTCGGACGGATGTCCTCGAACACGGCGTCGATCTGGTCGGCGATGATCTTCGGATCCACGTCGAGTACGGAGATCACACGAGCTGTGTTCTCCGCCACGACGGACGTGATCACGGACATGGCGAAGCAGCCGTTGGCGCTCATGGTCTTGAGATCGGCCTGGATTCCGGCGCCGCCGGAACAGTCGGAGCCGGCAATGGACAATACGGGCGTCAGTACGCTCATAATCGTTCCTCCCTACGATGGTGTTAACCAACAGGTTCAAAGGGTCAGGCGTCATGCCTTTCTCAACCCGTTCCACCGCACGCCGGACGTGTTCGCGTCATCGACATCGAGTCGGGTTCCCCTGCAACTTGACGGCTCCCACGCTATCCGCGGGAGCCGACATCACCGTGCCGGCATGACGATGTCACAGTCGGCAGGCGTCGAGTAGTTCGCGCGCATGCGTCAGCGACGTTTCGGTTTCGCCGCCGTCGAGCATGCGGGCGATCTCGTGCACGCGCATGTCGTCACGCACTTCGTCGACGGTGGTGACCGTGTCGGCGTCGGCCGAGGCAGGGTCGGACTTCGAATCGGCGACATGCTTGGAGACCACAAACTGCGCGTCCGCCCATGCGGCCACCTGCGCCAGATGGGTCACGACGATCACCTGCGCATTCTCGGCGAGTCTCGCCAGACGTCGGCCGAGCTCGGCCGCGGTCCTGCCGCCCACGCCGGCGTCCACCTCGTCGAACACGAACGTCATGCCCTGCCCGGCCACGGATGAGAATCCCTTCTGCGCCGCCGACAGTTCCAGTGCGAGCATGAGTCGGCTCAGCTCGCCGCCGGATGCGCTCTTGCCCATCGGTAGTCGCGGGGCGCCGGGGAACGCGGTGAACAGGAAGCGGATATCGTCACCACCATGGGCGTCAAGTCCGTCGTCAGTGCGGCGCCTCACTTCGATGTCGAGCCGGGCTCCGGACATGGCCAGCGATTCCAGTTCGCCGGTCACCTGTTCGGCGAGTTCGTCGGCGGCCTCACGTCGCCGCTCCCCCAGCCGATCGGCCGCCTCAAGCGCCGCCGTGCGGGCTGCGTCGCGCTCGCTGGTGAGCTGCGCCACGCGTTCCGGGGAGGCGTCAAGGTCCTCGAGTTCGTAGCCGGCCTTTTCCCGCCATGCGATCACATCGGCAAGCGTGGGCCCCCATCGTCTGGTGAGTTCGTCGAGGTCGTGGATGCGCCCGTTGATCTGATCGAGGTCGCCTTCGCCGTCCTCCTGTTCGAGCATGCCCCCAAGCGAGAAGACGATGTCGGACAGTTCCGTCTCCACCGTGCTCAGCCGTTCGGCCGCCTCGTCGTAAACGCCATGCACGCCAATGGATTGCAGGGAGTGCACGGCCTGTTCGATCATGGCGAGCGCGCCGCCGGTCTCGGAGTCCACGCCCATCTGACCGGGGTCGAGCGCGGCGAGCGCGCCGCCGACGCCCTGCATGATGGCGGCGGAGTTTTCGATGCGGTCGCGCATGGCCTTGAGTTCGACGTCCTCGCCGTCGTGGGGGTCGATGCGGTCGATGCGGTCGATGGATTCGCGCAGATAGTCGGCGCGCTGCATGGTCTCCGACTCCTGTTCGGTGATCGCCCGGAGTTTGGCCTCACAGTCGTTGAGTCGTTTCCATGCGGCCCGGTAGGCGTCGAGCTCGGCCGTGTCGGCCGCATATGAGTCGAGGAACTCTCGCTGCCTGGCGGGCGCGGCCATACGTAATTGGTCGGCCTGACCATGGATGGCGACCAGTTCGTCGGTCAGATCACGCAGTATGGCACGCGGCACGCTTTTGCCGTTAAGCACGGCGCGCGACCGGCCCTGTGCGGGCAGGGTGCGCGCGAGGAACAGTCCGTCGTCGTCGAGTTCGGCGCCGGCCTCGCGGGCGAGCGCGCCCACGGTGCTGTCCGGCGTGACGTCGAATACGCCCTGCGCCCATGCCTCGCGGTCGCCCTCCGATACGGTTCGTGCGGAGACGGTGCCGCCGGATATCAGTCGGAGTGCGTTGAGCAGCATGGACTTTCCGGCGCCGGTCTCGCCGGTGATCGCGGTCATGCCGCGAGCCGGATTCACCACTGCATGACGGATGGGGCCAAGTGAGCGGATCTCCAGTTCCTCGAGCATTACCGGCTCTTGCCCTCCTTTGAGCCGCGGTTCTTGCCCGACTCACGCCATCCCATTACGGGAAGATCGAATTTGCCTACCAGACGACTGGTGAACGGTACGCCGACCAGACGTGCCAGACGCAGTGAGTTCGGCGACTGCCGCACCACCACGCGGGTTCCTCGCGGCAGGGCCCGCTGACGGCGTCCGTCGCAGCAGATCCAGCCTTCGCTCGAGGAGTCCTCGGCGATGTCGAGCGTGAACGACGACTTGGATCCGATGACCAGCGGACGGGAGAACAGGGCGTGCGCGGCGAGCGGCACGAGCTGTAGGGCGTCCACGTTGGGCCAGATGATGGGGCCGCCCGCGGAGAACGCGTAGGCGGTGGACCCGGTGGGTGTGGACACGATCACGCCGTCGCAGCCGAAGGAGCTCATCTCCACGTCGTCCACGCTGATGCTGAGTTCCACCATCTTGCCGCGGTCGGCGCGTTCCAGGGTCACGTCGTTGAGGGCCCAATCGTGCATGGGTTCGGTGGCACCCGGCATCCACACGTCCACCCATGCGATCACGCGTTCGTCGATCGAGTAGTCGCGCGCGGCGATCTTGGCGATGGCATCCTGGGTCTGGAAGCTTTCGAATTCCGCGAGGAAGCCGACGTGGCCCATGTTGATGCCCACGATCGGCACGTCGGTGCCCTTGACGAGTTCCGCCGCGCGCAGGATCGTTCCGTCGCCGCCAAGCACGACCACGATTTCGGTTTCGGGGTTGAACGTCTGCACTTCACTGGCCGCGAACGGCGGGGCCTCGAGATTGTCCACGATCGTCACGTCGAAGCCAGCGGCCTTGAGCTGCTCCACCACTTCCTTGACTTCGGTGCCGGTGGTCGCCAGCTGCCTATGCGTGACAACGACCGCGTTTCTCTGTCTTGGCAACGCACCCTCCTACTCGCCGGACTCGTATATATGTCATGTGCACGATGTGCTCGTGGTCACATTCTCCCACATCGAAACGATAAAACGCCGTCCGATTCCACCTGTGTCATCGGACCCGGTCGTCGACGCGTATGACGGAGTCGGCTTTCATCATGCCGTCGGGAAAATCATTCGCATCCGCGTGTCGCGTTTGCGCTTAATTGATTAACGAGGTTAATATATTCACAACACGTAATTCAAACGATTGACGACGATACGGACTACAGTAATAGCAAGTCCGCCTGCCGCCGACAACGAAGTCAAGGAGGACGCATGATCGCACCACCCGGCAGCACGCACGCCTCCATGGCCGAGCTGAACCGATCCCGCATCATCCAGCTGCTCCATCGCGACGGCGTATGCTCCCGTGCGCACATCGCCCGCAAACTCGACCTCACCCCCGCCGCCATCACCAAGATCACCGCACAGCTCATCGACATGGGCGTGATCAGCGAAACCGGCAACCTCGACGGCATCAAGAAGCGCCGCTCGATCGGACTGCAGCTCAACGAATCCAAATACCGCGTGATCGCCGTCAAGTTCGCGCGCTCCCTCGCCCAGATCGGCGTGTTCGACCTCGGCGGCAACCTCGAATCCATGCAGACGCTGCCCCCGGTACGCAACGACACCATTCCGCAGACCTGCGAGGACATCAAGAACCGCATCCGCGCCATCCTCGACAAGGACGACTCCATCGTCGCCATCGGCATGGCCGTGCCCGGCCCCTACCTGCGCGACGAAGGCCGCACCGCCGTGGTCACCTCCATGCTCGGCTGGCGCAACGTCAACTTCATCGACGAATTCGCCTCCGAATTCCGCGTGCCCGTATTCATCGAACAGGACGCCCGCGCCGGCGCGCTCGCCCAGGCCCTGTTCAACCCGGAAGCCACGTCACGCAATCTCGGCTACTATCTGATCGGCGAAGGCGTGGGACTCGGACTCATGGACCACGGCGAACTCGTCAACGGCGAACTCGGCGCGGCCACGGAGATCGGCCACATCAGCATCGACGCCGACGGCCGGCCGTGCGAATGCGGCAACGTCGGCTGTCTGGAAAACTACTGCTCCGCCATCGCCTTCCACGAGATGGTCAACGAATCCGGGCTCGTTCCCGGCTCCGAAAGCATGCACCACGCCGAAGCCTGCCGCGCGGCGTTCACCCTCGCCCGCAACGGCAATCCGGAGGCGCTCGCGCTGGTGCACGAGGTGTCCACCTACATCGGATACGGCTGCGTCACCATCATCAACGCCTTCAACCCCAAGCAGATCGTCATCGGCGACATCATGGCGGAAGCCGGCGAGCCGATGCTGCAACGGGTGCGAAGCATCGTGGCCCAGCGCGTCATCCCCGTGCTGGACGAAACCACCGAGATCATACTGTCCGACCTGCCCGTCGACGCCACACTCAACGGCGCCGCCGCGGTGGCCACCGCACAGTTCCTCGAACACCCCTCAGAATTTGTCGAACAGATGGAAGGGCTGTGACCCCGCCAGGGCCGCGAACAACCGGACGCCGACACGAACGAAAACCGATCAACCACAACCAAACAACAAGCACATCTCGGAGATGAGATGCAGAAGAAAGGAAAACCAATGACCGACAAGAAGCCGATCGTCCTGAGCCTTGGCGAGATCCTGTGGGACATGATCCCCGAAGGCAAGCGCGCAGGCGGCGCCCCCGTCAACTTCATCTACCACGCCACCAAGAACGGCGCCGACGGCTACTCGATCAGCGCCATCGGCCAGGACGAGCTTGGCGACGAGCTGCTGGCCGCGGTCGAGAAGACCGGCATCAAGTCCATCCTGCAGCGCAACGCCTACCCCACCGGCCGCGCCGACGTGAAGCTGGAGAACGGCATCCCCGAGTGGACCATCGTCAAGGACGTGGCCTGGGATCACATCGCCCTCACCCAGGACCTCATCGACCTGGTGCGCAAGGCCGACGCCATCTGCTACGGTTCCCTCGCCTGCCGCATGCAGGAATCGCATGACACGATCATGAAGCTGCTCAAGCTGAGCCGCCCCGAGACCCTGCGCTACTACGACATCAACATCCGCGGCGACCACTACTCCAAGGAGCTCATCGAAGAGCAGCTGGCCGACGCCACCGTGTTCAAGCTGAACGACGACGAACTCGTCCTGCTGCGCCCGATGTTCGGCATCACCGGCACCGACGAGGAAGCCTGCAAGTGGTTCATGGACAACTACGATCTCGACTACGTGATCCTGACCGCCGGCGCCGACTTCAGCACCATTCTGGCCAAGGACGGCGAGATCTCCACCCTGCCGACGCCGCGCGTGGAGGTGTCCGACACCATCGGTGCCGGCGACTCCTTCTCCGGCGCGTTCACCATCAACATCCTGCTCGGCAAGTCGCTCAAGGAAGCCCACCGCGCCGCCGTGAACACCGCCGCGTACGTGTGCACCCAGGCCGGCGCCTGGCCGGACTACCCGGAAGTCATGCCCGACTACATCGCCGAGTACGAGGCCAAGCACAAGGCCGAGTGAGCGATCTCTCCTCCCCCTGTTCGCCCGCGGCCGAAATCATGAATATATGATTCATGATTTCGCCGTGAGCGACACTCCTTGTTGACAGGTCGGACATCCCAACGCTATATTGAGATGTCCGGCTTTTTATGTCGGCAGTTGATTGATAATTCAACATCGGGGTCGATCGGTTTCGACGGTGACCTGTTCGTCGCAGGGAAGCGTGCCGAGAACGCGGGGGTCCGCTCGTTAATGTCCTCCCGCAAAGAATAAGTGCTAAATCTAACCGCACTGAGTTCGCTCTCGCTGCCTGAGCTTCGCGCCAGATCTAACCAGCGAGCAGCCGCTCCGTTCACTCTCCCATGTTTCCGGGGAGATGCTGAGCGTCATTAGGAGACTTGCCTGAAGCATTGCGTCACAGGGCGCTTCGGGGACTTTTGCTGTGACTATGCCCGCCGCCAGTTGTCTGCGACATCGGCGGGGGCAGACAGATAGCCACCTGGCCAGCAGACTACGCACGTAGAAGACTGAGGGTACGGTCATCGGACCCGGGTTCAATTCCCGGCGGCTCCACGAATTAAGCCATCCAAGCACACGCTTGGGTGGCTTTTTTGTTGCGATTCCAACGGTTTCCCAACGGTTTCCACCCCTCCACACCGTTCACTACACCAAACAACACGCGAAACACCCGGAGTTGCCAACTGTTGCATTTTCCTATATTGTGAGGAATCAGTTGTTTTGATCAGCAGGGTTGCTACTTGGTAAAACGAGGCAAGACCTGAGACATGGTATGGACCATGTCTCAGGTCTTTTTTGTTTTCCCGGCCGGATTCCGGGATCAGGGCAATGGGATGGAATGTGGAAGGACCGAGACAAAGGAGATTCGATGCGATTCCCACTGAATAACACATTCATATTTATCTTCGGCGCGCTGGGAGGCATGCTGTTCGGCTTCGATACCGGTATCATCTCCGGCGCATCGCCGCTGATCGAATCCGAATTCTCGCTCAACGCGGCGCAGACCGGATTCATCACCTCCTCCGTGCTGATCGGATCCATGATCGGCGCGCTGACCATCGGCGGCCTGTCCGACAAGTACGGCCGCAAGAAGCTGCTTATCGTCTCCGCCATACTGTTCCTGCTCGGCTCCGGCCTGTCCGCCACCGCCACCGGATTCGTATGGATGGTGATGGCCCGCATCCTGCTCGGCCTGGCCGTCGGCGCCGCATCCGCGCTTACCCCCGCCTACCTGGCCGAGCTCGCGCCGAAGGAGCATCGCGGTTCGCTGTCCACGCTGTTCCAGCTCATGGTCACGTTCGGCATCCTGCTCGCCTACGTGTCGAACCTGGGTTTCCTCAACCACAACCTGCTCGGCTTCAGCGACTGGCGCTGGATGCTCGGCTCCGCACTCATTCCGTCCGTGCTGCTGCTGATCGGCGGCATCCTGCTGCCTGAATCCCCGCGCTACCTGGTCAAGCAGGGTGACGTACGTGACGCATTCAAGGTGTTGCAGCTGATCCGCAAGGACATGGACGCCACCGAGGTGACCGCCGAACTCGACGAGATCCAGCGTGTCGCCAACTCTGAAGGCTCCAAGAAACAGGGCAGCGTCAAGGAACTGTTCACCACCGCACGCCCGGCCATCATCGCTGCCATCGGCATCATGCTGTTCCAGCAGCTCGTGGGCATCAACTCGGTGATCTACTTCCTGCCGCAGGTGTTCATCAAGGGCTTTGGATTCCCGGCCAGCCAGGCGATCTGGGTGTCGGTAGGCATCGGCGTGGTCAACTTCGCCTCCACCATCGTCGCCACGATCTTCATGGATCGTTTCAACCGCAAGACCGTGCTGTTCATTGGATCCATCGTCATGGCCGTCTCGCTGATCGCACTCGCCCTGCTCAACTTCCTCGGTGACGTAAGCCACGCCGCCATCCCGACGATGGTGCTGATCGCCATCTACATCCTCGGCTTCGCCGTCTCGTGGGGTCCGCTGGCGTGGGTGATGATCGGTGAGATCTTCCCGCTGTCCGTGCGTGGCATCGGCACGTCGATCGGTTCCGCCGCCAACTGGATCGGCAACTTCATCGTCTCGCAGTTCTTCCTGATGCTGCTTGCCGCATTTCACAACAACGTGGGTGGCCCGTTCGCGATCTTCGCCGCGTTCGCCGTGCTGTCCATTCCATTCGTGGCCAAGTTCATCCCCGAGACCAAGGGCAAGTCCCTCGAGGAGATCGAGGCCGAACTTCGCGGCACCAAATGACGACGTATACGCAAACGCCATATACGTGGCGTAGCGTCTGACGAATACGTACCCATACCCACACATATCGCATTGCGCGGTCTTCCCCATCCGGGGAGGCCGCGCAATGTCGTATGGCGATACCTACACTGATCGTCATGCGTATCGTAGTGCAGAAAGTGAGCCGTGCATCCGTGGACGTCGTTCCCGAGCCCGGCAATTCCTTCGAAGAACCGTTCGTTCCCCAGTCCATCGATCGCGGATTCATGCTGCTGGTGGGTGTCGCCGATGCGGACGGTCCCGATCAGGTGGCGTGGCTGGCCCGCAAGATCGCCCATCTACGCGTATTCGAAGACGAGAACGGCAAGATGAACAAGTCGATTCTCGACGTGGGCGGCGCCATACTGTCGATCTCGCAGTTCACGCTGTTCGCCGACGTGCGCCGCGGCAACCGCCCGGGGTTCACCGGCGCCGGCGAACCCCATCATGCCGAACAGGTGTGGCACGACTTCAATCGTGAACTCGAGTCATACGGGTTGACGGTGAAGGAGGGCCGGTTCGGCGCACATATGCAGGTGAGCCTGGTCAATGACGGTCCAGTGACGATCAACTACGACACCGACGAACTGATGCACTGACGGGCTCTCCCCCTGTCGCTCCTGGCGTTCCTTGTAAACGCCCTATTTGATGGTGGCCTTGTCCGGGGCGGCGACGTCGATGGTCTTCGCCCCTTCAAGCTGATCGGGGTTCGACAGCAGCGTGTCCACCACGGCCTTCTTCAGTTTCATCTGCGATGAATTACCCCAGATGATCGTGTAGCCGTCCTCGAGCGTGGTGGTGATGGAATCCTGGGTCTTCGCCTCCACCTTGGTGATCTTCTGCCGCATGGACTCATCCAGCGAGCCGAGCACCTGCAGCGCCTGCTTGACGGCCTTGCTGTCCAGGCTCTTCTTGGCGTCCTTCACTTCGATCACGGGAATGCCCTTCACCGAGGCGTTCACCGCGTTGAGCACACGGCCCTCGCGATCCACGGCCGTGTAGTCGGAGTCGGAGGCGCGGAGTACGGCGGCCGGAATTTCGGCCTTCACCGTAACATCCAATCCGTGCGGATAGTGTTTCACGGCGGTGGCCGATGTCACGCCCGGCAGTTCGCTGATCTTGTCCTCCATGCCGGCGGTGTCGATCAGCAGCAGCGACTTGCCCTGTTGCGCATACGCAATGTTGGCGACCTCGCTTTCCGACACCCATGTGTTCGTGCCACCGACCGAGATCTGATCGGTGTGCAGACGCAGCAACGGCGAAAACAGCAGGCCCCAGATCAGCGTCACGATGGCGGCGATCACTGCCACCACAATGACGGCGCGAATGGCGACCTCCCGGCGGTGCGCCTGGCGGCGTTCCTTGAGTCGTTCGGGGAAGTTCACCACCTTGGGACGGGCGAATAGGCCGGGGCCGCCGAAATCAGGGCTGTCGAGGCGTTCGGAGACCGACTTGCGCGGCGGCATGGTTCGCGCGTCGACGAAATCCCCTTCCCGGCTGCGCGTATCAGAGGTTCCGCGGGAGCTCCGGGAACTCAGGGAACGGCCCTTCGGAGCGACGTCTCCCCTCCCCCGCGTGGAGGAGCCGGACGACACCGAACGCGACGAACGGGACGGGTGCGACACACGATTACCGTGCGCCGTGCCGCTCGCTTCGCGAGGGGTACGTTTCGAGACGGACCCCCGGGAGCTTCCGCCCTGCGACTTCGACGGCTTGTCCTGCGGCGAATCCGATGAAGAGACGACACGTCCGGCCATGATCACCCGACCCGAATCAACGTTCGTCCGTGGCGGAACGGGCCTCGAGCACGCGCAGCAGCACCTCGGCCATGTTGGTGATGTCACCGGCGCCGACGGTGAAGATCACATCGCCGGCCTTGGAACGCATGGCCAGCATCTTGGCCGCCTGGCACATATCCGGCACGGCCTGGATCCACGTTGCGGGATCATGGTCGATGTCTCCGGCGGCATCGACCACGGTCTGCGGGCCGATCTGCGGATAGTCGGCCTGCTTCTCGCGGGCGGGGAAGATGCCGGTGACGATCACGTCGTCGGCCTTGGCCAGCGCATGGGCGAATTCGGATGCGAAGAACATGGTGCGCGAGAACAGGTGCGGCTGGAACAGCACATGCACGGTGGACTCGGGGAAACGACGACGCGCGGCATCAAGCATGGCGGCGATTTCGGTGGGATGATGCGCATAATCGTCCACGACGGTCACGCCGGCGCGCTCGCCACGGATCTCGAAGCGACGCGCGGCGCCGCGGAACGAGCCGGCCGCACGGGCGGCGTCATGAGGGTCCATACCCAGCAGCGTGGCCGCGGTGATGGCGGCTGCGGCGTTGCGGGCGTTGTGGATGCCGGGAATACGCAGACCGACGGTGATGTCGGCAGCCTCGGAGTCCGTGCCGCCGAGCCCGGCCGGCAGATGCAGGACGAAGGATTCCACGGCGTCGACGGTATCGGACGCGGCGGCCTCGGCCTCATGATCGATGTGCACCAGGGATGCGCCGTTGAGATCGCCGATCTCGTCGGCGGTGTGGGTGGAGTAGGCGACGGCCTTGGCCGCGGACTCGGGGCTCATCGCGCGAAGCACGGCAAGCGCGCCCTCGTCGTCGGCACACAACACCACATGTCCGGTGGCGTGATGGGAGTGGTCGACGAACGCCTGACGGTAGTGTTCGGCGGTGCCGTAATGGTCGAGGTGTTCGGCCTCCACGTTGGTGATCACGGCGATCTCGGGATGGTATTTCGCGAAGCTGCCGTCGGATTCATCGGCCTCGGCGACGAGCACGCTGCCCTTGCCGGCGTGGCCGCCGTCGATGGTGGTGCCGTCCGGTCCCTGAATGGATCCGCCGATCGCGTAACTGGGGTCGGCGAGTTCACCGGTGCCGGCATTCACCAGAATCTGGGAGATCATGGCACTGGTGGTGGTCTTGCCGTGAGCGCCGGCCACGGTCACGGCGCGCGAGGTGCTCATGAGCAGGGCCAGAATGTCACTGCGGTGCATGAGGCGGGCGCCTTCGGCCACGGCCGCCACGATTTCGGGGTTGTCCGGCTTGATGGCGCTGGACCATACGACGGTGTCCACGCCCTGCACGTTCTCCGCCTTCTGGCCGATCATCACGGTGATGCCGAGCGCCTGCAGACGTTCGGCCTTGGGGCCGAGCTCGCGATCGGAACCCTGCACGTCCACGCCCTGCTCGTGCAGGATCTCCGCCAGCACGCTCATGCCGGCGCCACCGATGCCGATGAAGTGGGTACGGCCGAGGTCCTGCACGCGCAGTGTGTCGGCATGCGGCGGCCTGCTGGTGGGTTCAAGCACGATGGTGTTGTCGGAAGCGTGGTCAGACACGACGAATTCTCCTTATGAAACGGAAAACAACTCATTCCATTATGAACGAGGACGGGATATTGGATCCGGGATGCATCTCCCGGATCCGTCAGCGCTTGGCGTCGGCGAAGGACAGCACGCGTTCGGCCATGGTGTGTGCGGCATCGCGGATGCCGTAGGTCCATGCGGCCTGGGCGAGTCCACGCAGTCTGTCCTTGTCGGACAGCAATGCGGGCACGTGGCCTGCGACCCATTCGCTGGTGAAGTCGGCGTCGCGGACCAGGAAGCCGCCGCCGGCCTCCACTACAGGTTCGGCGTTGTACCGCTGTTCGCCGTTGCCGATGGGCAGCGGCACGTATACGGCGGGCAGGCCCAGTGCGGCGATTTCGGCCACGGTGCCGGCGCCGGAGCGGCAGACGACCAGATCGGCGCAGGCGAACGCCTGATCGATGCGCTCCAGATATTCGGCGGTGTGGTAGTCGCCCTGTCCGGCACTGTCCGGTCCGATGCCGCACAGGACGTCCGCACCGGCGGAGGCCTCGACGAGCTTGCGGACCTGACTGATCTTGCCCTTGCCGGTCAGGTGGATGATCTGGGTGACGTCAAGCAGTTCCTTCGCGGTGTTCGATACGGCGATGTTGAGGCTCTGTGCGCCCAAGGAACCGCCGGTGACCAGCACGATGGGCCGGTTCGGATCGAGGCCAAGCGCAGTGGCGCCTGCGACGCGGGCCGCGGCGCGATCCTGTTCCATGGCTTCGGCGACCTGGGCAATGGCGGGACGCAGCGGCAGTCCCACACGTTCGATGACCGCACCGGGACGGGCGGTCAGACCGGTGTTGTCGTAGACCGTGCCGATGAAGTCGGCCCACCGGCTGCCGAGCTTGTTCGCCATGCCGGCGCGCGCGTTCTGTTCGTGGATCACCACGGGAATGCCCATCTTGTGGGCCGTGTAGTAGGCGGGGGCCGAGGCGTAGCCGCCCACACCGACGAGCACGTCGGCGTGACGTTCGGTGAGAATGCGCTTGACCCTACCAGTTTCGTGGATCCACCGCATCGGGAATTTGAAGGCGTCGGCGTTGATCGAACGCGGGAACGGCACCTTTTCGATGGTGTCCATTTCGAAGCCGGCCGCGGGCACGAGCCGCTTCTCCAGACCGACTTCGGTGCCGATGACGCTGATGGCGGCATCCGGACGGATTCTGCGAATTTCGGAGGCGATGCTCAGCAGCGGATTGACATGACCTGCGGTGCCGCCACCGGCGAGCACGATGCTTACTCGATCAGACATGGTTACGAGCATAGCGCCCGAGGCGGTCAACCCCGGGCGTCATGCGTCGTGTCACGTCGTGTCACGATTTCGACACGGCCGCTTTGATCTCGGTCTGGGATCGCGCCATGCTCACCACGGTTCCCGCGGCCGCCAGACACATGATCAGCGCGGTGCCGCCTGACGATATGAACGGCATCGGCAGGCCCATGACCGGCAGAATGCCGACGACGACGGCGATGTTGACCAGCGCCTGTCCGACCAACCAGATAGTGAACGCCATGATCACCATGCGGGCATAAGCGTCCTGATGACGCACGGCGATGGCGATCATGCACCAACCCATGACCACGAAGCCGAGGATCACCGCACAGGCTCCGAGGAATCCAAGCTCCTCGCCGATCACGGCGAAGATGAAGTCGTTGTGCGCCGCCGGCAGATAGTTCCACTTCTCACGGGAATTACCAAGCCCCACGCCGGTCAGACCGCCTGACGCCAACGCGTAGGTGCCGTGGATCGACTGGTAGCACACACCGGTCAGATCCTCGCTCGAGCATTCGCCGTACGTGGCCATGATGCGGCTCATACGATTGGAGCTGCCCGTGACGAACATCAGCAGGATGCCCGCGGCGCCCACACCGCCGAGCAAGACGAACATGCGCAGCGGGAACCCGCCGACGAGCAGCACCACGGCACCGATGAGCACCACGATCATGGCGGTTCCCAGATCGTGTCCGAGGATCACCGCGGTGAAGGCAAGCAGAAAACCGCAGATCGGCACCCAATAGGATCGGGGAATGAAGATCTCCACGATTTTTCCGACCTTCGCCAACCATGGTGGCGCGTTGAACGCCAGCAGAGGCTTGCGTTTGACGGTACGTTTCGACCGTGCGGCAAGCAGCGCGGCCGGCATCCAGATGCTCAGCACCCATTTGAGAATTTCGGCGGGCTGGAAACGGACCGGGCCGAGGATGATCCAGCCGATGTTGCCGCCGGCCTCCGAGCCGATGCCGGGAATCTTGGTGGCCAGCTGCAATGCCACGCCGATGATCATCGCGATCATCGACAGTCTGCGGAACCCCTTCACCGGGAACGCAGCCAGCACGAAGCCGACCACCACGCCGACGACGGCGAACGCCGTCTGCGTGACCAGCTCGTACCAGGTCGGCTTGCTGCTGGAGATCATGTCGACCGCCGAACTGGAGAACACCATGAGCAGACCGAACAACGTCAGACCGGTCACCGCGATGATGAATCCGTAATAGCACCAGACGGGATTGAGCAGGCAACGGATGCCGCTGTAGTCGACCGGCTTGGCCGGCGTTCCGCCCGGCTTGCCCTTGGCCACCGGAGAACCGTTGGTGACCAGTGCCACGGCCTTGTCAAGCCCCTTGAGATCCGCATCATCGGTATCGTCGGGGCCGATCCGGACGGGGCTGCGTCCGCGCGACGATCCGACGGCAACCGCGTTCCATTTGGACGGAGTGCCACCGGATCGGGCGTTACGGGCGGGCTTGCCGTTCGGACTACTCGGCATGCGCCGCCACCCACTGCTGCGCGGCCGCGGCGAAACGATCACCACGGTCCGCATACGACTTGAACTGGTCCATGGACGCGCAGGCGGGGGCCATGAGCACCACGCTGCCGGCCTTGGCATAGGCGCCGGCCGCTTCGACGGCACGGTCCATGACCGTGTCCTTCGGCTCGGGGTCGATCACGGTCAGCGGAATCTCCGGCGCCTTGGCGGCGAACGCGTCGAGCATGGTCTGCTGGTCCACGCCGATGATTACGGCGGCACTGATCGTGTGCGCCTGATCGGCTACCAAGTCCTCGAAGCGCGAACCCTTGGCCAGACCGCCGGCGATCCAGACCACGGAGCCGGGAGCGAAGCTGGACAGCGAGGCATGGGCCGCATGCGCGTTCGTGGCCTTGGAGTCGTCGACGAATCGAATGACACCGCCGGGCACCTTGGCTTCGGCGACCTTGGCGATGCGGTGGCCGCCGGGGGCGAACTGCTTGAGCGCGCCGATGGCGGTGGCCGCCGACACGCCCATGCCCAGGGACAGCGCCAACGCGCACAGGGCGTCGGCCAGCAGATGCGGGTAGACGGTGCCGTCCGGTTCGCACAGGTGCGTGAAGTCCAGCACCCTGGCCATGCGCTCGGCGGCGTCCTCGTCGCGCAGACCGCTGCGATCCACGATCCAGCCGTCCTCGACGCCGATCTGTCCGGCGGCGGGCGCGCCAAGCGTGAAGCCGACCCTACGGCAGCCTTCGGCGGGCTTGGCGGCCTCGGCCAGCGCGGTCACGCGGGCATCGTCGGCGTTGTAGACCAGCGCGCGCTTGACTCCGCGATAGACCTTCGCCTTGTCGGCCGCATAGTTGTCGAATCCGCCATGCCAATCGAGATGATCGTCGGCGAGATTGGTGATCGCGGCGCAGTCAAGTTCAAGCGAATCGGTGTAGTGCATCTGGAACGAGCTGAGCTCCACCACCAGCGCATCGTTGGCTGGGTCCACGGACGCGGAGGAGACCGGCGTGCCGATGTTGCCCACGGCGGGAGCCTTGAGATGGGCGGCGCGTAGCACCTCGGAGGTCATCTCCGTGGTCGACGTCTTGCCGTTGGTTCCGGTGATGCCCACCCAGGCGGCGGGCTTGCCGGTCGACGCGGACGGCACACGCAGACGCCACGCGAGCTCGACCTCGCTCATCGTGTCGATGCCACGACGGGCGGCCTCGGCAAGGAACGGCGTGGACGGTGCGAACACCGGCGAGGTGACGATGGCGTCAAGCGCATCAAAGTCGATGTCCTCGAACCGGTGCAGATCGGCGTCCGGCTTACGCTCGTCGAATGCGAGCACGGTGGCGCCGGCATCCCTCAGCCGATCGCACGCACTCACACCGGACACTCCCAGTCCGGCCACCATCACGGTCTTGCCCTGAAAATCCTCTACCTTGGTCAACGGACCCCTCCTTTTAGGATTCTTCATACCAACGTCAGGCTAGTCTCCCGCCGATACAGAGCCGATATCGATACGGCGCGACGGGAGACCAGCGATCAACGGCCGGCGTCGTCACGACCCGACCGGCGCACGCAACGCATACGGTCAGAACAGACCGGAGCCGACAAGCCAGTTAGAGTAGAACAGCACCAGACCGACCAGCACGAACAGCATCTCGATCATCCAGAACCGCACGACGACGGTGTTCTCCTGCCATCCGCACAATTCGAAATGATGATGGATCGGCGCCATCTTGAACACGCGCTTATGGGTCATCTTGAAATAGCCCACCTGAATCACGTCGGAGCAGGTCTCCATCACGAACAGACCGCCGAGCACCACGGCGAGCACCTCGGTGTGCGTGGTGATCGACAGCGCGGCGAACAGACCGCCGAGCGCCAGCGAACCGGTGTCGCCCATGAAGATCTTGGCCGGATTCGTGTTGTACCACAGGAATCCGAAGCATGCGGCCACTGCACACGCGGCCAGAATGGCCAGATCCTGCGGGTCGGACACGGAGTAGGCGAAGCCGGAGTGGCCGGCGCCCTTGAGATGGTAGCTCTCCCAGTACGCGATCATCGCATAGCCGATGAACGCCACCATGGAGCTGCCGGAAGCCAGACCGTCAAGACCATCGGTGAGGTTGAAGGCGTTCGTCCACGCCGTCATCAGGAAGTTCACCCAGATCACGAACAGCACGATCGCCACCGCACGGCCGGCGAACTCGAACGAGACGATGCGGTGCTCGACGAACGAAATACCGGCCTGCGCGCTCGGGAAGCCGTTCTTGGTGGGCATGAGCAGCGCCAGCACGGCAAACATGGTGGCGAACACGAACTGGCCGAAGAACTTGCCGCCCACCGACAGGCCCTCGTTCTGCTTCTTGCGCACCTTGGCGAAATCATCGATGAAGCCCAGCAGGCCCATGGACAGCATGGCGAACAGCACCAGCAACGCCGTCCAGGAAGGCACGTCACGATAGGCGATATAGCGGTACAGCGCCGACGCGGCCCAGCCAAGCACGATGGCGAGGTTGATCACCACGCCGCCCAGCGTAGGAGTGCCGCGCTTGACCAGATGGGACTGCGGACCATCCTGACGAATGTACTGTCCGTAGTGCAGTTTGTGCACCAGATTGATGAGCAGCGGCGTACCCACCAGGGTGACGATCAGCGACACCCCAAGACCGATAAGGAGCGAAATCACAGTGCTTCTCCATTCTTCGTGGTTTCGTTGCCGCCGTTCTTACGCGCGGCGGGCAGGTCGTCGTTGCGTTCCCAGCGCGTGGCGAGCGCGCTCAGTCCGGAGGCGTGCGAGCCCTTGAGCAGCACCACGGCATGCGGATGGGCCAGCGCCAGATCGATCACGGCGCGATCGGCGTCGTCCACGTTGTGCACGAGCTCGGCGTGCGGATCGTTCGCGGCCTTCACGCCGTCGACGATGTCGGCGGCGAGGGAGTCGAGATTGGCGTCGTGCTCGCTGCCCACGGCGATCACGGCGTCGACGCCCAGCTTGGCTGCGTATTCGCCGATGCCACGGTGCAGACCGGCCTCATCGCCACCCAGCTCGAGCATGGAGCCGAGCACGGCCACGCGGTAGGGCTTGCCGTCGGTGTTTTCACCGGACCATCCGACCAGACCGTCGAGGCCCGCCTTCATGGAGTCGGGGTTCGCGTTGAACGAATCGTCGATCACGGTGAACTCCGCTCCCTCGCGCTTGAGCGTGGAGACGGCCATGCGATGGGGGCTGATGCTGGACTGCTTCTCCAGCACGGCAACGATGTCCTCTGTGGGCACGCCGAGATGCCAGGCGACCGTGGCGGCGGCCAGCGCATTCATCACATTGTGACGGCCGGGAATCGCCAGAGCCACGTCGGCCGGGGCCTGTCCGGGCAGAGCCAGCGTGAAGGTGGCGCGGTCGAGACCGTCCATGCGCACGTCGGAGGCCTTCGATGCGGCGCCGTCGCCCATGCCGAACCACAGCACCTTGCCGTCCACAAGCTGGGCCATCGGCACCACATGCTCGTCGTCGGCGTTGAGCACGGCCACGCCGTCGGCGTCCAGCGCGCGCACGATCTCACTCTTCGCCTTCTGGATGTTCTCCACGGAGCCGAATTCACCCAGATGGGCCACGCCCACCTTGAGCACCACGGCCACGTCGGGACGCACCAGCGAGGTCAGGTAGGCGATCTCGCCCAGATGGTTCGCTCCCATTTCGGACACGAGGTAGCGGGTGTGCTCGTCCACCTGCAGCGCGGTGATCGGCATGCCGATATCGTTGTTGAACGAGCCCACGGGCGCCACGGTGGGGGCCTGGGACGACAGCAGGGCCTTGAGCAGGTCCTTGGTGGTGGTCTTGCCGACCGAACCGGTGATGCCGATCACGGTGAACGGCGTTCCGGCGGCGCGACGGCGCTCGATGTTGGCCTTGGCCAGCAGGCCCAGAGCCTTGATGGTGTCGTCCACGACGATCTGCGGCACGTCGGCGTCGGCGATCTCGTGGTCCACCAACGCGGCGGCGGCACCGGCCTGACCCACCTTGGCCACGAAATCGTGACCGTCCACGTGTTCGCCGGCGATGGCCACGAACAAGGCCCCTTCGCCCGCCTGTCGGGAATCGGTCACCACCGTGCCGATCGGACGACCGGCCTGTTCGTCGTCCCGCACGTGCAGCCTGCCGCCTACCGCCAGGGCCGCTTCCTTTACTGTCATGACCATCATGAGATGTCTACCTCTTCTGTGGATCCTGTCTCTTTGCGTTCCGATGAACGCCTTTACGCACCACGAAGACGCCGTTGGACGTCCTCGGGATACGTCAGCTCATTTCCTTCGACACGCGCAGGGCGCTCTTGATGTTGCCCTTGCGCACGCCGGCCTTCATCACCATGGCGATGGCCAACGACAGCCGACGGCTGGACGCCGGGTCGAGCTGACCGTCGTAATGGTGGGCCATATCGTCGCTTTCCGCGGTCCGATGCGCCAGATGGGTGCGTTCACGCAGTTTTGCGCCATACCGTTCCATCGTCTCCTTGAGTGACGGCTGCGCATCGTCGTCCGCTTCGGATTCGCCGAGCGCGCACACGTCGGTGATCACGGATTCCAGCGCGCCGGGCGCGAGCGTGCGGTCATCGGCGCCGATCACCACGGCGGATGCGCCGTCCTCGACGAACACGGCGAGAATACGCTGCACGTCGAGCGCGTTCAACGGGTATTCCTCCACCAGGTGCCGCTCCAACGACACGGAGTGACGGTAGCCGATCTGTCCCACGGGGTTGCCCAGCACGTGCAGCAGTTCGGCCAGATCCGCGCCCTGTTCCACGGAATCCTCGCCCGCCACCAGGAACACGGCCACGGAGTTGGAGGGGTGCCCGGCCATGTCGGAGGCAAGACGGCCCATTTCCTCGGCGCTCAGATCGCCGTACAGCATGGGGACGCTGGCTTCGAGCCCGGTGTCCTGTGCCGACGTGGGCAGCAGCATCGCATAGGCGCCCTTCGCCTCGGCCTGGGCGATGGCATCGGCGGTGAGATCCTCGGGCTTGGGAATGAACAACGCGCCCGGCATCACCGACTTCAGATCGTCGGCGATGGACGTGACGGTGACCTTGCCCGCGAACTTCGCGTTGGTGGTCAGACCATACCGTTCACGTAGATCGGCGATGGTGAGATGTTCCGTGCTTGCTTCACTCAGTGCGCTCATCTGTACCCCTTGGCGTCGGTTGCCGCCGGCCGGTATGCCGTCGGCTTGTGATCAGGATTGTTGGACACGGCCGAATCACCACTCTGTAGGAATAGCATCGGTGCGTTCGGGCGAGGCCGGGACCTCGTACTTCTGCATAAGGAATTCACCAATCGTACCCACCACCGGTCCGGCCGTGGTGCCGCCGTAGGTGCCCTCGGGATCCTTGAGCGCGACGGTGATCACATACTGCGGATCGTTGGCCGGAATGGCCGCGATGAAATCGCCGATGATGCTGTTGAGCGCGCCGGAGGAATCGGCCACCTGCGCGGTGCCGGACTTGCCGGCCAGACGATAGCCTTCGACGTTCAGCACCGACTTGTACTGTTCGGCCATCGATTCCATCATGTTCATGAGTTCGGCGGCCACATCCTCGCTCACCACACGCTGCGACTTCTTCACCGACGGCGTGGTGTCGTTGCCCTGGGCGTCGGTGGACGATTCGATGATCGACTGGCCGTTGCGCACGCCCTTGTTGGCGATGGTGGCGACCACGTTGGTCATCTGCAGCGCGGACGCGGAGTAGCCCTGTCCGAACAGCACGGTGTTGCGGGTGCGCTTGTCCCAGTCCTTGTACGACGAGACGATCTGACCGTTGGATTCGCCGGGGAAGTTCAGTCCGGTGCTCTGCCCGATGCCGAACTTGGTGATGTACTCGTAGCGCTTTTCGAGACTGTAGTCGGAGGACGCCATGACGGTGCCCACGTTCGAGGATTCCTTGAGGATGCCGGCGAGCGTGAGGTTCTGCACGCCATGCTCATGCGAATCGTGGTAGGTCTGGCCGTCGAGCTGGATCTGATAGGGCACCTGGAACTGATCGGTGGGCTTGTGAATGCCCTCCTGCAGCAGTCCGGCGGCGGTGATGAGCTTGCCCGTCGAGCCCGGCTCGAACACGGCGGTCACGGCCTTCGACGCGTTCATCTTCGCCTCATCGGTGCCGGCCACGTAGTTGTCGGTGTCGGCGATGGCCAGGATCTTACCCGTCTTGACCTCCTGCACCACGGCGATGCCCCATTCGGCGTGCGTCTTGTCCTGCGCGTCCTTGAGCGCCTTCTTGACGTACCATTGCACGTCCCAGTCGATGGTGAGCTTGACGGTGCCACCGTTGACCGGGGAGACGGATTCGGTCACGGTTCCCGGAATCTGCTGGCCGCCGGCGCCACGCTGATAGCTGGTCGAACCGTCCTTGCCGATCAGCGACTTGTTGGCCATCTTCTCGATGCCGGCCACGCCGTTGCCGGTCGCGTCCACACCGCCGAGGATGGTGCCGAGCAGACCATCGTCCGAATACTGCCTGTCGGAGGTCAGTTCATAGCCGATCACACCGCTCAGATGCAGTTTCTGGATGGCGCGCATGACCTCGGGGACCACGTTCTTCTTCAGCACCACGTACCGGTTCGTGCCCACGAGCTTGCCGCCGAGCTCCATGGTGTTCATGCCGAGCACCGGTGCCAGCAGCTTCGCCACGGCGGACGGTCCCGTGGCGTCCACGTTCTTGCCGTCGATCGCATGGCAGGTGCTTTCGTTCTTGCCGTTGCAGTCGACGGGCGTGAAGTCGGCCGCAGCCACCTGGTCGGCGTAGATGGTGTACCGTTCCACGCTTTGTGCCAGCACCACGTTGTTCGTGTCGACGATCGTGCCGCGCTGCGCCTTCACCGTTTTGGTCACGGTACGGCTGGCGGTGGCGGCCTGGGCCACCGAACCGGCGGCGAACAGCTGCATGTACGACAGCTTGCCCACGCAGATCGAAGCCACCAGGGCAAGGATGATGCCGACGGCCAGCGACCGCCGGCGGAAGATGTCACCGTGGGTGCGGCGAACCTTACGTCTCACTTGCTTCCCTTCGCGTCATTGGATGCGGCATAGCCGCTCAGATCTATGGTCAACGCATCGGAGCCCGGGACCATGCCGAGCTTCTGCGCCTTGCTGGGTAGGGACGCCTCGAGGGCGTCGAGTTCGGTCTGCTTCTCCTGAATGTCCTGGGTAAGGCGGCCGATGGACTGCTGGGTGTCGGTGATGGCGAACGAATCCTCGATCATCTGCGTGCGCAGCACCAGCGAGCCAATGAGGCTGGCTCCGAGGAACACCAGCGCTCCCACGAAATGGAACAGCCGCATGCGACGGGGATGCACGCCGCCCACCAGACCGCGCATGCGACCTGCGAACGTATTGGTACCGGTTTTCGACGAAGTGGTCACTTGAAGCCTGTCCCGGGTGGATGTGGTTGGACGGGTGCTGCGTTCCTGCGCCTTGGAACGAGAACGCGCCACTCTGGGGGATGCGCTCATCTACGGCCCCTCCTTGCCTTGCCTGAGCCCGACTTGCCGGACGCCCGTCCGGCGCGGCCCTGCGAACGTGAACGACCCTGCGACTTCTCAGGCTCGCGATAGCTGTATCGGTGCTCGCCCGACGCGAAGCTGGATGCCCAGCGTTCGGGCAGCACGCGGGTGAGCTCCACCGCGCGAAGACGCACGGACGCGGATCTTGGATTGGCGGCGATCTCCTGCTCGTCGGCCTTGATCGCGCCTCGGGTCAGGTCCTTGAAGAACGGCTGGGCGTCGTCGGGGATCACCGGCATGCCGGCGGGCACGTCCACCTTCAGTCCGTTGGCCATGAACCGCTTGACGGTCTTGTCCTCGAGCGAATGATACGACTCGACGACCAGACGACCACCGACGGCGAGATGCAGTGCGGCCTGCGGCAGCGTCGACGCCAGTTTGTCCAGCTCGCCGTTGACCTCGATGCGCAACGCCTGGAACACGCGCTTGGCCGGATTGCCGGCGGGACGGTGCGCCTTGGGAACCACCCGATCGACCAACGCATTGAGCTGCGCCGACGTGCGCAACGGCTCACGCTCACGGTCGGCCACGATGGCCTTGGCGATCGGACCGGAGAACCGTTCCTCGCCGTATTCGCGGAAGATCCAGCGCAGATGATCCACGGAGTACTCGGCCAGCACGCGTTCGGCCGTCATGCCCTGCGTGGTGTCCATGCGCATGTCCAATGGGGCGTCATGAGAGTAGGAGAAGCCACGTTCGGTCTCGTCGATCTGCAGACTCGACAGGCCCAGATCCATGAAGACAGCGTGTACCTGATCGATGCCCTGATCGGCGAGCACGTCGGCGAAGGCGTCGAAGGCGGCATGCACCGGAGTGAAACGATCGGCCAGACCCTCGTCCTGCATACGACGGGTGGCGAGTGCGAGCGCCTCCTCATCACGGTCGATGCCGATGAGGCGGGCGTTCGGCGCGGCCTTGAGGAATGCCGTGGAATGGCCGGCGAGTCCGAGTGTGCAGTCAACGATGACGGATCCGGGCGCGGTGGCGGCCTCAGTCACCAGACGCACGCAGTCGTCCAGCAGCACCGGTTGGTGAATCGCTGTGATATCCATGTGTGTTAGAACTCCATTGCCGGTAGTACGTCGTCGGCTATGTCCGCATAGCCCTGTTCCTGCTCGGTCAGGTAGGCTTCCCAAGCGTCCTTGTTCCATATCTCCGCACGTGTGCCGACGCCGATGACGACGACATCGGTTCCCAACCCTGCGTAGTCGCGCAGCATGGGCGGTATCACCACCCTGCCCTGCTTGTCGGGCTCCTGGTCAACGGCTCCCGACAGGAACACGCGCAGATAGTCGCGTGCGGCCTTGTTGCCCAACGATGTGCGTTGGATCTGCGCGGCCACCCTTCGGAATTCGCTGTAGGGCAGCAGGTAGATGCAGCGTTCCTGTCCCCTGGCCATCACCAGTCCGTGTCCAAGCTGGCTGCGGAGCTTTGCGGGAAGGGCAAGCCTTCCTTTGGCATCGATCTTCGGGGTGTAGGTGCCCAGCAGCAATGGCGGAAGCTCTATCGGGGCCTCTGCCGGCGCGGCTGCTGGTTCGCTGTCGACCATCGCGCGCACCTCCTTGCCCCGTTTTGCCATGACTCGCGACCAACAGTTCACCACTTTACCCCACTTATCCCCAATCCTCCCCACCGATTGGGCTTTTCCACCCCAATAACGCCACAAATGCATGGGCCGGCGGCGCAAAGTGGGCGCGGCCCCGGCATGGTCCGGTTCCGGAACGGGTTTTATGGGCCTGCGAGTATAGTGGATTGCCGAACTTTTCCGGCCCCGCCAAGGAGCAGTCTTTCATGTCCAACTATTCCTCACAGCTGCGTGACGAGCAGCAGACGGTCGATCGTGTCTACGGACGCCTTGATGAGATGCGCAAGCAGACCAAGGACAGTCTTGACAAGGTCAGGGCCACGGGAGCGCACGGCTCCCCCACGCAGCGCGCCGAACGCGATTCCTTCGCCACGATGTACGAGAACCGGCTCACCCAGTTGCGTGCCGTGGAGGATCGTCTGGTGTTCGGCCGTCTTGACGAGGAAAACGGCGTCCAGCATTACATCGGACGTCTGGGATTGTCCGACGCCGACTACAACCCGATTCTCATCGACTGGCGTGCCGAAGCCGCCCGTCCGTTCTACGAGGCGACTCCCGCGCATCGTGGCAACATCGTGATGCGTCGTCATATCACACTGCGATTCCGTGAGGTGGTCGGCATCGAGGACGAGGTGCTCGACGTGCATTCGGAACAGGTGAGCGAAGCCTCCTCCGCAGGCACGCTGACCGGCGAGGGCGCGCTGCTCGCGTCGCTCAGCTCCCGCCGAACCGGCAAGATGACGGATATCGTGGCCACCATCCAGGCCGAACAGGATCGCATCATCCGTACGCCGCTGAACCGCGCGGTGGTGGTGCAGGGCGGCCCCGGCACCGGCAAGACCGCGGTGGCGTTGCACCGTGCGGCGTATTTGCTGTATACGCATCGTGACAAGCTGCAGCGTTCGGGCGTGCTGGTGGTGGGACCCAGCCCGTCGTTCCTGCATTACATCGATCAGGTATTGCCGTCGCTGGGCGAGACCGGCGTGGTATCCCGCACCATCGCCAATCTGATTCCGGGCGTACAGGCTACGGGAACGGAGTCGCCGCGGGCGGCCGCGCTCAAGGGCGATCGTCGTATGGCCACCGTCATCGCCAACGCCGTGGCGGCTCGCGTACGCGTCCCCGACGATCTGCCGACCATACGGGTCAACGGCATCAAGGTGCCGATGCGCGCCGAGGACATCATCACCGCGCAGAACGACGCCAAGCGCACCCGCCAGCCACACAACAAGGCCCGCGAAACCTTCGTCGAGTCCATGCTGCGGGCCATGGTGACCCGATACGCCGAACTGCTGGACTACGATCCCGACCGTTCCGAGCTGTCGACTGCCCATTCCATGCTGCGCATGGATGATCAGGTGCGCCGAACGCTGAATCTCGCCTGGCTGCCCATGACCGCCCAGTGGATGCTCGACGACATGTGGGCCAAGCCGAACAAGCTGCGCCGCTACGCGCCGTGGCTGCGCGAGGATGATCTCAAGGAACTGTATCGTCCCAAGGGCTCGCCACTCACGCCCTCTGACATTCCGTTGCTCGACGAGGCGCTCGAACTGCTCGGCGAGGATCCGCGCGAATATGATGCCCGCGCCCGCAAGAACGCGCAGCGTCTGCAGGATGAGCAGTTCGCCAAGGATACGCTCGCTCAGGCCGGCATCGGTTCGGGCATCGTCACTTCCGACATGCTGCTCGATCAGATCAACGGCTTGGACGACAGCACCGCCGCGCAGAAGGCCGCGGGTCAGCGTGAATGGACCTACGGGCATGTGGTGGTGGATGAGGCCCAGGAGCTCACCCCCATGGATTGGCGTATGCTGATGCGCCGCTGCCCGTCGCGTTCGTTCACCATCGTAGGCGATGTGGCGCAGACCTCGGCTCTGGCCGGCTCGCGCTCCTGGCAGCACACGCTCGACAAGCTATTCGGCAAGGATGGCTGGGATCTCAACGAGCTGACCATCGACTACCGCAACCCGCAGGAAGTGTCCGACCTCGCGTCACGATTCGCCGAGCAGGAGGGCCTGTATATTTCCACGGTCAAGGCCGTGCGCAAGATTCAGGATTCCGTGGAACGCGTAGTGGTGCAGCATGAGGACGAGATGCTGGACACCGCCGCCGACTACGCCGCCGATCTGGCTACCCGGTTCGTGTCCGATGACGGCACCGGTCGCGTGGCCGTGATCGCCGATCCCGAGATCATCGATGCGGTGGGCGAGCACGTCTGGAAGTCCGTTGCCCAGCGTCTGGGAGAGACCCGCACCACGGCACTGCGCGAACAGAAGGCCTGGGATGCCCAGATCAGCCTGTGCACGCCTCAGGATGTCAAGGGACTGGAATTCGACGCCGTCGTGGTGGTGCAGCCCGGTCTGATCGAGGACAATGCTCCGGCACGTCAGGTCGCCGCATCGGATCTGTACGTGGCGATGACCCGCCCCACGCAGAAGCTGGTCATCGTGCGGACGCAGGATGACGCGGACCACCTGCCGATGTAGGGTAGCGGTATGCCTAAAGCCTTATTACTTGAGAACATCCATCCGTTCGCGTCCGAGAACCTGCGTCAGCACGGCTTCGAAGTGGTGACGACGAAGGGCGCCATGGATGAGGACGAACTCATTGCCGCACTTGACGGCGTGGATCTTCTCGGCGTGCGTTCCAAGACGAACGTCACCGAGAAGGTGCTTGCCGCCCGGCCGAATCTGACCGCCGTGGGCTGCTTCTCCATCGGTACCAATCAGGTGGATCTGAAGTACGCGGGCAAGCGTGGCATCGCCGTGTTCAACGCGCCTTACTCCAATACCCGTTCCGTGGTGGAGCTGGTCATTTCGGACATCATCTCGCTGATGCGTCGCCTGCCCGCCCACTCCCACCATGTGCGCGGCGGCGTATGGGACAAGTCCGCGGCCGGCTCCCACGAGGTACGTGGCAAAACCCTGGGCATCATCGGCTACGGCAACATCGGTTCCCAGGTATCCGTGCTCGCCGAGGCGTTGGGCATGCACGTGGTGTTCTACGACATCGAAGAGAAGCTGGCTCTGGGCAATGCCGAACGTGCCGAGACCCTTGATGATCTGCTGGAGAAGTCCGATGCCGTCACGCTGCATGTGGACGGCCGCAAGTCGAACACGAACTTCTTCGGCGAGGATCAGTTCGAACATATGAAGCAGGGCTCGGTGTTCATCAACCTGTCCCGTGGCTTCGTGGCGGATCTCGATGCGTTGAAGAGCCACATGGATTCCGGTCATATCGCCGGAGCCGCGGTGGATGTGTTCCCGGTGGAACCGAAGAAGTCGGGCGATGCGTTTTCCACGCCGCTGAGCGAGGAGGACAATGTGATCCTCACTCCGCATATCGGCGGTTCAACGCTGGAGGCCCAGGAGGCCATCGGTCATTTCGTGTCGCACAAGCTGCTCGACTATTGGAGCAACGGCGTCACCTCGCTGTCGGTGAACCTGCCGACGCTGAACATGAACCCCTGCCAGGGCGCGGTGCGCATCGCTCACCTTCATGACAATCTGCCGGGCGTGCTGGCGAACGTGAACCATGTGCTTGGCGCGGAGAACATCAATATCACCGCTCAGGCGCTGGCCACCGAGGACGAACTCGGCTACGTGGTCACCGACGTGTCCAGCCGTCCGAGCGCTGAGGCGTTGGAGAAGCTCAAGAACCTGCAGGGCACCATTCGTGTGCGTGTGCTGTAATGGCATGTTCGTGATCGGCTTGCGATCCTTGTAATCATTCCCTTGTAATCATTTGGGCGCTTTCCCTGTTCGGGGAAGCGCCCAAAATCATATGGCTCCGATTATGCGATTGCGCAGCCGGATGCCGAATCGCCGACATCTCGTTCAATGGCTGATCCGGCGATTCGGCCTACGGCAGGCTCAGGCTTTGGTTTCGTTCCGAGCCTTGGCCTCGCTCTTGGCCGAGGATTCCTGCTCTCGCAGCTCCTTGATCGCACGCTCGAAGTCCTCGAGATTGTTGAATTCCTGATATACGCTGGCGAACCGCATGTAGGCCACCTCGTCGAGATCACGCAACGGTCCGAGGATGGCCCGACCTACTTCGTCGGACGGCACCTGGGCGAGTCCCCGCGCACGGAGATCCTCCTCCACGCGCTGACCCAGCTGCTTGAGATCTTCCTCTTTGATGGGCCGTCCCTGACAGGCCTTGCGAACGCCGGTGATCACCTTGTCACGATTGAACGGCTCCACGTTCCCCGATCGTTTGATCACCATCAGCGTGGCCGTTTCGACCGTGGTGAATCGTCGCGAGCACTTCGGGCATTCACGCCGGCGACGGATGGAATAGCCGTCCTCCCCCACACGGGTATCGACGACTTTGGTATCCGAGTTCTTACAGAAAGGACAATGCATACCATCAAGAGTAAACGTTGGTGCGCACCACCCGCGTGTCTTGCACGAGCCATCGACGAAATCGGCCATCGTGTCCTTATCTCGGACAGGTACCATTACCGGACCGGGACCATAATGCGTTGCCCCACCTGCAACGATGACGTCTGCAGATGATTGAGCTGTTTGAGCTCCTCCACCGTCTCGCTCACGTCGTCCCCTTCCGGCGTGATACGGGACGCATAGGACCACAGCGTGTCCCCCGGAGCCACCGTATAGCTCACCACCTCCGTCGACTTCGATTCGGAACGCGTGTCGCCCCTGCCGCCCATTGCCGCAAACGTCAGGATGACCAGCACGACCATCAGCAATCCGATGGCCCGACGCCCCCAGACAACCATCTGGAATCGAACATCATCAACCGTCGATCGAACATCCGTTGCCGTGGTATCCAACACCCGCCTTGCGACGAATCCCGACCGCAACGCCTTGGAATTCAAGGGTTTTGCCTCCAATGTGAAATGCATATCCGTCATAACACACCTTTCTCGAACACACGTTCTATCGAACGTTAGTTGCAATTGTGCCACATATGTACGATCCACGCAACCCGATATAGAACATCTGTTTTGAGTTTCGAACATTTCGATGTACAGTTGAACCAACTGAAAGGAGTTCGACGTGCGTACCATTCCCTTTTCGCCGAAAGGCGGCGGTCCCGTATTCGGCGGGGAGGATCTCACTGACCGTCAGCGACATATTCTGGAGGCCATTCGCGAGCATATTCTGCAGAAGGGGTTCGCCCCTTCATTCCGTGAGATCGGCGAAAGCGTTGGCCTGAAAAGCCCGTCATCGGTGAAGCATCAGCTTCACGCCCTTGAGGACAAGGGATATATTCGTATCAATGCGAACAAGGGGCGTGCCATCGAATTGCTGGCCGATTGGGACGGGGATACGATCGAACGCTCTCCCGATGGTTCGGCGATCGTCCGTTTTCCGAGTCAGGAGGCGATCGAGGAGCGTGAGGCCTCGTTGGCGCAGTCGCGCGATGTGCCGTTGGTCGGCCGCATTGCCGCTGGCGTGCCGATCACCGCGGAACAGCATGTCGAGGATGTGATGCGTCTGCCGAAGAGATTGACCGGCGACGGTAATCTGTTCATGCTGGAGGTCCATGGGGATTCCATGGTGGATGCGGCCATCTGTGACGGTGATTTCGTGGTGGTTCGCGCGCAGAACACCGCCGAAAACGGCGATATTGTGGCCGCACTGCTGGATGGCGAGGCCACGGTGAAGACGTTCCGTAATGAGAAGGGCCATGTGTGGCTTATTCCCCACAATCCGGCGTACACGCCCATTGACGGCACCAATGCCGTAGTCATGGGCAAGGTAGTCACCGTACTTCGTAAGGTCTGAGAATCAACGAAAAAGGCTCGAAACCACAATGGTTTCGAGCCTTTCCCTGTTTTGGCCGAGGCCCCCACCCGGCTTCGTCGGAAGCCCCGCATCAGAGGAGACGGCACGACATAAAAATCGACGCTACGTGTGCGTCGCCAAGGCGCGGAATGTGAAGGCGTACAAAGGTACGTCGAACATTCCGCAACGCCGGTGACGCTCCGTAGCGCCAGCACCAAATAAAAATCCGCTCCACACGTGTGTCATCAAGGCGCGCAGACGAAGGCGTACAAAGGTACGTCGAAGTCTGCGGCAACGCAGATGACATTCCGTGGAGCGGATCACAACATAAAAATCGACGCTACGTGTGCGTCGCCAAGGCGCGGAATGTGAAGGCGTACAAAGGTACGTCGAACATTCCGCAACGCCGGCGACGCTCCGTAGCGTCGATTTTTATCAGAAGCCGAACTGGGCGGCGGTCTGCTTCAGCGTCTCGGCGGAGCGCTTGAGGGCCGCGAGCTCACGGTCGGAGAGCGGGGTGTTGATGCGGGTGTTGACACCCTGGCGGTTGAGGACGGACGGCACGGACATGCAGACGTCGGAGATGCCGTGGAAGTCGTGGAGGAGGGAGGAGACAGGGAGGATGCGGTTGGAATCCTTGAGGATGGATTCGATGATGTCGACGCCGGACATGGCGATGGCGTAGTTGGTGGCGCCCTTGCCTTCGATGATGCGGTAGGCGGCGTTCTTGACTTCCTGGTGGATCTCCTCGCGCTTGGCGGCGTCGAGCGGCTCGTGGCCCGGGAGCGGGGTCCAGTCGCACATGGGGACGCCACCGATGGTGGCGGAGGCCCACAGCGGGACTTCGGAGTCGCCGTGCTCGCCGGCGATGTAGGCGTGGACGTTCTTGACGTTGACGCCGGTCTGCTGGGCGATGAGGAAGCGGAGACGGGCGGAGTCCAGGTTGGTGCCGGAGCCGAAGATCTGGTTGGCGGGCAGACCGGAGAGCTTCATGGACACGTGGGTGACGATGTCGACCGGGTTGGTGACGAGCATGTAGATGGCGTTGGGGGCCACGTTGACGACACCGGGGATGATGGACTTCATGATGTTGATGGTGGCGCCGGCGAGGTCGAGACGGGACTGGCCGGGCTTCTGGCGGGCGCCGGCGGTGATGACGACGACGTCTGCGTCACGGCAGATCTCGACGTCGTCGGATCCGCTGATGGAGACGGTGGGATAGAAGCTGGAGCCGTGCTGCATGTCGAGCACCTCGGCCTCGACGCGCTTGGCGGCGATATCTTCCAGCACGATCTCGCGAGCGATACCGCGCTGGGCGGCAGCGAAGGCCATGGTGGAGCCGACGGCACCAGCACCAATAATCGCAAGCTTTGTGGGACGAATCGTTGATTCTGCCATGAGAAGGCACCTCTCTTTGACTAACTCCAAATATCGGCAAATCAAGCCAACTTCGGAATTACTATAACGTCACCATCTGACTATTGTTGCCAAGTTTTCGCTTCGGCGTCGTTTTCATGTCGATCGTTTGCCGTGATTCCGACGTTAGCGTGCACATGTTAACGATTGCAACACTCCCCGGCAATCGTCTCGCAACGGGCGGCGACATGATTCGTCCACGACGATGATCGATATGGTCACTCCTCGTCGATGGACCGGTCCACGATGCGCGCGGCAAGACGAGGATCGACGTTCGCCTCGACGTACACGCCGTCGGGACGGTATTCGACATGGTCGACCATGCCGTATTCACGCACTTCGGAGACGAGGGATCCGGCATCGTAGGGCAGGAGCGCGCTGACGTGGACGTCGGGTACGGGAAGCAGCGACTCCACAGCATCGCGCAGGGCGTCGACGCCTTCGCCTGTGGCTGCGGAGACGAGGAACGCGTCGGGGTCGAGCTGACGGAGTCGTTCCCGTGCCACATCGTCGATCATGTCGATCTTGTTGAAGGCAAGGATGCGCGGGATGCCTTCCACGCCGGGAATGTCGGCGAGCACGTCGTTGACGGCGTCGATCTGGGAGAAGGGGTCGGGGTGGGAGCCGTCGACGACGTGGAGGATCACGTCGGCCTCCCCCACCTCCTCCAGCGTGGACTTGAACGCCTCGATGAGCTGGGTGGGAAGCCGGCGCACGAAGCCGACGGTGTCGACGAACGTGTAATGGCGGCCGTTGACGGAGCGGGCGCGACGCACCGCGGTGTCCAAAGTGGCGAACAGCGCGTTCTCAACGAGTTCGGCGGATCCGGTAAGCCGGTTGGTCAATGAGGATTTGCCGGCGTTGGTGTAGCCGACCACGGCGACGGACGGCAGTTCATGCCGGCGGCGGGAGCCGCGCTTGACTTCGCGGGCGGGGGCCATCTGGGCGATCTGGCGACGCAGCCGGGCCATGCGGGTGCGGATGACGCGACGGTCCATTTCGATCTGGGTCTCGCCCGGGCCTCGGGAGCCGATGCCGCCGGCCTGGCCTGCGGCCTGACCGCCGGCCTGTCGGGACAGCGAACCGCCCCAACCGCGCAGTCGGGGCAGCATGTATTCGAGCTGGGCGAGCTCCACCTGCGCCTTGCCCTCACGGCTGGTGGCGTGCTGGGCGAAGATGTCGAGGATCACGGCGGTACGGTCCACCACCTTCACCTTGGCCACGTCCTCGAGGCCACGCCTCTGCGACGGCGGCAGGTCGGCATCCACCACAATGGTGTCGGCGTCGAGCTGTGCCACGATGCCGGCGATCTCCTTGGCCTTGCCGGAACCCACGTATGTGGCGGAGTCAGGGCGAAGACGGTGCTGCAGCAGACCGTCCATCACCTGGGCGCCGGCGGTTTCGGCGAGCGCGGCGAGTTCTCGCAACGATTCCTCGGCCTTGGCCTGTGTGGTCTCCTGGCTGGACCAGACGCCGACGAGCACGACGCGTTCGAGTCGTACCTGACGGTATTCGACTTCGGTGACGTCCTGGAGTTCGCCAAGTCCGGTGACGTGTTTGAGCTGGTTGCGGGATTCTCGTTCCGCCCATTCCTCGCTGCCCGGTCCGAACGTGTCCCCCGACGCGTCCTGCAGCACTTCGGAGTGCTCGGCGAGCACGTCCATCGTGCCCTGTTCCGTCTGCTGTTCCCTGCCGTTTGTTTCGCTGTTGGCCACTGGCACCTCTCGTTGTACGCTCTATTCCGGCTTCTTATTATCATCGTGTGAGAAGACATGGGACGTTGGCGCGGCGAGCGATCAAGCGGTCGGGCGAGCAATGCGGGTGACGGCCGGGATGGTCGGCAGCAGTCAAGCGATCAAGGAGTGAATGGTCATGGCACGCAAGGCAGATAGGACGAATGGGCAGAGGACCGGCAATGAACAGTATTTTTCTGCCACGCCGTCGTCGGAGGATGTCCGTCGTACGTTGCAGGTGACGCTGCGTGGCCGTGAGGTCACGGTGGAGACGAGCCATGGCGTGTTTTCCGGTTCCCGCTTGGATCTGGGCACGTCGGTGCTGCTCAGGCATGCGCCGGAGCCGCCGGAGCATGGCATGTTCCTTGATCTTGGCTGTGGTTGGGGTCCGATTTCGTTGTCGCTGGCGTTGGAGTCGCCCGAGGCTGAGGTGTGGGCGGTCGATGTGAACGAACGCGCGTTGGAGCTGACTGAAGGCAATGCGAAGCGTAACGGCTACGCGAATGTGCGCACGGTGACGGCGGACGCGTTCCCCAATGAGTTCCCCGCTGACGCCGGTTTTGACGTGATCTGGTCGAATCCGCCGATCCGTATCGGCAAGGAGGCGTTGCACGAGCTGCTGATGACGTATCTGCCGCGGCTGAACCATGGCGGTGAGGCGTATCTGGTGGTGCAGCGCAATCTGGGTTCGGATTCGTTGATTCCGTGGCTGGCCGATCAGCTGGGAGCGGAGTTCACCGTGGACAAGTATGCGTCGTCGAAGGGATATCGCGTCATCGAGGTGCTGCGCGCGTAGCATGTGAACGATCGGCGCCGGCGGACGTCGTTCAGCCGTTCACCGGAGTTGCCGTTCCTGGAGTTTAGGAACAGAACAGAGGGGCAAGTGAAATTCGAGTATCCATCCGAACTGCCGGTAAGTGCGGCCAAGGACGAGATCGCCGAGGCGGTTCGCTCTCATCAGGTGGTCATCGTCTCCGGTCAGACCGGTTCGGGCAAGACCACGCAGCTACCGAAGATCCTGCTGGAGATGGGCAGGGGCAGTCATGGTCATCAGATCGTGCATACGCAGCCGCGGCGTATTGCGGCGCGTACCGTGGCCGAGCGTATCGCGTCGGGGATGCAGGTGCGGCTGGGCGATGAGGTGGGCTTCCAGGTGCGGTTCACCGACGAGTCGTCACCGAAGACCCGTCTGCGCGTGGTGACCGATGGTATTCTGCTGGCGCAGATCCAGCGCGACCCGAAACTGTCGGCGTATGACACGATCATCATCGACGAGGCGCATGAACGCAGTCTCAACATCGACTTTCTGCTCGGCTATCTGACGGCGCTGCTGCCGAAGCGGCGCGATCTGAAGCTGATCATCACGTCGGCGACCATTGATTCGGTGAAGTTCCAGGAGCATTTCGCCAAGGTGCTGCATACGGATGTGCCGGTGATCGAGGTGTCGGGCCGCACGTATCCGGTGCAGATCGTATATGAGCCGTTGGGGTCCGCGCCCGCGCTGATGCGTCATGTGCCGGGGTTCGAGGACATTCGTCCCGGCGAGGAGGATGACGATCCGGACATGGACATGCCGACGGCAGTGGCCCGCGCCTGCGCCGAGCTGGTGATCCATTCCTCGCATGAGCGTGGCCCGCGCGACATTCTGGTGTTCGCGGCCGGCGAGCGCGACATTCATGAGTTCGAGACGGCGTTGCGCCGGCATTTCGGCCAGCGTGCGGTGGATATGCGTCGGCCGGATGCGATCGAGATCCTGCCGTTGTTCGCGAGGCTGTCGTCGAAGGAGCAGCATCGTGTGTTCGAGCCGCATTCGCATCAGCGGATCGTGCTGGCGACGAACGTGGCGGAGACGTCGCTGACGGTGCCGGGCATTCGGTATGTGGTGGATCCGGGCATGGCGCGTATCTCCCGTTATTCGAAGGCGGCGAAGGTGCAGCGTCTGCCGATCGAGCCGATCAGTCAGGCGAGCGCGGATCAGCGTGCGGGCCGTTGCGGTCGTATTGCGGACGGTATTGCGATTCGTCTGTATGAGCGTACGGATTATGAGACGCGTCCGCGGTTCACCGAGCCGGAGATTCTGCGTACGGCGTTGGCGTCGGTGGTGCTGCACATGCTGTCGGTGGGTGTGGCGAAGACGGCGTCGGATGTGACGAATTTCGGGTTCATTGATCCGCCGGATACGAAGTCAGTGGCGAATGGTTTCAACGATCTGGTAGAGCTGCGGGCGATCTCCCGCAAGCAGGGCGACGCCCGCCTGACCCGTATCGGCCGTCAGCTGGCGCGTCTGCCGATCGATGTGCGTCTGGCCCGCATGGTGGTGCAGGCGTCGAACGATACGCCGAACACGTTGGCGGCGATTCTGGTGGTGGTAGCGTTCCTGAGTCTGCAGGATCCTCGTGAACGGCCGGAGGACAAGCGTGAGGAGGCGGATCGCATCCATAACCGGTATGCGGACGAGTCGAGTGATTTCCTGACGGCGCTGAATATCTGGGATCGGTTCTTCCAGGCGGAGGGCGATCCGTCGAATTCGGCGCTGCGCCGCATGTGCAAGACGGAGTTCATGAGTTTCCCGCGCATGCGCCAGTGGAAGGACCTGTACCGTCAGCTGGAGCAGATGTGCCGCGAGTTCAACTTCAACGTGGGCGAGCCGCAGCCGTTGTCGCGCCCGCCGTTGGAGGTTCGTCAGCTGCCGATCAACCAGCAGGCGGCGCATTCGCTGAAGTGCGCGTGGGATGCGGACGGCATTCACAAGGCGATGCTGTCCGGCCTGCTGTCGAGCATCGGCATGCAGCAGATTCGTGAGCCGAAGGCGTCGGATTTCGCTGGTCTGCGTGGTGCGGCGCGTGCGAAGGCGATGAAGCGTGCGCAGAAGCAGTCGCGCAACGAATACATGGGTTCGCGCGGCACGCGGTTCGCGTTGTTCCCCGCGTCGGCGGTGGCCAAGTCCACACCGCAGTGGGTGATGGCGGCGGAGCTGGTGGAGACGTCGCGCCTGTGGGCGCGCTCGTCGGCGGCGATCGATCCGGCGTGGGCGGAGCCGTTGGCTGGCAATCTGACGCGTACCACGTATGCGGAACCGCATTGGTCGGCGTCGAAGGGCGCGGCCGTGGCGAGCGCGAAGGTGCTGTTGTACGGTCTGCCGATCGTGCAGGATCGGCCGGTGCTGTGGGGTTCGATCAATCCGGTGGAGGCGCGTGAGTTCCTGATCCGTGAGGGTCTGGTGGGCGGCGAGATCCAGCAACGCTTCCCGTACGACGATTTCATCGACAACAATCGTGACGTGCTGGAGGCGGCCGACGAGGAGGCGAGCCGTACCCGTCATATGGCGGATCGTGTGACGGATGAGGATCTGGTCGACTTCTACGATGCGAAGCTGCCGGCGGACATCACGTCGATGGCGAAGCTGGGATCGTGGTGGCGGCATCATCATGATGAGGATCCGACGCTGCTGGATTTCGACCCGTCGAAGGTAGAGCGTCTGCAGACCGCGGACGAGGTGAGTCTGGACGACTATCCCGACCGTTGGCATACGCTCGGCTCGGATGGCACGCCGATCGATCTGAAGCTCACGTACGTGTACGATCCGAACGCCGATGACGATGGCGTGACCGTGCACGTGCCGTTGAAGTTCCTGTCGCGTATCAGTCCGGAGCAGTTCACGTGGACCGTGCCCGGTCTGTTGGATGAGCTGATCGTTACGACGATCAAGTCGCTGCCCAAGGCGTTGCGTGTGCAGTTCGTGCCGGCGCCGGATACGGCTCGTGCGATCCGCGCGTGGATCGACGATCAGTATGATGCGTTGCCGGGTTCCGGCGAGCAGGGTTGTCCCTCCCCCGCTCCGGTGGATGCGACGACCGGTGTGGCCGCGTGGCCTGATTTCGCGCACGTGTTCACGCAGGCGGCGATTCATGTGGTGGGCGCGCAGCTGCATCCCGAGGTGTTCGGCGGCGAGCAGTGGGAGCGTCTGCCGAAGCATCTGAAAATGACGTTCGCGGTGGAGAAGCCGGTGCCCGATCGTCGTGGCGGTCGCGGTGGCCGTGGCCGTCGCGGGCATTCGCAGCGCATGCAGGTGATCGCGACGGGCAAGTCGCTGTTGGAACTGCAGCAGCGGTTCGCCGCGGAAGCCGCCGAGTCGGCTCGTGCCACGGTGAAGAAGCAGGCCACGGCTGCGGCCGATCAGGGCAAGGTAGTGCAGTCGGCGAATCTGCTGCACAAGGCGGGTGCGACCACGGTATCGCGTGCGTCGATGCTGTGGAGTGCCGCGTTGGATGCGCTGCGACTGCCGGCCGAGCGTATTTCGTCGCGGTGGCTGGGCGGCGAGGCGCTGATGCTGGCGTCCGCACCGTACAAGTCCACGGCAGACCTGGTGGAGGATCTGCAGCTGGCGGCGGTCAAGCGTCTGCTGCCGAACGTCGGGTCGATTCGTGACGACGCGCAGCTAGCGGACGCGGTGAGCGACGTGATGCAGGTGTACGAGGACACGGTGTATCAGGTGGCGCATGACGTGATCGCGATCCTGCGCCGGTACGCGGAGGTGGAGAAGGCGGTGTCGGGTCCGGCGTCGCTGCCGCTGCTGGCCGTATTGCAGTCGATCCGCGAGCATATCGCCACGCTGGTGAAGCCGGGATTCGTGGGCAGTGTTCCGCCGGACGCGCTGCGTTCCATAGATCGGTATCTGCATGCGGATCTGCTGCGTTTGGACAAGGCGAAGGTCGACAAGTCGCGTGACGTGAACTGGGCGTGGCAGGCCGACGAGGCGAAGCAGCTGGTGGACAAGGCGCTTGACGCCGCCCGCAAGCAGCCGGCCGGACCGCGTCACGACGAGATGATGGACAAGGCCGAGACGGCCCGTTGGATGCTCGAGGAGTTCTATGTGTCCCTGTGGGCGCAGGAGCTGGGCACGCCCAAGCCGGTGAGTCTCAAGCGCATCACCAAGGCGCTGAAGTAGCGGGGGTGATTGGCTGCGGTTCCCGCTTGGTATTGCTGAACGTGCTGACCGTTCGGAAATATCGAGGTTTAGGGAATATGGGATGTGATCGGGAGATGAGCCCTCCCTCAGTCCGCCTTCGGCGGCCAGCTCCCTCCCTCGGAGGGAGCACGAAACCATGGAGCCTCGCGGCGCGTGTGCTCCCTCCATGGGAGGGAGCTGTCACACGCGGTGTGACTGAGGGAGGGTCCCAACCCCGTGAGGCTCCACTCCCCCGCTTCCGTCAGCGCTTGGACACGGCCTACCGGCGTCCGATGTTGTGGCGGTCACCGTTGTGGCCGTGACCGTGACCATGGTGGTGCTGGTCGTTCATGACGGCGAAGTTGATGCCGATGAGCAGGCCGCCGCCGACGAAGTTGCCGAGAATGACGACGATGATCGCGGCCACTTCCGTGAGCGGGTCGCCCACGCCGAACAGTCCCATGATGAGGAACAGCACGGAGTCGGCCACGGAGTGTTCGAAGCCGAGGTAGGCGAACACGAAGACGGCCACCATCATGATGATGCATTTGGTGAAGTCGTTGACGAGCTTGCCGTTGTAGCACATGAGCATGGCGATGTTGATGCAGAAGTTGCAGAAGATGCCGCGGACGAACAGGTCGATGATGCCCGGCATGCCTTGGGCGAGGTATCCGGTCTTGGTGGCCACCGCGGTGGACATGATCGTGAAGACGTCGCCGCTGATGATGGTGGCTCCGCGCATGAGGATCGCGACGATGAGGCCGCCGATCAGGTTACCGATCAGGCATAGGCCGAGGATGTACAGGCTGCGTAGGGCGCCGATGCGGTGGTGGTAGACGCCGATCGACACGATCATCATGTTGGAGGTAAGCAGTTCGGAGTTGGTGTAGTAGATCAGGACGAGCGCCCAGCCGAACGTGCAGGCGCCGAGTACCTTGCCGGCGAGTGCCATGCCGGGGCCGGCCGCGGCGAACGTGGCTGAGATGACGAAGAATGCGGTGAAGAAGATGCCGACGAACAGGCCGGCCATGATGGCGCGCTGCATGTATTTGCTGACCAGGTTGCCGGTCATGGTCTTCTTGCTGTTGAGCGCGTCGAGCACGGTGCTGACGAAGATGTTGCCGGGGAACAGCGGATCGAGCTTGGGGGCGGCGGTCAGCAGCGGGGATGCGGCGGTCTGGGGCGCTGCCGTGGCCGCGCTGGCGGTGGCGGCCGTGGTGGCGGCGCTGTTGGCCGCGTCGGCTGCCGTGGCCGCTGCCGTTGCTGCGGCTGCGGCGGCTGTTGCTGCGGCCGCTGCCGCCGCGGTGGCCGCTTCCGGGGTGGTGGGATGATTGGCGGTTTCCTGTGTCTGATCAGAAGACATGCTGGGACTCTCTATCCTCAATGGGTGAAATGGTGTTTCTTCCTACGAACACATCCACCCTAGGCCGCGAAGTCGTTTCGGCGCCACTCTCGTTGCCGTGAGATTCACCACAGTTGCCTTCATATGCCTTGCACTGTGGGAGGAGTCACCTCATCCGACCGGCTGCGCCGCCCACCTTCCCCTCAAGGGGAAGGAAAAAGGTGAGGGTTCAATGCTCCCAGCATAAAAATCGCTCCACGCGTGCGGTATCGGCGCCGCGGAAGCGAAACACCCTTAATTAGTAAAAAACGAACACCACGCGTGCGGTATCGGTTGGCCAGAGAGTGAAGGCGTACGACGGTACGTCGAACTCTCTGGCCAACCGATAACGCTCCGTGGTGTTCGTTTTTGCCCTAGAGGCGAGGGAGGTAGTGCTTGAGCTCGTAGGGAGTAACCTGCATGCGGTAGTCGTCCCATTCCTTGCGCTTGTTGCGGAGGAAGTAGCGGAAGACGTGTTCTCCGAGGACGTCGGCGACGAAGTCGGATTTGGACATGATCTTGAGGGCGGTGTCGAGGGAGTCGGGGAGGGGCTGGATGCCCATGGCCTGACGTTCCTCGTCGGTGAGCTCCCAGACGTCGTCACTCGTGGGCTCGCCGAGGGTCATCTGCTTCTCGATGCCGTCGAGGCCGGCGGCGAGGAGGAGGGAGTAGGCGAGGTACGGGTTGGTGACGGGGTCGAGGGCGCGGAATTCCATACGGGAGGAGTTGCCTTTGCCGGGCTTGTACTGCGGCACGCGGAGGAGGGCGGAGCGGTTGTTGTGACCCCAGCAGATGTAGCTGGGGGCTTCGTTGCCGCCCCAGAGGCGCTTGTAGGAGTTGACGAACTGGTCGCACACGGCGGTGATTTCGGCGGCATGGTGGAGGATGCCGGCGGCGAACTGGCGCGCGGTGAGCGACATGTTGAACTCCTGACCGGCCTCGTAGAAGGCGTTGGCGTCGCCTTCGAAGAGGCTGAGGTGGGTGTGCATGCCGGAGCCGGGGTGGTCGGCGAGCGGTTTGGGCATGAAGCTCGCGTGGATGCCGCGTTCGAGGGAGATTTCCTTGACGACGGTGCGGAAGGTCATGATGTTGTCGGCCATGGTGAGGGCGTCTGCGTAGCGCAGGTCGATCTCGTTCTGGCCGGGGCCGGCCTCGTGGTGGGAGTACTCGACGGAGATGCCCATCTGTTCGAGCATGTTCACGGTGGCACGGCGGAAGTCCATGCCTGGGCTGCGCGGCACGTGATCGAAGTAGCCGCCTTCGTCGACGGGCTTGGGGGCCTGCGACCAGTCATCCTGCTGTTCGAAGAGGTAGAACTCGATTTCGGGGTGGATGTAGAAGGTGAAGCCTTTTTCCTTGGCCTTGGCGAGGGTGCGCTTGAGCACGTAGCGCGGGTCGCCCATGCTGGGCTCGCCTTCGGGGGTGAGCACGTCGCAGAACATGCGGGCGGTGCCCTGCGGGCCGCCGCGCCAGGGCAGGATCTGGAAGGTGGAGGGGTCGGGCTTGACGATCATGTCGTCTTCGGAGACACGGGTGAGGCCTTCGATGGCCGATCCGTCGAATCCGAGGCCTTCCTCGAACGCGGCTTCGAGCTCGGCGGGAGCGATGGCCACGGATTTGAGGGTGCCGAGAACGTCGGTGAACCACAAACGAATAAAGCGCACGTCGCGTTCCTCGACCGTGCGCAAAGCAAACTCTTGCTGTCTGTCCATAGGGGCCATGGTCCCATGGGTTTGTTTCGCAACGCGTTAACAGAACGTCGCGCGTGTCACATGGTGAGACGATCGCGCGACGCTGTGAGCTTACATGACTCCGGAGGCGAGATCGTTGGTGATGAGCCAGTCGCGGACGTCGTTGAATTCGTCGAGATTCACCGCGTGGTCGAGGTTGCGGTAGCTCTTGGTGTTGAGCCAGGTGTGTTCCTCGAGCCATGCGGCGCAGGCGTAGAGCTCGTATTTGGGGACGACGGACTCTTTTTTGCCGTAGCAGTAGTACACGGGCCGATCGAGTTCGGTGAGCCGGTCGTCGGCGGGGGCGGTGCCGGGCACGCGTCCGGGGGCGAGATAGCCGGAGAAGGAGACGGCCGCACGGTAGCGTTCGGGGTGGATGCGCAGCAGGTGGACGGCGATGGTGCCGCCTTGTGAGAATCCGATCGGCACGACGTCGCGATCGTCCGGCACGTGCGTGGTCACCCAGTCGTCGACGGCCTTGGCGGCGGCGTAGGCGTCGTAGTCGAGGTCGTCGCCGCTGATGATGTTGTCGTGGAACCACGCGTATGCGCCGGGAATGTAGGTGCCTTTCGGCTCCTCAAGCGTGTAGGGTCCGCGCAGGGCGACGTAGTCGCTGAGCGGCGCGACCATCTGGATCAGGTCTTCGGCGTCTTCCTCGTTGGCGCCCCACCCGTGCAGGCAGAGGAACAGTGGACGTGAACGCACGGCTGTACCGTCACCGCGTGATACGAGTACGTGTTCGTCGTCGATGGCGAATGGCTCTCCGAACCGTCCGGGAACCACCGTCGATTCCCGTCCGATCGTGTTGTTGACTTCATTGTGCTCTTCGCTCATATTTCTCACTATATCGACCACATGATGAGAATACGGTCGGTGTTCATCAGATCGACTATGAACTTCGTCACATCGTCGTGTGAACGGCGGCTGAATTCCGTATGCGGGAAGGAAAAATTACTCAACGATCGGCAAACCGACGTTGTGGGGAGGATCGGGCGCGTATTGTAGTGGAGGAATTGTTTCGCTGTTTCGATGTGGAAGATTGGGGATAATACCGCTCATGGCCGATTCGACTGGCACACAGGCACAACCGCCGATAGTTCTCGACTGGCATCAGGCCGATAATCCGGAGGATCGGCGGGCCGCGGGCGTGGCGGCGCGCAAGAACGCGCCTCGTTCGTCGCACGCCGCGTGGACGGTGAAGCCCGGCCGTGAGGAGAAGATCGAGCTGCTGGAGGAGCAGTCGGCGGCACGTGTGCAGGAGTTGATTCCGCTGCGCTACGCGCGGATGAGCGTTTCGCCGTTCACGTTCTACCGTGGTACGGCGCTGATCATGGCTTCGGATCTGGCGACGACGCCGATCAGCGGTATTCCCGTGCAGTGCGTGGGCGACGCGCATATCGCGAATTTCGGCATCTTCATGTCCCCTACCCAGCATCTGGTGTTCGACGTGAACGATTTCGACGAGACGCTGCCCGGTCCGTGGGAGTGGGATGTGAAACGCTTGGTGACGAGCGTGGAGATCTGCGCGCGCGATCGTGGATTCGATACGGAGACGAGACGTCGTGCGGTGTCGGAGTGCGTGCGCGCCTACCATGAGGCGATGCACGAGTTCGCGCAGATGGACAATCTGGACATCTGGTATGCGCATCTGGATGTGGCCAAGACGATTCAGGACTTCGAACGCAACGGCATGCCCAGTAAGACGCTGCGCCGCACGGTGGTCAAGGCCGTGTCGATGGATTCGAACCATGCGGCGCAGAAGTTCGCGTACATGAAGAACGGCGAGCCGAGATTCCGTTGGATGCCGCCGGAGCTCGTGCCGATCGACAAGCTCACCGGATACGATCATGAGGGTCCGTTGGACGAGACGATCAAGACGTTGTTCGAGGGGTATCGTGAGAACCTGTATCACGATCGTCTGCGCGTGCTGGACTCGTATCACCGTTATCATGACGCCGCCCGCAAGGTGGTGGGCGTGGGTTCCGTGGGCACGCGCGTGTGGGTGCTGTTGCTCAGTGGCCGCGACGTGGACGATGCGCTGGTGCTGCAGATCAAGGAGGCGGAGGCCTCGGTGCTGGAACGGTTCGTGGGCACGAGCCGGTATGCCACGCATGGCGAGCGCGTGGTGCAGGGGCAGAAGCTGATCCAGACCACGGCGGACGTGCTGCTCGGCTGGACGAGTATGACTACGCGCGATGGCCTGCGCAAGGACTATTACGTGCGTCAGCTGTGGAACGGCAAGGGTTCGATCGACTTGGACAATGCCGGCAAGGAGGGCATCATCAACACGGCCCGTATGAGTGCCTGGGCGCTGGCCCACGCGCATGCGCGCACCGGTGACGCCATCGCCATCGACGGCTATATGGGTGAAGAGACGAACTTCGACGACGCGATCATCACGTTCGCCAAGGAGTACGCCGATCAGAACGAGGAGGACTACAAGGTCTTCATGGCCGCGATCAAGTCCGGCCATCTGCCCTGCGCGAAGTAGCGGAGGGATGGCGACATCGCCGAGACTGAGGTGGTAAGGGCCTAGATAGCGAACGGGGTGGTGCGGCTCATGCGAGCCTGCACCACCCCTGTTTGTATGTGAGCTGGCGAATATAGGAATCGCCCGCGGCGATGCCGTGTCGTGTCGACTGTCGTCGACTGGTCACCTCATCAGTCGGCTGCGCCGACAGCTTCCCCTCAAGGGGAAGCCGGCTGGTTGCCGGTTCAGCTGAAAGGCATTATGTCGCCTTCCCCTTGAGGGGAAGGTGACCGGCGTAGCCGGTCGGATGAGGTGACCCGTTTCGCGGTAGCGAAACACAGCACTGTATCGCCGCAGGCGATTCCAATCCCCCGATTCCGGATCCTCTGTCGCCCTGTTACGCGTTGGCGACTTCGAGGGCTTCCTCCAGGGTGAAGGCGCGGGCGTAGAGGGACTTGCCGAGGATGGCGGAGTCGACGCCCAGAGCGTCGAGCGTCTTGATGGCACGCAGGTCGTCGAGGCTGGAGATGCCACCGGAGGCGGTCACCTTGGCGTCGGTGCGTTCGGCCACCTCGCGCAGCAGTTCGATGTTCGGACCGCTCATCATGCCGTCGCGAGCCACGTCAGTGACCACGTAGCGGGAGCAGCCGACCGAGTCGAGGAACTTCATGGTCTCGAACAGGTCGCCGCCTTCCTTGACCCAGCCGCGGGCGGCCAGCGTGTGGCCGCGCACGTCGAGGCCGACGGCCACACGGTCGCCGTACTTCCTGATGACTTCGGCGGTCCACTCCGGGTTCTCCAGCGCGGCGGTGCCGATGTTCACGCGGGCTGCACCGGCCTCGAGGGCGGCATCCAGCGAGGCGTCGTCACGCACGCCGCCGCTCATTTCGATGTTCACCTTGTCGCCGAGCTCGCCGACGATGCCGCGCAGCTGTTCACGGTTGTTGCCGGTGCCGAATGCGGCGTCGAGGTCTACGAGGTGGATCCACTTCGCACCGGATTCGACCCAGGTGCGGGCTGCCTCGAGCGGGCTGCCGTAGTCGGTTTCGGAGCCGGATTCGCCCTGACGCAGGCGCACGGCCTTGCCGTCACGCACGTCGACGGCGGGAAGAAGGGTAAGCATGATGGTTTCCTTTCATCGGAGATGATGAGGATGATGGTGATGGAGGTGGCAACGGGCGTGGCGATTATGGAACGCGTCGTGTCGGGCACCTCATCCGACCGGCTAATGCCGGCCACCTTCCCCTCAAGGGGAAGGCCATGGTGATGGGTCAGAAGGTGGCGATCCAGTTGCGCAGCAGCTGGGCGCCCGCGTCGGCGGACTTCTCCGGATGGAACTGGGTGGCACTGAGCGCGCCCTTCTCCACGGCGGCGACGAAACGGCTGCGGCCGTACTCGCACCACGTGAACTTCGTATCCGGGTTTCCGGCGATCACCGAGGCGTTCACGCCATCGGGTGTGGGGTGGGACACGGCGTAGGAGTGGACGAAGTAGAAGCGTTCGTTCTCCAGTCCGTGCAGCAGCGTCGAACCTTCTGCGGCGTCCACGGTGTTCCAGCCCATATGCGGCACCACGTCGGCATCGAGCGATTCCACCACTCCCCCGATGTAGCCGAGGCCGTCGGCGGGGGTGCCGCCTTCGACGCCGCTTTCGAACATGACCTGCAGGCCCACGCATACGCCGAGCACGGGACGGCCGGCCTCGAGGCGTTCACGCACCACACGGTCGCCGCCCACGGTCTTGAGTCCCTCCACGCAGGCGGCGAACGCACCCACGCCAGGCACCACGAGGCCGTCGGCCTCCATGGCCTGCTTGTAGTCGCTGGTCAGGGTCACGTCGATGTCGAGGTTCGCCAGAGCACGCACCATGGAGCGCACGTTGCCGAATCCGTAGTCGAAGACAACAACCGATGTCATTTCAAGCCTTTCTGCATTGCAGCATTGTCGGGATCCGATGGCTTTCCCATCGGATCCCGTACGTCGTGGCGTGCTTATTTCACGCTGGAGTTTCGAGTGGATCCGCCGCGACCGAATTTCGTGTGCTTGGCGATCACCTGCAGCGCGGTCGCACGGTCATAGTCGCCCGCGTCGACGATCTGGTAGCCGGCGGCGCGAACGTCGTCGATGCTGCTGGTGCCGATGAGCAGATCCTCCACGAACGACGGCGTGGACATGAACAGCACGGGCGGCGCGAACTGGTTGCCGGGCTTGCCGTTCACCCACAGCGTGGCCTCGAGCTTGTCGGCGCGGTTGACGGCCAACACCACCGACAGTCCGGAGACCACGGTGGTCAGGTCGCGTGCCGCGGTTTCGGGGCCGTCACCGTCCATGTTGCGCAATACGGCGATGGCGCCCTGGTCCGATCCCACGCAGTGCGCGGAGATGTCGGAGAGCTGGCAGAACGCGGCGAGCAGGTCGGGCGCGCTCAGCTGGGTGATGAGCACCGCGGCCTTGGCCTTGTTGCCCAGCAGTCCCTGGAGCTCGTCGTCGAAGTCGCCGATGTCATTGCCCAGACCGTTCAGCTCGTCCTCGAATCCGGCCAGCGCGGCGTTGATCTCCTCGTCGCTCAGCGAGTCGGGATCGCGATTCGCGTTCTGGTCGTCGCCGGCGTTGTCGTTCGGCGTGTTCGGGGTGGTCTCGTCGCTCATAGCGACCCCTTGGTGCTGGGGATGAGCCCCTGGATGCGCGGATCCGGTTCGATGGCGAAGCGCAGGGCGCGTGCCACGGCCTTGAATTCGGCTTCGGCGATGTGGTGCGGGTCGCGGCCGGCAATCAGCTGCAGGTGCAGGCACAGTCCGGCGTGGAACGCGATGGATTCCATGACATGACGGACCATGGAGCCGGTGAAGTGGCCGCCGATCATCGCGTATTCAAAACCTTCCGGTTCGCCGGTGCACACGGCGTACGGACGGCCCGAGATGTCGATCACGGCCTTGGCCAGCGCCTCGTCGAGCGGCACGGTGGCGTCGGCGAATCGACGAATGCCGCGCTTGTCGCCGAGCGCCTGCTTCAGGGCCTCGCCGAACACGATGGCCGTGTCCTCGACGGTGTGGTGCACGTCGATGTCGGTGTCGCCGTGGGCCTTGATGTCGAGGTCGATGAGCGAATGCTTGCCGAGCGCGGTCATCATATGGTTGTAGAAGGGCACGGAGGTGTCGATGTTGGTCTTTCCGGTGCCGTCGAGATTCAGCGACAGCTCGATGCGGGATTCGCTGGTCTCACGTTTGATCGTGGCGGTTCTTGCCATGAGTGATGACTCCTTTCAGGCCTTCTGGGCCTCGTCGAGCACTTCGAGGAACGCCTTGCGGAACGCGGCCATCTCCTCGTCGGTGCCCATGCACACGCGCAGCCAGCCTTCGTGGCCGACGTCGCGGATGAGCACGCCGCGCTTGAGCAACTCGTTGAAGATGAAGTCGCGGTCATCGAACGTGCCGAAGTACACGAAGTTCGATTCCGAGTGCGCCACGGTCAGGTTGCGGCCCTTGTAGGTGAGCGAGGCGAGCCATTCGGCGGTGGCCTCGCGGGTCTCGCGCAGGTGGGCGACCGTGCTGAGCTGTTCGTCGGTGTGCTCCAGTGCGGCCAGTGCGGCGGCCTGGGTGACGGCGCTCAGGTGGTACGGCATGCGCACGATGCGCATGGAGTCGATGATGCCCTGATTGGCGGCGATGTAGCCGACGCGCGCGCCGGCGTAGGCGAACGCCTTGCTCATAGTGCGGCTGACGGCCAGGTTCGGATGCTCGTTGACCAGACTGACGGCGGAGGGCACGCCGGGCGTGCGGAACTCCACGTAGGCCTCATCCACCACGAGGATCGGGTGCACGCCCTCGTCCGCACCGTCGACGTCAGCCTGTTCGCATGCGGCGAGCAGGGCCTTGGTCTGGTCCATCGGCAGCGGCGTGCCGGTGGGGTTGTTCGGGCTGGTGACGAGCACCATGGCGGGCTTGACGGTCCGGATGGCCTCGATGGCGGCGTCCATGTCGATCGTGAAGTCGTCGTTGCGCGGCACGGTGACCCATTCGGTGAACGTGTCGCGCGCGTACTCCGGGTACATGGAGTAGGTGGGCGTGAAGCTCAGTGCCTTGCGGCCCGGTCCGCCGAACGCCTGGAACAGCTGCAGCATGATCTCGTTGGAGCCGTTGGCGCCCCACAGCTGTTCGACGGCGAGACGGGTGCCGGACTCCTTGGCGAGGTAGTCGCTGAACGCCTTGCGCAGGGCGATGTGCTCGCGATCCGGATAGCGGTTGAGCGTGGGGGCGATCTCGCGCACGCGCTGGGCGATGGTGTCAACCACGTCGGGTGCCGGCGGGTACGGGTTCTCATTCACGTTGAGGCAGACGGGAACGTCGAGCTGGGGGGCGCCGTACGGCTCCTCCCCCTTCAGATCGTTGCGCAGCGGCAGGTTTGCCGGAATGCTCATTTGAGTCCTGCTTCCTTCTCCTGGGCGTCCAGAGTCACCTTATCGTACGGGTCCTTGACGAAGCGGCTGAGCACGCATTCGCCGTGGGCGGGCAGATCCTCGGAGACGGCGAAGGCGTTGATGCGCGCGGCGAGCTCCTTGAGGCCCTCCTCGTCGTATTCGATGACCTCGACCGGCTTCATGAAGGTGTGCACGCCGAGGCCGGCGGCGAAGCGGGCGGTACCGCCGGTGGGCAGCACGTGGTTGGAGCCGGACATGTAGTCGCCCAGCGGGACCGGCGAGTACGGTCCGCGGAAGATGGCGCCGGCGTTCTTGATGCGCTTGACGACCTCGTCCGCGTTGGCGGTCTGGATCTCAAGGTGTTCGGCGGCGTACGCGTTGGCGGCGTCGATGGACTGATCGAGTCCGTCGGTGAGCACGATGGCGGACTGGGTGCCGGACAGGGACGTGTGCACGCGTTCGGCGTGCTCGGTGCGCGGCACGCGGTAGTTGAGGTTCTCCTGCACCTTGGCGGCGAGCTCCTCGGAGTCGGTGAACAGCACGGAGCCGGCGAGCTCGTCGTGCTCGGCCTGACCGATGAGGTCGGCGGCCAGCAGGCTCGGGTTGGCGTCCTTGTCGGCGATGATGCCGATCTCGGTGGGGCCGGCGACCGCGTCGATGCCCACGAAGGCGGAGACGAGGGACTTGGCGGTGGCCACGAAGATGTTGCCAGGGCCGGTGATCTTGTCGACCGGATCGCACAGCACGTCGCCGTCCTGCGGCTCGGAGCCCTTGGCGCCGTAAGCGAACATGGCGATGGCCTGGGCGCCGCCGACGGCGTACACCTCGTCCACGCCGAGGATGGCGCAGGTGGCGAGGATGGTCTTGTTCGGCAGACCCTCCTCGTTGTCACGGGCCGGCGGGGTGGCGATGGCGAGCGATTCGACGCCAGCGGCCTGTGCCGGCACGGCGTTCATGATCACCGAGCTCGGGTACACGGCCTTGCCGCCGGGCACGTACAGGCCCACGCGCTGGATCGGGATCCAGCGTTCGGCCACGCGGGCGCCGGGGGCGAGATCGGTGTGGAAGTCCTTGGGCACCTGATTGGCGGCCACGGCGCGGGCACGGCGCACGGACTCCTCGATGGCGGCACGCACTTCGGGGTCGAGCGTCGTCAGCGCGGCCTGGATGGCCTCCTTGGGTACACGCAGGTTGGCGGGACGCACGTGGTCGAACTTCTCCTCGAAGTCACGCAGGGCGGCGGCACCGCGCTCCTTGACGTCGTCGAGGATCGGGCGCACCAGATCGGTGGCCTCGGAGGTGCCCATGGCGGCGCGCGGCATCGCGGCCAGCAGCTCGGCACGGGACAGTTTCTGACCACGAAGGTCGATGATTCGCATAATATTCTCTGCCATGTTCCCGATGGTAGAAACCGGTTGTGACGAAAACCGCACTTTTCCGCCGATCGTCTCACAGTTCGGAGAAACCGGATTTTCCGGAGTGTTTCGGGTCTGGTTCCTCGCAGGCGTAGAGTACAAGGTGAGGTGTACCGATACACAAACGCGGTACATCACCATCTATCACTATTCGAAGGAGCGATCATGGCATTGATGGAGCCGCCGGCGATTCCCGCGCGCAGGGCACATGACGGACTGGAGCTGCCGGCCATCGGATTCGGCACATACAAGGTCAATGGATTCGCGGGCGTGGAGGCGATCAAGTCGGCACTCGAGGTCGGCTATCGTCTGATCGACTCGGCGTTCAACTACGAGAACGAGGGCGTGGTCGGCAAGGCGATCCGCGAATCCGAGGTGCCGCGCGAGAACATCATCGTCGCGTCGAAGCTGCCCGGACGTCATCATCAGTACGATCAGGCACGCGCGACCATCGAGGAGTCGGTGGCGCGCATGGGCCTCGACTACATCGACCTGTATCTGATCCACTGGCCGAACCCGTCACAGGGACAGTTCGTGGAGGCGTGGCAGGCGCTGGTCGACGCGCAGAAGCAGGGCATCGTGAAGCACATCGGCGTGAGCAACTTCCTGCCCGGGCATATCGATCTGCTGATTCGCGCCACGGGCGTCACCCCGGCCGTCAATCAGGTGGAGCTGCATCCGTTCTTCCAGCAGCGCGAGCAGCGCGCCTACGACGACGCGCACGGCATCATCACCGAGGCGTGGAGCCCGCTGGGACGCGCCAACCAGATGCTGAAGGACCCGGATATCACGCGCATCGCCGAGAAGCACGGCGTCTCCCCCGTTGCCGTGATCCTGCGCTGGCATCTGCAGCTGGGTGATGTGGCGATTCCGAAGTCGATGAACCGCGAGCGTCAGCGTGCGAACCTCGATCTGACCGGCTTTGAGCTTGACGAGCAGGATATGAGGGACATCGCCGCGATGGACAATCCCGAGGGCTACACCTTCGGCCAGAACCCCCACTGGCACGAGGAGGATTAGTTCCCCAATAGCCGTCGGGGCACTCGCTCCCCTCAGTCTGCTGCACAGACAGCTCCCCTCAGAGAGGGGAGCCGAACTTCTGGGGACGAGATCTATGGCTCCCCTCTCTGAGGGGAGCTGTCACGCAACGTGTGACTGAGGGGAGCCACCAGATTCATCGCAATAGCGAGCTTAAGCAAGGAAGAACCTAAGCTTCCCAATCAGACCGTCACGCCTTCCACCACTGGCGCAGGGGGTACCACTTGCCGTCGGGATGGCCCACGCGGTCGGGACGGACGGCGAGGAACTGGTGGATCTGGATGCCGTCGATCTCAAAGTTGAGCGAGCATGCGGCCATGTACAGGCCCCACACCTTGGCGCGTTCGAAGCCGACCTGCCTGACGGCATCGTCCCAGTGCTCGGAGAGGTTGTGGTTCCAGTGGTGCAGGGTGAGCGCGTAATGCTGGCGCAGGTTCTCCTGATGCACCACGTTGAATCCGGCGTCATGGATGCACGATTCGATGAATCCGGGGGCGCCGAGGTCGCCGTCGGGGAAGATGTAGCGGTCGAGGAATTCGTCGGTGCCGGGCTTGCCGTCCGGACGGTCGTGGCTGATGGTGATCTGGTGGTTGAGCAGGCGGCCCATGGGCTTGAGTAGGCGGAACATCTCCTCGAAGTAGCTCTGGTAGTTCTTCACGCCCACGTGCTCCATCATGCCGATCGAGCAGATGCCATCGAAGTCGTGTTCGGGCACGTCGCGGTAGTCCTGCACGCGCACCTCGGCCAGGTCCTCGAGTCCTTCGCGGCGGATCCATTCCTGCGCGTAGGCGGCCTGTTCCTTGGACAGGGTGACGCCGAGCGCCTTGATGCCGCGGCGGGCGGCAGTGATGACCATGGAACCCCAGCCGCAGCCGATGTCGAGCAGGCGCTCGCCGGGCTTGAGGCCCAGCTTGTCGAGGATGAGGCGCAGCTTGTTGGCCTGCGCGTCCTCGAGGCTCATGTTCTCGTTGTCGAACACGGCGCATGTGTAGGTCATGGAGGGGCCGAGGAAGTCGGCGTAGAACTCGTTGGACTGGTCGTAGTGGTAGCTCACGGTTTCGGAGTCCGCCTTCTCGGTATGCGGCAGGAGGCCGGACTTGATGCGCGCGAACTTGGACGGGCCTTCGGTCTGGGGCACTGGCGGGCGGTGCAGACCGTGGGACAGGATGGCCGCGGCGACCTTGGCCACGGCGGCCGGCGTGGGCTTCTTCACGTAGGGGGCGAGGGACAGCAGCTTGCGCAGTTCGGGGTACGGGTCGGCGTAATCGATGCCCTTGATGTCGAAGTCGCCGAGCACGTAGGCGCGTACGGCACCGATCTCGTTGGGGTGCATCAGCAGCTGGTAGATGGCGTTCGGCGAGGTGACCTTGACCACCAGATCGGCATCCTCCGGACCGAATGCGGATCCGTCGAACGCCTCCACCCTCAGATGCGGATTCGGCTCGATGAACTCCCCCACCATTTCGCTGACCAACATCGACTTGCCACTGCTCATACTTCGCCTCTTTTTCCAGTGACCGCTAACAATAACGTCGCAAGGAAGTTTATGTCCGTCGGATTTCCCGTTTCGGGCCGATTTATCGACAGGCGAACAACTTTCCCACTAACCCGACAGACAATGGCCGGGTTGACGAATCGCCGCAATAGGACAAAATACTATTTAGTACATTAGTTCGACAGAGAACAAAATATCTGATATTCTATAGAACACATATTCTATATACGTATCGCCGCCGGATACCGCTTGCGTTACCGCCACGGAAGGCCAAAACGGGAGCCGGCAGCGTCTAGGAGAACCATGCGAAGGAGCAATTCATGACCACCGAGGAGCTGAAGCAGCAGATCGAACTCTACGAAAGCGCGGATCACACCGTGCACCTTGACGTGAAAGTCGATCAAGATACCGTATGGCTGACGCAACAGCAGATGGCGCTGCTGTTCGGACGCGACGTGACGACCATCCGACGACATATCAAAAACGCACAAACCGAGGAATTGCAAGGCCTTCCAACTAGTGCAAATTTTGCACTAGTTCACAACGAAGGAGACAGAATCGTGGAAAGGCAGGTCGCGCACTATAACCTCGACATGATCCTTTCCGTCGGATACCGCGTGAAGTCGAAGGAGGGCGTGTATTTCCGTCGCTGGGCGAATTCTGTACTCAAACAGCACCTGATCGAAGGCTACACCATCAATCGGCAGCGTCTCGACGCGCTTCGAACCGTGGTCAAGGTACTGCAACGCTCCAGCGAACCGGAAATCGCCGGGACCGCGGAAATCCTCAATCAGTATCTGCCCAGTCTTGAACTGCTCAACGAATATGACACCGGGGAGATTCTCTCCCCCAAGGGCGATGAATCCCATTGGCGTCTCACCTATGAGGATGCCATGTCATTCGTTAGATCAATGCCGTTCTATACGCAGTCCGATCTGTTCGGCCGTGAGCGCAACGGCTCGTTCCAGGGTATCGTCACCGGACTGTATCAAACATTCTCCGGAGAAGAACTGTACCGGTCAATGCAATGCAAAGCGGCGAACCTGCTGTATCAGATCGTCAAGGACCATCCATTCTCGGACGGCAACAAACGTTGTGCCGCCGCACTGTTCATCTACTTCCTCGACCGGAACGGCATCCTACGGGATGGCGACAAACTTCTGGTGGAAGGCAATGCTCTCACCGCCATGACATTGATGATCGCCCTATCCGCCCCAACGGAGAAAGACACCATGATCGCGTTAGTCGAGAATTTCCTGACTCGATAATAAGCTGCGTGGGCCTTCACCGCCTATACAAAGACGAGCTGGACGAGAACCATGTAAAGGATGGTGCCGCCGGCGATCGAAAGCAGCATATTGCGCTTCCACGCGTGCAGGGCCACGATCACGGCCATGGCGATGAGCTCGGGGATCCCGTGGCTGCCGGTCATGGGCGACACGTCCTTGAGCGAGTACACGACGAGCAGACCAGTCATGGCGAAGGGCAGAACGCGTCCCAGATACTCGATGAAACGCGGCGGCTGCTTGGACTCGGGGAAGACGATGAACGGCAGGAATCGGGTGATCATCGTACCGATCGCCACCACGGCGATGGTGATCACGCTCTGCCATATGGTCATGGTCATGCCGTCACCTCCACATTGTCATCGGCAGGATTGCCATGGTCGGGATTGTCATGATTCACACCGTCGCCGGTCTTGAGCTCATCCAGCCACGGCCGCAGCACCACGAACAGCACGAGCATGGAGACCAGGGACGGAATCATGAAATTGTCCGGGCCAAGCAGCGCCAGGCACACGGCCGACGCGAGCACGCCGATCATCGCAGGCATGTGGGCGCGCATTGCGCCCTTTGTGCCCATCCACTGATCGAGGAAGATCACCAGGAACAGCGCGGTGAGCACGAACTCGATGCCGCGCGTGCTGATCGGCAGCAGTCCGCCGACCAGCCAGCCGAGCGCCGTGCCGGCGATCCAATACCACCGGTTGAGCAGGTTCACGAACAACATGAACCATCCGCGGTCCACGTCTGCCGGGATCTTCGCGCTCGAATTGATGGCAAAGCTCTCGTCGCACATCGCGAAGATCAGATACGGCTTCTTCCATCCCATGTTCTTGTACTTGCCGAGCATCGACAGACCATAGAACAGGTGTCGCGCGTTGACCATGAGCGACAACATGAACGCGACGATCGGATTGAACGCGCTGAGCAGCAGGTTCACAGTGACGAATTCCATCGAGCCGGCGAAGATGAAGTACGCCATGCACACCGGGTAGAGGAACGCGAATCCCTTGGCGTGCATGAGCAATCCATATGAGCAGCCGAGGAACAGGAATCCCGCGGCGATCGGCACGGTCAGTGGGAACGCCGCACGGAACGCCCGTCCGACGACCCTGCCGCCCGTCTTCGTTTCGACACCGTCAGCGCTCATTCGCCACCGCTCCTTCCTCGTCCGTATCATCCGTATGGCCCGTTCGTGCAGTCAACCGGACCATCGTAGACCCGAGGATGGAGAAGCGGCGGAACGTGTCTCAGCCGCGGAATCGGACGAAGAATCAGCCGGAGAAGTCGATGTCGCCGAGCTTTTCGATGAGTCGCATGTTCTCGCGATAGTCCACCGGGCAGGCGATGATGTCCACGCCGCTGCCGGAACGCAGCGCGTGACGCAGCACCGGATAGAGCTCTTCGGCACTTTCGATCTCATGACCCTTCGCACCGAAGCTCGCGCCGAGCGCCACCACGTCGGGATTGTTGAAGTCCACGTACTCGTGGCTGCCGTCGTGGATGTCCATCTTCCACTTGATCAGACCGTACGCCTCATCCACCCACACCAGGATCACCATGCGACAGCCGCAGCGCACGGCCGTCTCGATCTCCTGCACGTTCATCATGAAGCTGCCGTCGCCCATCACAGCGAGTACGGGACGGCCCGGATTGGCCATGGACGCGGCCACCGCACCCGGCAGCGTCCACGCCATGGTGGACAGCGAATTGTCGATCACGCAGGTGTTGGACTTGTACGTGGGGTACAGTCGCGCCATCCACATCTTGAGCGCACCCGTGTCGACGAGTACCACGTCGTCGTCCTCCACCGCGCTGCGCGTGTCGTACACGATGCGCTGCGGCTTCATCGGGAACGAATCGTCGGCGGCGCAGGACGTGTATTCACGGTTGAGCAGTTCACGGATCGCCGGATGCGAGTCGCCGAACGTGATGCCCTCCCACCGCAGTCGGCCGATCAGCACGGCGAGCGTCTGGTCGATGTCAGCCATGATGTTGAGTGCGGTCGAATAGTGCGCGTCCGTATCCTCCACGAACGTGTTGATGTGGATGATGGTCTTGTCGTCGTTCGGGTTGATCTTCTTCGGGTCGAACTGCTGGATCGAGAATCCGACGGCGATGATCAGATCGGCCGTGTCGAACGCGAAGTTCTCGTAGTCCTTGTGCATGAAGCCGACCACACCAAGCGCGTTGGGCAGCTTGTCGGAGAACACGCCCTTGCCTTCGAACGTGGTGGCGACCGGTACGTTGAGCAGTTCCGCCAGTTCGCGCAGACGGTCCTGCGCGTGGGCGCGGGTGACGCCGTTGCCGGCCAGGATGACCGGACGCTTCGCCTCGCGGATCAGCGCCACGGCCTCGTCGATGGTGTCGTCGGCCGGCATGAGATGGGTGGGCCTAGGCAGCGGCAGCGGCTTGGCGCCGGCCGGGGCGGGCATCTCCGCGATGTCCTCCGGCAGGACCAGGCAGGTGGCGCCCGGACGGTTGTGCTGCGAGAGGGAGAACGCCTTGCGGATCATCTCGGGCGTGGATTCCGGCGTCATGATCATCGACGACCACTGGGTTAGTGGCTTGAACACCGACACCAAGTCGACGATCTGATGCGACTCCTTGTACAGGCGGCCCACGCTGCCCTGCGCGCAGATCGCCACGAGTGGCGTGGTGCTGGCGTTCGCCTGCGCCACCGGCAGGGTGAGGTTCAGCGCGCCAGGGCCGAGCGTGGCTAGGCACACGCCGGGCTTGCCGGTCAGGTGGCCGTACGTAGCGGCCATGAATCCGGCGCCCTGCTCGTGGCGGGTGAGCACGAACCGGATGCGTCCGTCACGCTCGATGGCCTCCATGAGCGGGATGTTCTCCTCGCCGGGGATGCCGTAGATCACCTCGACGCCCTCGTTGACCAGGCATTCGACGAACAGATCGGCGACGGTCTTCACATGATCGTCCGCAGGGGCGCCGCCGACCGCGTCGACATCGCCGTCCGATGCCGTCACGGTCGTCACGGCATCGTTTCGTACAGTGTTTTCCATGGTTTCCTCTTCACGCATGTGCGCCATTGTAACCATGTGATATGCCCATACGACGGCGGACCGTCGGGCGGCGATGTGTCAGGCGGCGGCCAGACAGGCCGGACCGAACACGGTCTTGATCTCGCCGAACAGCGACGTGTCGCGCTTGACGCGGAACCCGTCACCGAGCGTCAGCATCGTCACCCCGCCCTTGGCGTCCACGACAGCGAGCTTCACCTCGCAGTAGCCGGGATGCTGGTGCAGGATTCCCGCCAGACGCTCCACATGGGCATGATCGATGGCCGCCTCGGGCAGCATGATCACCAGCGAACGCTCGTCCTCCGCCTCGAGCGTGGGCACCTCCATTTCGGTGGCGCGCAATGATACGGTCTCGTCGCGCACCTCCACCTGACCGCGGATGCGCACCACGGTGTCGAGGGCCATTTCGGCGGCGGCCGACTCGTACGCCTTGCCGAAGAACATGCATTGGATGGAGCTTTCCAGATCCTCGATCGTGACGATCGCCCACGGGTTGCCCTTCTTCGACACGCGTCGGTCGACGCCGGTGATCAGGCCGGCGAGCGCCACCTGCTCACGGTCGGGCATGGTTTTGGCGCGGTCGATCAGGTGGGCGATGGACATGTCGCGCAGGCCGGCGAGCACGGCGCTCATGCCGCTGAGCGGGTGGTCGGAGACGTAGAGGCCGAGCATTTCGCGTTCGAAGTTGAGCTTGGTCTTCTTGTCCCATTCCTCCACGTCGGGGATCTGCACGTCGGCGTCGCCCATCGCGTCGTCGGTGCCGTCGTCTCCCCCGTCGAGGTCGGCGAACAGGTCGAACTGTCCTTCGGCCTCCTTGCGTTTGAGCGGCACGATCTGGTTGATGGCCGTCTCGTGGATCTGGAAGAGCGCGCGGCGGTTCGGGTCGATGGAGTCGAACGCGCCGGCTTTGATCAGCGATTCGACGAGTCTGCGGTTGAGGGCGGCGAGCGGCACGCGTTTGATGTAGTCCATGAAGTTCACGTACTTGCCGCGCGGGCTGTTGCGTTCCTCGATGATCTCCTTGACGGCGTTCTCGCCGACGTTGCGGATGGCGCCCAGGCCGAATCGCACGACGTCGCCGACTGCCGAGTATTCGTAGACCGATTCGTTGACGTCGGGCGAGAGCACCTGGATGCCCATGCGCCTGGCTTCGCCGAGGTAGAGGGCGGTCTTGTCCTTGTTGGTGGACGCGCCCTGCAGCAGGGCGGCCATGAATTCGACCGGATAGTGGGTCTTGAGGTAGGCGGTCCAATAGGAGATCAGTCCGTAGGCGGCGGAGTGCGCCTTGTTGAACGCGTAGCCGGAGAACGGGACCAGGATCTCCCAGATGGCTTCGGCGGCCTCCTCGGAGTAGCCGTGTTCCTTCATGCCGGCAAAGAACGGCACCTTCTCCTTGGCCAGCACCTCGGGCTTCTTCTTGCCCATGGCTCGTCGCAGCACGTCGGCCTTGCCGAGCGAGTAGCCGGCGAGGATTCGCGCGGCGGACTGCACCTGCTCTTGGTAGATGATCAGACCGTAGGTCTCGTCGAGCACCTCCTTGAGCGGCTGGTCGAGTTCGGGGTGGATCGGCTCGATCTTCTGCAGTCCGTTCTTGCGCTTGGCGTAGTTGGTGTGCGACTCCATGCTCATAGGGCCCGGTCGGTACAGGGCGATGAGTGCGGAGATATCGTTGAAGTTGGTGGGCTTCAGCGTGCGCAGCAGCGATCGCATGCCGTCGCCATCGAGCTGGAACACGCCGAGCGTGTCGCCGCGGGAGAGCAGCTTGTAGGTCTCCTCGTCGTCCAGCGGGATCTTGGTGTAGTCGATCGGCTCCTTGCCGTTGTTCTCCACGTTGCGCAGCGTGTCGCGGATCACCGTAAGGTTGGACAGGCCAAGGAAGTCCATCTTGACCAGGCCGAGCGTTTCGCACGTGTGGTATTCGAACGTGGTGGTCACGGTGCCGTCGGTGCGTTCCAGGAGCGGCGACGTGTTGGTGATGGGCTCGGATCCCATGATCGTGGCGCAGGCGTGCACACCGGTCTGGCGGATCAGGCCCTCGATGCCCATGGCCTCCTCGGTGATGCGCTTGACGTCGGGGTCGGATTCGTACAGTTCGCGGTATTCGCGGGCCTCGGCGTAGCGTTTGGCGTTCGGATCGAAGATGTCGTGCAGCTTGATGTCCTTGCCGCCGGTCTCGGCCGGAGGCAGCGCCTTGGTCACGCGCTCGCCCACGGAGAACTCGTAGCCCATAATGCGCGCGGAGTCCTTGAGCGCCTGCTTGGTTTTGATGGTGCCGTAGATCACGCACTGGGCCACCTTGTCGTGGCCGTACTTGTCTGCCACGTAGTCGAGCACGCGCATGCGGCCGTCGGGGTCGAAGTCCACGTCGATATCGGGCAGGGACACGCGTTCCGGGTTGAGGAACCTCTCGAAGATCAGGCCGTGCTCGAGCGGGTCGAGTTCGGTGATGCCCATGGCGTAGGCCACCATGGCGCCTGCGGCGGAGCCTCGGCCCGGCCCCACCATGATGCCGTGCTCCTTGGCCCAGTTGATGTAGTCGGACACCACGAGGAAGTAGCCGGGGAACTGCATCTGGCAGATCACGCCGCACTCGTAGTCGGCCTGCTTGGACACATGTTCGGGCACGTTGCCCTCGTAGCGCTTCTCGAGGCCCTCCTCCACCTTCTTGAGGAACAGGGAGGTCTCGTCCCAGCCTTCGGGGCAGTCGAACTGCGGCATGAACGCGCCGTCCTCGTTGTCGTCGAACATCACGTTGCAGCGTTCGGCGATCTCGAGCGTGTTGTCGCACGCCTCGGGCAGCTCCTTGAACAGTTCGCGCATCTCCTCGGCGGATTTGATGTAGTAGCCGGAGCCGTCGAACTTGAAGCGGTCGGGGTCGTCGAGCCGGCTGCCGGAGTTGATGCATAGCATGGCGTCCTGGGCTCCGCGGTCCTCTTCGAGCACGTAATGGGAGTCGTTGGTGGCGAGCAGCGGCGCGTTCAGCTTCTTCGCGATGGTCAGCAGGTCCTTGGTCACCTGCGTTTCGATCTTCAGACCGTGGTCCATGAGTTCGATGTAGAAGTTGTCGCGGCCGAAGATGTCCTGCATCTCGCCGGCGGCGCGCAGGGCCTCGTCGAACTGGCCGAGTCGCAGCCTGGTCTGGATGATGCCGGACGGGCAGCCGGAGGATGCGATCACGCCTTTCGAATAGGTGGAGAGCACCTCCTTGTCCATACGCGGGTAGCGCATCACGCGGCCTTCGAGGTTGGCCACGGAGCTGGCCTTGGTGAGGTTCACCAGTCCCTCGTCGGTTTCCGCCCACATGGTCAGGTGGGTGATCAGACCGCCGCCGGAGACGTCGTCGCGTCGCTGCGCCTCGGTGCCCCAGTGCACGCGGGACTTGTCCTGACGAGCGGTCTCAGGCGTCACGTACGCCTCGATGCCGATGATCGGCTTGACGCCGGCCTTCACCGCGGTGCTCCACATCTCGTATGCGCCGTGCATGTTGCCGTGGTCGGTGATGCCCACGGCCGGCATGCCGAGTTCCTTGACCCGGTTCACTAGATTCGGGATCTTCGACGCACCGTCGAGCAGCGAGTAATGCGTATGGTTGTGCAGTTGTACGAAGTTCTTTCCCGATTCAGCCATAGATTCCACCATACCTCACGGGCTCGGCGTAGCAGTTTTCGTTGTGATTTCAGGCGTTTCCCACGTTCGACCACATTGGCCGGCCGCTCTTGCGGCCGGGTCCGCACATGGGCGACGATGGCGTGGACGGTTCCGACGACGGAGCCTCGGATCGACCGATCCATTCCCAGGAGACGACTACGCAATCATCGAAAGGACCGACCATGGCCTTCCCATCCCCGTTTCCCGAAAGCGACTACGAGCGAGTACCCATTCACAACGACGGCATGCCGGACGGCATACCGAGCACGGGCATGCCCGGTGCGTCCAACGAGGAGCAGCCCTTCCGACATTCGTCCTCCACACCGTACGTGGCGCCTGAGCCGCTGCCCCAGCAGCCCGGCATGACCGCCTACGCCACCGCTCCGGTTCCCAATCCCCGCCCCTGGTCCGTGTGCTCGATCATATCCTTCGCCGCCGCGATACCATGCATGCTGACGGTCTGGTTCGTCGCGGGCCTATTCCTGGAATTACGCCGACAGAATTCGTATACGGACTACGGCGCTCTCGAAATGATAGTGGTGGCCTTGCTGAGTCTGTTTCTGGTGCCCGGCGGCCTGCTGTCACTGGTCACGGGCATCGTCGGTGTGGTCTCATGCCGACTCCCCAATCGACTGACAGGGCTACGGCCCAGAGGATGCTGGATGGCGATCGTCGGCATCGTACTCAGTCTGCTCGTGCTCGGCTACGTCACCCTGCGAATATCGGGCCCATTCGTCTAATCGTCCGTCGCACCGTCCGTACGACTGGCGTGACGCGCGCGCAGCACGTCGAGCGCATGCTGCAGATCGGCCGGATAGCGCGAGGCCACATGCGTCCAGATGCGGGTGCGGGGGTGCCGGAAGTCGAGTTCCATGGCGTGCAGCCACTGGCGTTCGAGTCCCAGTTCCTCGGCAAGCTTCGGATTGGCGCCGTACATGTGGTCACCCACCAGCGGATGGCCGATCGACGAGAAGTGCACGCGGATCTGATGCGTGCGTCCGGTTTCCAAGTTGATCTTGGCCAGCGTGGCCTCGCCGAACCGTTCGAGTACATCCCAGTGCGTGACGGCCGGCTTGCCGCTCGGCGTGACCGTGAACCGGAAATCAGACACCTTGGCGCGGCCGATCGGCGCCTCGATGGTGGCCTTGTCCTGGGCGAGATCTCCCTGCGCGACGGCATGATATGTCTTGATGACCTCGTGTTCGGAGAACTGCCGACGCATCTCCTTGTAGGCGAGTTCGGACTTGCATACGAGCATGAGTCCGCTGGTGCCCACGTCGAGTCGGCTGACGATGCCCTGACGTCCTGCGGCGCCGTAATCGGTGATGTGCACGCCACGATGCAGCAGACTGCCCAACACGGTAGGGCCGGTCCATCCCACGGACGCATGTGCGGCCACACCCACCGGCTTGTCGACAATCACCACGTCGTCGTCCTCGTAGACGATAGCCATATCGTCGGCGATGGGTTCGGGTTGACGCTCCTGCTTGACGATGTCGAATTCGACCATGTCGCCGGCGAGCAGCGTGGTCGATCGGTCGCAGGATCGACCGAGCAGCTTGACCTGTCCGGTCGTGATCAGATCGCTGGCCTTGGATCGGGATTCCCCCGTCATTTTGGCCACGGCCACGTCGAAACGCTTGCCGATCAGGGCGTCGGGTGCTGGAACGATGGGCATCAGCGCGCCTCCGTCTTGTCGTATGCGTGCGGTGCGGTGTCGGCGGCTCCTTCCCGAGTCGGCCGGAACGGCACGGAAAGGACGATGAGCAGTACGAGTCCGATACCGGCGACCATCAGCCAGATATCGGCCACGTTGCCCACGGACCATCCGTAGTTGAGGAAGTCGACCACCCTGCCGTCGAGGAACCCGGTGGCGTACATGACACGGTCGATGAGATTGCCGACGGCGCCGCCGAACGCGAGGCCGAGGCAGATGGCCCAACGCTTGTCCGTGGTCATCACGCCGGCCACGAGCAGGGCGATCGACGCAACGATGGCGAGCAGGGAGATCAGCCACGTGGTGGAGGATCCCATGCCCAGTGACGCGCCGGGATTGTGCAGCAGTCTCAGTGACAGCAGTCCGGGAATCACGCTGATGTCATGATCGGTATTTAACGAGGCGAGTGCCATGTTCTTGGTGATGCGGTCGAGGACCAACGCCACCAGGGCCACGCATGCGAAGACGGCCACGCGGGTACGCGGCCGTCTTGCGACAGTGTTCTCAGTCATACAGTCGGGAACGATCAGCGGTTGCCGCCGTTGAAGTCCTGCATGGACTGGTAGTTGTTCGTGTCGGAGATCTGCGTGGTCAGCTGGCCGAGGAACTCGGTCAGGCGGCTACGGTACTCGGCCTCGAACTGCTTGAGGCCCTCGATGTTGCCCTCGATGACCTTGGAGTCGGTGTACAGCTTGTCCTTGACCTGCTGGGCGTAGTCGTCGGCGGCGCTGCGGGTGCGGTGATCGTACTCGTCGGCCACGTCGCGGATCTTCTTGGCCTCGGCCTCGGTGTCCTTGCGCACCTGAGCATCGTACTGCTCGGCGGCGGTACGAGTCTGCTTGCTGTAGGCATCGGCCTCGGAGTGGGTCTTCTTGGAGTACTCGTCGGCCTGCTTGCGGGTCTTGGCGGAGTAGTCGTCAGCCTCGTTACGGGTCTTGGCCTGGTAGACGTCGGCATCGTTGCGGGTCTTCTTGCCGTAAGCGTCGGCCTCGGTATGCACGCGCTGCGAGTAGGCGTCGGCATCCTGGTGGATGCGCTTGGAGTAGGCGTCGGCCTTCTGGATGACGTCCTCGTGCTTGGCCTGGCCGTCGGCGATGAGCTGGTCACGCTGGGCCTTACCCTTATCGACGTACTGGTCGTGCAGCTGCATGGCCAGGGCGAGCATGGCGGTGGCGCGCTCGGGCTCGGTGGTGGCGCCGGCACCGGCACCGGCGATCTTGCGAAGGCTGCCGGTCTCGGTGGAGGGCTCGACCTTGGAGAGCTGCTGGCGCAGCTGCTCCTCGCGGGCCTTGGAGGCCTCGAGTTCGCGGTTCAGCGCGGCGATCTGGTCGTTGTTCTGGCCGTTGGCGGTGTTCTGGGCCTGCTGAAGCGCGGCGATCTGCTGCTTGGCGGACTGCAGCTGACCGTTCAGGGTCTGGATCTGGCCGTTGGCGGCCTGCAGCTGGTTGGCGGCCTCGGAGGCACGGCGACGCTCGGCCTCGAGCTGGCTGGCGGCGCCGTCGCTCTTGGCGGACTGAGCGGTCAGCTGGTCGATCTGGGCGTTGAGCTGATCCACCTGGCTCTTCAGCTGGGCATTCTGGCTGGCCAGCGCCTGCACCTGCTCGGAATCATTCGTCTTGGCTTCCAGAGCGGTCTGCTGGGCCTGGGCCAGCTGGTCCTTCAGCTGGCTGTTCTCGTTGGTCAGCTGGGAGATCTTCTCGTTCAGCGCGGCCACATCCGGTCCCAGAGACTGGGTGGAACCCGACTGGGCAGCCTGACTTCCCAGTGCCTCCACCGTTTCGGTAACCTCATCGAGGAAGTCATCGACCTCGTCGATGTCGTAGCCTTCCTTGAAACGTACCGTCTGGAAAATATGGTTACGAATATCATTCGGTGTCAACAGGGCCATTGCAGATCCCAACCTCACTCTCAGCTCATAGGGAGCTTATGAAATTACGTATCGGAACCATGCTAGCACGTAGCCCGTGACTGTCTAGGCGTTGCGCCATTTGCGCGTGGCTTTCGGGGGTGTCTTCGCCCACCCCTCATTCAGGCCTTCGGCATCCCGCCATGGGCGCTCGCGCCGGACCGTGTCGGCACGGCCCGGAACCTAGATCAGCACCTGCAGCAGCACCAGTGCGAAATACAGCACGATAAAGCTCACATCGAGATAGATCGCGCCGAGCGGCAGCGGCTTGATGTAGCGGCGGAGCCATCGCAGCGGCGGCTCGGTCAGTCGGTAGATCACGTCGATCAGGGAATACACCACTCCCCTGGGATACCACCGGGGAGCCAACACACGCACCCAATCGAGAATCATGCGTGCAAACAGCACGAATATATAGGCGTCGATCAGGAAACTCAGCAGAAGGCGCAGAAGAACAACAAAACTCATGCCTTCACCGTATCAGGGACCGGCCCGCGCTCCCTGAACGTTCGCCGAATGGGAAACGGACGGGAGCTAGGAATTCGATGTTCCGCGAGGTCGGATTCGTGCCGCTCAGGCGCCGAAGATGTCGGAGTTCGAGGACGACGGAGTCTCCTCGACCTTGATGTTCACCTGAGCCGGACTGAGCAGGAACACGCGGGGCGTCACGCGTTCGATGGATCCGCGCACGCCGAAGACCACGCCGGCGGAAAAGTCCACGATGCGATACGCGGTGCTTTCCTCCACGCCGGTGAGGTTCAGCACCACGGGCACGCCGTCGCGGATGGCGCGGCCCACCAGCTGTGCCTCCTCATAGGACTTGGGGTGGATTGTGGTGATCCGATTGAGCTGTCCCTTGAACGGTGTGGTGCGGGAGCGGCTGGGGGCCGCCGCCGGAGCGGGTGTGGGAGCGGCCGGCGTCACGCTGCGATCCGAATCGAACGAGGGAGACTCGTCCACCACGGTCTCCTCGGGCACGACATCGTCATCGTCGTCAACAACGTCCGCCATGCCGAGATACGTCATCGCGTTCTTCATGAAACCGGCCATGATAACCCTCCAGTACTATCGATCAGCGCAGGAAGTCGGGGATGTCCAGATCGCCCAGTTCGGAATCGGGGATCCTCGGGGTGCGCGGGACGGCGACGTGCTCGTTCGTCGCATCGTCATATGACGGAACGGCCGGCATGGTCGTGGACGACGGCATGGCCGTGTGGGCCGGGGTCTGCTGCTGCGGAGCCTGATGCACCGGGTTCACCGGAGCCGCGGGAGTCTGGATCGGCTGCTGCTGCGGAGCGGCCTGCTGGGCCGGAGCCGGAGCCGCGGCCTTATGCGCCGGCTGCTGGTCCTCGCCTGAGGGCTTCTGCGCATACTGCACGGCGCCGTTGGTCAGGTGCAGCTCGGGCAGCTGGGGCACCTTCACGTCGGAGCGGTCGGCCGGACGGTAGCTTTCCACGCCCTTCTTGGCGTCGAAGCCGGCGGCGATGACGGTGACACGCACCTCGTCGCCATAGGAGTCGTCGAGCGCCAGACCCCAGATGATCTGCGCTTCGGGGTGGATGGCCTCGCGCACCAGCTCGGCGGCCTCGTTGGCCTCCTGCAGGGTGAGGTCGGTCGGGCCGGCGATGTTGAGCAGCGCACCGTGGGCGCCCTCGATGCTGGCCTCGAGCAGCGGGGAGCTGATGGCGATCTCCGCGGCCTGGCTGGCGCGGTCCTCTCCCCGCGCGGAACCGATGCCGAACAGTGCGGTGCCGGCGTCCTTGAGGATCGCCGTGACATCGGAGAAGTCCACGTGGATGTAGGAGTTCATGGTGATCAGATCGGTGATGCCCTGCACGCCGGCGAGCAGTGCCGAGTCGGCGGTCTTGAAGGCGTCGATCACGCTGACGGAGCGATCGGACAGGTCCAGCAGACGATCGTTCGGGATGATGATCAGGGCGTCGACTTCCTTGCGCAGGTTCTCGATGCCGGAATCCGCGGACGCGGAACGACGCGGACCCTCGAAGCTAAACGGACGGGTGACCACGGCGATGGTGAGCGCACCCTGCTGACGGGCGGCGCGGGCCACGAGCGGGCTGGCGCCGGTACCGGTGCCACCGCCCTCGCCACAGGTAACGAAGACCATATCGGCGCCCTTGAGCGCCTCTTCGATATCGGACTGGTGGTCCTGGGCGGCCTTGGCGCCCTTCTCCGGGTCGGCACCGGCGCCAAGGCCACGGCTGGACGCATCGGAAAGGGAGATCTTGACATCGGCATCGGAACGCAGCAGATCCTTGGCGTCCGTATTGATGGCAACGAACTCCACGTTCTGCAGGCCCTCCGCGATCATGCGGTTCACCGCGTTGCCGCCGGCTCCGCCCACACCGACGACCTTGATGAGGGTCTTATCGCTGAAGTTCTCAGCCTGGGCAATGTCGCTCACTGTATGCTCCTGTCACTCACGGTTATGTCTAACTCTATCGCAGTATTACCGTCTAAACGTGTTTATTTTATAGCGTGTACGCGCTTTTGATCAGTACGAGGCGTCCAACGGGTCCGCGCTGATCACGTCCCGACGCTGTTCCTCGGTCAGCTCCTGGGAATCCAGCCATCCGTAGGGAAGATGAACCTTTTTCGCATAGCGTACGCGGCCTCGGGGCTTGCCTTCCGCCGCCTCGGGGAACGGAATGCTCGGATCGAGCTCGTCGATGCGCCGACGAACATCCTCCAAGTTTTCACATTCCATGAACGCTCGGCGCGTGCTACCCCCCACCGGGAACCCTTTGAGATACCACGCCACATGCTTGCGCAGATCGTGCACGGCCATGGTCTCGTCGCCGTCGTAGAACTCGGTGAGCAGCGTCGCGTGGCGCATCATCACCTGTCCCACCTCACCCAACGTGGGATTCACCCGCTCAGGCGAACCGGCGAAGGCGTTCTTCAAATCGGCGAACAGCCACGGACGACCCTGGCACCCCCTACCGATAGCCACACCGGCGCAACTGGTCTGGCGCACCATGGCGAGGGCGTCCTCGGCGCTCCAGATGTCGCCGTTGCCGAACACGGGAATGTCAAGTTCATCCACCAGCTCGCCGATGCGACTCCAGTCGGAATGCCCGCCATAGTATTCGGCCGTGGTGCGCGCATGCAGCGTCACCGCGGCGCAGCCCTCCTCCTGGGCGATGCGGCCGGCCTCGAGGAACGTCTCATGCTCATGGTCGATGCCCACGCGGATCTTTGCGGTCACCGGAATGTTCTCCGGAGCGCACACCTTCACCACGCGGCGGATGATCTCGCGGAACAGCTCCGTCTTCCACGGCAGCGCGGAACCGCCACCCCGACGAGTCACCTTGGGCACCGGACAGCCGAAGTTCAGATCCACATGGTCGGCCATATGCTCGTCGACCACGATGCGAGCCGCCATCTCCACAATCGACGGGCTCACGCCGTACAGCTGCAGGGAGCGGATCTTCTCACTCGGCGCGAAACGGCACAGTCGCAGGGCCTTGGGATTCCTCGCCACCAACGCCCTCGCCGTGATCATCTCGGCCACATACAGACCATCGGGACCATATTCCTCGCACAGCACGCGGAACGGCCAGTTCGTCACACCCGCCATGGGCGACAACACCACCGGCGTCGCGACGTGAACGGGGCCAAGGTCCACCGGCGGCATGGTCACGGCGGACGCGACGGACTCGGCCACCCCGGCGGGCTCGGCGGCGGGAATGCTGCTGACGGTTGCTTCTGCTTCCATGGTTCCTTTTCTCGGATGTCTCCCGCGGTCCGCGAGAAAACGCCTATGAAACGAACTGGCGGGAAGCGCCTCCGGGCGCACCCCACCAGTCGAATGTCATGCGATGTCTTGCGATGTCATGGCCGTGGGGAACACGCAGGCGCTTCCCACGACCAGGCCACTATGCGATCAACGCCGACCAGTGCGATCACACAAACCGTTCGCACCGATCGGCATAGCGGCGGCCGCTTAGTACAGGCCGCCGGCCTCCTGAATGTGCACGCTGTCCGGCCAGGCGTCGCCGCCCATGGACACCGGCTTGAGCGGCACGTGCGTACGGTGTTCGCCGATGCGGGCGGCCACGTAGTCGGCCACCTTGTCGAGCGCCACACGCTCCTGGTTCATGGTGTCGCGATCACGGATCGTCACGGCCTGATCGTCGAGCGTATCGAAGTCGACGGTCACGCACAGCGGGGTGCCGATCTCGTCCTCACGACGGTAGCGACGACCGATGGCGCCGGACTCGTCGTAGTCGATCATCCACTCGTTCTGACGCAGGTCGTTCGCCAGGTTCTGAGCCACGTTCTGCAGGTCAGGCTTCTTGCTCAGCGGCAGCACGGCGGCCTTGACCGGGGCCAGACGCGGGTCGAGGCGCAGCACGGTGCGCTTGTCGACGCCGCCCTTGGTGTTCGGGGCCTCATCCACGTCGTAGGCGTCCACGAGGAAGCACATCAGGGAGCGGGTCAGACCGGCCGCGGGCTCGATCACGTACGGCACATAGCGCTCGCCGGTGGCCTGGTTGAAGTAGCTCAGGTCCTCGCCGGAGTGCTTGGCGTGGGCGGACAGGTCGAAGTCGGTGCGGTTGGCCACGCCCTCGAGCTCGCCCCAGTCGGAGCCCTGGAAGCCGAACTTGTACTCGATGTCCACGGTGCGCTTGGAGTAGTGGGCGAGCTTCTCCTTCGGGTGCTCGTAGTGGCGCAGGTTCTCCGGCTTGACGCCGAGGTCGAGGTACCACTGGGTACGGGCGTCGATCCAGTACTGGTGCCAGTCCTCATCGGTGCCGGGCTCGACGAAGAACTCCATCTCCATCTGCTCGAACTCACGGGTGCGGAAGATGAAGTTGCCGGGCGTGATCTCGTTGCGGAAGGACTTGCCCATGTTGGCGATGCCGAACGGCGGCTTGGAACGGGAGGAGGTCATCACGTTCTTGAAGTCCACGAAGATGCCCTGCGCGGTCTCCGGACGCAGGTAGTGCAGGCTGTTCTCGTCCTCCACCGGGCCGAGGTGGGTGCGCAGCATCATGTTGAAGTCGCGGGGCTCGGTCCACTTGCCGCGGGTGCCGCAGTCGGGGCACACGATGTCGGCCATGCCGTTCTCCGGCAGCTGATCGTGGTGCTTCTCGGCGTAGGACTCCTCGAGCTTGTCGGCGCGGTTGCGCTTGTGGCAGTTCAGGCACTCGACCAGCGGGTCGTTGAACACGGCGACGTGGCCGGAGGCGACCCACACCGGGGTGGGCAGGATGATGGACGTGTCGACGCCCACGACGTCAGGACGGGTGACGACCATGGAGCGCCACCATTCACGCTTGATATTGTCCTTGAGTGCCACGCCGAGCGGGCCGTAATCCCATGCGGAACGGGTGCCGCCGTAGATCTCGCCGGCGGGGAACACGAAACCGCGACGCTTCGCGAGGGATACGACTTCATCAAGTTTGGACTGAGCCACAATGCACCTTCTGGTTTGAACGGTTTGGGGTCTTGTTTTGCGCCCTTGAGTCTATCGGCACGCGCTGACAGCATGGGATCCGCGGCCGAGGGGCGCCACACGCGGGTTGTCCGAACGACGGCATAGCGTCGATGGCACAATGCAGGGGAACCCGGAAGGGTTGAGAAAGGCGACGCGCCTGACCCTTGGAACCTGTTGGTCAACACCATCGTAGGGAGGCATTTTCCATGAGTCTTGATTCCCATGATTCCACCGGCAACGGCACCGTCGCCGCGGGCAACATCGCCGTGAACGATCCGCTGCGCGCCGAGATCGCGGCTGCCGTGGACGCCGTGCGCGACACCACGCCGCTCGCCCAGTCGCTGACGAATTTCGTGACCATCAACTTCGTGGCGAACGCCCAGCTCGCCGTAGGAGGCACCGCGGCCATGCACTACAGCGGTGAGGAGGCCGGTGCGCTGGATTCGGCCGGAGCTTCGAAGGCCACCTATATCAATATGGGCACGCTGCTCGCCGAGTTCCGCACCGAATATCCTGCGGCGGCCCGCGACGCCGTGGAACGCGGACTGCCGTGGGTGCTCGATCCGGTGGGCGCCGGCGCGGGTGAGCTGCGCGGCGAGATCCTGCGCGCGTTCCATGAAACGCCGCCGACGATCATCCGCTGCAATGCGTCGGAGGCGATCGCGCTGGCCGGCATCTGGGGTCTTGACGGTGCCGATTCCAAGTCGCGTGCCGGCGTGGAGGCCCATGACGAGATCGACGCGGCGATTCCCGCGGCCCATGCGCTTGCCCGGTTCACCGGCGGCGTGGTGTCGGTGTCCGGCGCCGTGGATCTGGTCACCGACGGCGAGTGCGACTTCCGTTTGCCCGGTGGCAGCGTGTGGATGACGAAGATCACGGGCGCCGGCTGTTCGTTGGGCGGCGTGACGGCCACGTATGCGTGTGTGGCCCGTCCGCTGGTCGCCGCGTTGGCTGCGGCGTTGCATTACAACCGTGCCGCGGACAGCGCCGAGCGCGTGGCGGAGGGTCCGGGTTCGTTCCAGGTGGCGTTTCTTGATGCGCTGTGGAATACCACGGCCGATGAGATCGCGCAGTCGCCGATCTATGGCTGATCGTTTCATTGAGATCTAAGGAGCATATATATGACTACTCGTTTCCCGTACGCATCGATGCGTGACACGCTTGATATTTCCGCCTATCTGGTGCTGGGGCCCGACGATACGCATGGCCGTCCGGTCACCGATGTGGTGGCGGAGGCGCTGCGTGGCGGCGTGACCATCGTGCAGCTGCGCGCCAAGCATTCCGACGCCGGCGAGATCATTGCCATGGCGCGTGACATCGCGCAGGTGATCGCGGATGCCGGCAAGAGCGATACCGTGCCGCTGCTTATCGACGACCGCCTGGACGCGGTGCTTGCCGCACGCAACATGGGCATCAAGGTCGACGGCGTGCATGTAGGCCAGACCGACGTGCCGGCCACCGAGTGCCGTAGGCTGCTCGGTCCGGACGCGATCGTGGGCCTGTCCGCGAACACCACCGAGTTGTTCGACATCATCGAGGATCTGCCGGCCGGCGTGGTGGATTATATCGGTGCGGGCGCGGTGCATCCCACCGATACCAAGCCGGAGGCCACGTTGATCGAGAAGGCCGCGGATGATTCGGATTCGATCGCGGCGATCGGCCGTCTGTGCGCGATCAGCGATTATCCGGTGGTGGCCGGTGGCGGTGTGAAGCTTGCGGATGTGGCGCCTCTGGCCCGCGCCGGTGCGGCCGGCTGGTTCGTGGTGTCGGCCATCGCCGGCGCCGACGATCCCGAGGCTGCTACGAGGGAGCTGGTCGAGGCGTGGAAGGGCGCGAACGGCGATGCCGTGCATGCTCCGGCGCCGCGTCCGGCGGGCGGTGTGCTGCTGGGACCGGACTCCCCCGACTATGTCAATACGATGGCCCAGCTGACGATCTGGCCGACTGGTGTGGGCGAGGAGCTGAGCGAGTATGTGGCGCAGGTGATCCGCGTGATTCGCGAGTCCGGTCTGGACAACAGCACCCATGCCATGAGCACCGATATCGAGGGTGATTATGACGATGTGCTGGCCATGGTCAAGCGCGCGGCGTTCGTGCTGTACGATCACGGCTATCGTACGCAGGTGAGTCTGCAGATGGATATGCGTCCGGGCGTGAGCGGCCAGATCCGTCGCAAGGTGGAACTCGTGGACCACATTCTGGACGAAGAGCGGAATTAGTCCATACCTCGCTACCAAACCCCCATGCGATGCGGTATAATGTTGTAACTATGACTACGATGAAGGAGATTGCCGAACGTACGGGGGTTTCGGTATCGACGGTCTCTTTGGTGCTGAACGATCGCGATACCGGAAGAGTCAAGCCTGAGATCGCGCAGCGGGTTCGCGCGGAGGCGAAGGCGTCGGGCTACAAGCCCAATCCTTTGGCGAGAAGCCTGAGGACCAGCCGGACGAGGATCATCGGGTTCGTCAGCGACGAGATCGCCACCACGCCCTATGCCGGACGACTGATTCTCGGCGCCCAGGATGCCGCGCGTTCGATGGGGTACATGCTGCTCACCGTGAATACGAACGGCGACAGGAATCTCGAGGAGCGGGAGATCGCCACGCTGCGCCAGTACGGCGTGGACGGTTTCATGTACGCGCGCATGTACGATCAGCACACGACCGTACCCAATAGTCTGCTGAAGCTGCCCACCGTACTGTTGGACGGCATCGACGACTCCGGACGCGTGCCGTACATCGTACCCGACGAGGAATCGATCGGCTATGACGCGACCCGTCATCTGATCGAGGCCGGCTGTCGTCGCATCGCCTATATCGGCGCCTGCGATCGCGTGTACGTGGCCGATCTGGGCCGTCGTGCGGGGTATCGTCGCGCGCTCGCGGAGGCTGGCATCGACTACGACAAGACGCTGGACATCGGCGTGACGTTCAACCGTCCGGCGCTCGACGCGGTGGACAGGCTGTTTGATCGCGCCGAACCGGATGGCGTGTTCTGTTTCAACGATGCGCGGGCATGGTACGTCTATCAGTGCGCGGCCAAGCGCGGTCTTGAGATCGGCCGCGACGTCAGCGTGGTCGGCGTGGACAATCATCGTGTGTTCGCCGAGACGCTGGCCCCGCTGCTGACCACCGTCGATCTGCCGCATTATGAGATGGGCTACTGGGGTGCGCTCAAGCTCGTGTCGATGATCGAAGGCCACGATCCGAAGCCCGACGTGATGGTACCCGACGGCGGATTGTCGCCGCTGCCGCCATTGGATGCGTCCCCGGCGCGGATCCACTGCACGCTGATCAGCAAGGAATCGGTGGCGCGTCATAACGCATCATGACGCATGATGTCATTCATGTGCAAAGTTGCGCATGACATTGTCAGGATTACGTCGTCCGGCCGCGGTTTTGCGACATCGTCGATGTTCGATTCGCCGCAAAACCGCACATGTTCGGACAATTGCGCATAAACAGATGCCGCCCTCGTGTCGTCCACTATAATCGTAAATCGTTTGACGATTGCAGGGAGAAAGGCATTCAACGATGAATGACATCAATCGGGAATTCGTCGACCATGACGAGGCCCTTGCTCAGGCCGAGGCTGGCGTGGCCAGACTGGCCGCCGAGCGCAACGACCGCTGGTACCCCAAGTTCCACATCGCCTCCAACGGCGGATGGATCAACGACCCCAACGGCCTGTGCTACTACAAGGGACGCTGGCACGTCTTCTACCAGCTCCACCCCTACGGCACCCAATGGGGACCCATGCACTGGGGCCACGTCTCCAGCACCGACATGATCCACTGGAAACGAGAACCCATCGCCCTCGCACCCAGCCTCGAGGCCGAACGCGCCGGCGTGTTCTCCGGCTCGGCCACCACGGGCGACGATGGGCGACTCTGGATCTTCTACACCGGCCACCGCTGGGCCAACGGCGTGGACGACGCCGACGAAAACCTCGAGGTGCAGTGCGCGGCTGTGAGCGACGACGGCGTCCACTTCGAAAAGCTGGGCGTGATCATCGACAATCCGGAGGGATTCAAGCACTTCCGCGACCCGAAGGTGTGGAAGCAGAACGGCGTATGGTACATGGTCTTCGGCATGAGCACCGCCGACCGCCGCGGAGAGGTGCTGCTCTACTCCTCCGAGGACATGCGCATCTGGCACTTCGAACAGGTGCTGTACCGTCACCCGAACCCGAGCGTCTACATGCTCGAATGCCCCGACTTCTTCCCGCTCAAGGACAAGGAGGGCAACGAATACTGGGTGCTGTGCTTCTCCGCCATGGGCGAGCGCCCGAACGGATTCGCCAACCGCAACGTGCACAACGCCGGCTACGTGATCGGCACGTGGGAGCCCGGCGACGAGTTCAAGCCGCGCACCGAGTTCCGCATGTGGGATTGGGGGCACAACTACTACGCGCCGCAGTCCATGACCACGCCCGACGGCCGTCGCCTGCAGTACGCCTGGATGAGCCCGTTCGTGCCGCCCGTGCCCATGCAGGCCGACGGCTGGTGCGGCCAGCTCACCGTGCCGCGTGAGATCAGCCTGGACTCGTACTGCTGCATTCGCACGCACCCGGCGCGCGAACTGGAATCCCTGCGCAAGACCACGATGGAGTTCGACCCGTTCGTGGTGGGCGTCAACGAAAGCTTCCGTCTGCTCGACGACGTCGAGGCCGCCGAGATCGAACTGGAAATGGACATGAACCATTCCACGGCCGAACGCGCCGGACTCAAGCTGATGCTGACCGATGACAACGCGCACACCTGCGTGTACTACGACGATCAGACGCATCGCGTGGTGCTCGACCGTCATGCCAACGCGCGAGGCGATCGCGGCTACCGTGCGGCGCCGTTCACTAGTCACATGCTCAAGCTGCATGTGTTCGTGGATCGCTGTTCGATCGAAGTGTTCGTCAATGACGGCGAGCAGGCGATGAGTTCCTACAGCTTCCCGTCGGAGGGACCGCGCGCGTTGGAGATTACGTCGGAGTCCGGCACGCTGGCCATCTCGGCGCTGCGGATCCACACGCTCGGATCCATCGGTCTGGAGGACCAGAACTAGGACTGAGTCGGTGGCACCGTATGACCGGTGCCACCACGCAACGCCATACGCCAAGCCGGGCCGACCGGCCGAACCACGGATGTCCGCGACGACGCGCTCCCGCGGTTCGGCCGGCACCACCGTTTTCCAGGCTCATCGACGACGATGTTGCCGTCGGGCGACATCGTCGTCGCCTATGCAATCGCGATCATCGGCAATGCGACACGCCGATGGCAATACACCCATTCGACACATATTCCGTTGAAAATTTGCCGATGCAAACATTTGCAGGCAGCAATACACTGGAAATATTGACGTCAATCGTTTGACGTAAATCGATTGACGCATTAACATCGTTAATACGACCACAGCAATGAGGCGACCGTCACGAACCGAACGCCTCACCGCAACGGTCCGAACCGATCACACGAATCGCAAGGCAGCGATCCGTGAGGAAACGAGAGAAACGGAAACGATAATGGCTAACAAAACCAAGGTCTGGCAGAACCCATCGTATCTGCAGAGCTCCTTCGGCATCTTCCTGTTCTTCTGCTCCTGGGGCATCTGGTGGTCCTTCTTCCAGCGCTGGCTCATCTCCGGCGTCGGCCTGACCAACGCCGAGGTCGGCACCATCTACTCCATCAACTCGCTGGCCACCCTGGTCATCATGTTCATCTACGGCACCATCCAGGACCAGCTCGGCATCAAGCGCAAGCTCGTGATCTTCGTCTCCGTGGTCGCCGCATGCGTCGGCCCGTTCGTGCAGTTCGTCTACGCGCCGATGATCCTCGCCGGCGGCACCACACGCTACATCGGCGCATTCATCGGCGCCATCGTTCTCTCCGCGGGCTTCATGTCGGGATGCTCGCTGTTCGAGGCGGTCACCGAGCGTTACTCCCGTAAGTTCGGCTTCGAATACGGCCAGTCCCGCGCCTGGGGCTCCTTCGGCTACGCCATCGTGGCACTGTGCGCCGGCTTCCTCTTCAACATCAACCCGCTCTTCAACTTCTGGCTCGGTTCCGTCTTCGGCGTGTGCATGCTGCTCGTCTACGCCTTCTGGGTGCCGAAGGAGCAGAAGGCCGAGCTGAAGAAGGAATCCGATCCGAACGCCGAGCCCACCAACCCCTCCTTCAAGGAGATGGTGGCCGTGCTCAAGATGCCGACCCTGTGGGTGCTCATCGTCTTCATGCTGCTGACCAACACCTTCTACACCGTGTTCGACCAGCAGATGTTCCCCACCTACTACGCCAACCTGTTCCCCACCGAGGCCATCGGCAACGCCACCTACGGCACCCTGAACGGCTTCCAGGTGTTCCTCGAGTCCGCCATGATGGGTGTGGTTCCGATCATCATGAAGAAGATCGGCGTGCGTAACGCCCTGCTGCTCGGCGCCACCGTGATGTTCCTGCGTATCGGCCTGTGCGGCGTGTTCCACGACCCGATCACCGTCTCCATCGTCAAGCTGTTCCACTCCATCGAGGTGCCGCTGTTCTGCCTGCCGGCATTCCGCTACTTCACCCTGCACTTCGACACGAAGCTCTCCGCCACGCTGTACATGGTGGGCTTCCAGATCGCCTCGCAGGTCGGCCAGGTCATCTTCTCCACCCCGCTGGGCGCCTTCCACGACAAGATGTCCCAGATGCTGCCGAACAACGACATGGGTTCCCGCGTGACCTTCTGGGTCATCTCCGCCATCGTGCTGTGCGCGCTGATCTACGGCATCTTCGTGATCAAGAAGGACGATCAGGAGGTCGGCGGCGATCCGTTCTACACCGACAAGCAGCTGCGTCAGATGGAAGCGGCCAAGGCCGAATCCAAATGATCGCTCCAGGGTCTCCCCTCCAACGGCGATGGGGAGGCCCTTCGCACAACCCAAGCCACTGAAAGGAATTCAATGATGAGTGATTTCAAGCCCACCTACTCCCCCATCAAGGATCACGACGCCGAGCTCGCCAAGGCCGAGGCCGGCGTGGCCAGACTGGCCGCCGAGCGCAACGACCGCTGGTACCCCAAGTTCCACATCGCCTCCAACGGCGGATGGATCAACGACCCCAACGGCCTCTGCTACTACAAGGGACGCTGGCACGTCTTCTACCAGCTCCACCCCTACGGCACCCAATGGGGACCCATGCACTGGGGCCACGTCTCCAGCACCGACATGATCCACTGGAAACGAGAACCCATCGCCATGGCGCCGAGCCTCGAAGAGGAGAAGAACGGCGTGTTCTCCGGTTCTGCCGTGATCGACGACAACGGTGATCTGAAGTTCTACTACACCGGCCACCGCTGGGCCAACGGCGTGGACGGCACCGGCGGCGAATGGCAGGTGCAGATGCTCGCCGAGCCGGAGGACGACAAACTGACCCGCATCGAGAAGAAGGGCATGGTCGTCGATTGCCCGCGCGATCAGGTGCACTGGCACTTCCGCGACCCGAAGGTGTGGAAGACCGGCGGCGTGTGGTACATGACGTTCGGCGTGAGCTCCGCCGAGCAGCGCGGCCAGATGTGGCTGTACACCTCCGAGGACATGGTCGAGTGGACGTTCAAGACCGTGCTGTTCGAGCACCCGGATCCGGACGTGTTCATGCTCGAGTGCCCCGACTTCTTCCCCGTGAAGGACAAGGACGGCAACGAGAAGTGGGTCATCGGCTTCTCCGCCATGGGCGCCAAGAAGAACGGCTTCATGAACCGCAACGTGAACAACGCCGGATACATGATCGGCACGTGGGAGCCCGGCGGCCAGTTCAAGCCGGAGACCGAGTTCCGCCTGTGGGACTGCGGCCACAACTACTACGCCCCGCAGTCGTTCAACACCGTGCCTGGTGACACGGACGACAACACCGACGGCCGTCAGATCATGTACGGCTGGCTCAGCCCGTTCGTGCAGCCCATCCCGCTGGATGACGAAGGCTGGTGCGGCCAGCTTACCCTGCCGCGCGAGGTGTACCTTGGCGAGGATGGCGACATCCACACCGTGCCGGCCACCGAAATGACCGGTCTGCGCACGGACAGTACCGAGCTGGGCGCCGTGGACGTGAAGTCCGGCACCGAGCATGTGGTGGCCGAGGACGCGGAGGCCATGGAGATCGAGCTGACGATCGACCTGAAGCACTCCACCGCCGAGCGCGCCGGCCTCAAGGTGCACGCCACTGCCGACGGCTCCTACACGTACGTGGCCTACGATGATCAGATCGGCGGCGTGGTGCTGGATCGTCAGGCCAACGCCTTCGGCGATCGTGGCTACCGTGTGGCCCCGCTCACCGAGGCCGAACTGGCCGCCGATGAGCTCAAGCTGCGCGTGTACGTGGATCGCGGCTCCGTGGAAGTATACGTGAACGACGGACGTCAGGCGATGAGCTCCTACAGCTACGCCGCCGACGGTCCGCGCGCCGTGAAGCTGGCCGCCGAGTCCGGAGACCTTGCCGTCAGCGCCCTGACCACCCACAACCTCGCCTCCATCGGCCTGGAGTAGGCGGCATCACCTTCCCCGCGGCTCCGCCGCACAAGGACCTCGACGTTGCAACTCGCCGAGGTCCTTTTTGTTTCCTCGCGCAAATCGTCGCGGCCGTGGGTTTCCTCGCGCAATCGGTCGCAATCAGCCCTGTTTAGCGACTGAATGCGCGAGGAAACCTGCGGCTTCGACGATTCCAACGTAGACTTTTTCCATGGAGGACCATTACGCACTGAATCTGCTTTTCGACGCCGCACAGCAGTCGCGGCGCTGCGCCCGTCCGCGCACTGACGCCGATACCAGTGCGATGGCACGGCGGGTCAAGGCGGGCACAGTGACGCGCCCCTACCGCGGCATGTATGCGCGCACCGACTATTGGAATGCCCTCGACCGTCATGAACAGGTGCGGCATGTCGTACGCACATTGTCCTCCATGCATCCGGACTGGGTATTCTGCGGTCCCACGGCGGCGATCATGCACGGACTGGACTGCTCGTACCGTCTGACCGGACCGATCTGCATCGTTTCGGACCGGCCGACACGTCGGCAGTCCTCCAAACAGCTGATACGCTATGCGATCACCTATCCCGACACGGAGATGGCCGACGGAGTTCCGGTGACGGGACTGCTGAGAACGCTTTATGATTGCGTGGCGAAACTTCCGACCCGCTATTCGCTCGCGCAGCTGGATTCAGCGATCCGACTGGGGAAGGTCGCGGCACCAACACTGAAGGCGTACCCATGCTCATTGCCGCATGTACGTGATCGAAACCGCATAGAGGAGGTCTTCGACCTCGCGGATGGGCGCAGCGAAAACGGCGGGGAATCCGAGGGACGCGGCGTTCTCGCCACGATCGGCTACCCGCCGGACGACATTCAGGTCGAATTCCCATGCCTGCAACGGCAACGTCGCGTGCATCGCGTCGACTATCTATGGAAGCGCGAAGATGGATCCCTGCTCATCGGTGAATTCGACGGCGTGCGGAAATACATCGACCCGACCATGACATCGGGACGGACCATCCGCGCCGTCGTCGACGACGAACGCGACCGACAGCGGTGCCTGGAACATCAGGGCGCCGCAATCATCCGTTTCTACTACACGGATCTGGATTATCCCGGCAGGATCGCGCGCGGACTTTCCGCGCAAGGACTGTCCCGTAAACCGGGAATTCCATCACTGCCCTTCCCCTACACGGTTTCCTCGCGCAATCGGTCGTAAACGGCCCTGTTTTGCGACGATTTGCGCGAGGAAATCTGCGCAGCTACAGTCCGAGGGCGGTGCAGGAGCGACGGATGGCGGTGACGGTGCGATCCACGTCCGCATCGGACAGCGGACGGCGGAAGGTCAGGCGCAGCGCGGACTTGGCCACCGACGGCTCCAGGCCCATGGCCAGCAGCGTGGGCGGAATCTCGTGCCGCCCCACCGCGCACGCCGAACCGGACGAGCATTCGATGCCGCGCGCGTCCAGGTCCACCAGCAGCGCCTCGCCCGTCACGCCGGGGAAGATGAATGATGCGTGCCCCGGCAGCCGGTGCTCCGGATCCCCGGTAAGTCGAGCCTGCGGAACGACGTCCAGTACGCCATGGATCAAACGGTCACGCGAGGCGATGAGCGAAGCACAGTGCTCGCGCATGAACGCCACCGACTCGTCCAACGCGATCGCCAACCCCACCGCGCCGGCCACGTTCTGCGTACCGGAACGCAGGCCACGCTCCTGTCCGCCGCCGCTGAGCAGCGGTTCGATCGGCGTGCGGGAGCGCACCAACAGCGCCCCCAGACCCTTGGGCGTACCGAACTTATGGCCGGAGACGCTCAGCGCATCCACATCCCAGTCGCGCATGCGGATCGGAATCTGACCGGCGGCCTGCACGGCGTCCACATGCACCGGCACCCCGGCTACATGCGCGATGTGGACCACGTCCTCGACCGGCTGGATGGTGCCCACCTCGTTGTTCGCGAGCATGACCGACACGAGCGCCGTGTGCTCGGGGTCAACGGCAACCGCCCGTTCCAAAGCCGCAAGATCGATGCGCGCCGCGGAATCCACGGGAACGCGCATCACCTCGAATCCGAAGAATCGTTCCAGCCACGCCGCGGATTCGGCCACGGCCGGATGCTCCACGGCGGAGATGATGACGCGTGGACGAAGCGCCGGGCCGGCGGCGCTCCGCATCCGCTCCATACGTGCGAGCGCGATGCCCTTGACCGCCAGATTGTCCGACTCCGTACCGCCGGATGTGAAGATCACATCGTCCGGTCGTGCGCCCAGGTTCATGGCGAATGATCGTCGCGCCGCGTCCAGCGCCTGGGCCGCGGTCTTGCCGGCGCGGTGCACGCTGGCCGGATTCGCGTAGGCGTCGGTCATGAACGGCAGCATGGCGTCGATCACGTCGCGGCCGACCGGTTCGGTCGACGCGGCGTCAAGGTAGAGCTCGTCACTCATAGTCGAGTCCCAGATCGATGCTGCGCACACTGTGCGTCAATGCACCCACGGAAATGATGTCCACGCCGGTGGCGGCCACGTCGGCCACACGGTCGAGCGTCATGTTACCGCTGGCTTCGACGATCGCCCGTCCGCCGATCGTTTCCACGCCCGTCCGTGTGTCGTCGAGCGAGAAGTTGTCGAGCATGATCGTGTCGGCACCGCCGTCGAGCGCCATCGGAATCTGATCGAGACGATCGACCTCCACCTCGATGTGCGTGGTATGGCCCACGCGCTCGCGGATATGACGGATCGCGCCGGGCAGGTCGATGCCCTGTTCGGCGAGCGCGGCCAGATGATTGTCCTTGACCATCACGGCGTCGGACAGGCCATAACGATGGTTGTGCCCGCCGCCACAGGTGACCGCGTACTTTTCGAACGGGCGCAGCAGCGGTGTGGTCTTGCGGGTGTCGACGATGCGGGTGTGTCCGTACCGGCGTGGCGTCACGGCGTCGGGCAGGGCGTTGCCTCGAACGGCTTCGGTCACGAACGCCGCGGTCATGGTGGCGATGCCGCTCATGCGCTGCGCGAGGTTGAGCGCCACACGTTCGGCGGTGAGGATGTCGCGTACCGGGCCGCTGACCTCGGCGAGGGATTGGCCGGCTTTGAAATGCTCGCAGTCCCTGATGGCCGGTTCGACGCGGAGTCGCGGATTCTGCACGGTGAACGTGGTGGCGAATACGTCGATGCCGCTCATCACGCCGGGTTCGCGGGCCACCAGTCGTGCCGATCCCACGGCGTCGGCGGGAATGGTGGCCTCGCAGGTGATGTCGCCGTATGGCGCGTCCTCGGCAAGGGCCGCCTCGATGGTGGTTCGGATGATGTGCTCGGTAAGCATGGGATTCCTTTGGTTGTGTGATGGCGAGGGACTGGCTACCGCAGCACGTAGGCCGTGGACATGGCCCATTCGTCGCGCGCGTCCGGATAATCGGTGCGGGCGTGTGCGCCGCGGGATTCGGTGCGGTTCAGCGCGGCGTTCGCGGCCACGTAGCCGACGGTGAGCATGTTGCGGTTCTCGAGTCGGGTGACCGTTGCGGCGGCGTTCTCCGTGACGGGCGCATTGTTTGCGGCGGCGTCGGACTCCGTGGCATTGGCTGCGGCCAGTGCGTTACCGATTTGGTCGACGGCGTCGCGCAGACCATGATCGTCGCGCAGTACGCCGACGTCATGCCACATGGTCTGTTCGATGTGATCGCGATCCCAGATCGACGCAGCGGCAACATCGTTGGTCGACGTGTTTGGCGTGTCCAATACGATCGGATCATTGTTCGTCAATGCTCCGGTGGCGGAGTTCGAGAATGGTACGGGATCCCAGGTTGTGCCGTCGTGGTCGTGCACGGCGGCGAGACCGGCACGGCGGCCGAACACGAGTCCTTCGAGCAGGGAGTTCGATGCCAGTCGGTTCGATCCCATCACGCCGGTGCGTGCGCATTCGCCGGCCGCGTACAGGCCGGGGATGCTGGCACGACCGTTGAGATCGGTGCGGATGCCGCCCATGTAGTAGTGTGCGGCGGGCGCCACGGGGATCGGTTCGCGACTCCAGTCGAAGCCGAGCGAACGCGTGTAGGCGTCGATGGTGGGGAATCGATGCTTCAGGAATGCGGCGAGATCGGGGTTCTCCTTGCGCATCGGCGAGACGTCGAGCATGATCGGGCGTCCCTGCTGATGTTGCATCACGCGGAAGTTTTCACGAGCCACCACGTCGCGCGGGGCGAGCTCGGCACGTGGGTCCACGGCGGTCATGTAGCGCTCGCCATGCTCGTCAAGCAAGACCGCGCCTTCGCCGCGCACCGCTTCGGAGACGAGGAAGTGCTCGCCCACCGCCAGTGCCGTGGGATGGAACTGGTAGAACTCGAGGTCGGCGGTCTGGGCTCCGGCGCGCAGGGCTGCGGCGAGTCCGTCGGCGGTGGCCACCTGCGGATTGGTGGTGTATGGATACATGCGTCCGGCGCCACCGGTGGCGAGGATTACACGGTCGGCGTCAAGGTCCGTGACCGTATGGGAACCATCGGGCCCGGAACCGACCATCAGCCGTACGCCGGCGATCACACCGTCGCGCACGATCAGGTCCTTGAGGAACGCATGTTCCATGATGTGAATACGCGGATTGGCACGCACCATGGCGGACACGTCAAGTTCGAGGATCCGCCCGGTGGCGTCACCGCCGGCGTGCACCACACGGGCACGGGAGTGGGCGGCTTCCAGGCCTCGGAGCATGTGGCCGTCCGCGTCGCGGTCGAACCGCACGCCGGCTGCGGCGAACTCGCGTACGCGGTCGGCGCCTTCGCGGGTGAGGATGTCCACGGCCTTCGGTTCGCACAGACCGTGTCCGGCAGCCATGGTGTCCTTGGCGTGCAGTTTCGGATCGTCGTCGGCGAAGATGGCCGCGGCGATGCCACCCTGCGCGTGGTAGGTGTTGGACTCCACGAGTTCGGTTTTGGTCACCAGGACCACATCATGATCGCTTCCGGCAACGGCGAGCGCGGCGGACAGTCCGGCCACGCCTGCGCCGATGACGACGATCCGTTTGTCATTGTGTTCAGGATTCACGGTTTGCTCCCCTCGATCAGCAACTCGGTCCGCGTGCGTCACGGGTGGACGCGCAGCATGCGTTCAAGTGCCACCTTGGCTTCGCGCGCGGTGTCGTCGTCCACGGTGATGCGGTTGACGATGTTGCCCTGTTCGATGTTCTCCAGCGCCCAGGCCAGGTAGGCGGGGTGAATGCGGTACATCGTGGAGCACGGGCAGACCACCGGATCGAGGCAGAACACGGTCTTGTCAGGGTACTGTGCGGCCAGACGGTTGACGAGGTTGATCTCGGTGCCCACGGCGATGGTGGCGCCGGCGGGCGCGTTGGCGATCTCCCTGACGATGTAGGCGGTGGAGCCGGTGCCGTCGGCGGCGTCGACGACCTGCATGGAGCATTCGGGATGCACGATCACCTTCACGCCCGGGTATGCCTTGCGGGCGCGTTCGATCTGGTCCACGGTGAAGCGCTGATGCACGGAGCAGAAGCCCTTCCACAGGATCATCTTCGCCTTGGCGTAGTCGTCGGGGTTGCTGGCGCCGCCCTGCGGCTTGTACGGATCCCACAGCGGCATCTGGCTCAGCGGGATACCCATGGCGCGGGCGGTGTTGCGGCCGAGGTGCTGGTCGGGGAAGAACAGGACGCGCTTGCCGCGGGCGAACGCCCATTCCAGTACGGCGTGCGCGTTGGACGACGTGCATACGATGCCGCCGTTGCGTCCGCAGAACGCCTTGAGCGAGGCTGCGGAGTTCATGTAGGTGACGGGGATGATCTGCTGCAGTCCGTCGGCGTCCGGCTTGGTGCCGCAGATCTCGCCGAGCTGCTGCCAGCAGTCCTCCACCTGGTCGATGTCGGCCATGTCGGCCATGGAGCAGCCGGCCGACAGGTTCGGCAGGGTCACGCTCTGTTCGGGCTTGGAGAGGATGTCGGCAGTCTCGGCCATGAAGTGCACGCCGCAGAAGACGATGTGCTCGGCGTCCGGGCACTGGGTGGCGTTCTTGGCGAGCTGGAAGGAGTCGCCCACATAGTCGGCGTGCACGATGATCTCGTCACGCTGGTAGAAGTGGCCGAGGATCAGCAGTTTGGAGCCGAGGCGGGCCTTGGCGTCGCGGATGCGCTGCTGGAGTTCGTCGTCGGAGGCGCTGCGGTATTCGTCCGGCAGCGGCTGCTGACGGGGCGCGTTCTTCGGAATCATGTCGAGCGCGGATGCGCCGGGGCCGTAGGTGGGGCGGGTGGTGTCGAATGCCCACGGGTCCTTGGTCAGTCCGGCGTCGCAGGTGCTGGTCGCGCCGAGTCGTTCGATGATCTCATTGACGGAAGCCACGCTCATGGTCGTTTCCCTTCCTCATATTCCTCATATGGTGTGCGGTATGTCACGTCTGTGGTCGGCGCGGGTCGTCAAACGCGTTCCAAACGCATGCATGAATCGGCGTCCCGCGCGAAATCAGATATGAGCATACCACATATAGTCATGATGACTATATGTGTGCGGCGCGTCCATCGACACCGCTTCTTCACCATTCGGACAAACGAAATCAACGTATGACGATTACGCTGAACAGCGCCTGTATCGTCATCTCGAATAAGGAGTGCCATGAGACTGCTGGACAGGTTATTCGGCAAGGGACCATCGGCGGAGCAACAAGGACTGGCCCATGGGATTCACAATCCCATCGACACCGCCGTCACCGGCATCCAGCGTGACGAGGCCTACGCCGACACCGCGCGCATACCGCAGCTAAGCGATTACGTGGCGCAGGTGATCGCCGCCATGATCAGGCACTCGACCGATGCCCCCGTGATCCAGCTCACCCCGACGGACACCCCACCGTCGGTGTTCGACACCAAGATCGGTGGCGCGTTCTATGTGCCCGAAGGCATGCGACCGCCGCGCAACAAGGAGACCGGCGAATCGCTGTATCTGCTCGCCCAGCTCAATTTCGGCCAGCTGCCGCATCTGCCCGATTTTCCCGATCACGGCCTGCTGCAGTTCTTCATCGCCGGCGACGACCCGCTCTACGGCATGAACCTCGACGATCCGCAATCGCAAAAGACGTGGCGGATCCGCTATCTTCCCACGATTCCTGAGGTCAGGACGCCGCTGCGTACGTTCCATCCGGCGTGGAAGTCCGATACCGATCTGCCCTTCCCGGATGAACGCTTCTCGCTGCAACTGGCGCCCACGCTTGCCACGCAGGCGATCACCACGTCCGATCATCGATTCGACGGCGAACTGCAACGATGCATCGGCTCGATGAACGACCGGGACCGCGACTTCTACCGCATGCACGAGGCGGAGATCTCCGACACGCTGTCGGATCTTCTGGCATGGGGCGGCCACCAGATCGGCGGATATCCGCTCTTCACCCAGGAGGATCCGCGCACCAACGACCCCGTATGGCGCGGCGCCGATACGATGCTGCTGCAGATCGACTCCATAGATGACGTGATGTTCGGCGACAGCGGCGTGGCGAACTTCTTCATTCGCCCCGACCAGTTGCGTCGCCTTGACTTCTCCCAGGTGCTCTATACCTGGGACTGCTACTGACGGCGCATGCGGGCGTCCCGCCGACAGGGTTCAGCGAGACGCCCGCATGACGGCATACGGAGTGTCCGTCCTCAGCGCTTGACGCCGCCGAAGCGACGATCGCGGTGGATGTAATGGTCGATGGAACGCCACAGCACCTCGCGACCGCAGTCGGGGAACAGTTCGGGCACAAAGTCGAGCTCGGCGTAGGCGGCCTCCCACGGCAGGAAGTTGCTGGTGCGCTGCTCGCCGGACGTGCGGATCACCAGATCGCAGTCGGGGATGTCGGGGTTGTACAGGTGCTGGGCGATCATCTTCTCCGTCACGCGGTCGCCGGAAATACGGCCGTCACGCACCTCGCGTGCGATGGCGGCGCAGGCATCGGCGATCTCGGCACGGCCACCGTAGTTGATGCAGAACACCACGTCGATGGTCTTGTTGTGCTTGGTGCGCTCCATGGCCACCTCGAGCTCGTCGATCACCGACTTCCACAGCTTCGGACGGCGGCCCGACCAGCGTACGCGCACGCCCCAGTCGTCCATCTGGGCCACACGGCGGTGGATGATCTCACGCGAGAATCCCATGAGGAAACGCACCTCCTGCGGCGAGCGCTTCCAGTTTTCGGTGGAGAACGTGTACAGGCTCAGGTAGCGGACGCCGGCTTCGATGGCACCGGCGATGGTGTCGAAGACCACGGGTTCGGCGGCCTGATGGCCGTTGGTGCGGATCAGGCCGCGCTGCTGCGCCCAGCGTCCGTTGCCGTCCATGATGACGCCGACGTGACGGGGGACCTTGCCTTTGGGGAAATCGGGGATGATCGAGGGATCGGAGAACGGTGCCGCGGGGATGGAGAGCGACGTGTAATCGACGTTTTCAAAAGCCATGGTTACGAATCTAGCAAGCGCGCGGAACGAATCGGCCGTTCGAGGTAATATTCGGCCCATTTTTCCACCAGATCGCCGTGATCTACGGGGGTGGCCGCGTCTGTTCCCCCATCGGGGTTATGGCCGGATGCGGCGTCGAGCACTGTCCAGTCGCCGTTGAGCAGTGCGCGCAGCCGTGTTACGCCCCTCTCCCCTATGCGTCTTGCCTCGGGTGTGCGGTCCGTGGCGCACATCACGCCGCCGGCGGGGATGGAGAACGCCACGGGTTTGCGCGGTTCGCCGCATACCACGCACGCGTCGAGTCGGGGACGCCAGCCAGCGAGCGCGAGCGCCCTGAGCACGTAGGATTCGCTGATGTCGCGCGGGTCGTGCAGGTGCCGGCTCAATGCCGATATGGCGCCGATGGCGAGTCGGTATTGGACCGGCGAAGGTTCTTCGAGCGCCGTGAACAGTCGGTCGGCGGTTTCGACGATCACGCTGGCGTTGAGGTAGGCGTCGTAGTCGTGGACGATGCCGTCGGCGTAGGCGCCCAGCGTGGAGGCCTGGGATACGACGTCGAGCGAGCGGCCGGTGGCGATGAGCAGCGAGGCGCGCATGAATGGTTCGAGTCGTGCGCCGAATCGTGATTTCGGGCGGCGGGCGCCTTTGGCGACGGCGCGGATCTTGCCGTGGTCTCGGGTGAGGATGGTGATGATGCGGTCCGCTTCGCCGAGTTTCACGGTGCGTAGCACGAGTCCTTCGTCCTTGTACAGTGGCATTGGTGGCCTCCTCCGGGTTTTCCCGTTTCCGGCTAGTAGACGAACAGGCCCCAGAAGGCGAAGACGAGCAGCACGCAGAACATGGCGAGAGTGGTGGCCACGAACAGTGCCACACCGAGTCTGGTGGACGCGATGATGGGCCCGGTGTGGGTGCCGCGGATGCGCAGCACGGGCTTGCCGGTGAGGCGCTTGACCTCGAAATCGGCCCGCCACTCGTCGGGGGTGCGCAGCAGTCCTTTCTGGGCGGCGGTGTTGAGCAGCTGGCAGAATACGCGCGACCATGCCCAGACGACCAGTACGCACACCACTTGGATCGCGTACCAGCTCCAGTAGATCATGCCGGGCGATTCCGGAGCCGCGCCCCAGATGAGCGTGACGATGCGCCAGACGATCTGGCCCACGCCGGCGAAGAACAGCAGCAGTGTGGCGAGCGTGGTGGCGGATATGGTGATGAGCACGCGTTGGTATCCGCGGACGAATCCGAGCGAGGGACCACGTCCGCCGATCATGTAGCGGATCTTGCGTTCCAGGGCGATAAGGCTCAGGATGAACGCCACGAGCAATGTGATCACCGCGGCCACGTGCACGACCACACCGTAGATGGTGAGTTTCGTATGCCCGTATAGGTTGGTGGGCACGGCGATGGACTGGTAGATGGTGGCGCCGGCGATGGATGCGGAGGTCTCCTTGAGTCCTCGCGACGTGCCGACGGCCCAGTCGACCATGTCGCGTTCGTAGCGGTCCACCAGCGGTGTGCCCTCCTCGGCCTCGTCGCCGAGTCGCATCACATGGTTGGCCACGGGATAGTTGCGTACGGTCACGTTCCAGTTGCCGCTTCGGTGGGCCATGAGTTCGATCGAACGCACGCCGTCCACCTGGGCGGTCATCACGTCCTTGGAGCCGTAGGCCACGAACGTGGGGATGGCGTAGCCTGCGGCGATCATGGGGTTGAAGTCGAGGTTGGTCAGGCCGAACTGTGCGGTGTCGGCGCTGAACACGCGCCGGACGATGGACTGGTAGCCGGGGTTGGCGCCCACGATGGCGAAGTCCTGCGCCACGAAGAATCCGAGCGCGTGACGCGGCGTGTGCACCATGGGCGACAGGAGAATCTGGAAGGCGATGTTGCCGTCGTCGCGCACCAGATACGGTGAGATCCACGTGCTTTCCGATGTGGCGTAAAGGCCTACGCGGTCGGCGTCGACCATGCTCATGGAGCGCAGATAGTCGACCACCTGACCGTAGGCGTGCGCGGATCCCGGATAGTCGCGGGTGATGTCGTTCGTGGACCAGACGGGCTTGTCGACGGTGGCGGTGACGAATCCGGCCGAGCTCAGATCCTCGGCCACGTCGCCGAACGAGTTGTCGGCTGTGCCGTAGCCGGCGCCGTGCATGAACACCACGCCGGGCAGTTTGGTTGAGTTGCCGATGGCGGTGGCGTTCTTCGGGTACCTGATGAGCACGTGCGCGCGCTGTACTTCCCCGGTGGACGGCCGTTTGAGGTCCAGCCACACGCTTTTCGTCGCCACCTTGTAGGTGTCGAGTGCGGGCAGCGCATCACCGTCGAGATTGTCGAATGTGACGGCCGTGTCGGAGGCCAGCGTATCGACGCTCTGGTCGATGGGGTTGTTGTTCCACTCCACGGTGGTGGCATGGGACACGGAGATCAGGATGCCCATCAGGATGATGAAGATGGGCACGCTGACCTTCATACGTTTGAGCCAACCCCATTCGCCGGGCTGCGGCGTTCTCGTTTTCCGACGTTTCAGCACGACACGCATTCTATACGCCGAGCGGGAAGAGGTGGTTCGACGGCACGATCGGCCACACTCCAAGGAATTTCGGCTTTACCGATGCAATTCCGACGGAAAACGCTCTAGTTCACAACATAAATATCTGTGAACCATATTCACAGTTTGACAATTATTCAGCAGTGCCATATACTCATAGTCAGACATTGTGAATGCGATCACACTGTATCAATACTGTGAATGGAGGTAAATATGATCAAGGGTATCGGCAGTTCGGCATCATCGCCTGACATCAATACGCTCACGTCAGCGGACATTGCGCGAATGGCCAACGTCCGCCCCTCGGCGGTTTCCAATTGGCGCAATCGAGCGAATAAGAACTTTCCGAAGCCGGTGGACTCCAAGGACGGCCGCCCTCTGTTCGACTACGATCAGGTGGCTGCATGGCTCACCGACAATGGCATTGCATTCAAGGACACTCGTCTGGAACAGGCCGCGTGGTCGTTCTTCGATCAGTGGCGCAATCAAGCCGATCCTCTTGAGATGGCATCCTTGCTGCTCTGGGCCATGTGCCTGAACCGCATGACGCAACGATTCGACATGGATGACGCATGGGCCAAACTGCTCGCCAGCATCGAGACCGAACCAATGCATGCCATGGACTACTGCGACCATCTGGTCGCATCCCTGCTACAGCACATTGCGACGACCGCCACAAGCGCGTCCGCAGGCACCGCGCTCTCTCTTGCACTGACGAGGCCCGAGGAAGTCGGTTCGCTGAGGCCGGGCGATCTGTCTGAACTGCTGCGCTTCACAGAAAATCTATCGTCCCACGGCACTGACAAAGCCAATCAGCTGGTCTCACTGATTCTTGAGCGGAGCATCATCAGCCAAGGACGCATGAGTGGTGATTTCGGACGACCGAACTCCTCGGTATCCACACTACTTGCCAAGCTTGCGTCGGCCTACCTGAGGGAACAAGATCATGCACTCGGACAGCAGGTCACCGTATACGATTCCGCTTGCGGCATCCTTGAGAGTCACTTGCAGTTCGGCAAGATTCTGAGCCCCAGCGAGAACCCCGACGGCACAGACAATACAACCCCGGCATCTCGACTCGCACTTCGCTGCGCGGACATCGACCGTCATACCGCTGTCCTTGCCGCACGCCGGTTCGTGCTCGCGGAGGAGACCGGCGTGTCTCTTGATATCCATATACAGGACTCTCTGGCGCAGGATCCATTCCCCGGCGTGCGATCCGACATCGTTATGCTGGAAGCGCCATTTGGCATGCGCTGGGAACCGAACACCGCAGACCCCCGCTGGAAGTATGGCATACCCACGAAGAGCAATTCATCACTGGCTTGGATTCAGGATGCCCTCGCCCATCTTGCCGACGACGGACGTGCATTCGTTGTGACCTCTGGAGGACCGCTATTCAGTCAAGGCCACGAGGCCGAAATCCGTCGTTCGCTGTTGGCTGCCGGATGCGTGGAGGCGATCATCGCCTTGCCTGGCAATCTATATGTCAATACGGCAATCCCCACGTTCATCTGGGTGCTATCCGCCCCGAATGCGAGCCGCGATTCCATTGCGATGATCAGTCTGACGGAAAAGGACTCTCGATACCGGTCTTTGTCCGACATGCCGTCTTGGATAAGACCCGCCTTGGAATGGTTCGCCCATGGCACGGTGTCTAAACTACTCGCTGTCCATTCCATCAGCATACGCAATGTGCGTTCGGTAGAGATCCTCGGCAAGGGACGAGTTTCCTTGTTGCCTGCAGATTGGCTTGGCAGCGAGCCTCCGAGCGCCGCGAGCATCAACAGGACCTACCAATCTCGTCTTGCAACACTGCGAACATTACGCGACCAAGTATCCGCAGCCCTCAATACGCTTGACGGATTCGATGCAGAGATATTCGACTGCTCCCAGGCGAATACCATTCGTCTCAGGGAGATCGCCATGATCAGACAAGGTGATTATGGCGGTCCAGAGAGCCACAACCTGCCCGACGAGGTAATCGGCGCCAAGGACGTGCGAAGCCATCACCTTCACGCCAACACCTCCCTTCCTCACAATGAGGAAGACGGCATCGTCACACAGAAAAATGACATCCTACTGGCTGTGGGCAATCGCCCTAGTGCCATGGTTGACCCTGAAGGCGGCCATTACGTACATAAGAATGTGCACCTTGTCCGGCTCATGGACGGCCAGTGGATTCCGGATTATGTGGCTCTGATGATCGAGGGCAAATGGAACTGCGGTTCTGCAGAGTTCGTACTGAAAAGAGTACGTCCGACGCAACTGGAGATCCCTGTGCTGCCGCTGCCCCAGCAGCAGCGCATTGTGGATTACGCACGTGCTGTGGAAACACTGAATCGACAGGCGGAACTCTACAAGGCACAGCTCGACACTGTGGCGAGTGCTGCACGATACAACGCAGTCATTGATACGGTAAAAGAAAACTCAGTAAAGAATGGAGAAACACGATGAATCACCAGTCGATCGTGTCGTTCATCTGGCAGGTGGCGGACCTGCTGCGCGGCGACTACAAGCAGCATGAATACGGCGACATCATTCTGCCGTTCACGGTGCTGCGTCGTTTGGACTGCGTGCTGGAACCGACAAAAGACAAGGTGCTCGCTGTCGAAAAGAGCACGCAGGGCATGTCGGAAGGTGTCCGCGAGCGCCAGTTGGAGAATGTGGCCGAACTGCCGTTCTACAACACAAGCCGGTACACGATGAGTCGTCTGCGCGCCGACCCGAGTAACATCGCGGAGAATCTTAACGATTACGTTCAGAAGTTCTCGAAGGATGCACTGGACGTGTTCGAAAAGTTCGATTTCTTCAACCGTGTTGACTCGCTGGCGGCGAATAATCTGCTGTTCCAGATTGTCGATAAGTTCTGCACGGTGGATCTGGGACCGGCGGCCGTGGATGATGCTGAGATGGGCGACATTTACGAGAATCTGCTGCGGCGATTCTCCGAAATGTCGAATGAGACGGCTGGTGAACACTTCAGCCCCCGCGACGGCCTCAAGCTGGCGGTGGATCTGCTGATCGCCGGCGCTGCGAACGATCTTTCCCAAGGCAACAAAGTGGTGAGGGTGTACGATCCGTGCGCAGGCACGGGTGGAGCGCTCTCCCTGTTTGACGAGCAGGTGCAGGCCTACTATCCGAACACAACCGTTCTTTGCTATGGGCAGGAGCTCAATCCCGCGACGTTTGCCACCTGCAAGGCCGATATTATGTTGAGGGGGGGGGGATGCCAAACATATAGCCTTTGGCAACACTCTCACTGACCCTGCGTTCGAGGATGAACGGTTCGGATATCAGATTTCCAATCCGCCGTATGGCGTGGATTGGAAGAAGATAAAGGACACGGTGGTAGCCGAAGCCAAGGGTCGGGATGGAGGACGTTTCGGCGCCGGCCTGCCGCGCGTGAGCGACGGTCAGCTGCTGTTTATCGAGCACATGGTCTCGAAGATGCGCCCTGTGGGAGTTGGCGGAGGCCGTATTGCCGTATTCATGAACGGCTCTCCCTTGTTCACCGGCGCGGCGGGTTCGGGCGAAAGCAATATCCGTCGTTGGCTGCTGGAGGAACGCGATCTGGCGGAAGCGATCGTGGCTATGCCGAACGATTTCTTCTACAACACCGGCATCGCCACCTACATCTGGGTGTTGAACAACAATAAGCCAGTTGAACGCCGCGGCAAGGTGCAGCTCATCAACGCGAATGGGGTGTTCACCAAGATGCGTAAGTCCCTCGGGTCGAAGCGTAATGAGCTGAGCGACGAGCAGATTCGCGCGATCGTGAAGGAATATGAGGCGTTCGAGGAATCGAAGACCTCGAAGATCTTTGATGTACGGGACTTCGGGTACACCACCGTAACCGTTGAACGCCCGCTACGCGATGAGAACGGCGAGATCGTGACCGATCGCAAAGGCCGTCCGAAGCCGGACACCTCGCTGCGCGATACCGAGAACATCCCGCTTACACGGAACATTGACGAGTATTTTGAGCACGAAGTGAAACCGTATGCGCCCGATGCGTGGATGGATCGCAAGAAGGACAAGGTGGGCTACGAGATCCCATTTACCCGTTACTTCTACGAATACACTCCGCTGCGCCCGTCGACCGACATCCTCGATGACATCCGATCGCTGGAAGCGTCCATCGCCGACAGCCTCGCAAAGGTGGGTCTGTGATGGAACGGTACAACGCATACAAAGATTCCGGCGTCGATTGGATCGGCGAGATTCCGGCGGGGTGGAAGACCGCTCCTTTGAAACGAGCTTTGTCTATATTCAACGGAGCCGACTACAAACCGTATGTTGATGATGTCGAATCAAACAACACCATCCCCGTATATGGAAGTGGCGGTTGCTTTGCGTACTGCAACACTGTAATGCATGATGGAGAATCTGTCTTACTGGGACGAAAAGGAACGGTTGATAAACCGTTATATGTAAAGGACCCCTTCTGGACCGTGGACACCATGTACTACGCAATCGCACATGAAGAATTTTCTACCAAGTACCTTTGGTATCTATCCACAAGATTCAATTATGAAAAATATCAGTATGGTTCCGCTCTACCGTCTATGACCCAACGCGACTTGTATTCCATCACCTGTGCTTTCCCTACCTTACAAGAGCAACAAGCGATCGCTGATTATTTGGATGAGAAGACATCGGCGATCGACTCGGCGGTGAAGGATATCGAACGGTCGATTGAACTGCTGAACGAGTATCGTCAGTCCGTCATTTCCGAAGCCGTCACCAAAGGTCTCGACCCGAGCGTCCCGATGAAGGACTCCGGCACCGACTGGATCGGCCAGATTCCGGCGGAATGGGAAATTGTGCCATTACATGCTCGAGCTTCATTCAGCAAAGGACTGTCAATCACCAAAGACGATCTTGTAAAAGACGGAAAGCCTGTTCTGAGCTACGGACAAATCCACTCTAAAACGCATAAAGCCGCTGGCATCGAAAAAGACCTTATCCGATTCGTATCTGATGAATGTCCTGCCTTGGCCGACACGGCCTTTGCAAACGAGGGATCACTCATTATGGCTGACACGTCCGAAGATGTTGCTGGCAGTGGGAATTGCGCATACGTCGACAAGCAGCCAGGAATCTATGCCGGCTACCACACTATAGTCATTAACCCGTCCGCCTCCATCGGTGGGAAATACCTCGGATATCTTGCAATGGACGCTAACTGGCGTTCGCAAATTCGTTCCCGTGTCTCCGGTGTAAAGCTATACAGCATCACCCAAAAAATCCTCAAGGAAGTCAATGTTCTGGTGCCTCCCGAGTCGGAGCGCAAAGCTATCGCTGACTACCTCGACGAGCAGTGTGATCACATCGATTCCCTCATCGCTCAGAAGCGGTCGCTAATTGTCCGGTTGAAGGAATACAGGGCATCACTGATCAGCGAGTGCGTGACTGGCAAGGTCAAGGTGCCTGGTGCCCGTGAAACCGAAACGGAGGAATAGCATGACAGTCAAACCGACCCGTAGCATGAGTGAGCGTACATTCCAGAAGCACGTGCTCGATGGATTCCAGCAGCATGGCTACACGTACGTATCGTCGTCCATAATGGACGCGAACTTCAACCGAGAGACAGCCATTGACGAACAGACGCTGATGGAGTTTCTTACCGAAACCCAGCCCAGGGAGGTCGCCAAAGTCGAACGCCAATACGGTGGGCAATGGAGTGCGGCTGTCGTCAAGCGTATCGGGCAGGTCATTGCCGATAAAGGCCTGCTCTGGGCATTGCGCAACACTATCGACATGGCACCCGGAGCGAAGTTCCGTCTACTGTACTTCAAGCCGAGGAACGAGCTGAACCAGACCGCAATGGAGCATTACCGGGCGAACCGGTTCTGTATCACCGAGGAGTTCCATTACGGAACCATGAAGGATGATGTGAACAACCGCATCGACGTGGTGCTCATTGTCAACGGGTTTCCGCTCATTACCGTTGAACTGAAGAACCATCAGACCGGTCAGACGGTCTGTAACGCCATCAGGCAATACATGACTGATCGCAATCCGAAGGAGAAGGTATTCCAGCCGGATCTGCGCTCGCTCGTCCACTTCGCCGTGGACGCGGATGCCGCTTACATGACTACGTGGCTGGACGGCAAATCCACACGCTTCCTGCCATACAACCAGGGCAACGGTAAGGACGGTGCCGGCAATCCTTCGGCCGAGCCGGGCAAGTTCCGCACTTCATACCTGTGGGACAGGGTGCTGACATCGGATTCGCTGCTCGACATCATCGAACGGTACACGCAGATCGTCTACAAGACCGAGGACGAGCAGGGTCGGAAGATCACGCGCAAGGCACGCTCCACCATGAAGGCCGTGGTCTTCCCCCGCTACCATCAGCTGCACGCGGTTCGTCGACTCATGCAGGCGACCACCGCGGACGGTCCGGGGCATAACTATCTCATCCAGCATTCAGCCGGTTCAGGCAAGTCGTATTCCATCGCATGGCTTGCCTATCATCTTGCATCGTTGACGCACGGGAACGGCGAAGCGTACTTCGATTCCATCATCGTGCTCGTGGATCGCGTGGTGCTCGATAGGCAGCTGCAGGGCACCATCATGAGCATGTCTCATCAGCAAGGGACGGTGTCCATCGCCAAGGATTCGGCAGGACTACGCGACGCGATCAATAGAGGATCTCGCATCATCATCTCCACAATCCAGAAGTTCCCGTACATTTACAATCAGACCGACACAGCCGGCAAGACATTCGCCATCATCATCGATGAGGCACATTCCTCGCAAAGCGGAGAGGCGCATCGCAAGACCAAGCAGGCGCTCGGCGAACATACGGGCTTCAACGTCAGAGTCAACGAATCTGATATTGATGACGCTGACGACGCCTTCGACTGGGACGACAGCGGCTTGGACGAGGACTCGGACGACGCCGCACTGCAGGTGCGCGGTGAGCTGAACGCTCAAGGAGCGCAACGCAACCTTTCGTTCTACGCATTCACCGCCACGCCAAAACCCAGCACACTGGAGGTTTTCGGCACGCGCAACCCCGCAACCGGCAAGCCTGAACCTTTTGACCTGTATTCGATGCGTCAAGCCATCGAGGAAGGATTCATCCTCGACGTGCTCACGAACTACACAACGTTCAAAACGTACTTCGAGCTCGTCCGAACCACATCAGAGGACCCGAAACGCAAGGCCAGTCGCGCGAAGAAGGAAATCATGGACTTCGTGAAGCTCGACCCGAGCAACGTGTCCAAGATCTCGGAAATCATCATCGACCACTTCCACGACCATGTGGCGGCATTGCTCGATGGCCACGGCAAAGGCATGGTGGTGACGTCAAGCCGACGGGCCGCCGCCGAATACTACCGATACATGCTGCACCTTGCCTCGCGACCAGAATATTCGGGCGTCAAGCCGGTCGTCGCATTCTCCGGCAAACTCAACATCGACGGCGAGGAGGTGACCGAGGCCACGCTCAACGGATTCCCATCCGGCAAGATCGCGGAACGGTTCGACACCGACGACTACAACCTTATGATCGTGGCGAACAAGTTCCAGACCGGCTTCGATCAACCGAAGCTATGCGCCATGTACGTGGACAAAAAACTCACCGGCGTGGCCGCCGTGCAGACACTGTCACGTCTTAACCGCACCTTCCCCGGCAAGAGGGCGCCCATCGTACTGGACTTCGCCAACAATGCGGAAACCATCCAGGCCGCATTCGAACCGTACTACACACAGACCGAAATCGACCGGGTCACCGACCCGAATGTCATCTATGACATGAAGACGGCACTCGCCGACTTCCAGATCTACGATGACACGGACGTCGAATCACTATGCCGAGTCTGGTATGCAAAGCCGGACGCCGATACCATGCCGGAAATCCTACGCATGCTCGAACCAGCCAAGAACCGTTTCAACGATCTTGACAACGAAAGCAAGGACGAGTTCCGCAAGCGCGTCCGTAAATTCAACCGAACCTACATGTACGTAACGCAACTGATAAGGCTCGACGATGTCGCGCTGCTTCGACTCGACACGTACCTGCGGTTCCTCAGCCGTGAACTCCTCTCCGAACGCGAGGACGAGGAGCCCATTGACGGCATGATCGCTGTGGCGAAGCTGGAGATCAAATCCAAGGAAAAGTCACAGAACATCAGTCTGACCGGCGGCGATCCAGTGAGGAACAACGCCGGAACAGTGGGCGTAGGCAAGCCGAATGACGAACAGGACCTGTTGTCCTCGATCATCGAAGCACTCAATGAACTGTTCGGCACTGACTTCGGTACTCCCGCGAAGCAATCCATTGGAAGCATGAAAGCCATACTCGACACCAATGAAACCCTGAGCAGACAAGCACGGAGCAATTCCCGCGCCGACTTCAAATCCGTATTCGAAGACGCATTCTACGCAGCGTTGTTCAGCACTCAGGGCGAAAACGAAGAACTATTCCGTCGTCTGACCAGTGATACCGAGGAAGGTCATCAGGGTCTGAATCTGGTGTTGGTTTCCATGCTCAACGACTACTACAACCGCCGACACAGTGGAAATAAGTAAGGGTAATGGTTTCGGCCGGTAGACATACTATCTGGTCTGTCTACCGGCCGAAACCATTTGTTATGCAGAGGTCGGGCACCCCGTCACGCGGTATGGTGCTTGCCGTCGGAGGTGATCGGGACGACGACGGGCTCGGTGCCGTCGAGCGTGCGGCCCTCGGCCTCGGCCTGGTCCTTCATGTGTTCGGCGATCTCGTGGGCCTTGTCGAGCAGCGTGTCAACGATCTGGTCCTCGGGCACGGTCTGGATGACCTTGCCCTTGATGAAGATCTGGCCCTTGCCGTTGCCGGACGCCACGCCGAGATCGGCCTCGCGGGCCTCGCCCGGACCGTTGACGATGCAGCCCATCACGGCCACGCGGATCGGCGCGGTGATGCCCTTGAGTCCGTCGGTGACGGCGTTGGCCAGCTGGATCACGTCCACCTGGGCGCGGCCGCAGCTCGGGCAGGAGATGATGTCGAAGTGGCGTGCGCGCAGACCCATGTATTCGAGCAGCTTGCAGCCGACCTTGACCTCCTCGACGGGCGGCGCGGACAGGGACACGCGGATCGTGTCGCCGATGCCCTCGGCCAGCAGCGCGCCGAACGCGAGGCACGACTTGATGGTGCCCTGCCAAGCTGGGCCGGCCTCGGTGACGCCGAGGTGCAGCGGCCAGTCGCCCTTGGAGGCGAGCAGACGGTAGGTCTGCACCATGGTGATCACGTCGTGATGCTTCACGGAGATCTTGAAGTCGTGGAAGCCGACGTCCTCGAACAGGCGCGCTTCCTTGAGGGCGGACGCCACGAGCGCCTCGGGGGTGGGGCCGCCGTACTTGGCGTACAGCTCCTTGTCGAGAGAGCCGGCGTTCACGCCGATGCGCAGGCTGATGCCGGCGTCGGTGGCCGCCTTGCAGATGTCCGGCCCCACCTGATCGAACTTGCGGATGTTGCCGGGGTTCACGCGCACGGCCGCGCAGCCGGCGTCGATGGCCTGGAACACGTACTTCGACTGGAAGTGGATGTCGGCGATCACGGGGATCGGCGACTTGGCGACGATGGCGGGAAGCGCGTCGGCGTCGTCCTGGCTGGGCACGGCCACGCGCACGATGTCGCAGCCGGCCTGCGCGAGTTCGCCGATCTGGCGGAGCGTGGCGTTCACGTCGGCGGTCACGGTGTTCGTCATCGACTGCACGCTGATGGGCGCGCCGCCACCTACGGGCACGGGGCCCACCATGATGCGGCGAGACTTGCGCCTCGGGTGCAGGGGGGATTCGGCGATGGACGGCTCCCCCGTCTTGCGGAACGGCTTGGCGCCGTCCGCGGCGGTATCCATGGCCACGGTATCGGTCGTATTCGTTTCAGTCACGTTCGTTTCAGTCACGTCAGTCACGATTTGTTGTCTATCAGATGATCGGCGAGTCGGCGGGCGGTTTCCTCGAGTCGGCTCATTTCCTCCACGGACTCGAACAGGGGGGCACTCCTCAGTTCGGTGTCCATCTCGTCGAGCACCTCACGAACGGTGTCGACGATGCCGAGGTAGGGCAGGCGACGTTCAAGGAACGCGTGCACGGCCTGTTCGTTCGCGGCGTTGAGCACGGCCGTATGCTTCTCGGATGCGGCGAGGCAATGGCGGGCAAGACTTACCGCGGGGAAGGTCTCATCGTCCAGCGGTTCGAACGTCCACTGGGCGGCCTGCGTCCAATCGCACGGCTTGGCGACGTTCCCCAGACGGTACGGTGCGGACAGGCCGAGCGCGATGGGCAGGCGCATGTCGGGCGGCGACGCCTGGCTGATGGTGGCGCCGTCGCGGAACTCCACCATGGAGTGCACGATGGACTGCGGGTGCACGGTCACGCTGATATGGTCCGGCGGCACGTCGAACAGACGGCTCGCCTCGATGACTTCCAGGCCCTTATTCATCAGGGTGGACGAGTTGATGGTGACGACCGGTCCCATGTTCCACGTGGGGTGGTTGAGCGCCTGTTCGGGGGTCACGTCGGCCAGTTCGCTGCGGTGACGGCCGCGGAACGGACCGCCGGACGCGGTGACGACGAGGCGTTCCACCTCGCCGTGCGTGCCCGAGCGCAGCGACTGCCAGATGGCGGAATGCTCGGAGTCGACGGGATTGATCTGCTTGGCGCGGATCTGCGCGTCGAACAGCAGATGACCGCCGGCGACCACGGACTCCTTGTTGGCCAGGGCGAGCTGGGATCCCGCCTGCAGGGCGGCGATCGACGGTTCGAGGCCGATCGATCCGGTGATGCCGTTGAGCACCACGTCCGCGCCGATGCCGGCGATGTCGATGACGGCCTGGTGGCCGGCGGTCACCTCGACGTCCGTGGCGCCTTCCCGGGCGAGCGCTTCGCGCAGCGCGGGCAGCGCGGATTCGTTATGTACGGCCACGTGGCGGACGTGGAAACGTGCGGCCTGGCTGGCGAGCAGGTCCACATGGGCGCCGCCGGCGGCGAGTGCCACGACGTCGAATCGTTCGGGATGGCGTGCGATGACGTCGAGTCCCTGGGTGCCGATCGATCCGGTGGATCCGAGGATGACGACGGTGCGGTGCCAGTCGTCGTTCTCGTTCGGCAGGGTCGGATCGGGGAAGTTGGTTGATGGGGTCATGATGCGTGTGTTCTGTGCGTTGTGGTCAAGCACGTGTTATCGCGTTTCCTTGTCGTCGTCCGGAGAGGGGAAGGTGAGGTTCGGGATGTGGAAGTCCACCGCGGGGATCGAACTGGTGTCGAGCAGCGAGGAGAAGTAGTCGTCGGGGTCGGGCTTGCGGGCCGTGGAGGACGTATCGTGGTCCGCCGTCGTGGCCTGGGGCCGTGACGGGGCCGCGGGCGCCGGGGCTGGCGTGGGAGCGGACGTGGATGCCTCGACCGGGGTCGCCGGCGTTCCTCCCACGACGCCCGATTCGATGGACGGGTAGCTGATGTGCCGTCCGTGGTGGGTCTCGACGGGAGTCGAGGGTGCGGACGACGAACCGTAGGACGGCGTGGGCTCGGGCTCATATGCCGGTGCGGCGTACGACGGTGCGGGCTGAACCGGGGTATCCGTCGTCGTGTACGACGGGGTGGTGGGTTCGGCGATCGGAGCGGAGGCGGGTGCCTCGACCGGGGTCGCCAGCGTCTGTGCCTGAACGGGGAACGACGGCGGCGTGGCCGTCGAGGCGGCGAAGGTGAACTGCGGGACGGTGTTTTCGACCGGACGCGGGAGCGTGGTGGTGGGCGTCTCGTTGGCCGCCGGGAATGCGGGAGCCGCGGATGCCGCAGGATTCGACGGCGTCTCGGGGAACAGCGGAGCCACCGCCGGGGTCTGTGCCGGGGCGGGCTTCTCGGCCGCGGAGTTCATCAGACCGTTGAGGGATCCGGTCACGGCGGCTGCCGGAGTGTCGGCGGCCGGAGAGGTGTCGGACACACCGCTGAAGATCTCGGTCTCCGCTTCGCGAAGGTTGTAGAAGGAGTCGTCACGCTCACGCTCACGTTCCGTGCGCGCATCGTCGGTCTCCGTGGCGGATGCGGCGGCCGCGACAGGGGCGGATGCCTCCGCAACCGCGGCGGCCGGTGCTGCGACGGAGGCCGCCACGGTCAGCGGGGCGGCGGGCGCCTCAACGGGGGCGGGCTGCGCGGCGGGCTGGATGGATGGGGCCTCGGCGGCTCCGGAAGCGGGGAACAGCGTGCCTTCCAGACGGGCGAAGGATTCGAGACGGGCCAGCACCTGGATGGCGCGGTTGAGGTAGGCGTCGACCTGACGTTCGCTGTAGCCGCGTTTGCCGGTGCGCTGCGTAAAGATGATGTTGGACACTCGCGTGGAGGTCAGTTCGGCATCGATCTTGCGTACGGCGTCGCTTTCGCGCTCCTCGGTCTCGCCGAGCTCACGCTTGATCTTGCCGACCACCTGATTGACCAGACGGTCGACCTGCTTGCGATCGTAGGAGGGATGGCGGGATGCACCCGGATCGAATCGGTTCTTGGCCGGACGGTCGGCACGCCCGTACAGGCTGTGCGCCAGCTGCTCGGTGGCGGCACGCCATGCCACGCGGCCGAACTGGGTGACGTCCCATTGGGTCTGCTTGTCGACCACGGCCTTTTCCAGACGATTGAGAGCCGCGTCCACCTGGGAGATCACGTAGCCGTCCTTTTCCAGTGCGAACGACACGTTCTGGATGTCTTCCTGGCTCATCTTCGGCTCGTCGTCCTCATACAGGGTGTGGGCGCGCTCCAGGAATGCGTCCACCTGCCCGACGTCATAGCCCCACTTACGCTTGCCTGCGCGAGCGATCGTCGCGCTATTGCGCTCTGCCGCGGGCTTCCGTGCCATAGTATCGACCTCCTTGGCCGCATGATCATCCGGTTTGACTATAAGCCACATTACGTGATTGCGCGGTCAATTGCGACGGGCGACTCCCGGTGCGACCGGAGCGCAAACCGCCCGTAAACGCAAAGAACCGTTGAATTCTCAACGGTTCTCATTGTGGGTGATGAGGGACTCGAACCCCCGACATCCACCGTGTAAAGGTGGCGCTCTAACCAACTGAGCTAATCACCCGGGTCATCGTCCGTGCCTTGTGGCGCGGCGTGCCATAAAAGAATATCATCCCGTCGGACAAAATCACGGATTATCCGCACATGTCGTGCCGACGGGATGTTGTCGACGTATCGAGGCCTACTGGCGGCCCTTGCCGAAGGCGCGCAGACGAACGGCGTTCCAATCGGAGTTCAGCGTCTGCGGCGTTGCGGCGTTCATGCCCGAGGTCTTGGCGGCGTTGTCGATGGTGGTAGCGGCCGCGGCTCCTTCGCGTCCGGGCTTCGGAGTGAGCACCCAGAAGGGGCCACCCTCGTTCAGCACGTCCACCGCATCCATGATCGTGTCGGACAGACCGTCCTCGTCATCACCATCGCGCCACCACAGGATCACACCATCGACCGGGGAATCGTAATCCTCGTCGACCAGATCCTCGCCGGTGACGGATTCGATGCTTTCACGCACGGATTCGTCAACGTCGTCATCCCATAGCCACTCCTGGACGATGTCGCCGGAATGGAAACCAAATACGTCAGCCTCTTGCCTAGTAGTTTCAACCACGAGAACAGCATAGCAATACGCGACGAACATTGCGGTAACAAACGCGATCGACGCGAGCGTGTCCGCCCGACGTACGCAATGACGTGCACGGCGGTCAGCCGACCGTGCAGTGCGGCAGGGAATCCCCCTTGCCCTGGCCGATCTTCACCAATGCGGCGTACGCCTCGGCAAGCGTATCGACCTGCACGTCGCGAATGCCGTCCGGCACATGGCCGACCACCTCGTCGCAGTTGTCCTTGGGAGCGAGGAACCATGTGGCGCCGTCGCGTTTGGCACCGATCATCTTCAGACGGATGCCGCCGATGGCGCCGACCTTGCCCTTGTCGTCGATGGTGCCCGTGCCGGCGATCGTCTTGCCGCCGGTCTCGTTCGCGGCGGTCAGCTTGTCGATCACGCCCAGCGTGTACATGAGCCCGGCCGAAGGACCGCCAATCTCGTCGACGTTCATGGAAACCTTCACATTCGAGGTGTCCACTCCTTGAGACGACAGGAACGCGAGCGCCTGCGACGATGCGGAGTCCTGCGCGCCGGTCATCTCGTGCTTCGCCTTGTCGGTGTATTCCTCCACGCTCTGGTTCGGCGGGATCACCGCCTCGCGCGGCAGCACGCCGGACTGCGGGTTGAGCCATGCGGCCAGCACCTCCGCGTTGATCGCCGGGGAGCTGACGCCGTAGCTGTTGACCGTGGTCAGCAGCAGTTTTCCGGAGTCCTTATGGGTTTCAGCTCCCTTGATCACGATCATCTCGGCGCTCTTGCCGTTCTCCAACGTGACCGTGCCGAGCACGTCGCGGGTGGGACCGGGTCCTTCGGTCACAAAGGCGCTGGGCATGCACAGCAGCACCACGCACAGCACCACGCCGATCAGTCCCAGGTTGTAGCGCAGACCGCTCCTGAGGAAATGCCCCACGAGCCGTTCGACTATGGTGCTCTCGGTGAACTTGCCGTGTCCGAAGTGCATGTTCGGCATACCTCCAATACTATGGATGCAAAAGACTTCCCGAATGCCTAGGGTACCCGGGCCGTCTTGACGATAATGAACCCCGGCGCACGCCATGCGCCCAGCGAACGATGGTGAAGGTATGGAAGACAACGAATTGCATCAGTGGCTCATCGAATCCTTCGGTCCGATTCAGGGGGAATTGGCGTGGAAGCAGTTCTCGTCCCTGCCGGATTCGATTCGCGACCAGATCATGAGCCAGGGCGTGGAGGGACTGCCCAAGCCCTCCGAGGTGCGTTCCCTGGCCGAGGCGCTCACCGCGGGCGGCCTCAATTCCATGGGTGACGTACATCGCACGATGGAGGAGGGGCCGATCAACGTCAAGCTCGCCCAGTCCATCGCCCTGAACAAGACCCGCGACGCCGGCTCGCAGACCATGGTCAGCGCCGAGGACGGCGCCGCCGCCCGTCGTGCGCTCAGCGAGGCGAACCTGTGGCTGGACTCCGTGATCGAGTTCGACCCGGTCAAGGGTCAGCCCGACGTGCTCACCCGCAGCGAATGGGTGGAGAAGACGCTGCCGTCGTGGGCGTCGTTCGCCGCGCCGGTGGCCGAGTCGATGAACGATGCGCTCGCCTCGGTGATCTCCGAACGTCTGGGCGGCGCACTGGGTGGCGAGATCTCCGGCATGTTCGCCGGACCGGTGCCGATTCCGATTCCGGACGATCTCAAGGATCCGTCCACGCTGATGAAGCTGCTCGGCAACACGTCGTTCGCCATGCAGCTGGGAGGCGCGGCCGGCAACCTGTCCACCGAGGTGCACGGCAGCTTCGATCAGGGCATCGCATTGCTGAAGAACCCGGCGGGCGCGCTGATTCCGGAGAACATCACGGCCTATGCCAAAGAGCTGGAAATCGACCGCGGCGAGGTGATGAGCTTCCTGGCCCTACACGAGGTGGCGCACGCCCGACTGTTCGCCGCCGTGCAGTGGCTGATGCCGCGTTTCGAGGCGCTGATCGGCAAGTACGCCCGCGGCATCTCCATCGACCTGGACGCCATGGAGGAGCAGCTGCGCGAGGCGGAGATGATGAATCCCGAGTCGATCGCCGGCGCGGTGAATCTGGCCAAGGTGGGCCTGTCCGACACTCCGGAGCAGCAGGAGGCGCTGGCCGGTCTGGAGCGTCTGCTCGCCCTGGTGGACGGCTGGGTGGATTGCGTGGTGTGGCGTGCCGGCATGGCGCACATCCCCCACATCGAGCAGCTGCGCGAGATGATGCGCCGCGAGCGCGCGGTGGGCGGTCCCGCCGAGCTGACCTTCGAATCGCTGCTGGGTCTCAAGCTGCGCCCCAAACGTCTGCGCGAGGCGGCCGACGTGTGGGAGTCGATCACGTTCACCGAAGGCTCCGAGGGTCGCGACGGCAAGTGGGGTCATCCCGATCTGCTGCCGTCGCTGGGCGACAAGCCCGCGGCCGGCACGGCGTCCGACGGTGGTTCGGATGCGGCTTCGTCTTCGAACGCAGCTTCCGATACCAAGATCGATTGGGATGCGGAGCTGAGCAAGCTGCTTGACGAGGATGGCGGCGACGGCGATTCCAAGGACGGCGGCGATTCCGCGCCTTCGGATGGGGAGGATAAGTAGGTAGCGGCTAGCTAGGGGCTATCCCCTCCCTCAGTCACGCTTTGCGTGACAGCTCCCTCCCTCGGAGGGAGCACGAAGGTACATGCCGTGACGTGGGAGGGGCTTGCGCTTGTGCTCCTCTCAGTCTCACTACGTTCGACAGCTCCCCTCCCTGAGGGGAGCCACTCTAATTGGCTCATCCCTGTGCTCCCTCCGGGGGAGGGAGCTGGCCGACGCAGTCGGTCTGAGGGAGGGATCGACGCCCTTACCGCAGGAAGCGGCTGGGGGTGCGGCGCTGGGGGCTGGCGGCCTCCTTGCCGTAGGCGAAGGACACGTCGACGGTGTCCTCGCCACGTGTCACCGCCACATAGAACAGTCGTCGCTCCTCCTCAAGGGCCTCCCCCGCGGCCGGGGAACCGAACGGGATCAGCCCCTCCGAACAGCCGATGATGAACACGTGCTTCCATTCCAGACCCTTGGACGCGTGAATCGTCGAAATGCTCACCTGACCGGCCTGCCGCGCGGTCAGTTCATCGGCGGCGGCCTGTGCGGCGGCGGACGACGAATCGATCAACGTGGCCTCGGTCTGCGCGTACTCCGTACGGATACGCGAACGGATGCCCAGTTTCCCCAATGCGGCACGAATCATCGGCCCCTGCGCGTTGATGCGCATGAGCACAGCCACGTCGTTGGGGCTCACTCCCCTGTCGATCAGCGTGGCGATGCGGCGGGCCACACTGGTCGCCTCCTTCTCGTCGTTGTCGTAGGCGGTGACCATCATGCGGCGGCCTGCCGGCCGGCCGGATCGCAGCACCAGATAGTCACGCGCCTGAGGCGATGCGGACAGCACACGATTCGCATAATTGACGATCTGCGGAGTGGAACGGTAGTCCGTGTCCAGCCGCACATCGGTGCACGGCCGACGCCATTCCTCACCGAAATGCAGCAGATAATGACTGGTGGCTCCGGCGAACGAATAGATGGTCTGCGCCGGATCGCCCACCACGCACAACGAGTCGCGGCCCCGCATCCACAGGTTCAGCAGTCGGTGCTGCAGCGGGGAGACGTCCTGATACTCGTCCACGGTGATCCACCGCACCTGCGACCGGATCGTGGCGGCTGGCTGGTCGAACTGTTCGAGCACATGGCAGGTCATCAGCAGAATGTCGTTGAAATCCATCTGGTTGCGGCCGGTCTTCTCCCGCTCGTAGACGTCGATGACGTCGGCCATGGCGTCGGCGCCGAGACCGGCCGGCGGCTGTCGATGCGTGGCCGCGCATACGCGTGCGTAATCCTGCGGCGCGATAAGCGATACCTTGGTCCAGTTGATTTCGGCGAGCAGTGCGCGGATTGTCATGGCGTCCGGTTCGGTCTGACCGTTCACGCGGGCGAGCGCCACGGTGGCGAGCTGACGTGGATCGGTGACGATCGACGGGAAATACGCCTCGCTCAGGTCCGACCACGCGCGACGGAGCTGATGCAGCGCGGCCGAATGGAAGGTGGCGGCCTTGACCGTGGGCACGCCGAGCGCGGCGAGACGCGAACGCATCTCGGTGGCGGCCTTGACGGAGAACGTGACGGCGAGCGTGCGCGCGGGATCCCACTGACCCGTGGCGCACGCATGGGCGATGCGTCGGGTGATGGTACGCGTCTTGCCGGCGCCGGCGCCGGCGATGATGCGCACCGGACCATCGATGCTGGTGGCCGCGGTCAGCTGGGATTCATCGAGCCCTTCAAGGATTTTCTCGCCATTCATGTTCACACGCTCCATTCTGTCAGGTTTCCTGACTGAAATGAAAGCCATCGTGCATTAGAGTGGGAGACGTGAGTAAACGTTCAGTATTTACCTTGGCGGCTCTGGCATCCGCGGCCGTGCCGGAACTCGCCGTGGCCAGCACACGCGAATCCGAGCAGTACCTGCTTTCCGGTCCCGACGATATCGACGTCGCCGTGGTGACCGATACCGCGGGACGTGAGTTCGACGTCAGCGTGTCGAGCACCGCGGCGGGCAAAAAGCGTCTGCTGACCCGCGCCAAGGCGTCGGCCGCGCTGGTCCGTGCCAAGGAGCCGGCCGGTCTCGGCTTCGCATTGGAACGCACCGTCGCGTTCCAGCCCGGCGACAACGATCGTGGTCCCACCGGTTCGGCCGCGGTACTGATCACCATGCACAACCCCGGTGCCGCCACGCCGCTCGACCAGCTCACGGAAAGCCAGTGCGTGTCGGTAGGTACGGCCATCGGCGCCATTCATCGTCTGCGTCCCGCCTTCCTGGAGAAGGAGGGATACCCCGTCTATTCCGCCGCGCAGATCCGCCAGCAGCTGGTGGCATGGATCGCCCGGCTCAAGGAGGCCGGCCACGTTCCCGACGAGATCACCTCGAGCTGGGAGCGCATCGTGTCGACCGAGGGATTGTGGTCGTTCCGCACCTGCCCGGTGCATGGCGGGTTCAACGACGGCGACATGCTGTTCTCAAGCACGGGGCTGAACGCGATCTATCACTGGAGCGACATGCAGGTCAACGATCCGGCCCGCGATCTGGCGTGGATCTTCGCGCGACTGGACGCCAAGCGACGCAACAACGTGCTGTCCGCGTACGCGCGACTCATCGGTTCGCGCCTGGACGATCTGATCATGCTGCGCGCCAGCCTGTGGCTGCAGATGGAACAGGTGGGCGAGTTCATTCGCGCGCTCGACCGCGCCGACAACGACCGGATTCTCGAATTCAAGGCGCACGTGGAGCGTCTGGCCCATCAGCTTTCCGTCCGTACCTCCAAGGTGAACGCGACGGCAAAGGGACGTGCCGGACGCAATCCGTCCACGATCACGGTCGGCACGCTGCTCGACGACGATCGCAATCGTGCCGGACGCGACGATCAGCAGGTCAGCGACTCCACCATGCCGCACAAGACGATCCCCGACGAGGAGACCGCGCCGGCGTCCTCCACCGCTCCGGCATCAAAGCGCTGGAAGCTGCGGGACGATCTGCGATCATCGGATTCCGCCGGCGTAAGCTTCCAGCCGCACGCATCGCGTCAGAGGGTGGATTCTAACACCATTCCCGTGGAGCCGCCCAGCGATCCGGCCGAGGACGAGAAGACCATGGCGCTGCCCAAGCTGCGTCCCGAGGATTTCGACGACGACGGCAACCTGCTGGACCGCAGCCGGACCGGATCCGATGCCGCGGATACGGGCTCCATGGCCTCCACGGAATCGCAGACCGTGAACGCCGAACGGCCCGCCGGATACATCTCGCTTATCGACAAGGACAGCGTGAACGCGGCGCCCGACAGCGGCAGCGGTCAGATCCCCATCACGCGCACGTCGGACACCGTGCCGCAGACCGGCGCGTCCGGCACCGGCAACGCCGACGACTCCGCACCGGAAACCAGTGCGACTGACGCCCAGAGCGAAGAGACGGGCGGCGCGACCGGAGAACAGCAGACCGCTCGCTAGAATCCCCTAATAGCGAAACGTTCGCCAATCCACAATTCCAAGGAGGAATCACATGGACGTTGAAATCGGCATCCGCAACGTGGCCCGCGCGGTCAACTTCGCCACCGACAAGTCCGCCGACGAGGTCAGCGACGCGATCAGCAAGGCCGTAGCCGACGGCACTGTGGTCGACCTGACTGACACCAAGGGCCGTCGCATCGTCGTCCCCGGCAGCGCAATCGGCTACGCCATCGTCGGTTCCGAGACCACGCATCCCGTCGGCTTCGGCGCCCTGAGCTGACGCCTTTTGGCCGCTCTCCCCTCAGTCAGACTGCGTCTGACAGCTCCCCTCGGAGAGGGGAGCCAGAACCTTGCAGACTTCACAGGGTAGGCTCCCCTCGCTGAGGGGAGCTGTCTGCGTAGCAGACTGAGGGGAGCTGCCACGTCCCGTCCCGGAAAGTCCCCTAGAACAGGGCGGGGCCCTCCTTCACCACGATGATGGCGACCAACGCCAGCACCCACACCACATCGACCATGAGATCCGCGTTGAGACGGTAGTACGAGTCGAGACCGCGACGAAGCGATCCGAACCGTCCATCCAGCCGCGGCAGATCCTGCACCACCACGCTCGCGTGCGTCAACGCCATGAACTGGATCGTCGTCGAGAACATAAGCACCAGGCACCACGGGCACAGCGCGTGAATCACGAACACGGACTGCGTGAACAGCCAGTAGGCGTACATCAACGCCGCAAGACCGCCCAGCCACGTGCATACGGCGAACCAGCGCGGCACCACGACACGAATCAGCCCGATCACTGCGACCGTGATGAACACCGACTCGGCGGCGATGCCGAAGAACGCGTTCGGATAACTCAGTCCGTTGAACTTGATGATCTCCGCCTGCCAGCTCTGCGCCACGGTGGAGCAGGAGACCACGGCGTTGAGATCGCAGTCGAGCTTGTTGCCCGGGTCGCGCGCCAACTGCAGCGTCTCCGCGGACAGCACGAACGACACGACCAGCGCCACGACGGACGCCAGCAGCATGATCAGATATGTCCACCCGGCCGTATGACGACGTCCTCGAGGAGCGCCAAGATACTCGTTTTCACCCATGACGGCGGTTTCCCCCTGCTTTGACATGAAAAATCAAGACACGCATACCGTGCACCGACGACGTGGCGCGCACATATGCCGCACTCAGCTTACGATAGTCATATGACTGCTAATGAATCCATTCCCGGCTGGGACCTGCACTGCCATACCGCGTACTCCGACGGCACGGAAACCCCGGAGGGCCTGATTCTGGAGGCGAAGCGCCGGGGCCTCCATGGCGTGGGCATCGCCGACCACGACACGTGGGCCGGATGGGATGAGGCCGTCGCCGCAAGCCGTGAACACGGCGTTCCGCTCATGCGCGGCACCGAGATCACCGCCGACGTGGACGGTATCTGCGTACACATGCTCGGATTCCTGTATTCGCCCGAGGATGAGGTGCTGCGCGACCTGTTCGAGACCACGCGCACGAATCGCGTTCGCCGTATGAAGAAGATGGTGGAGAACCTGTCCGTCGACTTCCCGATCACCTGGGATGACGTCGTCCATCAGGTCAAGGAGGGCGAGCGCACCACCATCGGTCGCCCGCATATCGCCGACGCCATGGTGGCCATGGGCTTCTTCGCCACGCGTTCGGAGGCGTTCGCCAAGACGATCAACAAGAACGGCCCGTATTATGTGCCGATCGTCTCGCCGAGCGCGAAGACCGTGGTGGAAGCGGTGAAGCACGCGGGCGGCGTGAGCGTCATCGCCCATCCGGCCGCCACATCGCGCAACAAGCACATCCTGTCCGATCAGAACATCGCCGATCTTGCGGCGGCCGGTCTTGACGGGCTCGAGGTGTTCCACCGTGACAACTCCCCCGAACAGCAGCAGCGTCTGCTCGGCCTGGCCGCCGATCTGCATCTGCTTGCCACGGGCGGTTCGGATTGGCATGGCGCGTCGGGCAAGCCGAACATCATGGGCGAGAACGTCACCAGCGACGAGGTGGTGGCTCAGATCGTGGATCGTGGCGCGATCGGTCTGATCGACTAGGCGGTGCAAGCGCCCGAACGGACAATCGTCATATCAAGGCCCGGCAGATCGGTTCACATGATCTGCCGGGCCTTGATTATGCTCCTCGACGTTCCGCAGTTTCTACAGCAGTTCCACCTTGCCGACGATCGCGGCGTCGCCGGTGAGCTCCACGTGCGCGTCGTCCACGACCACGCGCAGGGTGCCACCGCGCACGGTGATGGTCCAGTCGCCGATGCCGGTGAGCTTGCGCAGGGTCACGGCCGTGGCGCACAGGCCGGTGCCGCAAGACAGCGTCTCGCCCACGCCGCGTTCGTTGACGCGCATGAAGGCGCGGCCAGTGCCGTGGTCGTCGTCGATCGCATCCACGCGTACGAATTCGGCGTTCTGATCGGATTCGAGCACGGGGTCGACCACGGGCTTGCGGGTGAGATCCAGATCATCCACGCCGGGCAGGGTCGCATCGTCGGCCAGACCGCGACCGGTCCGATCCTCGAGCACGGCCACCACGTGCGGATTGCCCATGTCCACGAACGTGCCCTTGGCGGAACCGTCGTGATCGGGAATCGTCACCGTGAAGGCGCGGGACTCCCCCGCCTTCCACGCGCCCATGTCGATGCGGAACACGTTGCGGCCCAGTCCCGGCACTTCGCCGAGCGAGGTGAGCACCTTCACGCCGGCACGGGTGCCGAGGCGCAGCGGTTCGCCACCGGGGGCGTCCATGTATCCGAGACGCTGGGCGAACAGCGCGGTGGCACGCGTGCCGTTGCCGCACATCTCGGCCAGAGAACCATCGGCGTTGCGATAGTCCATGAACCATTCGGCGCCGGCGGCCTCAAGATCGGCCACCTGCTCGACGCTCAGGTCGGCGACGAACCGCGGATGGGTCAGACGAAGCAGACCGTCGCCGCCCACGCCGAAATGACGGTCGTCAAGAAAACGGATCTCATCCTCGGTCGGCTCGTACACGCCGTCCGGGTCGGCGTACATCACGAAATCATTGCCGGTGCCGTGACCTTTGTAAACAATCTGTGGAATGCTCATGACATCCAAGGGTATGGCAGCGAACAGACGAACCCGGTGCGGGAGACTACGCTATGGTGTGAGTGTTCGTGCCGCACGGCGGAAAAGGAGTTGGAGCATGACGTCGAACGCACCCATCGGAGTGTTTGATTCCGGTCTTGGCGGTCTTTCCGTGGTCAGGCAGATCAGGCGTGATCTGCCGAACGAATCCGTACTGTATTTCGGCGACAGTGCGCATGCGCCGTATGGCACGCGCGAGCCGGAGCAGATCAAGGGATTCTGCTTCGACATCTGCGACCGGTTCATCGATCAGGGCGTCAAGGCCATCGTCGTGGCATGCAATACGGCCACGTCGGCGGCGGTCAACGATCTGCGCGCACGCTACACGATTCCGATCATCGGCATGGAGCCGGCGCTCAAGGTGGCCTGCGACCGTGGACACGGCACCCGCCAGCATGTCATCGTGGCGGCCACGCCGCTGACGCTGCGCGAGCGCAAGTTCGAACGTCTGGTCCAGCGGTTCGACGACGATCACGAGATCTTCAAGCAGCCGTGCCCCGATCTGGTGCGGATCGTGGAATCCGGGCATCTGGACGATCACGATCTGGTGATGGACACGCTGCACGGCTATTTCGACCGTTATGACCTTACGGGCATCGACAGTGTGGTGCTCGGCTGCACGCACTTCGTGTTCTACCGCAATTATTTCCGTGAGCTGCTGCCGGAGAACACCGCCATCATCGACGGCAACGCGGGTACAGTGAACCATCTGGAAGTCATTCTCGAATCGCTGGGTGCGCTGGCCGAGGAAGGGCGCGAAGGCACGGTGGAGCTGTCGAACTCCGATCATGACCCGCGAATCATGACACTGTCGCACACGCTGCTCGGCGAATGACCGTAGACGTGACCGGTGCGAGGACGTCCCTCGCGCCTACAATGGGCTCTCAACGATTGCAGGCATAGGGCATTCAAGCCATGGGGAGGCACATATGAAGACGGGGATCATCGACGTCGGCGGCGGGTTCCGCGCGATCTACGGCGCGGGCGTGGTGGATCGTCTGCTGGAGGACGACGTGCACATCGACTATGCGATCGGCGTGTCCGCGGGCAGCGCGAATCTGGCCTGCCTGCTGTCCAAGCAGAAGAACCGCTGCTATCGCTTCTACACGGGGTACGCGTTCCGTCGTGAATATGCCAGTACGTACAACTTCGTGAAGGACCACAATTTCGTGGATCTCGACTACGTATACGGTACGCTGTCGAATCACGACGGCGAGGACCCGCTCGACTATGCGACCGCGCACGACAATCCCATGGACTTCCAGGTGGTGGCGTGCGAGGCGGAGACCGGCGAACCGCATTACTTCCCCAAGAGCCGTCTGCGTCAGGACGACTACGATGTGTGCAAGGCGTCGAGTGCGGTGCCGGTGGCCTGCGAGCCGTACGTGGTGGATGGGGTGCCGTACTTCGACGGCGGCATCGCCGATCCCGTGCCGGTGCAGAAGGCGCTCGACGACGGCTGCGACAAGGTGGTGGTGGTGCTCACCCGGCCCAAGGACGTGCTGCGCGAGCAGCGCAAGGACAAGGGGCCGGCGGCCATTCTGCGCCGCACCTATCCGGAGTCGGCGGAGAAGCTGCTCAACCGGTACGCGCTGTACAACGAGGAGGTGGCGCTGGCCAAGCGGTACGAGGCCGAGGGACGCGTGCTGATTCTGGCGCCGACCGATCTGTTCGGCCTGTCGACGCTGCACAAGAACTACGAGGGACTCAACCGCATGTACCGTCAGGGGTATGCGGACGCGGCGGCCGTGGCCGACTTCCTCGTCGCATAACGCGCATGAGTACGGCACGCCGGCGTTGTGTTGCGGATCGCCGATGACGCGCAACACAACGTCGGCGTTTCACGCATGGCGCATCCCGCACTCCCCCGTATAGTGGTCTCTGGTACACACACAACAAAACATAGGAGTTTTGCCATGACTACGGTAGCCATCGTCGGATGCACTCATGCCGGAACCTTCGCCGCACAGTCGATTCTGCAGGCCCACCCCGATTGGGACGTGCACGTCTACGAACGTAACGACACGCTGTCGTTCCTGTCCTGCGGCATCGCGCTGTGGGTGGGCGACCACGTCTCTGACCCCAAGCGCATGTTCTACTCCTCCCCCGAGGCGCTGGGCAAGCTGGGCGCGCACATGCACATGCGCCACGACGTGCTCAACGTGGACGTGAAGGGCCGCACGCTGCTGGCGAAGGATCTTGAGACGGACGAGCAGACCACGCTCTCGTTCGACAAGCTGGTCGTCACCACCGGTTCCAAGCCGGTCACCCCGCCGATTCCGGGCCTGGCCGAAGGGCTGGAGGACGGCCGTGTGAAGCTGTGCAAGAACTGGGGTCATGGTCTGGCCATCAAGGAGATGGCGAAGAATGCGAAGTCCGTGGCCGTGATCGGCGCGGGCTACATCGGCGCCGAACTGGCCGAACAGTTCAGTGAGATCGGCGTGAAGTCGGTGCTGATCGACGGCCTCGACCGCGTGCTGGCGAAGAACTTCGACAAGCCGATCAGCGATGTGGTGGAGCAGGCGTTCACCGATCATGGCGTGACGCTGGCGCTGGGTCAGATGGTCACCGAATTCCGTCTCGGCGAGAACGGCGAGGGCGTGACCGCGGTGACGTCCGCCGGCGAATACACGGTGGATTGTGCGATCATGGGCGCCGGATTCCTGCCGCGCACCGACCTGTTCGACGGCCAGCTGAACATGCTGCCGAACGGCGCGATCACGACCGACGAGTACATGCGCGCCACGATCAGCGGCGAGCCCGAGCCGTCGCAGGACGTGTTCGCGGCCGGCGACTCCGCCACCGTGTTCTACAATCCGACCGGCACGTACGACTACATTCCGCTGGCCACGAACGCCGTGCGTCAGGCGCTACTGGTGGGCGCAAACATCGTGGAGCCCACGCAGAAGTACATGGGTACGCAGGCCACGAGCGCGGTGCAGCTGTACGATCTGTCGATGGCGGCCACGGGGCTTACGGAGGGCGGTGCGGAGGCGCGCGGCGTGACCACGCGGTCCACCACGCTCACGCAGGACTTCCGCCCCGACTTCATGCTCAGCACCACGCCGGTCACGTGCACGCTCACGTGGGATCCCGAAACGCGCGTGGTCAAGGGCGCGCAGTTCCTGTCCCGTCAGACGGATGTGGCGCAGGCGGCCAATGCCGTGTCGATCGCCATTCAGGCCGGGTTCACGATCGACCAGCTGGCGAACGTGGATCTGCTGTTCCAGCCGAACTTCAGCCAGCCCGTCAACTACATCGCCGCCGTGGCCATGCAGGCCGTCGCGTCGTGAGACAGTCCGGTGGACTGTCGAACAGCGGCGGGCGCAGTGGTTCCGCCAAGGAACCACGAAGCCAGTAAAACGCGGGCGCAGCCCGACCACACTTGCGGATCGTGGCTGAAGCGTAGGCACCTCTGGCTCCCCTCTCTGAGGGGAGCTGTCAGCGAAGCTGACTGAGGGGAGCAGACACCCCGGCACCTCGCGTCAGCGTACGGTCGACTGCGACACGGACGTCGTCGAATCCACGGAATCGGAATCGGACTCGGAGGCGGCGGACTCGGGGTCGAACGCCTTCTGGAACGAGGCGGCATCCACGGCGATGCGGTTGCGCTCGGCGGGGCGGGCGGCGTTGCGCTCCGCGAGGTCCAGCGCCTGACGCAGGTCCTCCACGAGGTCGTACTCGTCTTCGATGCCCACGGCCAGACGGATCAGCTCATCGCTGATGCCCAGCTTGAGACGCTCCTCGCGCGGCACCTCGAAGTGGGTCATGCGGGCGGGGAACTCGGCGAGGCTTTCCACCGCGCCAAGGCTCACGGCCAGACGGAACACGTGCAGGTTGTTGAGCACGTCGGCCGGGTTCACGCCCTTCTTCACCTCGAACGAGAGCACGCCGCCGCAGCCGTGGAGCTCACGCAGCGCCAGATGGTAGTACGGCGAATCGGACAGGCCCGGATAGTGCACGCTGGCTACGGCCGGATGGTTCTGCAGGAATCGTGCGATGGCCAGCGTGTTTTCCTGCTGGCGGTCCATGCGCAGCGCGAGGGTCTGGATGCCGCGGCGCACCGAATCGCATTCCGTGGGGGCGAGGATGCCGCCGATGCGGTTGAGCGAGTAGTAGAGGCGTTCGGCGATGTCGCGGGTGCGGGCGACGGCGAGTCCGGCGTTCACGTCGGAGTGGCCGGCCAGGTACTTGGTGGCGGAGTGCAGCACGATGTCCACGCCAAGGTCGAGCGGACGTTGCAGGTACGGGGTGAGGAAGGTGTTGTCCACGATGGAGATGGCGTCGTGGTTGTGGGCCAGCTTGGCGAGCGCGGCGGTGTCGTTGACCTTGAGCAGCGGGTTGGTGAGCGTTTCGAAGTAGATGGCCTCGACGTGGTCGCCGGCGGCCTCGATCTCGTCGAAGGTGTGCTCGACGGCGTTGAGATCGGTGGTGTCGACCGGGTGGAAGATCAGGCCCCAGCGGTTGAAGTGTTCGTTGACGAGGGAGTAGGTGCCGCCGTAGATATTGTCGCCGACGATGATGTGGTCGCCGGGCTTGAAGATGGCGAGCGCCGCGTGGATGGCGGCCAGTCCGGAGGCGAATGCGAAGCCTTGACAGCCATGTTCGAGCTGGGCGATCTGTCGTTCGAGGAATTCGCGGGTGGGGTTGCCGGATCGGGCGTAGTCCCAGCGCGGGGTGTCTTCGACGGAGGCGAACGTGTAGGTGGACGAGTTGTAGATCGGCGGGTTGACCGCGCCGGTGTCGTTGTCGTCTACGCTGACGCCGTGTACAAGCTGGGTCTTGAATCGTGCCATGGTCCGTTCCCTTCGTCGGTCGCCGCCGGGTGCCGGCCGCGATGCTGATGTGTTCGTCTGTCTGTTTCGGTTGCGTTCCGCACGGTCCGGCTTGGTCCACGGTCGTGCGGGGAGGTTCGTTAGTACCAGATAACCGCAAGCGGGATTCGCTTTCAACCGTGTCATATTCGGTAAAATTTATATGCCGTTCCACGGGCGGCCGCGTTGTCGGATTTGATAGCGCGCTATAGGAAAAAGTGATGAGAACCGGTGGGGTGACGTGCAATGACGACGATGGGGATGACTATCCGACATGCCGTGATGGATGATCTGGATGCGCTGGCTGCGGTGGAGGCGGAGTGTTTTCCTCCTGCGGAGGCCGCCACGCGCGAGGATATTCGGGCGCGTCTGGCGGTGTATCCGAATCATTTCTGGCTGTTGTTCGATAGCGACGGCGGTGACGGCCACGATGGCCCGAGTGATGGCCGTCTGGTGAGTTTCGTGAACGGTATGACGACGGATGTGCCGGATCTTGCCGACGACATGTACTCGGATGCGTCGTTGCATGACGAGCGTGGCGCGTGGCAGATGATCTTCGGCGTGAATACGATTCCCGCGTACCGGCGGCGCGGATGCGCCTCGCGCGTGATCCGCCATGCCGCCGACGAGGCGCGGGCGCAGGGTCGGCGGGGCATGGTGCTCACGTGCAAGGAGGCGAAGATTGGCTTCTATGCGCGGCTGGGTTTCGTGGATGAGGGGCTGTCCTCGTCCACGCATGGCGGTGTGCCTTGGCATCAGATGCGTCTGACGTTCTGACGTTCACACGTTGAATGAGGAGGAGACCTCCTGGCGGGGGCGCAGGTCCACGTTGGTGATGTGCACGTCGTCGGGCGCGTTGGCGATCCAGACGATCGCGTCGGCCACGGTCTGCGGGCGGATGTAGTCCTCGCCGTGGAATTCCACGCCCAGGGTCTCGTCGATGCCGCGCAGCATGCCGGTGTCGATCTGGCCCGGGTAGACGGTGCCCACGCGCACGCCGTTGCCGGCCTCCTCGAGGCGGATCGTGTTGGCGAGGGCTCGCAGCGCGTGCTTGGACGACGCGTAGACCGCATGGTTGGGGATGGCGCGCTCCCCCGCCCCGGAGTTGACGAACACGATGGAGCCGCGCGTGCGGCGGATGGCGGGCAGCAGTCCCCGGGTGAGCAGGGCGGGCGCCACCACGTTGGTGCGTAGCACGGTGTCCCAGACGTCGGCGGTGGCGGTTTCGATCGATCCCACGGAGGCGACGGCGGCCACGTTGGCGAGCAGATCGATGCCGTCCGGCTCGTGCTCGTTCACCCATGCGGTCCAGCGTTCGATGCCTTCGGCGTCGAGCAGGTCGACCAGATGCGCCTGCACGCCGTCGATCGCGTCGAGTTCGCGCACGTCGGAGTCCTTGCGGACCACGGCGAGTACGCGCCAGCCGTTCGCGGCCAGCGTGTGGACCAGGCGTCCCCCGACGCCGCCGCCCGCGCCAGTGACCACGGCCACGCGTGTGCGCTTGTTGCGATTATCAGTCATGAATATCCCCCTTGTGTTGTGTGTGAGTCTTACGATCCCTCCCTCAGTCGGCTACGCCGACAGCTCCCTCCCAAGGAGGGAGCACAATGCCGGAGGGCGATCGGACGATATCGCCGTGCCTCCTCTCCGGAGAGACCGGAGCGTGACGGAGAGGTGGAGAGTCACGCCCGGTCGCACCGGGGAGGAGGCACGGCGGGAATGGAGTCGACGCTACTTGGCGCCGCCGAGGTAGGCCTCCTGCACCTGCGGGTTGCCGAGCAGGTCGGACGCCTTGCCATGCAGGCGGATGCGGCCGTTCTGCAGCACGTAGCCGTAGTCGGCGATGGTGAGCGCCAGCTCGGCCTGCTGTTCGACCATGAGCACGGACAGGTCCAGTTCGTCGCGCAGCCTGGCGATCTGCTCGAGCACGTCCTCCACCAGCTTGGGCGACAGGCCCATGGTGGGCTCGTCCATGCAGATGACCTTCGGTCGGCTCATCAGGGCACGGGCGAAGGCGAGCATCTGCTGCTCGCCGCCGGACATGGTGCCGGCCTGCTGGCCGCGGCGCTCCTTGAGGCGCGGGAACCGCTCGTACATGGAGTCCAGGTCCTCGGCGATGCCGGCCTTGTCGGTGCGCGTGTACGCGCCGGACAGCAGGTTCTCCTGCACGGTCATCTGCGGGAACACGCGGCGGGCCTCCGGCACGGACGCGATGCCCGAGGCGACGCGGTGACGCGTGGACTCGTGCGTGATGTCCCTGCCCTCGTAGTGGATGGTGCCGCTCTTGGGATGGTTGATGCCGAGGATGGTCTTCATGGTGGTGGACTTGCCGGACGCGTTACCGCCGAGCAGGGAGACGATCGCGCCCTTGGGCACGGTGATCGACACGTCCTGCAGTGCGTGCACCTGACCGTAGAACACGTTGACCTTGTCCAGCGACAGCAGGGTCTCGGTGCCGGCGAACGGATTGGCGTCCGCGGACGATTCGGCATCGGCCTTGCCGGAGTCGGACGGCTCGGGCTCGTTCACCGTGGCGACGCCGTCGTGTTCGATGGCGTTCTGCATGGCGAGCACGTTCACCTGACCATGGCTGCGCGTCTGGTTGGTCTCCTTGCGCTTGCCCAGATACGCCTCGACCACCTGCGGGTTGGTACGCACCTCGTCGGGCGAACCCTGGGCGATGATACGACCGCCGTCCATGGCAAGCACGCGGTCGGACAGTGCGGTCACCAGGTCGATCTTGTGCTCGACGAGCAGGATCGTGTGCCCCTGCGCCTTGAGGTGCTGCAGCTGTTCGAGCACCTCGGCGGTCTCCGACTGGTTCATGCCGGCGGTCGGTTCGTCGAGCAGCAGCAGCTTGGGTTCGGAGATGTGCGCGCGGGCGATCTCCGTACGACGACGGTTCGCATACGAGAGCGTGTAGGTCAGATCGCTGCGACGGTCTCCGAGGCGCTCGCGGAAGCGGTCGACCTCGCGGCCGACGCGCACGTCGACCTCCTTGATCTCGCGCTGGGTCTTCGGTCCGTGGATGAGCGCCACGCCGGTCTCCGCCAGCAGCGGGATCCAGCGCACGATCGGATACTTCTGCAGGTTCTTGAACGGGCGCTGAGCCTGCAACTTCTTGTGGTAGCCGAGGTTGATGTTCTCGTCCACGGTCAGTCCGCCGAACACGCGGCCGTTCTGGAAGGTGCGGGACAGGCCGCGTTCGGACACCTCGGTGGCGGGAAGTCCCGCGACCGGATCGTCGTCGATGTCGATGATGCCGGAGTCGGGCGTGATGAACCCGGAGATCAGGTTGATCGTGGTGGACTTGCCGGATCCGTTCGGGCCGATGATCGAGATCACCTCGCCCTTGTGCAGGTCGAACGACACCTTGTTCACGGCGTGCAGGCCGCGGAACGACTTGTCGAGCTCGCGTACGCGCAGTACCACGGGCGCCTCGAGCACCTTGCGGCGGTGCTCCTCGGGGCTCATCACCACGGCGGGAGCGTCGTGGCCGTCCTCGGCGATGGAAACGGAATCAAGGGTGGACTTGGTTGTGGAGTCATGTACCGAAGTCATAGTCGTTCAGGCCTTCCTTGCGAACAGTCCCTGCGGGCGGAACAGAATGATGACGACCAGCAGCACGCCGTAGAGCAACACACGGGCGTCGGACGCCACGCGCAGCAGCTCGGGGCCGCCGATGAGCACGATCGCGCCGAGCACGGCGCCGAGCGGCGAGTTCATGCCGCCGAGCACGATGATCGTGAGGATCAGGATCGACATGTTCGAGTTGAAGATGGTCGGATCGATGTACGTGTACTGGTGGGCGAGCAGCGAGCCGGCGAGACCTGCGAAGAACGCTGCCAGCGCGTAGGCGAGCGCCTTGTAGGCTCCGGTGCGGATGCTCAGCGCCTCGGACGCCTCCTGATCGGAGCCAACGGCCTCGAACACGCGGCCCAGATGCGAGGAGCGGATGCGCGTGACGATGACGAGCGTGACGATCAGCACGATCACGTCGAGCAGATACTGCATCTGCTGCGTGTACAGGGACTGGCCGAACACCTTGGGGAACGGAATGCCCTGGATGCCGAGCGAGCCCTTGGTCAGCGGCTCCCAGATGCGGATGATGGCGACCATGACCGCGCCTACGCCGATGGTGGCGATGGCCACGTAATGGCCGGACAGCTTCCACACGGGGAAGGTGAGGATGCTGGCAGCGATGGCGGCGATCACGCCGGCCACGAGGAACGCGGCGAGGAACGGCCAGTCAAGACGAGTGGAGAGGATGGCCGACGCGTAGGCGCCCACGGCGAACGGTCCGGCCATGCCGAGGATGGTCTGGCCGGCGGATCCGGAGATCAGCGTCAGGCCCACGGCGGCGATCGAGTAGATGGCGATCTGCGTGCCCACGCCGGACAGGTAGTCGGAGAAGAAGAACGGGGTGGCGAGCGCGAACACGGCAAGGCCGAGGTTGCCCCACCAGGGCAGGTTGATCGGCCGGCCGCCGCCGAGGAACGTGCCAGTGAGCGGTTCGGACTTCACGTCGTCGCCGCCGAGCAGACCCTGCGGACGAATGATGAGGATGATGAGCAGCGCGCCGAAGGTGATGAGATCGTGTGCGCCGTCGCCGAGGAACGAGATGCCGACGGATTCGATGAGGCCGAGGGCCAGGCCGCCGACCACGGCGCCGGGGATGGAGCCGAGGCCGCCGATGGTGGCCGCCACGAAGGCGGTCATGCCGATCGTGCCGCCGTTCATCGGGTTGATGTTGGTGTTGAACAGGCCCACGAAGATGCCGGAGACGCCGGCGAGCACGGCGCCGATGACGAAGGAGAGGTTGCGGATCGTCTTGACGGGGATGCCCATCTGGCTGGCGGCCTGCGGATCCTGCGAGGTGGCGCGGATGGCCTGGCCGGCCTTGCCGTATTTGAGGAACGCCCACAGTCCGAGCATGGACAGGATGGCGAAGATGATCATGACCACATCCGACGTGCCGAATCGCACGCCTGCGAACTGCAGGTTGTAGGTGGGCAGTAGTTCGGGGAAGCGGCGGGTCTGCGTGCCGAAGATGATCTGCAGGCCGTTGTCCAGGATCTGGCCGACGCCGATGGTGGCGAGCAGGGCGGCGATGGGCTTGCGGCCTTCGAGCGGGGCGATGACCAGCGCGTTCATGATCAGGCCGAGCAGGCCGGTGACCACGATCACGGCGATGGCGGTGGGCACGACGCCCCAGCCGAGTGACGTGCCGAGCCACCATGCGGTCATCATGCCGACGGCCACGATGGAGCCCTGCGCGAAGTTGGCGACGTTGGTCACGCCGAAGATCAGCGACATGCCGACGGCCACGAGCGCGTACGCGCTGCCGTGGATCAGGCCGGCGAATATGGTATCAAGCATTGGAATTGCAATCCTCGTGGGGGATGGATGGATGCGGGATCGGGGTGATATGGGACGTGGCGGCTCCCCTCAGTCGGCTGCGCCGACAGCTCCCCTCAACGAGGGGAGCCGATCCGAGAAGTTCTCATACTCTGGCTCCCCTCGCTGAGGGGAGCTGTCCGCCGCATGGCGGACTGAGGGGAGCCGTGCGCCGAGTAGCGGTGGTCACTCGCCGTCGTACTGGACGAACTTGCCGTCCTTGACGATCAGCAGGATCGGGTCGATGTTGTCGGCGCGGCGGGTCTTGGTGTTGAACTTGAAGGTTCCGCCGTTGCCCTGGTAGAGCGGGAAGTCGGTCACGGTCTGCAGGGCCTTCTGGATGCCCTCGCGGGTCGGTTCGGTCTTGTTGGCCGCGTAGGCGAGGTCGATGATGGCCTGGTAGGCGGTCACCTCGAAGTTGCCCGGGTTGTTGCCGTACTTGGCCTTGAAGTCCTTGACGAACTGCTGGGCCTTGGCGTCCTTGGTGCCGGTGGCGGAGAAGCTGCCGGTGATGATGGTGCCTTCGGCGTTCTTGCCGGCGTTGTCGAGGAACTCGGAGGTCTCCTGGCCGCCGAAGAACGGGCCGGTGTAGCCGAGCTTGTCGCGCAGGGTGTTGATCACGAGGGCGCCGTCGGGGCCGTAGCCGATGTTGACCACGGCGTCGGGCTGGGCGTCACGGGCGGGGATCAGGATCGGCGACAGGTCGGTGGAGTCGGGCAGGTAGGAGGATTCGTAGACGATCTGGGTGCCGTTCTTCTCGGCCTCCTCCTTGAAGTACTGGTAGGCCTGCTTGCCCCAGTCGTTCTCGATGTAGACCACGGAGATCTTCTTGGCCTTCTTCGACACGATGTCGGCGTTGGCCTTCTGGTAGACGTCCTGGCCGATCTGCGGGGTCCACACGTGGTCGCCGGTGTCGGTGAACGTGGGTGCGGAGTTGTTGAAGCCGTAGTGCACCAGGCCGGCCTGCTGGAAGATCGGGCTGGCGGCGGACGAGGCCGGGGACGCGTAGTCGCCGACCACGGCGATGACGGACTTGTCGGACACGAGCTTGGGCGCCACGGCGGCGTCCTGCTTGGCGTCGGATTGCGTGTCGTAGTACTTGAGGCCGAGCTTCTTGCCCTTGACGCCGCCGTCCTTGTTGACCTTTTCGACGGCCAGGTCGAAGCCCTGCTGGAACAGCTTGCCGTATTCGGCGTACTGGCCGGTCTTCGGATAGATCACGCCGATGTTGACGGTGTCGGAGTCGCTGGATGACGATGAGGCGGAGTCGCCGCCCAGACCGCAGGCGGAGACGCCGAGCAGGGTGCCGGCGACGGTCACGGCCACGGCCGCGTTGCGTAGTGCTTTCTTCCAGATGTTCATGGTTCTTCCTCTCATGAAAGTGGATTGTGATGGGTGGATTGGTGGGTGTACGGATGGGTGTTGGTCGGTCGGAGGGGAGCCCTCCCTCAGACCGACTGCGTCGGCCAGCTCCCTCCCAGGGAGGGAGCACGACCGGATTGGGGACCGACGCGTCCTCGGCCGGCATCCCTTGAGGGGAACACGACCGGGTTGATGATCAGACGGCGCGGTGGGCGGCGAGCTCCTTGAGCGCCTCCTGGCCGGCCGGGGTGAACACGGTGCAGCTGGGGGCGAGCAGGAACGGCCTGCCCTTGCGCAGGGCGATGGTCTCGTCGAGTTCGCGCTCCACGGCCTCGGGATCGCCGTCCACGTTGAAGAGCAGCACGTTGGCGCCGCCGACGGGCACGGCCTTGAGGTCGGCGTTGATGTTCGGATTGCCGGGCAGGTACTGGTCCCAGTGGATCAGGTCGACGCCGAGCGCGTCGAACCAGTCGGGGTGGGATTCGGCGCGGCAGGTGTGCAGCAGCACGGCGGCGTCAGGATTGGCCTTGCGGATCGCGTCGATCACGATGCGGTCGTACGGCTCGGAGAACTCCTCGTACTGAGCCTTGTCGAAGTAGCCTTCGCTCACGGTGCCGGTGGCCGCGTAGAACACACCGTCCACGCCGGCGCCGCCCTGGTCGGCGGGCTTGACGAGTTCGGTCGCATAGTCGGCGAGCGTCAGGGCGATGTTCTCCAGCGCCTTCTTGGCGCGTTCGGGCTGGTCGAGGATCAGCTCCTTGACCGTGGTGTTCGGCGTGGCGTACTCGTCGCCCGGGTAAAGCGGCAGATCGGCGATCTGCAGCAGTACGGACAGCGGAGAGAACACGGTCTGCAGCACGGCGCGGTCCTGCAGCTGCTCGCGGATCAGTGCGGCGCCCTTGATGTGCTCGGCGAACGGCGCGCTCTCATGCACATCCAGTCGGGTCACCTTCTCGATGTCGTCCGGCACGTCGATGCCGTTGGTGAGCTTCTTCGGCAGCACGAATCCGTCGTAGCGGTTCTGGTCGTACGTGGATCCCCACGCCTCGGAGTAGTAGACGGCGCGCGGGTTGATCTTCACCCAGTCCCAATCCCACGTCTTGACGAAGTCCACGTAGGCGGCGGCGAACGTCTCGGCACCGTACTCGTGGCCGACGAGGTGCTGCCAGGCGGCCGTCAGGTACGGCACGGTGGACGTGCCCTTGACGATGTCGTGGAAGACTGCGCGGCGATCGGTCATGATGATTGTCCTTCTCTTGGATGACGGTCTCGACGGACGGACCGTCGTCGACCAAATGCGAAAAATTGAAAGAATCCCCCGGACTTCACGAGGTCTGCAGTTCCTCGGCCGTCCGACATGTTCCAAGAAAAGCGCACATGTCGGCCCGATGCAAGCCGCACAAGGCGTTTTGATTACAGGCTTTTCTTATAGCCGTTCATTGAAGCAAGTGTTTTCCGAGGTCTTGCGGATCCTATCGAAAACGCTTATAGGCCTTCTTTGCGAAAACGCTGTCGCATCGCCGCGGAATCGGGTATGAAGGAAAACGACAGAACATTTTCGAACGATTCCGCACACTGCGTCGACCGGCGCACATGGTGCCGATCAGCAAAGGGGATTCACTTTTCATGGCAGCCAACCTGTACTTCATCGGCGGCGGCAACATGCCCACCGCCATCATCGAGGCGGTGCGCCGCAAGGCCGACGCCTACCCCGTGGACCACATCTACGTCGAGGAGATCTCCCAGGAGCGCAGCGACTATCTCGCCGCCACATACGGCACCGAGGCCGCCACGCCGGACAGCCGTGTGGACGCCGACATCGTCGTGATCGCCGTCCGCCCGCAGGACGACGTGGCCGGCGTGGCCAAGTCGATCGCCGACCGGTTCGACCCGGCCAAAACCACCGTCGTGTCCATCGTGGCCGGCTACACCATCGCCAAACTGGAGGCCGTGCTCGGCGAACAGTGGCGCGTGGTGCGCATCATCCCGAACACGCTGACCACCGTGGACTACGGCTACAGCGGCGCCTCGCTCAACGCCAAGGCAAGCAAGGACGACGTGGACGCGTTCCTCAACACGTTCGGCAAGGTGCTGTACGTGGAGGAACGACTGATCGACATCATCACCGGCTTCTACCCGCCGAACATCGTCTACCACTTCATCGACGCGTACGTGGACGCCGGCGTTCTGGCCGGCCTGCCGCGCGACATCGCCAAGGCCATCGCGCTCGACACGCTCATCGGCGGCACCGAGTTCCTCAAGCAGAAGGACGTGCTGCCGCAGGTGCTGCTCAACATCAACAACTCCCCCGGCGGCGTGGGCATCACGCAGGCGTACACACTCAACAAGACCGGCTTCGCGGCAGCCATCCAGTCCGCCGTGCTCGCCGCAGTGGAACGCACCACCGCACTCGGATCCAACTCGAAGTAAACGACGCCGGAAACGCCAGACGTCAGAAGGAAAGACAATCATGGCTCAGCAATTCACATGGGACCATACGGTCGATTTCGTCAACGACCTCAAGCAGGCCGAACAGGCATTCGCCGACCAGGGGCTGACCGCCAGCTACGGCGGCAAGCACGTGGGACACGGCACCGAGAACTCGCTCGCCTACTTCGGCGACAACTATCTCGAGTTCCTCACCCTGTACAGCCGCGAGGAGGCACTCGCGGAGACCCCGCAGCGCGGTCAGATCTTCCACGACGCCGGCGAGCTGCTGCCCGAGTTCGAGGGCTTCTACCGTCCGGCCCTGCACGTGCACGGCATCGAGGCGGCCGCGGACCGTCTGCGCTCCAAGGGCGTGGAGCTGGGCGAGATCGTGCCGGGCAACCGCACCACGGCCAATGGCGAGGAGATCCGCTGGCAGCTGCTGTGGCTGCTGGGCGACGACCACGGTCTGCGCTACCCGTTCGTGATCGACTGGGATGCGGACGAGGCTACGCAGCTGGAGCGTTACGAGAACAGCGGCCTGCTGCATCGTCACCCGCTTGGCGAAGTGAGCACCCGTCGCGCGATCTTCGAAGTGCCCGACCCGGCCGGAGTCTCCGCGCACTGGTCCGACCTGTTCGATCTGGAGCGCACGCACGGCACCAACGACGAGGGACTCGAATACTACGATCTCGCCGTGGGCGGCGGCCGTGACTGGCGGTTCGTCAAGGGCGACTACAACGGCATCACCGAACTGCAGTACACGGTTCCGGCCGGCAAGTCCTTCGACGTCACCATCGGCAAGGCCCGCTACCGCAGCGTGACGGACTGACCCTCGCACGCATATACGAAAAACTCCCCTCGGATGAGGGGAGTTTTTTTATTGCTCCGAAAAGACCAAAGACCGCTACTCCGCGAAGGCGGTGGCGAGGGCCTGGTCGAGGTCGGCGATGAGATCCTCGGGGTCCTCGAGGCCGATGGACAGGCGGATCAGGTTGTCGGTCACGCCGGCACGCAGACGGTACTCCTCGGGCACCTCGCGGTGCGTGATGCGGGCCGGGTCCACGATCAGCGAGCGCGAGTCGCCGATGTTGGGGATGTAGGAGAACACGCGCGTAGAGTCGAGCAGGCGGCGCACGTGTTCCTCGTTGCCGTCGATGAGGAACGAGAGGATCGTACCCACGCCGTTCGGATAGTACTTGGCCACAAGGTCGCGCTGCTCGGTGTCGCCGAGGCCGGAGTAGTTGACTTTGAGCACGTGCGGCTGGGTCTTCAGGTGTTCGGCGATGGCGGTGGCGGTGGCCACTTCGCGCTTTTCGCGCTCGGACAGGGTCTCGAGGCCCACGAGCTGCAGGTAGGCGTTGAACGGGGCCTGCACCGCGCCGAAGGTGCGCACGTACTTGATGCGCACGCGGCGGATGTACGCCTTGGGGCCGAACGTGTCGGCGAAGCTGCGCCACACGCCGTTGCGTTCGTCGCTGACGACGAGCTCCTTGCGGGTGAACTGCGGGTGGCGGCCGGCGGCCCAGTCGAAGTGACCGGCATCCACGATCACGCCGCCGAGCGCGTTGCCGTGTCCGGTGATGCCCTTGGTGGTGGAGTGCACCACCACGTCGGCACCGAATTCGATCGGACGGAACAGGTACGGGGTGGGTACGGTGTTGTCGATGATCAGCGGGATGCCGTGGCGGTGGGCCAGGTCGGCGAGCGCCTCCACGTCGGTGATCTCGGTGGACGGGTTGGCCACGGATTCGGCGAAGATGGCTCGCGTGTCGGGACCGATCTTCGATTCGACTTCGTCCAGGTTGTTGATGTCCTTGACGAAGTCGGTGTGCACGCCGAACTGGGGGAAGAACGTTTCCATGGCGTCCACGGATGCACCGTACAGGTTGGTGGGAGAGATGATGCGTCCACCGCCCTCGGCCGCACACAGCAGAGCGAACGAGACGGCCGCCATGCCGCTGGCCACGGCCACCGCGTCGTCACCGCCTTCGAGCTGGGCGAGACGCTTTTCCAGCACATCGACGGTGGGATTGGCCACACGCGAGTAGGAGAAGCCCTGTTCCTCGCCGGCGGCGAGCCTGTCGCCGCGGGCGGCCGATTCCATGTCGAATGCGGCGCTCTGGTAGATCGGCGGGGTGGCGGCATCGTGGTTGTCGAGATAATCGTAGCCGCCGTGGATGGCGATGGTGTGGAATCCGTTGGTCATGGGTATGGGTCTCTTTCTTGTCCTCAGTCGTTCTCGTTCGTACAGTCCGCATGGCCGTCCGTCGGTTCGGCCAGTTCCACGAGCGCGCGTTTGGCGATGGCCGTCAGGAAGTGCACACCGGCGATGATGCCGTGCGGGTCGGGCGCGAAGGTGGGGCCGTGCGGCGCGTTCGTGTCGCCGGCGCCGATGCGGACGAACAGTCCGGGGGCGTGGTCGAGGTAGTACGAGAAGTCCTCTCCTCCGAGGTCCGCCCAGCCGGGACGGGTCTCGAGTCCTTCCTCGGCTGCGATTTCGCGGCCGACCGCCGCCCAGTGCGCGTTGTTGTCGACGGATGGCGAGCCGAAGAACCACTGTACGCTTGCGGTTACCCCGTAGGCGGCGGCCGTGTTTTCGATGATGCGTACGGCGCGGTCCTTGGCGATCTGCCGGTCGGCGCGTTCGGTGGTGCGTACGGTGCCTTCGAGGAACGCTTCGGACGGCAGCACGTTCCATGTGTTGCCCGCTTCGAGGTGGGTGATGGACAGCACAGCGGGGTGCACGGGGTCGATGTTGCGGCTGACGACGGTTTGCAGCGACTGCACGATGGCCGCCGCGGCGACGATCACGTCGTCGCCCTTGGTGGGTTCGGCGGCGTGCGTGCCGTGTCCGCGCACGGTGACGGCGAACTTGTCGACGGCGCCGGACGTGCCGCCCTCCTTGATGTAGATGGCGCCTACCTCGCCGGGGGCGTCGTGCGTGCCGAAGAACGCCTGCACGTCGTCCAGTGCGCCGGTGTTGAGCACCTGCACGGCGCCGGTGGGGCGTTCCTTGGTGGCGCGTCCCTCCTCGGCCGGCTGGAAGATCACCTTGATGGTGCCGGCGAGATCGTCGCGCACGGCGTGCAGTTCGATGGCGGCGCCGAGCGCGACGGTGAGGTTGAAGTCGTGTCCGCAGCCGTGCATGTATCCCGTGTGTTCGGACGCGTACGGCAGGCCGGTGTTTTCGGTGATCGGCAGTCCGTCGATGTCGCCGCGCAGGGCGATCACCGGGCCGGGCCGCCCGCCGCGGATGATGGCGATCAGTCCGGTCTTCAATCCGGTGTTGAGGATTTCGATGCCATGCTCCTCCAGTATCCGCCGAATGTGTTCGGTAGTGGCGTGCTCCTCGTATGACGGTTCCGGATGCCGGTGGAACCACCGGTAGTGGTCCAGCAGGCTCTGTTCCAAAGCCGTTGCGCTCATGGGATCGTTCCTTTTTTCTGGTCGGGTTTCTGGTCGGTCGACGCGGGCCGGACCGTTCGTGGCACGCCCCGCGAATCATGCAATATATCCATGTAATACCGTTTCGTAACGCTTGACAACGCAACGGCTATACGTAGAACTTATGGACGGTTCGAAACCGTTCGTCTGCTCGCGGCCATACCCTGAAGTCAGGCCGTGGGCATATCACATACCGGGACGGCCGGTCGGCATTCCGATATCCGTCGGTCCGCGACCGGATACGCCCGTATGGAATGCCCACGACGATCACAACCAACGAAGGACGATACTGATGGATATCCCCAAGGCTCTGACCCGCATTCGCGGCAACGTCAACACCCCGGTGTTCGTACTGCTGCACGGATGGGGTTCAAATGAATATGATCTGCCGGATCTGCTGCGCTTCTGCGCGCCGGACGCCGACTACGCGTCGCTGCGCGCGCCCATCGAATACGGTATGGGCTACACGTGGTTCGGCACGTGGGATCATGAGGGCGTGCCGTCGGGCGCATCGTTGGACGAGCAGGCGCTGGCCGCGGCCGAGGCGGTGGACCGTTGGGTGGCCGCCAACGTCGATGAATCCCGCCGCGTGGTGGTGATGGGCTTCTCGCAGGGCGGCCTGCTGGCCGGCCACATGCTGCGCGTGAACCCCGAACGATACATGGCCGCCGTCTGTTTCTCCGGATGGCTGGCGCCTGGCGCCGTGCCGGGAGACGAACGCCTGAAGGCGCTCACTCCCCCGGTGTTCTACGGTCACGGCGGAGCCGACACGATCTTCACGCCCGACGAACTAGCAGCCATGAGCGGGTTCTGGAAGACCCACGGCACGCTCACCGAGAAGATCTACCCCGGCATGGAGCACAGCATTAACATGCCGGAGATGCGCGACGTGTCGATGTTCCTGCAGTCTATCGGCGCGGCACGGCCGACGTTCTAGCGAATCGCGCGGCGACGGTAACGGTTGCCGCGCGATTCGGCTGTAGTTGTCGACTACAGTTCGCGGGAACGCTGGGCGGCGGCGGACACGGCCTTCATCACCGTGCCGCGGAATCCGGCCTCCTCGAGCACCGCGTAGCCGGCGATGGTGGTGCCGGCGGGCGAGGTGACCATGTCCTTCGCCTGCGCCGGCGTCATGTTCTTGTCCAGAATCAGCTTGGCCTCGCCCAGGCAGGTCTGTGCGGCCAGACGGTATGCGGTTTCGCGGGTCAGGCCCTCCTTGAGGCCACCGTCGGCGAGCGCCTCGATGAACATGGCCACGAACGCGGGCGCACTGCCGGACAGGCCGGTCACCGCGTCGATGAGATGCTCGGGCACGAATTCCACGATGCCGATGGATTCGAACAGTTCCTTGGCGAACGTCTTCTCGGCGTCCGTGAAGTCGCTGTCGGAGCTCAGGGCGAAGGCACCGGCGCCCACCAGTGCGGGCGTGTTCGGCATCAGGCGCAGCACGCGCGGAGTGCCGTCCACGGTGGTGCGGATGCGTTCGGCGGTCACGCCGGCCATGATCGAGAGCACGGCCTTGCCGTCGAACGAGCCGCAGTTCGCGGCGGTGTCGACGAACGACTGCGGCTTGACGGCCAGCAGGATCATGTCGGACGATTCGACGACCTCGCGTTCGCTGGACGCCGCGGTCAGGCCGAGGTCCTTCGCGCGGGCGATGGCGCTCGCATTCGGGTCGTAGATGGTCACGGATGCGGGTTCGACCACGTGGTGCGCCACCGCGCCGCCGATGATCGCGCCACCCATGTTGCCGAAGCCGATCACGCCGAGGCGCGGGGCTGCTGCCGTGTTGTCTGCCATGTCAGGTCCTTTCGTTGAAATGTTCCGGCCGATTCTCTCGACGCCGGGGCGTTACCGGACGGTTCCTCCCCTATCGGAACGTTGTGCCGCGGCAGTCATCCCAAGCTCCGCGACTGGAACGTAGTCTAGTTTTCGTTTGTGAACGGCTGGGATACGGATGCGATGCGGCATACGCCCTCGCGGATGTCGTCCTCGCTGAGCGGCGCGGTCGACAGTGCGCAGTGGATGGAGAAGCCCTCGATCATCGCGTCGAGCATCTGCGCCGTACGCGGGTCGAAGAACCGTCGCAGCTGTTCGCGACTGCGGCCCATCCACCGGGTGGTGATGTCGCGGTAGGCGGGGTCACGCGCGGCCAGCGTGTAGAACTCGAGGTTGAGGCTGAGATCGTGCTGGTTGCGGAACACGTCGTCGACGATCGTCCGCACCACGGCCTCGCAGGCCTCCTCCCGACTGGAGATCCCGGCGAAACGCTCACGCATGCGGCATACGCTGTCGTCGGCGAAGCGTTCGAACGTCTGGTGCAGCAGATCGTCCATGCCGTCGAAGTAGTAGGTCATGGATCCGAGCGGCACGCCGGCCGCGGCGGCGACCACGCGATGCGAGGTGTCGGCCACGCCCCTGTCCGCGATCACGTCGAGGCACGCCTCGATGATCCGGTTCCTGCGTTCGGGGTCGCCGCGTAGTTCCCCGCGTCGCGCATGATTGCCGTGTTCAGATTCCGTCATGTCGTCCCGTCCATTCCCCACGCCGTATGGTCGTCGTCTCCCTGTACATGTGTACACGACAAGGCGGATAACGGACGGTCGCCGAACGAATTCTACAGGTCGGTACGCAGACGATGGTTCTCGGTGAACGCCACGCGGTAGACGAGCATCACGATCAGGGTGTCGGCGAGCGCGGTGAGCGACGAGATGACGGCGAGCACGACGAACTGGTATCGCGCGGCCTGCACCGGGTCACCGCCGGCGATGATCTGGCCGGCCATCATGCCCGGGATGAGCACGATGCCGCTGGACGCCAGTTGGGCGATGGTGGGGATCAGTCCCAGGCGCACGGCCGAGGTGATGGACGGCATGGCCGCTTCCAGCGGCGTGGCGCCCCAGGCGAGCATAGTTTCGATCTCGTAGCGGCGGGTGCGCATGTCGTCGAACAGTCGGGTGATGGCCACGGCGATGGCGGACACCACGTTGCCGAGCAGCATGCCGACCATGGTGACCACCACCTGCGGCGCGTACCACGGCTGAGGCCGGATAATGAGCTCCACGACCACGGAGAACATGAGCACGGCGCTGGCCAGCAGGGTGAGGAACACGGGCGGCACGAGCCCCTTGGGCAGGCCGCTGCCGCGGGTGAGGGTGATCTGCACGGCGGCGATGATCATCACGCCGAGCAGGGCGAACACAAGCCACCACTGGTTTACCTGGATCACGTAGCTGATGATCAGGCCCATGGCCAGCAGCTGCACGAGCGAGCGCACGGTGGCCCACAGCAGGCGGCGTTCCACGCCGAGCTTGAGCACCGCGGAGATCACGGCGGCCAGGGCGACCAGCAGCAGGGCCACCAGCAGGCCCCAGTTGTCGATCGGATAGTCGGATGCGGCGCCTTCCGTGCCGGTGACGAGTACGTCGTTAATGTTCATGCCTGCGCCTCCGTATCGGTCGTATCGGTCGTATCGGTCGTATCGGTCGTATCGGTGTCGTTCGACGCCGCGGTGGTCTTCGCGACGCCGACCGCGGCTCTGCCTGTAACGTCTGTCAGCACGCCATCGGCGAGCTCCAGCGTGCGCATGGCCATGCCGTCCGGCTCGCGATGCCGCACACGGCAGACCGCCATGCCCTCGTCCGCCGCACGTTTGAGCAGATGTGCGGCACGCATGGCGTTGTCCGGATCCAGTCCGGCGTCCACCTCGTCGGCGAGCAGCACCTTCGGCCCGGTTAGCAGCGTACGCAGCAGACAGACGCGCGCCTGCTGGCCCACGGACAGGTCCTGCGGCGAACGGTCAAGCTCTACGTCATCGAGGCCAATGTCATCCAGCGCGCGGCGCAACGTATCGTCGTCGGGCACGCGGACCGACGAATCACGACGGACCCGCAGCGTGAACGGGTAGCGGATCGCCTCGGCCACGGTCCCGCCCATCAGCACCGGACGCTGCGGCACGTACGCCACCTGCGTGCGCCACTGTTCGGGCGTGAACCCGTCGGCGGACCGGCCGTCGAGCGTCATCGTGGCATCGGCGTCGGCGTTGAGCTGCGCCATGCATTCCATCAGCGTGGACTTGCCGGAGCCCGACGGGCCGACCAGGTCGACGATCTGCCCTGCGTACAGCGTCAGCGACAGTCCGGCGAAAATATCCTTTTGCACATCCCCATGCCGCACATGGCATCGGGCATCGGTCACCTCAAGCACCGGCCGGGGCTCGCCAACCTGTCCCACCGGTCGATCATTCCTCTCTATTTCAGTCATGTCTTCAGCTTAGAACCGTTCCCCCATATACGTTCCGGCGATTCTCAGCGCTTTCTGAGAACGCGTGCCGCAGTCTTGAATCATCAATCATCACGGCAACATCAACAACTCATCGTAAGGATTTCGACATGCCCAGTTTTCTCAGTCCGGAATTCATCATCTCCGCGGCCGGCCCGTGGGCGCTGATCATCTCCGCGCTCATCGTGTTCGCCGAAACCGGCCTGCTCGTCGGCTTCTTCCTGCCCGGCGACTCGCTCGTATTCCTGCTCGGCATGGTCTCCGCCGCCACCGCACTGCCCGACTCGCCGCTCGCCCACACGCCGCTCGCGCTCATCTGCGTGGTCATCGGCATCGCCGCATTCGTGGGAGACCAGACCGGCTACGAGCTCGGCCGCAAGGGCCGCGACAGTCGTCTCCTGCAATCGTGGACGCAAGGCAAGAACGCGGAACGACTCGAACGCGCGCATTCGTTCTTCGTCAAGTACGGCTACAAGGCCATCATCCTCGCCCGCTTCGTGCCGATCCTGCGCACCTTCACCCCGTTCGCCGTGGGCCTGACCCACTACGACCACAAAAAGTTCATCTCCGCGAACCTGATCGGCACGCTCATCTGGGGACTCGCCCTGCCCACGCTCGGCCACCAGCTCGGCCGCGTCAGCCTGATCGCCAACAACATCGACGCGGTGTGCATCATCATCGTGCTGATCTCCGTGATGCCGCTCGTGGTCAAGGGCATTCGCTCCGCGATCGCCTCGCGTGGCGCTACGCAGGCGTGAAACAATATCAGTGAATACGCCGACTTCCGGATGACGAACGCCGCACGGGCAGTCCGCACCGTGCGGCGTTCGGCGTATCCGGGAACAACGGAAAAATCGAGGGGAGACGATCATGGCCGACGACGCATCGACACCGTACGCGCTCGCCGATCCGGAGAAGCTGCTGCAGCCGTCCGTGCTGTTCATCGAGGACGATCCACGCATCGGCGCGATCACGTCGGAGATCCTCGGCGAACACTATCGCGTGGACTGGGTGACGACCGGCGCGGAGGGGCGCAGCCGACTGTTCGGCATGACGTATGACGTGGCGATCGTGGATCGTCGACTGCCCGACGCCGACGGGCTCGAACTGGTGCGAGAGGCGCGCGGCAGCGGCATCACCACGCCCGTGCTCATGCTCACCGCGCTGGGCAGCGTGGACAACATCGTGGAGGGACTGGACTACGGCGCCAACGACTACCTGACCAAGCCGTTCCACTTCGAGGAGCTGGAGGCCCGTCTTCGCGCGCTGCTGCGAGGCTATCGCGCCGAACAGAAGTCCTACGACATCGGCGACTGGCGTCTGCTGCCGCAGTCGGGCATGATCGAAAGCCCCGACCTGCAGCGGGTGACGCTCACCCGCGCGGAATGCACGCTGCTGACCACGCTCTGCTCGTCGCCGCAGCACGTGTTCTCCCGCGCCGAACTGCTACGACTCGTGTTCAGCGAAAGCGACACCGAAGGCACGATCGACACATACGTCTCGTACATTCGGCAGAAGACCACCCGGCACATCATCGACACCGTGCGCGGCCACGGGTACATCATCGGCGAGCCGCGTGACTAGCGGCCAGCGTTATTCGTTCCATCCAGTGAAACAGGATCATATGAACACTCTCACAGGCGTCTCCTCATCGGTCTCCGCCGAATCCTCTGCATCGACGAACGGTGGCCGCCGCAGCGATGATCGTCACGGTCTGAAACCGCGGATCAAACGTCTGGTCACGCGCGTGCTTGGCGATCGGGCCGCCACCAGCATCAGTCTGCGCATGACGCTGGCCATGACCGTCATCACGTTGATCGGCGCCGGCTGCATGATCGCCGGCGTGCTGCTCGGCTCCAGGCATGAGTTCAGCGAGCGCGGCATCGATCCGAACGATGTGAACGCGGCGGCGTCGGCCGTGGGCACGTGGGTGATCGACCAGAAGAAGGCGCTGGCGTTCATCGTGCTGTTCGCGGTGGGCATCATCGTGGCCACGGCGTTGGTGGGCTGGTATTTTTCGCAGCGTGAGCTCGCACCGCTGCACGAGGCGCTGCGATTGCAGAAGAACTTTGTGGCCGACGCCAGTCATGAGCTGAAGACGCCGTTGACGGTGATCAGCTTGCAGACCGATCTCATCGAATACCGGCAGTCGCGCGGCATGCCGATCGACGACGCCGTGAAGCAGTTGCGCGGCGATGTGGATCGTATGAACGACATCATCAACGATCTGCTGCTGGCCGCGCAGGGAGCACAGAAGCCCGAGCCGGTGGAATTGCCCAGTGTGATCGCCGAGGCCGTGGAAACCGTGCGGCTGCTGGCCGACAGCCGGCATGTGACGATCGACTGGGATGATGTTGCGGGCGGTGTCCGTGCTGAGACCGGTGCCGACGGTGCGGGCGCTGCCGGTTCGGGCGCTGATGGTTCGGATGCTGCCGGAGTCGAGGCGAAGACGGGCGGCACCGTAACGGGGCCAGGTTCCAAGACCGATGCGAGCAATGTCAGCGCGTCGGGGAAGCCGATCACGGTGCTTGGCGGGCGGTTCGGTCTGATGCGCTGCATCGTGGCCGTGCTCGACAATGCGATCGCTCACTCCCCCGACGATTCGCACATTCGCGTGACCGCATACACGACCGGTGCGTCGCTGCGTGGCAGCGGGCGCGAGGCGGTGATTCTGGTGAGCGATCATGGCACCGGCATCGGCGGGGATCCGGAGCGCCTGTTCCAGCGGTTCGCGCGGTCCGACGACGGCACCGCGCATCAGGGGTATGGTCTGGGGCTTGCGCTGGCGCGCGACGTGGTGTCCCGCTACCACGGGTGGATCGACGTGGAGTCCTCGTCGCCGTCCGGCACCACCATGCGCATCACCATGCCGCTGGCGGAGTAGGCGCGAGGCGCGCGTTCGCTGCTGCGGGCGCGGGGCTGTTGAGGTGCACGATTTGGGGCGTCGAATTCCCGAAAATCGACCCGAAAACGGGATATTGACGCCCCAAAGAGCGGATGCTCCCGCATGATGGGACAAAACCGAGCTTCGGTTCCACGATGCGGATGGAATACGCCCGAAGGCCCCCGTGAGACCGACGCGGAGACCAAGACACGGACTGCGGGGACGGCCCGGATCGTACGGAGAAATTGAAAAAGGTCCGGGACCCATTCGGATCCCGGACCTCGTCCGTGGAGCTAGGGGGATTCGAACCCCCGACCCCCTCCATGCCATGGAGATGCGCTACCAGCTGCGCCATAGCCCCGTCAGTCAGATGGCCATCGGCCACAACCAACCGGTCGTTTCGACTTGAGACATATTACGCAACCACCCGAATCCACGCAACCTTCGGCGTGTCTCGACCGGGCTCCCCGATCCAGAAACCAAACCTGGGAGCCGAAACACGACACCGCGAGTCCTCACAAGCCACCAAATACGTCGTGTTTCGACCACCAAACTTTCGACTACCAAACCTGGGAGTCGGAATACGACACCGTGAACCTTCACACAGCATCTCATCCGTCACGTTTCGACTCCCAAGTTTCCAGCCGCCAGCATTCCCTACGAGTCGCCGCACCCGTCGCGCCTAGACCATCAGGCTGGACCACCAGCATTCCCGACGTCACGACACGGCAGCAACGTCCGGCCCCCTTCAGCTCGCGCCGTAGCGTACCGCGATCACAGCGCACGCAGTTCGAGATGAGCGTGCGCGTCGACGTCGCTCCACTTGACCGGATATCCGGCACCATGCGCGCAGAACACCGAATCGGGCGTGTTCTCCAGATCGGATTCGGGATCGTAGTTCACGCGTTCGATCACCGCTTCGGCATCGTGGCAGAGGCGATACCCGCCGAACGTGCAGCTGATCTGCCCCTGCCCATGCGTGTACGCGTTGACGTCCATCGCATAATCGCGCATCTCGGAGACCGGCGCCGTGCCGGACAGCACCGCGTACTCCCCGTCGTTCGTTGGCGGATCGAACTCGCCGCTCATGCGCTGCACGTCGGCCATGGCCCGTCCGAGCATGTCCTGCGGCACTTCGAGACGGAATTCGTACCACGGTTCGAGCAGTCGGCAATTCCCGTCGCGCTTCGCCTTCATCAGGCCCTGACGGATCGCACGATACGTGGCCTGACGGAAGTCGCCGCCCTCGGTGTGCTTCTCGTGGGCACGGCCGTTGATCAGCGTGATGCGCATGTCGGTGATCGGGAATCCCGCGAGCACGCCGAGATGCTCCTTCTCCGCCAGATGGGTGAGCACGAGCCGCTGCCAGTTGCGGTCGAGCACGTCGAGACTCAGATCCGAGCCGAAGCTCACCCCACTCCCCTCGTCCGCAGGTTCGAGCAGCAGATGCACCTCGGCATAGTGCCGCAGCGGTTCGAAGTGTCCCACGCCTTCGACGGGTGCGGTGATCGTCTCCTTGTACAGGATGCCGCCAGGGCCGAAATCGATGTCGAGCGAGAAGCGGTCGTACATGATCTGCCGGATGATTTCCAGCTGCACAGCGCCCATGAGCTGCACGTGGATCTCCTGCAATCGTTCCTGCCATGCGACGTGCAGCAGCGGATCCTCGTCGTCGAGTTCGCGCAATGCGGCGAGCACCTTGTGCACGTCGTTGTCGCCGGGCAGCACGGTGTAGGTGAGCACTGGTTCGAGCGCGGGCTCGCCAGCATCGGATTCCATGCCCAATCCCTCGCCGGGGAACGTGTGCGTCGGCCCTGTCACCGCGACCACAGAACCGGCGGGAGCCTCGTCGACGAGCGTGAACTTCGCGCCGGAGTATACGCGCACCTGATCGGCCTTCTCATGCCAGATTTCGGCGCCGCCGTTTCCGACCGCCTCGCCGACGGCCCCGTCACCGTTCCCGTCTGCGGCATCGGGTCGTTCGTTCGTCAGTACGCTTTTGACCGGCAGCACTCCCCCGGTCACCTTCAGCCATGTCAGCCGTCCGCCCTGCTTGTCGTGCGAGATCTTGAACACGTGCGCACCGAACGCGTCGCCATGATCGGGCTGACGGACGAGTGCGCGCAGACCGTGCAGAAAATCGTCGACGCCCTGCAGTTTCAATGCGGATCCGAAATAACAGGGAAAGATCCTGCGCTCGGCGATCAGACGACGAACGGTGTCTCCGGACAGCGCGCCCTGCTCAAGGAATTCGTCCATGGCGGATTCGTCCTGCATGGCCATGGTCTCCTGAACGTCGTCGGGCAGCTGCGGGAATCCATCGCCGGGCATATCGCCACCGCCACCGTTGCCGTCATCACCGGAGCCACCGTCGAGCCCGGCGAACGGCACACACGCGTCGGAGAACCGTGCGCGCATCTGCGCGAGGATGCCGGCGCCGTCCGCGCCCACGGCATCCATCTTGTTGACGAACACGAACGTGGGCACATGGTATCGGGCCAGCAGTCGCCACAGCGTCTCCGTGTAGCCGCGCACGCCATCGGACGCGCTGACGACGAGAATCGCATAGTCGAGCACGCGCAGGGTGCGTTCCATTTCGGCGGAGAAGTCCACGTGGCCGGGGGTGTCGAGCAGGGTGATGCGCAGATCGTCGAGGTCGATCACCGCCTGCTTGGAGAAGATGGTGATGCCGCGCTGCTTCTCCATGGCATCGGTGTCGAGGAACGCGTCGCCATGGTCCACGCGGCCGAACGAGCGGATCTGCCCGGACCGGTACAGCAGTCCTTCGGACAGCGTGGTCTTGCCTGCATCCACGTGGGCGAGGATGCCCACCACAACCTGTTTCATCGTCACCTCGGCGTACTTCGGACCCATCGATCATGCGGCGGGCGTGCCTGGAATCGGCGTGCCGTCGCGAATCATCACGAATACAGTACCGTCACCTGTGCACCGTGCCAGGCGGACCGCACGTCCGACGGCCGACGGACGCAGGGGATGTTGCAGGTCAGAGGCCGAGGATCTTCGCCGCGGTGTCGTGCAGCACCTTGCGTTCGGACGCCGGGTCGAGATGCCAGTCGCGGATGTTTTGCACGCCCTGGGCGATCGGTCCGAGCGGGAACGACGAGCCGAACAGCACCTGGTCGGGGATCATGCGTTCCGCGGCCTGGCGCAGTTCCGGCGACGCGTTGCCGCGCGTGCCCTCGAAGTCGGCCAGCAGGTACAGGTTCGTGTTCATGAATGCGATCGGCACCATTTCGGCGACCCATGGCCATCCGGCGTGCGCGGCGACGAAGATGAGGTTCGGGAAGGCGGTGACCACGCGGTGGATCTGCCGAGGAATCGTGGGATCAATGAGGTCGCTGGCGAACGCGCTGACCGTCGCCAGCACCGGCAGGCCGAGTTCCTGCAGTCGTGCGTAGATCGGGAAGATGCGCTCGTCGTCGAAGCGTACGTCGTTGCCGCCAAGCGGTTCGATGGACACGCCCTTGGCCCCGCGAGCCACGACGTCCCGTTCGATCACGTCCAGCGCCTCCTCCGGTCTGGCCACGTCGAGGAAGGGGAACACGAGGAACCGCTGCGGGTCGCGGGCGGCGTAGGCGAACAGTTCGTCGTTCGTGGTGTCGTATACCTTGCGTCCGGGCAGCACGGCCTTGACGACATGCGCCTCGTCGAGCTCGCGGCTCAGCGAATCGTAGCTGCGGTCGATGGCGGCGTCGGTGACGTCATAGCCGAAGCCGGAGAAGAACCTGCGGACCATCGTCTCCGAAAAGCCCTTGTCGTAGTGTTCGGAGAACGGTCGCAGACGAAAGTCGATGACGGGACCAAAGTCCGTAGTGTTCGATGATGCGGTGGTTGCGATGGCCAAGATTCCCCCAATCTCGCGGTGCCATTGTGTTTTCATTGCGCCGGATTTGCAGTGTTTTTACGGTGCGAATCCGCGGCGTTGGGGTCAACGCTAGACGAGGGGTCGGGCCGGTTGAACGGGGAATCCATATTCCGGGCCATGTGGGTCATACGCAATAGTGATGCCCGGTTCAAGAACAGCGGCCTCATGGGCTTGGGTGTGGATTCCGGGCACGGATGCGGGTCAAATTGGAGTCAGCGGCCTCGATTCCGGTGCCGGAAGGAGACCGGAATGTTCGTTTTTCCTCGTATGCGCTATCGTCCGGAGGTCCGGTTCATCGAACGCCGGTACACAAAACGCAGATACCGAAAATACAACGTTGATTTTTCAACGCTCGATTTTCGGTATCTGCGTTTTGTGCAATATCCGGTTTGGAGACCGGCATTCCGATCGAACATTGCCTGACGCAATCGCTCAAAAATCGATCAGAAAACGAACAGTGGCCCCGAACAGCTCAGTGACGATGCGTCACGGAACCGTTCGGGGCCACTGTCAGAGCGTCAGATCACTCACGCCTTGGCGACGGTCACGCCGATCTCCTTGGCATCGGCGTCGGCGGTGATCTCCACGCCGGCCTCGGCCAGAGTCTCCGCGGCGATCAGGTCGCGGAACTGCTCGGCCTTGGGGGCGTCGGCGGCGGGCAGCGTCAGCTTCAGCGAGATGCGATCGGCGATGTCGAGACCGGCGTCCTTACGGGCGTCCTGCACGGCGCGGATCACGTCGCGGGCGTAGCCCTCGGCGATCAGGTCGTCGTTCAGCTCGGTGTCGAGGATCACGAAGCCGCCGGTCGGCAGCGCGGAGGACACGGAGTTGGCGGCCTCATGCGCGTTCTCCTCCTCCACGCGGTTGATCAGCTCGTACTCGCCTTCGACGAGCGCGATCTCGCCGTTCGGGGTCTCCGCCACGGGAGCGCCGTCGGCACCCACGTGCCAGGCACCGGTCTTGGACGCCTTGATGGCAAACTGGACGTCCTTGCGCAGGCGCTTACCGGCCACGCGGGCGTTCACCTTGAGCTCGTGGACGATCTTGAGACCCTGGGAGCCGGCGTCCTCCATGGTGCAGAACTCGATGTCCTTCACGTTGAGCTCGGACTTGAGGATCTCGGCGTATGCCTTGACGGCCTCGGCATCCTCTACCACGACGGTGAGCTTGGCGAGCGGCTGGCGCACGCGGATCTTCTGCGCCTTGCGCAGCGACAGCGTGCCGGACACGACTTCGCGCACCTTCTCCATGGCGGCGACGAGCTTGTCGTCGGCCACGAGGACCTTGCCCAGCTCGGTCGGCTCGCCGGTCTTCTCATCGGCGAGGAACGGCCAGTCGGCCAGATGGACGGACTCGCCGCCGGTCAGGCCGCGCCAGATCGTCTCGGTCTCCATCGGGGCGAGCGGGGCCATCACGCGGCACAGCACCTCGAGCACGGTGTACAGGGTGTTGAACGCGTTGACGTCCTCCTGCCAGAAGCGATCACGGGTGTTGCGGATGTACCAGTTGGTGAGCACGTCGATGAAGTCGCCCACCTCGTCGCACGCGTCGGAGATGGCGAACGTGTCGAGCGAATGCTGCACGCCGGCGACCAGCTTGCGCAGACGGGCCAGCAGGTAGCGGTCCATCTCCGGCAGTCCGGCCACCTCGTCGGCGGTGAGCGTGCGGGCGTCGAAGCCCTCGCCCTTGTTCGCGGCGTTCGCGTACAGGGTGAAGAAGTAGTAGGAGCTCCACAGCGGCAGCATGACCTGACGCACGGTGTCGCGGATGCCCTCGGCGGTGACGATCAGGTTGCCGCCGCGCAGGATCGGGGACGACATGAGGAACCAGCGCATGGCGTCGGAACCGTACTTGTCGAACACGCCGTTGACGTCCGGGTAGTTGCGCAGGTGCTTCGACATCTTCTGGCCGTCGGAGCCGAGCACGATGCCGTGGCAGATCACGTTCTTGAACGCCGGGCGGTCGAACAGGGCGGTGGCCATCACGTGCAGCAGGTAGAACCAGCCGCGGGTCTGGCCGATGTACTCGACGATGTAGTCGGCCGGGAAGTGCTGCTCGAACTTCTCCTTGTTCTCGAACGGGTAGTGGAACTGCGCGAACGACATGGAGCCGGACTCGAACCAGCAGTCGAGCACGTCAGAGATGCGGTGCATGTGGCTCTTGCCGGTCGGGTCGTCCGGGTTGGGGCGGGTCAGGTTGTCGATCCACGGACGGTGCATGTTGATGTTGCCGTCCTTGTCGCGCGGGTAGTCGCCGAAGTCGGCCTTGAGCTCCTCGAGGGAGCCGTACACGTCCACGCGCGGGTACTTCGGATCGTCGGACACCCACACCGGGATCGGGGAGCCCCAGAAGCGGTTGCGGGAGATGGACCAGTCGCGGGCGTTGGCGAGCCACTTGCCGAACTGGCCGTCCTTCACGTTCTCCGGGATCCAGTTGATCTCCTGGTTGAGCTCGAGCAGGCGCGGCTTGATCTTGGTCACGGACACGAACCAGGAGCTCACCGGCTTGTAGATCAGCGGGGTGGCGCAGCGCCAGCAGTGCGGGTAGGAGTGCACGTAGCTCTTCTCCTGGAAGAGGATGGCGCGCTTCTCCTCCGGGATCTCGGCGAGCGGGCCGTCACCGGCACGCAGGTTGCGCAGAATCGGCAGGTTGGCATCGAACACGAACATGCCCTCGTACTCGGGGCACTGCGAGGTGAACTTGCAGCCGGCGTCGAGCACGTCGGTGCTCTTGATACCCTTGGCGTTGAGCGTGTTCATATCGTCCTCGCCGTAGGGGGCCTGGTGGACCAGACCGGTACCTTCGACGGTGTCGACGTAGTCAGCGGTGAAGATCGTGTAGCCGTTCGGGCCGGGGACGTTGCCCTCGGATTCGGCGGTCTCGCCCGAGAAGTACGGGAACACCGGCCAGTAACGCCAGCCCTCCATCTCGGAGCCCTTGAGCTCGCGCACGATCTCGTAGTTCTCGCCGAGTTCCTTCTCGTAATGCGGCAGCAGGGCCTTGCCGAAGTAGAACTTCTTGCCGGCGAACTTGCCTTCGGTCGGCTTCACCTCAACGTAGTCGATGTCGGCGCCGACCACGATCGCGAAGTTGGTGGGCACGGTCCACGGGGTGGTGGTCCAGAACACGGCGTAGGCGTCCTCGTCGCGCAGCTTGACGGCTACGGAGACGGTGGTGTCCTGACGGTCCTGGTACACGTCGGCGTCCATGCGCAGCTCGTGCGCGGACAGCGGGGTGCGGTCCTTCGGGCAGTACGGCAGCACGCGGTAGCCCTGGTAGGCCAGGCCCTTCTCGTACAGCTGCTTGAACGCCCACATCACCGACTCCATGTACGGGATGTTCAGGGTCTTGTAGCCGTGCTCGAAGTCCACCCAGCGGGCCTGACGGTGCACGTAGTCCTGCCATTCGTTCGTGTACTTGAGCACGGAGGCACGGCAGGCGTCGTTGAACTTGTCGATGCCCATCTCCTCGATCTGCTCGACCGAGTCGATGCCAAGCTCCTTCTGCGCCTCGAGCTCGGCGGGCAGGCCGTGGGTGTCCCAGCCGAACACACGATTGACCTTGCGGCCCTTCATGGTCTGGTAGCGCGGGATCACGTCCTTGGCATAGCCGGTCAGCAGATGGCCGTAGTGCGGCAGGCCGTTGGCGAACGGCGGGCCGTCGAAGAACACGAACTCGTTCTGGCTGTGGTCGCCGGAGGGGTTGCGCTCAACGGACTTCTGGAAGGTATCGTCCTTGTCCCAATAGTCGAGGGTCTTCACCTCGAGATCGGGGAAGCTGGGATTCGGGGCCACGTGCTCCAGGCTGGAGTCGGCCGCAGCCTTCGGGAACTTATTGCTCACCGCTGGTCTCCTCATTCACAGTGTCACCATTACTACTGCTACGAGGACGACCGGATGCTACGACGTGTGAAACATGCTGACCGCACGCAACGTTTGTGCATGCGAACGCGCTCGCCGCCGGGCACCGACCGCGGTACCACCTCGCTTGCCGCACCGATGTCCCGAAACCTCGTGGAACGGTGATGCGACCGCTTGTCTAGGGCTGTGTCGGGCCCACCCGCCGGGTCTAATAAGCCGCGTATCCCGCCCGCCATGCCGAGGATGTGAACCAGACACTGGCGATGGCGAACGCGCGACCGTTCTTCCGGAAGCTCCCCGCTGATAACGGATCGATGCTTACCACGTCACATGATAACACCGGTTGCGGAAGGCAAGAGCCTGCGTGGCGAATCAGCGGACGTGACGGCGCGGACAAAGGCCATTCCGTCACGTCCGTGGTTCAGTGAACCGTTCGGGATCGGTATCAGCGACGAGCCCTGCGACAGTTGATCACGAAAGCGCTTCCGACAATCAGCGCAAACGCGGCGAACACGCCCACGCCGGCGACTGCGGTGCCGGTGGCGGAGAGTCTGTTCGTCTTCTTCGCAGACGTCGTCTGCGGGTTCTTGATCGTCTTATTCGCGTTGGGCTGGGCGTTCTGCGTGGCGGCTGTGGCGTTGCCACCGTTGCCGTCGGTCTTGCCGCCGTTGCCACCATCGGTGGTCTCTCCGCCCGGCTGATCCGTGCCGTCACCAGGCTGGTTCGGCTCACCGGAACCGCCATCGGAGGCGTCCGTCTTCTCGAACACGGCCTGGATCGCCACATCCTTGTTGGTCATGGCAAAGGCGTTGTCCTTCACGTCGACGCCGCCGTACAGCACCTTCCACTCCTTGAGACGATAGCCGTCGTTGGGCTTGGCGGCGAGGGTCACCCGCTCCCCCTGCGCGGCGGTCGTCACGTCAGCCGATGCGGTGCCGTTGCCGTCGTCGTTCACCGTGATCGCGTACTTTACCTTCTGGGTATTGGGGGTTCGCCACAGCTGCGTGCCGTAGAACGGGTTGGCCGTGCCGATCAGCAGATAGTCGCTGGTCTTGGCGAAGATACGCAGACCGTGGTTGTACCGGTCTCCGAAGCCGTTGTTGGTCACGGTCTCAACGTTCACCTTGCCGTCCTTGTCGCTGACCGCATACAGGTCGAATCCTCGCTTGGACGTCTTGAGATACTTGACCGACTTCGCGTATGCCTGCAGGTTCTCCTTGGTGGTGAGCTTGAGCAGCATGTCGTACAGCGGCTTCAGATTGTCGGGCACCGTGATCTTGGCGTATTCGTCGAGCAGCTGCGCGTAGGCGTCACGGAACTGTGCACCGTCGGAGGCCTTGGCGCCGATCAGGGAGTCAAGTGCGTTGAGTTGGTTGTTGAGATCGTTGATCTGGTCGGTGAGTGCAGTGTCGTCGAGGGAACCGGGGACGATGTCGCCGTCCGTGATGCCTTTGACAAGTTCGGTAGTTTGATCGTCAGTTAGACTGACCTTGGTCGCAGAGTCCTTTCCGGACTTGGAGTCGAGCGACAGCGTCTGCGGCATGGTCTGCTTCTTGCGGTCGGATGCCTGGGTCACGGCGCTGGCGACAAGATCAGCGGCGGCGCCGGAGTCCGTATTGGCGGAATCGGCACTGCGGGCAGAGAACATGGCGGCTCCCGACGCGTCGCCTCCGTTCGCGGCATCCTTGCCGGAGTTCGCAGCATCCTTGATCAGCAGTTCAAGGAACACGCGCAGATAGTTGATCTGCTTCTTCCATTCGTCCGGAGTCATGTGGATCAGATCGCCGTTGGTGAACTGCGCGATCGGCTCGAGCAGGGTGGTCGTGTCCATCGTGCCGATGTACAGCTTGCCTTCGTAGACGGTGGCCTGCCACGTGTACTGGTTCATGTGCGAACCGTATCCGGTGCCGGTGCCGGAGATGCCGCCCTTGGGGAACATGTCCGTGGGATCGCCCACCACGAGTTCGATGTTCTCATCAGCGTCCATGCGGTACAGGTTGATCGACTGCTCGAGATTGGTGGCCTGGGTGGTGAAGTTCTTCTGCAGCACGAAGCCCTGCAGCGCACTGGAGACGTCGTTGTAGTCGCCGATGTAGAGGTGGCCGTTGTATTTGACGAGCGTGGCCGCGCCGGCACTGATGCGCGACGGGTCGATGCCGTACGTGTACCTGGCGCCCTTGGCGGTGTCGCCCACCACGCGGCTCCATGTCCAGCTGGAGCGTTCAGTCGGGTCGCCGTTGACGGTGCCACGCCAGATGGAGAACGCCCGCTTGGTGCCCTGCGCGTTCTGGTTGGCGGGCGTGCCCGTGCAGACCACCACATACAGCTGCCCGTTGTATTCGATCGCCTGGTAGATGCCGCCGCCACCGTTGACGTCGGTACGATGCCATGCCGGTTCCCCGCCGAAGTCCTCCATCGTGGCGATGGTCTTGAACGAGTCCTTGCCCGCAGACGGATCCTTGGATGCGGTCAGGAAGACACCGTCGTTGTCAAGCGCGCCTGCGATGAGCGTGCCGTTGAAGTCGGCGATCGCACGGGTGGACGTGAACACGTTGTCGGCGATGAGCTTGTCATAGCGGGTCTTGCCGGCCTCGCTCGTCGCCTTGTCGTCGGAAAGGATGCCGAGCGCGTCGTACACGCAGGTGATCCGGTCGTTGTCCTCCGGATCGATCTGGTAGATCACGGGGAAGCCGTTCTGTCTGGCCAGTGCGGTGGCGAGCTCCTTCTGGTTCAGATGCGTGGTGTCGACGATCATGCCCACAAAATAGATCTTGCCGTTCAGCACAAGCGCATCACGGAACGTGGGCATGACGCCTGTTTCGCGAGACATGAGGATCTTCATCTCGCCGGTCTTCACGTTCACCTTGACCAGGATGCCGCCAGCCTGCATGCCGTCAGGCTCGCCCATGTACAGGTTGCCGTTGTACATGGTGTCCATGGCGGCCTTCATGGCCTCGGCCGACATGCCGGGAACGCTGTAGTTGAGAATATTGGCGATGCCAAGACCGCCGTACATGGTGTTGATGTACACCCAGTCGCCGTAGACGGCAGACGCATAGCTGTACGATTGGCCGCGGGAGCCGTTGCCCTCCTGGCTCACGCCCTGCTCGTACGGTCTGACCAGTCCCTTGCCGGCGTAGTCGACGATGCCGTCGTTGGTCTCCACGCCAGAGCCGGCGTGGGAGATCTTGCTGAACGTCATGCCGTCGCCGGTGTAGGTGGCGACGGGGCTGAGCGCGGATGCACCGGTCTTGGTGGCGGCGGGGGCAGCGGACGCGGCAGGGGCGATCATCATGGCGAGCGCAGCCGTGATCGCGGCGAACGTTCCCGCCACACGACGGATGGCGTGAGCACGTGCCCCAGACGTCCCTCGATCCGCGCGGCCCTTCTCCGAGCGGATGGCGTGATCATCCCGTCTCTTGACGGGAGCGGATGAATCTTCGACATGGCTGTTTCTGACCATGGATCTTCCTTCTTCAATGTTGCGTGGCCGACTCGAATGACGGGGGTACTGCTTGTTATGGATTCGTCACCGGGCCGCACTGACAGACTTCGTCAGCATCGTATTGCGATTATTGAATTATCGTGGTCCTCTTCCTCGGGATGACCAAGCAACAGCGTACCCCTACGGGGTTACATGACAAATATTGGAGGGCATGACGGGAACCGGCCAAGGATATTCAACAATGTCAAAAAATAACGCATGCGGACCACGCCGTCCGCACTCTTCCTACGGATTCCGGTTCACGCGATGAAAGCGCATACGAATCGTGAACTGGATCGTGAAACGGCAACAACCGAATCTCAACGTTTTGAAGACTTCAGCCAGTTCACGCCACGAAACCCCCGATAAAGCGTGAACTGGCCGTCGCGGTGCCTACGCCGCGTGATGCTTGCGATCGATCTCGTCCTGCAGCTTGAGCAGGTCGCGGATGGTGGAAAGCACGCGGAAGATGATCTCGCAACGATGGGAGGCCGCGCGTTCGCCGGTCAGATGCGTGTGGACGATCTCGCGCTCGTCGGCAGGCTCAGTGCCGTGCAGTGCCACATCCAGTCGGACGCAGAATCCGACGGCGAGGGACTTCTCATCCTCCGACGCCAGTTCATCATGCAGCTCAAAGGTCTTGTCCGTCGGATCCTCGTGCGTCAGCAGCGTGGCCAGCGCGGCGGGCACCGTCTCAATCTCCTGAGCCACATTGCGCAGTACGCGGATGATGCTCTGGTTGAGCTCGCCCTCCTCAACGGCCTCGATGAGGCGCTCCACATCCGTCACACGCAGATCGGCATGGCACTGCTGCCGGATATGCTTGCGGATCGCAAACACCATGACAAGGCCCAACATCGTGGCCTTCTTCTTGCCTGGTTCAAGGTGAGCATGCTGGGAATGACCGACCTGGGCCGACTGAAATGACTGTGTATCACGCGGAGTTTGCTGTTCACTTGCCATAGGCACCAGCCTAGTCCGCGGAACGCGGGAGGTCAGGCCAAGGTACGGTATGTGGGCTGATTAACAGTACGGAGCACGGCAATGTGGCGAAGACAGCGCAACGAATGACGATATTCCAAATGACATGATCGGCACGGACATGTTCGGGCAATCTTCGAGTTCTGAAGTGATTTGCTCCCTTTGCAGACACCTATCTCCAAGTTCTGAAGTACGCAGAGCATAAAACCGAAGTAGCAGCGCTGCAATTGCAACACTTATACTCCGGATTCCATGACTAGAGACTTCAGAACTTGGAGATTGATGTCTGCAAGACTCCTCAACCACGTCAGAACTTGGAGATAGCTGACAATCAAGATTCGCTTACACATCTACCGTCCAAACCGTCGGCGGCGGGAAGCGTTGCTCCAACCGGTTTTCGGCGTTTTGCGAGCGCCGTTGCTTCGCTGTTTCTGATTAGAGTTGGGACGCATGATGAGTTTCAGCCCGTCATAGTCGACCGGCTCCCATTCCTGACCGTGCGTGCGAAATTCCATGCCCTGCTCGTTATCAGAGGGATAGACCATGACGGCACGCCCTTTGCCGAGATTTTCCAGGATCTGCTCCCACAACAGTTCCCTCACACGTGTGGAGACCTTGCCCACGTATACGCCAGGTGAGATTTCGAACAGCCAACGAGTCAAATGGCCGCGCAGTCTTGGCGGGGAGACGGTCAGCACGATGACGATCATTCCGATCCTCCCGAATCCGTCTCGCTCTGCCCGTTATATTCCTCGCGTAGCGTCGCATCGCCGAAATCCTCGAACGAGTCGAATTCGCCGTCGTCGACGCTGACAGCGATCTCTGCTCCATCGGAAGCACCACTGGACACGATCGGGATATCCACGACATTGGAGTCATCCGCATCCGGTTCCGTCGAGTAGTTTCGCCCGCCGGCCTTGTACCCTGAGGCACCTGACCACAACTGCGTCGTGATATCCTTCACCGCCAACGGAACCTCCTCCAATTCCTCGGATGTCAGCAGCAACGACCGCACATCCCGAACGCATCGCTGGAGGAAACGACCATCCTTCATCCTGTCACGGATGCCACGGCGAGCTGCCACAGTCACGTCGGGTACCTGCTCGGCGACCAGATCGAAGGCTAGGGGAACAGTGATGTCCACCTTGTACAGATCCGCGATGTCGTATACGAAACTCCGCTCGTTGCGCGCATGAATGAATCCCAGTCCGGGCGAGCACCCCAACGCGACGATGACCGCATGCACCACACCGTACAATGCCGTGTTCGCCGCGGATAATGCGCGGTTCACCTCATCGGCGTTATCGAAATCCGTGGTCTTGTAGGACCGACCTGCCCATGGCACTCCGGTACGTTTCGACTCGCGTTCATACGCCCGGCGAACGCGCGTGCCCTCCTTGCCGAGCAGCTGCTGCATGGTCAATCCGTCGGTTTTCTCGTTCGGGAAACGCATGGCGTACATTCGCCGGGCGATCTTCACCCGGGTGCGTTCGGAGGAGACCAGTTTTGCCTGTGCTTCCAGCAGATGAGTGGATTGGGCGAGGGACGCACCGTGACAGTAGTAACGCACGCCGCGCTCCCCCACCCAGATGCATGTCGATCTTGACTCAGCCAACAGGCAGATCGCCGCATACGTGATGTTGCTGCCTGGTCCAAGCATCAACACGCTGAGCGCGGCCGCCGGTACATGGACGGTGCCACGCGAATCGGTGATCGTCACGGCGTTGTCCGCGCGATTGACCACGCAATGCTCCGTGTACAGGAACGTCAGTCGATCCTGTACTCGGACCAACGAGGTCAGCGGCGGCGGCTTGACTCCCGGGATCTTTGTCATCGTGCGACGTCTCCTTTCGCGATGTCATTGCGTACCGTGCACTGTGGCGACATTCATCGCCGTGTTACCGTCTCTTCGGCAACGGCACCAATGTCAGCAATCCGAAACCGTATCCCTTGGCCCGTCCGATACCACTGGTCAGCGCCTTGCGCAGCAGTTCGGGATCGTCGACGGCCAGCACCCCGTCATACGTGGCGGATGCGAGCGTGACCGTGCCTCCCTTGCGGGCGAAGTCGACCAGCCCGGAATCCCGGACCATGACCTCGGGCATCTCCAGTCGGTTGATGGGCATGTGGAATCCTGATTCGCGGGCCTTGCGGTACAGCCAGTTCAGCTGATCCTCCACCCTGACCAGTCCGACGCGTCGGCCGCGTTTGGAAAGGTCCCCGGATGCGATGGACTTCGTCGGATTGGCCTTCAGTCGGAAGCCCCACTCCTGGCCGATGCTCAGACCGTCGAGGAACGGTTCATATGCACAGGTGGCGATCTCCGCCGGCCCTACGCCGAATTCCTCGTGTAGCACCGTGGCGTCGGGAACCCCGTCGGACACGATGTAGAGACGGCACGGCTTTCCCGTACGTCCAGCATCCAACCGCCATATCGCACGGGAATCGACCATGCCTTGTGATTCCACGGATCGGGCGACGATCGCATGCAGTCGTTCCAATGACTGCATGGCCCACCGCGTATGCCGATGATTCGGATCGATCATGATTCGAGTGAATTGCGTCATGATTCCGCTCCCTCCGCATCGGCGACCGCGTTGAAGATCGCATCGTCGTCGAACACCGAACCTCCGGTTTCAGTGGCATCTACGGCGGTCGGCGAAACCGGTGCTGCAGAAGGCTCGCCCACCGTTGGTTCCGGCTTCGTATCCCCCGACAACCTGACGATGCGTCTCGGACGCCACTCACGACGCCTAGGATCGAAACTCACCGGTTCATCGGCGAGCGCGTCAACGAAACCGTCCTCCACCTGCTCACCGGCTCGCGGTTCCACCACGATTCGTGCGAAGCACCGTTCCGGAAACATTGCCTCGTTGCGCAACGCCTTGTGCTGATACCATTCGGAGGCCCGCCATGGTGCATGCCGCAGGGCGTCCTCCAATGATTCCTCGGATATCCATGTCTGAATGGGACCGTCGGGCGGGCAGGAGCGGCGGCCAAGAAATATCGGATAGTACGGCGAACGGAGTGCCTGCCGATAGTCCTCGAGCTGCCCTGCGTCATCGCCTTCCAGTCCGACGAGGAACACGGCATCCTGCAGATAGTAGCGGTTGGACAGCGGCATCATCACGCCACGCTCGTTACGGGCGGTCTGGTAATAGCGCAGCAACGTTCCCGGCTGATCGGCACGCGCTCCGAATCGCAATCCCTTGAATCGGTCGAGAGATTCACCGCGCCCAATGCCCAGCGCGGCCGCGATCATGCCGATGACGCCGCTTTTGGTCGGCATGCTTTCGGTTTCACGCCGTGTAAAACGGCTGCTGGCTCCCCATGACTGCAATGGGCCGGCCAGCCGCATCAACAATACCGTCATCGACTACTCCTGATCCGAGGTCTGACCGCCCAGACGCTCGGCCACGGCCGCTTCCACGCCGGACAGCATCTCGCGCATGGAAACGCGTTCGGACAGCTCATCCGCGGCAGCGGTGTCGTCGCCGATGCGTACCACCCAGGTGTTGACCGGCGTGATGCCGTACACGTCGTCGAATTCCTGTTCGCGGCGCACCAACGCCTCCGTGGCATGCTGCACGTAGTCCGGTTCCACTGGCCGCTCGAAGGCTCCGACGAGGTTCACCGCCTGGGTGTCACGCACGTTCACCACCACCAGTTCCGGCAACGTGCCCTGTGCGAAGGTGTTGATCTTACCCTGCGGCATGCTGGTCAGGAATGCCTGCACGAAGGCGGCAACGGCCTTGGCCGTCGCATTGGCGTCGCCGAGTGAATCGTTCAGCCGGTTGGCGTCCACGTTCGCGTAACGATAGTAGGTCGCCGCGTTGAATTCGACTTGTCCGATCATGGCGACACCGGCGTCGCCTTCCTCGTCGCTTTCCTGCTTGATGTCGTCCACGGCGGTGAAGAAGTCGGATTCCGAATCGACCGCCTGCACACTGATGGCATGTGCCACCTGCGCGGCGGCGTCCACGTTGAGATCGGTGTCGTCGGCTACCATACGTCCGAACAGTGCCACGTCAACGGCGTGATCGTCGGCGACGATCTGCTTGACAGCCTTTTTCATCGATTTGATGGCCTTGACCGGATCATCCTGATCCAGCGTCCCCACGATGAGATTGGCCAGACGATCATACTGCCGGCGCCCCATGAACAGCAAATACTTGGACTGCTGGAGGGCATCGTCTTTGTTCGTCTCCGCATTCTTCTTGGCACGAGGCTTGTCGAGTTTGATGCCGGCGCCATCCTTCAACGCGGTTTCGGCGAGCTTGACGGCGAGCTCCGCATCAAGATCCGGTCTGCGCTCGATTACCGCGTCGCGCAGCACCTCCACGACACGCTTGGTGCGAATGCCCAGATCTTTTGGACCGAGCAGGTCCTTGAACAGTTCTCGAGTCGGCCTCTTCCACGCCTGACTGGAAACGCGAGCACGCGTATAGCCGCCATACTCCATGGTCTTGGGACTGCCGGTGTCATCTCGATTCAAATTGCCCGCGGCGGTTTCCAACGCGTGGATCTCAACGATGGTGCGATTGTTCGACATGTTCGGTCCTTTCCGAGAATGTTTTCATGTTGTTCGTTTGTTGGAGATCGGTCGCCTCTTGGCACCGATGTGAAGACTCATCGAAAACCGGGGCTATTCGGCCTATTCTTCTTGGCCGTCCCGTTCCATTTGCTCATGACGGTATGCGCTCTGGAAGTCGCGTCCCCACAAGGTTCGAACGGCATTCGCCTGATTTCTGGTGCCTCGTAGACTGAGCAGATCCTGGGCGAACAGTCCGTAGTTGATTGCGATGCGCTCCCGCTTGAGCAGACTGATCAGACTCCTCGCATGGCGGACGAGTTCCTTCCAGCTGTTGGCGGTCTGCAACCGGTCGAACATGCCGCGGATTCCGTCTTCGTTGAAGTTGCCACAGGCCATGCTCCCTATGGCCCGACCGAATGATACGTTCGAGTCCGTATGCATCGATATCGCACGGTTCGACTGTTGGTGCACGGCAAACAGCGTGATGGCCGCGTGCGCCGCACGTTCCTCAGGAGAAGGCCCCTGCGGGTATCGAGAAATGTCACCGGCTATTTCAGGATGTTCCGAGGGAGGCATGGTCCATGCGAAGATATCCGGATCGGCGCCGACCTCGTGTCCGACGGATCGACGAAGTCTGGCCACAGCCGACACCGCATACGATCCGTTTTGCAAATATCCGTCATGTCGTACTCCAGTCGCGTCGTATCCGCCTTCCACCAAGGTACGGACCTGTCGGCTGACCCATTTGCCGAACGCGTTCAGCCGTCGGGGATACTGGAAATCCCCGTCATCATGGGATTCGTTGTGCCGCTGTTCCATGAATCACCTTTCCTTCCTGATTCCGACCTATTCCGTGGTTGATACCGGCCCGGCTGTCGGATCCTCCGCATTCGAGAACAGTCCGTTTAGCTTGCCCCGATACCAGACCTCGGCGAGCGCAACGGAATAATGCATCGTTTTGAAATCTCCGGCCCCGGTCTTCATGGTGACGTTACGACCGACGATCGCCCGAGGAGATGCCTGTCCGGCAAGCCGGTTTCCCAATCGGATCAGGATACGTCTGGCAAGATCGCACCATTCCCGGTATCGCGCGTCCAAATCGTCATCGCCATCAAGAACGCTCACCCATTGGCGGAACGCGGTATCAAAAGTAGAGTATCCCAACTCGGCGGCCTTCTGCCGTGGCGCTTCGACCGACATGCCTTCGGACCGAGCGATGTTGACTGCAAGATTGCGCAAGGCGCCGATCCCCTGATCGGTGATGTCCACCGCATCGCGCAGCATCTGTCCCATCTTCGGATTTTCGGTGGTCAGCACCGTCAGATTCAGATCGAGGAAATCATCGATTGCGGAATCAACCACGGCCTCCTGATTACCGTATTCGACGCCGAACGCGTGAAGACGAATTGGAAGATGTCCAAGACGATCTTTGGTCACTCGTGTCAGCCAATTCAATGAATACGGACGGATGTACGATGGGCGATCGTTCGGATCCTGGGATTCCCCAACGGTGAGCAGTGGCAATCCTCGCCACAACGCTCGGGATGGATCATGCTTTCTCGGCATATACACCAGCGGCTTTTTCAGGGACTTCTCCTGGGTTTCGCTACGGCGCCAACCGCTCATCATCTCGTAATGCTGAGCGTTCTGCGGCTTGAGACGATCCCCATTGCACATCAGCACGCCGGTGACCTTCTGCCCCTGATGTTCCAGCAGCATGCGACGAGACTGCCATGTCAGCAGCGTGGCCGGCCCATGGAAGCACCCCACGTTCCCCGTCTCCTCGGCAGGCTGGTCGAATCCTTCCGCAGGCTTCTCCGTAAGCGGCTCGCGCTCCCAGACCGGCGCATCATCATGCCATTCCACGGTGGAATCGCCCAGACCGAATACCTGCCAGCTGACAAGATTCAGCATCAACGTCTGCCATAGGTTCTGTCCCTCGATCAGATAGCCGCCAAGATGGCCGGCCCATGCCACGCCGATGGGGTACCCCTTGCCGCCTTTGACACGAGGATCGCCCACCGCACCCGACTTGATACCGGACGCATCGTACGCCTGCATGGTCACCAGCCAGCGTGCCGCCTCGGCAGCGCTCATGACCTTCAGCCCCTCCCCCATTCTGGTGGTGAAGAACGGCTCCCCGCCAGGCACATCCAATACAAGTCGTTCCAGTCCGGACATCTCATGCTTGGCGGTATGCAGTCCAGCGACCTGATAGAACGGCGCTACAGGATCGAACAGATCGAACCGGTCGTGGTAGTCCTCGCAATATTCGCGTATCATCCGCGAGACTTTGGGATCCTTAGGACCGCGGTCGAAAAGTGCCTGCCATATCTCGATCGGGAAATCATTGCCGTAGACCCCGTACAGTATGGCGATCAGCATTCGGGATAATGCGAATCGTTGCAGAGGGATATCACCGTCTATGCTGCGAATTTCGTCAGCCTTGGCAAATGTATCGGTGATGGACAGTTCGGCATACGAACCATCCAACATCGTGACGGGGATCCACGCACGATCCACCAGATTGAACGACGCCATGGCGTCCGGATCCTGTATGCTATCGGACACTCGTCACCCACCCTTTCGTCTTTGAATAGCGAGCAACAATGGCTGTCATGCGCAATACAAGTATGTGCTGTGCATGACAGCCAAACAATTCAATACGCATAGCACTCGTTACTCAATGAAGCTCTGGAGCGAAACCCCCAGAGATATGCCGAAATCCATTCGAATACAGCATACATAAACGTTACTCAATGAAGCTCCGGAGCGGACCCCGGAGATAGTACGACCGATAAGCGCATCAGGATCAGGGAGCTTCCCTCAATGAAGCTCTAGAGTAAGGCTCTAGAGATCGGACAGCAGCTGGGTCTCCTCGAGCAGCTGGAGATTCCCTCAATGAAGCTCTAGAGCCAAGACTCTAGAGATGCGATCACGTCGTCGGCGTCCACACCGTAGATGTTCCCTCAATGAAGCTCTAGAGCTGAGGCTCTAGAGATCCTCCCATCCCCCGCAGGGTGGGCAACCGTCTCGTCCCTCAATGAATCTCTAGAGCTGAGGCTCTAGAGATGTGAGATTTGATCTTGAGTGCGTTGCATCCAATGGATCCCTCAATGAAGCTCTAGAGCTGAGGCTCTAGAGATCGGCGTTCAGCATCGAAGACGCCGTCAGACTGGACCCCCCTCAATGAAGCTCTAGAGCTGAGGCTCTAGAGATCGAAATCCGAGTCCTCGACCTGTTCGAATCCCTCCGGCCCTCAATGAAGCTCTAGAGCTGAGGCTCTAGAGATTACGCCGCCTAGCCTAGGCCACGTGATCCTTATATATCCCTCAATGAAGCTCTAGAGCTGAGGCTCTAGAGATACGGAACCATCACCGGCGTCGGTGAACGAGATTCCGCCCTCAATGAAGCTCTAGAGCTGAGGCTCTAGAGATCACACGGTTGGTTGGTCAACCATGTCGGACGTCGCCCCTCAATGAAGCTCTAGAGCTGAGGCTCTAGAGATCACGCGCTGCTGCTGCACAACCGGCTTAGGCTGAGGCCCCTCAATGAAGCTCTAGAGCTGAGGCTCTAGAGATGATTTGCCCGAGCCTCGCCCACCCTCGTAGCAGAACCCTCAATGAAGCTCTAGAGCTGAGGCTCTAGAGATACCACCAAAACAAACAATGGTCTCTATTGGAGAGTCTCATCCCTCAATGAAGCTCTAGAGCTGAGGCTCTAGAGATGGCTGGCCTTTGCGCCGCGAGCGTTTGTGGCATTCCCCTCAATGAAGCTCTAGAGCTGAGGCTCTAGAGATCTTATGCAAGCCCGTTCGTAACCCACAGGGCGATCAGCCCTCAATGAAGCTCTAGAGCTGAGGCTCTAGAGATCAGGTTCGCGTTGAACTGGTTCCACACCTGCAGCACCCCTCAATGAAGCTCTAGAGCTGAGGCTCTAGAGATAGGCGGTTGTCTCCCCCACCAGTGTTGTTTGGGTACCCTCAATGAAGCTCTAGAGCTGAGGCTCTAGAGATACGCGCGTGGGCGAGGAAGACGACCACATCGTGCCCCCTCAATGAAGCTCTAGAGCTGAGGCTCTAGAGATTGCATGGCGCCGAAATCGTAGGGGAATTTCATACCGCCCCCTCAATGAAGCTCTAGAGCTGAGGCTCTAGAGATTTGGGTCTCTCGGTGATCTAGTCGGAGGATTGTTCGCCCTCAATGAAGCTCTAGAGCTGAGGCTCTAGAGATCCTAGCCCATGGCCACGCCGCCTAGTCTGCGCCACCCCTCAATGAAGCTCTAGAGCTGAGGCTCTAGAGATAATGGTGTCTCGCAGATCATCCAACCGTTCATCCGTCTCCTCAATGAAGCTCTAGAGCTGAGGCTCTAGAGATCTGCATTGCCAATAATTGTGATCTGGCGTGAGAGTTGAGCCCCTCAATGAAGCTCTAGAGCTGAGGCTCTAGAGATGATAGTCGGGGAACTCACGTTGATCTTCCAGCACGTTCCCTCAATGAAGCTCTAGAGCTGAGGCTCTAGAGATCAGGGTGACCATGGCCATCGACGGCGAGGAAGGCGACCCTCAATGAAGCTCTAGAGCTGAGGCTCTAGAGATCTGAAGGCCACCGGCGTGCAACCGCAGCTCTGGACCCTCAATGAAGCTCTAGAGCTGAGGCTCTAGAGATTGCCCGGCCCCGCACAGGACGCCATACGCAAGGTCCCCTCAATGAAGCTCTAGAGCTGAGGCTCTAGAGATGCCTCATTCGCCGCACCATGCACACCACGTTAAACCCCTCAATGAAGCTCTAGAGCTGAGGCTCTAGAGATAGTTGCTTCAGCGTGCGAATGACGGTGACCTTCGACCCCTCAATGAAGCTCTAGAGCTGAGGCTCTAGAGATGCCAATGCGGCCTATAGGCTAGGCAGCGCGGCCATGGGCCCTCAATGAAGCTCTAGAGCTGAGGCTCTAGAGATTTGATATCAGACAAGGTGGTGAATCCTAATGGATTCCCTCAATGAAGCTCTAGAGCTGAGGCTCTAGAGATGTCGGTGCGCACCCTCAACGGGACCGCGCCGATCCACCCCTCAATGAAGCTCTAGAGCTGAGGCTCTAGAGATTACCTGTCTCGGTAGGCTTCGAGATCCTTCTTCGACATCCCTCAATGAAGCTCTAGAGCTGAGGCTCTAGAGATTTTCCAGAAATTGGCCCCATAACTCTAATATCTGTGATCCCTCAATGAAGCTCTAGAGCTGAGGCTCTAGAGATCGGTGATGTCTGGGACTGCCTCACCATTGCGGTTGACCCCTCAATGAAGCTCTAGAGCTGAGGCTCTAGAGATTTCCGATTCCTTCTCGTCGCGCTGCTGCTGGAGTGCGACCCTCAATGAAGCTCTAGAGCTGAGGCTCTAGAGATCAGTTCCGCAATGCGGGTTCACGGTTGATCGAGCTGATCCCTCAATGAAGCTCTAGAGCTGAGGCTCTAGAGATACGATCACTGCTGATCCTGATGCCGTCGCCGGCCACCCCTCAATGAAGCTCTAGAGCTGAGGCTCTAGAGATGTAATCCGTGAAAACCGCCATAACCTCAGTTTAGACCCCTCAATGAAGCTCTAGAGCTGAGGCTCTAGAGATCGCATGGCTTCGATCTTGGCTACGTCCTTCTGCGCCCCTCAATGAAGCTCTAGAGCTGAGGCTCTAGAGATCTATGTGCCCCCCAGTATCAGGGTCAGGTGTTGCACCCTCAATGAAGCTCTAGAGCTGAGGCTCTAGAGATTCGACGGTATGACTGACATCAACATTCCTGAAGCCCCTCAATGAAGCTCTAGAGCTGAGGCTCTAGAGATACCGATGAAACCGTCTACCTCGGCGCCATCTGGACCCCCTCAATGAAGCTCTAGAGCTGAGGCTCTAGAGATCCGCCGATCTTACCCGGCCCATACTCTAGGATGTTCCCTCAATGAAGCTCTAGAGCTGAGGCTCTAGAGATAGGCATCGTCTTGGAACCTCGGAACGTAGTAGTAGTACCCTCAATGAAGCTCTAGAGCTGAGGCTCTAGAGATGCCTCGTCAAGCGCATTGCGGAAGCCGAATACACCCCTCAATGAAGCTCTAGAGCTGAGGCTCTAGAGATATTGTTCGCGGCCTTGATCTTGGCGGCACCCTGCTCCCCTCAATGAAGCTCTAGAGCTGAGGCTCTAGAGATACGTCACCATGTTCCGCATCGATTAGGTCAGCCTGCCCTCAATGAAGCTCTAGAGCTGAGGCTCTAGAGATGCCGAGGTAGCCCATGGGCGTGATGCCCTGGCGAATTCCCCTCAATGAAGCTCTAGAGCTGAGGCTCTAGAGATATCTTTCGTTTCCAAGGTCATCAACGTTTTTTGCCCCTCAATGAAGCTCTAGAGCTGAGGCTCTAGAGATTTGATGGTCTTGAGAATGGTGGCGAGGTTCAAATATTTCCCTCAATGAAGCTCTAGAGCTGAGGCTCTAGAGATGTTGATCGTGCCCCCGCCACTATCTCGGGTGATGATCCCCTCAATGAAGCTCTAGAGCTGAGGCTCTAGAGATGACCCCAGTTGCGAAGATTGATCGCATAGACGTGCACCCCTCAATGAAGCTCTAGAGCTGAGGCTCTAGAGATTTACAGCTCAGCTCGCGGCAAACGGCGTATCCGGCCCTCAATGAAGCTCTAGAGCTGAGGCTCTAGAGATCTGGAAGACGTGCCGGAGCCGCGAAGTCGCTGATTCACCCTCAATGAAGCTCTAGAGCTGAGGCTCTAGAGATTCGTGCCCGATCATCGTCGGCCGACTCATCGGCCAACTTCCCTCAATGAAGCTCTAGAGCTGAGGCTCTAGAGATCGGGTTCACCGCGCTCAAGGATAACGTGATCATCCCCCCCTCAATGAAGCTCTAGAGCTGAGGCTCTAGAGATCAGTCTCCAGTCCATCCGCCGCAGCATGTACGCGATCCCTCAATGAAGCTCTAGAGCTGAGGCTCTAGAGATGGTGGGCATAAAGTATGCTAGCACACTTGGCGTTATCGGGAGGATTGCGAGAGCCCTCGAATGGCATAAGAACTGAAGGAACAATCCGGGAGAAAGCGACATGCCGATATCTGCAATGTCGCATGCGAGAGGTCTGGCATAGTTCCCGTTATGATTCAGCGCTCGCGGCATATTTCGCAACCAAGATAATCCCTTTGAAATTGTCAAGCTTCCTTCATACGAGATGAGAAGTCAATTCACGGTTCTAAATAATTGTAGGGATCATGGTATCCCGGTAGCTGCGCTTACCGAGGAACAACATGGATCGTTCGGCATGGTCGTTGATTCCGAGGTCGCAGATCAGGATCGAGTCCGTATCGGAGTCGATTTCGTCCTCCACGGAGGCTTTGATCTTCAGCAGTTTCGAGGGGCGTATGCGTAGAAGGAACACGCTGTATTGCAGTCGTTCGCCGTGGCTTTGCAGGATCTTGGCGACGTGGGATCTCCTTACGTCGTCGTTGATGTCGTATGCCATCAGGTAGCTTCGCTGTTCATCGGCCATGGCTCATCGCACCCGGATTCCCCGATATGAGGACTGTGTTCCATCAAGATAGCCGAGGATCATCCTTGCCTGTATCTCAATGATGCGTCTCCATGAGGCCTTGTATCCGAAGATCGGATGGATCAGTTCGGTGTTCATCCGTCGTTCGTAGGCGCCGATCAACGACTTTCTGGTCCCATCCTTCATCCGAACCGATCCAAGGGCCTGGACGAACCCGTCCGGTCGTACTTCCCCATTGTTTACCACCGTCTGCACAACGGAGTCCGCGACGGGAGCACGAAATTCCTCCATGAGGTCCAATGCCAGAGCGGGCTTGTTCCGGTTGCTGCTATGCAGGAAGCCGGCATGAGGGTCCAGCCCGCAGGAGATCAAAGCGCGTATGCAATCCGCAAGAAGGAGCGCATATGTGTAGTCCAGCAGGGAATTCAGCTCGTCAAGCGCCGGCCTGCGAGTGCGTCCGTTCCAACGCCAGTCATCACGACGGCTCGGTTTGATCAGACAGGGAAATTGCGAAAAGTACAGGGATGCGGCTTCTCCTTCCAAGCCCAGAACATCCTGCCACCGATTCGTGTTGGCAACGGTCTTCTCGACGTTACGCAGTCGCTCCACGATGGGATTGCCCTTGTCGGATCGGCGTAGCAGGACCGACTGGTTATGCACCTTCGCGATGATGAATTCCCTGGCCAGTCCCAGTCGTCCCTCCTGCGAAGCCACGTGTTGCTCTGCACGCTGCAACCCATTGGGGCCATATGTTGACATGGCCCAGCCGTATAAGCGGCCGGTGCCGCTGCACCAGAGAATCGGGATATCCCGCCACATCAGTTCGCGGATCAGCCCGCTGGAGAGATCCGTGTTCCCATGCACCTGCAGTCCTTGGATGGTGTCAAGCGGTATGGAGGCCAGTTCCTGACCGTCCTTGAACACGATCATTCGCCCGGCTCGGCAGAAGGCCTTGGCCCCGGGCGTGGCCAGATGGGTCACCTGATTGTCCGGGGACGAAACCATGACGCGTCGACTGACGGGCTTCAACCGTCGTTCTTCGGGAAGACAGATTCCCGCATGGGAGCACCTCATGCATTGGGGACTGTCCTCCAGCGGTTCAGGAGCGGTTTCGGAGTTGATCAGCGATCGTGTCTCTTCCACTGCCGTGTGCGCTTTGGAATAGTCCTCGGGCGTTAGGGGCACCTCCACGTTGCGATGATGGGTGGTGAAGAAGATCTCGGTGCGTGCGACATGATATCCCATGTTCTCCAGACAGGCCGCCTGCAGAGCAAGCTGTATGCGCATCGCGTCCGTGACGATCATCTCGCGCTTGACCGGCGTGGCCTTGTATTCGCGGACGATTACTCCATCATCCGTCAATCTCGCTGCGTCGAGTCTACCGGAGACGCCCCATTCCTCATGACGGATGCTGATGGACTGATAGTCTCCATCGTTGTCAGTTTTGGAAGGACTTCGTCCGCGATCCACCTTTCGATGATCATAGGCTCCCTGCGACATCTGGGAGGAATCCACTCGTTCTCCCACGGACTCCAGCCACGCGCGTCTGGGGCAGAACATGTAGTTGGCGACGAGGCTGATGGGAATGGGATCATCGTTCACGATGCGCCCCCGTTTCCTTCAGGAAGACGGGATGCCCCTTCATCAGCCAGCGTTCCGGAGCGGACTTGTTGTCCGACACGTATTGCGGAAACACCATGCAGTATTCCACACCTTTGTCCTTCAGCCACTGCCGTCCCTGTCTCACCGTTACCGTGGTGATGTCCGAACGGGTACGGGACTCCCCTGCATCGTCCAGCATGAAATTGCTGAAGGCATCGTCCAGTCCGATCGTCAGCAATGCGCGGCTGCGCGCGACCGTGCGGTATCTGTCCAACGTCCACGGGGCCAGCCATATGGGCAGTATCGCGAACGGGTTCTGTCCTGTGATCTGGGAAAATGCCGCCGTGTTACCTCTTTTGTTCGTCGTCGACTTCATCACGGGGAATGCGGAGACGCCGAACAGGGCGCACCATGCCTGCGCGTTGTCCGTGACCGAGGGGTTTCTCAGACCGGTGGGAGTACGACTGTCGCTTTTGTTCTTGCCGGTTTCATCAACGGTCTTCTGTCCTCGTAGTCCGTCTTCGATTTGCGGGACATCACGTGCGGATACCGCCTCGGCCAACGGACGCAGGCGCCCGGTGATGAACTCCTGTCCACGGTTTCGAGCGACCATCTCCCAACGAGTGGCACCACGATCGGGAGTGTATCCGTTCGCGGCCATGTCCCCGGACCAGTACGACGGCTCGCCCAACGCGCCGATGTACCGGCGGTCCAGAACCGTCTGCAACCCGTCGATGGCCTGCACGCGATTCCGTTCCAACAGCTGCCACTTATCCGGCGAGCTTGGAGTACCGAGCCGGGGGCTCAGCGTCGCACGTTCCGCTGTGACGGCGTTCTTCGCCTGCTTCGTCGTTTTCTTCGCTTCCGAATACACGTCGCTGGCGTTCAGCCACGGCGAGTCCCGCCAGCGTCGGGCATGAGCCTGTACGATCCCGGCGCAATCCTCCCAGGACAGGTCGTCGCTGGGCCGGATAACGGCCTTCCCGCGTTCCTTCCACCAGATCATGCAGGTACGTTGCCCATCCGCATCCTCAAGGATTGACGCGAGACCGATCAGAAGCAGATGCGAGAATGCGTCATCGTATCGTCCGTTGATTTCCAGATCCATTGTTCACCGTCCTTCCGAGGAGATCGTGACATCGGCGGCCCGTAGAATCGCCTCGAGATAGGCCACGCCCCAGTATCCGTATCGTTCGTTCGTGTGGGAGATAATCCGCTCCCACACACCGTCGTCGAACAGTTCCCCGGCCGCGCGACGGATGTCGTTGATGTTCGGCGCCGGGCCGGCATCAGCATGCTCCATCACGTATCGGGGAATCAATGTCTCGGCATTGTCTCGGAAGCATGAGCGCCCGTGACCGTGCGAGGTACCAGCCAGACGGGTTACCAGCTCAATGTCATTCGCGCCGATAACATCACTGTCCGCCCAGCATTCGGCGGCGGAACGCTGCTCATGCCGCCAGCCACGCAGGTTCATCTCGCGACGGACGCGAGCCTCGTACACGGGCGAGTAATACCGGCTTTTGGCAAGATAGGTCCCGTCATCGTAAGACTGCGGCTCCCGGAGCCTGAAATGCAGTAACCTTTGGAACCGCGGATCCTTTTTACCATCGTCATGATGACGCGCTGCCACCATCACATCCCGACGGATCTCGGCGGGCAGGCCAAGAATCCGAAGAAAGCGTTCGGCCCTGCGCTCCACGGAGCATTGGTGTCCGTTATCCGTGTTCAAATACACAGGATCATTGCTGCGGCCGGAGATGGTCTTCCGCATCTCCTGCTGGGAAACATCATCCAGCGAATTTTCGGAACGTTGGAGGACCAGCCATGAAGGCTGCTCTTCTTCGATGGGGAGCGAGGGGAACACAAACCGTTCCGTCGGCATGTTCTCGTAGTTCTCAACGAACTCCTGCACGGATTTTTGTCCAGCGGGATCATGTCCGTCACCGGCATTTCCGATCATGCGCGATTGAATCATCCTACGTAGGCATTCTCGATCGATTTCATCGACGAGCACATTCCTCAATAGACACGGATCCCTATCAGACACGGACAAGTCCGAGGAATCCTCATCCGGAGTATCAGAGGTATCGGGAACATCGTTCGACCGGATCGCGGCAAGTATCCGTTCAAGGGTGCCGTCGCCGTCGTCCGCCGTCGAAAGTATGACACCGGAGTCCTGACATAGGTTGTACACGTCAGTCTCGCATTCTCCTCCCGTCGGTTTGAGAGTATGGAGATTCCGATCGAACAACGGGGCCGACGAGTCCACAACCAGCATGTCGCCGGATTGCAGGCACTCGACTAGGGAGCCGATGGATTCGTTCCACGGAATCACCGCGTTATCACCGGTTTCTCTGGCTCGTACGATGAAAATGCGGAACGCGGTGCCACCATGGGAACGTTTTTCGATCTCCGCGATCTGACCTCGGTCCCGAATAGGAAACGCTTCGTCGGCCACCGGTCTCACCACATCAAGAAGCCCCAATGCGTCGGCATCGTTCTCCGGCAACGATCGAACAACCACGCCGATGTTGGGATCGTCCTGGGACAGCAGGTCGTCTCGCAGCCACAGATTGATATCGAAAGGATTCTGGGACGGCAGCGTCATATCAGCGGCCAGTTCTTCATCCGTATGGGACAGGTTCTCCACATCCCAGAGTTCCAGACGCTGCAAAGCGACACGGGACAGTTCGGCGGACCGTGGAGGATTCTTCGTGCATGCCCATGCGGAAAGACCGGAATCAGCTCCCTCGAAGGTCTCTAGCCAATGCGACGCGTATTCCAATTCCTCAGCCGAATACACGCCCTTCTTGGTTTTGGACGGATCCAGCTCCCGGAACACAATGACGCGTCCGAAGTCCCGCTTTCCTCGACGATTCACACGTCCGACACGTTGTACCAGCGCGCTGGCGGCAGGTAGTTCGGTGATCAGCGTGCAGAAGTCGGCGTCAATGCCGACCTCCAGCGTCTGCGTGGCGATGACATAATGCAGATTTGTGACTTCAACAGCTTGTTCATCGCCTTTCATGGCCTGAAATAGATCGCTGTTCACCAGTCGTTTCTTGTCGTATTGACGCATCGGACCGACGAAAGCGCGGGCTTCGCCTTTGAGTTCTTCCCCGGCCTTTTTCCGCTCCTTCCGTATGGTATTCAGGGCCTTCATCACGTCCTCGGCCATTTTCACGGAATTGACGATGCAACCCACGACAGCGTTCTCGTCATATTCGGCCACGCATCGCTCGGCCATCGCCCGGGCAAGATCCTTCCGCTCCCCAGCGACGACCTCCACCGGCTTGGGACGGGTCAGACGTTCGCGCAGATCCACATCCACATCGAAATCAGACTCCTCAACGCCCACATTCGACTCGTCACCAATGGATGTCTGTGTTGCCGTGGTGGACATCACTTGCAACGGGGAAAACCGCATCATGGCGTCGTTCCCCGATCGTTCTAACCGTCTCACCGACCTCGCGGTCTCGACCAGCTGCCGGCTCAAATGCGCCTCATCGGCGACCAGTACCGTATCATAGGCGAGCAGACCGGCCTCGATCGGACGGGCCTGCGGCGTCGTTCCGTACCCGCTGAACAGCAGACGGCTGCCGAACATATCCGGAGTCGCACAGATCACCTGACATGCGGTGGGACGATACCGCCATTCCCTCACAGCGCCGCTCACCGGCTCGCCGCCACGAAGCCTGATCACCCGAAGGGAATCATATGAGTCCGGTTCATCGACCACGCGGATAATGCCGCCTTCGCGCGCATCCAATCCCTGACGAATCAACGCAAGGATACGACGGTCATGTTCGTTTGATTCGTCCTTTCCCTCTCGAATGATGCGTTTCAGTTCTAGTGCCTCATCGTACTGGTCGTCCACCAACGAACGTCGATTCACGGTCATGGCCAACCGTCGGGGAAGACGTTCCAATTCCAGTCCACGTATTGCGTCGACGAGCTCCGGATCGTCGGTTCCCTCACTGATCGAGGCCAACCCGGCAAGGGCGTTGAGAAACACATGCACGTCGATGACCATGGTCTTGCCCGCCCCGGTAGGAGCCGACAGACGATCCGGCCAGCGACCGGCATCAATGATCGTGCGGACCAACCGCCTCTGCCACTGATACGGACGGCGACCGTCATGCACGGCCGCAACAAAACGTTCGAACCGGTTCTCGATAATGACGGCAATGGCATTATTGTTCATCGTATCCACTTCGGCTTTCCTGTTTCATCGAGTAACTGCGTGGAGACGTCCACGGGAACGAGCAAGCCGCCTCCCAGATGCCGGCTCTGTCCGACCGCCATCGCGCTCCGATCCAAGCCAGAATGCACGTCGAACGACAGCATGGCGGTCAATCCGACCAGAAGGTTTCCGGGCTGTGTCTTGTGTACGTAATCGCCCATGTGGGCACGGGTTACTATATCGGCGCCGTAGATCCGGGCGAAGCCGTCTCCGTCAAGGACCCGGTCGGCCTGCTGCCAATACCGTGATTCCTTATCAGACCGTTTATCTCCGTCAACATCCAAGTACGTAAAATAATCTCGCCAGGTATGGGCGATCGCCAAGGCGATGCTCTCTCTTGCACCCCATTTGCGAGATCCTGAAGGGTCTGGAATGCGTCGCGTCTCCCGCATGCAAAGCGGATAGGGCGACCACAATCTTGTATAACCTTTCCCGACCGGCTGCCACAGCGACTCTAAATCGATCGTCGTGTCCGCAACCCCTAATTCCAACGTCTGGGATCGTCTGGAATAAAACAGTCTCTTTCCCCGCAGCCGTTCGCACACATCCGACAACATCCCAACATCCTCTGCCGGCATATCCTGAGGCAGCATCAGCAGGAATCCCGGAAGCTCGAGATTCAGATCCGGATTGACCGGCATATCGGCGGCCAGCACCTGTATGGCCACATTGTTCGCTGGCCGTTCCGATTCGTCGATGTTCTGATATTTGCCGGTGAGCATGGGAGACGCTCCATACCCCCACTGACGGATCAGCATTCGGTGCATCGCGACGGACCATGCGACCAATGTGGATTCATCCGGTTTCCATTCCTCATATTGGCGAGGAGCGTCAGAATTCTTCTGAGGGACGATGACCCGTGCCGGGATGAACAACCCCAGCGTCCACGGATGCAGCGCTTCCTGTTCCGGACTCATTCCGGGCCGTATGTATCCGATTTGGCGTACACAGGAGATCAGCGTATTAGGCAGTACCTTCTTCTCCTCCTCGCCGCCATCTCCTCGTATCGCAGACGGCTTCTTCGGATACACCGAGGCATAGCCCTTCTGCAGCTCACGGAGATGCCCCTCCCACGGCATGGAAAACTCCAACGTGGAGGACATCATGCCGGCCGACAGATCCTCATCCCCGATCCCTAGCGAGTGCTTCGGGTCAATCGGAAACGCATCCTCGTTGACCACCGTCGCCGTGATCCTGACCGGGGTACAGGCCTCGCCCAGATACGGGATCTCCCAGCACAGACGGGAGATCAGATCGGCGATCTCGGGAACCGGCTCCCGTTTCCATTGCCAGATCAACAGATCGTCCTGGGTGTCCCCATATGCGACCGAAGACATGGCGCTCACGCTTTTGGTCTTCTTCCTGTCATAGGAACCTCTGTTACGGTAGACGATCATCGACTGCCGCCGGTTGTCCCGCATATGCAGCGGCAGACGAATCCAGTCTGGAGGATTGGCCTCCAGCCACTGAAAAACCGCCTCCAATTGAGAATCCGGTACACGACTCTCCTGCTGCACATAGTCGGAATGAAAACCAAACGCCCCATAGGCCACGGAAACCAGCGACCTATACAGACGTTCTGGCGACGGATAGCATTCGGGATTGCCGGTATCACCCGCCCCCTGATAGGTATGCATCAGGAATTCCGCGGAAATAACGAAAGGCATGGGCTATCAGCCTTTCCTACTCGTCGGACTCGTCATCGCTGCCGGACTTCACCACCAACGGATTGCCGGTGACCTCCAGAACCTGACCATGCCAGTCGATTCCTGCCTTAACGCGAGCCTGCTCATAAGCCTGTTCAAGAAGAGCATCGGCATCTTCAAGCCCGATCATCGCCAGCTCCTCTTGGTCACCGAACCGCTTGTCGAGGATGGTCGTCGGTTCGCCGGACTCGCGTAGGAAGCAGTTCGCGCGAAGATTGAGCTCGGTATTGCTACCGGCCATGGCATCGATGATCATCGCGGCGATCAGAGCGCGAACGGCCTCATCGCCTTCCTTACCTTTGCCGAACCGCAATGCACGCAACGTAGAGAAGCTCAACACATGCGTGCGGATGATGCTGCTGACGGCGATGCCGTCGAAATTGGTCTTGTCGCTGGACGGGGGAATGGCACCAAGCCCGATCGCGGAGCCCTTCTTTTCCTTTTCGAACTTTGTCTTCAGCTTACCGCTGACCTCCGGCTCGATGATCTTGGCGATCGTCTTGGCGTCGGACGAGTTAAAACTGATACTCGCGGCAACGGGGTCTACACGCGCGCCGGCACGGAACACGGGCCGGTCCTCATTCTGATTGGCAAGCACGCCGATGATCTCCCCGTTGAACGGCGAAGCGATACGCAACTGATTCTTGTTACGAGTGGAATCCCACGCGCCGAACGCCACGGTAATTGGGGAAAGCTCGAACAGCGGCATCATGTCATCAGCCGTCGAATTACGCGCCCGGACGTACTCCGGGAACTCAGACGCCGGCTTGCCATCCACGTCTCCGACTCGGATATGCGCATCAAACGCCCGATGAGGAAGCTGAACCTCAAGGTAGGATTTCTCGACCTCGTCCCCGGCCTCATCAACAAAACGATACGTCACCTTGATACGCGGCATCCGGGAGAAAACCGGATGCCCGTCCTTAATGGCTTGCGTGATATACGCCTCGAGTCGGTTGCTCTGGGACGTACGGGAATCCACCAAAACCGTGCGAACTACCTCGCCGTTGATGAAACGGTCCTCGAAAATATAGGTCGGAGCACTTCCTGCCGTATATTTGGCCGGAGCAATGATCCCTTCCTGACCAGCGGCCGGTTCAAGAACCGTCTTCTCAGACAACGTGCTCGACCCACCAAGACGAGAGGCCTCATTCAGATCCTCAAAAGTCAACTTACGTATCATTATTTGTCCCTTTCCGGTTAGGGGGTAAGGAAACTCCGTAGTTTCCAAGTAGAGTCAGAAGCACATTAGTGACAATGAATCCGACCTCATTAATGTACCCTTTCAACCTTACTTAAAATGATTCTAACACAATCAAAGAGAAGAAACCCCGCTCTTTGCAGGGAATTTTCAAGAGGAAAAGGTCAGGCAACCCTTTCAACCGGAACACGTCCGCCATTGCAGACGCTTTTATTCTACAGCGAGTCAGCAATCTTCGAGTTCTGAAGTGATTTACGTCCTTTGCAGACACCAATCTCCAAGTTCTGAAGTACGTGGAACGCGAATCAGCAGTATGAGCGTTGCAATTGCAACGCTCATACTCCGGATTTCAGGAACGGAAACTTCAGAACTTGGAGATTGATGTCTGCGAGACTCCTCAACCACGTCAGAACTTGGAGATAGCAATGACGCCGAGCAACAAGGGGCTCGCATTCCCCTCCAACCAGGGGAATGCGAGCCTTATCTAGTCATAGGAGCGCATGGCTCCCCTCAGTCGGCGGTGCCGACAGCTCCCCTCAACGAGGGGAGCCATACCATGCTAACCAGCCCAATCCGAACCGCTACTCCAGCTCTACAGCGCCCGTGTACAGCTGGTAGTACTCGCCCTTCTGGGCGATGAGCTCGTCATGCGAACCGCGTTCGATGATGTTACCATGATCGAGCACCATGATCACGTCGGAGTTGCGCACGGTGGACAGGCGATGCGCGATCACGAACACGGTACGGCCCTTCATCAGGTTGTCCATGCCGGCCTGCACCACTTCCTCGGTACGCGTGTCGATCGATGACGTGGCCTCGTCGAGGATCAGCGCGGGCGGATCGGCCACCGCGGCGCGCGCAATGGAGATCAGCTGGCGCTGGCCCTGCGACAGGCCGGAGCCGTCGCCCTCGAGCACCGTCTGGTAGCCCTGCGGCAGCATGCGGATGAAGCTGTCCGCGTTCACGAGCCGTGCCGCCTCGATGCACTCCTCGTCGGTGGCGTTCAGGCGTCCGTAGCGGATGTTGTCCATCACGGTGCCGGTGAACAGGTTCACGTCCTGCAGCACCACGCCGAGCGAGCGGCGCAGGTCCGGCTTGCAGATGCCCTTGATGGAGATGCCGTCGTAGAGGATCTGGCCTTCCTGGATGTCGTAGAACCGGTTGATCAGGTTGGTCACGGTGGTCTTGCCGGCACCGGTGGCGCCGACGAGCGCGATCTTCTGGCCGGGCTTGGCGAACCAGGTGATGTCGTGCAGCACGGGCTTGTCGGGGTTGTAGCCGAACGTCACGTCGGTGAAACGCACGTCGCCACGCAGCAGCGTGAGTCGCCCGTCGGGCGAGGTGATGGCCGACTCGCGGGCCTTGGTCGCCACTTCCGCGGCGCGGGGGCTCAGCGCGTGGGCGGCGGCCATGGATCGCGTGCCGTCGTCGCCCTCCTCGCGCTTCCATGCCCAGTGGCCGGTCTCGTGGTCCACCTCGGTCATGGTGCGACCATCCTCGCCGAGCTCCACGTTCACCAGGGTGACGGTGCCGCCGTCGGCCTCCACCGGCTCGTCCATCAGCTGGAAGATGCGCGATGCGCCGGCGAGCGCCATCATCACCATGTTGAGCTGCATGGAGACCTGTCCGAGCGGGTTGATGAACGATCGGGAGAGGGTGAGCAGTGAGATGAGTGTGCCGAGGGTGAGGGTGCCGGCTCCGGCCAGTCCGAAGTTGCCGACGCCGGAGAGCGCCATGGCGCCGCCGACGATGGCGAGCAGGATGTAGAGCATGTAGCCCATGTTGCCCACGACCGGCATGGTGACGTTGCCCCAGGTGTTGGCTTCGGCGGAGGCTTCGAAGAGTTCCTGGTTCTTTTCGTCGAAGGTCTTCTGGGTGGTGTCTTCGTGGTTGAAGACCTTGATGACCTTCTGGCCGTTGACGGATTCCTCGACGAAGGCGTTGACGTCGCCGAGCCACTGCTGCTGCTTGACGAAGTAGCGTCCCGCGCGTCCGACGATCTTGCGGACGATGACGAACAGCAGCACGGTGAACAGCAGCACGAACACGGTGATCGGCACGCTCAGCCAGAGCATGGAGATGATGGCGGCGAGCGCGGAAATGATCGCGGAGAACATCTGCGGGAACGACTGGCTGATGGCCTGGCGTAGGGTGTCGGTGTCGTTCGTGTAGCGGCTCATGATGTCGCCGTGCTCGTTGGTGTCGAAGTAGCGGATGGGCAGTCGCTGCTGGTGGGCGAACATGTCGTCGCGGATCTTCTTGAGCACGCCTTGTTCGACGGTGACGATGAGCCACTGCCAGAGCCATCCGGTGAGAATGCCGGCGAGGTACAGGCAGCCGATGAGGGTGATGGCGCGCAGGAGCGGTCCCCAGTCGGGGTTGGTCTCCCCCACCATCGGCAGGATGTACTTGTCGATCAGGGTCTGCAGGAAGAGTGCGGATCCGGCCTGTGCGGCGGCGCCGACGAGGATGCAGGCGACGATGGCCACCACGCGTACTTTGTACTGCATGATGTAGCCGAAGATGCGCTTGGTGGTGCCGGGTGCGGGTTTGGCCATGCCCGGCCTGCGGTTGGTGATGGTGTTCGTGTTGTTCTGTTTGGTTTGTTCGGCCATTATCGGGCACCTCCTTCGGCGGTGTGATCGGCGGTGGGGGCGTTCTGGACCTCGTGGGCCAGGGTCAGCTCGTCCTCGGGCAGTTCGGCGGGCGTCGTGCTCACTGTCGTGGCGTCCGTGTCCGCGATTTCGCTCGGGTTGGCCTGGTTCTTGGTCTGTGATTCGTAGATGGACCGGTATTCCTCGCAGGTGAGGAGCAGTTCGTCGTGCGTGCCGCGGGCCATGATACGGCCGCTGTCCATGACGAGGATCATGTCGGATTCCTGCACGGAGGAGACGCGCTGGGCGATGATGATCTTGGTGGTGTCGGGGATCTCGTTGTGGAATGCTTCGCGGATCAGCTTGTCGGTCTTGGTGTCGACGGCGCTGGTGGAGTCGTCGAGGATGAGGATCTTCGGTTTCTTCAGAAGTGCGCGTGCGATGCACAGGCGCTGGCGCTGGCCGCCGGACACGTTGGTGCCGCCCTGTTCGATGTACGTGTCGTACTTGTCGGGGAATTCCTGGATGAATCCGTCGGCCTGGGCGAGCTGGCAGGCGTGGCGCAGTTCCTCGTCGGTGGCGTTCGGGTTGCCCCAGCGCAGGTTTTCGGCGATGGTGCCGCTGAACAGCACGTTCTTCTGCAGCACCATGGCGACCTGGTCGCGCAGTACTTCGAGATCGTAGCTGCGTACGTCACGCCCGCCGACCCGAAGCGAGCCGGATGACACGTCGTACAGGCGCGGGATCAGCTGGACGAGCGACGACTTGGCGGAGCCGGTGCCACCGACGATACCGATGGTCGAACCGGACGGGATGTTCAGGTCGATGTCGTCGAGCACGGGCTTTTCGGAGCTGTCGGAGTAGCGGAAGGTCACATGATCGAAGTCGATGGAGCCGTCGGCGACTTCCATGACGGGCTGGTCGGGGTCGGTCACAGTGCTCTGCTCCTGCAGCACCTGGCAGATGCGTTCGGCGGATGCCTGGGAGATGATGAACATGACGAAGATCATGGACAGCATCATCATGGCCATGAGGATCTGCATGGCGTAGGTGACGAGCGCGGTCAGGTCGCCGGTGGTCAGGCCCAGCGCAGCGTTGTTGCCGGATGCGACGATCTGGTTGGCACCCATCCACGAGATGAGGATCATGGATCCGTAGATGCAGAACATCATGAGCGGCATGTTGAAGCTCATGATGCGTTCGGCCTTGATGAAGTCCTTGAAGATGCGCTCGGAGATGCGGTCGAACTTGTTGATCTCGTAGGATTCGCGGTTGTACGACTTGACCACGCGAATGCCCTGCAGGTTCTCATCGACCACGTTGTTCAGCGCGTCGTACGTGTGGAACACGCGCTCGAACACGGGGTGCACGAGCACGGCCAGACCGCACAGGCCAAGGCCGAGGATCGGGATGCAGGCGAGGAACACCATGGAGATGCTCGGGCTGATGCGGAACGAGAAGATCCATGCGACGACGACCATGATCGGCGCGCGCACGCCCATGCGGATCATCATGGCGTACGCGTTCTGCAGGTTGGTCACGTCGGTGGTCAGTCGGGTGATGATCGAGCCGGTGGAGAACCGGTCGATGTTGGTGAAGCTGAAGCCCTGTACTTTCTCGAACTGGTCGTGGCGCAGGTTCTTCGCGAAGCCGGCGGCCGCGATGGCGGCGAACTTTCCGGCGAGGAAGCCGCAGGCGAGCGACACCAGCGAGCATCCCAGCAGGATCAGGCCGAATTTGATGATGGCGGGCATGCTGCCGCCGGTGATGCCCTGATCGATCAGCAATGCCATGACCGTGGGGATCACGATTTCCAGCACGCTTTCGATGATCACGAACGCCGGTGCCAGCAGGCTGTGCTTTCGGTATTCGCGTAGGGACTTGCCGAGCGTGCGGATCACATGCTTGGGCCGATCCGGTTCGACGGCCTTGCGTGACTTTTCGATGGCCGCTTCGGTGGCGGTGGTGTCGGTCACTTGCCTTCCTCCTTCTCCATTGTCGTATCGTTCCTTGTTGTGTCGGTCTTCGCGGCGGTTTCCGCGGTGACGTCACTGTTTTCGAACTCCTGCTGCGCCCGTGCGATGTTGTCGCGCATGCGCTGCACGTACTCGCGGAGCGCGGCCTCCTCCTCCGTGGAGAAGCCGCCGAGCAGCAGTCGTTCGGTTCGTTCGCCGTTGGCCTTGAGGTCGGCGACGATGGCGTCGGCCTTGGCCGTGGGCACGATCTTCTTCAGCCGGGCGTCGTGTGCGACCGGCTCGCGGGTGATCAGCCCCTTCTTTTCCATGAGCGCGAGCACGCGCGACACCGTGGATCGGGTGACGCCGAAGTGCTGCTCGATGGTGTGCTGGTAGATCTCCCTGTCCCGATTGCGCACCAGGAACAGGATGATGTGCGCGTTGCCTCCAGTGGCGCTGGCCGCGGACTCGGGCATGGTTTCGCCGAGATAGCGGTCGACGGACTTGCAGAGCGCACGCATCTCCAAGCTGAGAATGCGCTTGTCCATCGTCCTCCTCAAATCTGCATCACATGCAACTGTTGCATATGCAACCTTTATGACAGAAAGTTATCATATACAACAGTTGCAGATGCAACAATTCGGCGTGTCGGCGGGGTTGCAGCCCTGAAAAACGGGAACGATATCGGCTCCTGGCATCATGCAGACGGGCAATCTCCGAGTTCTGTGCGGATTTTCTCGGTCCGCGGACATCAATCCTCGAGTTCTGTGCGCCATTAGAGCAAAATCCGAAGTATGAGGCCTGAAATATCAAGGGTCATACTTCCCATATGCCGAATCTCACGCACAGAACTCGAGGATTGGTGTCTGCGCTCCCCTGAAATCCGCACAGAACTCAGAGTTAGGTCGAAGAGCGTCCGACAGAACCGGGCGGCAGGCATCGGGGCGAGTGCGTTCGCGCCTGCCATCGCCACCTTGAGACAAATGGGCCCGTGAACATGATCGGAGGTACCGATGTCCACGGGCTTAATGCTTACGACCGATGGATCGCAAGCCGCGTATCACGCCGCTTCGGAGAGATGCGGCTTGGCCTGGGCGTCGCCGCCGTCCTGGCCGTGCGCGCGATGCTGTTCGTCATTCGACGCGCCGGCGTCGGCGGAGTCCGCGTCACCGGCAGCGGCATCGCCGGCGCCTACGCCATCCGCGCCCGGCTCCCCTGTGGCTTTGGCGGCACCGGCGGCCTGAGCCCGGCGACGCTCCTCGGCCTGCTTGGCGGCGGAGATCATGAGCTTGATGCGGTTGAGCTGGTTCGCCTGCGAAGCGCCCGGATCGTAGTCGATCGACACGATGTTCGCCTCGGGATGCTGGCGGCGAATCTCGCCGAACATGCCGCGACCGGTCACGTGGTTCGGCAGGCAGGCGAACGGCTGCGCGCACACCACGTTCGGCGCGCCCGATTCGATGAGCTCGAGGATCTCGGCGGTCAGCAGCCAGCCCTCGCCGGCCTGCACGCCCACCGACGTGACCTCGCCGGCCTTCTTGACCAGCTCGCTCATCGGCAGATCCTGCTGGAACTTGCCGTGGGCCAGATCGATCGCCCGACGCACCGGGTTGAGATAGCGGTCCAAACCCCAGCGCATCACGGCGTACAGCTTCTTGTTGCCGCCCGTGCCGAGGTTGTGCTCGTTCCAGTCGGTGATGTATGGACGCGTGGTCATGAACTCCATGATGCCGGGCACCACGGCCTCGCAGCCCTGGGATTCGATCACGTCGACCACATGGTTGTTCGCGTCGGGATGGTACTTGACGAGGATCTCGCCCACCACGCCCACGCGCGGCTTGCGCGGGATGTCGCGCAGCGGCAGCGCGTCAAACGACTTGACGATCTCCTTGAGCAGCACCGGGTACGGCAGGTAGCCCTTGCCGATCTTCGCCTTGGCGGTCTTGGAGAAGCCATGGTGCTCGATCGCCTCGCGGGTGATCGTGTCCCACATGCGGTACAGTTCGTCGGCACTGCCCTTGACCTGCTCGTACGGGCGTACGCGGTAGAGGCACTTGAGGAACAGGTCGCCCACGATCAGCGCCTTGATCGCACGGTGCAGCAGCGCCGGCGTGGGAGTGAATCCGGGGTTGGATTCCAGTCCCTGCGTGCTCAGCGCGATCACCGGCACCTGCGGGTAGCCGGCGTCGACGAGCGCCTTGCGGATCAGGCCGAAGTAGTTGGTCGCACGGCACATACCGCCGGTCTGCGTGATAGCGAGCGCCACCTTGTCGGGATCGTACTTGCCTTCGACGATGGCGTTGACGAGCTGTCCGATGACCATGATGGCCGGGTAGCAGGCGTCGTTGTTCACGTATTTGAGGCCGAGTTCCACGTCGTCACGACTGGCGTGTTCGAGGATGTCGAACTTGTAGCCGCCGGAGCGGATCACGGATTCGATGAGCGACATGTGCATGGGGCTCATCTGCGGCGCCACGATGGTGTAGTCCTTCTTCATGGACTTGCCGAAGGGGATGCGGTTGGCGTACTTCGACATGGTGGCGGTGTTGTGCGCGTTCTTCTTGGTTTGCGCGCTGGCCTTGGGGTTGCCGTCCATGACCGCGTCGAGCAGGATCTGACGTCCGGGCGTGGGTGCCTTGGATCCGGTGCGGCGGAATTCGCCCTGCTTCGGCTGCGGCTTGGTGGAAGCGCCCGCGCCAGCTCCGGCGGCACCGGCACCGTCCAGCGTGATCGCATACGGCTTCTTGACGAATCCGGCGTCCAGATTGGCGGCGGGCATGGTGGCCTCCACCTCGGCCTGTGCGGCTTCGAGCTGCTTCTTGGCCTCCTCGAACCTGGCCTGCGCCTCGGCGAGACGGTTCTCGGATTCGGTTTCGCGGCGCACCTGTTCGGCGGTGGTCTGCAGGGCGTGCTCCTCGCGCTTCTTGTTGGCCTCGCGTTCCTCGACGGCGGCCTTGAGCGAGCGCAGTCGGATCTTGGCGGCGCCCAGGTTGGACACCTCGTCGATCTTGAGCAGCGTGTACACGTCGGCCTTGTCGGCGAGGATCTCGGAGACCTGGTCGGTGGTGATGGCGTCGAGGCCGCAGCCGAAGGAGTTGAGCTGCACGAGTTCGAGTCCCGGATAGGATGCGACGAAGTGGGCGGCCGCGTACAGGCGGGAGTGGTAGGCCCACTGGTTGGTCACGCGCAGCGGCATGCGGGTGACCTTGCGGTCGCCCACGTGGCGGAAGCCTGCGGAGTCCTTCTTGCGCGGGTCCTTCTCCCCTTCGGCGAGGTAGTCGCTCAGGTGGAGGTCCTCGCCGGGCTGCAGTTCGCAGATGGAGTCCTCGGAGAGCACGACCATGCCGAGCGCGCAGATCGTTTCGGGGATGCCGTGGTTGATCTCCGGGTCGATATGGTAGGGGCGGCCGGCGAGCACGATGCCGCGGCAGTTGTGTTCCTTCATGTAGGCGAGTGCGCGCAGGCCCTCCTGCTGCACGTCGTGCTTGAAGAGCTTGTCCTCGGCGTACGCGGCCTTGACGGCGGCTTCGGCCTCTTCGCGCGTCACGTTCGCCCAGGCGAATTCCTCGACGATGCGGTCGACCATGAGGTCATGGTCGGCGAGGTTGAAGTACGGGCGCATGTAGCGAATGGACGGGTCGCGCAGTTCGGGCATGTTGGCGCCGATCACGACCGGGTAGTTGGCCACGACCGGGCAGTTGTAGTGGTTGTCGGTGTTCTCGACCAGGTTCTCCTCGTAGCTGACGCACGGGTAGAAGATGGTCTTGATGCCCTTGTGCAGCAGCCACTTGATGTGGCCGTGCACGAGCTTGGCCGGGTAGCAGATGTTCTCGGAGGCGATGGAGTCGATGCCGGTCTCGAACAGTTCGTGGTTGGACCGGCCGGAGATCATCACCTTGAAGCCGAGGCTGGTGAGCAGCGTGAACCAGAACGGGTAGTTCTCGTACATGTTGAGCACGCGCGGGATGCCGATCTCGCCGCGGGTGGCCTTCTTGTCGGTGAGCCTGCGGTAGGCGAAGCAGCGCTTGTACTTGTATTCGTACAGGTTGGGCCGGTCGCTGCGCTTGCGCTTACTGTCGCCGCCGCGTTCGCAGCGGTTGCCGGTCACGTAGCGCGAGCCGTCGGCGAACGTGGTGATGGTGAGCTTGCAGTGGTTCTGGCACAGCTTGCATACGTCGCGTTCGGAGGTCATCGACAGGTTGTCGAGTTCGCTGCCGGACAGGATCGACGAGCGCTTGTTCGGGTCATCGTCGTCGTTGTAGTGCATGCGCGCGGTGAGGGCGGCGCCGAACGCGCCCATGAGGCCGGCGATGTTGGGTCGGGTGACTTCGCGTTCGGTGAGCAGTTCGAAGGCGCGCAGCACGGCGTCGTTGAGGAACGTGCCGCCCTGCACGACCACGGTGTCGCCGAGGTCGCCGGCGTCGCGCAGCTTGATCACCTTGTACAGGGCGTTACGCACGACGGAGTAGCACAGGCCGGCGGCGATGTTTTCGATCGACGCGCCTTCCTTCTGCGCCTGCTTGACGGATGAGTTCATGAATACGGTGCAGCGTGAGCCGAGGTCGACCGGATGGTCGGAGGCCAGCGCCTTCTGCGTGAATTCCTGGATGGTCAGGCCCATGGACTGGGCGAACGTCTGCAGGAACGATCCGCAGCCGGACGAGCAGGCCTCGTTGACGGCGATCGAGTCGATCACGCCGTCGTTGATGGCCAGATACTTCATATCCTGGCCGCCGATGTCGATGACGGCAGTGACGCCGGGGCTGACCATTTCCGCGCCGCGATAGTGGGCCATGGTCTCCACCACGCCTTCGTCGAGGTGCAGACCGGTGGTGATGAGTCCTTCGCCGTAGCCGGTGGCGCAGCTGCGGGCGATGTAGGCGCCGTCGGGCAGTTCGTTCTGGATTTTCTTGACGATGTTGACTGCCGCGGTCAGCGGGCTGCCTTCGTTGTTCGCGTAGCTGGACCAGACGATCTCACGATCGTCGTTGACGAGCGTGGCCTTGATGGTGGTGGATCCTGCGTCGATGCCGAGGAAGTGCGGTCCGTGCGCGCCTTCGAGCGTGCCGATGTGGATGTGCTCGCGATGGTGGCGCTCGTTGAAACGCTCGCGGTCCTCTTCGGTGTCGAACAGCGGCGGCATGGTGGGCGTGTTGCTCGGCAGGTTCTTCAGGTTCTCGAGCGCGGTGAGGATGTCGTCGAGCGTGCGTGCCTCGTAGTGGACGGTGCCGTCCTCGGTCTGTTCGGAGTCCTCCTGGCCGGCGAGCAGCGCGGCGCCGTATGCGACGTACAGGTGCGCGTCTTCGGGGGTGATGAATTCCTTGACGCGGTCCTTGAGCGCGCGGCGGAATGCTTCGCGCAGTTCGGACAGGAAGAACAGCGGGCCGCCGAGGAAGATCACGGTGCCGCGGATCGGGCGTCCGGACGACAGGCCAGCGATGGTCTGCGTAGCCACGGCGGTGAAGATGGATGCGGCGAGGTCGGGTTTGGCTGCGCCGTCGTTGATCAGCGGCTGCAGATCGGTCTTGGCGAACACGCCGCAACGCGATGCGATCGGATACAGCGTCTGATAGTTCTTGGCCATTTCGTTGAGGCCGGTGGCGTCGGTGTCGAGCAGGGTGGCCATCTGGTCGATGAACGCGCCGGTGCCGCCGGCACACGAACCGTTCATGCGCTGTTCGGGCGTGGGCTTGAGGTAGGTGACCTTGGCGTCCTCACCGCCGAGTTCGATGATCACGTCGGCCTGCGGATACTTGGCGTCGATCGCCACGGTTTCGGCGATGACCTCCTGGGCGAACGGCACGTGCAGATTGTCGGCGAGGCCGAGGCCGCCGGAACCGGTGATGGACAGGCGCACGGGCTCGTCGCCGCGGTGCAAGTCCTCGAGATGATGGTGGATGTCGGTGAGCAGTTCGGCCACCGTGGCGCGCACGTTGGCGTGATGACGCCGATAGTCGGCGTAGAGGATATGCTGGCCCGGAGCGGCCAGCGGCGACTCATCTCCCCCGTTGTTCTCCGTCTTGACGCCGTCCCTATCCAGGACCACCGCCTTCACCGTCGTCGACCCGATATCCAGGCCGATCCTGATGCAGTCGTTCGTCTTCAACTCCGGCATACTGTTTATTCCTTCAATCCGTCCGTGTGCCCTTCCACGCCTACTGGCCGCGCACGCTTTCTCTATACTTCTGCCGCAACCCTCATATGCGTTCGCACATTTCCTTGCAGTATCGTAGTCGCCAGTACGGAACGCCGACGATCGTCAAACCCCTACACGCCCGCATTTTGAGCCAACAGCGAATGATTCTCGACATACCTCACAAAGTTGTCCGCTCACGCAACGTCCCCGTTGGCAACGGATACCCGTCTCCATCGAAATTCGCAAAGACCCACCAACCAGCGCCAATGCCATTGACCTGACAATGTCGCCACCGGCGACGCGTCATGACGCGTGCGGCGCCAAGGCGCACCGAGGGAAGGCGTACGAAGGTACGTCGACCGAGGAGCAACGCCGGCGACGCTCCGTCATGACGCGTCGCCCTCGCCGGCGGCGCGGTCTTTGCCGTAAATCTCGGGTATGAACCGCTCCTGGTCGTGCAGTTTGGCCCAGATGACGGGCTTGCCGGCCTCGAGGGATTTGGGGACGTCAAGGATGCGTTGGTTTTTGGAGCCGCGGAACTGGAGGAGAGAGTCGTGCTGGTCCTTGAGGTAGCGGCCGTCGACGAGGATGTCGATGAGCTCGAGGAGTTCGCGCTTGTCGGGGGTTTCGCCGGGGCGCATGAGTTCTTCCCAGGTGTAGCCGGTCCAGCACCAGATGTCCTTGGTGTGGCCGAAGCGTTCTCGGATCTTGCGGCACAGCGGGGTGAGGATGGTGGTGTTGAGGAGGGGCTCGCCGCCGAGGAGGGTGAGGCCTTGGACGAACGACTGGGAGAGGTCGTCCATGATCATGTCCTCGAGCTTCTGGTTGTATTCGTAGCCGGCCTGGAAGTCCCAGATGGAGGAGTTGTAGCAGCCGTCGCAGCGGAAGGGGCAGCCGCTGACGTAGATGGAGCAGCGGATGCCTTCACCGTCGGTCATGAGGAAGCGCTTGTAGTCGGCGACCATGCCCTGTCCCATGCGGCGACCGTCCCATTGGCCGGCGCGGGGGTTGTTGGTGAGTTCGCTGGGGACGCCGGGACCGCGATCGGTTTCGCCGGCGGCGAAGTCATGATGCTTGACCTGTTTCCATGTATCGGGCATGCGTTTCCTCCTTGGTTGCGAATGGGCCGTGTCGACGGCCGCGATGACGGCAAAGGCTCCCCTGGCGCCTGGGGAGCCGCCGTGCCTGCGCATGACTGAGGGGAGCCCATTGCACAAGTCATGTGTGCGGTGGGCTCCCCTCGGTCGACGTTGCCGACGGCTTCCCTCGGCGAGGGGAGCCGAAAGTGATGGGGTGTGCGTGATTCCCGTTCAGCGCGGGAGATCATGCACGGCTGCGATCACTTGGTGTCTTCGAACCATTCGCGCTCGGTGCCGTCCTTGAGCGTCACGTGTCCGGTTTCGCCGGCCATGTGCTTGACACGGTGGGCGATCTCCTCGTGGCGGCCGTGCACCATGGGGCGCTGGACGGGGTTGCCCAGGTAGCCGCAGGTGCGCTTGGTCACGTTGCACTTGTCGGGGTCGGAGTTGCCGCACTCGGGGCACTTGAAGCCTTCGTCGGTGGGCTCGAAGTCGCCTTCGAAGCCGCACACGAAGCAGTGGTCGATGGGCGTGTTGGTGCCGAGGTAGCCGATGCCGATGTTGTAGGCGTAGTCCCACACGGCTTCGAGGGCCTTGGGGTTCGGCTGCAGGCAGGGGAACTCGCAGTAGTTGATGAAGCCGCCGGAGGCGAGGTACGGGAAGTCCTTCTCGTAGGCGAGCTTCTCCATCGGGGTGGGCTGCAGCCACACGGGGTAGTGGAAGCTGTTGGTGTAGAAGTCGTGGTCGGTCACGCCCTCGACTTCGCCGAACTTCTCACGGTCCATGCGGTTGAAGCGGTCGGTGAGGCTTTCGGCCGGGGTGGAGTACACGGAGTAGTGGTAGCCCTCGGCGGCGCTCCACTGCTTGCACAGCTCGTTCATGCGGCGCACGATCGACAGGGCGAACTCCTTGCCGTCCTCGTCCCAGTGGTGGTCGGTCATCCAGTCCTTGCCGAAGAACACGGCGGTGGTCTCGTACAGGCCGATGTAGCCGAGGGACACGGTGGCGCGGCCGTCCTTGAACAGCTGGTCCACCTTGTCGTTGGCGTTCAGGCGACCGAAGGCGCCGTAGCGGTAGAGGGTGGGGGCGTTGACCGGGGTGGCCTGCTTGCAGCGCATGATGCGGAACTGCAGGGCCTCGTGGGCGATCTCCATGCGCTGGTTGAACAGCTTCCAGAAGCGGTCCACGTCGCCGTGCGATTCGAGGGCGATGCGCGGCACGTTCACGGACACCACGCCGAGGTTCATGCGGCCGTCGGTCACGTCCTTGCCGGTCTTCGGGTCCTTCCAGCCCTGCAGGAAGGAGCGGCAGCCCATCGGGGCCTTGAAGGAGCCGGTGATCTTGACGATGTTCTCGTAGAACACCACGTCCGGGTACATGCGCTTGGTGGCGGATTCGAGCGCGAGCTGCTTGAGGTCGTAGTTCGGGTCGCCCGGGTCGGCGTTCACGCCGTGCTTGATGGTGAACACGAGCTTGGGGAAGATGGCGGTGTGACGGTCCTTGCCGAGGCCGCGGATGCGGTTGAGCAGGATGGCGCGCTGGATCTCACGGGCGAACCAGGAGGTGCCCAGACCGAAGCCGACGGTGACGAACGGGGTCTGGCCGTTGGACACGCGGTTGGAGTTGATCTGGTATTCCATGGTCTGCATGGCGTCGTAGATGGCCTTGCGGGTCATGATCTTGGCGTAGATCTCGCGCAGCTGCTCAATCTCGGAGAGGTTCTCGTCGAACGGGGTGTCCTCGCCCAGCGGCTCGCGGTTTTCGAAGTGCAGCCACTTGGGCTCCTGGGCCTTGAGGCCCTTGACGACGTCCTCGGCCACGTTCAGCGGCATTTCGTCGGGCAGGATGGCCTCGGCCATCTTGAGGTTCTTCTCGTAGTCGCGCTTGGCGTAGCGCTCGAGCATCTCGTCGCAACGGTTGACGGTCTGGCCGCCGTACTGACAGCCGGCGATGTCCTTGATGATCTGGGTGATCTGGGTGGCGGCGGTGCCGATGGACTTCGGGGAGTCCATCATGGCGTTGCCCAGGGCGAAGCCGTGCTCGAGCATGTCGCCGAAGTCCGGCAGGGAGCAGTTGCTCATGGCGGTGAACGGCGAGTAGTCGGCGTCGTGGAAGTGGATGTCGCCCTTCATGTGGGCGTTGGAGACCTGCTCCGGCAGCATGGAAAAGGCGGAGGCCTTGCTCACGGCGCCGGCGAGCAGATCGCGCTGGGTGGCGTAGACGTTGGAGTCCTTGTTCGCGTTCTCGCGCACCAGGGCCTCGTCCTTGTTGACCAGGCGGCTCACGGCCTCGTTGATGTCGGTGGCCTTGGCGCGCTCGATGTCCTTGTTCAGACGGTAGTTGGTGTAGGTGCGGGCCACCTCGTACAGGTGCTCGCCGATGAGGGCGTGCTCGACCAGGTTCTGGATGTCCTCGATCTTGGCGGGACCGGTGTAGCGGGTCTTCACCTCAGCTTCGACGCGATCCGCGATGTCGCGGATGATGCGCTCCTCTTCGGGACCCACCTTCTTGTCGAGGTCGCCGAATGCGGCGGCCACGGCATTGATGATGTTGATCGGATCGAAGTCGACGACCCTGCCGTCACGCTTTTCGACGAGCACGGTCTCCTTCTGCGGACGAATCACCTCGGTCGTCTCCTGTTCCAGCACCTGTGCGCTCATCAGTCTCCTTCCGCCATGGTTCTTTAGTGTGTCGGGCAACGTATTCCGTGGTCGTTATCGCCGGGACCACGCCAACCGGCCTATTGCACATTACAGCACTTCCACCCCAATATCTAGTTGGGATCTATCATGCCAAGCGCATATCTAGTGTTTTCGGCATCATGCCGCGGAAAAATAACGACGATGAAAATCACCGTCGGCGTGTCATGGCCGACCATCGATTGTGCCTGTATCACCGGACAGCGCACGACCCGCCACGCCATACGGTGAGCAACCTCACACCGGGCGTGTGACCATCGTCACATGTCCCGCACGCGGCGGAAAGTGTGGTCATGACCAATACGCTTTTCCCGGACTCCCCCGGTGCCCAGAACGTGCAGCCGCAGCCGCTTGCACGTCTGGCGAGGGACACCACTCCGGACAATCCATGGCCGATCAGTCTGCTCAGCCGCAAGTATCACGACGCCGTGGCCAAATGGCCCGGCACGTGGATCGAAGGGCAGATCTCGGAGATCAACACACGTCGCGCCGGGTCCGCCTATCTCACCGTGCGTGACAACACGGAGGACATCTCGCTGAGCGTGACCGGCTTCGGCCGCTTCGCGCAGATGGCCCGCGAATTCCGCCAGGGCGACCGTGTGGTGTTGCACGGCCGTCCCGACGTGTGGATGAAGCAGACCCGCCTGAGTTTCATGGGCGACGACATCCGCCGCGTGGGCAAGGGCGACCTGATGGCCCAGATCGAGGAGCTGCGCAAGCGGCTCAAGGGCGAGGGACTGTTCGACGCCGAGAACAAGATCCCGATTCCCGCGTTTCCCAAGCGCATCGGTCTGGTGTGCGCACCGCAGGCGCGAGCCGAGGGCGATGTGATCACCAACGCCCGGCTGCGCTGGCCCACGATCGAGTTCACGGTCGTGCACGCGCATGTGCAGGGCCCCAGCTGCCCGCCGGACGTGATCGCCGCGATCCAGCGGCTTGATGCGGATCCGAGCGTGGACGTTATCATCGTGGCTCGAGGTGGCGGTAGCTTCGAGGATCTCATGGGCTTCTCGGACGAGGGCGTGGTGCGCGCCACGGCCGCCTGCGTCACGCCGATCGTGTCGGCCATCGGCCACGAGGACGACTGGACGCTGATCGATCTGGCCGCCGATATGCGTGCGTCCACGCCGACGGATGCGGCCAAGCGCATCGTGCCGGACGTGAACGAGCAGCTGCAGATCGTGGATGAGGCCCGTCGCCGTATGCGCGACCGCATCCGCGCCCGCGTGGACAACGAGATGCGTCTGATCGAGGGCTATGCGAACCGTCCGAGTCTGACGCAGCCGTTGACGATGCTCGACCGTCCGCAGCGGTTCGTCGACGACGCCCGGCAGCGTCTGGACATCGGCATGCGTCGCATCGTCGACGACGCCTCGCTGACCGTGGAGAAGCTGCACGCATCGCTGACCGCGCTGAGCCCGCAGTCCACGCTTGACCGCGGATACGCGGTGATCCAGACCACGAGCGGCCATGTGGTGACCGACGCCGACGATGTGAAGAGCGGCGACGAGCTCGCCGTCACGCTGCGTCACGGTTCGATCCACGCGACCGTGCAGTAGAACGCCGCACGGTGGATCACTAATGGACCACCACACGGTACGTCGTTTCACAGCATGACGTTTCACGGCGTGAAACAACGTCTCGCATGAAACAACAACATGAAACATCGTCGAGATCGTGAAACAACACGATACGACTCCTATATATAGGAATAACCGATACGACCGCTGCATCGTTCACGCAGGACGATGCCACACCCAAGGAGCACATCATGACCGATCAGAACGCAGACACCAAGTCCGTCTCGAACCTCCCCTCGCTGAGCGCCGAGGAACTCGAGAAGATCAATTCGCTGAGCTACGAGCAGGCCCGCGACCAGCTCATCCAGGCCGTGCAGGCGTTGGAGGCCGGCGGACTCGATCTGGACGCCTCGATGCGTCAGTGGCAGCTGGGCGAGGCGCTGGCCCGCCGAGCGCAGTCCCTGCTCGACGACGTACGCGCCCAGCTCGACGCCGCCCAGGCCGATCAGGCCAGCGCCGGCGCCACCGCCGGCACCCAGAGCAACCTGGAGCAGTAGTAGGCAGGATTGCCGGGCCTATAAGCCAAACCGCGCGTCGCTTTGGCTTATAGGCCCGGCGCCCCTCCCTCAGTCCGCCTACGGCGGCCAGCTCCCTCCCTTGGAGGGAGCACGCGCTCCTTACCTAGATTGCGTAGGTTGAGTCGTGTTCGAGGATTGGCCTGTGAGGCGGCCGAGGCTTTGTGCGGAGGTGAGCCCTCCCTCAGTCATGCTGCGCATGACAGCTCCCTCCCTTGGAGGGAGCACACGAGTAAGATGCCGCACGAGGATAAAGAGCGCGTGCTCCCTCCGCGGGAGGGAGCTGGCCGCCGCAAGGCGGACTGAGGGAAGGGATCACCGCCCCACAAGGTTCAATCATCCCGCCCTGCCCCGTCCACGTACGTCATCCCGCAACCGCATATACGAAAAATCCCCGAAGCCTTTCGGCTCCGGGGATCACCTCGGGGTGGCTAACGTGGCTCGAACACGCGACCTTCTGAACCACAATCAGATGCTCTACCAACTGAGCTATAGCCACCATGTCGTCTTCATTCAGCGAGCTGAACGAGCGCAACAGGTGATTACTATACACGAATCTCAGAGGCTGTCCAACTCGGCGTGTCGCGCTGGTCATCGGCCCGCCGACAAGAACGATCAAGCCGGTATATTCGTTGAAATATCAACGTTTTGCACACCTCCCAACACTGTTCGGCGTCATCCAACACGACCAGACACATCCCAACACCGCCGTCGGCATTCCGACGACGTCACGCGCAACGCGTCATATACGCCGTATATACGCCCTACGCTCTCACCATCATCGTGCATCGTCATTCATCCGGCGCATCCGCCGCTCGTCGGCGATGGCCTCACGTTCCATCGCGACGAATCGTTCCACCGACGAACGCACCGAATAGCACTCCCGCGTATGCCGCGCATACTCACGCCCCCACCTCGCGCACTCGTCGGGATGCTCGTACCACCAGTCGATACGGTCGGCGAGCGCCTGGACGTCGCGCACGGGGAACAGGGATTCGTCGGTGAGTGCGAACTGCTGTGCGGCGCTCAGGTCGGATTGCGCGATCACGGGCGGCAAGCCGCAGGCCATGGCCTCGATCACACTTACTGATTCGAGGTCGGCGATGGACGGGTGGACGAACAGGTCGGCCGATCGCAGCAGATCGGGCATGGTCGCGTTGTCGTGGAAGCCGATGTCGGCCGGGCGGGCGAGCATGTGCCGGGCGCGCAGGCGCAGGTATCGGCGCAATGGTCCGGTGCCGGCAATCACGAGCCGGATGTCGTCGCGGTGACGGCATGTGGCGAGCGCGCGGATCAGCGTCATCTGGTCCTTTTCGTGGGAGAGCCGGCCGGATGCGATCACGACGAACGGCGGCCGTACCGTCGCCGGGTAGGAGGATTTGCCGGTGAAGCGTGGCGCGTATCCGTTGGAGATGACGTGCAGTCGCGCCTGATACCCGTGCTCCCGTAGGAGCCGTGCGGTCATGTTGGTGGGCACGTGGATGTGGTCGACCTTGCCGTAGAGCCAGTGGTGAAAGAATCGGTAGATGAACGACGACATGCCGGGGATGAGTTTGAGCGGTCCTGCCGAGTACATGATGTTTTCGGGCTGGATGTGGTAGCCGGCGGTGACGGGGATGCCCATCTGCCGGGCGACGGCGAGCGCGCGGCGGCCGAATCGGAAGGGCATGTAGATGTGTACGACGTCCACGCCGTCGAACGCGCGACGGAACAGTGCGTCGTCGGGCCGGGCGAAGAGCATCTGCTGTTTGGCGGCCACCCATGAGACCAGCGGCACGCGGTTGATGCGCGCCCGGTATTCCGGCGCGCCGACGCCGACAAGCCGCACGGCGTGTCCTTGCCGTTCGAGTTCCTCGGCGAATTGGAGTGCGGAGTTGGATGTACCGTTGCCGCGGTTGCCGAAGGTGTCGAGCACGAGCGCGATGGTCAGCGGCCGTTGCTCCGGTGGGGCCGCCTGCGCGGATTTCGGCGCCGTCCGCCTCTGCGGCGACATGTTCCCGTCGTCTTGACTGTATGCCATTCCCCTAATGTAGGTCGCGCGGGCCGATCGCGTTGGCATTCGGACCGTATCGGCGGGCAACGTTCGACAGAATGAATCGGTTTGTCGTGTTGTACGACGATGGGTGCCCCTTCGTATGGGACAATGAAAGGGCACGGCCCGGTGCCGTCACACTGAGGCGACGGTGTTTGTTGATGGCCGTGCGGGACTCGGGAAGGGGTCGATAATCATGGCTATCGGTGGAATCATCGGGCTGGTCGTGCTGATCGTGGTGCTGACGCTGATCATCGTGTTGCTGTTCGCCAGCCTGTATATCGTGCCGCAGCAGAATGCGTATGTGATCGAACGTCTGGGCAAGTTCCACACCGTGTCCACGGCGGGCCTGCACATCAAGATTCCGTTCATCGACCGCATCGCGCAGAAGATGAACCTGCGGGTGAGCCAGCTGGACGTGAAGCTGGAGACCAAGACGCTGGACAACGTGTTCGTGACGGTGGTGGCGTCCACGCAGTTCCGCGTGGACGCGAAGAACGTGGCCGTGGCGTACTACGAGCTGCAGAATCCGGCTGCGCAGCTGCGCAGCTACATGGAGGACGCGCTGCGTTCCGCCATCCCGGCGCTGACGCTGGACGACGCGTTCGCGCGCAAGGACAATGTGGCGCTCGACGTGCAGCAGACGGTGGGCAACGAGATGCAGCGCTTCGGCTTCACCGTGGTCAAGACGCTGATCACCGCGATCGATCCGTCCGGCCAGGTCAAGCAGGCGATGGATTCGATCAACGCCGCGCAGCGTGAGAAGGAGGCCACGCGTCAGCGTGCGGAGGCGCAGCGTATCGCCATCGAGACGCAGGCGCAGGCCGACGCGGAGAAGGTGCGTCTGCAGGGTGAAGGCCAGGCGAACTACCGTCGTGAGATCGCCAACGGTATCGTCGATCAGATCAAGAGCCTGCAGGATGTGGGCATGGATATCGGCGAGGTGAACCAGATCGTCATGTTCAACCAGTATCTCGACGTGATGCGCTCGCTGTCGGAGTCGCCGAACGGCAAGACCGTGGTGCTGCCGGCCAGCACGCCCGCCGGGTTCAAGAACCTCTACGACGAGGTGACCAACGCGCTGCTGACCTCCCAGTACGCCGGCCCCGACGCGCCGCGCGCGAGCAAGAGCAAGTAGCGGGGGCGGCCGCAACGACCGCGAAACCAAAATTCCCGCATCATTGGCGTGCCCGACCGAGGGGCCGTAATGGTGCGGGAATTTTGCATTGGTGTGAAACGACACAGGTAGCGGGAACGATGAGGAAGTGGTCGTTGCGGAATCGGTCTATGGCCGACACTCATGGCCGACACTGTGTTGCTGCGTTCCCACTGTGTTGCTGCGTCCCTGCGATGACGGGAACGGTCACCTCATCCGTCGTCTGCGCCGACGCCTTCCCCTCAAGGGGAAGGCGGCATACAACCATTCAGGCTGATATGGATAACACCGGCTTCCCCTTAGGCTGAGGACGTAAAGCAAACGCTGGAAGCGTTTGTAGGCCCCAGACGAGCCGACAGGCGAGTAGAAAGATGTCGGACGAAGTCCGTCAAGTCTTGCCGAAGAAGCTGTCACGCGTACGCGTGACTGATGAGGTGACCCCGCGCATGCGGGAATGCGACGGCACTGCATCGGCGCAGCCGATTCCACTGCGACTGACGGCGTCGTCACTTCTTCTTGCGGGGCACGTAGATGACCTTGTCGATGAGGTCGCGGTAGTGCTCCACGATCACGGCGCGCTTGGCCTTCATCGACGGCGTGGTCATGCCGTTCTCCTCGGTGAACTCGTCGGGCAGGATCTCGAACTTGCGGATCGATTCGGCGCGTGAGACCAGTCCGTTGGCGGTGTCCACGGCGCGCTCCACCTCGGCGCGAATGATCGGATTGCGTGCGGCCTCGTCAAGGTCGGCCACTGGTTCGGCGCCCTGCGACGTAAGCCAGGCGTTCGCATCTGCCAGATCAATGGTGATCAGTGCGGCGATGAACGGTTTGCGGTCGCCGATCACCACGCACTGCGCCACCACGGGCGAGCTCATCACCGATGCCTCGAGAATGCCGGGGCTCACGTTCTTGCCACCGGCCGTGATGATCAGATCCTTCTTGCGACCGGTGAGCTTGATGAATCCGTCGGCGTCGATGTCGCCCAGATCGCCGGTGTGCAGCCATCCGTCGACGATCTGCTGCGTGGTGATCTCGGGATGGTTGTGGTATCCGGCGCATACGCTGTCGCCCTTGATGCACAGTTCGCCGTCATCGTCGATGCCGAAGCTCATGCCGGCCATCGGCAGTCCGATCGTGCCGATCTTGTAACCGATGGTGGGGTTCACGCAGGCCGGCGCGCATGTTTCGGTCATGCCGTAGCCTTCGAGCAGCGGCAGGCCGAGACCGTTGAAGTAGTGCGCGATCGACGCGTCGAGCGGGGCACCGCCGGAGATCGCGAACTCCACGTTGCCGCCGAACACTGCGCGGATTTTGCGGTAGACGATGCGCGAGTACACGAAATGCTTCACGCTCAGCCACAGCGGAATGCGACCGCCCGTCTCCTGAGCCTGCTGCTGTTCGCGCGACCATTCGCGCGCCACGTCAGCCGAACGGGCGAAGATACGGCCCATCGCGCCCTGGCCGGCCTTCTGGCTGGCCGCGTTGTACACCTTCTCGAAGATACGCGGCACGGCGAGGATGAACGTGGGCTTGAACGCGTTGAAGTCCGCGAGGATCGTCTTGAGGTTGCTCGACAAGCCGAGCGTCACGTTGCCGTAGAAGCAGACGAACTGCATGTAGCGGGCGAACACGTGCGCCAGCGGCAGGAACAGCAGCAGACGACGGCCCGGCTTCATCACCACGTCGAACATGGTCTCGCTGCCGTTGGCGACAATCGAATAGAAGTTGGTGTGCGTCAGTTCGATGCCCTTGGGCGTGCCCGTGGAACCCGACGTGTACACGATGGTCGCCAGATCGGAGCCGGTCACGGCGTTCGCACGCTCACGGAACTCGTCGTCGCTCACGCCACGGCCGAACGTCTTGATCGTGTCGAGCGCGCCGAGGTCGATCACGTACACGTCCTTGAGGTACGCGCACTGGTCACGCACGGATTCGATCTTGTCGCGCTGACCGTCGTCTTCGGCGAACGCGAGCGTGACCCGCGAATCGTTGAAGATCGAACGGACCTGCGCGGCGGAGTTGGTCTCGTACACGGGGATGGTCAGCGCGCCGATCGCCATGATCGCCATGTCAAGCGCCGTCCACTCCCAACGCGTGTGCGACAGGATCGACACGGCGTCGCCCTTCTTCACGCCCTTGGCGATCAGCCCCTTGGCCAGAGCGACCACCTCGTCGCGGAATTCGGCCGCGGAGAACGACTGCCATCCGTCGGCGTTCTTGTATTCCACCAGGGAATCGTCCGGGGCACGGTTCGCACGGTCGTCGAGAATCGAGAAAATGGTCTCCGAACCGGTCACGTCCACGATGGCCGGCCTATGGGTTTCCTTACGCATGTTCCTCCCTTGTCTGGTCAGATGCGCCACTGATTAGAACACTATCAGCACAACCGACAAAACGGCGGAAAACGTCGGCTCGCCGAGCGTCCGAGAACGTGCGGGACATCGTCGCCACGAACGCGACGATCGGCGTCCCGCACGGGCATTTCGCGTTTTCGTGGACATGCGGTATGATGGAACGCCGTTGCCCGGGTAGCTCAGGGGATAGAGCACCGCTCTCCTAAAGCGGGTGTCGTGCGTTCGAATCGCATCTCGGGCACAGAGAAAAGAGCCGAAGATCATGGTCATGGTCTTCGGCTCTTTTTGCAAGGACTTTCGATACGACTACGGCCATGATCCTCAGACGAGGCTATAACGGTCGAATATCACCGATACATACGGCGGCCATAATCACGATCGATCAATCAGCAATCAAAGGACGGCGGATCAATGAACAAGGGCGCGATGGGCAGGATCGCTTGCACGGCGCTGGCCGTGATCCTCGCGGCGGCTACGGCGGTTGGCACTGCGGCCCGACTGCTGCCGCTCGGCATGTCGACCATGCCGTACGTGCCCAACATCGTCGCCGCCACGCCGTGGTTCGCGCTCACCGCCGCGCTAGCGCTGCTGTTCGCCGTGATCGGGCGCCGACGTCTGCTCATCGTGCTCATGGTGGCGTGCCTCGGCGCGCAGGCGTACTGGCAGGGGCCGTTCTTCTCCAGCGTGGTCGGGGCGAATTCGTCGGCGTCGGCGTCGTCGTCGGGGGCGAGCGCGACGACGCTGCGCGTGATGACGTGCAACGTGTACAAGGGGCGTGCCGATGCCGGTGAGATCGTGCGGCTCGTGCGCGACGAGCAGGTGAAGGTGCTCGCCCTGCAGGAGACCACCAAGGCGTTCGTGGAGGAGCTGGGCAAGGCCGGCATCGCCAACTATCTGCCGTATTCGAAGACCGCGTCCGCCGACGGCAAGTACGGCAACGGCGTATGGTCGGCCATGCCGTTGGCGAACCCGGTCAAGGACGAGGTCAATTCGAGCGCGTCGTTCATGCCGGCCGGCACCGTGAGCCTGTCCGATGGCAGGACGTTGCGGTTCGTGTCCGTGCACACCACCTCGCCGGTGAACGGCTACTGGAATCTGTGGAAGCGTAGCATCGACGAGATCGGCGCGCTGGATGCGCGATCCGGCAGCACATACGTGTTCATGGGCGATTTCAACGCCACGTACGATCATGCACCGTTCCGCGCCATGCTCGGCGACCGGTTCACCGATGCGGCCAGACAGTCCGGCCACGGGTTCACGTTCTCGTGGCCGAGCGACCGGCCGTATCTGCCGATGATGTTCTCCATCGACCACATCGTGCTCGACCGGGGGCTCGCCGCGTCGGATCTGAAGAACGTGAAGGTGTCCGGCACCGATCATGCGGCGCTGCTCGGCACGATCCGCGTGGGCTGAGCGTGGCCGATGCGATCACGCCTGAACGCAGCACGCGCCGCCCGTGGCATCCAGTTCGCTTGTGCCCCGTCCGTTAGTGTGATCACACCAGCAAACCGCCCCTGCCCTGCCCGCCATACTCCAGTGGCCAGTTCGTTAGTGTGATCACACTAGCAAACTGGCGGCGGCGAATGTGATGCGAATCACATGCAATATTCGCGGGCAAACGCGGGCATCGACTTTACAAGCGGCGCGGAGAGGATTACTACAGGAATTGCCGATTCCGGTGGGTGATTCCCGGCAGCATTGCCGGCCACGACTGCGGGGACCGACGTGATAATACCATGCAGTAAAAGGAGTTCTCATGGACGAGAAGACACTGGTTGAGAAGCTCAAGAACGTCGTTGTCGTGGACGATGTGCTCGCCGTGGCCAAGGAGGCCGGTCTGGACTGGACGTACGAGCAGGCCGACGAGGCTCTGGGCAAGATTAACGCCACCAAGAACGATATCGCCGAGCTGGGTGGCGACACTCTGGAGAAGGTGGCCAAGGAAGTCTTCGGCATCTGATTGTTCAATCATTACACTTGCACTTCGCCGACGGATGGTTCGTATGACCCCGTCGGCGTTGTCGTTTCGGCGTATTCGAGCGGTTATTGCACAATGGAGTCATGACCGATACGAATCCCGTTGCTGAATCCGTCTGTTCCACCAATCATTCCGATCACGTCCCTGATCGTCCCCTCGGTTCTCCGCTCGGCGACTCCGCCCCATGCACGTGCGCACTGCTGCTCGGCTCGGGCGAACTGGGCAAGGAGATCGCCATCGAACTCATGCGTCTCGGCGCACGTGTGATCGCCGCCGACTCGTACGCCGGCGCGCCCGCGCAGCAGGTGGCACACGAGGCCCGCGTGCTCGACATGGCCAACGCCGACGAGCTCAACGCGCTGATCGCCGACGTCAAACCGGACATCATCATCCCCGAGGTCGAGGCCATCGCCACCGCCGAACTCTCCCGCGCCGCCGCCGACGGCGTGCAGGTGGTGCCCAGCTGCCAGATCGCGCAGATCTGCATGGACCGCGAGCGCCTGCGTCGCCTGGCTGCCGAAACGCTGGAACTGCCCACCACCCCGTACCGGTTCGCCGGCACCGAGGAGGAGCTGGAGTCCGGAGCCGCCGAGGTCGGGTTCCCGTGCGTGGTCAAGCCGGTGATGAGCTCGTCCGGCCACGGCCAGTCCGTAATGCGCGGTCCCGACGACGTGGCCCACGCCTGGCAGGTGGCGCAGACCGAAGGCCGTACCGCCAAGGAGCATGCCGTCAGCCGCGTGGTGGTGGAGGCGTTCGCCCCGCTCGACTACGAGCTGACCGTGCTCACCGTGGCCTCCTCGAGCGGCATCGTGGCGTGCGCGCCGATCGGCCAGCGTCAGGAAGACGGCGACTACCGCGAATCCTGGCAGGGCTCCCCCATCCCTGACGACGTGCGCATCAAGGCCGACGACTACGCCGTGCGCATGGTCCGCGGCCTGGTCGACCTCGCCCGCGAGCACGGCGAGACCGGCTGGGGCGTGTACGGCGTGGAGCTGTTCGTGCTCGTCGACGGCAGCGTGCTGTTCAACGAGGTTTCCCCCCGTCCGCACGACACCGGCATGGTCACCATGATCTCCCAGAACCTCAGCGAGTTCGCGCTGCACGCCCGCGCCGTGCTCGGCGTGCCCGTCTCCGCGCGTTCGGTGGCGCTGCGCGACCCGTCCAAGGTCGCCGCCAGCCATGCGATCGTTGTGGCGGGCAAGGGCGAGGTGTCGTTCGGTTCGGTTGCCAAGGCGCTCGCCGAGCCCGACACGGATCTGCGCATCTTCGCCAAGCCGGGCGTGGACGGCCACCGACGCATGGCCGTGGCGCTCGCCGTGGCGGACACCGAGGCGGACGCGCGTGCCAAGGCAGGGCGGGTTGCGGACGCGCTGGACGTGACCGTGTTCTGACGTCGTGATCGCGTGGCGTCCAGACGCGGTGTTGCGCACGGCGTTGCGCACGATGTTGCGCACGGCGTTCTGACGCTCCGCGATCACATGGTGGGACCGGTGCCGCATGGTGGCGGCGCGGCACCGGAGACCCCCACGACGACCCCGTGTCGCCCCTGTGTTTTGTAGCCGCCGCTTGATACTGTGAGAACGATCATTCACCCCAAGTTTCCACTCCGATAACGCTGTGAGATACCGTTGTGAGAAAGGCAATGATGGAGAAACTGGAAAAGCTCTACGAGGGCAAGGCCAAGCAGCTGTACGCAACCGATGATCCCGAGGTGCTCTGGGTCGAGTACAAGAACACGGCCACGGCTGGCGATGGTGAGAAGAAGGAGGACTTCACCGGCAAGGGCCGTCTGAACAACCTCATCACCACCATCATCTTCGATCTGCTCAAGAACCGCGGCATCGACAGCCATCTCGTCAAGCGCGTGGACGACACCGCCCAGCTGGTGCGCAAGATGGACATGTTCCCGCTGGAGATCGTGCTGCGCAACACCGCGGCCGGCCACTTCTGCTCGCGCCTCGGCGTCGAGGAGGGCCTGCCGCTCAAGGAGCCGGTGCTCGAATACTTCCTCAAGAACGACGATCTGCACGATCCGTTCGTCAACGACGACGACCTGGTCGCCCTCGGCGTGTGCACCCGCGAGGATCTCGCCGAGATCGCCCCGCTCGCCCGCCGCATCAACGAGGCTCTGATCGACATCTTCGCCAAGATCGACGTCAAGCTCGTCGACTTCAAGATCGAGATGGGCCGCACCTCCGACGGCACGCTGCTGCTGGCCGACGAGATCACCCCCGATTCCTGCCGTCTGTGGGATCAGCGCGATCACTCCGGCAAGGTGGAGCACCTGGACAAGGATCTGTTCCGCCGCGGTCTGGGCTCGATCATCCCTGCCTATGAGGAGATCGAATCCCGTCTGGCCGAGCTGGCCAAGTCCGAAGGCATCGAGGTCAAGTAACCGTTAGTTGTGGCTCCCCTCCGGGAGGGGAGCTGTCAGCGTCAGCTGACTGAGGGGAGGTATCGCTTCATCGTGACGACCTCCCCTCAGTCGCCTGTGGCGACAGCTCCCCTCCCGGAGGGGAGCCACATGAATTGAGAAAGGAAAACCGCAGTGGTCTTTCGCATTTACGTGGAAAAGAAGCCCGGTTTCGACGTCGAGGCCCAGCAGCTGGGCAACGAACTGCGCACGATCCTCGGCATCGATGCGCTGACCGGCCTTCGCATCATCAACCGTTACGACGTGGAGGGCATCAGCGAGGAGCTGTTCGCCGAGGCCACGCCCGTCGTATTCAGCGAGCCGCAGGTGGACAACGTGTTCGCCGAGCTGCCCGATTTCGGTGACGCCAAGGTGTTCGCCACCGAGTTCCTGCCCGGCCAGTTCGACCAGCGTGCCGACTCCGCCAGCGAGTGCATCCAGCTGATCAGCCAGGGCGAGCGTCCGGACGTGCGCAGCGCCAAGGTGTACGTGCTCGAGGGCGCGCTCACCGACGCCGACGTCGCCACGATCAAGCACTACGTGATCAACCCGGTCGAGGCCCGCGAGGCCTCGCTCGCCACTCGCGACACCCTGAAGATGGATGTGGCCGTGCCCGGCAAGGTGGAGGTCATCGACGGCTTCCTCGATCTGGACGAGGCCGGTCTCGAGCAGTTCATCGCCGACCGCGGGCTGGCCATGGATCTGGCCGACATCAAGGTGTGCCAGGAGTACTTCGCCGGCGAAAAGCGCAACCCCACCATCACCGAAATCAAGGTGATCGACACGTACTGGTCGGATCACTGCCGTCACACGACGTTCGGCACGCAGCTGACGAACATCGAGATCGACGACGCCGTGGTCAAGGCTGCGTTCGACAAGTACATGGCCATCCGCCACGAGCTGGGACGCGACGCCAAGCCCGTGTGCCTCATGGACATGGGCACGATCGGCGCCAAGTACCTCAAGGCCAAGGGCGTGCTGAAGAACCTCGACGAGTCCGAGGAGATCAACGCCTGCACCGTGAAGGTGAAGGTGGACGTGAACGGCGAGGACCAGAACTGGCTGTTCCTGTTCAAGAACGAGACGCACAACCACCCCACGGAGATCGAGCCGTTTGGTGGCGCGGCCACCTGCATCGGCGGCTGCATCCGCGACCCCCTGTCGGGCCGCTCCTACGTGTACCAGGCCATGCGCGTGACCGGCGCCGCCGATCCGACCGTGCCGGTGTCCGAGACGCTTGAGGGCAAGCTGCCGCAGCGCAAGCTCGTGACCACCGCGGCCGCCGGCTACAGCTCCTACGGTAACCAGATCGGTCTGGCCACCGGTCAGGTCAACGAGCTCTACCACCCCGGCTACGTGGCCAAGCGCATGGAGATCGGCGCCGTAGTGGGTGCCACCCCGGCCGACCACGTGCGTCGCGAGACCCCGGCCCCCGGCGACAAGATCATCCTGCTCGGCGGCCGTACCGGCCGTGACGGCATCGGCGGCGCCACCGGTTCCTCCAAGCAGCTCGACATCGACTCCCTCGAGGAGTGCGGCGCCGAGGTGCAGAAGGGCAACGCCCCGATCGAGCGCAAGCTGCAGCGTCTGTTCCGCCGCGGCGACGCCTGCCGTCTGATCAAGCGCTGCAACGACTTCGGTGCGGGCGGCGTGTCCGTGGCCACCGGCGAGATCGCCGACGGTCTGACCATTGATCTCGACAAGGTCACCAAGAAGTACGAGGGTCTTGACGGCACCGAGCTGGCCATCTCCGAATCGCAGGAGCGCATGGCCGTGGACGTGGCCGCCGACGACGTGGACGAGTTCCTGGGCTACGCCCGCGAGGAGAACCTCGAGGCCACGGTCATCGCCACCGTCACCGAGGATCCGCGCATGGTCATGACGTGGAACGGCGACACCATCGTGAACCTGAGCCGTGCGTTCCTCAACTCCAACGGCGCCCCCAAGTACATGGACGCTCACGTGGAGCAGGGCGGCACCTACGCCACCCCGTGGAAGGGCGACACGCTCGCCGAGCGCATGCACGACCTGGTCACCGACATCAACGTGGCCTCCAACAAGGGTCTGTCCGAGCGCTTCGACTCCACGATCGGCGCGGCCACCGTGCTCATGCCGTTTGGCGGCAAGCGTCAGCTCACCCCGTCGCAGGCCATGGTCGCCAAGTTCCCTGTGTTCGGCGAGACCACCACCGCCTCCGCGATGGCCTGGGGCTTCAACCCGTACATCATGGAGAAGAACCAGTTCACCGGCGCGTACCTGTCGGTGGTGGAGTCCATCTCCAAGCTGGTGGCCGCCGGCTTCCGCCGCGAGGACGCCTACCTGACGTTCCAGGAGTACTTCGAGAAGCTGCGCGAGGATCCCAAGCGCTGGGGCAAGCCCATGGCCGCCGTGCTCGGCGCGCTCATGGCGCAGATCGACCTCGGTGTGGGCGCGATCGGCGGCAAGGACTCCATGTCCGGCAGCTTCGAGGACCTCGATGTGCCTCCGACCCTGGTGAGCTTCGCCGTGGCCGTCGGCCCGATGGACCGCGCCACCTCTCCCGAGTTCAAGAAGGCCGGCCATACGCTGGTGCGCATCGCGCCGCGCTACCAGGCCGACGGGCTCACCCCGGATCCGGAGAGCCTGATCGAGGTGCTGGCCGCGGTCGAGGGTCTGATCGAGGACGGTCAGGTCGTGTCCGTGTCCACTCCGGGCTATGGCTGCACCGCCGAGACCCTGTTCAAGGACACGCTGGGCAACCGCATCGGCGTGGCGCTCGACGACTCGATCGCCGTGGACGACCTGTTCACCCCGGCGTACGGCAGCTTCATCGTGGAGCTGGCCGACAACGGCAAGCTGCCCGCGGTGTCGAACCTCGTGTGCATGGGCAAGATCGGCGAGACCACTGAGGACTACGTGCTGCACGCCGCCGGCGAGGATCTTGATCTGGCCGTGCTGCAGGAGTCCTGGGAGCATGGCATGGAGGAGGTGTTCCCGTACCGTGGTCATGGCGACGCCGTCGAGGCCGTGAGCTTCAACGCGCCGAAGAAGACCGTGTACGTGGGCTCCCCGGTTGCCAAGCCGCACGTGGTCATCCCCGTGTTCCCCGGCAACAACTGCGAGTACGACACGGCCGCCGCCTTCGAGCGCGCGGGCGCCGAGGCCACCACGCTGATCGTGAACAACCTCACGCCGGCCGCCGTGGCCGAGTCCACCGCCGCGCTGGTCGAGGAGATCAGGCGCAGCCAGATCGTGATGATCCCCGGCGGCTTCTCCGGCGGCGATGAGCCCGACGGCTCCGCCAAGTTCATCACCGCGTTCTTCCGCGCCCCGGCCGTCACCGAGGCGGTGCGCGACCTGCTGAAGAACCGCGACGGTCTGATGCTGGGCATCTGCAACGGATTCCAGGCGCTCATCAAGCTGGGTCTGGTGCCGTATGGCGACATCGTGCCGATGACCGCCGAATGCCCGACGCTGACGTTCAACACGATCGGCCGCCACCAGAGCCGTCTGGTGCGCACCCGCGTGGCCTCCGACCTGTCCCCGTGGCTGGCCCGCACCAACGTGGGCGACGTGCACACCGTGGCCATCTCCCACGGCGAGGGTCGTTTCGTGGCCTCCGACGAGGTGCTGGCGCAGCTCAAGGCCAACGGCCAGATCGCCACGCAGTACGTGGACGAGAACGGCGTGCCGAGCATGGACCTGGATGTGAACCCGAACGGCTCGCTGCTCGCGGTGGAGGGCATCACCAGCCCCGATGGCCGCGTGTTCGGCAAGATGGGCCACTCGGAGCGCTCCGGCAACGGCCTCTACGTGAACGTGCCCGGCGACAAGTACCAGCCGCTCTTCGAAGCCGGCGTGGAGTACTTCGCCGCATAAGATTCGCGCGCGCTTCACCTAAATCCAGAGGGGGTGCGGAACCTGTCTCGGTTCCGCACCCCCTCTGTCGTCCCACCGTTCATCGCAAATCCGACGGAGATTTTGGCAGTCTGGCGTAGTCTGACCGAATCCAGCCGCGTTCAGCCGAACTTGGTAGCCCGAACGGGACAGCGTGCGTCCTCATACAGCGTCCGAAACGTCACGTTTCGACTACCAGGCCAACCACTACGTCGCGCTTCGACTACCAAATTCGGCTGGATGCGTCATCTGAGGACGTTCGAATGAGCGCCGGATACGAATGCTTCGGGTATCGTGGAAGATGCACGTGCCACTGCGGCTGCGTATGCGCAGCGTTGGCTTTCTGTTCGAGGAGGAATGGATGACGATGGACGACGAAGAGGAATTCGTGATCGGCAAAGAGACTCGGGCGGATGACGACTGGGACGATAACGAGAATGACGACTGGGACGATGAGGACAACGAGAACTGGAGCGACGACGAGGACGAGGACGTGATGCCTCCGCCGTTGGCTCCCGATTGCGTGACGGATGCAATCCGTGGATTCGCCCATGCCTCTGCTCCCGTATTCTTGGCCGGTGACGGCAACGTCAACTACTCGCCGACTTCGCTGTGGATGGCTCTGACTCTGGTTGCCACGGGCGCAACTGGTGAAACCCGACAGGAGCTGGAGACCGCGCTGCATTCCAAGGACGCGACCACGGACGATCTGAAAGACTTCCGCGGTGCGCTCAACGCCACCGGCATCCATCGGATCGCCGACTCGTTATGGGTTCGCGATGGAATCACTCCGCACCAAGAATGGCTTGCCGGCATTCGACGATGCGAGGCCGAAGTATTCGACCACGAGCTATTCGGCCAGACCACCAGTCGCCGCATGTCGGATTGGGTGGGCGAGCACACCAACGGCATGCTCAAACCGAACATCAACGTGGATCCGCTATCCGTGCTGGTGCTGCTGAATGCACTGGTTTCCGACGGTCGCTGGTACAGCACGTTCGACAGGAAGCTGACCCGGCCCGAACCATTTCATGGCACACACGGCGACGCGCCTACGCCCATGATGCACAAGACGTCAACCACCATCGGGTACGCGCATGGCGACGGATGGATCAAGGTCACACTTTCGTTCAGAGGCGGGCAAGGTGGCGTGAGCATCATCCTGCCCGACGAGTCCGTCGGCCTTGACCGGCTTCTGAACAATGCGCCATTGCTTAATAAGGCTTTTGATACGCCGGCAACAAGCAGTTGGCGACGGTTGGTGGACCTGATCATGCCGCGATTCGTCACCGGTTCCACATTCGATACCGCTGCATTACGGACATGTCTGAACGTCTTGGGCATCACACGCGCATTCGACCCCGACCGTGCGGACTTCTCCGCCATGGCCGACGAACCCCTGTACATCGGTCAGGCCATTCAGGAGACGCGCATGGAGGTCACCGAGGAAGGCGCCAAGGCCGCCGCATACACCATGTTCGCCATCCCCGCAGGCGGGCCGCCGCCGGAGCCGGACACGACGGTGACCGTGCGTGTGGATCGGCCCTTCATTTACGAGCTCCATGCCGATCTGCCCGGAGACAACGGCGCAACTCCTCTGTTTCTCGGGGTTCTCCGAGATCCGCCGGATACGTCCGAGCTCTAGACTCCCACGCCAAATCGTGGCGAGCCGTCTGTCGGTCTTGTTCGCGATGCGGCGCATGCGTCGGAACGTGGCAGGCCTCTGTAGCGGTCTCCTTCACGTATCCGCGTCTTAGATAGTGCGCCCACTGGTGTAGGGCAGCCCCGTGACGGGGGACAGAGAGACCGCAGGTTCCCGACCGAGGTTCCCCGCGGACCGGGTCATGATAATGACCTTGTCGCGTTGTCGCATTCGAAGTATCACCTGTCTCAGGCTCGAGGCTCGAGCAATCTCCGAGTTCTGTGCGGATTCCGGAGTGCCTCAGACATCAATTCCCGAGTTCTGTGCGTCATCGGGAGAATATGCGAAGTACAAGGTCTGAAATATCAAGGATCATACTCTGGATATGACGAATTTCGCGCACAGAACTCGAGGGTTGATGTTTGTGCCCTGCAGGAATCTGCACAGAACTCGGAATTAGGTCGACAAAACACCGGTACGGCCACCGAATCGCTCGTCCTGCTCGCCCAGCGTCGTCGATGAGTCCCGAAATACTCTGCGGGGACCGGCAATCTTCAAGTTCTGAAGTGATTTACGTCCCTTGCGGACACCTATCTCCAAGTTCTGAAGTTCCCCGAGCCCGAAAACGGAGTATGAACGTTGCAATTGCACCATTCATACCCGGAGGTTCCCCGTCAGGAACTTCAGAACTTTCGGATTGATGTCTGCAAGTCCCTTCAATCACATCAGAACTTGGAGATAGCCGAAATCATCTGCCGACTGCGGGGATCCGAGCCCTCACCTTCCGCATGGAGAGCTCCTGGCCAAACTTTCAGGCTAGGCTCGGTGCCGCACCAGATAAACCGGCTTCACAAGAATTTGCGTTCAAGTACGGTTGAAGGCCTACTCTGGGTATGTAACTGATTACAGAAGGTATTCCGCACAACCAAGGAGCATTCGTGAAGTATCGCAGCGTAGGAAAGTCCGGACTCAAGATCAGCGAGATCGCACTGGGCAGCTGGGTGACGCAGCTCAATGACTCCGCCGAGATCGACACGGCGCGCGACATCGTGCGCCTCGCCTACGATTCCGGCATCAACTTCTTCGATTGCGCCGACGCCTACTCGGGCGGCGACGCCGAGCGGTTCCTCGGCGAAACGCTCAAGCAGTACCCGCGCAAGGAGCTCGTCATCTCCAGCAAGGTGTACTTCCCCACCGGAGACGGCGTGAACGACCGCGGCCTGTCCCGCAAGCACATCTTCGAGAGCATCGACCAGACTCTGAAGAACATGCAGACCGACTACATCGACCTGTACTACTGCCACCGCTTCGACGAGACCACCGATCTGACCGAGACGCTGCGCGCGATGAGCGACCTTGTGGCGCAGGGCAAGGTGCTCTACTACGGCGTCTCCGAGGAGTGGGGCGGCGCGCGTCTTGAGGAGGCACAGCGCATCATCGACCGCTACAACCTGTATCCAATCACCGTGGTGCAGCCGCAGTACAACATGATCGACCGTTACATCGAGCACGAGATCATGGGCACGTGCCGCCGCCACGGCATCGGCATCACCACGTTCTCGCCGCTCGCGCAGGGTCTGCTCACCGGCAAGTACCGCAAGGGCCAGCCGCTGCCGGCCGGGTCGCGCGCCACGTGGCAGGCCGACCATCAGATCAACGATCTGCTCACCGACGAGAATCTGGACAAGGTGGAGCAGCTGCGCAAGGTGGCCGACGAGCTCGGCGTGAGCCTGGCGGTGCTGTCGCTGGCGTGGATTCTGCAGCATCCGGAGATCAGCTGCGTGATCGCCGGCGCCAGCAAGCCGAGTCAGCTGGAAAGCAACCTCAAGGCGTCCGGCCTGGTCATCCCCGACGATGCGATGGCCGAGATCGAAGGCATCCTCGGATTCCACCGCTTCGAGCGCCACGTGGGCTGACGCTGGCCTCGGCTGCCATCCAACGCTCTCAGTTACGTTCCGCCATCGATTCCATGCGGAACATAACCGTAATTACCATCTCGGTTACGTTCCGCTTCCGGCTCACAACGGAACGTAATCGAAGCGGCCTCTACGGTTACGTTCCGTTATCAACGCAAGACGGAACGTAACCAGTCGGTGGTCTGGCTATCAGCCGACCACCGATTACGGTCCTTGGTACAGAGCTCATTGCGACCTGACTGCGGATGGCGTTACGGATCAGAGCTCGGATCAGCCCGCATTGTGCCCCGAGAACCAGAACCGTCCAACCCCAGACCCAAACCGGATCGGAACCATCTACAGCGTGGCGGCGATGCGCCGCACGGCCTCGCGCAGTTCGGGCTCGGATTTGAGCAGGCTCAGACGGATGTAGTCGCGCCCGACCTTGCCGAAGCAGGTTCCGGGCAGCACGGCGACGGCGGCCTGGTCAAGCAGATGATCGGCTAGGCTCTCCCCCGTCCAGCTGCCCGGCACGCGCGCCCACACATAGATGCCGCCGGCGGAGTCGAACACGTCGAGACCCGCCACGCGCAGACCGTCGGCCACGATGCGCCGTCGGGCGGCATACCGCTGCGCCAACTCCGCCACGCACGACTGGTCGGATTCCAGCGCGACCACGCCGGCATCCTGAATGTTGCCGGTGATCATGGATCCCATCTGATAGTGGTACAGCTTGAGCCGCGCGACCACGGCCTCGTTGCCCGCCACGAATCCGGCGCGCCAGCCGGCCATCGCATACATCTTCGACAGCGAGCACACCTCCACGGCCACATCACACGCGCCCGGCACCTCGAGAATGCTGTGCTGCTGGGCGTCCGGCGCGTTCACGTCGCCATTCACGCCGACTCCCAGTCCGGAGTACGCGTAGTCGTGCACGATCACGAACCGGTGCTCGTGCGCCAGTTCGACCGCCCGGCGCAGGAACGACAGCGGCGCCTGCGCCCCGGTGGGATTGTTCGGATAGTTGAGCACGAGCATCTTGACCCGATCCCAGGTCTCCGCCGGCACCGCATCCAGATCGGGGAGAAAACCACGGTCGGCGAGCGCCGGCAGCAGCACTTCCTCGGCGCCGTGCATCACGGCCATGCAGTGGTACGACGGATAGTACGGGTCGACGAACGAGACCGCGTCGCCTCGGTCGATGAGGATCGCGTAGAGCCCGGCGAGACCGTCGACCGCACCTTCCACGGCGAACAGTTGGGTGGGCCAGTCGAGGTTGACATCGTGTACGCGACGGTACCAGTCAGCGGCGGCCTTGAGGAACGTGGGCTTGCCGTCGAACGGCGTGTAGCGCGCGTTGGCCGGATCATCGATGGCCTGTTTGGCGACGTCGCGGATGAATGTGACCGGATAGGCGTCGGGATTGCCCTTGGCGAGGTCGATCACATCAACGCCGCGTGCCACGGCCTGCGCGACCTTCTGGTCGGTGACGGCGAACACGTTGGGCGGTATGGATTCGGCGATCGGCGCGAACGGCACCGGGCATTGGGCTGACTGGCGCGACTGGCGTGTGGATTGCGATTCAGCTTCCGAATCGGACATTGCAGGTTCCTTCCTTTGCCGTCGACGACGAGTTCCATGGTTCCTGCCGAACCGCGCTTGAATATACCGATTTTGCGGCGATTCCGCATCGGCGTTGCTATAGAGCGAGATTATTGGCGGTGCAAAGCGGCCGGAGGCGTCTCTTTCCGACGCACTCTTTGGCACGGCTTCCGTAGAGTGCGTGATTCAGGAATATCGTTTCCCTTGAGATTGCAACGCTGCCGTTGTCCCGATTCGTCGCACTCAACGGTTCCCTTCCGGTTGTGTGCGACGGAATCAGTCATCCTGAGTTCGCACGCGCTCGGCTACGGCGGCGATGGCGTCGTCGTAGCCGGCGAGCGCGGCGAATGGCATGAACTGTGCGGCGCGGTTGCGCATAGGCATGTGCGGATGACGGGTCGATTGGTGGTGTGGCAGGTCGATGATGTCGTCGTAGCGGTGGGTTTCGTTCAATGCCATGGCTTGTCTCCTTCTATCTCTTTTACGTTTTACGCCGCGTGTCCGCCGATCTGACTGTTGCGCAGTCGGCCGGTGGCGCCTTCCTCGAGGTTCATGCCTTTGAGTACGGCGTTCTTGCCGAATTTGCGTTTGATGTCGATCAGGGATTGCTGGATGTCGTGTTCGCGGCGTTCGTCACCAGCTCGATCGGTGGCGTTCAATGGGGTCGTGTTCGGCGAGACCGCATTCGGACGTTTGACCGATCCGTCCATACGTTCCGCATCGTCCGACCCATTGGCCTCATGCAATTCTCCTGCATTCCCGTCATCCGAGAACAGGTCGGGCTGCTCGTATCGATGACCTTTGGGCATCGGCGTGCCGATCTCGTGCAGTCGTTCGACGACGACGGTGATGCGTCGCACGCTCAGCGCGGGGTCCACGATCCGGTCGTATATGCCGGTCATGGCGTCGAGGATTCGCCGCGTGGACGACGTGTAGTCGCCTAGGTCGACCGACCCGTGCACCGGTTTGGGAACCGTGCGTCCGTACCAGTCGGTTTCGGTCGGACCGGGACTTTTTGCCGGACCGTGACCGTCGGCCGTGCCGCGTACATTACTCGCATCGTATCCGATCGCCAGGGTCACGCGGTCGGTCTCCATCCGTTTGGACACCATCTCGAGCACGAGCAGGTCGGTCATCTCCTTGACCACGAGCCGCGCGTGCGCGTAGTCGTACGGCTGCTGCAGCACCTGCCCGGAGCTGATGCTCGTGTCGGCGGGCCTGTACGCCTTGATGTCGGCGATGGTGCACGGCTCCCACCCCCACGCGTGGTCGATGAGCAGTTCCGCGTTCACGCCGAACAGCCGGTAGAGCAGGTCCTCGTTGTAGTAGTCGGAGGCGCGACCGAGCGAGCAGCGCGCGATGTCGCCCATGGTGTTGAGGCCGTGCGCCTGCAGTTTTTTCGCGTATCCGCGGCCGATCCGCCAGAAGTCGGTGAGCGGCGTGTGACTCCACAGCAGTCTGCGGTATGAGTGTTCGTCGAGTTCGGCCACGCGCACGCCGTCGCGGTCGGCGGGCATGTGTTTGGCGACGATGTCCATGGCGACCTTGGCGAGGTACATGTTGGTGCCGATGCCCGCGGTGGCGGTGATGCCGGTCTGGGTGAGGATGTCGCGCACGATGGTGCGGGCCAGCGCGTGCGCGTTCATGCCGGCGGCGCGCAGATAGCGGGTGGCGTCGATGAAGACTTCGTCAATCGAATAAACGTGGATGTCCTCCTCCGCCGCGTATTTGAGATAGATCGCGTAGACGTTCGCACTGCATTCGAGATAGTGCGCCATGCGCGGCTTGGCGGCGATGTAGCCGGCGGCGAGGTTCGGGTTCGCAGCGAGCTCGTTCGCGTTTGTTGATTCGTCGATCAAACGTCGGCCGGGCGCGTGCAGACGACGGTCGGCGTTGACCTCGCGCATCTTCTGCACGACCTCAAACAGTCGCGCGCGGCCGGGCAGCCCATATGCCTTGAGCGACGGCGACACCGCCAGACAGATCGTCTTCTCGGTGCGCGACACGTCCGCCACCACCAGATTCGTGGTCAGCGGATCCAGTCCCCGCGCCACACACTCCACCGACGCATAGAACGACTTAAGATCGATCGCGATGTAGGTGCGCCCCGCATTCCGTTGCTCAAACATATGTTCGATTATATCGTTGGTTCTACTATCTGCTATCCTCATAGAAGCTTGAAGCAATGGCTGAAGCTGGGAATTAGCATTCATCCCTCTTGATAGACTTGGCTGTCTGTGCTGTCCGTGGGCCACACAGCTGGGAATTAGCATTCATCCCTCTTGATAGACTTGGTCGCAAACAAGGAACATGGGTATATATGCTGGGAATTAGCATTCATCCCTCTTGATAGACTTGCGTCGTGCGTTGATTCGTTCCCGGTTGCGCTGGGAATTAGCATTCATCCCTCTTGATAGACTTGGAAATCGGATGACCAACGCGTATGCCGCGCTGGGAATTAGCATTCATCCCTCTTGATAGACTTGATAGTCGATCAAGAGGGATTATTTTTCAAGGATTCTCGGGGTTTCTGCGTTCAGAAAAGCGTGAACACATCAGGGGTCTCTTCAGACTTGTCCTGTTGCATACCGGAAAACCGCAAGGCTGATGACCATTGATGGTCGCTGATATGCAGAATACGAATCATGCCCTTGGGCGGCATGTTCTCTTTAATGGCGCGAACCGTCGCTCGATTACCTGCCTGCGTCGGTGTGTAGCGCGCGTAGACGGAGAACTGCACCATGCAATATCCCATGTCGAGCAGCATGTTGCGGAAATCCGTTGCGATTTTTCGCTGCTGTTTGGTTTTTACCGGCAGATCGAACATGACCAAACACCACATACCACCACTGTCCTCATCCGTTTTCATAGCACACCTAAGTACTCGGGCACCAGCAGCCGATCAATCTTCTTTTCGCAGTACAGGCCGAATTGCTGAGCAAAGTCGTTCAGCGAGCTCGGTATAGTCAGTCCCGTGCCATTGAACTGCTGATTTACCGAATCGACCAAGTACTTTTTCACCGCCTTGTCTTCAAGGGAGTCAGCTGCCGAAAGTTGTGCAACTGAATGATCAATAGCTGGCCGATACACTTCCAACAGATCATCGGCCAAACAGAAGTAATTGCCTCGACCGTGATGGTTCACCCCAATTGATGGGATCAATCCTGCAGAAATGACCGATTTGATCGTGAACCCTCGCAATACCGTATATGCATAATCCAGCTGCGCATTCCGCCCGCTTCCTTTACCTGGAACACGCGAAAAGGAAACGTCCTGAGGAAATACGCACTTCCAATATTCTCGCGCGGCTTGTCCTTCGCAGTTCGACGGATCTCCCGACCGTACGGAAGCAGCAATTCCACGAATAGCGCCACCACCGTCAAGGCCCAAAGCATCCAGACAAGCCGCCTGCCCACGAATCTTCGCTTGCACGATGCGGGCCCAAGCGTTCTTCTTCCGGGGCAACGACATATCCACCTGCGCAAGCTGCCGTTGTGTGACCGTGGTCGGCAGATCGGTCCATGCATGAAGCGCGGCATCGGGAACACCACGCCAATCACACAGCATGACCGATACGCCGAACCGCGCCATCTCATGCAAGACGGCAGCCGAACAGGATACACGAAGGCCCAGCAGCACGACTGCGGTCTGAGCCAGTGGAATATCCACTGCATCGTCATCTCCATCTCGCCGCACCCGCATATTGCCGCGAACGTACGAGATTCTTCCTTCGAGATCGGTGCAGTCGATCACTCTCCACTGGCTCTGCATGATTACCTCACGTCCATGTCATTGTTGCCAAGACCAAGAGATTGGCAAACCGGCGGATGACGACCATCGCGGTTCTCCAAATGCATTGCGGCGAATTACTCGTGCTCGGTAATCCCCTAATCCATTCACCACTACGCGCCAGCCAGGAAGCTTGATTACCTTACGGACAGCCTCCGGTATCTCAACTCCCTTTTTTTCAAGGTTTTCCAATCCCTCTGCGGCAATCATTCTCGGCTTCAATATCAGACGGGAAGGAGAATCAAAGCCAACGAATACCCATCGATTACAACTACTGCTTCCAGAAGCACCCAGTTCCTCAAGAAACTGAACAAATTCACCTATCTGGCCACCTAGCGGAACGGACGAGAGGTCCATTTCGATCTCATCGCCGACTACCAGATATCCCAAATATTCAGCCCGCCCGTCTTGAACAGCCTTCACGGTCTTCGGTTCCCCGTACCGCATGGAAATCGTCTGTGGGGGAAGCGCAACCGAAAACAGATCCCTCTGACGTGAATGCATCAGATCGGTCTGGAACACTCGGATCATGCCGAAGAAATACTTGCGGACTCCCTTCGCGTTCACCGTCCAGCATCGGTATACACGTGCGTGGTGAATGGTCGAGCCGATCTCCGCGGAACCGCCCTGTACGGCGATCTGGGCGGCTTGCGATGCAAAGAACCCGATACTGTCATCCGGTCCCAGATGTTCGCCATTGACGACAATGTGGCGCGAATCATCACCAGATAGACCCCTAACCGGGTCATAATCCGGCAATCTTGTCAGTGCACAGTACAACGCAGGCGTGGATGCACGACGAATTAGTTCCGTGTCGATGGCGTCACCCAGCCGCACCTTGAGCAGCTTATGGATGGTGGCATCATGAGCGATCGAATTACCCAGCGAATATCGCTGCCACTGGAAGACCGCAACGTGGTCGTTGTCAAGTGCCTCGTTCATGAGGCACAGCAGTTTCTCCATGGACGCAAGCCAGCGATGATAGGAGAAATAACCGGCGTTCGACGGTTCGGGATACTCCTTCCACGGAGTCTCATCCGGAGCCACTCCCATGAGGTGCTGGGACTCACGTATGGAATCACGTTCCACCAGCGTCTGCGCGACGCGAGGGCCCATCATTGCGATAACCACGGCATCCACCGCATGATGACGACGGTCCAAACGAGTCTTGGTATTTGCCCCGATGAAACGGATCCGCCCCTCGATACCGCTGGCCCGCCGCGCGAGCGCGGTGACCTTCCCCTGGAATACTCGTACCGTGGTCGTATGCGTCCGTTCATCCGCTCTGCCGGAATCCGATTGGTATTGCGCGGCATTGAAGTACCAGTCGATACGACGATGCAGTTCATCGGCCATCCATGCAACCGATTCGATTGAACGGTTGTCGATCGGCGGGTCCGATTCGGTTTGTTCGAGTCTGCCTTTGATTCCTTGTTTGAAGGCACGTTGCTCGCGTGGGTTCATGGACTTATCTTCGAACAGGAAGGCGTCAACACGTTTTTTCGCCTCGGTCAGGCTTGCTCCTCGTTGACGGGCCGCAGGGGTCCTAGCCCACACCGCAAAAGGCGTATTCGACTTCATTCGGTTACACTCAGCGCAGACTGCGGCCAGATTCGTTCTGGTGTTTGTGGAACCAGCCCCTTTTCGAGGGACTATGTGGTCCATCTCGCAGGTACGGAAGTTGATGCCTCTGCCGCAATACAGGCATTGACCGTTCTGACGTTGTATGGCTTCCAGCCGTCGGATGTCAGAGTTTCTTACATGGTCATACCGTTCGGCTTCACGCAACTGCCTGCCGAGGACATCGCGGTATGCAGATCGCTTTTCGTTTCGTCGCTCGTAATCACGCTTATCCTTACGTGCGAACGCAACGGATCCCAATGCATTACGAACGTGCTCGATCTGCACCGTTTCGGGGTCGCCCCACCGTCGTTGGCAGTTGACGATGTAACGGTTCACGATCTTCAGTACGCGATCGACGGCCGGATTACCTATCGGAGTGGCGATCGGGTCCATTGGGGGCCGCCAGTTGTCGGAGACCCCGAACATTGCCTTTCTCGCCGCATGCAGATCATCGTCGGTGTTCAGCATGCGTTCGGTCAGCTTCGACAGCGTGTCTTCCGAATACGCGGCGCGTCCAGTGGGCAAATCAATGGAGTCCAGCTGGGTCAGTCCCTCATCATCCAACGTATCGATGAATTCGATGGCTTCGGCGTAATCAAGATCGTCCCTAACCCGATCCACGTCCATCGTATTGGTAAGCAGACGAATCATCGATTCTCGGGCAGGATCCGAGGCAGCGGCCCACCAACTCAGCAGCGGCTTGCGGATCTTCGCCTTGGCATCATGAATCCGCTGCACCGAGGTCAGGCGCGGCGGCCGGGTTGAAACACGTTCTTCTCCATCCTGTGTCAGCTTGCCTACGCCACGGATCTGAGAACGCTTCAATCCCAGAAGATCAGCGATGTCAGTCCAGTTGATGTCGTCCTGAGAGGATGAGCAAAGGTTTTCGAACACCGTCTTCTTTTCATCCACCGTCAGCGGTCGTTCTGTTCGTCCCTCCGCGATCCGGATATTGGTGATGACGTTGACGATGCGGTATCGCTGGAACACCAGGGACGCCTTCAGAGCGCGAGGATTATTCGGCGACAGTGGATCCCGACCGACACGAGCCTCCGCCGATCCCCGCGGCGACACCGCGGCAAACACCTGACGGAACAGCGGTTGCCACTCATCCCGAGGCACCCGCTGCATGGTGAAAATACGCTTGAGCTCGTTCGCGTTATCCTCCTGCATCAGTCGAACGGGCAATAATCCCTCGGCGGCAACCTTCTCCGCCGCGTTGACCTTGGTTCGCAGACGTGGAGCCTCTGCGAAACCATTGGACAGGACCGCATCCACAACCTGCGCAGGCGTGCAATTCTCCGGCAAGGGTCTGCCCAACCGCTCCTCCGCCCGACGAACGAGCTCCTCATACTGCGATGAATACGGATTGTCTACAAGCAGGGAATCAACCCGCTTGTACGGATTGCGCCAGCCACGATGTCGTGCCATATGACGGACTGCTATTGAAATGTTCTCCTGACGAAGCCCGTCATCCTCGATGAACCGTGTTGCCAGTTCACTCCGGACTCGCCATTCCTCGAACGGACGTGTTAACAATTCGGGGTCGATGATCGGATACCCCGCGGCCTCGAGCAACTCGTCAAGCTTCCTCAACCGAGTCCGACGACGTCTGCGCATACGGCGAACACGCCGCGCCACGCCGGACTGCGCCTTACGAGTAATGGCGTCTTTGTTCTTTTCAGGGTCCACACCACCGTCGTGGATGACGCTCTGCATATTCAGGATGCGAACCGGCATCCCCTCATCATCCACTTCGACCGCAGCCAAACCCACAGAATATAGTCCAACATCGATTCCCAATTTGTATGGTTGTTCAGCCATATATAGCCTCCTTGCTGATTCCATTATGCATGACGAAGGCCGAAAACAAAAACGGGGCAGGTCTTTCGGCCTGCCCCTGCAGAAAATCTGCTTAGCATTCAAAGCGGCTAACGAGTCCGCTCTTACTGAGAATTAGCATTTTTAGTATAGCGCATGACGGAGAAATATGCAGGATAGTGGAGTCGGGGCGATACTCCCCTCAGTCGGCGTTGCCGACAGCTCCCCTCGGGGAGGGGAGCCAGAGAGGTGAAGTCATGAGGTCTGATACGGATGTCGTAGGTCCGGAATGCGGACTTCCCGCACGGGAAACGGGAACATGGTGTATGGGCGGCGACGCGGAAGTGAACTGTTGTAGCCCTTGGTTGGTAGAGTTTGGGAAGCGACGAATCCCTTGACTTTTCTACGGAAGGAGCGGTTGCTTGTCCGCCGAACTGGAAGAAATTCATGAAGAATGCGGCGTCTTTGGCGTCTGGGGACACCCCGATGCATCTCGCCTCACCTACTTCGGGCTCCACGCCCTGCAACATCGAGGCCAGGAGGGTGCCGGCATCGTTTCCAACGACAACGGTCATCTGATCGGCCACCGCGGACTCGGCCTGCTCACCCAGGTGTTCGGCGACGAGCGCGAGATCGCCCGACTCAAGGGCAACCGGGCCATCGGCCACGTGCGCTACGCCACCGCCGGCTCCGGGTCCACCGACAACATCCAGCCGTTCATCTTCCGCTTCCACGACGGCGACATGGCCCTGTGCCACAACGGCAACCTCACCAACTGCCGCACCCTGCGCCGCAACCTCGAGGACGAAGGCGCGATCTTCCACTCCAACTCCGACACCGAAGTGCTCATGCACCTGATCCGTCGCTCCAACCAGCGCACGTTCATGGACAAGCTCAAGGAGTCCCTCAACACGGTGCACGGCGGCTTCGCCTACCTGATCATGACCGAGGACGCCATGATCGGCGCGCTCGACCCGAACGGCTTCCGTCCGCTCAGCCTCGGCCGCATGAAGAACGGCGCCTATGTGCTCGCCTCCGAGACCTGCGCGCTCGACGTGGTAGGCGCCGAGCTCGTGCGCAACATCCGCCCCGGCGAGATCGTGGTGGTCAACGACCACGGCTACAAGATCGTGCAGTACACCAACAAGACCCAGCTGGCGATCTGCTCCATGGAGTTCATCTACTTCGCCCGCCCCGACTCCGACATCTACGGCGTGAACGTGCACTCCGCCCGCAAGCGCATGGGCGCCCGTCTCGCCCAGGAGTCCCCCGTCGAGGCCGACATGGTCATCGGCGTGCCGAACTCCTCCCTGTCCGCCGCATCCGGCTACGCGGAAGCCAGCGGGCTGCCCAACGAGATGGGCCTGATCAAGAACCAGTACGTGGCCCGCACGTTCATCCAGCCCACGCAGGAACTGCGCGAACAAGGCGTACGCATGAAGCTGTCCGCCGTGCGCGGCGTGGTCAAGGGCAAGCGCGTCGTCGTGATCGACGACTCCATCGTGCGCGGCACCACGTCCAAGCGCATCGTCCAGCTGCTGCGCGAGGCCGGCGCCGCCGAAGTGCACATGCGCATCAGCTCGCCGCCGCTCAAGTACCCGTGCTTCTACGGCATCGACATCTCCACCACCAAGGAGCTGATCGCCGGCAAGAAGAGCGTCGAGGAGATCCGTGAATACATCGGCGCCGACTCGCTCGCCTTCCTCTCCCTCGACGGACTCGTCGAAAGCATCGGACTGAACACCGAGGCCCCGTACGGCGGCCTGTGCGTCGCCTACTTCAACGGCGACTACCCCACCGCGCTCGACGACTACGAGCAGGACTTCCTCAAGTCGCTCACCGCCGAGGATCGCGTGCGCCTGCCCGAGTTCGCGCTGTACAAGAGCAAGTACATCGGCAACGAGTACTCCTGCCAGCGTGCGGAGACGGCTGACGCCGACGACACCACCGACCCCGACAACGAATAGCCGACCGACGGCCGTATCGGTCATAACCAACCCGGATTTTCACGAATCATCAAAAATACATCGATACCCCATCGATATCACCCAGAAAGGTGCATCATGCCCCAAGCGTATGAGAATGCTGGAGTCAGCGTCGAGGCCGGCTACGAGGTCGTCAAGCGCATCAAGTCGCACGTCGCCCGTACCAACCGTCCCGGCGTGGTCGGCGGCATCGGCGGATTCGGCGGCCTGTTCGACCTGGCCTCCCTCGGCTACAAGGAGCCGGTCCTGATCTCCGGCACCGACGGCGTCGGCACCAAGCTCGTCGTCGCCAAGATGGCCAACAAGCACAACACCATCGGCGTGGACTGCGTGGCCATGTGCGTCAACGACATCGCCGCCCAGGGCGGACAGCCCCTCTTCTTCCTCGACTACATCGCCTGCGGCAAGAACGACCCGGCCCTGCTCGAGCAGGTCGTGGCCGGCGTGGCCGACGGCTGCGTGCAGGCCGAAGCCGGCCTGATCGGCGGCGAGACCGCCGAAATGCCCGGCATGTACGACGAGGACGAGTACGATCTCGCCGGCTTCACCGTCGGCGTGGTCGAAAAGTCCGACATCATCGACGGCTCCACCATCGCCGACGGCGACGTGCTCATCGGTCTGCCCAGCTCCGGCGTGCACTCCAACGGCTTCTCCCTCGTACGCAAGGCCCTGTTCGAACAGGCCGGCTACACCGTGGACACCCAACTGCCCGAACTCGGCGACGCCAAGCTCGGCGACGTGCTGCTCACCCCCACCAAGATCTACGTGAAGACCCTCAAGCCGCTCTTCGCGGCCGGCGTCATCAAGGGCGTCGCCCACATCACCGGCGGCGGCTTCATCGAAAACATCCCGCGCATGATCCCCGACGGCCTCGCCGCCAGCATCCAGCTCGGCACCTGGCCCGTCCTCCCCATCTTCGACGTGCTCGAAAAGGCCGGCGAGATCGACCACATGGAGATGTACAACATCTTCAACATGGGCATCGGCATGGTGCTCGCCGTCTCCAAGGACCGCGCCGACGAAGCGCTCGCCATTCTCAAGGAGCACGACGAGCCCGCCTACGTGATCGGCTCCATCAAGCCCGCCGAAGGCACGCAGATCGAACTGCACTAAGTTCACCATCCTCGACCATCAGCCCCCGCCCAACCGCGGGGGCTTCCCACTGCACTGATTGATCCCATCTGAATCTGAAAGGAACACAAGGACCATGGGTCAGAAAGTCCTCGTCATCGGCTCCGGCGCCCGCGAACACACCATCTCCCACACCCTCCTCAAGGGCGACACCGTCAGCGAAGTGCACTGCGCCCCCGGCAACCCCGGCATGGAATCCGACGGCATCAAGCTCGTCCAGATCGACGAATCCAACCACGCCGAACTCATCGAATACGCCAAGCAGAACGGCATCGACTGGGCGTTCGTCGGCCCCGAGGTCCCGCTGATCGAAGGCCTCGTCGACGACTTCGAAGCCGCCGGCATCAAGGCGTTCGGCCCCAACAAGGTCGCCGCCCAGATCGAAGGCTCCAAGACCTTCGCCAAGGAGCTCATGGAACGCCACAACGTTCCCACCGCCGCCTACGCCACCTTCGACAACCTCGCCGACGCCCGCGCCTACGTCGAAGCCAAGGGCGCCCCCATCGTCGTCAAGGCCGACGGACTCGCCGCCGGCAAGGGCGTCACCGTCGCCATGACCGAAGACGACGCCTACAAGGCCCTCGAAGACATCTTCGTCGACCACCGCTTCGGCGCCGCCGGCGCATCCGTCGTCATCGAGGAGTTCCTCGAAGGCCAGGAGTTCTCCCTCATGAGCTTCGTGCGCGGCAAGGAATTCTGGGCCATGCCCATCTCCCAGGATCACAAGCGCGCCTACGACAACGACGAAGGCCCCAACACTGGCGGCATGGGCGCCTACAGCCCCGTCCCCCAGATCGCCCAGAGCGTCATCGACCAGGCCATCGAAACCATCGTCAAGCCCGTCACCGCCGCCATGGTCGACGAAGGCACCCCCTTCAACGGCATCCTTTACGCCGGCCTCATCGCCACCGCCGACGGCCCCAAGGTCATCGAATTCAACGCCCGCTTCGGCGACCCCGAAACCGAAGTCGTCCTCCCCAAGCTCACCTCCGACCTCGGCGCCGGCATCTGGGCCCTCCTCAACGACGAAACTCCGGTCTTCACCTGGGACGACCAGCGCGCCACCCTCGGCGTCGTCCTCGCCTCCGACGGCTACCCCGTCAACGTCATCAAGGGCGCCCACGTCCCCTCCATCCCCGTCGACTCCGACTCCCACGTCTACTACGCCGGCGTCCAGCGTGACGGCGACCACCTCGTCGCCAACTCCGGCCGCGTCCTCCTCGTCGAAACCACCGCCGACACCCTCCAGGCCGCACAGGACAAGGTGTACGCGATCATCGACTCGCTCGAAACGCCGGGGCTGTTTTATCGCCACGACATCGGTGCCAAAGCCCTGAAGTGAGATAACGGAGCGTCTTCTGCGTTGCAGCGGATTCGACGTACCGTTGTACGCCTTCATCCGCTGCGCCTTGAATCCGCACGCGTTATCTCACTTCAGGAAGGACAGTGACGTAATGGAGTGTCCGCTGCGTTACGGAGGGCTCGACGTACCGTCGTACGCCTTCGCCCTCCGCGCCTTGCGGACACACGCGTTATCTCACTTCAGGAAGGAAAATGACGTAATGCGTGCGTCGTCGGTATTACAGCAGGCTTGACGTACCGTTGTACGACTTCATCCGCTGCGTCTTGAAGCCGCACGCGTTATCTCACTTCAGGCACGGTCCGCTGGCTCCTCTCTCTGAGGGGAGCCAGTGTAATTAGGGAAAGAGGGAATATGGAGCTGCGGGTGTTGCGGTATTTTCTGGCGGTAGCCGAAGAAGGCAACATCACCTGGGCGGCGCAGCTACTGCGTGTCTCCCAGCCCACCCTTTCCCGTCAACTCAAGCAGCTCGAGGAGGAGCTCGGCGTCACGCTCTTCCATCGCGGACCGCACACCATCACCCTCACCGACGAGGGGCGTCTGCTGCGCGAACGGGCGCAGACCATCATCTCGCTGGCCGACAAAACCGAAATCGAACTCAAACAATCCGAGAACGAGCTCAGCGGCGAAATCGTGATCGGATGTGGCGAGGTCCGCGCCATGACCTTCCTCTCGCAGCGCATGGCCGCCTTCCGCAACCTCCATCCGAACGTCCGATTCCAGGTGACCAGCACCACATCCGACGTCATCCAGGACCGGATCGAACAGGGACTCATGGACTTCGGCCTGCTCACCGAACCCATCGACGTCAGCCAATACGAATACTTCCGCCCCGATATCCCCGATCATTGGGGCATACTCGTACCGGAGCATCATCCATTGGCCGCACGCGAGGCGATCACACCCGACGACCTTGCCGGCGCGCCGCTGATCCTGCCCGCTCGTGAATCCGTGCGCAAGGTGCTCGCCAACTGGTTCGGTACCGAACGAGCCGAACGACTCGTCATCGCCGGCTACTGCAATCTGCCCAGCAACGGCGCGAACATGACCGCCAACGGCATGGGCCTCTTCATGTGCTACGACCTTGGCAACACCTACCCCGGCGTGCGCGTGATCCCGCTGAGTCCGGCGCTGACGTGCGGTACCGTGTTCGTGTGGAAGAAGCAGGGGGTGCGCTCCCCCGCGGCGGCGGAGTTCGAGCGGTTCGTGAATTCGTAGACGATGGCGGGGCGGATGGCGGCGTGGTGTAGATGAGCTGGGAGCGGAGACAGGGGCTTATTCGGATGGCGGCCCTCCCTCAGTCACGCGGTCGCGTGACAGCTCCCTCCCTCGGAGGGAGCACACTCTGATAGGGGCATCATGCTTTATGGGCATGAGTCGGCATGAATGATACCTATTGGATATTCCTTGTCGTGGGCGGTTCAATGAAGGCAGACCCGGCTAACCCCGGCGCCGCAATTGCGCGGAGAACCGTCTTCGAAAAGGAATGATCATGCCGAACAGTCCCGCCAACCCCGACAGTCCCGCCAACCCCAACATCCCCGACATTCTCGAACGGGATCGCAGCGGCATGCCCGTGTCGCCGTCGGACCCCGAATACGCCGCGATCAGCGAGATCATCCACGAATCCATGCGGCTGTGCGCCGAACTCAACACCGGCTACCACACGCCGGAGGAGACGCACGACATGTTCGAACGGATCGTCGGCCATCCGGTCGACCCGTCGTTCCGCATGAACCCGCCGTTCCACACGGACTTCGGCCACAACATCACCGTCGGCCGCAACGTGTTCGTCAACTGGGGATGCGTGATGATGGACCGCGGCGGCATCACCATCGGCGACGGCACATTCATCGGACCGAACGTGCAGCTCATCACCACCAACCACGACCGCAACCCGTACAACCGCCCCACCACCATCTCCCGGTCCATCACGATCGGCGAGCGCGTGTGGATCGGCGCAGGCGCGATCGTGCTGCAGGGCGTGACAGTGGGTGACAACGCGATCGTCGGAGCCGGCGCGATCGTCACGCATGACGTGCCCGAGAACGCGATCGTGGCCGGCAATCCGGCGCAGGTCATCGGCAGTGTGGCGGATTCGATTCCGACGCATTCGGCGTAACGGCGACGAACGGCGGTATGGTGGATGGGTACGTAGAACGATCCGCGAAGGAGCAGATATGGCCGAAACCGCAGCAAACGCAGCAACCACGACGAACGGGAACCCGTCCCTCACCGCGCCTGTGAAGACGCTGGTGCTGGTGTTTCACCCGGATCTTGAGGGCGCGTCGCGCGTCAACAAGGCGCTGGCCGCGGCCGCGCGCACGGTGGGCAATGTGACCGTGGTGGACGAGTATGCGACGTATCCGGCGGCCGGCCCGCATCCGGGCGCCACGGCGATCGACGTTGCCGCCGAGCAGGCCGCACTGCTCAAGGCGGACCGCATCGTCTGGCAGTTCCCCATGTACTGGTACTCCTCCCCCGCGCTGCTCAAGCAGTGGGAGGATGACGTGCTCGCCTTCGGCTGGGCGTATGGCCCCGGCGGAGACAAGCTCGTGGGCAAGGAGTTCCGATGCGCGGTGAGCTGCGGCAGCACGGCCGACGAGTACACGCCCGAGGGCAAGTTCCGCGCCACCATCGACGAGGTGCTCAATCCCATGCGCATCACCGCGGAATACGTGGAGGGCAGCTGGGGCGAGCCGTTCGCCGTGTACGGCTGCACGCCCGAGCAGACCGACGCGCAGATCGACGAAGCCGCCGCACGCTACGCGCAGTGGCTCGCCAAGTAGAAGAACGTCGAAGCGCTACGCGAGCAGGGCGTCGCGGCGGGCGATGATCGCGTCGATAGCCTCGCTGCCCTCGATTACGGTGAAGGTGACGGTCTTACGCTCGCTGGTCTGCGGGGCGATCATGTGCAGGTCGCCGCGCTTCTCATGCCAGCCGCGGCCGTGCACGCTGGAGTTCGACGGCTCGAGGCCGACCACGTAGTCGCCGGAGCCCATCGACTTCCATTCCATGAAGTACGGGAAGTCCTTGGCGGCGAAGTCGATGACGACGCCGAGACCGAGGGCGCGGTTCACCACGGCGGCGAAGCTGCGGCCGTTGGCGTCGGCGGCCAGATCGTGCAGGTACACGCTTTCCGGCTTGTTGGCCTCGGGCGCGCCGATCTCGCTCCACGGCGTGGTGTCGGCGGCGGTGGTTTCGTCGCGCGGTGTGGCCTTACGGCTCGGGATGATCACCTGGGCGCCGTCGTTCAGCAGCGGCCAGCCGAAGTTGCAGTGGTACATCCACATCAGCGGCTCGTTGCGGAAGGACTCGTTGGTCACCTCGTCCTCGACCGTGATGGACGGCGTGCCGTAGACGCTGGTGATCCGACGGCGAAGCACCATGTTCTCGCCGAACAGTTCGGCCTCGCGCATCTCGCCGCTCAGCTCCAGCACGTAGTCGCCATTCTCGTTCCAGTGGGCGTCGGAGCAGACGTGCTCGGCGGGCGTGGTGCGGATGCGGCCGTGCATCGGATAGCTGCCGGCCGGGTAGTCGCTTCCCTCGGGCGTGACGTACGGCGCGCAGATGTTCTCGAACCCGCAGGTGAAGAACAGGCCGCCCATGATTGAGCGCTGCGCCTCCAGACCGTTGGTGTCGAACTGGTTGCGCCCGTTGAGCCCGGGCTTGGACAGGAACGTGAGGTTCTCGCCACGGTACTCGATCTGCGCCACATCCAGCGCACGGTCAGCCATGGACATAAAGCGCAGCGGCCCGTTCTTCACCTCGATGGCGCGCAGGCCGTGGGCACGGCCCTCCTGGTATTCGATCGGACGCACGTAAGCGGCCTGCTGGATGCTGCCCATATGTGCGAGCATGTCGGTGCGGGTGGGCTTGCCGGCGCCGCCTGCGATGCTGCCGTTCGCACTGCTGTTTGCTGACATGATCATGCCTTTCTTTCAGTGATCCTCATTGGGTGGTCGCGGATCCGCATGGCTTCCATGCTCATGGGCCGGACTCCCGAGTTATGAAATCGGTTTCATTATCCATCGTCGATTGGACAGTCGTATCCCGAGACCCGTCCAGGGCCTATCCTGCGTTCGCTAGGTACTTCCGCTTGCCGGCAATGGTCTACCCCTCGCTCCCTAGGTGCTTCCCAAAATAGACGCCAGCACGATTAGGCAGTTTTCATCATAAAAGTGCCGAAAACCGTCACGCATCAACAGCGATTCTCCGATCCCATAATGTCATCTACTGACGCAAGTGCCTAGGGAAGCGAAGATAGATGTCTGCCGCGAGCGCGAAGCACCTAGGGAAAGGGGAATAGCCGCCCTCGCAAGCGCTTGTCCGCGGCATCGATAGACTGATACGCGGATTTTATACGGGGAATCCTCGCGGGGGCTACGTCTTCCATCCGTGTCTGACCATCAGTGTCAGGATTTCTTCGCCGCGCCATCCGCATTCGCCCGGCATCGCACCGGCACGCGGAGACGGACGAATCACGGTGGCATCGCATGACGACCGAAATCGGCTGGATTCCGATCATGAGATATCTGCGAGGTGCCCTACCATGCCAGCCATGCCCGAAACCAAGCGATCGGAAAAGCCCGAAAAAACCGGAAAGCATCCGATCCTGCCGATCATCATCATGATGGTCGGCTCGTTCACCGCCATCCTCAACCAGACGCTGATGACGTCGGCCCTGCCGCATCTGATGCGCGAGTTCGGCATCACCAGCAACACCGCCCAGTGGCTGAGCACCGGATTCATGCTCACCAACGGCATCATGATCCCGATCACCGCGTTCCTGATCCAGAAGTTCACCACGCGGCAACTGTTCTTCTACGCGGTGGGCATGTTCCTGTTCGGCACGGTCGTGTGCACGGCGGCCCCCGGATTCTGGGTGCTGCTCGCCGGCCGCGTGCTGCAGGCGTGCGGCGCCGGCATCCTCATGCCGCTGCTGCAGACCGTGCTGTTCCTCACGTTCCCGCCGGAGAAGCGCGGCACGGCGATGGGCTGGTTCGGCCTGGTGATCGCGTTCGCCCCGGCGCTCGGCCCCACGCTGTCCGGCCTGATCATCGACTTCCTGCCGTGGCGGTTCCTGTTCGTACCGTTGATCGTGATCGCCGTGGCCGTGCTCGCCGCCGCCATCCCCACGGTGAGGAACGTGACCAGACAGACCAATCCAAGCATCGACATCCCGTCGATCATCCTGTCCACACTGGGCTTCGGCGGTCTGCTGCTCGGCTTCAGCCTCGCCGGTCAGGAGGGCTGGACGGCACGCGAGACGCTGGGCTCGCTCATCATGGGCGCCGTGGCATTGTGCGTGTTCATCGGCCGGCAGCTGCGTCTCAAGCAGCCGATGCTCAACTTCCGTGTGTTCTCCCGCCCGATGTTCAGCCTGTCGATGATCGTGGTGGTACTGGTGTTCGTCACGTTCATCACGACGATGAACATCCTGCCCATGTACATCCAGAATTCGCTCGGCATGACCGCGCTGCAGTCCGGCCTGCTGCTCATGGGCGGCGGCGTGGCCGAAGGTGTATTCAACCCGATCGCCGGCAAGCTGTTCGACCGCTTCGGCATCCACAGGCTCGCGCCGCCCGCGATCGCGCTGGTCGCCGCCTCGGCGTTCGCGCTGTCGCGCATGGGAGCGGACACGCCGGCATGGTATCCGGCCGTGTTCTTCACGCTGATGATGGCCGGCGTGGCGTTCTGTCTGATGCCGCTGACCACCACCGCACTCAACCAGCTGACCGGTCCGCTCATTCCCCACGGCACGGCCATGAACAACACACTGCGCCAGACGATGGCCGCCATCGGCATCGCCCTGTACTTCACGATCATGACCATGAACACGCTGCCTGCCGCGCAGGCGGGATCCGCACAGGCCGGTCTCGCGCACGGCGTGGATATGGTGTTCGTGGTGTCCACCGGCGTAGCGTTGGCCGCGTTCGTGCTGTCGTTCTTCGTTAGGGAACGTCCGAAGACGAACGCCTGACCGGCATCGGCACGACGCCGGCGGCAAACGAAAGACCATAAGGAACGAGGAGGGACCGGAATCATGACGACCGACGCAAGCGGCGCAAACGACACGAGCGCAGCGCAACAGGAGCCCGACATCACCGACCGTCAGCGCACGCTGATCTTCTCGGTACTGCTCGCCGCGTGCATCGCCGGCGCGTTCGCGCAGACGTCGCTCACCACCGCGTTGCCCGCCATCATGACCGGGCTCGACATCTCCGCCGTGCTGGGCAACTGGCTGACCAGCGGATTCTCGCTCGCCATGGGCGTGATCATCCCCGCCACCGCGTTCCTGATGAAGCGCTTCCCCACCAAGCCGCTGTTCCTCGTCGGTCTCGCCATGTTTGCCGCGGGTCTGCTGACCGCGGCCGTCTCCACCAACTTCGCCATGCTCATGATCGCCCGCGTGATCCAAGCGCTTGGCTCGGGCATCTCGCTGTCCATGACGCAGGTCATCATCCTCGCCCTGTACGCGCGCGCCGGTGTGGGCGCGGCCATGGGCACCTACGGGCTGGCCGTGAGCGCCGCACCCGTGATCGCGCCCACCATCTCCGGCATCATGGTCGACCATTGGGGCTGGCAGTCGATCTTCTGGGCGTCCGGCGGCATCTCCGTGATCGTGCTCCTGTTTGCCCTGCCGGTCATGCGCAACGTGCTGGAGACCACCGCCGACGCGCGACTCGACATCCTGTCGTTCATCCTGTGCGCGTTCGGATTCGTGGGACTCCAGCTCGGCTCCAGCAACCTTGGCGTCAAGCCGTTCCTCGGCCTCAACGTGGCGGGCGCGCTCGCACTGGGCGTGGCGTGCCTTGCCGTATTCGCCGTACGCCAGTTCCACATCGAGAGGCCGTTCCTCGAACTGCGCATCTTCGCCACGCGCGACTTCACCGTGGCGGTGCTGCTCAGCATGTTCCTCTACGCGGTGCTGATCGCCGGCTCCACGATCCTGCCGATCTACATGCAGCGCATGGCCGGGGCGTCGGTCACCGTCTCCGCGCTCGCCATGCTGCCCGGCTCGCTGGTCATGGCGCTGACGAGCCCGATCACGGGTCGGGTGTTCGACCGGTTCGGCATCCGCCCGCTGGCCATCGGCGGCATGACGCTGCTGGCCGTGACCATGCTGCCGTTCGGGTTCCTCACCGAGTCCACGCCGGTGTGGTGGATCGCCGTGGTGTTCGCGGTGCGTTCGCTCGGCGTCTCCATGGTGATGATGCCGGCCGCCACATGGGGTCTGGCCTCGGTGGAGCGCCGGTATGCCAGTGACGCCAGCGCCCTGCTCACCTCACTGCGCACCATCGCCGGCGCGCTCGGTTCGGCCGTCTTCGTGGCGGTCATGGTGGCGTGCGGCGACGATCCACATGGCGCGAGCATCGCTTTCCTCGCCATGGTGGGTCTCACCGTGGTCGGTCTGGCCATGGCCGTCATCTTCTGCCGCAGGCACACGGCCGGTAGTGAAAAATAAAGCTGAGAAGAGACCAAGAAGCTCAGGAGAGCGACCCGGCACGGGAAAATGCAGGGCTATCTACGAGTCGTGTAGTTGATCGGAGGATGGTTCGGGACCTATCCTCCGATTTGGAGGCCCTTGCCCAAATAGCACCGCTCGCATAGCGAAACAGTTCAGATAGCTTTCGCTGGAAAACTATCCCTAGGTAGCATCTCGGTAAGGCCTGCTACCGGAGGAAGGACCTCCAAATCGGAGGATAGATGGCTGCACAACGCCGCAAGAACCTCCAAATCGCGAGATAGCCACCATAATGGCCGAAGAATCGCCCTTGTGCATACCACCGAGCCGTCAGCCGACTACTTGCGGGCGTGCCGGCCGCGACGGGTGCGCAGTTTGCGGGCTACATACCAGACGACGAACACGACCGCGGCCACGATCACCACATATTCGAGACGGTCGAGGATCGTGAGGATGCCGCACCACTGGCCGCCAAGCAGATAGCCGGCCATCACCAGGAACGTGTTCCACACGGCCGAGCCGATCGCGGTCAGCAGCGTGAACCGCAGCGGATTGGTCTTGACGATGCCCGCGGGGATGGAGATCAGACTGCGTACCACCGGAATCACACGACCGACAAGAATCGAGACGGATCCATAACGGGCGAACCATTCGTTCGCCTTGTCGATGTCGGAGGCGTCGGTCAGCGGCATGCGGTCGAACAGGCGGCGGATGCGCTCCGCACCCACCGCCCGAGCGATGCCATACAACGCAAGCGCGCCGGCGACCGAACCGCAGGTGGCGCCGATAATCGCCTCGGCCAGGCCCATATGACCTTGAGCCGCGGTGAGTCCGGCCAGCGGCAGGATCACCTCGCTGGGAATCGGAGGGAACAGGTTCTCAAGGAACACGGCGAATCCGGCGCCGAAGCCGCCCATCGTGCTCATCAGGCCGACCAGCCACTGGGAGATGGCGCCGATGAAACCGCCCGAATCGACCGGACATGAGGTAACAGGTAACGTCATCCCCTCACCATACGAAATACCCCCCGACCGGAAACGCGCGCGACCCCCTTTCCGGAAGTCTCCGATAAGACGGCCGAAGACAAAACAGCATGGGGCGGCGGCCCAGCTACTACGCGAATGCTGCCGGACATGTCACGTTCCGTCACGCCATCGCGGCAGGATTCACGACCGCCCGTCATAGGACTGGACTTCCGCAGGCATGACACGACGAATGAACTCGTCCATACCCGGCACGGTGAATGCGATTCGGCCGCGTTCCGGCGAATACACCAATCCCAGTTCGATAAGCGCCAAGCGGATCGATGACAGATCGGAGACGCTGCGATTCATATGTTTGGCGACCTGCGATGACGTACATGTCTCGCCGATCGCGGCCATTGCGGCAAGGTACTCTCGTCCCAAGGGAGTGGCCCGCTGCCAACGGGATACGTACAGCCCCTGATCCAGTTCGGCACGGGCAACCGGTTCGCCTCGTTTCACGGCGTCGACGGCAATCGGATTGGAGTCCGAGGCGTCCCATGTCGCCTTGCCGTATGCCTGAATGAAATACGGATATCCGTTTGACAATTCGACTAGACGAGACAATGCCTCATGATCGAACGCATAGCCGAGTTCATGTGCCGGCTTTTGGAAGCCATCGGCCACGGCCTCGGCATCCAGACGTCCGATCACACGATATTCGAACAGTCGCTCGGCATAGGAGCGGGTCTTGGTCAGCACGCCCGGCAGATTCGGCAGACCTGCCCCGATCACATAGAACGGAAGATTGCGCTGCCCCGTTTTATGCTGCACGGTGATCAACGTCATCATCACGTCAGCGGACATGTCCTGGAACTCGTCCACGAACAGGAACAATCCCAGACCATTGTTCCCAAGCTCCGCGGCAAGGCCTTCGATCAGCAGTTCCAGCCGGTATGAGGAGGCTCGGACCGATCGTTCCGCCGCATCCGGACCACGCAATTCGACCTTTGCCGAACCGAGCACGAAATCCAACGATATCGACTCCACATGCGAGAACACATCCGCCAGCCGTTGCCTGATGTCGGGCTTTCTGATACGCATGATCGACAGCGACAGTTCGTGCATCAGTTCGTCGTATTCCGCTTCAGCATCGCCATTTGCTTCAATCTGCACCGTAACCATGCCCTGCTCGAAGGCCATGTCATTGAGTTTGAGCAACAGTACCGTCTTGCCCATACCCCGCAGTCCGCTGTAGATGATCCCTCGGTCCAGCAGACCGAGTCTGGTGCGGGCGATCATTCGATCCATAAGCTCAAGATCATGTGTGCGACCGACCAGTTCCGGAGGCTGCTTGCCGGCGCCGGGCATGAACGGATTCAACGCGTGCAATGGCAGTCCCTCGAGAAAATCAGTGTTCATAGCGACCCCTCAGACACCTGACATCAATAGATCGATTACTCCCATCATATCGAAATTTATATGACTTTATCTCTATATATAGATCCAAATGTCACCGTTTTGCCATGCATATGCCCGTATCCATTAGAGGGGTCCGGCGTATGCCACGACTTTGTCTCGGCATACGCCTTGTGTACACAGGCGATACGCACCGCGGGACTCAGTGGTTGATGGCCATGACGCCGACGAGGGCGAGGGCACGTACGGCTCCTCGAGGTAGGCGATCTCCTCGTCGGTGAGCTTGAGCTCCACGGTAGTCATGGAGGTGCCGCGACGCTCGGCGATCTCGGCCACGCGGTTGTGATCCCATTACCCACCGAACGGTATACCGTCCAATGTCGGCCGGCCATGCCCGGACATTCATTCCGGGCATGGCGGCGACCGTGCCGCACAGCCGTATAGTCACAGGAGCAAATCGATCACTCGGGGCTCTTGAGCGCGCCGACCATGTCGATGCGGTCGAGAGAGCGGTTGGTGGCACGGCTCACCAGCACGGTGAACAGGAACGCCAGCGCCGCGGCCGCCGCATAGCAGAACCACTGCACGTTGGGCACGATGTTCATGCCCGGCAGGTCGAGCCTGCTCACCAGGAATCCGAGCAGCGCGCGCCCGCACGGCAGACCGATCACGATGCCGATGGCGCTGAGCAGCATCATCTCCTTGTTCACGTAGCCGTGCACCTCGCGCCTGCGGAAGCCGAGCACCTTGATGGTGGCGAGTTCGCGCTCGCGTTCGGAGATGTTCGTGGAGGCGAGCGTGTAGAGCACCACCACCGCGAGGATGGCGGCCATGACCACGATGAATCCGATCATCACGAAGAAGATGGCGAAGCTCTTGGCAAAGTCGCGCTGCTGCTTGGCCGCGCTGACCACCGACAGGTACTGGTCCTGCCCGGCGAGGTCGTCGGCGAGCGCGATCTTCGCGTCGGCGTCGCCCTTGGCGCGGATCAGGTCGGCATTCACCGCGATGTCGGCGTCGAACGCCTTCTCGTACGCGGTCTGCGTCATGACCACGACGTTGCCGGTGTAGTACTGGGCCACGCCGGTCACCGTCATGTCGGCGGTGTTGGCCATGGCGTCGGTCAGGGCGATCCCGTCGCCGGACGATAGGCCGAATGTCTTGGCCGCGTTGGCGGTCACCGCCACGCCGGTCTTGTCCAGCGAGATCGGCGTGCCGTCGGCGGTGTGCAGGTCAAGGTAGTCGTCGATCGATTCGTCGTCCGGTATGACCATGAGTTGTGCGGTCAGTTTGGAATCCGAACCGGACTGGGCGGAACCGGACTGCGACGAACCGGACTCGTCGCCATCCTGCGCTGCGGACAGCGTGACCGACCCCACCTGCAGCGGCAGCGTGGACGTCACATTGTCGTTGCCGTCGAGTGATTTCTGCGCGTCGTCATGGTCGGCCGGCTTGGTCACGGCCATGATGTCGTACGTGGAGATCTCGCCGTATTGGCGGGGCATCAGCGTGAGCGCGGAGTTGCCCATGCCGAATCCGGCGGTCATGAGCGCGGTGCATCCCACCACGCCGACGATCACCATGAGCGCACGGCTCTTGTAGCGGAACAGGTTGCGTGCGGTCACCTTGCCGAGGAACGACAGGTGGTTCCATACGAATCCGATGCGCTGCAGGAAGATCGTGCGGCCGGCCTTGGGCGCCTTGGGGCGCATGAGTTCGGCCGGGTCGAGCCGCAGCGAGCCGCCGCATGCGACCATGGCGCTGCCGGTGATCACGATCACGAACAGCAGCACGCCATCCACGGCGAGCGCCCAGTTGACGAGCAGCGGGTATTCGGGCAGCACGTAGATGCGCGACAGCATGCGTCGGGTGAACACGAACGGCAGTCCGGCCAGGCCCAGCAGGTCGCCGATCACGCCGCCGGTCAGGCATGCGGCCATCGAGTAGACCAGGTATTTGAGCATGGTTTCGCCGCGCGTGTAGCCGAGCGCCTTGTAGGTGCCGATGAGCTGGCGGTCCTCCTCTACCATGCGCGTGATGGCGGTGAGGCTCACGAGCAGCGCGATGATGAGGAACAGGGCGGGGAACATCGTGCCAAGGCGGGTGATCATGGCGCTTTGGGTCTTGACGTCCTCGTAGCTGGTGATGGCGCTGCGGTCGCGCAGGATCCATGCGGCATTCGGGATAGCGTCGCTGACCTTGCTGCGGATCTGCTGTTCGGCGTCGTCGAGCTTCTGTTCGGCGGCGGTCTTCATGGGATTGCCGTCGGGCATGGCGGCGATGGTCTGCCGTTGATCGTCGAGCTGGGCGAGCGCGGCGTCGACGGCGGCGGCCTTCACCGTGTCGGTGCGATGACGCTCCTGAGTGGACTGGATGTGTTCGATGTTTTGCCGCACGTCATCGACCTTGGTCAGGTAATCGTCATCGTAGGTGTTAAGCGCGGCCGCGCCGGACACGGTGATGATGGCGGACGTGTAGGGGTTGTCGGCGCCGGTTTCGCTGAGCGACGTGTCGTCGACGAACATCGGATACACGGTCTTCGCGCCGGAGACGAGGGCGAGCGGGCCGGACGGGTTGACGATGTCGTTCGGGTCGATCACCACGCCGACGATCGTGTACTTGCCGTCGGCGAAGGTGCCGGAGTCGTTACCGTCGCCATTGTCGTCCGATGAGGCTGTGGCGGTCGCGACGCTACCGGTGCTGTCGGGACTAAACGTGAGCGTATCGCCGATCGATTTGCCGCTGTCGTCGAGATACTGGCGCGTGACGGCGATCTCGTGATCGGCATTGGGCAGTCGGCCTTCGGACAGGTACGGCTGGTCGAGCTTCTGGTCGTTGAGCGCGGTCACGGTGGCGGATGATTGCCTGCCGTCCACTTTGGTGGTCACGCTTTGGGAACGTACGCCGGCGGCCTTGTTCACGCCGTCCACGTTGCGCAACGCGGCGATGTCGTCATCGTCGAGGCCGAGCGTGGAGACGATGCTGATATCGTGCATGTGGGTGGCGTCGAAGAAGTCGTCGAGGCCGCCGCGGATGTCGCGGCCCACGGCGTTGAGGCCGCAGAGCATCATCACGCCGACGGCGCAGATCACCACGATGGCGGCGAATCGTTTGCCGTTGACGGCGATGGCCCGCCAGGCGTCCTTCCATAGGGCGGTGCGGTGTTGCGCGGTGCGATGGGAACGCCGCTTCGACGATGCTGGGGCGGTTGCTGTCGTTGTCATGATTGGCTCTCCCCTACCATTCGATGTCGGCGATGGGCGTGGGGTTCGGGTTCGCGGTGATCTCGGTGACCTTGCCGGAGCGGAAGCGGATCAGACGGTCGCCCATGGGCGCGAGCGCGGAGTTGTGGGTGACGAGCGCCACGGTGATGCCGCGCTGGCGGCAGGAGTCCTGCAGGAGCTGGAGCACCTCCTTGCCGGTGTTGTAGTCGAGCGCGCCGGTCGGCTCGTCGCACAGCAGGAGCTTGGGGTTTTTGGCGAGCGCGCGGGCGATGGACACGCGCTGCTGCTCGCCGCCGGACAATTGCGCGGGGAAGTTGGCGAGGCGTTCGCCCAGTCCCACCTTGTTGAGGGTTTCGCGGGCGTCGAGCGCGTTGGGGCAGATCTGGGAGGCGAGTTCCACGTTTTCGAGGGCGGTGAGGTTGGGGACCAGGTTGTAGAACTGGAACACGAAGCCCACGTCGAAGCGCCGGTAGTCGGTGAGCTGCGCCTCGGACGCCTTGGTTATGTCCACGCCGTCGAGGATCACGCTGCCGGAGGTGGCGCGGTCCATGCCGCCGAGGATGTTGAGCGCCGTGGATTTGCCGGCGCCGGAGGCTCCGAGGATGATGGCGAGTTCGCCCTGTTCGATGTCGAATGTCGCGTGGTCGAGGGCCTTGACGGCGGATTCGCCGCTGCCGTACTGCCGTACCACGTCGTGGAATTGCAGGAATGCCATGATGAATTCCCTTCGTCGGTGTTGCGGGTCGCATGCGCGCCCGTTGTGTCTGTTCTTGCCTGCCATTCTGCGCGTCATGCGCCGGCTCGTTCGGTACCGACAGTCATCTTATTCAACACAGTGTGGAATTAAATCTACAATATGGCCGAACCTGTGGAGTTTTCCGAACCGAAAACCCACTTGCCGGCCGACCGCCGTCTCCAGGCGGAGCTACCTGCCGAAATGGAGGTCCTTTCGCCCCCTCGCACAGACCTAACCCCCGAAAAGGAGGTCTTCCCAAAAGTAGACCCACAGACAACGCAAGCAATAACAGGCATGTTTTCCAATAAAACTATCCGCCGTCAACCTCATATTGCAGCGTTCTTCAAATCGAAGGACCTCCATATCGCCGGTTAGGTATCCGCAAACCCCTGCCAAGAACCTCCATTCCGGCAGATAGCCCGCGATTCGCACAAAGGGCCATTCCGAAAAGCTCGGAATGGCCCAATTGAACAAGAATGCGCTCGGACTCTTATCCCGTCCGAATCAAGTCATCATTTGTCAGAGACCTCAGACGCCCTGTGACGTCCAAGCGGCAGCAGGCCAGCGCACACGAAGATCACCAGACCAACGCACAGGATAATCAGCAACGGCCCGGACCCAACGTTCCACCAGCCGCCACCACGGTAGAGGACGGCACGCACACCATCGCCGATGAAATGCTGCGGTACCCAGCCGTACACCCAGTTCTGCCAGAACTCGGGCAGCAGTTCGTACGGCAGCAGGCCACTGGTCATACCCAGCCCCAAGCCAAGTAAGCCGCATCCGAGTCCAAGGAACTTGTTGACGTTCATCAGACCAAGGAACAGGGTCATCAGCGCGAAGCTTGCGAACCACAGGAATCCAAGCATGCTACCAGGCAACCACCCGGATCCAAGCATGGCGAAGATGCAATCAGCACCGAGCGCCACGCAGAACGCCCAGACGGCTGCCGCCGCAAGCTGCCCACCGAACGTCGCCCAACGCTGAGTTCGATCGTCGTAGTTCTTGCGCGCGAATGCACCTACAACCAGGAACGACACGAGCATCGACATCATGTAGACAGGCATGATGAGCACGTTCTGACCCATCATCGCCGCAGTGGGCAGACTGCTGTTCGTCGTCACGTCACCTTCATTGAGCACCGTAACCTTCACCGCGGCGCCGGTCCTTTCGAGCATGGCGGGCACGCTCTGCTTAAGCAGATTGGCGATCAGCGGGCTCTTGGCGTTGTCGATGACGAGCTTCACATTCGCGCCGGTCTCGGCTGCGGCGGACGACGACGCTTCCGAAGCGCCTGCGGACTGGGCCTGCTCCGCCGCGGCCTTCTGCAGGGAGGCCTGAACGAACTGCTGCGCAGCCTCACCGGTCAGCCCTTGCTGCGCGGCCTGGGTCTGCGCCTGCGTCATGACCTGCGCCAGCGCAGTGGCCGATTCGACGTTTTGCTTGACCGCGGCCTGCTTGGCCGCCATCTGCTTGGCCGTGAAGTCCTTCGGCACCACGATGGCCGCATAGTAGTCACGGTTATCGAATCCCTCGCCAAGCTCCTTCTGCGTGGAGACCTTAGTCCACTTGATCGCCGCCTGCCCGTCGGAGTCGGACGATTTCGCGGATTCGGTGAGCTTATCGACCATCACGTCGCCGACGTTCATATCACCCTGCGCGGTTTTGGCTCCTTCGTCCAAGGACAAAATGGCCACCGGCAGTTCTTTCATATTGGCGTTCATCATCGGATAGAACATCAATGTCATAAGGCATGACACAAGGACGATGACCGCCAGCGGAGTGACGTATTTCGCATATCGCTGCATGTGCGTACGCATGGTTTCCTCTTTTCCTGCACCTGTTGTGAAGCGTGTCGCGATCCACGTACCGTACGGATCCGGCCTATGCGTACAATGAGTTTATTCATCAAAGTGTCGAATAAAAATCCCCAACATTTGACACGCTGTCGAGTTTTCAACAAGGCCAAGCACACGGCCAGAAGGAGACGAATCATGGCACGACCGAAAGCTGCCGAACAGCCGGCGACCGTGAAGATGCAGAACGCGTTCTGGAAGCTGCTGGAGGAAAAACCATACGACAGAATCACCGTCAGCGACGTCACCCGAACCAGCGGACTCAACCGCACGGCGTTCTACTACCACTACACGAACATCGCCGAACTGGCCGACGACGCTATCGCTTCGATCTATCAGGATGCGGGACTGATCGCATTCATCACCCGGCTGATCCGCAAACCGGACGACATCGACCTGCATCACGAATACAGCCACTTCATCAACGTTCCGCAATACCAGCGCAGCGTACACAAGGTCTCGCTCATCACCGGACCGCACGGCTCGACCGGGCTGACCAAGCAGCTGCAGAACTTCATCGTCGACATCTGGATGGACCTGATCGGGCTGGATAGCCAACTGCTCAACCCGGGCCAACAGCTCATCGTCGACTTCGCATCCAACGGCATTCTCGGCGTGCTGTCCAACGCCAACGCATTATTCAACACCGAAGGCGCCCAATGGATCGCCCGCACCCGTCTGCCGGAAACGGTCTCGCACCTCATCAACTCTCTGCCCGACATCACCGACGATCAGCCGGAACCGAATGCAGCACGGACCGGAGTCTCGAATCGATCGGGGCATCTGGAAGAATCGGAGCCAGCGGAGTAGATTTAGCCCATATACCGCAACATTCACACGAACGAAGGCAACGGAACCGCAATGACGCACACGCAGATCGCAATCCTGATGCTCGCCACCCTCGGACTTCCCGGACTGGCTCTGCTTATCGCCGGCATCGCCGTCATCGCCGTCCAACGCGGCAGGGCGCGTCGCTGCACGGCCGTGACCACCGGCTGGGTGATCGACTACCGTTTCCCCGGCGGGGACCAGTTCTACCCCGTGATCGGCTATCAGGTGGATGGCCGGGATTATAAGGTCAACCGCCGGTTCCGTGGATACGTCACCACCTCCAAGATCACGCCGCTGAACCCCTACGTGGATTCCGGCGCCTACGTGTCGGACAGGGACGTGCTGCACATACGCTCCGGCATGGTCACGAACTACCGGACCATGGCGCAGCAGCTGTGGCCGCAGGGCAGCACGATGCCCGTGTACTACGATCCGGCGAATCCGGCGCACGCGTTCGCGCAGCGGGTGCCGAACTACACGTCGGCCGTAGGCATCATCTTCTCGGCGTTCGGCGTGGCGACCCTGCTGGCCACCATCGCCATGGCGTTCGTACTGCTCGGCTAGCGATAGACGGCCGCGTCTCACGTTCGATGCCGGGCACGGTATTCGCCCGGAGTGACGCCATAGCGTTCCTTGAATCGTTTGCCGAAGTAGCTCGCATCCCGAAACCCGCATCGTCGTCCGACGATGGCAACCCCTCCCCCACCGGATGCCAGCATCACGGCCGCCCGACGCAGCCGGTAGGCCAACAGATAGTCGCCCGGGCCAGCGCCCGTATGGCGCTTGAACAGACGGAAGCATTCGGTCCGGCCGATTCCCGCGCTGTCGGAGATTTCGGCGACGTCGATGTCATCGCCGAAATGCTGTTGGATGAACGCGAGCATGGTCCGCATCCGCCGTCCGCGACGCATTTCGATCGCGCCCGCGGTCCCGATGGTCTGACGCCCGAACGCGGCAAGCGCCAGACGCCACAGTCGCGCCACATGCTCGACGTATTCCAACGCCACCGTGTCACCGCCCACACCCAATGCCGTGATGGCGCGTATCTCTTCAACGACGTCGGCGTCCCGGTCCGCCTGCAGCCGCATGCCGGCGAACCGACGGTTCAGCACCGGCAGCACGTGATCGGCATATATCGTGCCGGAAGGCTGCCCGGTAAGGAACAGCGGCGAAAACGTGACGCAGCTCATGACGGCTCCCGGCGAGGGGTTGTCCGCCGAGTGCAGCGTCTCGGAGTTCACGAACACGCCGTCGCCCTGCCGCAGACGGATCGCCTCTCCACCGTTGAGGCGGTAGTCGCATTCGCCGCGATTCGTCGGCGGAGGACACCCATGCACGCCGAACGATCCCGGCGACCGGAAAGGAACGCGATCATGCTTCAGGGAGACTGCAGATTCGATATCAGGGGCAATGTGCTGGCCATGAAGGCCGAGCCGGGCAGGGATTTCTTCGTGAACCCCGTCGACGGCAGCGTGATCGCCGACGCGGCCTTCGCCTACCAGCCGACCGAAGGAGATTTCATCTGCAGGGCCAAGGTGTCGCTGCACCACGAGAGCAAATTCGACGGCGGGGCGCTCTTCGCCTATCAGGACGACACCCACTGGGTCAAGGCGTGCTTCGAGCAGGGCGACTACGGATTCCAGTCGGTCGTGACCGTGGTGACGAACGGCACCTCCGACGACTGCTACGGCGTCACCGTGCCCGGCGATGCCGTCTGGCTTCAGCTCGCCCGCACGGGCGACGTATTCTCCATCCACTATTCCTTCGATGGCGACCATTACTTCATGTCACGCCTGTGCTCGGTGCCGTTCGACCGATGGATGAACGTCGGCTTCGAGGCGCAGTCCCCCCACCGGCGACGGAGGCGAGCGCTACTTCACGAATTTCACCATACTGAACCACGGACTGGCCGATCCACGCGCCGGCCGGTAACGGCATGACCGCCGATGTGAAGGAGACTGACGGGAATCCGGAAACAGATTCCCGTCAGTCGTTTTCGTTTTCGCCCTCCTCCGCCTCGGGCTTGGCGTCGAGCAGCAGCTGGCCCCATTTTTCGAATTCCTTGAGGGCGGGGATGATCGCGTAGCCGTTGTCGGTGAGCGAGTATTCGACGCGCGGCGGCACCTCGTTGTACTGGACGCGGTTGACCAGCCCGAATTCCTCGAGATCGCGCAATGTGTTGGTGAGCATCATGTTGGTGATGCCGAGCTCGCGCTTGATCTCGTTGTATCGCGCCGTGCCATGTTCGCTCAGAACGTACATGACGGGCAGTTTCCATTTGCCTTCGATCGCCTTGAACGCATAGCCGATGGCGCAGGTCGGCGCGGTGATTCCAACGTTTTCGCTCATGTTTCCCCATCCTAACATCGCCGTATTCCAAAAATCAGTTTTCTATACCTAGGTTGAAAAGTATATGTACTTATGTATTCTAGACATGGTTCGAGAAAACGACTATTGCGAATCGGAGCGATTCCGGTCGATTCGATTCCGCGCAATCTCGCGCAAGGAGCAATCATAAGCAAGCACATCCTCGTCATTCAGGGCAGCCCGACCAAGGGCGGTAACGCCGACATGCTCGCCGACGCATTCATCGAGGGCGTCGAGGCGGCCGGCAACACCGCGACGAAACTCGAGATCGCCGACATGAACATCGCGCCGTACACCGCCCCGGACCAGCCGGAGGGCGACATGACGCAGGTGATGGACGCCATGAAGGCTGCCGACGGCATCGTGATCGCCACGCCGACCTACCGGATGCAGTTCTCCGCACAGCTCAAGGCGGTGATGGACCGCATGCCGTTCGACGCGCACGACGATCTGGCCGGCAAGGAGCCCGCGCTGCTGGTCGCCGGCGCCAGCCCGGAGGAGGTGCTCGTCAAGGACGTGCTCGCCTACTACAAGATGTGCTTCGGCGAGAGCCTCGAATGGAAGATCCGCGGCTCGGTGCTGGCCGCCGGCGTCTTCGCCCCCGGTCAGGTGGCCGCCACGCCGTATCTGGACAAGGCGCGCGAGCTCGGCCGCACGTTCTGAACTACCCCGGCACACCGGAACACCGCAACGCATCACGGCACGACAACGAAAACAGCAACGGGAAACGGAAAGGACGCAATCATGCAGATCGCACTGATCACCGGCTCGGGCCGCAAGGGCGGACTGGGCTATGAGACGGCCCGTCAGCTCGGCGAGGCCGGATACCACGTGATTCTCGCCGCGCGCCGGCCGGAGCTCGCCGAACTCACGCAGGAGCTCATCGATGCCGGCATCTCCGCCGACTACGTGGTGATGGACACGACCGACGAAGTCAGCGTCTCCGCGGCCGCGGCGGAGATCGGCCGCCGGTTCGGCCGGCTCGACGTGCTCGTCAACAACGCGGCGTCGATGCGCGCGGGAGCGTCCGTCGAGCAGCAGGATCTCGCCGAGATGCGCGCGGTGCTCGACACGAACGTGATCGGCACGTGGAACGTCACGCAGAAGTTCATCCCGCTGCTGCGCAGGTCCGAGCACGGCCGCATCGTCAACGTGTCCAGTGGCGCCGGCTCCTACGGCGACCCGCAGTACGGGTTCCTGCACGGCGCGATGGGCATCCCGGCCTCCGGATACGGCCTCTCCAAGCTGGCACTCAACGGCCTGACGATCAAAACCGCGAAGGAGCTGGCCAAGGACCATATCCTCGTCAACGCGGCCTGTCCGGACATCACCGACACGTTCGGCTCGGGCATGTTCGGTCGCCCGGTCGAGGTGAGCGCAAAAAGCGTGACCTGGGCCGCCATGCTGCCCGACGACGGTCCGACCGGCGGCTTCTTCCGCGACGGCCAGCCGCTGCCGTGGTGAGACCGCTGCCACGCCCCGCACCTACGCCCCGCGTCCACACCCACGCCCACGACGGCGGCCACCCGCGAGACGACCACACGAGACGACCACACGAGATGACCACACGAGACGACCACTCCGGGCATGCACTTTCCGCCAACGTTCGCCCAGAACGTATACACCAACGTTTCGGCGAATCGTCTGAGAAAGTGGATGCAGCACTTCAATATCTCGTTTCGAGGTATTAGTATGAACCGTACATCGACATCCATATAGCGAAGGAGATATCCCATGAAGACTCTGGTGCTTGTATTCCATCCCGATCTGAAGGGCCAGTCCCACGTCAACGCAGCTCTGGCCGCCGCGGCCGAGAAGACGCCGAACGTGACCGTGCGCGACGAGTACGCGCTGTACCCGGACGGCAAGATCGACGTCAAGGCCGAGCAGGCCGCCGTCGAGGCCGCCGACCGCGTGGTGTTCCAGTTCCCGCTGTACTGGTTCTCCTCCCCCGCACTGCTGAAGACCTGGGAGGACGAGGTGCTTGAGCACGGCTGGGCGTACGGCGGCGACGGTCACGCGTTCGAGGGCAAGGAGTTCGCGGTGGCCGTCTCCACCGGTTCGCCCGAGTCGAAGTACCAGCCGGACGGCGACAACCGTTACACCATCGATCAGGTGCTCATCCCGTTCGACGGCACCGCCCACCACATCGGCGCCACCTGGGTCAAGCCGTTCGTGACGTTCGCATCCTTCGGCATCTCCGACGAGGCGCTGACCGAGGCCGCGAAGAACTACCAGGAGTTCCTGTCCAAGTAGTTCGTGGCTCGCACGAGACGCATGCGCATTCATACATTCATAGCGGGCGGCTCCATCGTACGATGGAGCCGCTTTTCCATAGGTATCGGGCATTGCTTTCGGGTCCATGCTCGGATCGTATCGACGTTGATCAGCGATTTGATCGCGCGGCGCCCATCCGACGATTCCACGCCCCCGCTCTCGCCCTCAACCCTGGAACCGCCCCGTGCGGGCCATATCAACGGCAATCCTCGAGTTCTGTGCGGATTTTCCCGGGCCGCGGACACCAATCCTCGAGTTCTGTGCGCCGCTGGAGCAAAATCCGAAGTATGACCCTTGGAATTCCAACGGCCATACTTCGCCTATGCCGTTTTCTCCGCACAGAACTCGAGGATTGGTGTCCGCATGACCCTTAAATCCACACAGAACACCGAGTTAGACAAGTCAAATCAATCGATTCGGCTCAATCCCGCCGGAGATCCCCTGCATAACGCCTCAGGATTCAGGCCACAACCCCGTTTCGCCCGTACCCCGACCGGCCAACGTGGACGCCTCACCGAGATACGGCGCGCAGGCATGCGCGCAATAATCCCAGATGCGGCGTTCCCCTTCCTCCGACAACCATTTGGCGCTGATGCGCTTACGGCGTCCATTGCCCCAGAATTCACCGCTCACGCCTTCCACCGACGGGTCGGTCGCCATAAGCACGCTGGTGCGCGCACCGTGGGCGGCGGTGCGGATAAACGGCAGCCATAGGATGAGCAACGGCAGCATCCACAGTGATTTGCGGATCGACTCCCGCTGCAGCGCAGTCACCGCGGACCCCGGTTCCACCGTGTTCACCGTGACGTTGCGCACACCGTCCGCTTTGAGCCGCGCATCGAACTGACGCATGAGCCACCAGACATACAGCTTCGAAAGACCGTAAGCGCGCGGCATCGAATAGCTGCGTTCCAATTCGATGTCGTCGAGAATCGGGCGCCCGCCCTGACGGTAGGATTCGCTGGCGACGGTGACGATGCGCGCGGATGGGCTGCGTTCCAGCAACGGCAGCAGTAGGTTCGTCAGGAGGAACGGCGCGAGCGTGTTGATGGCGAACGTCTTCTCGTGGCCTTCCGCCGTGGTTTCACGGACGGAGCCGAACTGTCCGCCGGCATTGTTGACGAGCACGTCAAGATGATCGAAGCTCGCGGCGATGTCATCGGCGAACCGCGCGACTTCGCTCATCAGCGACAGATCGGCGACGCGGGCGTGCACGTTGCGATTGCCGGTTCGCTCGACGACCCAGTCGCGAGCCTCCCGTGTCTTGCGCGGGTTTCGACCATGCATGATGATGACGTGCCCCTGTGCCGCAAGTGCGAGCGCGGTCCGTTTGCCGATGCCGCTGGATGCGCCGGTAACGAGGATGATCTTGCTGCGATGGGCGTCGTTCATGGCTGTTGTTCGCTTTCCCGATTATGGTGGTACAGATGTGACATCACCGACGATAATCATCGACGAACAACCGCCGCAAGCCGTTGCGGCTCGGCGATGACAGAACGCAAGGAACTGTGACATGGCGACGAACGACCATTCCCGCTCATCCGGTGAATCCGGTGGATATACCGAGGTCCGATCCGACGCGCGCCCCGACGACCGCCGACTGGCCACGCTGCATCGCAACAACGAGGAGTCCAACGCCTTCGTGCGCGAATGCATCGAAGGGGCGCTTATTCAACTGATGGAGACGAAATCGTTCGCCTCCATCACCGTTACCGACATCGCGCGGCGGGCCGGCGTCTCCCGCAACGCCTACTACCGCAACTACGCCTCGAAGGAGGCGATTCTCGACGGTTTCCTGACCGCCATCTTCGAGGAGATCAACCGCAGTCTGCTCCGATATGATCCGATGACGCAGACCCGCGAGGCATGGCTGACCATGCTGGCCGGCGTGCGCCGCATCGCCCCGCAGTACCGGCTGATCCTGCGGGCCGGACAGGCCGACCGGCTACGCGAACGGATGCGTGCGAGCATGAACGGCAGCGCCTTCCGTCATGAGGTCGGGCCACGGTACGCCGCCGCCTATTGGGCTGGCGCGATCTGCGAAGTGGTCAGCCAGTGGGTACTGCACGACATGGACGTACCGGACGGCGAGCTCGCCGACATCATGACCGATCTCATGCTTCACGGCGTCGCCACCGCCGACCGCTACCACACCGACTGCCAGGCGACCTGACGGCCCCGCAACGCGTCACGCGCTTTTCGTTGCAGTACCCGGTCAGCGGTCGATGTCGATCCGCGAGATTCGCAGCATGTACCAAGCTCCGGGCAGGGTAAGCAGGCCGCCGGCGATGAACACCCAGCCGATCGGGATCACGTCGGCGAGGGGCGCGAAGACGAGCATGCCGATCGGCAGCGCGAACGTCGTCATCGTGGTGTCGAGTCCGAACACGCGACCGGTCATCGACTCGTCGGATTCGGATTGCATGATGGTGCGCACCGGGCCGAGGCACATGGCCGACGCCACGCCGCTCACCACGTCGACGACAAGATACACGAGCAGATTCGGCGCGATGCCGAGGCCGACGATGCTCAGGCCCACAAGCGAGACCGCGCACGCCGCCATACGCATCTGCATGCGGCTGCTGTGCAGCATCCGTGCGCCGATCGACGACATGAGCGCGCCGCCGATCAGCATGCCGATGCTCCACCCGAGTTCGTTGGCGGCGAGCTTGTCGGACGCGGTGGTGAAGTTCACGAATCCAAGGTTCAGATCGATGCCGTCATATTCGCGGGTCATGAGCAGCAGCGTAAGGTTCATCGGCGCGACAGACATGATGCAGGTGAGCGCGTCGCCGATGATCACGCCGCGCAGGTACGGGTGTTTCATCGTGTAGGCGAAGCCGTCCCGGAGATCAGCGAACGTACGGCGGATGCCGGAGACGATCGGACTCGCGCCGTCGGTTGCGGCCGGCATCGCGCCGTCCTGATCGTGCCGTACCGCCGCCGGTCTTTTCGGCACACGGATCAGTGCGACGAATCCGACGCCGATCACGGCCGTCGTCACGTCGACGAGCAGGATCGACCATAGCGGCACGATGTTGATGAGCACGGCGGCCGCCGCCGGCGCGACGATGAGGTTCGCCGAGTTGATGATGCCGTAGATCGAGTTGACGCGCAGCAGTTTCCCGGCGGGCGCGACGTCGGGAATGAACGACTGCACGGCGGGCGTTTGGATGCCGCCGCCCGCCGATCGGATGAACAGCACCGCGAAGATCAGCGACAGATTCGCCCAGCCGGTCGCGAAGCTCACCGACAGCAGCACGGTGACGGCGGCGATGACAAGGTCCGGCAGCATGACGAGTCGCTTGCGATCGTACCGGTCGGCCATGGACCCGCCGAAAATCGACACGACACCCTGCGGCACCACGCCGAACAGGGTGGCGAGCAGCATGGACCAGCCGCTTTTCTCCTGCATGACGATCCACCACCAGATGGCGTATTGCACGATGTTGGAGCCGAGCAGCGAGAACGCCTGACCGGTGAGCAGTAGCGTGACGTGGCGTATCCAGCCGTTTTCGCGCGGATCCGCCGATGCGGTTTCCGGTACGGTGGACGTTACGGATTGGGTATTCCCAGACATGATTCGGGTATGCTTTCTGTGTTACGGCGCACACGGGAACCACTTCATTCGATGAATGAATAAACGAATGTGCGATGTGCAATGCGTGTGCGATGTGCAATGCATGTGCAGTGCACTACGTGGCGTGCGCCGATGGTCATGATGACGATGAATATTGCCATATCCCGGGTTCGCCGGATTTGGACGACGCCGGCAGAGACACGTCCGAGAACATGGCGGCATCGACTAACACCGGCCGGGAAGGCCGCCGGTCTGCGGGCAGGCACCCGCCATCACGCAACACAAGGAACACATGGGCTACCACGCTAACCGTCCGCACCGACAATACTCATCGACGGAACGAGACCTCCCGACGACCGACAACCGACGATCAGCGACCGACTCAGCCTATTCGCACTCCCGCGCACGGTATTCGCTCGGCGAGCAGCCCATGCGTCGGCGGAACACGTAACCAAAATAGGCGGTCGACGAGAAGCCGCACGCCGCGGCGATCTCGCCGACGGCCATATCGCCGCCAGCCAGCAGTTCGCGACCCTTGCCGATGCGATAGTCGGTCAGATACTCGTTCGGCGTACGACCGGCATGACGGCGAAACAGCTCGCAGCACGCCCGGCGGCCGACCAGTCCGGCGTGGGCGATGTCGTCAAGCGTGATCTTCGACGCGATATTGGCATGGATGAACGCCACCATGGCAAGGAACGTGCGCAGCGAATCAGGCGAGGAAGGAGGCGTGGAACCCGCCCGGCCGGAGATCCGCCGCCCGGCACTTCCGTCAATGGGTTTCGGCACCTCCACCACCCGCTCCAACGCCAGCGAACACAGCGTGGCCGCCTGCGATACGGCATCCAGCGAACGCAGCCGGTCATGCACGCATGCACCCATCGTCCGTTCGAATCCATCGATGCCGAACAGCAGTTTACGATCGGCTGACTCATCGGCGTTCAGCATCACGTAGTCGCTCATATCGTCGTCCATGCGGCCCAGCATCGCGCGCGCCAGATCCGGCCACAGTCCGCCGAAGAACACCGGGTCGACCATCGCCGTCACGAATCGGCAGTCCTCGCGTTCGTCGGAAAACAGGTAGTGCAGTCGTCGCGAGTTGATGAACACGCCCTCGCCGGCGCGCATCCTTCTCGTCTCGCCGTTGACGACCAGCATCGTCTCGCCGGAGACCACGTGGATGAATTCGAAGTCGCGATGCCAGTGGCAGACGATCCTGTAGCCGAACCGACGCAGATTGTCACGTCGACCATACAGCGGCAGTCCCGGCAGATTGTATTGCGGCCGTTCCGACAGGTCGGAGAAGATGGTCAGCGGGTTGGTCGACGACTCGGAAACGTCATCGTCGAGCACAGAAACATTATTGCCAGACACGGTAAAGGTACTCTGCTCCCCCGGAAGCTACATTCAGGAGGCCGACGATTGGGCGTAACCGGCACAGCCGGGCGTTACCGAGAGTCGGCCGATCGTCGTTTTTGCAAGGCATGCATCTGCGCCGCTTTCGCTCGTCGTTGATGCTGCTATACTGTATAGCAGCATCAACGACGAGCGAGAGGAAACCTATCATGACGACCGTGCAGATGAATGTGCGCATCGATGCGCAGCTCAAGGCGACCGTCGATGATGTTCTACGCAGAAACGGCGCGTCGGCCAGCGACATGATCCGTTCCGTCTGGTCGTATATCGCCGACCGACAGCAGCTGCCCCTACTGGAAACCACCGCCGAGGAGGAGGCCCGGCAGCGACAACGGCTACGCAAGCTGGCCCTCATCGACGAATCGGCCGGATATGCCCAAAAGGAGCTCGCACAGGTCGGCGCCATCGACGCCTCGGACGACCCGTTCGGCGATCTGCTTGATGACGAATCGCCCAGCGACATCGGCGATGCCATGTACGGCCAGCGCCTCGACGAGTACCTCGCCATGGAGAGGGGCGAATGATGACCGCCCTCTTGCCAACCGGCGGCCCGCCACCCGATCCCCTCGATGGCAGCATCGGCAGCGATCACGGGAGCACACCCGACGCATTTCCCCGAACTTCCCCACGCCGCGCACTCCTGGATACCAATGTTCTGCTGGATCATCTCATGCGCAGGAACGATGCGGCGGAACACGTAACGACCATGCTGAAGATGTGCGTGCTCCACGATGTCACTCTGCTTTGCGCATCCACATCGTTGAAAGACATCGCCTACATTTCCGAGATGATGATTCGCAGACAGTTCGGCCACATGGACGCGAACACCGAAGCCCGATCAGAGGCCAGTGCCGGCGACCGTTCCCCTTTGGAGGCGGCCACGATACGCATGGTCACACGACGGATACCATGGCATTGCGTCGAGCTTGCCCGCAGGATCTGCGACATCGTCGCCATCGATCAGACGACATGCGATGAGGCCATGCTGCTACGCGACCGCCATGACGACTTCGCGGACGATCTCATCATCGCCGCCGCGCACCAATCGCATTGCGACGTTGTCATCACGTCCGATCGGAAGCTCATCGAACACTTCCCCGGGCATTGCGTCAGCCCGAGACGAATGACGGAGCTCCTCTCCGCGCAGAACCCATAGATTCCCGAATGACGCGAGCCGCCGCGCCGAGTCGCCAGGCAATGCCCTACTATCCGCGTACGGCGGTGAGGAAGAATCGCGGGAAGGGGAAGATGATGCTGCCGTCGGACTGTGTGGGGTAGGCGTCGCGCACGCGGCGGAAGATCTCGTCCTCGAAGGCGGCGCGTTCGGCGTCGTCCGCGAGCGCCTGCAGGTATGGCCGCAGTCCGGTGCCGCGGTACCAGTCCATGATGGCCGCGTGCGAGGGCAGGTTGTGCATGTATGTGATCTTCCAGATGCGGAAGGCCTCCACCAGATCGCTGCCGTGCAGCAGCTCCCAGTATTCAGGCGGGGTGAGGTTGAAGAATTCGCGTTGCTGCGGGAGCCGGTCGGCGTACCGCGGCGTGTGCACGACGTCGGCGATGATGCGGTGGATTGGCTCCTCGTAGTTCATCGGCGTCTGTACGGCGAGTATGCCGCCGTGGCGCAGGAGCCCGAGCAGCGCGGGGATGAGCCGCGGATGGTCCGGCACCCATTGGATGCACGCGTTGGAGAACACGACGTCGAAGTCGTGCGGCAGTGCGTCAAGGTCTTCGGTTTTCGACACGTCGCACAATGCGAAGTCGATGTCGGGGTGAGCTTTGCGTGCGGCGTCGATCATCTCCGGGGAGCTGTCGACGCCGAGGATCTCCGCATGCGGATAGCGATCGCGCAGTACGGCGGTGCTGTTGCCCGGCCCGCAGCCGATGTCGAGCACACGGCGGACCTCGCCGTCGTCCGGCGGCAGCTGCATCGCCAGATCACGCGACGGCTGCGTGCGCTCGTTCCTGAATCGCAGATACTGTTCCGAATCCCATTGCACCGTTTGCGTCATGCGACTCACCCTATGACCGTATTGATCACGATTCGGTCATAGGGTCGCATGTTGGTCAGCGATCACGCCAGCGAAGGAGTTCGAAGACGAGTACGTAGGCGAGCAGGATCGCGGAGGCGAGGAACACGCTGCGCAGGGCGAGCGTGAGGCTGGGCAGGAATGTGGCGATCACGCCGAATACGGCCACGCCGATCGCGCCGCCGACCTGACGGAACGTGTTGAACATGGCCGAGGCGATGCCGGCCTGCGCGGAGTCCACGCTTTTGAGCACCACGCCGGCGGCGGACGGCGTGGTGATGGCCGCGCCGAATCCGACGACGCTGAGCCCGGTGGCGATCACCCAGACAGGGATCGGCGCGGGCGTGAGGAATTCGATCAGAAAGCCGACGATCATGATCGCAAGTCCGAGCGTGATCGAGAACTTGGATCCGCGGGCGTTGATGATCTGTCCGCCGGCGAGGTTGCCGATGATCGTGACGAATGCGGACGGCACGAACACGAGTCCGGCGGCGAACGGGGTCATGTGCAGTTCGTTCTGGAGGAACATCGTGCAGATGAACACCATGCCGTACCAGTTGAAGATCATGATGAAGCCGATCTGCAACGCCACCTGCATGCCGCGAACACGGAACAGGTTCAGCGGCATCATCGGTGCGGCGACCTTCTTCTGCGAGAGCAGGAACGCGGCGAGCGCGATCAGTCCGGCCGCCAGCAGCGCGAGCGTGGCGGGTACCGCGAATCCGATCGAACCGACTTCGATGATGCCTGCGACGAGCGCGGTCAGGCCGATCAACGACAACGTCTGACCGAGCCAGTCGAAGCGGATGGCCCGGTGCGGCGACGGCTTGATCCAATGCGCGACCGCCAAGATCATGAGGCAGAACGGCACGTTGATGTCGAACACGAGACTCCAGTGGATCGGCGTGAGCAGGCCGCCGAGCAGCGGGCCAACCGCGGATGCGGACGCGCCACCCGCGCCCCATAGGGTCAGCGCCCACGAGCGTCGGCGCGGGTTCGGGTTGGCCTCGTTGATGAGCGCCATCGACGCGGGCAGGATCAGCGCGGACGCCACGCCGAGCAGGCATCGACCGGCCACGAGCGCGGTCATGGACCAGGCGAACGAGCAGAACAGCGAGGCCGCGCCGAACAGGGTGGCGCCGGCGAGGAACAGCCGTTTGGCGCCGAATCGGTCGGTCAGACTGCCGGCGAGGAGCAGGAGCGCGGCGAACAGCAGCGTGTAGCCGTCGACGACCCACTGTTGCACGGCCATGTCGCCGCCGAGCTCCGCGGCGATGGTGGGCAGCGCCACGTTGACGATGAGCACGTCCATGCCGGCGAGGAACGAAGCGACCGCCGCCGCGAACGTGGTGAGGTTGGAGGAGAGACGATCGCCGCGGGATGCGGTGCCGTCGTTCGGCTGCGCGGCGTTCGTTGCATTCGACGCATGCGGCACGTTCATGGCCGTCGTTCTGATGGAATCCGTCATATGTCCCCTGACTTGGATTACAGCGATTTGTATGTTCGTTCGGTTATTGCAGTAGCCATGATATTCTCGGAAACAGTTGGAAAATAACGGTTTATAAATGCTTGTGGTTCATAATTCATAAACCATGGGTTTACATATGAGGAGCCCACATGTACGACAGACGCCTCGACGCGATCCTCGCCTCGGCCGAGCTCGGCAGCTTCGGCCGGGCGGCGGCACATCTGCACATCTCCACGCCGGCGCTCATCAAGCAAGTCAACGGATTCGAGCAAGAGCATCATCTCACGCTGTTCAAGCGAGGACGTGCCGGCGTGACGCTCACCCCGGCCGGAGCATCGCTGGTCGCCGACGCCTACGACATCATCGATGAGTCGAAGCATGCGCTACGTCGGGCGCAGAGGATGACGAGCGCCAATGCCAGCATTCGCCTCGGCGTCTCCCTGCTGCGCCCGGCCACCGCGCTGCTGGACCTGTGGTCGCGGCTCGCCCCGACCATGGCCGCGCACAATCCCCCGATCCGCCTTGAGCTTGTGCCGCTGTCGGACGCGCCGGACGGATTCCTGTACGAGCTCGATCATCTGGGCGCCACCGTGGACGTGGTGGTCACAGGGTTCTCCCGTACCAATTGGAACCATCCGTGCCAGGCGGTGCAGCTGGCCGAATACCAGCTGTGCATGGGCGTGCCGCTGACAAACCGGCTGGCGAATCGGGCACGGCTGACCGTGGATGATCTGTCCGGCCAGCGCGTGCATCTGCCGCCGATCGGCGGTGGCGATGCGCTGGATGATGCACGGACACGGCTTGCGGTCAATCCCGATGTCGAGCTCGTGGATCTGCAGCGGTACGAGTTCGACGCGTTCAACGAGTGCGCGCAGTCCGGCGATCTGCTGCTGGCGAAGAGCATCTGGCACAACTTCCATCCGTCCATCCGGCTGATTCCGATGGATTGGGACATCACCGTGCCGTACGGACTGCTGTACGCGCAGCATCCGACGCCGGCAGTCCGCGATTTCGTGGCGGCCGTGGCCGACTCGGTGAGCGAGAACGGCCAATAGCCGATACAACCGTGATTCGCAGCGTCTTTCGGAAGTTCTCCACCCCCACCGACGGGGCAAAGGTGCTGCGAATCACGAATCATGCCATAGCCGTGGATGATCGAACGACGACGAACGATCGCCCAGCATCGGGGCCGGCATCGGGATTCAGGCAACGCCCACACGCTCCTTGTACTGCTCGCCCCAATCCCACAGGGCGTCGATCACCGTCTGCAGACTACGGCCAGTGTCGGTCAGCGAGTATTCCACGCGCGGCGGTACCTCGGCGTACACCTTGCGACTCACCAGACCGTCGGTCTCCATCTGCCGCAGGTTCGCGGTGAGCACCTTCTGCGAGATGTGCCCGATGGACCGCCGCAGTTCGCTGAAGCGCTTGGTGCCGTCGAGCAGGTCGCGCACGATGAGGATCTTCCATTTATCGGAAATCAATGTGAGCGTTGTCTCCACGGGACACGCCGGAAGCGCAGTGATATCGACCATGTTCACACCTCGTCAGATCGTTGGAATTGCACAATAGTTCCTTTTTGGTAACTATGGAACTTTCAGGTGCCTTCTTCCGTTTTTGAATGTACTTCAATATCGTACTGTTCCATCGGCGGCTGCACAAGAGTCGCCAAGGAACACCACACATACAAGGAGCACACCCATGACGAAGATCGCAGTCATCGCAGCCAACGGCAAGGCCGGCCGTCTCATCGTCAAGGAGGCCGTCGATCGCGGCCTCGACGTGACCGCCGTCGTGCGCGGCGAGAATCGGACCGTCGCGCCGCACGCCATCGTCAAGGATCTGTTCGATCTGACTGCGGCCGATCTCGCCGGATTCGACGTGGTCGTCGACGCGTTCGGCGCGTGGACGCCGGACACGCTGGATCAGCATTCCAAGTCGATCGCCCATCTGGCGGACGCGCTCGCCGGCACCAGCACCCGACTGATCGTGGTCGGCGGCGCGGGAAGCCTGTACGTGAACCCGGAGCACACGCTGCAGCTGTTCGACACCCCGGAGTTCCCGGCCGAGTATGTGCCGCTGTCGAAGGCCCAGGGCGCGGCGCTCGACGTGATCCGCAAGCGTAACGACGTGCGCTGGACGTTCGTGTCCCCCGCCGCCGAGTTCCTGCCCGATGGCGAGCACACCGGCCGCTACGTGCTGGCCGGCGAGGAGCTGACCACGGACGATGAGGGCAACAGTGTCATCAGCTACGCCGACTACGCCATCGCCATCGTTGACGAGGCGACCGCGGCCGACGCCGGTGCGCACATCGGCGAGCGTATTTCCGTGCGCTGGTAGGTCTATGGCAAAAATCCGCGATTCACAGCGTCATTCGGAAGTTTTCCGACCCCGATGACGGGGCAATGATGCTGTGAATCGCGGATTTTTTTATTTGCCGTCCGACTCCAGACCGAGCTCGTCGCGCAGCCATGCGATCTCGGCGGCGATCTCGGCGTCGTGCACCTTGATGATGCCGCGACGGTACGGGTCGTCTATCTGGTCGAGCGACAGCGGATTGCCGGCGTCGCAGTAGAAGAAGTGGATGTCCTGCTGGCTCAGCAGATCGTAGCGACGACGCAGCACGGCGTCACGGTCGGCCTTGTCCGGCACGACGCTCAGGAAAGTGAGTACGACGGTCCATTTGGTGATGTCGGTAATGTAAAAGCCGCTCGCCCCTTTCAGCTCCTCGATCAGCTTTTCGCGGCCGGCGTCCAGCAGCGTGAACACGCGGCGCTGGCGTCCGTCACGCGGTTCGGAGCGTTCCGAGATCAGTCCGGCGTTCACCAGACGGGTCGTGGCGGGATAGATCGCGCCATCGCTGAATTTGCGCGCATACCCCTGCAGCTGCTCCATCTTCTTGCGCAGCTCGTATCCGCACATGGATTTCTCCGAGAGAAACCCCAGAATCATCATTTCTATCAGGCTCATGGCTCTAGCATACCTCGTTTCGACACGCCACGTTTAGACATATCTCTATTCGAGGTATATAGTCATAGCCAACGCCGCGAGATATCTCGAAAAGAGATATGTCGAAGCGAGATAACTTGATCATCCAAAACACAAACCCGCAACCGCCGGCGGCACCCATCGCCGGCAGCCACCCGAAAGGAACGCAATCATGACCAACATCACCATCTTCGGCGCAGGCAACATCGGATCCGCCGTGGCGGGCATCGCCGTCAAGGCCGGCGTGACCGTGCAGGTCATCGACCGCAACCCCGACAAGGCCGCCGCGGCCGCCGAAGGCGTGACCGGCGCGAAGTTCGGCGCGGCCGAAATCACCGGCAGCATCGTCGTGCTCGCCCTGCCGTTCCCCGCCTACGACGAGGTCCTCGCCGCCTACGCCGACCAGCTCGCCGGCAGGACCGTGGTGGACGTGGCCAACCCGATCGACTTCACCACCTTCGATCTGGCTCTGCCGGAGGGCGCGAAGTCCGCCGCCGAGTATCTGGCCGGCAAGCTGCCGCAGTCGACGATCGTCAAGGGCTTCAACACCACGTTCGCCGCCACCTTGGCCCTCGGCGTCAACGACGGCGCCCCCACCGTGGTGCAGCTGGCCTCCGACGACGAGGACGCCAAGAAGTCCGTGGCCGCGTTCATCGAGGCCGCCGGACTGAAGACCGTGGACGCCGGCCCGCTCAAGCGCGCCCAGTACCTCGAGGGCTACGGCGCCCTGCAGATCATCCTCGGCGTGACCGAGCAGACCCCGTGGACCGGCGGCTTCAAGGTCGTGAAGTAACCGCGACCAGGACTCCGAACTGGGCTCACAACCCCAGTTCGTCGACCCACTTGGCCAGTTCGCGCTCGCTCACGTTCGCAGCGAGGCGACGGCCCTTCTCCCATTCGGCGTCGGGCGCGGAATCGTGCAGCTGCACGCCGTCGGCGCCGCGCACGCTCGAACCGGACGTGGCGAACGTCACGATGGTCTTGCCCTTCCAATCCTGGCTCTCCAGGAATGTGCGCACCACGCGCGGCGCGGTCTCCCACCACAGTGGATATCCCACGAACACCACGTCGTACGGCGTCACGTCGATCGGATGGTCGAGCGCCGGGCGGATCGAACGATCACGCTTCTCCACGCTCGAGCGGCTGGACGGATCACGCCAGTCGATGTCGGCGGCAGTGTACGGCTGCGCCGGCACGATCTCCTTGATGTCGGCGTCGGCCGCAGTCGCTAGTCGTGCGGCCACCGCCCGCGTGGTGCCCGTCGCCGAGAAATACGTGACCAGAATTCGCTTGCCTGACTTGCCCATATGAGGCTCCTTTCCTATACGCTTCTAGTCCTATAGACCTCGAGCGCTTGAAGTCAACGACTACGCCGACAGCGTTTTCGTACGATCCACCCGAAACACCCGGCAACGGGCATAATCAGCGACCGACGCCACCCGTCACCTTGCCGTCGGACTGCAGATGCTTGACCTTATCCACGATGTCGGAGTTCTCCTCCAGCAGACGCCGGGCATCATCGGCCCGCCCTTCGGCGACGGCCCGCCAGTAGAGCGTCTTGAACGACACGTACGCCTGCTGCATACGAATAACCTCGGCCCTGGCGGCAAGCCGCAGCGCCTGCGCGTCGAGCAGTTCCATCTGACGACGGGCGCCCTCGGCCCCTTCCGCCGCGTTGGCGAGGTACTCGCGCATGGCGTCAAGCGGCATGCCGGTGGACGACAGGCACGAGATCGTGGTCAGCCGCTCGAGATCGGCGTCGGAGTATGCGCGGTGCCCGGAACTCGGATCGCGCGCGATCGGCGGAATGATGCCCACCTGCTCGTAGTAGCGCAGCGTGGATTCCGGCAGTCCCGAGATCAGCGACGCCTCGCGAATGGTGTGCCATGTGGTCGTAGCGCTCATATCATCGATCCTTTCCGAAACCGGCTTTCGGCTTGTCCCATCGGGATCATTTGATCACGGGCCGAGGGAAATGACCAATACTTTTGCGCAATGCAGAAGTATGTGGATTGGGTATGGCGGGCGGGAGGGGCGGGTGTCTGAGGTTTGAGCCCTCCCTCAGTCGCGCGTTCGCGCGACAGCTCCCTCCCGTGGAGGGAGCACACTGCCATTGAATGCAGCCTGACCGTCACGCGTGCAGTCTCGTCGTGGCATCTTGGGAGGGGGCGATTTATCGGTGCAGGGATCTGAGGATGTACCGCTGGATGGGGATGGTGACGGCGAAGGTGAGGATGTCGGACACGGACTGCGCCATCTCCACGCCCAGCACGCCAAGGAAGTGCGGCAGGATCAGCACGGCGGGCGCCAGAAACAGTCCGGTTCGGCATACGGCGAGGAACGAGGCGATGCCGGTCTTGCCGAGCGTCTGACTCATCATGTTGCCCATCATGTTCACGCCGTTGGTCACCACCGTGACGCATTGGAAATGCAACGCAGCCACGCCCACCGCCACCACGGCCGGATCGGAACGGAAGATCTCGACCAGCTGCGGCGCGAACGACCAGATCAGCACGGCCAGGGCCAGCAGCACACCGGTGGCGAGCTTCACGCAGAACCAGTAGGCCTGACGCACACGATCGTATTTGCCGGCGCCGTAGTTGTAGCCACATACCGGCTGGAACCCCTGCCCCAAACCGATGATGATCGAATTGGCGCCGAGCATGATGCGCATCACGATGGCCATACCCGCGATGGCCGCGTCTCCGAACGGATTGGCGGCGATGTTCACGCAGGTGGTGGCGATCGATCCGGCGCTCTGACGGACCAGCGACGGCAGGCCACCTCCCGCGATCTCGCGCAGCAGCAGCACGTCCGGCCGGCAGTTGCGCAGCGACAGGCGGATCACACCGAATTTGCGGCTCATCGTCGTCAGGATGACGAAGCTCACCGTCTGGCAGATGCCGGTCGCCAGTCCCGCGCCGAAGATGCCCATGTGCAGCACGAAGATGAACAGCGGAGCGAGCAGGAAGTTGAGTAGCGCGCCGGTCACCAGTCCGATCATGCCGAACGCCGACTGACCCTGATAACGCAGCAGTCCGTTGAGCGAGAACGATCCGCACACGCAGGGCGCGGCCATGAGGATCGGCGTCAGATACTGCACGGCGTACGGCGCGATGGTGGTGGTGGAGCCGAGCATCATGACCAGCGGATGCAACGTGAGCAGTCCGATGATCGCCACGGTCAGGCCGCACAATACCGATCCGGCGAAACCGACGGCCAGCAGTCTGGCCGCACGATCGTCGTTGCGTTTGCCCAGTTCACGACTCATGGAGTTGCCCGCGCCGTTGCCGAAGAAGAATCCGATGGCCTGCAACACGGTCATGATCGAAAATGCGATGCCGATCGCGCCGGACTGGGAGGTGCCGAGCTGTCCGATGAAGAACGTGTCGGTCAGATTGTAGGCGGTGGTGACCAGATTGGAGATCACCGCCGGCAGACACAGCCGCAGGATCAGCGGCCGGATCGGGCTGCCCGTCATCTGCCGGTACTTGGCGTCGGCGCTCGCCCGTTTGATCGTATGCATGCGAACCACGGGACGGTACTGTACTCGCGCGCCGGAACCGGACGGAACACCTCGTTCGGAACATGAAATACGCAAACTACCAGCGTGATATGCGGAATACATGCAGAGTTCACCATGCGTTCAACTTCGTACCCTCCTATGGCAACGTTCACGATCGACAATGATCATAAGGATATGTGCCCTTCCGCCAAACAGACGCTGGAAGGGCCTCGACAGGGGAGACAGGATGCTCGGACCACGAACCGCATCGATAACACAGGCATTGAGAAAACGTACGGTCGCGGTGGTGGCGACGGTGCTGGCCACGGCCATGATGCTGGCCGGATGCGCGGGCGGCAACGATAACGCGAACGGCGGATCCGGCAACGTGTCGGACGGCTCGTATTCCACCACGCCGACGTCGGGCGACGTCAAGACCCAGGAGTTCAAACCCAAGTCCGGCTCCCCCACCGCCACGCTGAAGATCGCGTCGGGCTCCGAGAACCGTGAGGTGGCGGGCGCGATCCAGAAGGCCGCGGACGACTCCAAGGTGGCCGTCACGCTCGACTACATGGGTTCGCTCGACATCATGAACACGCTCGAGAACGGCGGCGGCGACTACGACGCCGTATGGCCGGCGTCGAGCATGTGGATCTCGATGGGCGACACCAAGCACATCGTCAAGAACACGCAGAGCACGTCCACCACGCCGATCGTGTTCGGCATCGCGAAGAAGAAGGCCCAGCAGCTCGGATGGGCGAATGACGACGGCACGACCAAGTCGGTGGCCACGACGGACATCATCGACGCCGTGCAGTCCGGGCAGCTGAAGTTCTCGATGACCAGCGCCACGCAGTCGAACTCGGGCGCATCCGCCTATCTGGCGTTCCTGACCGCCATCGCCAAGACCGGTCAGGCGCTCACGCAGGACGATCTCAACAAGACCGACGTGCAGAACTCGGTCAAGACGCTGCTGTCGGGCGTGGATCGTTCGTCCGGTTCATCCGACTGGCTCAAGGACATGGTCGTGGCCAACCCCGACCGGTTCGATGCGATGGTCAACTATGAATCGCTGGTCATCCAGGCCGACAAACAGCTGACGAAGGACGGCAAGGATCCGCTCGTGGCGATCTACCCCGCCGACGGCATCGCCGTGTCCGACTCGCCGCTCGGCTACGTGGACCGCGGGCAGAAGACCGACAAGGCATTCGGCGAGTTCAGCAAGGCGCTGCAGTCCAAGAGCGCCAAGCTGCTGTTCGAGGAATCCGGCCGCCGTACCGGCCTCGGCGGCGTGCTCACCTACGCCGACAACGCCAAGGTGAAGGACTCGTTCCGCTCCGAATGGGGCATCAACACCGCGTCGTCTGCACTCAAGACCATCCCCATGCCCTCGGCCGACGTGATCGACTCGTCGCTGCGCGTCTACCAGACCATCCTCAGGAAGCCCAGCTGGACCGTATGGGTGGTGGACTACTCCGGATCCATGGACGGTTCGGGCAAGGACGGCGTAGTGCGCGGACTCAAGGCGGCGCTCGACCCCGATCAGGCCAAGCAGGCCCACATCGAGCCGGGCAACGACGACGTGAACGTGCTCATCCCGTTCTCCTCCGACGCCTTCAGCCCCACCAAGACCACCGGCGCCGACACGAGCGCCATCCTGAACACGGGAGCCGACACCCAGCCGAACGGCGGCACCGACATCTACGCGGGACTCGAGGCCGCGCTGAAGGACAACATGCCCAGCGACTTTTCCAAGTACACCACGGCGATCGTGCTCATGACCGACGGCCAGTCGCAGACCGGCAACAAGGACGCGTTCACCGCCGACTACAAGGCCAACGGCCATGAGGTGCCGATCTTCCCGATCATGTTCGGCGAGGCCGATCCCAGCCAGCTCAACGAACTGGCGAGCCTGTCGAACGCCAAGGTGTTCGACGGTCGCACCGAGGATCTGGCCACCGTGTTCCGTCAGGTGAAGGGATACAACTGATGCTCAGCGTCATCGCCAGCTTCGTCGCGGGCCTGGTGCTCGCACTACTGGGATTCTGGATCTGCGGCGGTGGAATCCCCGGAATCGTGGTCGCCCTGATTCTGGCCGTGGCCGGCTATGTGGGCGTGGGCTTCCTCACCCAGCCCGAGCGCAAGCTCGGTCAGGTGCTCGCCTCCGCCATACCCAACGGGCAGAAGGCCGTGGAGGCCATCGACGCCGCCAATGCGAACCTCAGCGCCATCGGCAAGCTGCGCTCCCAGGTGCGCGATCAGTTCGTGGGCAAGGAGGTCGACGACTTCGCCGTGGCCACGCGCGCGCTCGTGCAGTTCGTGGAATCCAACCCGCAGTCGTACGACACGCTGCGCCACTACGTGAACGTGTACGGCGTGCAGACCGAGAAGCTGCTGCGCGGCTACGTGGAGGTAGAGCAGTCCGGTGCCACGGATCAGATCAGCAAGGCGCGCGCGGAGACCATCGAGGCGCTGCAGGTGCTTGAGCAGACGGCGGCGGGTGAACTGTCTCGCGCGGTGGAGGCCAAGACGCTCGCCCTGTCCGCCGATTCCGACGCGATCGTTCGTCTGGCGAGCATGGACGGATACACGGCGACGGCGACGCAGGGTGCGCAGCACGAACACACGTCGGACGGCAACGTGCAGGGGTCGAACGTGCAGGGAGGAAATCGGTGAAAATCGGAAAATCGAAGATCATAGGTCTGGCCGCGCTGCTGGTCGTGGTGCTGGTCATCTGCGGCGCTGTGGCGTTCCGCGGATGGCAGCAGAAAAACACGCCCACGCCGGTCAAGACCGAAACGGTCACCGGATATCTCGGCGGTGAGAAGATCAGTCTGTTCGAGGACCAGAAATTCCTTGACCTCGCCAAGAAGAACGGCCTGGACGTCGACTACCGCAAGGCCGGATCGCTCGACATGATGACCGCCGACCGCAGCGGCATGAGCTACCTGTTCCCCTCGTCCAAGGTGGCGGTGGAATATGGCAAGGCGCAGAAGATCGACACGTCCGGCGCCGACATCGTGTTCAACAGCCCGATCGTGATCTACACGCACAAGCAGGTGGCCGATTCGCTCGTGGCGAGCGGTCTGATGAGTCAGGAGAACGGCGTCTACCACATCGACATGGCCAAGGCCGTGGACGCGATGAAGAACAACAAGAGCTGGGCCGACGTGGGTTGGTCCGGCGGATACGGACAGTTCCGCATCGACTCCACCGACCCGGTGAAGTCGAACTCCGGCAATGAATACGCGGCACTCGTGGCCGACGTGCTCAACGGCGGACAGCCGGCGACCACCGATTCGGTGCAGCGCGACGGCGCCACCATCCAGGCGATCTTCGGCAAGTCCGGCTGGATGGACTCCAGCTCGGAGGACAGCTTCAACCAGTTCCTTACGCTCGGCGTGGGCTCCAAGCCCATGATGATCGGCTACGAGAACCAGGTGCTCGATCTGGCCGTCAACCAGCCCGACGCGTGGAAGCAGGTGAAGGACGACATCGTGATCGTCTACCCCACTCCCACCGTGTGGAGCACGCACATGCTGATCCCGCTCGACGACAAGGGACATAAGCTGCTCAATCTGCTGAAGAGCGACGATGTGCAGAAGCTGGCATGGCAGCAGCACGGATTCCGGTCCGCGAACTTCAGCGGAACCGACGGCATCAAGCGCTTCGGCGTGCCGGGCACGGTGGATCAGGTGACGTCGGTGACCGAACTGCCGAGCAACGACGCCATGCAGGCCATCATCGCCATCCTGCAGAAGCAGCAGGGCTGAGGGCTGAGGGAACAGTCCTCCGACTCCCCTCGCTGAGGGGAGCTGTCGGCAAAGCCGACTGAGGGGAGCCACCAGCCGCAATCCCCCCCCCCCACAACGTTCCGTATAGAAAGGCTCAATCAATCATGAAGGAAATCTCACTCAGCGACCTCGCCGGATCGAACACGACCACCGGCTCCGATCTGACGACCCCCACCACGGCCGAAGCGGACGTGGCCGTCACCCCCGACCAGCAGATCGCCAAACTGAGCCCGGCCGATCAGGCCCGGGTGGTTCAGCTGGCCGAATCGCTTGATCTGACGCGTTCGGGCATCGAATCCTCCTACGGCAAGGACGTGCAGCGCGCCACCTCGAGCTTCGCCGACGACATCCTGTCCCACACCCGTTCCAAGGACGCCGGACAGGCGGGCGAGCTGCTGCAGGGACTGCTCGTCACCGTGGATGAGGCCGAGCTCAGCGGCGTGAAGAAGATCCCGATTCTCGGCACCGTGGCCGTGAGCATCGCCAAGCTGCGCCGCCGTTACGAGAAGGTGTCGTCGCAGATCGACGACATCGTCAGTCAGCTCGAGCGGGCGCAAAGCCAGCTGACGAGCGACATCAGCATGTTCAACACCATGTATGACCGCAACGCCGAGCAGTACCGCGATCTCAAGATCACCGTGCTCGCCGGAAAGAAGGCGCTCGACGACTTCAACACGAACCAGCTGCCCAAGCTCGAGGAGCAGGCCAAGGCGTCGCAGGACCCGATGCAGGCGCAGATTCTTTCCGATTTCAAGGCGAAGCTGGAACGGTTCGCCAAGCGGCTGGATGATCTGGACCGCGTGAGCGTGATCTGCCTGCAGACCGCGCCGCAGATCAAGATCATCCAGAACGCCGACCAGATGGTGTGCGACAAGATCGACACGACGATCTCCACCACGATCCCGGTGTGGAAGAGTCAGATGGTGATCGCGCTCGGTCTGGAGAACCAGCGTCAGGCGCTCGAACTGCAGAAGAAGACCGACGACGTGACCAACCGGCTCATTCAGGCCAACGCCCGTGCGCTGCACCAGAGCGCCGTGGAGGCGGAGAGGGCGAACCAACGTTCCGTGGTGGACATCGAAACGCTGGAGAAGGTCAACTCCGAGCTGATCTCCACGCTGCGCGAGACCGTGCAGATCCAGCGCGAAGGCAAGGCCAACCGCGAGGCCGCCGAAGTGAAGATGCGTCAGCTCGAAGGCGATCTGAAGAACGCGCTCATCGAAAACGCCCAGTCGCTGGGCCGGTAGTCGGCGCGGATTCTGACCGTCGTGGCGGACGGGCAGACAGACGGATGGAGTGCGTCTCATCGGCGAGATCACCTCATCCGTCCGTCTACGACGGCCACCTTCCCCTCAAGGGGAAGGAAAAGGTGGAGAGCCTGACTGATCTTCCCCTCAAGGGGAAGGAAGAGAGAAAGCCCCCTACTGCTTGACGGCGGCAGCGAAGTCGTCGACGAGGGCGCCCATCCAGTCGGTGAGGTCGTCGTATTCCTTGGGCATCTGCTCGGTGAGCTCGACCGTGGGCACGGAGCCCTTCTTGGCGGCGTCGATCAGCTGCTTGGTGGTGGAGTCCTCCTCCTGGGTGTTGAGCACGAACGTCTTGATCGAACCGGATTCGAGCGCATCCACGAACGCCTTGATGTCGGCGGGCGACGGTTCGCTCTCATTGGCGCTGGCGTTCTTGTAGCCGTCGGTGGTGGCGTCGGTCATGCCCAGATCGTCGGCGAGGTACCAGGCCACGGATTCGCTGGCGGCGTACGGCACGCCCTGGGTCGTGGCCTTGGCGGCGTCGATCTTGTCCTCGACCGCCTGCTCCTTCTTCTCCCAGGCCTCGTGCTGCTGCTCGAAGTACTCCTTCTGGTCAGGCAGGGCCTTCACATAGGCCGCGGTGATGGCGTCGGCGGTCTTCTCACGCACATCGTGCGAGAACCAGACGTGCGGGTTGTCTCCGTCCTTCTTTCCCGCGGTTTCGGCGGCGTCCACCACGGTGGCCTTGGTGGCGTCGGCGGCCTTGGACGCCCAGGAGTCGTAGTCGGCGCCGTTGACCACGGCCACCTGCGCCTTGGAGAACACGGCGATGTCGGAGGACGTGGGCTCGTAGTCGTGCGCCTCCACGTTGGTGGCGGTCATGATGGACTTGACGTCCACCTTGTCGCCGCCGAGATCACGCGCCACCGATCCCCACTGATTGATGCTGGCGACCACTTCGATCGTGCCGTCGGCGTTCGCGGACGCGTTGCCGTCGACGGAGCTCGAGCCGGCATTGCCGCAGGCCGCGAGCCCGCCGATCATCACCAGCGCAGCAACGCCGGCCACCACTCGTTTCAGTCCATTGGACTTTGCGCACATCTTCTCCATCATCATGGCATTCCTCATCGTCTATCGTTGTCGGAATCAACCGGATCAATCCATATTGATATCCGTTATCAATAACTGCGATGCTCAGTATACATGCCTTAATGAGATTCATTATCATCAGCGTGTCGAGCACAGCCATCGCGCATTCAGCACGCACCCAACGCGCGTATCCACACGGCACACAGCCACACACCATGCATCCGCACGGCACGCATTCGCACGATGCGCATTCAGCACGAACCCAACGCCATGCAGTCACATGGCACGCATCCGCACGGCATGCATCCATCCAACGTGCACATCCACACGCCATACATCCAACCCACGCCCTCACTCCACCTTCGACGGCACATCGTTCCCACTGCGCACCGTTTTCACAGCGCAAAACACCCGAAATCAGCAATTCACAGCACGAAACACCCGCCGCACCCCTATTGAAACTTCCGTTTGACGCTGTGAATCGCCGATTTGCTCGCTTTGCGAACATGGCCGGCCACGATGCGGACACAATGAGTGCAGATACCTTGACGCGGGAGCATTTTGGGGCGCCAAATACCTGAATTCTGCTCTTTGGGGCGTCAAATTCCCGAAAATCGGTGCGAAAACGGGATGTTGGCACCCCAAAGAGCAGATGTTCTCATACTGCAAACAACCTTGTCCACGATGCGAATGCATTCAGGCTCAGGCAAACCTGCCCGGACGGATCTAAGTGGATTCCAGCGCCCGCTTCAGACCGTCGCCGGATCCACGCCCGTACGCTCACTCCCCCGCTTGGATTCGGCGGCGCACTCGGCGCAGATGCCGAAGATCTCAAGGATGTGGTGACTCACGGTGAAGCCGTTGTCGCGCGCCACCTTGCGGAACCATGCCTCGCTCGGCGGTTCGATGTCGATGGTCCTGCCGCAGCGTTCGCACACCAGATGATGATGGTGCCGGGTGGCGTCCTCGCCGCAGTCGCGGAACAGCTGCTCACCGCCCATGCGAATGGTGTCGGCCTCCCCCGCCGCAGCCATGGCGTTGAGCTGACGGTACACGGTGGCCAAACCGATCTTGGAGCCGGAGTCCTGCAGTCGACGATGCAGATTCTGCGCGGAGACGAAGTCGTCGGTCTGTCGCAGCGCCTCACGAACCGTCTCCTTCTGAACCGTTCGCCTCGTCTGATGCTCGACCATGCATACTCCCGTTGATCATTGCCCCGAAATATTCCGCGTTCCATCATAGGCCACGTCCGGCCGGGGAGAACCGAAGCGAAAAGGAAAGGCCTTCGTTCCAAGGATGATTCGGAACGAAGGCCTGATAACCGATCACAGAATACGTTGGATATGGATAGACGGCGGATGAAGTGCATGACATCGCGTGCGGCGCATCATGGCATCCGTGGCGCACGATCACCTCATCCGTCCGTCTTCGACGGCCACCTTCCCCTCAAGGGGAAGGAAAGGCGGGAGGCTAAGGATCAGAGCGGCCAGTAGGGGGCTACTTCCTTGTCGAAGGCGTCGGACACCTTCTTCGCCACGACGGCGGGGTCGGTGTCCCAGATCTTCTGGTTGAACAGCTCGCATTCGATGTCGCCACGCCAGCCGGTGTTCCATACGGCCTCGGTGAGCGGCTTGAAGTCGATCACGCCCTCGCCCATGTAGTGACGGCTGAGCAGCGGGTCGGCCTCGAGCGGGGTCTTCCAGTCGCACACCTGATAGGTGGCGATGCGGCCCTCGCGACCGGCGCGGGCGATGGACTCCTGCACCTGCGGATCCCAGAAGATGTGGAAGGTGTCGACGGTCACGCCCACGGCCTTCGGGTTGAACGGCGCGGCGATGTCGAGCGCCTGGCCGAGCGTGGACACGCATGCGCGGTCGGTGCAGTACATCGGATGCAGCGGTTCGATGGCCAGCGTCACACCGGCGTCGAGCGCGTCCTTCTCGAGTTCGGCGAGCGCCTCGCCGATGCGCAGACGGGCGCCGGTCAGGTCCTTGGAGCCTTCCGGCAGGCCGCCGACCACGAGTACGAGCACGTGGCAGTCGAGCGCCGCGGTCTCCTCGATGAGCTTGCGGTTGTCGTCGATGGATGCACGGCGGGCCGGGCCCTCCTCCATGGTGAAGAAGCCGCCGCGGCACATGGTGGATACGCGCAGGCCGGAGTCCTTCACCATCTTGACGGCGGTGTCGAGGCCGACCTCCTCAACGGGTTCGCGCCACAGGCCGATGCTCTGGTAGCCAGCCTCGGAGCACACGCGCAGCGCGGTGGCGAGATCGGCGTACTTGATGGTGGCCTGGTTCATCGAAAGAATTGGATTCGTCATGATAATGCTTCTTTCGTTAAGTGTGAGGAGTACATGCGCGCCCTCGTCGAGCACAAGCCCTACCCGTACGACTTCGAATCCGGCGCCCGCGGCGTGCGTCTGGCCTCGCTCGGCTACGAAAGCGCCAAGGAAGGCCGCAAGATCGA
>NZ_QXGJ01000030.1 GCF_003952005.1 Bifidobacterium callimiconis
GGTCAGTAAAACCAGCAAAACGAATCCTCGGAACCGACTCACCCTTTTGGGGGAACATCTGTTCGAGCATTGACTTCTTCAGTACAACAAGTTTGTCATACTTACGCTGATGAAGGGTGATGAGAGAATCGAGCTGTGAGAAGAACTGGCCGATGGCCTGTTGCTCAGAAAAGGATGGGAATGCCAACGACATATCAAGAAACGTATCCTCATGAATACGCTTTGCCTTACGGCTACCGTTAGCGATCAATCCGTTTCCAAGATAGAAATCTTCCTGAGTGACTCTGTTCAACAGGAAAGATCCGTCAACGCCAGACATATCAAAAGCCGGAGAATCAAGCGTTGACTCATATCTATCTAATTCCTCTGGCACGATTCCGAACGCCGCATGCAAAAAGTCAAGCTTGCCATACATGAATTGGCCAGCACGACGAATGTAGTACCGCGTGTTTTCGCTCCCGCCATAGGAATCCGTTTTGGCAACAACTCCTTTGCCCCACAATTTAACGGTTAGTTTGTTCGCATCCGCACCAGTATGACCAACGATACGGCTCAGAGTCAGGTATTTCCCCAACTTACGCTGTTCCCAAGGGTCAGTAAAACCAGCAAAACGAATCGAAGGAACGTTCGAATGTTCGGTCATTATTCGCCTCCCAGCAGGGTCTTGAGCTCAGCGATGCCAGTCATATCGAATTCGTCACCGACCAGCTGGTCGAGCATTGCTCCCAGTTCGGTTTCCGCGCTCTTGATCTGACCGCACACGTCGGCGTACGTGGTGGCGTATTTCTCGTCCAACGCCGTGACTTTGGCTACTAGCTCATCAAGAACCGCTGCTGGCAATTCCTCAAGTTTGCGCTGCAGCGGGTCAATCCACTTGGCAGCCAGCAAATCAGAGGTTTCATCGTCGCTCAAACCTTCAATCACCGCAGCGGTTTTGTCTTCAAGTGAGGAACGCAACTCCTTAATGGTCTTCTTGACCTTCTTCTCTTCATCAATCAGACGATTCGCCGTTACCAGCGTACGGTCAAAATCGGTTTCAGCATGCTTGCCGATCGTCTTCACCGCCTTCTTGAGTTCGGCCGCAACGAACGCATCACCGTCCTCGTTGATCGCGTCGGAACTCTTATCGTCCTCGCCAATGCCTTCGAGCAGTTCGGTCAGCTCCTGACCAATCTCCCCTAGACGCTGCTCCTGAGCAGCGATATCTGCCAGATCGGCGGACAGCAAATGATTCTGGACCAAGTCGAACGGCAGGATATGGCCTTTCAAGCCATCTTGCACTTCAACATCCTTGCCAGCCTTCTTCTTGATCACCATATTGGCATCCACCTTGCGCACAGCCTCGACTCCCTCACTCTGAAGGATTTCAAGGTCGCCGGAGATGATCTTCCAATTATCATCGAGCACCTGATAGGCAGCATACGCATCCACCAGAGGCACGTTACGCAACCGACGGAACAGATCATCAGCGAGCTCTTCAGCCTTAGTATCGGCATTGACGTGCTCACACTCCCCTACCAGTTCAGTGCTCAGGAGTTTCCGATAATCGGCAAACGACTGACGGTAATCCGCCAGATACCTCTGGACCTCAACGTTATTGAATATGATGTCCTTCACCGAACCGTCGGCAACTCGGGCATTATGACCATTCTGTGTGGTGAACAACTGTGTCTTCAGGCTCGGGAACACATCCCAGAATCGTTGCAATGTCTCGATCTCATGCACCGGCACGCCACCGAACATAGTGGCATAGATATCCCAGTTCTCAGTCGGCTCGGACGAATCCACGTACCGTGGAATGTTGAGGTTGTAGTCGTTGGCACGAATCTCATCAATACTCACCAATCGACTGAACTTGTCGACGTCCTTAGTGCCGGTCACCGCATCGACGATACGACGGATATCGCATGCTCGCAGCTTGTTGTTCTTACCGTCTTTGATGAAATGCTTGGAGGCATCAACGATAAGCACATGATCATCATCGCGATGCTTGCGCAATACCATCACGATGGTAGGAATGCCGGTGCCAAAGAAAATGTTCGCAGGCAAGCCGATGATGGCCTGAATATGGTGATGTTCCACCAGATTTCTACGGATCGCACCTTCCTCGCCGCCACGGAACAGTACGCCATGAGGCAGAACAATGGTCATGATGCCATCGTCGCGCAAATGGTACAGGTCATGCAGCAGGAAGGCATAGTCGGCCTTGGATTTGGGCGCGATGCCATACTCGAAGCGCAGATCACTCCCCTGCTCCGGTGGCTCCCAGTTCTGCGAATACGGCGGATTCGAGACCACGGAATCCACGAACAGCGGATCATAGGTCTCATCCTTATTCTCGTCGGTGTCGAACCACGGCCAGTCATCCTTGAGCGTATCACCGTTGCGGGCCACGATATTATCCGGCAGAATACCTCGCATCACCAGATTCATACGCGTGAGATTGTACGTGTTCTCCTTGAGTTCCTGCGCATAGTATTTGATGTCATTCGGATTACCGTTGCGACGGGACACCGCCTGCCCGATGTGTATGAGCAACGAGCCCGAACCGGAAGTGGGATCGTAAATGGTGATCTCCTTACGGTCCCGCAGATGCCACGCCACGATCTCGCTCATAAGCTGTGAGACCTCGCCTGGAGTATAGAACTCGCCGGCCTTCTTGCCCGCGTTGGAGGCAAAGTTGCTAATCAGGTACTCATAGATAAAGCCGAGCGTGTCATAATCCTGTCGGTTGCTCATCGGAATGTCCTTGATGAGATAGATCAGATCACGAGCAGCCTTGGAACGACTACGCTCATCGGTGCCCAGCTTGGACAGACCGGTTTGAAGTGTATCGAAAATACCTGCAAACACACGCTTGTGCGCCGGATTGATGTTCCGCTCGAACGCGGAAAGCGCAGTGCGTACGTCGGCGATTTCAAAGTCCGAGCCCTTGGCAATCCAAGTGGAGAACAGGTTGTCATAGGCGATGAAATAGCCGCACAGCCCACGCACATCCTGCACGGTATCTGTATCTTCCTCGATGAGAGACGGCAGATCTTCTTCGGTCCAATCATCTGCATACAGACGATTCACCAGCGTCTCCGAGAGGAACTTGTAGAAGATAAAGCCAAGAATGTAATCCTTGTATTCATTGGCCTCGATCTTCGATCGCATCCGGTTCGCGGACTCCCAGATCTTGGAAGCGAGCTGCTGCTTGTTCATTCATGTGCTCCTTTGCTGCTGTTACCCCTAATGACAGTCCGGGCGGAACGTACGCGGCCACGTTACATTCGTGCCATTATACGTCTG
>NZ_QXGJ01000031.1 GCF_003952005.1 Bifidobacterium callimiconis
GCGACTCCGACCGGACTTGAACCGGCGACCTCCGCCGTGACAGGGCGGCGCTCTAACCAACTGAGCTACGGAGCCATCTTGTTGACTTCGCTTGAAGCAACGAGTAGAAATATTACATGAATGCGCGAATGATGCAAATCGAGACGTCGTTCGGCGTGTCGCATTATGCCCAAAACCTTGAAAACCGTTGAAATTCCAACGAAATCATCTTGTTTACACACCGGCCTATGATTTACCGTGGTTTTGTCTGCATGTCGCCCAACGGTGGGCTATACTGAAGATGTTAGAAAAGATAACAAAAGCGAGCAAAAGTGAACATTTTGCGTCGCGGGCCAACAGCATCATCGATACATCCCGCCGACGCGCAATGACACCGCCCGCCATGTCAGGAAGGTACACCATGACAGTTCTGGTCACAGGAGGCTGCGGCTATATCGGCGCACACGTGGTCCACGCCCTTCATCAGGCCGGCGAGAAGGTCGTCGTCGTCGACGATCTGAGCTACGGCAAGCCCACCCGCATCGAAGGCTCCCGTCTGTACGGCATGGACATCTCCGCGCCGGGCGCCGGCGAGCGCCTGGCCGAGATCCTTGACGCCGAGGACGTCGAGGCCGTGATCCATTTCGCCGCCCGCAAGCAGGTGGGCGAGTCCGTCGAGAAGCCGCTGTGGTACTACCAGCAGAACATCAACGGCATGCTCAACGTGCTCACCGGCATGACCAAGTCCAAGAAGGCCAAGAAGCTCGTCTTCTCCTCCTCCGCCGCCACCTACGGCGTTCCGCCGGTGGACGTGGTGCCCGAGGACGTGGTGCCGATGCTGCCGATCAACCCGTACGGCCAGACCAAGCTGTTCGGCGAGTGGATGGCCCGCGCCTGCGAGGAGCCGTTCGGCATCCGCTTCTGCGCGCTGCGCTACTTCAACGTGGCCGGCTGCGGCCCGGTGGAGCTCGAGGATCCGGCCATCCTGAACCTGATCCCGATGCTGCTTGATCGCCTGAAGAAGGGCAAGGCCCCGGCGATCTTCGGCGACGACTACCCCACTCCGGACGGCACCTGCGTGCGCGACTACATCCACGTCTCCGATCTGGCCGACGCGCACATCGCTGCGCTGAGCTACCTCGACCGCGACGAGCGCAAGTACGACGCCTTCAACGTGGGCACCGGCGAGGGCACCTCCGTGCGCCAGATCGTCGACGAGCTGAAGAAGGTCACCGGCCTGCCGTTCAAGGAGACCGTGATGGCCCGCCGCGCCGGCGACCCGCCGCACCTGATCGGCTCCCCCAAGCGCATCAACGAGGAGATGGGCTGGCACGCCAAGTACAACGTGGAGGACATCGTTCGCTCCGCATGGGAGGCCTGGCAGGCCAACCCCGAGCATCACATCGACGTCGAGCACTGGAAGCAGGCCGACTGATAGTGTGATCACACTATGACGGCATGACGAACGGGCCCGCGACTGCACGAACACGGCAGTCGCGGGCCCGTTTTTCATTGCCGCGCCACGGACGCGGCCGAACCCATTCGCGACGGTTCGCTAGGGTGGGAAGCATCATCGATATCACGATTCAGCAATCGGAGTTTTTCATGAACGATTCCACACCCATCGCACCGGCCGGCGAGACCGCCGCGGAACGCCCCTACGAGCATCGCGAACTCATGTCGTTCGTCCGCCGCTCCTCGCGACTCGACAAGCGCCTGCAGAAGGCATGGGACAACTACGCCGACACCTATCTGCTCGATCTTCCCCAGGTGGGAGGCCGCGAACTGTCGGTCGCGCCCGACTTCCGCTTCGACCGCGCGTTTACGGAACGCACGTGGGGCAACGGCAACCCGCTGATCGTGGAGATCGGCACGGGTCAGGGCGAGAACATCGTCGCCGCCGCGCAGAACAATCCGGAGACGAACTTTCTGGCACTGGAGGTGTATCGTCCGGGCGTGGCCCACGCACTGCTCAAGGCCGGCAAGTACGAGCTCTCCAATCTGCGCGTGGCCGAGGTGAACGCCCCCGACCTGATGAAGGTCTGCGAATCCGGCCTCCTCGAGGAGGTATGGACGTTCTTCCCCGATCCGTGGCCCAAGACCCGTCACCACAAGCGCCGCATCGTGCAGGACGCCCTCGCCGCGGAGGTGCACCGCGCATTGCGCGAAGGCGGCCTGTGGCGCATCGCCACCGACATCGAGGACTACGCGCTGCACGTGCACGAGGTGATGGACGGCCGCAACGACTTTGAGAACGCCGGCACGATCACCGTGAGCCTGCCCACCGAGCACGTCAGCAAGGGCACCGCGGACACCGCAGCCACGCTCCCCCACGCCGATTTCACCGAATCCGAGCGATTCGACGGCCGCGTGCTCACCAATTTCGAGAAGAAGGGCATTGACGCCGGACGCGTGATCCACGACTTCTCCTATCGAGCCCGATAACCCAGTCAGACAACTCGACAACAACGCAAGATCGTTGAAAATACAAGGATTCCAGTAGATAGCCACCATCGCGACACGCCGAGAGTTGCGCATCTGAAAAGACTCCCGTAATATCAATCGAGTTGTTCGCCCCCGTCGTCTAACGGTTAGGACATCAGACTTTCAATCTGACAACGAGAGTTCGACTCTCTCCGGGGGTACGAAATCAACCGCAAGGTTGGATTTCATGAGTAGTTCACTACTTGTGGCTCCGTAGCTCAGTTGGTTAGAGCGCCGCCCTGTCACGGCGGAGGTCGCCGGTTCAAGTCCGGTCGGAGTCGC
>NZ_QXGJ01000032.1 GCF_003952005.1 Bifidobacterium callimiconis
TCAAGGTTTTGCGGCGGTCATGGCCCAGGGGAGACGCCCGGTCCCATTCCGAACCCGGAAGCTAAGACCTGGCACGGCGATGGTACTGCACCCGACAGGGTGTGGGAGAGTAGCACACCACCGCAATCACACGTTAGAAAAGACCTCTTGGTAGAGAATACATACTCCACCAAGAGGTCTTTTTGTATATCCGGTCATTGTCGGCGGCTGCCTGGAACACCGACAACGACTGATCAGTTCACTCCAGACCTGGAAAGGACCGGCCGGGAACGGCCGTACCAACAATGGACCAGTCCTCCGAACATGTTTCGAAGAATCTGTTGCTTTCCATCCTTGCCACTGGTGGCATGGCGTTCATTGGCATTCTTACCGAAACGTTGATGAACGTGCTGTTTCCGGAACTCATGGAAGAGTTCCACATCAGCACTACCACCGTGCAGTGGCTCACGACCAGCTACCTGTTGGTTGTCGCGTTGGTAACGCCACTTTCTTCGTATTTCAAACGCAAGATCGCGATGAAAACGATCTTTATTATCGCCATGATCCTATGCCTTGCCGGCAGTCTGTTCGCCGCATGCACGCTCAATTTCCCGATGCTGCTTTCGGCGCGTGTGCTGCAGGGAGCCGGCACGGGTATGGCGTTGCCGCTGATGTTCAACATCATTCTTGAGCAGTCGCCTAAATCCAAGATCGGCATGCTCATGGGCATAGGCAATCTGGTCTGCGCCACCGCCCCCGCTCTGGGACCAACCGTAGGTGGCCTGGTCGGTACGTTCATGCCATGGCGTTGGATCTTCGTCATCACATTCGCACTGCTCGTCATTTTCATGGTGTTCGGATTGATTTCCATCCGACAGGTCACTCCCACGGTGGAAACGCATCTTAATCCGTTGCATGTGCTGTGTATTGTCATTGCGTTCGTGTCGTTCATCTTCGCGGTGGAACGCGGCGGACTCGCCATTACCTCGTTGAGCGCACATGCCGAGGGCGCCGCGCGTGCGCTGATTCTTCCTGTATGTCTGTTGATCGTATGCATTGTCACGCTGGCGCTGTTTGCGTGGATGAGCCGTCGTTCCTTTCTCTCCGCTGGTTCGATTGGGGGTGTTGCGCAGTGGCCCGTTCCGTTGGCATCTTCTGGCCTACGTACTGTTGCAGGCGATCACGATCGGGTTCGGCTACATGATTCCCAATTCCTGCCAGCTGGGGTACGGTGTTGCCCCGCTGATCGCCGGTGTTCTGGTGTTGCCGGGAGCGTTGGTGGGTGCAGCCGCGGCTCCGGTCGCCGGTTCATTGTTGGACAGGTATGGTGCCGCTCGTCCGATTATCGTCGCCATGAGCGTGGCGGTGCTCGGTGTGGCACTGATGGTGGTGCTGGTCGGCCCGGATTCCAATGTGATCGTGATCGGCACATGCTATTTCATCTACATGCTTGGATTCTCCATGTGCTTCGCCAACACGATGACCAGCGGCATGGGATACATTGCGCCGCAGTTCAAGTCCGACGGCAATGCGGTGTTCAGTACGTTCCAACAGCTTGCAGGCGCGGTGGGTACCACGGTGATGTTTGTGTTCCTGGGCATGGCACAGGCCGGTACGAAGAGCGGCACCGCGGAATTCGCGAAGGCGACGATATCCGGTACGCATTGGGGATACGTGGCGTTGCTGATCGTCGCAGTGCTTGCCCTGTTGTCGAATCTGCATGCGCTGATGCTCGGACGTCGGATTACGGTGCATTAGCGATGTGAAAGAGCCTCATGATCGATCCCGGTCATGAGGCTCTTTGTGTTTTCGACATAATATGCCTTATCGGCCCGATTACGAGGACTGGCTACGTCTAGTGGTTGTGGATCAGAATGACGGCTGTGTCGTGGTAAACGCTGCGCATCGAAGATGAACGCTGTACGACACGCCGTCCAAGAATGAGATTCCGGTTTTTCTCCATGTTCCGGTCGGCGTACACTGATGGTGAGGCGTGAAATACGCATTTTGCGACACGCCGAGAGAACGCCGTCGTTTCAACGATTCTTGGCGTATTTTGTCATGCCGATTTGCATGGATTCCTGTTCTTGTGTATGTTTATCTCTTGCTGCCCGGCACGGATGGTTCAGGTTGAGGCCTGGGTCGCTTGCCTGTGTGGTGGTGGTTTGAGAACTCAAGAGCGTGTTTTGTACTACTAAGTTTTGATTGCC
>NZ_QXGJ01000004.1 GCF_003952005.1 Bifidobacterium callimiconis
GGGGTACGAAATCAACCGCAAGGTTGGATTTCATGAGTAGTTCACTACTTGTGGCTCCGTAGCTCAGTTGGTTAGAGCGCCGCCCTGTCACGGCGGAGGTCGCCGGTTCAAGTCCGGTCGGAGTCGCGAATGGCAAAGCCCGGTTTCGGCCGGGTTTTTCACTATTCATGGCTCTGTAGCTCAGTTGGTAGAGCGAACGACTGAAAATCGTTAGGTCAGCGGATCGATGCCGCTCGGAGCCACCAGATATCCCCGTCCGGGTTTCCGGCGGGGATTTTTTGTATGCGGGTGGCGTGTGGGTGCCGTCTGAGGTTTAGCTCTGGTAGCCCTCCCTCAGTCCGGCGGTGCCGGACAGCTCCCTCCCTGGGAGTGAGCACGAAGGATGGTTAGCGGTCAACTCCCCTCAGTCGGCTGCGCCGACAGCTCCCCTCATTCATGAGGGGAGCTGTCGGCACCGGGAGGCTTCTCAGAGCTGGGTTTCGACCCAGTCGACGATGTAGGGGGCCACTTCCTCGATCTGGTCGATGGCCACGTCGAATTCGCGCGGGCCACCGTACCACGGGTCAACCAGATCGATCTGATCCTCATGCCCGGGTTTGGGCGTCGGCAGGTTCGGATCGAAGCTGCGGTACATGTGCACCTCGCCACGCTTGCCGGCGGGCAGCTGACGCAGCAGGGAACGCATGTGCGACGCCGTCATGGGAAGGAACAGATCGGATTCCTCGATCTCATCGCGGGTGATGCGATGCGCGAAATGATGCGGGTCCACGGCATATCCACGCTCACGAAGCACCTTCTGGGCGCGCGGATCGATCGGATTGCCATGCTCCTCGCTGCTCACGCCACTGGACATCACGCGCACGCGGTCACCCAGTCCACGTTCCTCCACGAAATGCCGCAGAATGATCTCGGCCATGGGAGAACGGCAGATGTTGCCGGTGCACACGGTCATCACCGTGTAACGGTCATCGGGACGGTTGGATCGGGTCTCGGTCATGACTTCCTTTCGTATTCCACAAAGCGGTATCCGGCGATGCCGGTGTCCTTGGCGGGCTTCATCCATCCGGTCTCGCCGGCCACCTGCCACAGTCCGGCCTCCACCAGTTCATGCAGCGGCGGGGCGAACGTGTCGGCGGGGAATTCGGCGTCGATCTCGGTAATGAACGCCTTGTCGGCGAACGGCAGAGCCTCGCGGAAGATCTGTGCACCGCCGATCACCCACAACTCGTTACGTTCGATGCCGTCGTCGGGAATGGCCTCCTGACGGGCCAGATCCAAGGCGTCGTCGATGGAGCTGACCACGGTGGCGCCACGCGCGCGGTAATGATCGTCGTGCGAAATGACGATGTTGTCGCGATTCGGCAACGGACGGTACCGCTCCCCCAGCGACTCCCACGTACGGCGACCCATGATCACCGGATGCGAGATCGTCAGATCCTTGAAATGCTTCATATCCTCGGCGAGATGCCATGGCATGGTCCCCTCGAATCCGATCGCGCCGTCGCGACCGTCCGTGCTGCGGGACTGTGCCCAGATCAGATTGACGCGGATCGGGCGCAGACCGTCATCATGCAGGTCCTCGTTCTCCCAATCCTCATCGTAAAGCCCGGCAGAACCGGGCCTGGGTTCGTGATAGCCGCTACGACTACTGTCATGGTCCATCGAAAAACTCCTTCATACGCAAGTGGTTTTCATCCTAACGATGCGGCCAGACGGGGCGTATCACGACACACGAAAGACGGCATACGCCCCGTCGATCGGCCATATGTCAGACCGCCACGGGGGCCTTGATCGCTGGATGGTGGCGATAGTCCACGATCTCGAAGTCCTCGAACTCGTAGTCGAAGATCGACGCGGCCTTGCGGATGCGAATCTGCGGGTAGGGGTACGGTTCACGCCCCAACTGGGTGAGCACCTGCTCGATGTGGTTGTCGTACACGTGGCAGTCGCCGCCGGTCCATACGAACTCGCCCGGCTCGAGACCGGCCTGCTGGGCCATCATGAGCGTGAGCAGCGAATACGAGGCGATATTGAACGGCACGCCGAGGAACATGTCGCAGCTGCGCTGGTACAGCTGGCAGGACAGGCGGCCGTCGGCCACGTAGAACTGGAAGAGAGCGTGGCAGGGCGGCAGTGCCATGTTCTCCACTTCGGCCGGATTCCACGCGGAGACGATCATACGACGGGAATCGGGGTGGTGCTTGATGAGATCCATGACATTGGCGATCTGATCGATCGTATGGTTCGGGTCGTCCGGTGTGGGCGCGGGCCAGCTGCGCCACTGCACGCCGTAGACCGGACCGAGATTGCCGTCGGCGTCGGCCCATTCGTCCCAGATGTGCACGTTATGTTCCTGCAGCCAGCGTACGTTGCTGGATCCCTTGAGGAACCACAGCAGTTCGTAGGCCACACCCTTGAAGTACACGGTCTTGGTGGTGAGCAGCGGGAAGGAGTCCTTGAGATCGAATCGCATCTGCCGGCCGAACAAGGAGATCGTACCGGTTCCCGTACGGTCGGATTTGAGCGTGCCCTCGATGAGGATGGTACGTACCAGATCCTCGTACGGCATGGGGATGTCCGTTTCGGGCCGGGCGGGGATGCGTGCGCGGATGTCGTCGAGCTGTTCTTGAGTCAAAGCCATGAGACCCAGTGTAGCGACAGGGAAACATCTGGCGGAAACGTGGGATCCGCCACAATATGCATCCACTGGGAGAGTATATGGGAGCGCGGAACGTCGCCGTGGATTAGATTGGAGAGTGGAATGCCGGCAAGCCTGCCGGGCATGCCGGAATACAACGAATTCTTCGACAAGGAGGAATTATGGGCAAGCGCATTTGGGTGGAGCGGAACAAGGACGGTTCCTGGGACGCCTTTTCGGATGACGGTGCACACATCAAGTTCGGCAAGGACAAGGGCCAGTTCACTCCCGGCGACCTGATGAAGGTGGCGCTGGCCGGCTGTGCCGCGCTGAGCAGCCAGTTCGCCGTGGAGAGCGCCTGTGGTGAAGGCAAGGGCGCCAAGGTGGTTGTGGACGGTACGTACGACCAGTACCACGACGCCTACATCAACTTCACCGAGCAGATCACCGTGGACGCGGTGGACGCCGGCCTGAGCCCCGAGGATGTGGAGAAGCTCAAGGAGCGCATCCGCCGCCACGTGGACAAGGCCTGCACCGTGAAGCACACCTATGAGCAGGACACCCCCTGCCGCATGGACATCACGGTTCGCGCGTAGGCCATAGTTCCGTCATAGGTTCTCATGAAAAAGGCTCCCTCATCAGAGGGAGCCTTTTTTCGTAGGTTTCGTAAGGACTCAGGCCTTGTGCTCGGGGTCGATGGTGGCCTCGATGGCGTGTGCGGCCTCGGCGTCGGCGGTGGGCACGGAAACCTCCTGCACGCCACTGATGTCGTCGAGGGCCTTGGGCTTGACATCGGCCGGAGATGCGGGCACGGTGTCGAGACGGGACTCGGCGGCCTCCACGTACTTGCGCGGCACCACGTAGACGGGGCTCACGGAGTGCTGCAGCAGACCCTGGCTGGTGGAGCCGAGGATCAGGCCGGTGAATCCGCCACGACCGCGGGAACCCACGACCACCACGTCGCTGTTGTGGCTGGCCTCGGTCAGTGCGGTAACGGCCGAACCGGGCACCACGGACTTGGCGATGACCAGATCCGGGAAACGCTCCTGAATCGGGGCGATGCGCACGTCGAGATCCTCAAGGTACGATTCCATGATGCTGTTCGCCTCGGCGCCACCGGAGCCACCGGACGCGAACATGCCCATGCCGCCGAAGCTCGGCACGGCGCTCATCACCGTAAGCTTGGCGCCCCACTGGTGGGCGAATTCCGCGGCGATGTCGAGCGCCTTGAGACCCCACTTGGATTCGTCGGAGCCCACGACCACCGATGTGATGGTGTTGTTGAGGTGCATGAGGTTGCCGTCGTCGTCGGTGTAGGGCACGACCACGATCGGGCAGTAGGCATAGGCCGGCAAACTGGAGCTGGTGGTGCCCAGCAGGCGTTCGGCCAGACCTCCCTTGCCGCGGTTGCCGATGACGATGAGGTTGTAGTTGCGGGAGAGCTCTACGAACACGGAGCTCGGATCGCCGGTGACGATCAGCGTGGCGGCCTCCACGCCCTGCTCGTCGGCGATGGCCTTGGCCTTGGACAGGATTTCCTGGGCATCGGTGTGCGCCACATTGTCGTCGCCCATGGCGGTGTAGGTGGCGTCGAAGGAGACCGCGGCATAGCTCGGCAGTGAGTACGCGCAGACGATCTGCAGTGTCAGGCCGGCGTGCTTGGCGTAGTTCGCCGCCCACCACGTGGCCTTGTAGCTGGCATCCGAACCGTCCACACCTACAAGGATGGCCTTTTCGTTGACAGTCATGATGTACCTCCCCTTGTGTTCTGGGAAAGACCATGCGTCTGTGCATGGTTCCTACTTGTAAGGATAGCGTCTGAAACCACGAAACGCGGGAGGCGCCGACAGTGAACATGCTCGGCAGGGCCTGGTTCGCTTCGCTGCAAACGATCGTATTTTGGCGGTTTTTCAACCGAATACGACGATGCCCGCACCGGAAAATCCGATGCGGGCATTGCCTGGTAACGCGTGTCTCCGATGTCATCGGGCGACTTGCACGATGACGTTCCGCGCGATGACGACTACAGAATGCGGTAGTACTCGAAGGTGGCGTAGGACGCGGAGCTGACGATGGTGCCGGTGCTCGGCGTGGAGGCGTGGACCATCTGACCGCCGCCGATGTAGATGCCCACATGACCGGACTTCCACATCAGATCGCCGGGTTCGGGGTTGGTGACCTTGACGCCATGGGCCACGGCGTAGGCACGTTGGTCAGCGTCGGTGCGACCGATCTCCAGACCGAACTGACGGTAGACGTACGAGGTGAAGCCGGAGCAGTCCCAGCCGGACGGCGTGGTACCACCGTAGACATAGGGAACGCCCTGGAACTGCAGCGCGTAGGATACGACCGCGGCGCCCGACGTGCTGGTGGGTGCGGCGACAGCCGTGGCATTGGATGACGATGACGACGATGCGGATTCGCTGGTGGAAGACGATGCGGAGGTCGATTCGCGCTCGGTCGAGCGGCTGGCGGCCTGTTCACGCTCCTGCTGGGCCTGGGCCTCTGCCTCAGCTTGGGCCTTGGCGTCCTTTTCAGCCTGGGATTCGGTCTGGGGGACTTCGAGGCTTTCCACGCCGCCCCAACTGGAGTCGTGATCGACGGACGTGGCCGCGGATTCCTTGAGCAGCGATGCATATCGGGACTGCTGGCCCTTGAACGAACGGGATGATGTCACGACCTTGCCGCTATCGGCACTGGCCGTAGGGGCGAGAAACGCAGACATGGAGACCACCGCGCAAGCGGATATGAGAGTGGAGACGAACTTGACACCAATACGAGTTTTCATCATCAGAACATGACTATACCAAGCCCTGGTGAACGACCGAAAGCCCCCGTAACGAAAAAGCGCCCCGAAACGGGGCGCTTGTACACGCAAATCAGAGGCCGGATGACACGCCGGCCGCATTGGTCAGAGCACTCGACGGATCGAGTAGCCGCCGGTGAAGGCGACGCTGACCGGAGTGACGGCCGTGCCGACGCGGCTGTTCAGGGAGTTGACCACCTTGCCGTCGCCGATGTAAATGCCGGCGTGCACGCTGTTGGCGATGATGTCGCCGGGCTGGGCCTGGTCAAGGCTGGCCACCGCGGTACCGACCGTGGCCTGGGCACCGGAGGTACGGGGCAGGCTGACGCCGACCTGAGAGTAGACGTACTGCACGAAGCAGGAGCAATCCCACTGACGAGCGGCCACGTTGCAACCGCCGTAAGTGGCGTTGCCGACGAACTGCATGGCAAAGCTGATCACGGCGGAGGCACTGGTGCCGTTCACCGGGGTGACTGCGGCCGAGCTGGACGAGCTCGACGAAGACGAAGAAGAGGAGGACGTGGACGTCGACGTTCCGGCAGTGGTGCCGGTCTGCGACGTGCGCTCCGTGGATCGGCTGGCGGACTGCGCCTGTGCCTGAGCAGCGGCTTCAGCCTGAGCCTGCGCCTGGGCGGCTGCTGCTGCGGCAGCGGCCTCGGCATCCTTCTCCGCCTGGGACTTGGTCTGGGGAACATCGAGCGATTCGATGCCGCCGTAGCTGGAATCAGAATCCACGCTGGTGGCGGTGGACTCCTTCAGCAGTGCGGACGAACGGGACTGCTGTCCCTTGAAGGAACGGGACGACGTGACAACGCCGGCGTCGGCGGCGCTGGCCGCAGGCGCAACGAATGCAGACATGGAAGCGACCGCAAGAGCCGCGGCAAGAATGGAAATGGATTTACGTGCTTTCATCATTACCTCACTACCCTAACACTATGCGCCGAAAACGCTCAGAACGTTAACAGCGAGGAACAATATCGAACATTGCCGCCGATATCCGACGACAACGCCCGACCGTCGCTTATCGGCGACGTACAAGAGCGATGGTCCAGTACGGATCAGTAGTGGATGTACTGGAAGTCATGCACGTTGGAGAACGTGCGGGACATGGTCTGGCCGTTCAGCGAAGCACCGCACTCGGAGGTGACGACCGAACCGTCGGGATTGATCGACTCGACGATGGCCACATGACCATAGACGGCGCTGGAGCCTTCCTGGCCACGCTGGAACACCATGATGTCGCCCACGCGCGGGGTGTTGTCCACCCAGTAGCCGAGGGCGCGGGCGGAATCAGCCCATTCCGCGCCGTTGCCGAAGTAGGAGCCAACGGGCAGGCCAAGCTGCTGACGGCGCACGTAGGCCCACCACGTGCACTGCGAGAACGAGTAGGCGTTGCCGGTGTCGCCGGTGGCGTGGTTCGGATTGAAGTCGACGGGCAGATCGGCCGCATCGCGGTCCATGAGCTTGGCGACTTCGGGGTTGTCGGCCAGGGACTTCGACATCTGCGAGGTGTCGAGCGCATCGGATTCGGACGACAGGCTCCATGCGGCGGAGTCGTCGGCGCTCACACGGGCCTCGGAACGGGAGACCGTGGCGGAGGACACGTCGGCGTTGGTGTCACGCAACGTCGTCGTGGAGGACGAGGATTCGGTGGACTGCGTCGTCGCGACGGAGGCATCGGTGGTGTCGGTCACCAGCGAGGAGACCGCGTCGGACGCCGACGGAAGTCCTGCGGAGGACGCCGTGGACGCGTAGGCGAAGCTGCTGGCGGTGGCCGCGAGCAGGGCAAACGCCGAAGCGCTCAGGAACTGCTTCTTATGCGCCTTCTGGCGAGCCGCCTGACGAATGGCCCTACGAGTGGTGGGTGCACCCTCGTTGAGCATCTTGGCGACTTCAGGGACCACGGCAAGGGGTGAATTCGCATACACCACGGCCGAGGTATGCGCCGCTCGCCCCGGACGGGCAGGCCTATACACGCTTGCCGAACCGGTGCTCTGGGCATTGGCCTTATGAGCCGCATGTCTCATTGCAAATCACTCCTTGGATAACTTTTGTCCAACGTTGGATACTAACCGGTCTGAGTGACGGATACAAATCGAACTTACCGATCGGAAGGGTCAAACGTTTGATGCGCTTGACATTGGCGTACCTTTCTGCTATGTCATCAGCACTCGTCCATGACATCATCAGCACAATCGTTGGGAGATCAAAGGTTTTATCGTGCAATATCGCGCCATATCGTCAGGGAAAAGTCCATCATTCCCCCGGATGATTTCCGCAAATCCCACGGAAACGCGCAGCATGAATCAAAATGTCCACTTTCTCACATTATGAGAAAATATGGTGGTCTGGGTACGCTGGGCCCCATGATCGATGCCGTGAAAATTCCCATGTCCATGCTGCCCGAAGACGGCCGGTTCGGCTGCGGGCCCAGCAAAATCCGCCACAAGCAGGTCAAGGCGCTCACCGAAGCCGGCTACAATCTGCTCGGCACCTCGCACCGTCAGGCCCCCGTCAAGCACGTGGTCGCCTCCATCCGCGAAGGGCTGGCCGACTACTTCTCCATTCCCGAAGGCTGGCAGGTGGCCCTCGGCAACGGCGGAGCCAGCGCCTTCTGGGAGATGGCCTGCGCCTCACTGATCTCCCGTCGGGCCGCGTTCGGCGTCTACGGCTCGTTCAGCGGCAAATTCGCCGCCAGCGCCGCAAAGGCCCCCTTCCTCGAAGAGCCCGTAGTATATAAGGCCGAATACGGCTCCTGCGCCATCCCCCAGTACACCGACGACGTGGATGCCTACTGCTGGGCACAGAACGAAACCTCCACCGGCGTGATGGCACCCGTGCAGCGCGTGCCCGGCAGCGTGGAGCAGGGTGCGCTCACCCTCATCGACGCCACCAGCGGCGCCGGAGGCCTGCCCATCGACATCAGCCAGACCGACGCCTACTACTTCTCTCCGCAGAAGGTGTTCGGCTCCGACGGTGGACTGTGGTTCGCCATCCTCTCCCCCGATGCCGTCAAGCGAGCCGAGGACGTGGAGAAGAGCGCCGAACTCGAGGGCGCCCGTCGCTGGGTGCCGCCGTTCCTGTCCCTCACCCAGGCGCTCGCCAACTCCCGCAAGGATCAGACGCTCAACACCCCGGCCATCGGCACGCTGGTGCTCATGGACGAGCAGGTGCGCTGGCTCAACGAGCACGGCGGACTGAACTGGGCGCAGGCCCGTTGCGCCAAGTCGGCGAACATCCTGTACACGTGGGCGGAGAAGTCCGACTACGCCGCCCCGTTCGTCACCGACGCCTCGCTGCGCTCCAACGTTGTGGTGACCATCGACCTGGATGACTCGATCAAGGCGTCCGCCGTGGTGTCGGCGCTGCGCGACAACGGCATCGTGGACACCTCCGGATACCGCAAGCTCGGCCGCAACCAGTTGCGTATCGGCGTGTTCCCGTCCGTCAAGCCCAGTGACGTGGAGGCGCTCACCTACTGCATCGACTACGTGGTGGAGCATCTGCAGTAGCGCAGTCACGGAATGGTCGTGCGGCACCATCGACATGACGTCACATGACCATTCCTATATATCTATTCCCATATAGTCATGGCGTTCATATCGCTGTAGATATGGAATCAGATGAGGTCAGAGACCGGTGGAGGCCAGAAGATAGGCCCCGCCGGTCTTTGCGTTCCCGCCATTGCGCCGTGCGGTGATGACGATCGACCCGTCGGCGGCCGGAACGAAAACGGCGTCACCCTGCCGCAGCACGACCGTCCCCGTTCCGCCCGAACACCGCAGTTCGCCGGACAGGCAGACCAGCATACGAGGCCGGGACGCGCACTCGGGAGGCGGCACGATCCCCGCGGTCTCATGGAACGCATGCGCATCCAGCGGAGCGTCCGCATACGCTCCAGACACATGGCCGAGCTTGAGCGCGAACTCGTCGAGTCCGGGACGATACACCACGCCGTCGACCCCGGCGAAACACTCCGGCCGCCGAACCGGCTCCGGCATCGGACGAAGATTGCGCAGCGCGTTCGGCACGTCACGATACTTCACCGTAAGTCCCGCGCGCAGCACGTTATCGGAGTTCGTCATGATCTCCGCGCCCACGCCCCGTATATAGGCATGCGGCGTCCCCGGAGTGATGAACGCACCCTCCCCCGGCCGCAACCGTACGGGATTCATCATCAGCAGCGCCAGCACGGTCGGGTCATCGGGAAACGATCGCGCGGCATCGACCGCATTGTCGAACATCAGACGAACGACGTCGTCCATGAACGACGGAGACGCCGCAACGCCGGCCGAACACGCGGCGCCGTCGCGCATGCGCCCCGCCGTCAGACGCCGGTCAAGCCGTTCCCGAGCTGCGGTGAGCAACGCCAGCCAGTCCGTCGACTTCCCCGCATCGCGATCGGACGCCACCGCCACCCAGAACGCGCGGAACACGCTCCGCGCAGGCGCACTCCATGACACGGCGGCGTCCGGCATACGGGAATCCGCCTCACGCGCATCATCCGCAGCCGGCGACGCGTCGGCCTTCCCCTCCAGCATCCACACCATCAGGCAGGCACGGTCATGATCCACCAACCGCAACGCGGCGATCTGCATGGCGATCGGCGCGAACCCGATCGACGCACGAAAATCGTCCAGAGCCACCACCATCTCCGACTTGCCATGGACGTCGCGGAACGACCGTTCGCGTGCATCAAGCGGGACCCCGGCGGCGTTCTCCCTGTGAAAACCGGCACGGGCCTCGAAATCCAAAGGATGCACCTGCAACGACAACGGAGTGCGCACGGCGATCACCTTGAGCAGATACGGCAGCATCGGCCCCCAACGATGGGACGCCACCACGCCGAGCATCCGATCAGGATCGTCGCGGATCATATCGTCAAGCGGCGCCTCCACACCACGGATATCCACCGTGGACGGCGACTGCGGATGCCCGCCATACCAAAGCTCCGCCAACGGTCCGAGCACCCCACGCATCGCCGGAACCAACGACTGCAGACGGTCGCACGAACCCCACGCATACCGTTTCGGCACCGGTCGAATCGGAATCATACGTCCCCCTTCCGGCATACGAACACACGCATGCGCACTGCCGACGACGTTCCCGCGCACTCACCCAAGGTTACCCAACCCATGGCCGAAGACAACCCCCGGCTGTAAGGTGTTCCCTATGAAATTGGCACCCATTCTCGATCCAGGCGCTCGCAAGCCCGGCCCCAAGCCCGCACAGGTGGATCTGCACAGGGTGTTTTTCATCGGCACGACGCTGTGGCTGATCGCGGGAATCATCTGTCTGATTTTGGTATTGCTGGGCAAACACGCGACCGGTGCGCTCATCGTATGCGTGGCCGGCATGATCATTGGCGTGCTGCTGCTGATTTGGGAGCACTTCAACCGGTGGTACTACCGGCGGTTGGGGAATCAGAAGTAGGTTTTTGCCGGGAGGCTTTGTTCTCGGTCTTCGGGGTTGGAGCCCTCCCTCAGTCCGCCTTTTGGCGGACAGCTCCCTCCCTCGGAGGGAGCACGAAAAACAATATGGCACGCTCCCAATGAGGAAGCACGACGGTTCGGGAATCAGTCGGCCAGGGGAAGGGAGAAGGTGAAGGTACTGCCCTGTCGGGGGGCGCTCCACACCGAAACCGATCCATGATGGGTAAGGGCCACGTGCTTGACGATCGCCAGACCCAGACCCACGCCGTCGCCGGTACGCGACGACTGGTTGGAGCCGCGATAGAACCGCTCGAAGATACGCGGCTGCTCCTCACGGGGGATGCCGCATCCCTGATCGACCACGCGAACCAGCGCATGCTTGCCGTCCTTGGCTCTGGACACGGCGATGCCCACGGCCTTGTGTTCCGGAGAGTATTCGATGGCGTTCTCGATGAGTTTGCCCAATGCGCCTTGCAGCTGCTCGCTTTCCGCATGTACCATGATGTCGTCCGCGCCGTTGACGATCACGCGCACGTTGCTCGTTCTGGCAAGCGGAGCCATGCAGTCCGCGGCCGTGCGTACCTGATCGAGCAGGTTCACCAGATTGTCCTGATTCGGCACCACCTTGGACTGCGCCTTGATCAGCAGGAGCAGATCGTCGACCAGATGACTCAGATGACTGGCATAGTTACGCACTCTCGAGGCCTCGACGAGGATTTGGCTGACGTCCACGTCGTCCTCTTCCAGATCCTCTCCCAGGGTCTCCAACGCACGGGTGGGTTTGAGCAGCTGTTCGGTCACGTTCGCCACGAAGTCCTCACGCACCTGGGCAAACCGATGCTCCTCGCTCACATCGTTGATGATCACCAGCGTCTTCGTCTCGCTGATCTGTCCGACGGTGACCTTCAGCCAGTTGGGACGGGTGAATACCACCATGCCATCACCGGTCACCTGCTGCTGCACGGAGGCTGCACCATCGACACCGTCATCGCCGAACCGGTATTCGCTCGCAAATCGATCGGGTGTCTGCGTCACGAGTTCGCATGACCGTTTGCCTCCCGACTCGCGAACGCTGTGCACTGCCTGCAGGATATGGTCGTTCACCAGGCATTCGTCGTTCACGATGCCGAGACGGTAGGTGTCGGTACTGGCCTGCAGCACCTCATCATTCTCGTCCACCACCACCGTGAGGCCGGGGATGACGGACAGCATACGCACGGTCTCGAAATCGAGTTCGTCGTCGTCATCGTCGTCGTCATCGTTGCGTTTACGGGAGCGACGGAAGCCGATACTGGCCCGCCAGTGCGCGATCGCATCGGTGTTTATATACTGGGAAAGGAACGGATACGCCCAGTTGTACAACTTGGAAATCAGAGCCACGATCGCGATGAGCAACATCACGCAGAAGATCACGAAGATCACCATCGATACGATCTGGGCGTTTTGCGTAGTCATGTCACCATTGTCGCACGATGTGAGGCATCATGTCGGAACATCGAACGGCTTGTAACGGGCATTGCGGCCCGCCGCAAGGTGAAGTCAAGGTGAACATGACGGTGAACACTCAGACAACTCGCGGTTTACACCGTGCGGCAACGAAGTCATTCCGGTGTTCATCGCCTAGAATGGGAAAAGGTTTGCAATCGGAAAATTGCAACGGAAATGGAAAGGCAAAGAGAAATGCGCGTAATCTTCACCGAGGAGATGAAGCAGGTAGCCGACGACCTCGATCGCATGGCACAGGAAGTGCGTACTGCGATTCTCGGTGCCGGCAAGGCTCTGCTCGAATCTGATGTCGAAGTCGCCCAGAACGTCATCGATGGCGATCTGGAGATCGACGCCCTGGAAACCAGCGTAATCAACCAGTGCGTGCAGCTGCTGGCCCGTCAGAACCCCGTCGCCACCGATCTTCGCGTCGTGGTGTCCACGCTGCGTCTGGCCTCCACCTTCGAGCGCATGGGAGATCTGGCTCGTCACGTGGCCGAGATCGCCCGCCGCACCTACCCGGAGTCCGCACTGACCCCGGAAACCCGCGAGGTGTTCGCCAAGATGCAGCAGTTCCTTGACGAGACCACCGAAGAGCTCATCCACGTGCTCTCCAACCGCGACGTCAAGGCTGCCGAGCAGCTGATCATCAACGACGACAAGCTCGACGCCCTGCACCTGCAGATCTTCGACATCGTCAACAGCGACCAGTGGACCGGCACCACGCAGCAGACCATCGACGTGGTGCTGCTGGGCCGCTTCTACGAGCGCTTCGGCGACCACGCCGTGTCCGCCGCCCGTCGTCTGGTCTACATCGTTTCCGGCTTCGACCCTACCAAGGCTCCGCAGACCAAGGCCGATTCTTCTGACAAGGATCCGTACCTGTCTGCCCCGGAGAAGTAGTCTGACTGCTGATTCGTCTGGACGGTGGGTTTCCGCTTCGCTGCGGGAACCCACCGTTTTGTTATATGCCACCTTTCGGCACTCCTTCGGCACTCTTTGACAGCTGCGGCGTTGCGTCGGCGTGACCGTATGCACGAAAAAAGGAGGACCTTCCGCCATCTTGACGGAAGGTCCTCCTTGAACGATTAGCGATTAGCGGACCAAAGTCCGTTCAATCACTTGCCCTGGTTGGCAACGGCGGCGGCGCCGGCAGCGGCGGCCTCCGGATCCAGGTACTCGCCACGCGGCTTGATCGGCTTGAAGTTCTCGTCAAGCTCGTACACCAGCGGGATGGCGGTGGGGATGTTCACCTTGGCGATCTCCTCTTCGCTCAGGTCGTCAAGCATCTTGACGATGGCGCGGAGGCTGTTGCCGTGAGCGGCGATCAGCACGGTCTTGCCGGACTTGAGCTCGGGGATGATCTCGGACTCCCAGTACGGGGTCACGCGGGCCACGACGTTGGCCAGGGCCTCGGTCTCGGGGACCGGATCGCCGGCGTAGCGCGGGTCGTTGTTCTGCGAGTACTCGTCGTTCGGATCGATCTCCGGCGGCGGGGTGGCGTAGGAACGACGCCAGAGCATGAACTTCTCGTCACCGTACTCCTGACGGATCTCGGACTTGTTCTTGCCCTGCAAGGCGCCGTAGTGACGCTCGTTCAGGTGCCAGCTGCGCTTGACCGGGATCCACAGACGATCGGCGGCATCCAGCGCGATGTTGGCGGTGTTGATGGCGCGACGCAGCAGGGAGGTGAACACGATGTCCGGAAGGACGTTCTTCTCCTTGAGCAGTTCGCCGCCACGCTTGGCCTCGGCTTCGCCCTGCTCGGTCAGCGGGACGTCCACCCAGCCGGTGAACTGATTGGTCTTGTTCCATGCGCTCTGTCCGTGACGGAGCAGTACTAGTTTGTAAGTCATACGGCACAGTCTATGCCAATCTTGCGACGAAAACCATGGCAAAACCCTCACGATTCCATAACGGACAGGTAAACATTCGGCATGTTTTCCCATCGGTGCGGAAACGCACGATGTCACTGGATGAAGACGATGCCGAAACCACTCCCCGCGGCGAACACACCGATGGCGAAGATTGCCGCGAACACCAGACACTGTTTGCCGGCAAGCCCCAGTGCCGAGAGGAAGTCACGACGGGAGACGGCCTTGACCAACATGGTCTGCATCAGCGCGGCAGCCCCCGCCCACACGACCAGTCCGCCGCCGAAACCGACCATCAGCATCAGCGCGGTGGCGATGAGCCAGTTCATGGAACAGCACACGACGAGCGCGTTCCGCGACCCCTTTCTGCCCAGCCGCACCGCCAAGGTCCGTTTGCCGTGAACGCGATCGTCGTCGATGTCACGAAGATTGTTGACCATAAGTATCATCACGGCGTTGAGTCCGGCACAGACGGCGGCGAGTATGCCGATGGCGTCGATGCCGTACAGGCCACGCCAGAATCCGTTCAACGACCATACGTGGGACTCGGTCGGACCGGCGAACTCAAACGCCATCGCGCCGGGGACGCCGAATCCGTTGAAGGTCTGGCAGATGGCGAATTCCGTGCCCAGCGTGGCCACCAGACCGAAGAAGACGAACACGAAAAGTTCTCCGAAACCCGCGTATCCGTACGGATGCCGACCTCCGGTGTAAAACCAGCCGGCGATCAGACAAAGCGCACCGACCGCGATCAACCAGTATTGTCGACTGACGATGGCGACGCCCAGTCCGCACAGGCACGCCGACAGCGCCGCGATACCGGCGGCGGCAAGCACATGTTTCGGAGCGACCAGACCGGAAGCCGTGATGCGCTGCGGCTTGCCGGTGCGCGTTTCGGACGCGCCGCGATGCGCGTCGGTGCCGCGAACACCGTCGGAGTAGTCGTTGGCGAAATTCACGGCGATCTGCAGAAACAGGGCCACTCCCATGCAGAGCAGGCTCACGCCGAGAAACCTCGGCATGGCGCCGTCGATGGCGTACCAAGGAATGGCTGACGGCACCGAACCAGGCCTGTGCATGCCCCATCCGTCCGAGCGAGTGAATACGCTCCACGCCGAGGCGGCACCGGCAAGCACCGGCGCGATCGAGGCGGGGAGGGTTTTCGGACGCATTCCCTGAATCCATAAGCCCAACGTCATGATTTCAGGTGTAACAGGAGGGGGTGCCCAAGTGAGGGTTGCCGATCCCTGAAGGTGGCACTCCCCTCAAGTCCGGCTATGCCGGACAGCTCCCCTCAGGGAGGGGAGTCTGAATATGGAAACACCCGCCTTGGATGCTCTTGCGACAAGAAACCAAGGCGGGTGAGGGTCGTATGCCCCGGATCCCCTCTCTGAGGGGAGCGAACAGCCCGACGCGAGCCGAATCAGCGGGTGGTGCCGTAGGACTTGAAGAACGCGCCCATGATGGCGATGTACAGCACGCCGATGGACATGACCAGAATCGCGCCGAGCTGCATGCCCATGGCATCGGAGGCCAGACCCATGAGCGGCGGGAAGATTGCGCCGCCGATCAGACCGATCATCATCAGGCCGGAGACCTCGTTCTGACGCTCGGGCAGGTGCAGCAGACCGGTGGTCAGCATGATCGAGAACACGTTCGCGTTGCCCATGCCCACGCAGGCCAGACCGATGTAGGCCAGCCACGTCGGCATGCCGGTCAGACCGGAGAACAGCAGGAAGCACACGGCGGAGGCGACCATCAGCGCGCCGCACACGCGCAGCATCGCCTTGCGGCTGAACTTCTGCAACAGCACGGAGCCGGACAGGCAGCCGAGCGTACGGAACGCGAAGTACACGCTGGTGGCGCCGCCGGCGGCTTCCAGACCAAGATCGGAATGCTCCATGAGGATCTTCGGCGCGGTGGCGTTGATGCCGACGTCCACGCCCACATGGCAGACGATGCCGATGAAGCACAGCAGGATGACGGGGTTCTTCAGCAGGGCGAAGCAGCCGGCGATGCTGGTGTGGCCGGTGTCGGGGGCGTTCTCCTTGATCTCGTCGAAGCTCAGCATGATGAATGCGAGCACGGCCACCACGAGGTAGATCGGGTACAGCAGCCACCACTTGCCGAACGTGACGGCAGCCCAGCCGGCGATCAGCGGGGCAATGAACGAGGCGATGGCCTTGACGAACTGGCCGAAGGTGAGCATGCCGGCGAGCTTCTCATCGTGCGCGAGGTTGCCGACGAGCGGGTTGAGCGACACCTGCATGAACGTGTTGCCGATGCCGAGCAGGCAGAACGAGACGACGATGAACGCGAGCTGCGCGCCCTTGGCGGGAATCAAGTAGCCGATGATCGGCAGCAGGCAGCCGAGCGCGGTGATGCCGATGCTCACAAGTACGGTGTGACGGCGGCCGATGCGGTTCATGAGCATGCCGGCCGGAACCGACAGCACCAAGAACCAGAAGAACACCATGGTGGTGAAGATGTTGCTCACCGAGTCGGACAGGCCGAAGTCGGACTGCACATAGTTCGATGCGGTGCCGACCAGATCGACGAAGCCCATCACGAAGAACGACATCATGACGGGGATCAGGACGGCGAAAGGCGCGTTGCCGAGCTTGTCGGCGGCCTGTGCGGAAGTCTCCTCCACTTCCGTGGTCTTTGCGCTGCTCATCGTAGTTTTCCTCTCCGTATCCGTTCCGGAGGAACGGTCATCTTTCCAAAACGACTGCCATGCATGGCCGTCGATATGCGCGACGATGGCTCCGCGGATCGAAAGTATGTGGGATTCTTCGATGAGATCACGAAGTAACGTCGTTAAACAATTGAGAGAGTTTATTGATAGAACGTTCAAAAAAGCAAATCGACACGCAAATGAAAAGGGGCGCCCCTTCGGATGAAAGGGGCGCCCCGGGAAAACGTAAGGGAGGTTCGAAAGGTCGCTTACAGCGCGAGCGGCTTGACCAGCGGGAAGGTGATGGTCTCGCGGATCGTGGCGCCGGTCAGCGCGATGAGCAGTCGGTCGATGCCCATGCCCATGCCTCCTGCCGGAGGCATGCCCACGCCGAGGGCCTCGAGGAAGTCCTCATCGATGTCGCAGGCCTCTTCGTCGCCGGCGAGCGCGTCCTTGGCCTGGGCCACGAAGCGTTCGCGCTGCACGATCGGATCGTTGAGCTCGGAGTAGCCGGTGGCCAGCTCGAAGCCGCGCACGTAGAGGTCCCACTTCTCCACCACGCCGGGCTTGGAGCGGTGGCCCTTGACGAGCGGGCTGGTCTCGACCGGGAAGTCGCGCACGAAGGTGGGCTCGTACAGCTTGTCCTCGTAGAAGTGCTCCCACAGGTGTTCGACGAGCTTGCCGTGGTTCTCCACGTCGTCGCGCTCCACGCCGAGCTTGTCGGCGATGGCGCCCAGGTGTTCCACGGAGGTGCCGGGGTTGTCGGGACCGCCGTTGGGCACGATCTCCTCGCCGAGGGCCTCGGAGAGGGAGTCGTACATGCTGATCTGCTTCCATTCGCCGCCGAAGTCGTATTCGGTGCCGTCGAGCAGGGTGACCTTGTGGGAGCCGAACACGTCCATGGCGGTCTTCTGCACGAGCTCCTTGACGAGCTTGCCGATGGTGTCGTACGTGCCGTAGGCCTGATAGGCCTCGACCATGGTGAATTCGGGGGCGTGGGTGGCGTCTACGCCTTCGTTGCGGAAGTCGCGGTTGATCTCGAACACGCGGTCGATGCCGCCGACCAGGCAGCGCTTGAGGAAGAGCTCCGGCGCGATGCGCAGGTAGAGGTCCAGATCGAAGGCGTTCATGTGCGTGGTGAACGGACGGGCAGCGGCGCCGCCGTGCACGGTCTGCAGCATCGGGGTCTCCACCTCGATGAAGTCGTGGTCGTCGAACGTACGGCGCAGCGAGGCGACGGCCTTGGAACGGTTGCGCACCATGTTGCGGATGTTCTCGTCGGCGATCATGCCGATGTACGGCTTGCGCGTGCGGGTGTCCTCGTTGAGGTCCTTGTGCAGGGCGGGCAGCGGCTGCAGGGCCTTGGATGCGATCGCCCAGTCGGTGGCGAACACAGACAGCTCGCCGGTCTTCGAGGAGATCACGCGGCCACGAATGTACAGGTGGTCGCCGAGGTCGACGATCTGCTTGAACTGCTTGAGGGAGTCGGCGCCGATCTCGCGCTTGGAGATCATGCCCTGGATCTTGGTGCCGTCGCCGGCGGACAGCTGCACGAAGCACAGGCCGCCCGCGTTGCGCAGGAACAGCACGCGGCCGGCGATGCCCACCACGTCGTCGGTCTCGTCGCCGGCGTTAAGCTTGCCGTCGTACTTGGCGCGCACGGATTCGATGGTGTCGGTGACGTCGAGGTGCACCGGGTAGGGCTCGATGCCGTCCTTGAGCATCATGGCACGCTTGGCCACGCGCATCTGCACCTGCTCGGGGTGTCCGTAGGAGGAGAGGTCGCCCAGCTTGGCGTTGTTCGGATCGACGGCCTCGTCCAGGGTGGCGCCGGCGTTGATACGGGCGCGGATGTCGGCGTCCTGGTTCAGCAGCAGTTCGGCATGTTCAACGGTGGTAAGGTGACGGCGTTCGCTGCCCTCGGCAGCGTTTTCGGCAGTGTTCTCGCCGTTTTCGATGATGTCTTCACTCATAACTGCACAGTGTAGCGATGCGGCGATACACCGAAAATCCATACTCCTTGAACGCGAAATCACTCGCGAACGTCATCAAAAAATCATGGGGAATCCATTTCGAGATTTCCGAAAAACATGCAGGAATCGTTGAAATCTGGCGCAACACGCCGAGCTTTTGCATGAATCGACGACTCGTGTAATATCTATCGAGGTTCGACGGGCTGTAGCGCAGCTTGGTAGCGCGCTTCGTTCGGGACGAAGAGGCCGCGGGTTCAAATCCCGCCAGCCCGACCAACACAGAAGGATCGCTGGTTTCCAGCGGTCCTTCTTTTTTATTCCGATCCGACCATGCGGATCGCGTGTCGAGGACGATCGCCGCCCATACAATATAGTGCGCATTCAATAGTTCGCTTTCAGTAGTTCGACAGCAAGTAATCGCAACAACGTAATCGCAGGGAATACCACGGAACAATCGTCAGGAAGATCATGAAGAAAAGTCTTATCGCCCTCGCCTTCGGCGCATTCGCACTCGGCGCCGCGGAATTCGTCATGATGGGCATCCTCTCGCAGGCCGCGCACGACATGGGCGTCACCATCCCCCAGGCCGGCCACTACATCTCCGCGTACGCGATCGGCGTGTGCGTGGGTACGCTTATCCTCGTCTTCGGCCGCCGCGTGCCTCCGAAGAACCTCATCATCCTGTTCATGGTGCTGGTGGTGGTCGGCAACAGCATGTCGGCGTTCTCCGTCAACTCCGCCATGCTAATCCTCGCCCGGTTCATCTCGGGCCTGCCGCACGGCGCGTTCTTCGGCACGGCCACGCTGATCGCCAAGATCGTGGCCGACAAGGGCAAGGAGGCGCAGGCGGTCTCCGCGATGGTCACCGGTCAGACCGTGGCGAACATGCTCGGCGTGCCCGCTGGCACCATGCTCGGCGAATTCCTATCGTGGCGTCTCGCGTTCGGCGTGCTCGCCGCATGGGCCGCGGTGACGATCGTGCTTACGCTGGCGTGGATCCCCCGCATTCCCGCCGTGCCCGACAAGGGGCTGGCCGGACAGTTCGAGTTCCTGAAGAAGCGCGGACCGTGGCTGATCCTCGCGGCCGTGTTCCTGGGCAACAGCGGCGTCTTCTGCTGGTGGAGCTACGTTTCGCCGTGGCTGACCACCGTAGGCGGCTACCAGTCCGGCATGGTACCGGTGCTGATGATGCTCGCCGGATTCGGCATGGTGGTCGGCGGTCTTATCGGCGGCAAGATCTGCGACGCATGGCGGTACGCCGGCACCGCCGCGCTTGGCCAGATGATCTCCATGATCGGCCTGGTGATCATCTTCTTCATTCCCGGTGGGCACATCGGCACAGCGATCATGACGTTCGTGGTGGCGTTCGGCCTGTTCTTCGTCTCCTCGCCGCAGCAGCTGCTCATGGCCAACGCCGGCAAGGGCGGCGGCGAGCTGATCGGAGGCGCGACCGTGCAGGTGGCGTTCAACTTCGGCAACGCCGTCGGTTCCATGATCGGCGGCGCCGCGCTGACCATGACCAACATGGACTACCACTATCCGTCGCTGGCAGGCGCTCCGCTCGCCCTGCTCGCCGTGATCTGCCTGGCTGTGTATTCCATGCGTCACGAAACGAACACCGGCGCGTATGAGCGTATGCGCGAGGTGCACGTGTGATCACGCCATGCGTGTTCGTTAGTGTGATCACACTGGCGATGTGTGGGTAAGATCACAGGGATTTCGTCCGTCCGGCACTCCCCCGCGCCGGACGGACATCTAGACTTGGGAACGATGCGTAATCCACGGGACGCGACGAACGCGGACCGGCGTATGACCGACCGGATCAGGGGGATGCATGGGCAACGAAGCAAACACATTTGACGTCAACGGATTCATCCAGGGGCTGGACGCCATATTCTCGGCGCACGACGCCGCTACGAAGGCCGAACCGTACCTGCTGCACGCGCTCGACGAGGCGCGACGACTCAACGACGACGCCGGCCAGCTCACCGTGATCAACGAACTGCTCGGCTTCTACCGTTCGCAGGGCCGTCACGCCGACAATCTGCCGCTGGTCACGGAATCGCTGGAACTGGCCAAGCGCATGGGCCTTGAGGGCAGCGACGCCTGGACCACCACGCTGATCAACGCGGCCACCGCCATGCGCGCGGCTGGCAAGTACGACGATGCGGAACGGCTCTACCGCGACGCGTTGGAATCCGCGGAGAAGACCCTCTCCCCCACCGACCGTCGTCTCGCCGCACTGCACAACAATCTGTCCATCCTCTACAGCGAGACCAACCGGTACGAGCCGGCCGAGCAGGAGCTGCGCAAGGCGCTGCACATCCTCGAATCGTCGAGCGTGAACGCCGCCGAGGACGTGGACGTGGCGTCCACGCATACGAATCTGGCGCTGATCCTGCTCAACGCCGACCGCGACGACGAGGCCATGAAGCATGCGGCCGAGGCGCTGCGCATCTACAAGCGTGGCCATCTGGAGAACAGCGCGCACTTCGCCTCCGCGCTGGCCGGCTACGCGCAGGCGTGCTTCCACGCCGGGCGACTCGACAACGCGGTGCGCGCCTACCGCAAGTCGCTCGCCGTGATCGAGGAATGCTACGGGCACAACGACTACTACACCATCACCAAGGAGAATCTGGACGCCGTGGAACAGGCGGCGGCGAAGGCCGGCGTGAGCGTGCCCGCCGACGACGGTTCCGATTTCTGGAACGACGACAGCGATCAGTTCGTCGGCGATTCGCAGACCGCCGCGCGCATCGCAGGGGCGGCGCAGGAATTCGACTGGCGCATCGCACACGAGGATCAGCCGATGACATCGTCCGCCGCCGCGGCGAAGGCATCGCCCAAGCAGGGCCCCGATGTGACCGCGGCGAACGCAGCCGGCGAAGCGGCAGGCGCGACGACGACATCGCAGGCCACGGCATCTTCTGCATCCGCAACGCCCGCAGCCACGGCCCATCCGTCCATCAGCGGACTGGAACTGGCGAAGCAGTACTGGCTGCACTGCGGCAAGCCGATGATCGCCGACCGCTACCCCAACTACAAGGGCCGCATCGCCGCCGGACTGGTCGGGCACGGTTCGGAATGCTACGGGTTCGACGACGCCATCTCGCAGGACCACGACTTCGCGCCGCGCTTCTGCCTGTGGCTCACCGACGAGGATTACGCCACGATCGGTGAACGGCTGCAGCATGACTACGAGACGCTGCTGCCGCACGAATTCATGGGATTCACGGTGAAGACCGCCGATTCGTCCACGCCGCGAGCGCAAGGCGCGAACCGTCGCGAGGGCGTGTTCTCGATCGGCGACTTCTTCGAGGGCATCACCGGATACCGCGAGGCGCCGGGCAACGACCCGTCCAAGGCACACGAATGGCTGCTGCTCGACGAGGCCACGCTTGCCGCCGCGACGAACGGCAAGGTGTTCGCCGATCCGCTGGGACAGTTCTCCAAGACGCGTCAGGGGTTCAAGAACATGCCCGACGAGGTGCGCATCGCGCTGCTGTCGCGCAGGATCGGTATGATCTCGCAGGCCGGCCAGTACAACTTCCCGCGCATGATCGAGCGCGGCGACGGCGCGGCCGCATGGCTGGCGATCGACGAGTTCGTCAAGGCGACCGCATCGTTCGTATATCTGGTCAACGAGCCGATTACCGTAGGCTATCTGCCGTACTACAAGTGGAGCTTCGCCGCGCTACGCAAACTCAGCCGGGGGCTGGCCACGCGCATGTCCGACGTGTGCGAACAGCTCGAGACGCTGCTGCGCATCTCGTCGGCCGCATGCTACGGCGGCGCGGGATTCGGCGAGGGTGGCAAGGGCGCTGGCCCGGCCGTGAAGCAGGTCAATGAGATCGTCGACCATATCTGCGGGGAGATCGTGACCGAACTCAAGCGCGACGGGCTCACCCGCAGCGACGAGACCTTCCTCGAATGGCAGCGCCCGTACGTGGAGGAGCACATCGTCAACCCGTGGCTGAAGAGCCTGTAGGCCGCAGCATCTCGTTACCATCACCATCACCGTCACGAATCCGTCATCATCACGAATCAAGGAGTCGATACATGACAAGCACCACCGAGGCCGCGGACAAGAACGTGCTGACCAGCACGCTGTGGTACGACGACCAGCACAACGTGAACGAACAGGCGCACAAGGCCGAGCTGATCGTGCGCCACGAATGGCAGCAGTTCCAGCAGGTCAACAACGAAGGCGGCCGCGCCAACTGCCAGGGCAACTGGCCCACCTTCCATCAGATGCGCATCAGTCAGTTCCTCACGTGGCGGCTCGACCTGCTCGACAGCTACGCGCAGGATCTCGACGACGCCGACGAGTCGGGGCGTAATCTGCTCACCGAGAAGTACGCGCGCATGATGGAGTCCACCGAGCCGGAGCGCTACCACAAGGAGCTCGAGCCGTCGCTGCCTGTGCTCGACCCGGAGCGCGTGGATGCGCAGGAGGCCGTGATCAAGCAGCAGGTGGCGTGGGCGCGCGATTTCCGCGAGCGCTATCCGAAGCTCGGTCAGGCCATGCGCGTGCTGACGACGGACGAGGACGTGATCGGCACGACGTCGTTCGAGACGTATCTGCGCGGCGAGCTTGGCACGTATTCGGATCGCACGTTCCACAAGTACGCGCTGATGGTGATCGATCTGCGCAACGCCGGCGTGAACCTGACCGAGCAGACGATCGCCACGACGGTGATCCTCGGCGGTTTCGACGGTCTTGAGGAGGCCGAGGCCGCACAGTAGGGGCGGTGATCGACCACGCGGCTCGTTCGGGTGGATGAGCCGCCGTCCCCGTGTCGTCGTCCCACATTGTGCGATGGGTATTCCGTAAATGGACATCCTGCCTTATGATGAGGGTGTTTCATCAATCAGAGCATCGTCGCCCGGCCATGACTGTCGCGTTTCAACAATGTCGGGGGAAATCGTGGGCGACGTGGCTCCCAACATGCTAAGGAGCATGATGCTGAACAACGAGTATCTCAAGCGCGTCTACGCCCAGGTGGAACAGCGCGACGGAGACCAGCCCGAATTCCTGCAGGCCGTGCGCGAGGTCTTCGAGACCCTCGAGCCGGTTGTCGAGAAGCACCCCGAATACGAGAAGAACGGCGTCCTCGAGCGCATCGTCGAGCCCGAGCGCGTGGTCAAGTTCCGCGTGGCCTGGGTTGACGACGAGGGCAAGGTGCAGGTGAACCGCGGCTACCGTGTTCAGTTCAACTCCGCCATCGGCCCGTACAAGGGCGGTCTGCGCTTCCACCCGACCGTGAACGAGGGCGTCATCAAGTTCCTCGGTTTCGAGCAGATCCTGAAGAACAGCCTGACCACGCTGCCGATGGGCGGCGGCAAGGGCGGCTCCGACTTCAACCCGAAGGGCAAGTCCGACGCTGAGGTCATGCGCTTCTGCCAGGCCTTCATGACCGAGCTGTGCCGTCACATCGGCCAGTTCACCGACGTCCCCGCCGGCGACATCAACGTGGGTGGCCGTGAGATCGGCTACCTGTTCGGCCAGTACAAGCGCATCCGCGACGAATACTCCGGCGTGCTCACCGGCAAGGGTCTGGAGTTCGGCGGCTCGCTCGCCCGTACCGAGGCCACCGGCTACGGCGTGTGCTACTACACCGCCGAGGCGCTGCGCGTGCTGAAGAACGATTCCTTCGAAGGCAAGACCGTGGTGATCTCCGGTTCCGGCAACGTAGCCATCTACGCCGCGCAGAAGGCCGAGCAGCTGGGCGCCAAGGTCGTGACCGTGTCCGACTCCAACGGCTATGTCTACGATCCGAACGGCATCAACGTGGACGTGGTCAAGCAGATCAAGGAGGTCGAGCGCGGCCGTATCAAGGAGTACGCCGAGCGCGTCGAGGGCGCCGAGTACCACGAGGGCTGCTCCGGCGTGTGGACCGTGCCGTGCGACATCGCCCTGCCGTGCGCCACCCAGAACGAGATCAACGAGGAGTCCGCCAAGGCTCTCGTCGCCAACGGCTGCAAGGTGGTCGTTGAGGGTGCGAACATGCCGAGCACCCCGGAGGCCATCGCCGTGTACCAGGAGAACGGCCTGCTGTACGGCCCGGCCAAGGCCGCGAACGCCGGCGGTGTGGCCGTCTCCGGTCTGGAGATGAGCCAGAACAGCTACCGCCTGTCCTGGACGTTCGACGAGGTGGACGCCAAGCTCAAGAACATCATGGAGACCATCGTCGCCGAGTCCCTGGCCGCAGCCAAGGAGTACGGCCACGAGGGCGATCTGATGCTCGGCGCCAACGCCGCCGGCTTCGTCAAGGTCGCCAACGCCATGGTCGCCCAGGGCGTGCTGTGATCCATACCCAACTGTCGATTATGCGCATTAAGCCATAAAACGACAGTTATAGAATTGGCTCTGCCGACGGTTTTCATCGTCGACAGAGCCGATTTTTTTTATCTGTTCGCCGGCATCATATGCATGACATGACGTCTTAGACATGACATCTTGGCACTGGCACCGCTCTATTCCCGATTCCGGCGGACCGTGCGGATGAGGACGCCGGCGATGATGGCGAGACCCGCGATAGCAAGGACCGCGGCCAGTAGGAAGGCGTCAAACGAACCGGAATGTACGGAGAAGATCGGTTCGGGGAAACGGTAGACGGTGAGGAAACCGAGGCTGGCTATCACGAGCAGAAGTAGACCGAACGTGACGGTCAGGGCGCTGATGCCGGTTTTCCACGGGGATGGCGTTTCGGTTTCGTCGGGCGCGTTCAATGCGTTTGCGACAGACGCGTTTCGTTGATTATTGATATCCCCAGTGTTGGGCGCAGGGGTGTGCATAACGGTGGGTTGCTTCGGGGAATTATCCCCAGACTTATCATCGCCGTCCACAGTGAGACGAACCGTTTTCCCGGGAATCGGGATCGTGGGCTCGATTGGGGCCTCGAATGAGGATTCGTCCGACGAGCCGGCACGGAATTCCTCAGTATAGGGGACATCGGGCTCAGTTTCGTGGTTTTTCGCGGACCGTGTCGTGGAGGAATCGGCGAAGGATGTCTTTGGAAGTTCGGTGGTGCTGACGGAGTCGGCAGAGAAGAGGGGAACCTTGGCGGCGTTGGCGGCGAAGGGGTTGGCGGGGAGCTCGGCGGTGATGTCGGCGAGGGAATCGGTGGGGTTGGGAGCGTTGGTGGAGTTGGGGGTGTTGGTAGGCATGGGGTTTGGTCCTTTTGTGTGGGGTAGGTTGATGGGGGTGCGAGGGGAATTGAGTCTGGAAGAAGATAGCGGTGGTGCTCCCCTCAGTCAGCTGCGCTGACAGCTCCCCTCGGAGAGGGGAGCCGGAACTAGTGGTTGTCGAAGGCGCTGACCTCTATGGAGGCGAAGCGGACGGTGGCGTCGATACGGAGGAGCTTGGTGTCGTCGGTGGTCCAGTTGGTGGAATAGTCGTACAGGTCCTCGTCGGAATCGATGTTCGAACCATCCGAAATACCGTTTTCGGAAGTGTTGTCTGAGTTCACGGCATCGGAACCGTCACCGGAATCCTGCGAATTCGTACCGTTGGCCGAACCCGTACCGTCCACCGCACCGGAGCTATCGGCCGAACCAGTATCTGAATCGGCGCTTGGCGCCATGGCGGCGGGGAGTTGTCCGCCGCTCAGGTCTCCGCTCGGCCCTGTGAATCCGCTCAGCAGCGGTGAGTTCGAGGAGAGACCGTGCATGCCGCCGACGCCCATCGGGTATCCCATCGCGTCATTGCCCAGCAGGAATCCGCAGCCACGCGGCATACGCACCACCAGCTGCGTATATTCCACGTTCAGATGGATGGTGCCGGTCGGACATTCCGTGGCATCGCTGAGATTGATTGTCGCGTGGGAAAAGCCGCCCGACTGTTCGCCGCTGAGCGTCAGTCCATTGCGGTACATCCGCATCTGATCATCGCCACTGCCCAATTCGAGATTCGAATACACGTTTTTCACGACGTAGTCACGCGATTCATCGGCAGACGACGTGCCGGCATACGTGACGCCGGTCATCGCCAGTATCGCCACGGCGATGAACAGCAGCACGGCGATCGGCAGCAGTCCGCCGGATTTACGACCGAGGAATCCCAATACCACCAGTACGATGCCGACCACGGCGGCGGAGGCACACACCCAGATCAGGATGGAACGGATCATCTCCTGCGGCCCCGCCTGCGTTATGGCGTTCATCAGCAATACGCCGGCCAATGAGACCAGCATCAGTCCGCAGACCACGCCGACGACGAGGAATCCGGCCGGACGTCTACGCGGACGCGGCTTGGGACTGACAGGAACAGCAGCATCGGCGATGGGTGCCGGCTGGGCGGGTGCGGTTTTCACCGCAGAACCATTCACATCGTTAGCCTTGGCCGTCGCCGCAGTCGCAGTCGCCGCTGTATCAGTCACGCCATCTGACGCCATGACAGTCGTCGCAGATGCGTAGTCCGATGACGCACCCACTCCCCCGGCCCGCGCGCCCCTCATCTCATCCTCCAAGCTACGCACGGGATGAACCGCGGACGATGACCGCACCACATACTGTGCGTGCGATCCGCTCCAATTGAGGAACGCGAGGAATCCGATCGTGACGAAAACGAACATCCACCAGCCGACCGTATCGACACGACCGTCCGTCATCGTTGCGGGCAGGTTCACCATGGCGATGAATCCCGCCCAGAACATGAGGCTTGCGCCGATCAACGGCCACGACAGCTTGCCATGCCCGAGGCGTTGCAGCAGAATATGGCCGTTGCGACTGTCCGGCAGAATCAGCCACGCCAGTCCGTACACGGCCGCGCCCACGCCAAAGAAGCAGCAAGAGGCCGCGAACACGGCCCGGATCAGCAGTTCGCTCACGCCGATGCGGTAGGCGATGCCGCCGCACACGCCGCCGAACCATCGGTATGGCGAGCGCTCGACGGCGCTGTCGCGCACCCATCGGAAGAATCGGGATTCCTTGGGTGGTGCGGACGTTACGGGGGTTGCGGTCTGGGGAGTGTCAGGCGGGATTGCGCCATGAGTGGAACCAGGATCGCCATGCACGGTCGCACCGGCAGGCGCGGTCGTGTCGCCAGACGCGGTCTCATCATGCACGGTCGTGCCGTGCGAAGTCTTATCGTTGTCGTTCATACCTTCATGAGACCACGGTGACATACCATCCGTCTATGGGGGTTTGCCCTGACATTGCCTGACATTTTCCGCGCGATCGCCTGATTTTTCCTGAGATCAGCGGTGACCCGGCATGGTCCGCGCATGGCTGCGGTAGGAATGGAATCATGATGATCGTATTGCAAGCCCCGCCGATCGTGACGCGTCGCACGATTGCCGGCACGACCGCAGGGGGCACCACGCCGAACGCGATACCGGACGCGACGGGAATCGGCACGGCCACGACCACACCCGCAACGTCAGCGGCACCGCTTCGGCCGCTGGCGCCCGCGCACACTCCGCTGTTGCGCCCCGATCGCAAACACGGCGGTCTGTTGTGCGGGGCGTGCTCCGGGCTGGCGGCGCATCTGGGGTTGCCAACGCCGTTGGTACGTGCGTTCATGGTGCTGGCCGCGCCATTGTTCGGATTCGGACTGGTGCTGTACGTCTTTCTCTGGGCGTTCGTACCGAAGGGCGATCCGCGCGCAGTCGAACGGGAACGCACCGACGTGGTAAGCATGCCGCTGGCCAAGGGCAATACCGACGTGATGAGGAGTGCCGCAGTTCGAACGACGGGGATGCCGTATACGAACGCCGCCGCACCGGGCGCCACAACGGGCTCTGCGTACGGTTTCTCCCCGGCGTCTGGCCGTTCGCTCGCCGATCTGTTGCATGACGCGTCCGCCATATCAGTGATCGTGGCGGCATATACGGTGATTGTTCCGCTGACGATGCTGTTGGGTTCTCTGTTCCATGAGTTGTCCCCCGCGATCACGCTGTTTTTCGCCGCCACCGGCGTACTGGCCGATTGGGTGCTGCGGCGGTATCCGCGCACGTCGGGAAGAATCAGCCTGACCGTCGGCCTGTCATTTCTGACGCTGGCATTGTTTGCGTTCTCCACGTATATCGGGTATGAGCGGACCGCCAATCGATCGTTGCGCGTGATCGTCTGCGTGCTGATGCTTGCTGGTGCGGCGGCGTTGATGATCGGCCCGCGCGTTACGGCGATGACCCGTCGTCTCGCCGACGAGCAGGCTGCCAAGGAGCGTGAGGAGGAGCGTGCCGACATGGCCGCGCATCTGCATGACGGCGTATTGCAGACGCTGTCGCTGATTCAGGTGAACGCCGACGATCCGACGATCGTGCGGCAGCTCGCCCATGCCCAGGAGCGCGAACTGCGGTCGTGGCTGTATCAGCGGCGCGGCACGGAGTCGCAGTCGTTCGTCACCGGGCTTAGGGAGGCGGCCGCCGAGGCGGAGGCCCGCGTAGGCGAGCCCATCGATGTGGTGACCGTGGGCGACGTGCGGCCCGACGGATCGCTGACCGCGCTGCTCGAGGCCACGCGCGAGGCGTTGACCAACGCGGCCAAGCACGGCAGGCCGCCAATCAGCGTGTACTGTGAGGTGGTGGACGACGGCGTGGACGTGTATGTAAAGGATCACGGCACTGGCTTTGACCCGCACGCCATCCCCGAGGGGCGGCTTGGCGTTCGCGAGTCGATCATGGGCCGGGTGCTGCGACGTGGCGGGCAGGTGGAGATCGAGTCGTCCGCCGAACTCGGCACCGAGGTGCACATGCATATGCCGATTACTCCGGCAGCCCCGACGGCTCCGACTGTCGGATGAGCGTAGGGAGCGTGACGAATGGAGAGGGTGTCTGTGGGTGATACGTTGAACGATACGTTGAACGGCAATGCGTCGGATGCGTCGGCCGGTGACGATCGACACATCACCGTGGCCATCGTGGACGATCACGAGGTGTTCCGAGCCGGCGTGATCACGATTCTCGGTGACCGGTTCGACGTGGTCGGTCAGGCCGCGGACGTGGAGGGCTCGGTGGCGATGATCACGCAGACCAAGCCGGATGTGGTGCTGCTTGACGTGCATGTGCCCGGCGGCGAGGGTGGTGGCGGCGCGGAGATCATTCTCAAGTCGCGGGAAGCCTCACCCAAGTCGGCGTTTCTGGCGTTGTCGGTGTCGGATTCGGCACAGGACGTGGGCGCAGTGATCCGTGCCGGTGCGTTGGGGTATGTGACCAAGACGATCTCGCGCATGGATCTGGTCTCCTCGATTCATCAGGTGGCGCAGGGGTATACGGTGTTTTCGCCGAAGCTGGCGGGTTTTGTGCTGTCCATGTTCCAGGCCGGGGCTGCGATCGCCGGAGCCGCTTCCAATTGGAGTGCGGGGTCTGGCTCCGACTCGGATTCCCGTACCGGATACGGCATCGCCCCGGAGGAGTTGGACCAGCTCACGCCGCGCGAACGCGAGGTGATGCGACTGATCGCGCGCGGATATACATACCGCGAAGTGGCGGCCAAGCTGTTCATCTCTGTGAAGACCGTGGAGACGCACGCCTCGCGCGTGCTGCGCAAACTGCAGCTGTCGAACCGGGCGGAGCTCATTCGATGGGCCTCCGATCGAAGCATCGTGTAAAACCCCGTACCAGTCGTGTTGGATCGGATGCCGATTCTCTCTCGATTTTCGTTCCACACGCCGTATCGGTACTTTTCTGGGCTTGACACTCCGGGAATCGCACAATCCCGAACATCGATAGGGTCCCGGTACCGTCCTATCAGGTCTTGATTCCATGGCTGAAATCGCACAACTGCAAAGTAGACATTTCATGGCCTTGAAATCTCAAGGGACCTTGAGCCGTACTTTTCAGTTGTGCGATTTTCCCGAGATGCCTGCCCCATAATCCGTCCAGAATATGTCGGGAAGGCAAACAGAAGCTTTCAACTTCCCACAGAATCTCTCACGTCCGCGCTCGCCGTAATAGAGTGGATTAATATGACTCTTCGATTTCGCAGGAACGGCACCTTCCGCGTGCTTCAGATGGCCGATATCCAGGATGGTCCGGACGTCAATGAGGATACGCTTCGCCTGATCCGGGCGGCCATCGCCGAGGGGGATCCCGATCTCATCGTGTTCACCGGCGATCAGATCCGTGGATACGATCCCGCATACATCGATACGTTCCTGCGTCGGCGCGATGACGAGCCCGGCGAGCATATTCGTGCGGTGACCAGACTCGAGGCCCGTGTGCGAGGCATCACGCCGATGGACGAATCCGGCCCCGACGTGGACGCCGATTCCGCCGATCATCAGGCGTTGCTCGCTGCGGCGATGGACGCCACCCGGCAGAAGGTCCGTCGCACGTTCGCCGCGTTCCTCTCCCCTGCGATCGAGGCGCATGTGCCGTTCGCCACAACGTACGGCAACCATGACTTCCAGTGCGGCGTGCTTGTGGACGAGCAGGACGACATGTACCGCGAGTTCGACGGGTGCCTGAATCCGAAGACCGACAACGCTCCGGCACCGACCGACGACGACTCGCGAGCCACGGATAACGCCGATCCGCTGGCCTGTGAGCCCGGCACGTTCGCCCTGCCGATCGCCGCGTCCGACGGCAGCGATCGCATCGCCATGAGCGTGATGATGGTCAACTCCGGCGACTACGCCGGCAAGGCGGGCGACGAGGACGGCGAGCCGGCCTCCTATATGGAGGGCACCCCGCAGGCCCTGCACTCCATCACGCACGAGTTCTACTCCAAGCATTCCCGCGCCCTTGATCTGGCCGACAGCGCCGGCTACGGCTCCCCCAGCCCGGAGGCGCTGAGGTGGCTCGCCGACGTGCAGCATCATCTGGGCGAGGTCAACGGTGACGGCAAGCCCGTGCCGGCCATCGCGTTCCAGCACATCCCCCCGCAGGAGTTCTACCGTTGCCTCCGTCCCGTTCCCGCATGGACGCCGAACGCCGTGGAAGGCACGCGCGCCTTCGCCGGGCAGTGCTATGTGATCGACGAATCCGTGTGCCGTCCCGGTTCCATCCTCGGCGAGTCGATCGGATGCCCGGACGAGGACTGCGGCGAAGTGGACACGTTGCGTCGCACCGGCGGCTATTTCGCACTGTTCACCGGCCATGACCATAAGAACTCGTTCATCGGACACGTGGATGGCCTTGATCTGGGGTATGCGCCCACCTGCGGGTTCGAGTCCTACGGCCCGAAGTCGGCGTTGCGCGGCATCCGCCTGTTCGTGTTCCACGAGGATGATCCAGCGGCGTACGATTCGCGCATGCTCACGTTCGGCGAGCTGATCGGGCCGTACAGCAGCGACGAGGTGCGCGTGTTCTTCGGCGATCATCTGATGACCGACGGCGCCTCGGTGCGCAACCAGCTGCGCCGACCGAAGGTGTTCCTCGCCGCCCTGCTCACGCTCGCCGCCACCGCCCACGTGGTATGGCACGACGTGATTCGTCGCCTGTGGCGCCGGTAATGCACGATTCCTAGCGACGCGAGAACGCGCCGAACTGTGCGAGCTGGGCGCGGGCGTCGAGCGCGTTGGTGAACACGAAGGACCGGAATCCCGACTCCTTGGCGCCGCGCACGTTCCACATCTTGTCGTCGATGAACACGGACCGGCCCGGATCGATGCCGAACCGTTCCGCGGCCAGCTCGTAGATGCGATGATCCGGCTTCTTCAACCGTTCAGTGGACGAAACAACCACGTCACGCAGCAGCCGCAGCGACGGATACTTCGCCGTCGCATAATCCACGGCATCCTGCGTGAAGTTCGTCAATCCCCACACCGGCACGCCGCGCCGCGCCAGATCGTTCAGCAGCGTATCCATGCCGGTGATCATGCCGCGGAACGCCTGCTCACGATGCGCGTAATACACGTCGAACATGCGCTCGCAATCCTCGCCGCGATGATGCGCACGGTAGTCGGCCGCCGCCTCCGCCGGATCGAGTCCGATGTCGAGCAGACCGTCATAGTGCCACATGCCGTACGGCGCGTCCTCGTCGTAGAAGTCCCGCCACGCGTCAACGCCGAACTCCCCGGCCAGCAGATCATACGTACCGCTTTTGGGATCCCAGTTGAGCAGCACGTCGCAGAAGTCGAACACGACGTTGAGATCGCCGCGTGAATCATGATTGTTCCCATTCATATCGGCGACACTATCACGCGCTGTCATGTCAGGCCGGAACTAGACTGGTCCTATGAGACAAAGTCTGGTCGATCTGTACACGTGGAAACCGCAGGTGGTGGCCGCGCTGCATGACGCGTTCGGCGACCGACTGCGGTACGTCGGACTGCAGGGCAGCTATCTGCGTGGCGAGGCCAGACCGGACAGCGGCATCGATCTGCTGATCATTCTCAACGACATGGATATCAACGATCTCAGAACACTACGTCGTGTGATTCGCGATCTGCCGTACGGCGAGCGCGTGGTGATGTTCGCGTCCGGCCGCCGTCAGCTGGTGCACTGGCCGATGCACGAGCTGTTTCAGTTCGCACAGGGCACGGAGACGTGGTTCGGGAATCTGAGGAGCAGTCTGCCGGATCTGGAGCCGCGTGACACCGTGCTGGGTGCGCAGGCCAGTCTGGCGAGCCTGTATCATCTGACGAACAACGCGTTTCTGCGACATGACGACGATCTGGAGTCCTGCGTGGAGTCGTTGCACGCCGCGTACAAGCATTTCTTCTTCTCTCTGCAGATCGTCGAGTATCTGAGGACCGGCCGGTTTATGCCCACCAAGAACGATCTGCTGGAGGTGTGCGTGCGGGATGGGCATGACGATGAGGCGCGGATGATGGAACTGAGCATCGACGACAATGCGATCCGCACGACCATCGCCGGGCGTGGCATCGACGAGCCGTACCGGTGGCTGTTGGATTGGGTGGGACGATCGATGCGTCTGTTGGGCTGAAGGTCAAACTGAGAATGCCGAACTGAGGGTGGCAGAGTGCGATCGGTCAGTGTGCGTTCAGTGCACGATCGGCTGATATGCAAAGGGCTCCTTGGCCAAAGCCAAGGAGCCCAATCGCGGACAGAACGAGATTCGAACTCGTGGTGGCTTGCGCCACAACGGTTTTCAAGACCGTCTCTTTAGACCGCTCAGACATCTGTCCACGGAATTCACGCGCCGGCGTTCCCGACACGCAAAAGCACGCGAACCATCATAATGCAAACCGGCCGGTTCGCCAAACCGCGGCCTTCGCGTTCCCGTCCCTTTCTGTCTTGGTGTGATCACACTAGGGACTTTCCATAGTGTGAACCTTGGTGTAACCACACTAGGCCCGGTACCTTCCCTTAGTGTGATCACACTAGGGGGAACGAGCGTGAATTCACTTGGTCTTGTCGGCCTCGCGACGCTTGAGATCGACGTTGAGCCACACGGCGGTGAGATAGGCGAGCACGGCGAAGATGGCGCCGAACGGGCCGAGCCAGCGCATGCCCACGTGGTCGGTCACCAGGCCGCCGACGGCCGAGCCCAACGCGATGCCGATGTTGAACGACATGGAGTTGAACGACGACGCGAGGTTCAGCGAGCCGGGGTGGGTCGCGGCGGCCACGTCCATGTACAGGATCTGCGACGACGTGTTCTGCAGGTACATGAGGAAGCCGAGCACGAGCAGCACCGCGCATCCGATGAGCGGGTTGAGCACGGCGAACGGCAGCGCCACCATGAACACCGCCTGGATCAGGTAGATCGGACGGCCCTTGACCAGCGGCACCACGCCACGGCCGCGGTCGCCCAGCTTGCCGCCGTACAGGTTGCTGCCGAGGCATGCCAAACCGTATGCGGCGAGCGCGAACGAGATGTACTGCTCGGGAATGCCGATCTCCTGTTCGAGGATCGGGGTGAGATACGTGTAGAACACATAGGTAGAGGCGGCGGCGAACACGACGGCGAGGATGCCACCCCAGATGCGCTTTTCGGTGAAGATGAAGAACTGGGCGAGGAAGCGCGACTTCGGACCGTAGTGGTTCTTCGGCAGTACGACGCACATGAGCACGATCAGTGCCACGGTGAGCAGGTTGATCACGTGGAACGACCAGCGCCAGCCGAACATGTTGGCGATGGTGGTGCCGATCGGCACGCCGAACACGGATGCGATGGAGAATCCGGAGAACACCCAGGCCACGAATTTGGTGCGGTTCTTCGGCGTGGCCACGTCGTCGGCGAACGTCATGGACACGGCCACGGTGGTGCCGGAGATCAGCGCGATCACGATTCGCGCGGCCACGAGCATGCCGTAGCCGACGGCGAACGCGCACATGAGGTTGCCGATCAGGAACACGACGGCGAGGAACAGCAGGGTGCGGAACCGTTCGAACCGGGAGCTGATCGAGGCGCCGATCGGCGTGGCCGGCGCGTAGACGAACGCGAACAGCGAGACGAGTCCACCCACGGTGGTCAGGGACACGTTCAGGCCTTCGGCGATGTCCGGCAGAATGCCGACGATGATGAATTCGCTCATGCCGAGCATGAAGCTCATGGCGACCAGTGAGATCACCGGCAGGGTGAAGAACCGGTCGTCACGCAGGGAGGGGCGGCCAGCGGAGGCGGCGGACTCCACCGCGGCCTTGGAGGATTCGCTTTTGACGTTCTTCTGGCTGGCGCTGATCTGCTCCTGCGTCATCGTTGATCTCTTCCTTGCGGAGCCCCATGACGGGGATGATTGTTTACGGAACGAGAAAAAAATAACGCCGTCATCCGACAATCGTCGCGTTTCAACACGCTAACGATTACGACGGAGACAGCGTTTGCGCAGCGACGGCCCCGATCGTCAGAACATCCATGCGTGCCTACGAAAAAGCCTCCCTCGGATGAGGGAGGCTGCATGTCATATGACTATGACGTGACTATGGCCTGTTCCGACTGGTCGGATCAGGCCTCCCAAGTGGTGGGCTCGATGACCTCGCGGCCGCCCATGTACGGACGCATGGCGGTCGGGATCACGATGGAGCCGTCCTTCTGCTGATGGTTCTCGAGGATCGCCACGAGCCAGCGGGTGGTGGCCAGCGTGCCGTTGAGCGTGCTGACGGAACGGGTGGAGCCGTCCTCGGTGCGCTCGCGGATGTTGAGGCGGCGGGCCTGGTACTCGGTGCAGTTCGAGGTGGAGGTCAGCTCGCGGTAGCGGCCCTGCGTCGGCACCCAAGCCTCGCAGTCGAACTTGCGGGCGGCGGAGGAGCCAAGATCGCCGGCGGCGGTGTCGATGATGCGGTACGGGATCTCCATCTTGCCGAGCATCTGCTGCTCCATGCCGAGCAGGAACTGGTGCTGGTCGCGGGAGTCCTCCTGCTTGCAGTACACGAACATCTCCACCTTGTTGAACTGGTGCACGCGGATGATGCCCATGGTGTCCTTGCCGGCGGCACCGGCCTCACGACGGTAGCAGGAGCTCCAGCCGCAGTAGCGCAGCGGGCCGTTCTCCAGGTTCAGGATCTCGTTCTCGTGCATGCCGGCGAGCGCCACTTCGGAGGTGCCGACCAGGTAGTCGTCGTCGGGCTCGCGCAGACGGTAGATCTCGTCGGAGTGCGCGTTGAGGAAGCCGGTGCCGGCCATGATCTCGGGGCGCACGAGCGTCGGGGTGATGGTGGTGATGAAGCCGTTCTGCTCGGCCTGGTCCACGGCCATGGTGAGCATGGCGATCTCCATGCGGGCCACGGCTCCGCGCAGGAAGTAGAAGCGGGATCCGGAGACCTTCACGCCGCGACGCATGTCGATGCCGGCCACGCCCACACCGAGGTCGAGGTGGTTCTTCGGCTCGAAGCCCTCGGCGGCGAAGTCACGAGGGGTGCCGATCTTCTTGACGACCACGTAGTCGTCCTCGCCACCTTCGGGGGCTTCCGGCTCCACCACGTTGGACAGCTTCCACATGGCGGTGGTGTATTCCTCGGCGGCCTTGTCGGCTTCGGACTTGTATTCGGAGACCTTGTTGGCCAGTTCCTTGGTCTCGGCGATGATGGCGGCCTTCTGATCGGCCGGGGCGGAGGCGACCTTCTTGCCCATGGCCTTCTGCTCGGCGCGGGCGGCCTCGAATTCCTTCAGTGCTTCACGACGGGCGGCGTCGGAGCGCAGCACCTCGTCCACGAGTTCCACGGATTCGCCACGCTTGCGCTGCGATTCCTTGACAACGTCGGCGTGTTCACGGATGAATTGAATATCAAGCATATGGCTTACGTTAACGCCCACATGAGACACTGCCGGCAACGGTCTTTCGTTGATTTTTCCGATGGTTTTTGTGCGGAAAACGAAGAAATCCGCGAGCCGTTGCACCCTTGAACAGGGGATGGATAACACAATGGAAAGTATGTTGTCATCGTTGTCTCCAGTCTGGATCGTGCTCATCGCGATCGCCGTGGTCGCCGTCGTGGGCGTCGCCGTTTTCCTCGCCGTTCAGGCGTACCGCAAGCACCGGCTGGCGACGGCCATCGTGCAGCGTGACAAGGCGCCCGTGCACTACGCGTTCATTCTCAACCCGTCCAAGCCCGGCGCCGAGGAGGTCAAGGGGCAGATCCTCGCGTTCTTCGAGTCGCATCATCTTGCCGAGCCGATGATCGTGGAGACGCAGCTTGACAAGGACGGACGCGACTGCGCCAGGGAGGCCATGGAGCGTGGCGCCGACGCGATCGTCGCCGTAGGCGGCGACGGCACGGTGCGCACGGCGGCGAGTGCGGTGGCGGGTTCGGATCGTCCGTTCGGCATCGTGCCGATCGGCACCGGCAATCTGTTCGCCCGTAACATGGGCATTCCGATCGGCGATGTCGACGCGGCGCTCACCGTGGCCACATCGCACGGATCGCGCAAGGTCGACATGGGTCGTCTGGCGTTGCTGGATTCCGACGAGCCGGAGCGCAAGCACGCGTTCCTGATCATCGCCGGCATCGGTTTTGACGCGGCGATGATCGACGACACCGATCCGGCGCTGAAGAAGAACATCAGCTGGCTGGCGTACTTCGTCGGCGGCGTGAAGAACCTGTTCACGCCGCGCTATCACGGCGATGTGACGATCATCGGCACGGATGGCAAGGAGCAGACGTCGAAGAACATCTCGTTCCGCACGTTCATGGCCGGCAACTGCGGTCAGATTCCGGGATTCTCGCTCATGCCGGAGGCCGCGTACGACGATGGCATCCTTGACTTCGAACTGATCGACACGACCGGCGGCCTGATCGGCTGGGCGAACCTGTTCGGCGACGTGGTGCATCAGACGATCACCCGCAAGGCGGAACAGAATCCGCTGTCGACGAATTCGTCGGTGGACCAGACGCAGGGCGTGCGCGCACGCATCCGTTTGGAGAAGCCCGCGTTAGCCGAGGTGGACGGCGATATTCTCGGCAAGACCTCGCTGATCGAGTTCACCGTGGAGCATCGTGCGCTGTGCGTGCGCGTGCCGGAGGTGCCGGCGACCATGCCGGACGCGACGGGGGTGATGGAGCCGGTGAAGGTGCCGGTCTCTTCCGAGGCCGCCGAAGAGGAGGAGATGAAGGCAGCGCCGGCTGACGCTGAGCAGCCCGGGGCGTCACCGGAACGGCAGCCTTCCAAGGACTGATCTCCCCCGTTGACGCGTGATAAGGCGTGCTACGACACCGTACGGCACTCTGGACAGACGAGGAAGACCGTCAAGGCGACAAACGTACGCCGTTACTTGGAACTTCCGCTGACGCGGGCGATATGGAGTGCCAGATACGCGGTTTCGTCCTGCGTCAGGCCGGCGCCGAACCGCATTTCAAGTACCGAGGCGATATGCCGGGCACATTGGAGAGCCTGCGGGTAGGACTGTTCGATGGCGTGAATGACGGGCGCCGGTTCGTCGTTGAGCTGGCTGTTCTGGCGGATGCGGACGAAGAGATAGCGTATGTGGGTGATGAATCGGCTGACGTTGATGGAATACTCGTCCAACGTAATGCCGTATTCGCCTTCAATGATGTTGAGCATCTGCCGAAGCACGCCGGTCATCGTAAACGTGTTGGACAGGTCGCCGGTGGCGAATCCGGCGTTGACGAGGTGCAGGGCCAACGCGACGCTCTCGTTGGGAGCGAGCGTGTTGTTCAGCTTGTGGTTCAGGGCTTTAAGCAGCGCCTGTCCCTGCTCGTATTCATGCCTATACAGCGAGCGCACCTCTTCGCCCAGCGGATAGGACACTGCGGGAATGCCGTTCTTGGCCCGACGCAATGCGCCGCAGACATGATCGGCGAGCGCCATGACAAGCGTGGGCTTTTGCACGGCCTCGTCGCCCAGACCGATCTCGTCCATGGCTTCGGAGACCAGCTTGATGATTTCCGGTGGGATGTCGCCCAGGATCTGGGCCATGCGGTCGGGGTCGCGTCCGTCCGCAGAAACGAACACGCGCGCGACCTTGGACTCGTCCACTGTCATGCCGGACTTGGCCTTGAATCCAAGACCCCTTCCGGTGAGGATGACTTCGCGGTTCCCGTCCTTGGCCAATATGACGTTGTTGTTGAAGACCCGAAGTATCTCCATGACACCCCCTTATACGATTCGGTGCGCCGTCATCGCCGGCCAGGTCTTCGGCAGACCGGTTCCGGAGATGGCGACGCACCGAATCAATATCTCGTTCTCTCGATCACTTCTCGATGGCGAGAACCACATCACCCGACTTGGCATCCATGCCCGTCTTCGGGTTCACGGAGGCAAGCGCCATGGTGTTGGGCACCGTTATCAGGGTGATCGTGTTGTAGCCCGCTTTCTTCACCTTATCAAAGTCAACGGTCACGAGTGTGTCACCGGCGTTGACGCGCTGGCCCTTGGCGACCTTCACGTCGAATCCGTCACCGTTCATCTTGACCGTATCGATGCCGACGTGCACCAGCACTTCGACACCGTCATCGGTCCTGATGCCGAATGCGTGACCGGTTTCGGCCACGGTCTGCAGCACGCCGGAGACCGGTGCCTTGACTTCGGAATCGGTCGGCTGGATGGCGACTCCTTCACCGAGGGCGCGGGATGCGAACACCGGATCGCCGGAGTCGTCGAGGGAGACCACGTGGCCGGAGACCGGGGCAAGCACCTCGGTGGTCGGAGCGGCAGCGGCGGCCGGGGCGGAAGCCTTCTCGGTGGCCGGCGCGGGAGCCGTGGCGACGCTCGCGGCCTTGCCACCGTTCGCCTTGGCGGCGACCTCGGCGGCTTCGGCGGCGACGCGGGCCTTCACTTCGGCCTTCTGTTCCGGAGTGCGGTAGTCAAGGAAGATGATGAGCAGCATCGACGTGACGAATGCGGCGGCGATGGAGATCGCGTAGACCCACATCTGGTTGAACACCGGGATGGTAAGCAGGGAGGTGAAGGCGAACGTGGTGGTGGTCACGCCGTGAACGCCGGTGGAGGACGGGAACAGCCAGCCCATGACGGCGATCACGACACCGCCGACGCCACAGCCGACCAGCATACGGGAGTAGATGAGCTTGTAACGCAGGTGGATACCGTAAAGGCTCGGCTCGGAAACACCACCGAGCAGGCCGGCGGCGAGGGCGCCGATGGAGGTCTGACGCATCTGGGTGTCCTTATCACGGATGGAGAGGAACAGCACACCGGCAGTCGCACCGAAGCAGGCGAAGTTCCACGTACCCATCGGGCCCTGGATGAAGTCGTAGCCGAGCGTCTGGATGTTCATAAGCATCAGGGCGTTGAGCGGCCAGTGCAGACCCAGCGGCACGAGGAACGGGTAGAGCAGCGGGATGGCGATGGCGAAGATAAACGGCGCGTGGGAGTTCATCCAGGACAGGGCTACGCCGACGCCGTTACCGGCCCAGACGCCGATCGGGCCGATGATGAAGGCGGTCAGGGCGCCGACGATGATCATCGAGAAGAACGGCAGGAAGACCAGCTGGACGCTTTCGGGGATGATCTTCTTGAGACCGTGGTACACGAGTGCGAGCACGGCGACCATGAGCAGCGGTACGAACACCTGTCCGGAATAGTCGGACATCTGCATCGGCAGACCGAACACGGTGGTGGTGCACTGCTTGTTGCCCATCACCTCGACGCACTTGACGGCGTCGCCCCACTGCTTGGGGTCCTGCAGAGTGGTCATAAACTGCGGGGTCATGAGCATGGCCATGATCGAACCGCCCAGCCAAGGATCAACCTTGAGCTTCTTGGATGCGTTGTACGCGATCATGATCGGCAGGAAGTAGAACACGCCCTTCCAGATGGCCTGAATGAACACGAGGCCGGTGGTAGCGGTGTCGCTTTCGACGATCTTCAGGGAGATGGCCAGGTTGACGAGCGCGATGATGATGGATGCACCAAGCAGCACGCCCAGGATCGGACGGAAGGAGTCGGCCAGATATTCGAAGAAGCTATCAAGCCAAGCGACCTTGCCACGCACGCCCTTCTTGCGTTCCGCCGCCTTGAGTTCGGCGTTGGTCATCTCGCCGTCATTGTCCGGCACGGTGCCCTTGCCGAGTCCGGCCATTGCGGGCAGGTGCATGATGTCGTCGTACACGGAGGCCACCTGACCGCCGATGACGACCTGATAACGGTCTCCCGACTGGGGTACGACGCCCAGCACAAGCTTGTTCTTATCGAGGGCGTCGGCGTTGACCTTGCCGGCGTCGTTCAGTTCGAAACGCAGTCGCGTGGCGCAGTGTGTCAGCGACTTGATATTGGCAACACCACCAACATTGGTGATGATCGCCTGAACATCGTCCTGATGCGACATCAGTTTTCTCCATTTCCTTCATTTCCACATGTGCAGTTCTTCGCCGGATCTTCAATGACCCAAACACGAGAAAGGCTTGGAACAGGCAGCGGAGGTGCAAGTGAATACGCCTGCGACTCCGCCACACATACCAGGTCTTGCCTCGAAATCTTGAGTAGCAACCCTGCTAAGGAAACTGTCGGCTGACAATATAGCATGAAATTATTCGCTTAACCAAATGTTATTGGAATAACTTTCAGCCTGCGGTCGCGAGACCCATAGCCGTTCCTCTCCATTCGCGACGACACGCAGGCGACACGCCGCGCCCATGCCGCCGACCACATTCCGGCACATCACGGAACCGAACCTCCCCGGCCGAGCCCACGCCCCGCCGTACAATGGTGTCATGGTTGCTAAAAATGCGGGACTTCCCGCCACCCCAGAAGATCTGATCAACGTCGATGAGGTCATCGGCAAGTACTATGACCTCGTCCCCGACCCCTCGGTGCCCGAGCAGCGCGTGTCGTTCGGCACGTCCGGCCACCGTGGTTCCAGCCTGAAGACCTCGTTCAACGAGGCCCATATCGTCGCCATCTCGCAGGCGATCGCCGAATTCCGTAAGAAGGACGGCGTCACCGGTCCGCTGTACATCGGCCGTGACACGCACGCCCTGTCGGAGCCGGCGTGGAAGACCGCCATCGAGGTGCTCGTCGCCAACGGCGTGCGCGTGCGCATCGATTCGCGCGACGACTTCACCCCCACCCCCGTGGTCTCCCAGGCCATTCTGACGCACAACCGTGCGGCCGACGGCACCCAGCGTTTCAGTGGTGACGATCTGGCCGACGGCATCGTGGTCACCCCGTCGCACAACCCGCCCACCGACGGCGGCTTCAAGTACGATCCGCCGACCGGCGGCCCGGCCCCGGCCGAGACCACCAACGCGATCGCCGCCCGCGCGAACGAACTGCTCGGCGACTACAAGTCCGTCAAGCGCGTGCCGTTCGAGCAGGCCGTCAAGTCCGATCTGGTGGAGCGCTTCGACTTCCGCGATCACTACGTGTCCGATCTGGGCAACGTGATCGACTTCGACGTGATCCGCAACAGCGGCGTGCGTCTGGGCATCGACCCGCTGGGCGGCGCCTCCGTGAACTACTGGCCGCTCATGAACGAGAAGTTCGGCCTGTCGATCGACGTGGTTCGCCCCGAGGTCGACCCGACCTGGCGCTTCATGACCATCGACCACGACGGCAAGATCCGCATGGACCCCTCCTCCACGTACGCGATGAAGGGTCTGGTCGACGAACTCAACGCCGGTGCATGGGACAAGTACGATCTCGTCGGCGGCACCGACCCGGATGCCGACCGTCACGGCATCGTCTGCCCGAACTGGGGCGTGATGAACCCGAACCACTACATCGCCGTGGTCGTCGAATACCTGTTCGGCGGCAACCGCCCCGACTGGCCGAAGGGCGCCGGTATCGGCAAGACGCTGGTGAGCTCCTCGCTGATCGACCGCGTGGCCGCCTCCATCGGCGCCAAGCTCGTCGAGGTGCCGGTGGGCTTCAAGTGGTTCGTCGACCCGCTGTTCAAGGGCGAGGTTGCGTTCGGCGGCGAGGAGAGCTCCGGCATGAGCTTCCTGCGTCGCGACGGCCGCGTGTGGACCACCGACAAGGACGGTCTGATCCCCGACCTGCTGGCCGCCGAGATCACCGCCAAGACCGGCAAGAACCCGGCCCAGCTGCATCAGGAGCAGGTGGAGCGCTTCGGCGAGAGCTGGTACAAGCGCATCGACACGCCCACCACGCTCGAGCAGAAGCAGAAGTTCGCCACGCTGTCCGGCAGCGACGTGACCGCCACGCAGCTGGCCGGCGAGGACATCACCGCCAAGCTGACCGAGGCTCCGGGCAACGGCGCCAAGATCGGCGGCCTGAAGGTGACGACCAAGGACAACTGGTTCGCCGCCCGCCCGTCCGGCACCGAGAACATCTACAAGGTGTACGCCGAGTCCTTCGTCTCCCCCGAGGCGCTGGACAAGGTGCTCGACGAGGCCGGCGCCGTGGTCGACAAGGCGCTGAGCGAGTAGTCGCATAGCAATCGCCAAATAACACAAGATAGGGGTCTGGTATCGCAGTGCGGTTCACTGTGATACCAGACCCCTTTCGTATGTGTTCGTACTCGCTCCACCACCGTCGAGTCCGCGAACGGTCGTCTACGATTACGAACCGTCACCGTCCGGCAAGCAGACGATCAAGCGCGTCGGACGGATCGAGTCCCAGACGGCGACGAATGAGCCACCCGCAGCCCAACGGCAGCGCAGTCGCGGCGGCAACGCCGGCCGATCCTGCGGCAATGGTCCGCGCATTGTCCTCGATCAGTGACTCCGTACTCGCAGACGACGCGGCGGCGGAATCCGAATCAGACGACGAATCACCGGACCCGTCGGCGACCTTAGCTGCGGTGTCGGCGTCGTGATTCCGCTGCGTATCGCCCTGCGACGTACTGGCCTTCGGCGCCGCGGCGGCCTTGCCCGACGATGTTCCCGCCAAGCCCGACGCGGTTCCCGACGTCGTGGAGGTCGTCGTATCCGTCGAGCCAGACGTTGAACCAGACGACGTTGTATCGGAATTCGACGTCGATCCGCCGGCCGCGTTCGACGTTGTGGCAGACGACGTACCTCCCGTGGATGGTGTGGACGCGGGCGATTCCTCGGGCACGTCCACCGTGTATGACGAATCGAACTGTACGGACATCGGCAACGTGATCTTGGCGAAGTCGCGCGTACTGCCGGCCGTGTACCAGTAGGCGGATTGCCCGGTCTCCAATTGGAAGTCGACAAACGACTGCGGGAACGACCCCCAGTATTCGGCGTTGCCGTCGTCCTTGGCCGCCTGGCCTCCATGATCGCCGCTCGCGGTGACGGCGACGCCCAGATATTCCGGTGTGACGGTGAAGCCGTGATCCGAATCGGCCTGACTGAGGTCGACGCCCGTGATGTCGGCCACGTGAATGGTGCGCGGCGACAATTCGACCCATTTGCTCGCGTCGCTCATCGACGATCCATAGCCGGACGCGGTGGCGGTCAGTGCGCCGATGCCGTTCGCGTCGAGCGTGAGCGTGGGATCGGTAACACTCCAGTAGGTCATGCCACCGTAGTAGGCGACGGTCCACGAGCCCTTCCATGAAATCGTGATGGAACCGTCCGCGGCCATGATGCCGGAACCGTTGGTGACCACCACCTGCGATTCGGTGTTGATCGATCGCCCGTCGGCGCGTTTGCCCATGGTGACGGCGTCGCCGCCGCGGGTAAGGCACCGACTGTCCCATGATGCGTTCACCCATCGGCCTGACGAATCCGGTTTCTCAATGCTGACGTTGCCGTCCGTGGATTTATAGAGCTCCTGCGTCCAGACCTTGGCCGAACCGGTGTTGCCGGCCTTGCCCGCGGACAGGAAGTTACAGCCGCCGTAGTAGGCCGCCGAATTCGTTTCGTCGTTCATTCCCCATCGCAGGGTGACGTTCGTATACGTGGCGAGGGGGTCGGTCCCGGTACCGGTATCGTCCTTACCGGTGCCGTCATTCCCATCCTCCGACGTGTTTCCCCTGTCGGAGGCCTCCCCGCCGCCGGTCGCAGTTCCTCCGGTCACGGCTCCTCCGGTCACAGTGTCCGAAGTTCGCGTGGCCGCGAACGCCGGCGCCATGAAGGCGACCGATCCGGCGCAGACCGCCATGACCGTGGACAGCGCGCACACGGTTTTCAACATGGTTCGTCTGATGCTCATCAGGACTCCTTCCCGGCCAACGTAACCGCGTCACCCGTCGCAACTGTGCCGTTCGCCGCAACCATGCCGTTCGCCGCCGGGGCGGAGTCGGCACGCGGAGCGCGCAGTCCGCCACCGGGCACGAATACGGAAGGTCGAGAATCGGCATCGTGCCTCTCCGATTCCGCGGCCGATCCCGCCGACGCCGATGTCGATTCAGCCATCGCCTGCGCCTTGTCGGCACGTTCCCGCTCCTTGATCAGCCGCTCGTGCAGTTTCCGCCGATGTCGTTCCGTTCGGATCTCCTCACGGGCGCGCACCGCGGCCGCCCGACGCTCACGACGGGCCACCTCCCTGTCCAATGCCGCCGGTGAGATGCCAAGCAACAGCGCCTTGACCGCCAGATATCCGCCGACGCCCGCAGCCAGCACGATGATCGACAGTCCCAGAATGATCGCCGCGGCCACGATCAGCCAGCCGGCCACACCCCACGTCGGAATGGTCATTATCATATCGTCGTTCCCCTTGCTCGTTGTCGTGGAATCCGCGGTCGACGCCGCGGCACGTGTCGTCTTCGCGGCGTTCTCGGTGCCGTTTTCGGTATCGGTATTGTCGTTGGTGTTCTGCGTATTCGCATCGGCGGTCTGTTCGGCAGCGTCGTCGGCCGATTGCTGATCGGACTGATTCGCCGTGGAATCCGTGGCGACGACGCCCGTGTTCGTCTGTCCGTCATTCGACTGCCGCGCCGACGATGATGTGTCGAACGACATCGGTGTGAACGTCTCGTTGGTGGCGTTGGCCACGCCGTGCGCGCCGATCGTGATGATGCCGCACTGCACGGTCGTGCAGTCGACGTTCACCGGATTGTTCGACCGATCGACGCTCGTGAACTTCGCGCCGGGCACCGTGATCGCGGCATGCCACGTGCCGTCGGACGCGAGTTGCCCGCCGTTGGCCGCCGACGCCGTGGGGTCGCCTGGGAACGCGACGAATACGTCATATCCCGTCGGATTGTTCTCGTCGTCGGGCACGTATCGGTAGGTTTCGCCGGTCATGCCGCCTTTTGACGGCTTCCATGAGTCCCCGTTCGGATCGCTGACCCAGCCGAACAGCACATAGATGCCGCCAAACCCGCCCTGAACCGACTGGAATCCGCTGCCAGACAGGTTCACCGTGGTCGCCGCGTCCGTATGCAGTGTGCCTCCCTGAACCGAAACCGACACCGTGGCGCCGGCGGCCCGCGCGGGAACCGGAGCCACCGCACCAACCGCGATCAGCGAACCCAATACGGACAGTACCGCAATCACCATGCCGGTCAATCGCATCGGCAGACCGTTTCCTCGTATCACCCTCATCGACATCATCCCTCACCCGTTCCGTTGCTCATGTCATCCGCCGTGCTGCCACCCGAACCATCCACAGCGTCGGCATCACCCACGCCGACACCGCACCGGCCATACACGTTGCGCGCCACCACCGGCCGCCCGGGCACGATGATCAGCCCGCCGTCCGGATGCCGCAGCACGTCGATCGGGCACTGGTACACGTCGCTCAGCAGCCGCGGTGTCAGTACCTCTTCCGGCGTGCCCAGCGCGCGCAGACGCCCGCGCTCCAACAGCGCCACACGATCCGCCCACGCGGCAGCCGCATCCAGCGCATGCACGATCACCACCACCGCGCAGCCGGCCGCCGCATACTCGCGCCCCACACGCATCAGCATCTCCTGATGCTTCACATCCATGGCCGCGGTCGGCTCGTCCAGCAACAGGATCGGCGCGGTCTGGGCCAACACGCGGGAGAATGCGGCACGACCGCGCTCGCCGCCGGACAGCGACGCGTACACGCGGTCGGCGAGCGCCGTCACCTCGGTCGTGGCCATAGCATCGTCGACGATCACGTCGTCGTTCATCTCCTGCGCCGTGCCCTCCCACGGAGCGCGGCCCATGCGCACGATGTCGCGCACGGAGAACGGGAACGTCACGTCCACGGACTGCAGCAGCACCGATCGGCGCATGGCCAGCTCCGTGGAATCCCATACGCCAGAGGGCTTGCCGAACAGGGAGATCTCACCGTCGGTGAGCGGTACGTCACCGGTGATGGCGTTGAGCAGCGTCGATTTCCCGGCGCCGTTCGGCCCGACGAGCGCCAGCAGTTCGCCGGCACGCACGTCGAGGTCCACGCCCTGCAGCACGGCGCGCTCGCCGATGCTCACGCTCACGTTCGACAGTTCCAGCACGCAGTCGCCCGGCTTGGGCATATCGGGCGCAAGATGATCCGTACGCCACGGCAGTGAAAGAGTCATGGTCATGCCCAGCCTCCCGACTTGGAGCGACTGCGTCGCAGCAGCCAGAAGAAGAACGGTCCGCCGACCAACGACGTGAGCATGCCTATCGGCAGGTCGGCGAATGCGATGGTCGTGCGTGCGGCGAAGTCGGCGATCGTCAGCAGCAGCGCGCCGCCCAATGCGGATGCGGGCAACAGCGTGCGATGGCCCGGTCCGAGGATCATGCGCAGCAGGTGCGGCACCACGAGTCCGACGAACGAGATGATGCCGGCGAATGCCACGGCCGACGACACGAGCAGCGCCACGGCCAGCATGGCGACGAACCGCAGTCGTTCCACGTTCACACCGAGGTGACGGGCGGAGCGTTCGCCCAACGACAGCAGGTCGAGTCGGCGGGCCAGTGTCTGCACGATGATCATGCCGATCACGCACATGGGTGCCACGAGCGCTACCTGCTGCCAGCGGCTGCCGTTGAACGAGCCCATCTGCCAGAACACGATCTGGTCGCGCGCGCTGGTCGGCGCGGCGAACGTGAAGAACGCGATGAGTGCGCCGGCGATGGCGTTCACGGCCACGCCGGTGAGGATCAGCGTGACGATCTCGGTACGGCCGCCGCGGCGTGCCAGCAGGTACACGGCCACCGTGGTGCCCAGTCCGCAGACGAACGCGAGGAACGGTGTGGTGAACGATCCGAGGAACGTCCAGCCCATGAGAATCGAGCAGCTGGCGCCCACGGCCGCGCCCGACGATACGCCGACGGTACCCGGTTCGGCCAGCGGATTGCCGAATACGCCCTGCATCACCGCACCGGCCACGCCGAGCGCCGCGCCGACGACGACGGCCATGGCGATGCGCGGGAACCGCACGTTCCACAGCGCCTCGTTGCCGAACGCGCGGGACGGTCCGTCGATCCAGTGGATGCCGATTTTGTTGAGCACCGATCCGATCACCTGATCGAAGGGAATGACGAGCTGACCGAGCGACGCGGAAACGACGATCATGACGAGCAATGCCACGGTCATGATGAGGAACACGACGGCCGTTCGACCCATGCGCGGTTTGGCGGCGAGATCGAGGGCCGCGGCGTTGGCGCGGAGACGAGCGGTACGGTCGTAGCGGGACTGGTCGCTACCGAACTGGTCACGACCGGCACGGACGCGACTGGTGCGGACATGAACGGACTGGTCATGACCGGCACGACCGAGCGTATCCTGTCTGGACTGATCGTTTTCATATCCGGCCCGACCGGACTGACCAGACCGAGTATTGTGACCGGTCCTGTCGGTTCGTCGTAGTCGTCGTGTCGTCGCTGCGCTCATTGCGCATCCTCCTGATTCGTGGTCTCGGACTGCGTGGCTTCCGTTTGCGTGTCCGAAGGCTGGTACGCGAGGTCCGGCACGTACACGGCGGTGGCGAGCGCGGCCAGCACCTGCGCGGTCTGCGGTCCGAAGCTCATGATCTCGTAGTCGCTCATGTCCACCACCCGTCGATGCTCGCCGGCGGGGGTCTCCTTGATGCCGGGCAGGTCAAGCATGCCGTCCACGCCGCCGGCGGACTGCACGCCGAGCGTCATGGCGAGGATCACGTCGGGCGCGGCCTTGATCAGCGCTTCGGCGTTGGTCGGGGACATGCCGGTGAAGCCGACTTCCTTGGCCACATCCACGCCGCCGATCGACTGGATGAGCGAGTCCGCGCCCGACCCTTCGCCGAACCAGTAGTAGATCGACGTGCCGCGGACGTAGAGGAACACGATGCGCGGTTTGCGTTCGGTGTTCGTGGGAACGAATCGTTCATTGATCGCCGCGATGGTCTGATCGATCTCGCTGTTCGTGCGGTCGACGAGCTGCTTGCCGAGGTCGCTCACGCCCAGCGCGTCGGCCACGGCCTGGATCTGTGTGCCGACGCCGCTGACACCTTGATCGCTGACGAGCGGAACGAATACGACAGGGACGCCCGACTGGCGCAGCTGCAACTGCACGTCGTATGGACCGATGCTCGTATCGGTGATGATGACGGTGGGCGACAGCGCCATGATCGCCTCGGCGTTGAGATCCATGCCGTTGGCGGTCACCTTGGGTAGTTTGTCCATGCCAGACGAGCCGGTGGCGGTATCGCGACCGACGAGATTGCAGCCGAAGCCGAGCGCATAGACCGCGGCAGCGAGTCCGCCGTTCTGGTTGAGGGCGAGGATGCGCGTGGTGTCGGTGACGGTCTGTTCGGGCCCGTCCGCGCTGGTGACGGTGGCGGGCAATGTCTGGTGTTCAAATGGCGCGTTGCTGATCGGGATGATCTGATCCGACTTGGTGTACGCGGTGGTTGGCCCTTCGATGGTGCGCGGATTGCCGAGTTTGGCTGCGGTGACGTCGGGCAGTTTCGGCGGGTTCGGTTCAGTGGACGCGTTCGGCACGGTGCATGATTCGAGGCTCGCCTCGCTGATGGTGCCGATGTTGGCGCAACCGGCCACGGACAGCAGGCATGCGACTGCGATCACCGACGACAGCAGCACGCGGATGCCGCGTCGAAGATCGTGGCTCATATGTCCGATGTTCATGGATTGATTTCCTCTTCCTCAGAACGTGTTGTGAGGGCGTTCTCCCTCCAGCCATTCAGGAGTTCTCCCTCCAGGGGAGGGAGATGTCACGACAACCGTCGTGACAGAGGGAGGGATCCAACACCCGAAACCCCGATGCTCATCATCCCTCCCTCAGCCCGCCTACGGCGGCCAGCTCCCTCCCACGGAGGGAGCACGGGGCCAGGATTCCCCGAACCCAGACCCCTCCCACAACAAAACGGTGCAGGCGTTCTCCCTCCAAAGGACTCATTGCGAGTTCTCCCTCCCAGGGAGGGAGATGTCACGGCATGCCGTGACAGAGGGAGGGATCCAGCACCCGGAACCCCGATGCTCCTCACCCCTCCCTCAGCCCGCCTACGGAGGCCGGCTCCCTCCCACGGAGGGAGCACGGGACGGGACTATGCCGTCAGTCGCGGCTCATGCGGCGGCGAGCGGCGAGCGCAATGCCCGCGCCGGCGACCAGCACGATGGCGGCGCCGAACACGCCCAGCACGGCGGAGCCGGTCTTGCTCAGCGTGGCGGTCTTCTTGGCAGTGTTGCTGGCAGCAGTGCCGTTCGCGGCGTTGGTGTTCGTCGAAGCGGACGAGCCCGTGCCGTTGTCGGCAGCCGTGGAGCCGTTCGAGTCGGAGTTGCCATTGTCGGTACCGGTCGAGCCGTTGCCGTTGTCGGCAGAACCATTGCCGTCGCTATCGTTGCCACCGTCGGTGGCCGGCGCGGTCACAGTCACCGGCATCGAGGCGGACACTGCGGCGCCGTCGATGGTGGCTTTGATGGTCACGGTCACGGCACCGGACTTGAGCGCGGTCACGGTGGCCTTGTCGCCGGTCTTGGCGGCGGTCACCTTGACCACGGCGGCGTCGGAGGACTCCCATGCGACGGTCACGTCGTCGGTGTTCTCGCCGGCGATCACGGCGTTGACGGTCGCCTTGCCGTCCACGTCGAGCTTGAGCTCGGTGATGGCCTTGCCGTCGGCGTCGGCGAACGTCAGCTTCGGCGCGATCGGGGCGGGGGCCACGGCGGCGTCGGACTGTCCGGCGGCGCTGGTGCCCTTGGCGTTCTTGGCGGTCACGGACGCGGTGTATTCGGTAGCCGGGTCCAGCTTGGCGAAGGCATGCTGGAACGTGTTGGCATCCACGTCGGCGGTCAGGGCCGCGGCCTTGACCTTGGCGGCGGAAGCGTCCTTCGGGGTGAGAGTCACGGTGTAGCCAGTAATCGCGGAACCGCCGTTGTCCTCGGGCTTCTCCCAGCTGACGAGCAGCTCGTGGACGGCACCCTGCTTCACGGTCACGGCGCGCGGGGCGGACGGCTTGGTGGCCTCGGTGGGGGTCACGGCGGCGGAGGCGGCGGACGGAGCCGACGCACCGGCCTCGTTCTTCGCGACGACGGTCGCCGTGTAGGAGACGCCCTTGGCGGTCAGACCGTCGAACGTGGCGGAGGTGGCGTCGGCGGCCACGTCACGCGTGATCGGGGCGCCGGTGGACGGCGTGAGGGTCACGGTGTAGCCGGTGATCGCGGAACCACCGTCGGACGGCGCCTTCCACTCCACCTTCACGGAACCTGCGGCCGGCACGGAGGCGGTGGGCTTGGCCGGGGCGTCCGGCACCTGAGCCTGGGCCTTGAGCGCGATGGGCTTGGCGGTGTCGAGACGACGGTCGGTCAGGGACAGGCCGTGCGCGGCGGTGGTGCCCACCACGTAGTTCTTGCCGTACTGGAACGTGTCGGCGGGAATCGTCACGGTGGTGGTGAACTCGCCGTTCTTGATGTCGGCGGCCTTGATCCAGGCGGCCTTGACGAAGTCCTTGGCGCTGGACGGGTTCTGTCCGGCGTTCCACACGTCAGTGTCGGCGACCACCACGTAGGCGCCGTAGAACGCGGCGCCGCCGGTGAAGCCGGTGCCCTTCACGGTGAACGTGGTCTCCTTGGACGGGTCGATGTGGGTGGTCGGGGTCACGGTGATGGCCGGGGTGGAGGTCGGGTCGGCGTTCGGCGTCACGGCGGCGGAGGCCGGGGACGCGGCGGACGCGCCGACCTCGTTCTTGGCGACCACGCTGGCGGTGTACGACACGGCCGGCGCGGTGAGCTTGCCGAACATGGCGGAGGTGGCGTCGGCGGCCACGTCCTGCGTAATTGGGTCGCCGGTGGACGGGGTGAGGGTCACGGTGTAGCCGGTGATCGCGGAACCGCCGTCGGACGGCGCTTTCCACTCAACCTTCACCTGGTACGGGTCGGCCATGGTGCCGGCCACGGTCGCGGTCGGCTTGGCCGGAGCCGCGGGCGCGGTGGCTTCGGGTTCGACCGCTTTGGCGGTGTAAGCCACGGTGATTTCGGCGGGAGTCTTGCGGGCATCCCCCGAACCGCCGGACGCATACCAGTAGGCACCGGAGCCGGTCTGCGACACGAAGTCGACGAACGCCTTCGGCCAGCTCTTGGCCACGGTGCCCTGACCATCAACGTCGATCTCGTTGAAGTCGGGGGTGACGATCGTGCCGTCGTCCTTCACATCCACGTTGGACAGCGTGGCGATCTCCACGTTCTGCCGTTCGGTGAGTACGGAGAACTTGCTGGTGTCGTTCATGTCGGTGCCCCAGCCGCCGAGCGTGGCGGTCACGGTTCCCTTGCCGTCGGCCACGGTGAGCTTGAGATCCTTGGCATACCACTGGTTGAGGCCGGAGTAGTAGACGACGGTAAAGGCGCCGGTCCAGGAGATTTCGGCGTTGTCGTTCTCGGCGTCGATGGTACCGGTGCCGTGGCTCAGCTTGACGCGGTTGCCGCTGGATTCACCGGTGGCGGAGTAGGCGGCGGGCAGGTCCTTGCCGTCCGGCGTGGTCTTGAGTCCGGCCCAGGTGGCGGCTTTGTACGTGCCGTCGGACTGCTTCTTTTCGATGGTGACGTTACCGTCGGACTGCTTCCATTCGCCTTCCGTTACAGAATCCTCGGCGGAGGTCTTGTCGACGATGCCAGCGCTCAGGAAGTTGAAGGTGCCCGGCGCGTATGCGCGCCAGTTGGTTTCCTTGTTGAGGCCCCACGCGAACGTGGCGTCGTCCACGGTCTTTTCGGTCGATGCTGCGGCGGAGGCCACCGGTACGATCAGACCGGCACCCATCGTGGCCGCTGCGACCACGGATGCGAGCGCCGCGGCTCGTTTCCTGCTGTTGAAGAACACTGGTGTTCCTTTCGTCTCATTCCCCAGTGCCCGCTTTCGGAAACGGGTGTTCCGTGTCGGGCGGGCATCGGCGCCAGCGTTCCGACAGGACGATCCCGGCATGCATCAACCATCGACCCGTCGTCGGCCGTCACCGACTTCGTGTTTTTTCGTTTCGGCCATCGGCGTGCACCATTGTGGGGCACGGCCGTTGGTCCAAGCGTCGGTTCAGTCGTCGGCTGGTGCCGTCGGCTCGGTCGACCGCGATGATCGTGACGATCCTGCGGGATGTTCCAACACTGCATGTCTCACGACCGTCGCCTCGACTGCTCAACGTGTGTATGACAGGCTCGGTTCGTGAAGAACATCCGCACGATACGACGAGAAATTTCCCATTCTCAAGTCTTGATTTCCCCAGCCGGTTCCCGTAGTCGCGCGCGCGATATCAAGAATCATTCCCAAAATCAATACCTGTGATAAGCCTCACATTTGCAGGATCCCCAGCCATCCCCATCCCGATATCCATGTGCCCATCCACCGTTCCGGGGTTAATTACGTTCCATCACGATCGCCGAGCACAACGGACCCCTTAAGTACGTTCCGTCTCTATTCCATGACGGAACGTACTCGTATGCTCCTTCCCGATTACGTTTCGTCAAGGACTCACAGCGAAACGTACTCCAAGATCGATCCGCGATTACGTTTCGCTTACGACCGACAACGCATCGTAATCAAACACCTATTCCGGAGTACGTTTTGGTCCGGGAACGTAGCGAAACGTACTTCAAAGTCCCCTTTTGATTACGTTCCGCTCATAATCGGAAACACACCGTATCCGAATCCGGAATCACGATCGTGCCCGTCCTAGATCCAAAGCACGAAATCCACAACCACTTATCCAAGAACCTCTACAGATCGTTGCAATTGCAACGAAAATCCTCATTCGACCACATTGCTCCCAAACCCTTGTCACACGCCCGCCACCCCGTTAGCGTTCCAAGTATGAGAACACACATACCCACCGAACGTCTCCTTGACGAAGCCGAACGCAGCCATCGTTGCGCCATCGGCGGCACTGATGCACAACGCCGAGCATTACTACGTCGTCGTAAGGCCGGAATACTGATTTCCCCATACCGTAATCTCTACGCCCGTGCCGAGTACTGGAGCTCATTGACACCTCCGCAACAACATATTCATACCGCTCGCGCTCTGTCCATCGTCTACCCGCATTGGATTTTCGCCGGACTGACGGCAGCCTGTGCATACGGTCTTGACCATTCGCACTCGCTGCACGCCGACATGACGATCACCATCGCCAGCACGAGTCCGGACATGCCCCGCCAGAATCCACGTCTGCGTCGCATTCGGATGAAGGATACCTCCCACCGACAAATCGCCGGCCTTCCCGTCACCGATATCCATCGCACGCTCATCGATTGCGCGACACTGTTTCCTTTTGCCAGCGCACTGCCGATGTTCGATTCCGCGGCACGCAAAGGGGTGTCGCTGACAGGTCTCCCCGATCGCTGCCGCGCGCTTGGCATCGACAGCGCGAACGTCACGGCGCTTTGCACGTATGCGGATCCGTTGAGCGAGAACGGCGGTGAGTCGTTCGCCCGCGCGACGATCATCCAGCTGGGGTTCGTCGTGCCGCGACTGCAGAGACCGTTCGTGAACCCCGCGAATCCGAACGCACCGCTGCGCGCGGATTTCACATGGGAACTGCCTGGCGACATCATCATCGTTGCCGAGTTCGACGGCATGGGCAAGTACGTGATGACCGACACGAAACGCAGCAGCATCCAAGCGAAGGTGCACGCCGAACGCGAGCGCGAGGATCAGCTGAAATCGCAGGGCGTGACCACGATCGTCCGGTTCGAGTTCGAGGATCTCACCCATTCGGAACGGCTGGAGCGCAAACTGCTGCAGGCGGGCGTGCCGAAACGTCGGTGAGTGGCGGCGATCTCGCAGTCGCACGGAACGTCGTTGCTGCGGGTCTGTCCGAAATCTCATACAAACCCGCAGCGAACGTATCTCCTCACTGCGGGTCCGTCATGCTTGTACGACAAACCCGCAGCGGAGCTTTGCGCTCACTGCAGGTTCGGCACGACCAAATGACAAACCCGCAGTGAACCGCTTCACCAGATGCGGGTTTGCAGCACGATCCATACGAACCCGCAGCGAAGACGCACCAACCCCGCCAAAAAGTATGACACAGGACCGTCGGCTAAGGTGGAACGCATGACGATTACGGTTTCTACAGACGGCAGCGCGCTGGGCAATCCGAACGGACCGATGGGATGGGCGTGGGCTGATCACGAGGCGCACGCGGGCGGACGACCCGGCCATGAGCATGGCGGCGACTGTGATGCGGGCGGCGCCACGAACGGCACGAATCAGATCGGCGAACTATGTGCGGTGCTTGAGGTGCTGCGCGCGCATCCCGGTGACGAGCCACTGGTGATCGAAACGGATTCACAGTACGCGATCAACTGCTCCACCAAGTGGGTGCACGGTTGGAAGCGTAACGGTTGGAGGAACTCGCAGAAGAAGCCGGTGAAGAACGCGGCCGTGATCAAGGCGATCGACGTGGAGATTTCGAAGCGTCCTGGTTCGGTGAAGTTCGTGTGGGTGAAGGGTCACGCAGGCAACGCCGGCAACGAGAAGGTGGACGAGTTGGCGCGCACGTACGCGGAGGACTGCCGGTCCGGCGCGCGCGACGGCTACCTGCCCAAGGAGGGTTGGGAGTCACTGCTGGCGTCAGAGTATTCCAAGGGCACGGATGTGCCGGCCGACGCGCAGATGCTCATGGACGGGCAGATCACGGCGGCGGAATATCATCTCGGTCACGGTGAGGATACCGGCGGTGTGACGGAGGGGGGTGCAACCGGTGCAATGACCGACGATCGCAGAAACGGGCACGGTGCGGATTCGCTGGCACAGCGTCTCGCTGGCAGGGAGGGTGTACCGGAACTGGCTGATTTTTCGTCGGATTCGTCGACATCTGCACCGGGTTCGATCACAAAGTCGGCTGGTTCGACGAACGCCAATACGAGTAGCGGACCACGAACCGGACGAATCGGTGACACGGACGGTGGTACAAACCGTTTCGATGGCGCATCCACCAGCGCGAATCGGCGTGACAGCGACGGAAGTGGGAACGAAGGCAATGCCCACGCGGCACAGATGCAATCCGTCGCCACGTCGAATACGACCGCCCAGCAGGCGGCAACGTCGAGCACGATATCCGCCCGACAGACGGCACCGACCACCGATCAGACGCCGCGCCGCGCGACCGGAACCGGCGGACTGCACGCGTCGGGCCGGGTGCGGATCACGCCGCCACCGTCGAGCAGTCCGTCGTTCTCCGGCGGCACGATCACGATCAGCGGCACGATCACGTTCACCGGCATCGTGGACGCCGACGGCTACATGCAGCTCGACGGCGATGTGACGATCATGCCTCGCCGCTGAGCCGATATCCCTACCGCCGTCACCCCTATCAACCGCCAGCAACGCCATCACTCACCGCCAGCAACCACCACCGACCGTCGGCGACCGTCCGTCCGCACCACCCATACCGTCCACGTCATCCCCCGAAATTCCACGCGGCCGCCTAGACTGGGCAGAGAACACATAGAACGTTCAAAACCGATCGCTCAGACGCACATATCGCGAAGGAGAAGACATGGACAAGGCACAGCAGGACGCACTGAAGAAGGCGGCGGGCATCGAAGCCGCCAAGCTCGTTGAGGATGGCATGATCGCGGGTCTGGGCACCGGTTCCACCGTGCGCTTCCTCGTTGACGAGCTCGGCCGCCGCGTGCAGGAGGAGGGCCTGAAGTTCACCGGCGTGACCACCTCCCGTCGTACGCAGGAGCAGGCCGAGAGCTACGGCATCAAGATCGTGGACGTGGACGATGTGGACCACATCGACGTGACGATCGACGGCGCCGACGAGGTGGACAAGAACTTCAACGGCATCAAGGGTGGCGGCGCCGCCCTGCTGTGGGAGAAGATCGTGGCCATCAACTCGAACAAGATCGTGTGGATCGTGGACGAGTCCAAGGTGGTCGACACCATCGGCAAGTTCCCGCTGCCCGTCGAGGTGATCCCGTTCGGCGCCGGCCACGTGGTCAAGAAGTTCGAGGCCAAGGGCTACAAGCCGGTGCTGCGTCTCGACGCCGACGGCAAGGAAGTGCGCACCGATGAGAACAACTTCATCGTCGACCTGCACCTCGAGCGCATCGACCACCCGCAGGATCTGGCCGAGGACCTGATCAACACCGTGGGCGTGGTGGAGCACGGCCTGTTCCTCAACATGGTCGACACCGTGATCGTCGGCGATCCGAACGGCCCGCGCGTGATGACCAACGGTAACAAGTGATCAAGTGATCCACTGATCAAGCGATCACACGGCGGTCGGTCGATGACCGGCTGACCGCCGAACCGCGAATCACAGCGAATCACATACACGAAAGCCCCAGACCACAACCAGGTGGTCCGGGGCTTTCCCATGCTGTTCAGCTGCTCGCAACGGAGCGCAACACTACTTGCGCTGGTGACGAGTCTTACGCAGCAGCTTGCGGTGCTTCTTCTTGCTCATCCGCTTGCGGCGCTTCTTGATGACGGAACCCATCTGAAGCCTCCATTCTATAGGTATCGAAAAGATTGCAACTTGCCCAATAGTACTACGGCTTTCGGACGAACACCACGGAACTCCCACACTTCACCGCAAAACAACGGCAAAACGTTGGAAAACCGCGGTTCCAAGCGGCATTACAGCGGGAACTGCTGGTAGAACGACAGCACCGCGTCCTTCGGGCCGGTCACCTGGAACACCGCCGTATCGTTCTGCCACACGGCCACGGCCTGCTTCTTGTCCGATGCGTCGGTCTTCACCACGTACGTGCCGGTGTTCGCGCCCGACACCTTCACGTTGCCCTGCGCCAGAGTGTCACCGGTCAGCGCGCCGGCCACCGCATCGTACTGCGTTTTGGCAGCGTTCGCGTCGGACCACTGTCCGACCAGCACGGTCAGATCCTTTGCCGTGTCACCGGTGGAATACGTGACCTTGTATTCCTCCACCGGATTGGCGGATGCCCAATCCTGCGCGGCTTCGGCACCGGTGCGGGCGTAGTTGGTCACGGAGTCGGGAGCGGCCTTGAGCAGGTCGGTGGCGTCGGTCGGCAGCGCGCTCGCCTTGATCGTGGGCGTAGCGGCCGCGGACTGGGTCTGCGAGGCCTGATTGGAACCATCCTGATTCTTCATCGCCCATCCCGGCCAGATGAAGGCGCTGGCCAGCGCCAGCAGCACGACCACCGCCGCAATGACAACGACAACAAGACGACGACGGGAGGAAGTGGAATTGTTATTCGGATTAGGCATACGGCGATTCTCTCACGGCGTTAGGACGCTCATCGCCGCGGGTTCCGCCCGTTTTTCTTGGTGCGATCACACCAGGGAAACGGACGAACCACGCGGACGCAGCCACACCGTAGCGTGATCGTGCCAAAAGACATGCGTAATGTCAGACAACGCCAATAGCGTGGATGACATGGCGAAATCCTCAACTCAGTACCTGTGCTCGGAATGCGGTTGGAGCGGCGGCAAGTGGTTCGGCCGATGCCCGGAATGCGGTCAGTGGGGCACCGTCGAGGAGTTCCACGAGGCACGACCGAGTTCGCGCACGCGCGCGGCGAAGATCACGGTGACGGAAACCGGCACGGCCGTTAGAGGCGGCGCACGCGGCAGTATGACGAACGATGGCCCGAGCGGCGGCACTGGCGGCGGCATCGGTACGGTCCGCACGTCGCGCACGGCCGCCGTGCACGTGCCGGACAGCCTGATCACGCCGATCACCGATGTGGACGATCACGACGTGGACCGCATCGGCACCGGATTCGAAGAGTTCGACCGCGTACTCGGCGGCGGCATTGTGCCTGGATCGGTGGTGCTGGTGGCCGGCGAGCCGGGCATCGGCAAGTCCACGCTGCTGCTGGAGACCGCGGGACGCGTGGCGGCGGGCATCGGCGGCGAGAGTGGAAATGGGAACAACTCAGAACGGACCACCAGCGGAAGCGCCAGCAACACCAGCAACACCGACAACTCAGGCACCGCCGATCTCATCGATCTCACCGGCAAGGTCCTCTACGTCTCCGGCGAGGAATCCACCGCCCAGGTGCGCATGCGTGCCGGACGCATCGGCGCGGTGAACGAGAATCTGCTGCTGTCGTCCACCACCGATCTGGCCACCGTGCTCGGTCTGCTCGAACAAGTCAATCCGCGGCTCGCCATCGTGGATTCGGCGCAGACCATCACCTCGCAGGATGTCGACGGCATCGCCGGCGGTTCCACGCAGGTGCGCGAGGTGGCGAGCGCGCTCATCGACGTGGCGAAAAGCCGCGGCATTCCCGTGCTGCTCGTGGGTCATGTGACCAAGGACGGTTCGATCGCCGGTCCGCGTACGCTCGAGCATCTGGTGGATGTGGTCTGCCAGTTCGAGGGCGATCCGCAGACGGCGCTGCGCATGCTGCGTGCTGTGAAGAACCGTTTCGGCCCGACCGACGAGGTCGGCTGCTTCGATATGAGCGGCGAAGGCATCGACGAGGTGACCAATCCGGGCGCGCTGTTCCTGTCTGACGCTGGTGATTCGGATGCTCCCGGCGGCACCGAGGGCACGTGCGTCACGTTCACCGTGGACGGGCACCGCAGTCTGCCGATCGAGGTGCAGGCGCTGGTCACGAATTCCGTGCTGCCGACGCCGCGTCGAGCCACGAACGGCATCGATTCCAACCGTCTGGCCATGCTTGTGGCCGTACTGTACCGGCATGGCAAGGTGCCGCTGCTGACGAACGATCTGTATATTTCCACGATCGCCGGCGGTCTGGCGAAGGAGCCGTCGTGCGATCTGGCGGTGGCGGCTGCGTTGGCGAGCGCCGCGTTCCATGCGCCGATTCCGCGTGATTGGGCGGCGATCGGCGAGATTTCGTTGACCGGTCAGGTGCGCCCGGTGCCTCGATTGGAGTATCGACTGCGTGAGGCGGCACGACTCGGATTCACGCATGTGGTGGTGCCGAAGCGTCGCCGCGGCGCCAAGCCAATCTCCGTGCCCGGCATCACCGTGATCGAGGTCGATTCTCTCCCCCGCGCCCTACGTGCCCTAGGCGTCGAACGCAAATAACGCTTGTCTCAATCCTTCCCTTGGGGGCACCCGGCAGCATCCCCATATCCCCTTCCTTCTCCTCGAAGGGAAGGTGACGGTCTAGTGCAACGTATTCGTTTGGCTCTGCATATCCTTCCCCTCGAGGGGAAGGTGGCACGCGCCAGCGTGACGGATGAGGTGCTCGACCGCCAACGTCCTGCACCTTCCACCCCACCGTCACGCACCCCCTGCGCGTTTTACTGCACCGTGATCGTCACCGGCGAGGACTTGATCTTCGGATGATCCTTCACCGACAGCATCGCCACATACGTGCCGGCGTCCACCTTCGACCGCGCGCTCTCGGCCTGGCATTCGCTGCCCGTGCTGGTCGTGTTCCACGCGATCGTCTGCGAATCCTTGTCGGATCCGGTCATGAGCAGCTGGCGCGATTCCGCCGGGCAGGAATCCGAACGCCATACGGTGTTATCCCCCGACGTGATCGTGAGAATGCGCGACGCATTCGATCCATCGATCACACAGTCGCGCTTGCTGTCATGTTTGATCACAACCTTGAAGGTGACCTTGCCGCCCTGCGCCACCGTGGTCGTGTCGGCCGTCAGATCCAATGACACATCGGACGCCGTACAGCTGGGAATACTCGGATTCTTCGACTTGGTCGAACTGGCGGAGGCGCTCGCCTTGGCGGATTTCGACGCCGACGCGCTCGACTTGGATGACGCAGATTTGCTCGACGTGCCTGACGACTTGGAGGATGCCTTGGCCGATGCGTTTGACGACGTATTAGCCGGTGCGCTCGCACTCTGCGACGACGATGCCGACGCACCACTTACGGCCTGCACGCCACGGACCACGCCATACACCAGCCCGCACAGCGCCGCGATCACCGCCAGCAGGACGATCACCGCCACGATACGACGGCGACGGTAGATTTGCTGCTGTTTCTTGCTGATCTTGCGCACCGGTTTCCGAGCCGGTTTTCTGGTGAATTTCTGCGAGGATCCGTTCGACGTGTTCTTCCGCTGTGCCATAGCTATCGAGTGTAATCGGACCCATTCCACCCTATTTTTCCAGGAAGCTCAACCCCCTCCGGCTCCCCTCCTTGTCACCTTCAACAGCTACCCGCATACAATTCCCGCAAAGGACTCGGAACTTGCGGCTCCCCTCCCCAGACCACATACCGTGCAATTCGGCAATACGCTCAATCCCCTCCGGCTCCCCTCCCCACCGGAGGGGAGCTGTCCGCGAACGCGGACTGAGGGGAGGCGCTTCTCATTCATTCAGCCAGCCAGAGTTCCCATACTGTCCAAGCATCTTCTCCCAGCCATGTAACCTCACCGCGGCAACCGCAACGCCCCACCCGGCAGCATCTCGATCAACCCGTCCTCATCCAGCGAGGCAATGCACGCATCCAGCTGCACATGATCTGCCCACAACCGCTCGATCCGCTCACGCGAGACCACGCCATCGCCCGTCGCCTCGCGCAATGCGCCAAGCACAATACCCCGCACCTGACGATCCGTTCCTTGGAACCGCTGACGCGGTCTGGTCCGCTTCTCCCCCAGTCCCTGCAGCCCGGCCTTGAGAAATGCACAGTCCTCCGCCACCGGACACGATTCACATGACGGCTTCTTCGCCGTGCACACCACCGCGCCGAGTTCCATCACCGACTGGTTCCATGTCACCGATTCGGTGACGTCGTTCGGCAGCACATCAGCGGCAAGATCACGCTCGGCACGACTCGCCGCACCGCCACGCGACTCCTCGCCGAGGAACACGCGCGACAACACGCGGCGGATATTCGTGTCGATCACCGGTACGCGCCGACCGAACGCGAAGCTGCTTACCGCGCTCGCCGTGTAGTCGCCCACGCCGGGCAGCTCGAGCAACCGGTCATAATCATCGGGAAGCCGATCGCCATACTGCTCCGCCACCACGCGGGCGCATTCCTGCAACCGCAACGCGCGGCGCGGATAGCCGAGTCGTCCCCATGCGGTGATTACCTCGGCCGTGGACGCTTTGGCCAGCGCGGCGGCATCCGGCCATGACGCCATCCACGCGGTCCAGTACGGCACCACGCGGCTCATCTGCGTCTGTTGACTCATCACCTCGGATACAAGCACACCCCACGGCGTCGTTCTGCCGAACCGCCACGGCAGGTCGCGCGCGTTCGCCTCCCACCATGCGGCCAGCTTCAACCGAACCCGGTTGCGCTGCCGGGTCATTTCATCGCTCTGTCGCTCATCCGTCATCCCTGCACCATCTTTCCTTTTCCGCTCCAACAGTCCCTATACGCATCTCTTGCACGACCATGTTCGCCGTAATTCGCGAGTTTTGTGGCTTTCAATCAAGCAACCATGCCAAAATCCCCAAGATTCCGCAAATTTTCCACCGACTTTCTCCCTGTGCTCAATACGAAAACCACAAAACTCGCATCCTCATGCACAAGAAACCGCATGTTCGAGAAAAACATCAGGCTCCCATCCCCTTGCACACCTAGGCTCCCCTCCCTGAGGGGAGCTGTCCGCGAACGCGGACTGAGGGGAGCGCGCCAGAAACAATGCCATTCACCCGCCAATACCTCACCACCCGATACGTATACTCACCCCACCCATCACCCGCACATCCCCCGCCCCAACTGTCGCTTGCCGTTCTTATTCTTGACGATTGTGAATATGGAACAGAACCCCGAGAACGCAGCCCAGGGAACCCCTGCGAATCCCCAGAATTCTACCGAAAACCCGGAAGCCAAGGTCGAGAAGATGTTTGAGTACGGCTACCGAAAGTCGAACTACGGCCCCGACGAACTGGTGACCGACGCCCACGGCAATCCGATCAGCGTGGTGGACGCCATGCTGTCGCCGCACGCGGCCGCTCAGGCGGAGACCGTGACCCCGCACCTGTGCTACTACTCGCCGCGTATTCCCGGCAACACCGGTTCGGCCATCCGCCTGTGCGCGGTGACCGGCACGATCCTGCATCTGGTGGAACCGCTGGGCTTCAATCTGCGCGACACCAAGCTGCGCCGCGCCGGCCTGGACTACCACGACATGGCGCATGTGGTGCTGCACCCGAACTTCGAGAATCTGGTGGAGTCGATGCCGAACTCGCGCATCATCGCGTTCACCGCGCACGCCACCAAGCTGTACACGGACATCGAGTATCGTCCGACCGACATTCTGCTGTTCGGTCCCGAGCCGGGCAACATTCCCGATCCGATGGACATCATGGAGGGGCCGCATGTGGCCGAGCAGGTACGTCTGCCCATGCGCCCGAGCCTGCGCAGTCTGAACCTGACGAATTGCGCGTCGATCGCCATCTACGAGGCCTGGCGACAGCTGAATTTCGCCGGCGGCGAGTGATTTAACCCTGGTTCCGGTTCACTCTTCAACAACGGGGTTAAAGAGTGAACTGGAACCGTCACACTTTCTTGACAACCACCCTTGGAATTTCAACGATCCGTGTCAGTCTTCCGGTTCACTCTTCGATGGCGTGATCAAAGAGTGAGCTGAGTTTAGCCACGAATCGGGTTTGGGGACTGGTAGGAGTTCGAGCCCTCCCTCTGTCACGACATGCGACGTGACATCTCCCTCCCTCGGAGGGAGAACTCCCTTCCCATCCTCGTGCTCCCTCCAAAGGAGGGAGCTGGCGCGCGAAGCGCGACTGAGGGAGGGTGCCAATAGCGACCGGCGTCAGTTTGAAGTGGTCGTCTTTCCTGAATTATTGGAATTCGTACCGTTATCAGTTGTTCCGTTGCCGCTCGTACCACCGGTAGCACCGTCGGTGCTAGAGCCACCGGATCCGTTACCGGAACCATTACCGCTGCCGGAGTTGTCCGTGCTGCCCTCGGTGCCACTGTTACCAGGTGAAGTCGTAGTCGTCGTACTGGGCGACGAGCTCGACGTACTCGGGCTCGGGCTGGTGGTGTTCCTATGCGTGGTCGACGGGCTCGTGGTTCGACGAGTCGTGGAACCGCTGTTCCGCTTGGTGGTTCCGCTGTTGCTGTTCGAGTTGCTGGAGCCGTTGGAATCCGAGTCAGAGCTGGATTCCTTCTGCTGCTGCGCCTTGAGCGCCGCCTGATACTCATCCATGGACGCGGTCACCGCATCGACCGCACTCTGCAGGTCGGTCTTCGCCTTGTTGAGATCGTCAACCGTGGCATCCGTGTTCGCAAGCACACCGTTCGCCGAGTCGATCGCCGACTGCAGTGCGGTGCGCGTCGATTCGTCGGACACTTCGCCTTCACTGTCGGTCATGGTCTGCTGCGCGGTGGCGACCAGATCCTGCAGCTGCTGCTTGGCGGTGTCGATCTCCTTCTGCTGCTTGCTGTCGGTCACGGCCTTGGCGGCGGCGGTCAGGCTCTTCACGCTCTTCTCCAGTTTGCTGGCAAGCGTGCTGTTGTCCTTGGCCGCAGCGGTCAGCTGCTCAGTGGAGGCCAAGTACGTGCAGCTCTTGGCCTTCCCCATGTTTCCAGCCTCTTCGACCGCGGTCTTGAGGGTGCTGACGGTGTTGGCGTCGGCCACCTGATCGCCGGCGATGCCCTGAGCATCCTTGGTGGAGCTCAACGCCTTGCTGAGCTTGTCATTGGCAATGGTGACGCGATTGTTCGCCGCAATGCACTGGGTCATCGCATCGGAGTGCGCGCCATCCTTCTTGAGAGAATTCCAGTACACGAACACGCCCACGACGAGTCCGATCACCACGAGAATCGCGACGACGATCGCCACGATGAGCCACGGCGACTTCTTCTTCTCCTCGGGCTTCTCCTCGTCCACCATGTCGTCGGCGAACCCGGTGCCGGCGAGCGCGGCCAGCGCGGGCTTGTCCCGATGTTCGAGATCGTCGTCGGGCCCGGAAGCGGGTCCTGCGAACTGCGGCAGATCGCCGAACGGCTTGGTCGCGTCAACGTCGGTGTCATCGGCACCGGTCACGGATGCGGGGAACTGAATGGGCTCGATGCCCCAGGACGTGTCGACGAGATCGCCGCCATGACGCGCGGATGCGGCCTTGGCATCGTCCGGATACAGCCATTCGGAAGTCGATTTGGGTGCGGTGCTCTTGGCTCCGGCCCCGGTTGTCACGCCGTTCCTTGCACCGTTCTTCGCCGCGGCTTCTGCTGCGGCATCGGCGAGCGCGGACGGTGAAAACACCATGGTCGGCGCTTCCGTGACGGTGGCGGGCACGTCAACGGCGGACGTATTCGAATCGGCGACGACCGTGGGCACGTTGGCGACGGCGTCATCGGTCACGGCATTATTCGCCGGGCTGGTCGACGGCGCGTTGACGGCTGTGGGTTCGTGAATCGCGGACGTCGCGGATGGCACAGCCGTGTCGGCGGTGGTCGGACTGTCAGCGGCTTCGTTTGCGGGGCGATCAGACACCATATCCTCCATGATCGGCGCTACGACCGACGGTGATACTACGTTATTGAAAGTTGATTGTGCGGAACTCGTGGATGGCGAGTCCGGCTCGGAGAAGATATCCAACATGGGGATTCCCGAATCGGCGGCCTTTTCGGACGGATCGGACACGACCGACGCGGCTTCCACGTCTTCCGGCGCCAACGATTCCGGGAGCACTGCGGGAACCACCGGCATCGTTTGGGTTTCCGTAATGTCGGGATTGTTGGAAATGTCGGGATCATGGGGATTCGGTTCCGTCTGAACAATCCCTGACGTAGACGTATTTGAGTCGGTCGGCTTTTCGATAGATTCCATGGCAAATGGTCTTGTGGAATCTTCGGCGGGCTCTTCGATCGGCATGGCTTCCGCTGAGGATTCCTCGGCGGAAGGAACAGACGGAACGTCCAGGGATGAAATCTCGGATGGGATCGCCACCGACGCCGGCGCGTTCGATGATGAGATCGGAACCGGCCCCGACACGGAGTGCGAATCGGAGATGATGGGCATGCCCGACCGTACGGATGAGCCGGGGATATCCGCCATCATCGGCACATCGGCGCCGACCGCACCGGAACTAGTCCCCGGCCGACGCCCGGGCTTGTCCTGCGCAGACGGCACGGCTCTGGTCTTCTCGGCGTTATTGAGTGTGAACTTCGGTTCATCAGTCATTTCGTCGAGATCGCCTTTCCACGGTTGCCACCGGCCGTCTGGTTCACTTGAACGACGTTGCCGGAGCTGTCTGTGCCTGTGGACGCGCCTGTTATGGGCGGAAGAACGACGGTGTCCTCGCCTGATCGATCGGACATAGATCGATCGGACATAGAACGGTCAGACACAGAACGATCAGACACAGAACGATCAGGCGTCCCCGTAGAAGCGCCCACGCGAGCAGAAGCCGTCGCAACGGACACGCTATCCGTGTAATGCTTGCGCATGCTGTCGAGGATGATCCAGATCGCCTTGTTGGTCTGCTCGGCGGCACGGCAGAACACGTCAAAGCTCTTGCCCATGGGATCGTCCACGTCGCGCGGCGCGGGGATCATCGGACGGATGAACGAGGCCGCATTGATCACGGACTGCAGCCGTTCCTCGAGCGTCCGGCCCTTGACGAGCTTCTGCTGCGCGGAGTAGAGACACATGTTGGCGAAGTCGGTGACCAGGAACGTGTAGTTCACCGCCATAGGGGCGAGCGAGACGATGTCGCGTCGCTGTTCCTTTTCGAAGCAGAGGATGAGATCGGCGTTCTGTGCCATTTCAGCGGTGAGCATGCGGGAGCGGAATGCGCTCGAGTCGATGCCCACGCTGGTCATGAGCTTGCCGCTGGACTGGTGGATCGGGCGGTCCTTGAGTCCCTTCACGCCGGCGCTGGACACGGTGATCGACGAGCCGGCGAGATACCGCTTCATCATCAGTTCGCCCATGGGCGACCGACAGACGTTGCCCGTGCAGACAAACATGATGTGCATGGCCCGACCTCTACTTCTCTTCGTATGTTCCTAGATTTCCAACTCTATATCGTTATTAATCTACCAACCTGAATTCCGGTCAGCGTGACGGGAGACTCTTTGATCCGGTTTCAGCCGAGTACGGACTGGTTCACCTTATCCACGGCTGCCTGCAAAGCAGAAGATGCGTTCTGATATACGGTCGGACTCATGATCTGATCGGTGGTCAGCAGCTGCTGGGCCTGATTGAGGGCATCGGAAAGCTGCGCACGAACAGAAGGATCGGCCTTGGCTCCGGCAGTGCTGAAGAACGTCTGCACATCCGTCAGCTGGTCCTTCAGAGCCTGACGAGCCTCACCCGCCTCCTTGGCGGACTTGGATGCCATCACGGCATCACTAGCGTCAAGAACGTTCTCGTTCTTCGTTCCCAGATCGCGTGTCTGCTTGGTGATCTTCTCGTCGACGGCCTTGTTCTGACTGGCTGCGGCACTGGGATTGCAATCATTAGTAATCTGCGGCACGTTCTGGGTGTCGGAAAGGGCCTTCTGCAGAGTATCAAGGGTTGCGGGATCGGCGACCGCATCGGCGGCAACCTGAGTGGCAGGCTCCACGGACTTCACGGTCTTCTTCAGACGTTCAGTATTCTGCTGGTAGATGGACACCGACTGCTGGCAGGAGTCGAATGCCGACTGGGTCGAATCGCGATGCTGGAGAAACGCAAATCCACCACCTGCGGCCAATGCGACCACGACGGCGACCGAAGCAAGAACAACAGTGGCCTTCCTGCCGGGATTATCGTCAAATGCGGAATTGCCGGCACGCGCAGCAAGCGCGCTGGGATCCAGCAACGGAGTATCACCAGTGGACGTGGTGGAGGGGAACGAGAACACCGAAGGACCGCGTGATACGCTTCCCCCATTTCCGGCACGTAATTCGTCGATCGGCCAGTTGTATTCCTCAGCCATGACAACCCTCTCTGCAGTCTCGCGCCGTCTTACAACGACCGCCTGCGACTCCTGCGGTTCCCGTCACAGAGTCCCACTGTATCTGACATATTTCGGTAACCGTTTTATCAAACCCCCGCTACAGTTCGGGGGCATTACGGCCCAGAGATACATTACTCTTCGGGGGACGTATAGGCTCTCGAGCACCCTCGGAACTTCACGATTCTTCCCAAGAGTCAGCGTCAAAACACGGTAAGGACACGATCTCACGTCCGGATAACGTCAACCGCGCTCCTCTTCTGCATGACGCCTATCGTATCCTTCCCGCTCTTTCCGCTCACGGACGGCGGCCTTTGGCAGGACGCTTGCGCCCACAGCCCAGATGAACAGCCAGAAGGCATAAAAGGCATAACCCTCAAACTGAATATAGAGATAGGCAAGCAGCAGCAGCCAGCAGACGGACATCTTGTTCCATGCATGATTACGCGTGACATGTATAAAAACCAACGCCAATGCCGCGATGAACATGACCAGGCCGAATTCGGTGATGAAATCGACATACGCGTTCATGGTAAAGATGTAGTGATCTCCTGGCGGAGTGCCGAGCAGACGGATTTCGCCATTGTCCTGAGGGACTCCCCCCATGGCGATGAGTTGCCGCCATGCGGCATCGTAGCCACGGGCGATGGCGTCCTTGAGGTTGCCGATGCCGAAGCCGAATAGCATGTGCAACGGGTCGGAGAGCCACGCTTCAACCGGGGCCAAGGTACGGAAGATACGTGCCGTTGCCGAGAAGTCGCCGGCAACCGGACCGTTGGCGAGCAGCGACTGGACACGAGCATTGTGCATCATCACGAATCCGCCACCGATACCGACAGTGACAACTCCGATAACCGCAATCACGATATTGCGCACTTTATGGAAGTTCACGATCACGATAACCCACAGCACCAGCGCAATCACGGTATCAATGAGAATTCGCACGCCGGCACCCATAGCGGCGGAACCGAAAGCGTAGATCAGTATCAGAATCGGCAGATCCCTACGCCGGGTAAGCCAATACAACGGCATGAGCACGCCGAAAAGATGCATGCCGATATACGACGGTTCGGCGAATAGGAACTGCACACGTCCGGACACGTGCACATAGTTGCGTTCCAATATACGTTCCGCAAAAGTAACGACGAACGAGGCATGCCCGTGCACTGCGAAGAACTCCAGCACTCCGATGCCGAACGACACACCGTAGGCTACAACTATCGCGGTAACCGCAAAGTTCCAGTCAAGCCGTTTGATCCGAAAGGCGATGTCCAGAGCGACCAGACATGACAGTCCCGTCATCAACGCGACGATTGTCTGGATCGCCGTGTGGGCGTGGAATCCCACGGAGAGCCATCCGAATACCGATAACGCGACGAGGGCCACGGGGAACACCATAATGGCCGTATATCGGAAGAATACCCTCGGGATCAAACGGATGTTCAGCAACACATACACGGCGAACAGTATGGGCGAGATCGGGGACCAGTACATCATGGAGAATCCGAACACTGTACCGCCGGCGGGAAGCAACAGCAATGCCAGATACAGCACCACATCTGTGGGATCGGCTATCGCGTTCCGCCGACCGGCACGGTCGCCGGCAACGATTCCGACATGGCTCATGACGATCACACCTCCATCATTGAAAACAGCTCATGGCGGAGCCCATCCGCATACGGCTGCGAACGGTTCACGACCATCGCCCGTCTAAGCAGAACGGCCCGATCACTGTTGGTAATCGTAGGTGACCTTCGGAACACCGGCCGTGGGAGTCTGGTCAAACTGCAGAGGGGATGAGCCCTCAGCCGTAGTCACATCATATTCCAGAGTCGCACTGGACCCTGGAGAAATCAGCGTAGCTAGGTTTACCCAATAGGTGACTCCGTTGGAAGTAAATTTGTCGAAGGCCGTCTGGGCGGGCTGGACCTGCGTGGGCGAATCGCTGGCCAGTTTGATGTTGGAGATCTTGCCGCCGGCCGGCTGCGCAATGGCCAGCGAATGTCCCACGACACCGGGCTGGGTGAGACCGGAGATGGCCGCATCGACCACCGTTTTCTCATCATCGGGAAGCTGAGCCTGACCGACGAGCTGGTTGATCATGTCGACAGGGAACGTACCGGTAATGTATTGGGGCAGGCTCTTCGCCTGATCTTCGGTCATACCGTTGCTGATCGAATACGACACATGATAGCTGGCCGCACCGTTCTTACTGACGGATATGCGTTTGATCGTTGCGGCACGCTGCACGTACCAGTCGGACTTAGTCCAGCCCATTTCGTTGACGTATACGCCAGTCACTGGCGACGCCTTCTGCTGGCGAAGTTCACCGGTCATACCGGCTGCGCGCAGCGCCGGCTGGTCATCCTTGTCGAAGGACCACAGATACAGATGACGTTCCTGAGCCATCTTCGGGAGAATGCCGACCAGTTTCATGGCTTTGTCGGCATTGATCCCGGAAAGGGCGTCGCCGATGATACGTTGCGCGCTCTCCTCAAAGAACTGATCCTCGGCCTCGGGGCTGGGGATATCGATATACACCTGATTCGACAGATACTGCGCAGCGTTGTCGGCTGTGAGAGTCTGTCCCGTGCTCAAAGTGATGTTTCCGGTCACCGCAATAAGCGACTGTAGGGCCGCAGTGTCGAAGGACAGAACCCCATCGATGTCGTCGGATCCAAACGATTGTCCTGCCCAAACCTCTTTGGCGTATGCGGCACCTTCGGGAAAGTTCGGAGTGGCTGACGCGAGTCGGATATCACCACCATATGGCACGCCAAGACGGCTGATGGCATACATCTTGTTGATTTCGTCGGTAGATTTGACCGATTCGGTCATGACGAATTTGGAGTCGGAGTAGAAGTCGCCCAGCGTGACCTTTCCATTGGAAACCGTTACCGTGCCGACCGAACCGACGACGCCTCCAGCAGACTGAGTTTCCGCGTTCGTCTGGGAAAGAATGAGGTAATGTCGAGTGCCGCTATGCCCGAACATGGCATTCAGACTGGTTACGGTATCGGAATACGATCCGATCGTTCCTGCGAGGGAATCGAGAATGCCAGTACCAGTTTTCAACGCATCACGCACCTGGCCGATATGCGGTTCGGGAGTCTGGTGCAGTGCCGTCACCTGCTGCTGCAGCACGGTATTCGCTCCACCGATCTTCGAGGAGACCGCACCCAGAGACTTCACATTGAAACTGCCGTCACCGTTGGACAGGCCCGACTGCTGCATGGTTTCCGCAGCTTCGATCAGACCGGGAAGGGCCTGTTGCGCAAGCGTATCGAATGCATCCGTGGCGGTACGAGCGGCCGTAAGATCGTCACCGATATAGGGGAATGCCATGGCAATGCGCCAGACAGTGCCATCGGCCTGTTTGCGAGCGGCACCCGTATGCTCCTGCAATGCAGGGACGATGTTCTTGATTTTGGAGAACTGATCGCCGTTTTGTCCGTTGGAAACATCCGCGGTGATATTCGACGACGTAGCCACCTGCACGGCCTGTTCGAGTTCGGTCTTCAAAATCCGAGCGGAATTCAGCAGCATCACGGCATACACGACCAGGACAGCCAGCAGCACGCCGATGACGACGCCGATCGTTCTTCCTGCATGAAGCGTACGCGCGCCCTTATGCTTATGATTCGCATGGCCCGGCTGCATACGATGAGCCGATCGAGTGACCCGGCCATGAGCAGAATGACGTGATCTCCTGGACATATGACCCCTTACTATCTTTCCCCCGATAAATATACCCCCTTAATGGAGACTTATCGATGGCGTCCCAGGGTGCGGGCATTCGGCTTTCCGATCAGTACGCCGCAATGCAATATCATGATGACGGCATGGATCATGCAGCAGATGGATATGACGACGAGGAAGGCGACGGCCCTTCCCACCAATGTCGAACTGGACGAGAACGGCAGTACGGCAAGAGCCTTCACCGCGATCGGCATCGCGATCGACTGGTGAAACATGAAAAACACCATGGTGTTTCTTCCCAGCCAGTTCAGCGGACGGCATCGCACCAATGACATGAGAAGAATGACGGCAACTGAACCGCAGCACGCGGCAATGACCGTCAGGGGAAAGATGCCGTATTGACCGGCAAACATCTCGTAGGGCTCACCGCACAACCGGTAATTGATCAGGGAACAGGCCACACTGACAGCGACGGCCATGATCAAGCTGCGTGCACGGTGCCCGATCAGCATGATCATGACATCACGCTTCCGACAAGTGTATCCAACCGCAAGATACAGAAGAATCACGAGCACCACATCAAGGTTCCAGGGGAGGAACACACGAACGAACTCATTGTAGAGAATGCCGAGAGTTCCCAGTGCGGTGCAAACGGCAAGCAATCGTCTTTCGTTGTCTTCAAGAAGACGAATCAGCGTCCAGAACACCAACTCGCTCACGAATAACGCGGCAAGGAACCAAAGCGTGGTGAATCGACGCTGCACAAGGAATCCACCAAGCATATACGATCCCACTTCAAGTATTGATCGGTGAGAAATCACGCATTGCGCGAACAGTTCAAACACCGTTATCACTACTGCGGCAAATGCATAGGGGATCAGGTATGCCCGGCTCTTTTTGAGCGCGAACGACTTGAAATCCCCCCTGCAACTGAAGAAGTATCCAGATATGAGAAAGAACAGCGGCAGGTGGAACGTGTACAGCGCAATATCGAATAGGTTCTTGCCACGCAACAGGTCAATGTCGATATGAGCAATGACGACCGCCAGAATGCCAATGCCTTTGGCGGCATCCATGTATTCGATGCGTTTCCCCATTCATCACCTCATCTCAGGAAAAACGTCTTCGGGAACTTCCGGCACGGCCGGTCTTTACGCGAATCGGGAGACGGGGTCAACCGACACGACGGTACACACTTATGGGGCCGTCGGGAGTCTGATCGACGGATAGAACGAGCCGGTAGCGCGAATCCAGAATCGGCTGGATGGCAGGCTCCTTCAGATCGTTGGTCTTGGCCACCACCAGATATTCCGCCTTTGCGGAACCATACGTCTCCAGAAGACGCTTTCGGAATTCTAGGCTGAACTTTCCCTGCCAATCCTGAAGATTCGCATACGGGTATATGGGTTTGAGACCATACCGCAGATAGGCCTCGGCGGGAAGGTTGTACAACGCCACCGTTTCGTCTCCGGCCTCCTCGATTACGGAGGCAACGATTTCGTTGTTATAAGGAGTACCGTGGGAGATACGTTCCTGATATACCGTCATTCCCATCAATGCCGCGAGGATCACGACCAGAGACGTCACCTGCATCCATCGTGTCCTCATGCATGTGAGGATCAGAGCCAGAATGATCGGAATGAACTCGGCCGCGATCACGGCATAGTGGAGGAACATCTCCGTTTTCAGGAACAGCACCGACAGCAGAAGACCAGCGATCAGCAGCAACACCTGTTCCGAAGAAACGGACCGCATGCGGATCATATGCACCAGAGCAACGATAACCATCGCCACCGGCACTGCCAGAATGCGGCCTATCACCGTAATGCCGGGAGCCACTTCGGGAGACGACCCCGACGCATAGCTCAGATTGAAGATCACCGTTCCGTACAGAAACTCACCGAACGCATTGTGCATGGCGAAATATACGGCGAACGGTACCGTCAGCGTCAGGAATCCTCCGATGCAAGCCGCAGCACATTGGATAAGGGGGAGCCACTGCTTCCTCATGCACAGCATGACGACCAGCACCAGCACACATACGCACACCGGCAACGCATTTGTGACTCTGGTCAACAGAGACGCGGCACCGGCGAGCCCCTGAACATACGCGGTGACGATCGCCACCGAGGCATCATCGCTTTCCCGCATACGACGCATGTCGCGAAGAGCCAGCCATAACGCGGCGGTCAGGAACGGCATACAGACAGTTTCCGTCACGTTCAGATTCGGCACCAGCAGATACGCGATCCATGCCACGGTGATCCATAGGACAAACGTCTTCACGACAACGGAGAGCCGTTCACCCATCACTTCGAGGATCTTCCACAGGAAGACCATGGAGATGCCCATCAATGCCACATCGACATAGAACACTCCATGATCCGGACCTCCGACCAGTGCACCAATAAGATTGGCAAAGAAAATAAGCGGTCCCTTATGATCCCAGTAATCCACATAGGGGACGCCTCCCTCGGCCCATACCCATCCGGCAAGACGGAAGATGCTGGTATCCCAGAGGTCCAGATGATCCTTGTGGACGGGCGATGTACCATCCACATAGAGCATGAACACCGTCAGCACCGCTAAATTGGCGAGAGGAAACCATCCCCGCCAGATTCTGTCGGATCGACTGAAACGCGTCTGCTCATTCTCACGATGATTTACGCCCGTTGGCACGGGAACATTCGACTCAGCATTCATGCGGTATTTCTCTTCCTTGCGTCATAGCGAATATTCGAACTTCATTGCTGGGGAGTAGGTCGCCGAACGGGGCTGGGAATCACCCGCTAATCATTCATCGCCGAAGGTTCTATCACTGATGATGTACCTCGGACGGTGCTTGGATTCCATATAGATCTTGCCGACGTATTCACCGATGACGCCCAGACTGAGCAGCTGAACGCCGGAGACAAAGCACAGAATGCATGCGGTGGACGCCCAACCGGATACGGTATCGCCACTGGCCACTTTGCAGATGACCCAAATAACTCCGATGAAACTGATCAGCGATACGAATGCCCCAAGTCCCGTAATGAGTCGTATGGGCTTGATGCTCAGACTGGTTATGCCATTGAACGCCAGGGAGAGCATCTTGGCCAGCGGATAGTGCGAGGAACCAGCCATGCGTTCATGACGCTCGTATTCGACCGTCGTGGAGGGGAAACCGACCAGCGGGAACAGTCCGCGCAGATACAGATTGACCTCGTGAAAATCCGCGAACGCGTTCAGCACACGCTTTGACGTAAGACGGTAGTCGGCATGGTTGTAGATGGTCTCGGCACCTAATGCATTGAGGATCCGGTAGAAACTTTCGGCCGTGAACCGTTTGAAGAAGGTATCGCTCTCTCGGCTGGAACGCACTCCGTACACGACGTCATAGCCGTCATAGTATTTGTCAACCATGGCGTCCATGGCATCGAAGTCATCCTGCCCATCGCAGTCGACGGAGATGACGATGTCCGCCTTAGAACGGGCCTCCATCAGCCCGGCGAGGACGGCATTCTGATGACCTCGGTTACGGGACTGACGGATTCCCTGAAATCGGTGATCCTGGTTGTTCAGAGCAGTGACGATCGACCATGTGGAGTCGGAGGAGCCATCGTCAACGAAAAGAATACGAGATTCTCCGCTTATCAGCCCTTTACCCTCCATTTCCTTGATCTTATTCAAAAAACGGGGGGCCGTGACAGGCAACACCTGCTCTTCGTTATAGCAGGGAACCACCAGATACAAGCACGCCACATCACGAGCCTCATCAATGGTCTTCTCCATGCAAAAACTACTTTCATCGGTAAAAACAAAACCGGTCTTCCCATACCATATGAGAAGACCGGTACAAGAATTCACCTACCGTCAACAGCCGGTTCAGCTACCCCCGTTTATAAATAACCCCGATATAACCCCTCCACGAGAGGAAGGACCAGCACTAGGATCAGTTCCCCGAATGACGCCCTCCCACACGACGTTCAAGATAAAGCTTGCGAAGGACGACGCCCAGCAGCGTACTGCGTTCACGCTTGCCCAGCAACGTAACGATGGTGATGACGCTGGCGATGACGGAATACACAGGACGCAGGACGCGAAGAACGCGCCCCACGTTCCCTCCTGAATGCCGAACAGGACCTTCACAATCCCCCGCAGACGCCGAATGACAGCAACGCCGACGCCACGTACTGAACGTACACCGGATAGAACGTTCTCTTGGCAATGCCGAGAATGATCGACGCATATATCGGCACGAAAGTCACATTGGTCAGTATTTCCAACGCCGTCGGCACAATCGCCACAGCGTAGATGTCCAAAGGCGTAACTTCGAGCAACAGCCATGTCAAGGGCAGTGAGGTCAGGCTGAACAGCAGCCATGCGATCGAGTAGAACTTCAGCCGGTTGACGATCAGCGCGCCGATGAGATTTGGCGAAGAAGATGAGCTGCCCCTCGTGGCCCCAGTAATCCACGTAGGGAATGTCCCTTCGACCCATGCGCATCCGGCCAAGCGGAAGATACCGGTACCCCAGAAGTCCAGATGATCCTCATGTCCAGGCGATGTACCGTCCATATAGAGCATGAACACCGTCAGTGCGATCAGATTGACGAACGCAAACGTATGTCGTTTCGCCGGCCACGATCTCCGTCCACGGCTACAAAGACCGTTCTTGGAATCCTCCGAAGATTCAGTGACGTGAAAGGCCATAGACAAGCGTCTTCTCTTCGCACTGCCTACTACTCACGATAACGGAGACGAATGTCTCAACGTCAAACGCTTTATACGACTGGCATCAGCATACACGATTTATCAAATGTCAGATACAAACGCTCTCACTGTCCCCTACCCAGAGACGCCGCTGATGCTTGATTCTCCTTTGGCTCAGATCAGCGGCGTCACACCTACAAACAATCCAATCGGACTGTTGCATCATCACGCCAGCGAGAGGAACTGTTCCTTCCACTGTCGAATGGCGTCAGTCGGCAACGTGATGCGGACTGGATCCGAATGGTCGATCCAGGCCTCCATAAGCTCCTGCAGACCATTGCGAGGCATGACCGGCAGGTTGGTATCACGGGCGATATCCGCGGCGCGATTATCGACACTGACGATCATGGCACGGATACCGTGATTCAGGCAATGAATGCCAGCGTGGAGACGGGTGCCGAAGTAATCGACCGACTCATGGTGTTCCTTGACGAACGAATCGAATGCCTCGAATGAATGATCGATGAGATGCAGTCGGGTATCGTCAATATGCAGACTTTCGAGATATGGCTTGTCATCCACGCTCTGGATCCACAGGTGGACGCGGTCGTAATGCCGAAGCAGCGTCTCGAGCATGTACTTGTCCTGCTTGGGATCCTGAGCGTACTCCGTGATGGTGGTGATAACCTCGTCATGTCTGTTCCGGGAAATGCTGTCGCAAAATTCCTCAGTCAGGTTCCACATGGTCACGCACGCGGTGTTCAGTACGTTATCCACACCGATGGTATGCAGCCGCTGTTTGGTATGTTCATCCCTCACCGAATGTAGACAATTGGGATCAAACAGGAAGCGGAGAAAGCGAGCCGTGTATGGGGTAAAGTCTCGCATCTGCCCCTGCACCTCCCGCATGCCCACAGCCAGGAGACATACCGAGTGGGCGTAATTGCCTAGATGCGTCCGGGGCGTGGCCAAGGCGTGGTCCTTCTCATAGTCCCATGGAAGCAGATTCGTTCCGCATGCGATCTTACGCACGTCTCGCCTGGCATACTCCACGCTCTCGTCCCAACCGTGAGTGGGGATATGCATGATACTCGCCGATTTCGGCAGAATCTTCGACAACTGCAGGTTCGCATAGTGCATGATCACGTAGTCGCCACAGTTCTCGCTGTACATCGAGGTGTCAAGAAGGGCGATCGGGTCGTTCACCAAACGGGTAGGCCGAACCAAGCTCTCGGTCTCACCGGCGAGGAGACGCATTCTACGGAATATCTTGATCGGTTCCGCTCAATATCCTTTTTCGTTGATCGTTGCTCACTGATGGTTCGATGTCGGCAAGACTATGACCGTTCACAAGCCTCAACAAAATGCGCGTACATGGATGCGACAGTGAAATCCCGTGCTCTCTTCAATCCCGCTTGGGACATGCAGCGACGACGCCTGGGATCATCACGCAAAGCGATGATGGCCTGTCTCAGCCCGTCTTCCACATGATCATCCTTCGGCACCGTCAATGCGCATTCCGGCGACGTATATTCCTGAATGCCACCGGAACGGGTGACGATCAGGGGCAGTCCCATAGCCATGGCCTCCATGCACACGGTGGGTGCCGCATCCTCCCACAACGACGGCACCGCCTGCATATCGGCGAGCTTGGCATATCGCCATAACTCCGAGTTCTGCACAAAGCCAGTGAATTTCACCCTGTCAGCAAGAGACTGAACGCTACGCTCGACCTCATTCAGATACTCAGTGCGTTCTTTCGCACCAAAATTCGGACTGCCGATGATCAACAGCTTCACATGGGGATCATCGATTCGTTCCACTGCCTTGAGCAACTGCAGGACCCCTTTCACTGGAATGATCCTGCCGCAGTAAAGAACCACTACGTCCTCTGGGGAAAATCCCAATTCCCGGCGAGCCTCATTGCGCTCCTGATCCGAAAAACCTTGGGAAAACCGTTTGTCGTCGATACCGTTATGCACGGTCTCGACCTGCGCTTCGTGATTTCGGCAATGCCTTCGCCATGAGTCGGCGGCGAAATCACTGACCGCGAGTATCTTCGCATAGCCGGTGCTGTCGAAATCCCATTCCGGCACATAGTGCATGTGATACCACAGGCTGTCAGGAAAGCGCCGAGCGAACAGCCTCGGAGCGCTCGCCGGGCCACCTTCCAGTATCACCTCATCAAAGGATCGTCCCTTCAATGCCCGAAGTGCCTTAACATAGTAAGGACTGGGAAGAATGTCGTGCTCCCTGCGCATACGGCGGGCGATGGCATGCCTGATCCTGAATATCATCTTTTGCAGTGCCGTATCCGCCGGAACCTCGATGAATCGCGTATGCCGAATATCAGCGGCCATCTCCCGTGCCTTATCGTCGAAGGTGGTCACCACGCTCAGATCCAATAACCGTTGACGTTCATTCTCCTTGATGAGAGAAGTCAGCAGCGTCTCGATCGCCCCTCCCTTGGAGGCCGGTACCGGCAACAGTCCTGGCGCGATCAGGCATACTTTTTTCACGTTTTCCCCTCTTCAAAAGCAACCCTGCGATTGACACAGTATCAATACCAAAAGACGGTTTTCTCAAAAGACATCGATGTTAATGCCTCCTTAAATGACGTCCTCCCATGCGCCCCTCGAGATGCAATTTACGTAGAACGATTTTCAGCAGGGCACTACGTTCCCGCTTCCCCAATAGGACGACGATGGTGATCACACTGGCGACGATGGAATACAGGGCGCAAGAGGCGAAGAACGTAACCCACGTTCCCGCCGGAATATGAAGCGCAAGCTTCAGACCATCGCAAGCGGCAAACGACAGCAACGCAGAAGCCACATATTGGACGTACACGGAATAGAACGTCCGCTTGGCAATGCCAAGAATGATGGCCGCATAGATGGGAACGAAGGTCACGTTCGCCAGCATCTCAAGCGCTGTGGGAACGATGGCCACGGCGTAGATGTCCAACGGCGTGGTCTTGAGCAGCACCCAGGTTAGCGGCAATGATGTCAGGCTGAACAGCAGCCACGCGATCGAATACAGTTTCAGCTTGTTGACGATCAGGGGGATGTTCTGCAACGTGGTGGCGGCACCTGAGACCAGGAAACCACACATGGATATGAACATGATCAGGTACAGCATATCCGAGTCCTGCCCAGGCTGCCAGAGGAAGAAGAACTCACGGCCGACCACGCAGCACACGACGGTGATGACCACCGTGAAGAATCCACACATCCTCATGCCGGATTTCATGTCGCGAACAAGCATGTCGATCTTGCCCTGCGCAAAGTACTTGGTCTGATCAGGGTAGAACAGACCGGAGATGGTGCCCATCAATCCGGAAATCATGCTCGGTATGGTCTGGGCGATGGACATCATACCCATTTTGTACGGGCTGACCATCAGATTCGCCACCAGCAGCTTCAACCCGAAGGAGATGACCTGCTGCAGTTTGATGACCACGTTCCAGATGCCGGCTGACAGCATCTCTCTCACCGTGATCCAGGAGACCGCGGATCGCACGAAACGAAGCTCGGGCGTCAGCATTCTGGTGTAATGGATGTTCAGGGCAACGACCGCAAGAGATCCGACGAGAGCGGCCAGGCCAACGTACATCACCAGCGCGGGCAGAGTGCTGAAACATACGACCATGATGACCACACGCAGAATGGAGAAGGCCATGTTCGCCAAACTGGACAGATACAACTTGTTAGTGATGAAGGTCGCCACCGTAAACACGGTGCACATGCTGGTGATGATGAACTGCAGGAACAGGAAGGTGAACAACATCTTGACGTCGGCGACCAGATGCGGAGAGATATTGATGAGATGCTCAAGATCAAGCGTGACTGGGATGGCGATGATCGCCACGACGATAGCTATCACGCAGTCAGCCATAAATGTCGACGAGAAATACCGATCCGCCTTTTCCTTGTCGCCCTGATGATAGGCCACCGTGATGAACCGGCCCGCCACCGAATCAAGGGCGATCGTCAGCAGCGAGGCATAGCTGATGACATTGTTCGCGAGGCCCACATATCCGTAGGCCTCCGCTCCGAGCTTGCCCACCACGAACGGGGACAGGCCAAAGCCGATGCCGATGTTGATAATGAATTGGGTAAGACTCGCCGTCATGTTGACGACAAGCTGACGTTTACTATTCACGATTCCGTTCTTCTTTACTCTCGTACTTCTTGTGCAACGATCTGTCGGCTATCGTCGCTCGCAGACTTCGACGAACCGGCGGTACATGGACTCGGTATCGAACAGCGGCACCCTGAGTGGCTGGAACCGGCAGCAATCCCGGCGCCACAAGACAGATCTTCTTCATGTCGTATATGCTCCTGTCCTCAGACCAATACCCTCTTCATACGGGGGTTTCGTTGCCAGCACAGCAACGAACACGCGCTTTCCGTCACCCACCCATCGATATGTGGATGTGTCAGGAATATCCAACGAACAAAGGGGCTTGCCCCTCTCCGAGATAACCGGATCAACGGTGCCCCATTGTATCAATACACATGACGGGGGCACATGTCCGTACCACATTAGAGGCCATCTATATTCGCGTCCCCTGCTAACATGACAGCAGCAATATGACAGAGAAGGGCCCTATGAATCCGCTGATTAGCATCGTCGTTCCCGTATACAAGGTGGAGGAGGTTCTGGACCGCTGCGTACAGAGCATCCTCGATCAGACCTATGAGTATTGGGAGGTCATTCTCGTGGACGACGCATCGCCGGATGACAGCCCGGCTCTATGCGACCAGTGGGCGCAGAGGGATTCACGCATCCGAGTCGTCCACCAACACCATGCCGGAGTATCCACGGCACGCAATCGCGGCATTGCCGAGGCCAAGGGGGATTTTCTCGTATTTGTCGACAGCGACGACTTCGTCGACAACGATTATCTCGAATGTCTACTGAAGGCACAGGAACGCACTGGAGCCGATCTGGTCATGTGCTCCGCGGTGTGCGAGGACGACGAGGGCCATCCGAAGCGCACGGATGAAGAATGGACGTTCGACGACATGCCGGAGGATCGTTTGTTCACCGGACGCGAGACGCTACGCTTCCTGTATCGCACCATCGGCGCCGTGCTCTGGGGCAAGCTGTACGTGAAGCGCATCTGGGACACCCTGCGATTCCCGGACGGCAAGATCCACGAGGACGAATTCGTGCTTCACCACGTGTACTTCGCCTGCGAATCCGTTGCCGTGCTGCACCGTAAGCCCTACCACTACATCGACGCCCGTCCGTCGATCATGCACGCCGACTATTCGCTGAAGCGTCTCGACCGTCTGGATGCCAAGATCGACCGTCTGGCATTCTTCACCAAGCACGACGTGGACCGTGATCTGATCGAACGGGAGTTCATCGATCTCAACAAGCACATCATCTGGTCACGCGCACTGCCGTGGAACGCTCCAGAGAACAAGCCACGATTCCGCGAGCTTTTCGCATCCTACCGGTCCATTCCGCTCTCCATTCTTAGCAAGCTTCCCCTGAAGAGCGGCATCAACTACATTGGCACCCGACTGTGCCCGTTCACCTATTGGAGTCTGCACGAACGCGGCAAATAGCCTGTGCGACATGGATGTGGATAGTTCATAGAATCTACCCGTATCCTTTGGAAAGACACCGTTTTCCCTCCCCCATCAATGAGACAGGTCATCAACGCACCATAACGGCGACATCTCCCAACCATCGGGGAATCCCATATCGGACTTCGGAATCTGAGGGTATTTGCTCATCAGGGAAATGAATTTCTTCCTCCATGCCGGCCCGTCAATTTGGGACAGCAGGTAGTTCTCCATGGTAAGGAATGCGGCAGGGCCCGAGGATTTTCGGAAAATATCCCAATCATTACCCCACCAACCCTTCGCGTGGGATCCACTGCGATGCTTCGGGAGTTTTGGCGCTATGCGAATGCTGGATTCGTTCCAGAAACGATCGTGATGCGCAGTCATGTTTCGGGCTTGCCTGATGGTTTCCAACCAATTGGAGAGGATCTTGGCATCGCCTCGCACAGCCGGATTCGGATTGGGATTGAAGATGTGCAGCTTGGTAGCCAACTTCCTCTTGATATGATCGGGGGCACCCTGATAAAAGTTCTCCTTGAGAGTTCCATAGCTCAGACATCCGACGATCATCCAATATGGCGGCAGTGGATCACTATAAGTATTCCGAAAATGTCTGAGGTATGGGAGATTCGATTTTGTGAATGACGAACGCAACGATGAGAGACAGGCCAGATGGGTGTCATAGCTCAGGCCCGGAAGCCCTTCTCGCGTCATATATCCGAATTCACCACCGAATACCGATAGTTCATGAGCAAGGAAGCTCTTGAGATATATCTCGATGGTGACAATGCCATCGAACACCAGCATTCGCAGCTCCTGATCAAACAGGTACCTATCCCAGATATCCTGGAACCGTGTACCTTGGCGAAAGGGTAACGAGCGCTTTGCCGATTCTTCCGATACTGGAGTGAGGAACGGATACCAGTAGCCCTTCAGCCGGAAGTAGCCGACCTGCCCGATTCGGTACTCGAGCAACTCCTGATTCACTCCAGCCAATCCGTTGCCGATGAGTTTGGCCGATAAAACATCCAGAGATTTCGGCGGATGCTGCGGGTAGGGGCGAAGTTGCGGAGCGTCTTTTCCGTTCATCGTTCCTCCGATACGAAAAATGCCACCCTAGTGTGCTTCGACGAGAGGCAGTGGTGGCTTTTAACATCACTAATTATAGTGATAATACAGCCCATTACAAATGACATAGGACACTCCATATATTCAGTGCCCAACAACACACAAATGCACTACATATAGGAGACTCCGTGTCTTTGTACCGCAAAAGGCCGTTGTCTCTCGGTACGTCATAGGAACGTGTACGAACGACACTAGCCATCGGTCGATGCTATCTGCTGGTTTATATGGTCAGCGCCCGTATCGCAACTGGCAGAACCGGAACGGGCAGAGACAGATCAGCAGATAGGCAATCATCGGCTTGATACCGTTCATATGCGCCATCACCTCCGGTGAGAACGGTTTGATCTGGGAAAAGATCTCCCGAAGACGGCGCTTGATGACCGGATCGTTCCAATCCAGGGACTTGACCGCATGCGGCATATCCCAAGTGATCAGATTGAAGGTCACTGCGTACAGCTCCGTATACCCGCGCTTCCGGTAGAAGCGCAGTCTCTGCGCCCACGCCTCGATGCGATCCAGGTTGCGAATCGAATATTCCGTGTGCATGATGCTTCCCGCATTCTGCACATAGTGGTACAGCGAATCAGGAACCAGCACGACGGTCGCGCATTCGGCGAGAATCCGATACGTGGTGAATTCGTCCTCGTGCAGTTTGCCGACTGGGAACCGGATGGTCTTCCACAGTCGTGCGGCATACAGTTTGTTCCATGCCGTCACATAGTCGGCGACGGTGTCGCCGCCCAAACGGGCGAGACACGCTCGACCACTCAGCGTGGTCACGTGATCGGTGATGGTGTGATTATCCGGAGATGCAACAGTCTGGTCATCCTCCTGATGAATCGAGCAGATGACGACCTCGGCATTATTGGCTTGGGCGGCCTCGAGCATCAATCGAATGTAGTCCGGTTCCACGTAGTCGTCGCTGTCCACGAACGCCACATACTCACCGGTCATGGCGTCGATCCCGGTGTTTCGGGCAGCCGACAAACCGCCGTTGGACTGATGGATCACCGAAACGCGGGGGTCCTTCGACGCCCACTCATCGCATTTCTGGGGGCACCCGTCCGGAGAACCATCGTCGACGAGGATGATCTCCAGATTCCGGTAGCTCTGGCCGATGAGGCTGGTCACGCAACGGTCAAGCTGCCGTTCGACCTTGTACACCGGCACGATGACGCTGACCAGCGGCTGGGCATCTCGTACGGCAAGGTGATCTTTGTTATGCATTACGCAGCCTCCGTTTCAGATATGCCTTCCACAACACCTTGCTGTTCAACAGGAACAGCACCTTGAGCTCCCGGGATGATGCGGCCTTCTTCGCGCCTTTCAGACAGAACCCTCGGGACGGCACGTTCGATAGGCGAGTCAGGAACTCCAGCCGCTGCGCCAGCGTGACATTGGATTTCGCGCCGAACGCCGTATCCATGGCCCACAGCACGTCCTCCGCGCAACGCCGCTGCTGGAACGCCAGATTGCCGGCGTTCAGCACCGAACGATCATAGAACGAGAGCAGCCGTTCGTGCAGCACGGCGATATCGTCCGGCTTGCTCGCCCGGAATCCGCGAACCAGACCCGTGGCCTGCTCACGGTAGTCATAGAACGGCAACGAGCCGACCTGCACGCGGCCGCCATGCTTCAGGCAGTCCATCACGAAGATGGAATCCTCGCCGTAGGAGTCCCCCTCACGGAAGCGGACGTCACCGACCCATTCACGGCGAAACAGCTTGCCCCAGCAGGAGTAGAGGAATCCTGCAGCGTCCAGCGAGCACAGCTCGTTCTGACACCGTTCGGAGCGAGCGTCATCGATCGTGTGGAGAACATCGTCTCCGATCACTTCGATCAGCTCGGGGTCAGTGCCCTCACCATGCTCCAGCACGCGCCGATATCCCATGACGTACAGATCCAGCCGGTTACGTTCGCTCTGTTCCACGGCAGTAGCGATGGCGTCATGCTCCAACCAGTCGTCGCTGTCCACGAACATCACGTAGCCGCCGTGCGCCGACCGCAATCCTGCATTGCGGGCCACGGCCACACCCTGATTGCTTTGATGGATCACCTGGGCATTCCTCTGCGCCAGAACCAGATGATCACAGAGCGCCGGACTGCCGTCGGAGGAACCGTCATCGACCAGAACCAGCTCGATGTTCCGGTAGGTCTGCCCCGTTATGCTGTTCACGCACTGCTCCAGATGAGCTTCCGCGTTGTATACCGGCACGACCACCGTGACAAGCGGCTGATCGGTCATGTCTTCCCTCTCCCTCGTCGTGTTCGTCATTTCAGATACGCCCCCCACAGCCAGGCCTGGTTCAGGGCGATCAGCAGCTTCTGGACTCTGGTCATCCACGCATGGCCGAGCGCCGATATCACCATCGGACGTAGGCGGGCGTCGCCGGTCATCTCCATCACATACTGCGCCTTGAGCTCGGCGGAGATACCGGTCGCCCGCTGGATCATCGGGATCACCCATCCGATGTCGTTCGCCATGTTGAACGATAGGTTCTCGCGCACGTGGGGATCGTCGAGATGCTGCTCGAAGAAGTCGAGCTTGGCGTGGTTCGCCTTCACCACATTCAGCGATTTCTCCCTCTTGAACACCGTCGCCATGCCGGAATCCATGTGACGGTAGCCGTACAGCGGTCGCTTGGAGGCATATACGTTCGGCTGCCGTTCCAACGCCGCCAGCACGAAGAGCAGATCCTCTTCATAGACCATGTCGGTCTCGAACCGGAGACCTTCGACGAACTCGCGACTGAACAGCTTGCCCCACGGCGGATTGAGATAGTCCTCACGCAGCAGAACGGACAGCTGCGAATAGTAGTCCGCCGAGCCTGCGGCGATCTCGATGTCGTTCCCGATGACGCTGTCTCGAAGCTGTCGGCCGTTCTCATCGATGTATCGCTTGCCGAAGATCACCAGATCGCAATGACGGTGAACGGCCATATCCACGGAAAACTCCACGGCGTCAGCGTCCAGCAGATCATCGCTATCCACGAACATCACGTAATCACCGTCGGCGCGCTTGAGACCGGCGTTACGTGCACCCGAGGCGCCGGCACCATCGGTCAGATGCACGGCGAGCACACGGTCGTCCCGGCGCGCCCATTCGTCGCACAGCTGCGGACAGGAATCCGGCGAAGCGTCATCGACCAGAATGATCTGGAGATTGCGGTGACTCTGCCCGGTAAGACTGTCTAGACAGTCGTCAAGAAACCGTTCCGCCTTGTACACGGGAACGATGATGCTCACCTTAAGCTGCGATACACCGTTGGACGTCATCGCGCACCATCCTCTCCCCCGACATGATCGAGATAGAACTCCTGAAGGTCATGGGCCACACCAGCCAGATCAAAACCGGCGTCGCGCAGTTCGGCGGAACGATCACGGCGCTCCCCCGCCGACCGGATGCGTTCGTCAAGCGCATGCGCCCAGTGGTTGGGATCCTGCCGCAACGACACGAAGTCGAGCAGATCGGTGACCTTCACCTCTCTGGGCACTACGTCGGCGGATGCAAGACATGGCAGTCCGGCGCACTGCGCCTCAAGATACACGATGCCGAATCCCTCGAAGATGGACGGCAGCACGAACGCGTCCATGGCCTGATACAACTCGTTAACGTCGCTGCGCTCGCCGCCGAGGAACCGCACATGATCGGCGATGCCATACTGCGCCACACGCGCTTCCACGTCGTCACGGAGTTCACCGTCTCCGATGATCAGCAGCACCGACTTCGGGTTCAATGCCAGATACCGCTGAAACACGTCGATGAGAAACACCGGGTTCTTCTGCGGGCGGAGACGACCGCAGAATCCGATCGCGGTGACGTCGTCGTCCAGTCCCAGTTCGGCACGCACACGATCACGAACCTGCTGCGAGTACGCGAACCGGTCGGTCTCGATGCCGTTGCGGATCCACGTATAGGGCTTGCCCGGGAACATGTATTCGGCAGCCAGCGACGAACAGGCGAAGTAGTGCGTGGGATACCGGCCGATGTCGTGGCGGATCTGCGTGTCGCGCACCTTGCGGATCAGCTTGTGCAGCGCATTGCCCTGATCGTCGTTCTGCACACCGGCGTTATGCGAGTGCAGGATGCGCAGCGGAAGCCCGACCTGCGCTGCCTGCTTGATCGGCTCGATGTACGGGAAGTTCGTGTGAACATGGATACCTCGGATCTCCGGATGATCGTTCAGGAAATCCTTCACGCATGTGCTAGCCTTGGTCGGTGAATCGTGACGGGAGTACATGATGCGGAACACGCGACCGCCCATACGTTCGATATCATCCTCGAACGCCATGCGCGGCGCGTCGTGCTCGGCCAGAAAATCGAACTGGATCTTGCTCCTGTCCATGTGGGAATACAAGCCCATGACCAGCACCTCGACGCCGCCACGACCAGCGAGCAGCCCCCAGTGCGCAATCCGGATAGGCTCGTCCGGCGAACCACCGTCGTACGTATTCATCGAATCTCAGTCCTTTGTCTGTGTCTGTTGGTGTTCCCGTGGTTTCGCTGCGGATTCCACGGTTTGACGGGTCGGCGTGAGGGATTAGCGATGCAGCAGCTTGGCGATGATCTTCTTACGCCAGAACTTGGCATCGCCCTTGATGATGGACATCCTGTGCTTGGCCTGCTCCTCGGGACGCTTCCAACGGATCGAGCGGAAGTTCTGGCGGGTGATCTCATCGACCTCCAGCGGCTCGAACGATCCGGGCAGGATCTTGAACGTTGTCATGTTCGCGGGATCGATGCGAACGTCCATGTGGCGACGCTGGAAGTGCATATACATGAGCTCCCTGGTGGCGAACTCCCCCAGTCGCAGATAGCTGCGCTTCAGTACGCCGTCATCCCACGTGTACACGGCGCGCAGCGGCTGCTCGGTCATGAACACGCCCAGCGTGGAATCGAAGTGCGTGAGCTGGAAGATCGAGGACTTCGCATACGTGTTGCCGGAAAGGTCCTGCGTAAAGATCGGGAATCCATGACTAGTGAAGATACGGTTGATGTTCGTAGGCAGATAGCTTTCGTCGAAGGTGAATGCCCGCTCGGACTGCAACACGGTCCGGTACAACGGCTTGCCGTCGAGGTCGAGCATGAACCGCTTGTTGTTCTCTTCGGTGTTGCGCATCATGGAGAGATGGCCGACGACGAAGATCTTGTCGTAGTCGTTCAGCATCTGCTCGGCGATGAAATGGCTGAGCTTGCCGAAGATCAGATCGCAGTCGCAGTATCCCCAGAACCGGTAGTCCTTGAGATACTCCTCGAGGATGTAGCCGTACATGGGTCGCAGATCGCACATCTTGTACGGAGCCTTGAGCGCCACGGGGAAGTCGAATCGGTTCGACACCCGCTTCTGCATGTCGGCGAAGGTCTCATAGTGCACGTGCACGTTGCTTGGGTAGTCGAACTCCGTATGGTCGTCGGTGAACACCAGCCAGTCATACTCAGGATTGGCGCCGCAGGAGTTCAAAAACACCTGAAAATAGTTCGGCAGCTTGCCGTAGTACGGCAGGATGAATGCGCAGAGTCGTTGCTGTTCCATGATGGTCCTCTCTCCTACGATTTACGATTGCCTATGACGATTACGGCGGCTGTGCTTCCCCTGAACGGAATGCGCCGTGGATTTCCCGTGTCCGAGAAGCTGCGGGCAGCATCGGTTGATCAGTTCCGCCACAGGAGTGCACACCAGCAGATTGATCACCAGGGCGAGCAGGCCGCACACGATCTGTGTTCCGGTGCCGGCCGAGCCAACATCGAATCCCAACAGTCCCAGCAGCCAGGGAATCAGCCGCGGATAGATGGCGTCGTTGATGCAGTAGAACACCAGAGTGTTGCGTCCCCAATACCGGAGAATCACATCGGCGACTCCTGCGACGGCACCGCCCCGATGTTGCCGGCTTTCTATCCAATGGCACAGCGCCAGCACCAACCAGATGCCCGCCACCGCGGCCAGAACATAGTAGAAGAAGTTGCCGTATCGGTTCAGATAGGGGTTGATAACGCCTTCCGAGGCACCGTTCAACCACCCACATACGCCCAGTACCGCCAGAGCCGGCAGCATTGTTACAGGCTGCAGCAGCTTATCCTGCAGTTCGGTATCAAACCGACGGAAGATCATGCCCAGAATGAAGAAGGGGAACAACGCGAGCGCGATGTCTCCGCTCCACGGCAGCGCCTTGTGGATCAGCGCGCTGTATGCATACCCCACGATGAGCGTCACACCAGCCATTACGGCATACACCGCCTCGATGTGGTCGATCCGTCTCGCCACGGTCACCAGCACATAGGCGCCTATCTCCATAAGAAACAGGCAGGACAGAAACCATGGCAGCTCGCCGAAACCATAATGCGAGCGCAGATTCACCAGGAACCCCAGCGCGTATTTGGGATAGCTCTGGAATTCTCCCGTTCCCAATCCCGCCAGTTCGGTGATGATGAACGGAATGACGGCCAGCAGCACGCCGGGGATGACCAACGTACGTACACGGTTCCACACGAACTGTCGGAACGTGGGGAATCGCCGCGTGGAGAACACATACCCCGACAGCGCGAAGAACAGCATCATGTCGAAGGACCCGATATACGACGACATCGTCACCGGTAGGGCGCTATGCATCAGAAATACGCCGATGATGGCGATTCCCTTGGCATAGTCGACCCATGCGATTCGTTTCGCTGCCATGATGACTTCTCCTACTTACCCCGCGCGCTGCTCAGCCGCCAGTACAGCTTCGGGAAGTGTGCGAACGCCCACAGCCTGATCTTGCGCGAGCGCGAGACCGTGGGATCCAGATACACCGAGCGGGCGCTGTTTCGCAGCCCGTCGATGCAGCGCTTCACCTGTGCAGGGTCCGGATCCAATCCGATGATCGAATAGAGAACGTCGTAGTATCCCTGCATGACGAAGTAGCCCAGCGCATGACGATCCGTGTAGCCCTGTTGGTACAGGTACTTGGTGCACAGTTCGGCGATGGTGATCTTGTCGAAGCTGTGCTTGTTGATCTTCGCGTGGCTGATGGAGTTCTCACGCTGACGGTACAGGTACAGCGGATCCGGACGGAACGCCAGTCCGCGCATAGCCGGATAGATGCGCGACACCATGTAGTAGTCCTCGGAGTTCAGACCGTCGGGAAAGCGCAGCCCCATACCTCCGTCGCCTTCCTTGCGGAAGAAGCGGGCATCGTAGATGCGGCACCAGATACCGCCGGTCATACCGTCACGATGGTAGAGGAAGCCTTCCACGGCCTCCTGTGCGGTGAAGTCCCGGGCGGGCATGGCATTCGCCATATCGTACTCGGCAAGTGCGCCGTCCTCGCTCATGGTGCGGGTGCCGCACATCACCACATCGGCATCGGTCTCGCGCATGGTCTTCAGCATGCGCTCGTACATGTCCGGTTCGATCTCGTCATCACTGTCCACAAAGCCGACGACATCGCCCTGAATGACATCCAGTCCGGCGTTACGAGCCGACGACAGACCGCCGTTCGGCTTATGGATGACCCGGATACGGGAATCCTTCTTCGCCCACGCGTCGCAGATTGCCGGGCAGCCGTCGGGCGAGCCATCGTCCACGACGATGATCTCCAGATTGCGATAGGTCTGCGCCACAATGCTGCGCAGGCAGTCGTCCAGATAATCCTCGACCTTATATACCGGTACGACGACGCTGATCAGCGGATTCGTCTGTTCCTGAACCATAATCAAATCACCCCTTTGCCGGTCGCATCGACTTGACCGTGGCCACGGCCCATCCGTAGAGACGCAACAGCCATGCACTGCGCCATCGAATCAATTGACTGACGATCGTACGCCGCTTATCGACTGGTTTGATCTCGCTGACGCAATCACGCATCACCGAATCATTGGCAACCATCCGTACGTATTCCCGGCGCCGCCTGCTACGAACCACTCGCTGCGGTCCGTACAGCGCGTTGATCACACGATCCACCTCCAGAACAGTCTGGTTGTCGCACTCGTTGCGCACGGATTCGTCCCACCGCTGGGCCACGGGACGCAGCAGTTCGTAGGCGCGCCTGCGGCTGGCGAACCACTTCGGATTGAACGTGGACTGTGCGCTGCCGTCACGGGCGATGTAGTGGTAGAGCGGCACATCCACCAACGCCACACGGTCGGAGGCCGCATACAGCGGCATGTTGAACACCAGATCCTCGCCATACCGCACATCTTCAGGGAATGTGGCACCGATCTGACGAATCAGGTCAGCCGAGAACAGTTTGTTCCATGGCGGACACACGTATTCGTTCCGGCTGAGTTCCGCGTACTTCCGTCGGAACTCCTCGTTGGACGTCACGCCGAACGGCGTCATGTGATTGCGTCGCTGCGATGTGAGTTTTCCGTGCTCCAACTGATCGACCGTATTGGAAAAGAACACGATCTGGTAATCTCCCGTGCGAGCGCAGGAGACGACGGTGCTCACTGCGTTGGCGTCCAGCGTGTCGTCGCCGTCGACGAACAGCACGTACTCGCCGGCCACTTTCTTGAGCCCTGCATTTCGTGCGGCGGATACCCCGGCGTTGCTCTGATGGATGACCTCGATGCGGGAGTCTTTCGCTGCCCATTCGTCGCAGATGGAGGCGGACCCATCCGTGGAGCCGTCGTCGACGAGGAGAATCTGCAGATTGTCGTACGTCTGCCCGACGATGCTCCCCACGCACGGGTTCAGATAATCGCTCACGTTATATACGGGAACGATTATGGACACCTTGGGTTCACTGTTCAACGACATGGATGAATCATTCTCCTTCTCCGGTGTGCACGTCACGACGATTGGGCTTGCGGATGGGACTCGGTGGGGTTCACTCCGCTTCCCGGTAGAGCGATGTCAGCAGCTGCTTCCACATGTCCACGATGTTCGCAAGATTGAACTTGCCGGTGTACAGCACGGTGTTCTCGCTCATATCGCGGCGCAGGTCGGCGTTGTCGACGAGCTCGTTCACGCGTTCGGCGAGCGCGGGGATGTCCCCGTCGGGCACCAGATAGCCGTTCATGGAATCGTTGACGATCTCGGCGGGACCGGTCAGGCAATCGAAGCTGACGATGGGAAGATGGTAGGCCTTGGCCTCCAGCAGCACCATGGGCAGCCCCTCGAATCGAGAGCTCAGCACGAACATGGCGGCCTTGCGGTAGTACTCGTCCATGTTCTCCACGCGGCCTTTGAGGATCAGCTGGTCCTGTAGTTCGGCGGCTTTGATTTGTTCCTCGAGCTTGGGCCGGTCCTCACCTTCGCCGAGGATCAGCCACGTCCATTCGGGGTGCTTGGGCAGCACATCGGCGGCGGCCTGCACGAGCAGGTCGAAGCCTTTCTGGTAGGTCAGTCGGCCGGAGCTGATGATGGTCGTGGAGGTCTGATCATAGACCGGCTCGGGCTCGGGGTTCCGCATCGGGTTGGCGATGGCGATGACCGGGCAGTCCGGGTCGACGTTCTCCTCATAGAGGTGCTTGTCGGCTTCGGTGAGCGTGACGATGGCGTCTGCCTTGCGCGCGGCCCAGCGACGGGTGAGCTTGCGGTATGGCACACCCGGGTTCTGCAGATAGTTGAAGTGTTCCCAGGAGATGACCTTCACACCGGTGCGCTTTTTGAGCGGCAGCGAATACATGTCGAGTATGCCGTCGATGTCGATAAGGATGCCGACATGCTGTTCGGTGACGATGCTGCGCAGTCGCCTGCACGTATCGAAGTAGTGCTGGATGCCGTGCGTGACGGTCGGGTACACGGTGTGGCGGTCGATGCGCTCGTCGATGTCGAAGAACGGCTTGTCGGCCGCCTCGAACAGACTGATGAACGAGACCCTGTAATCGGGGTCCTTCACCAGCTCGTTTGCGATCATCACGGACACGTTCTCCGTACCGCCGGAGCGGGTGATATCACCGGAGAAGAATGCGATGTTGTGCATTGTCGTTGTTTCGTTCACGCTTGGCCTTCCAACATGCCCTTGATCATGCGTTCCTCCTTGGTCAGGGGGATACGTTGCAAAGGATTCAGAATAAGCAGCAGCAGCACCGGGAATGTAGCCGATTCATGACGGGTCCAGGAACCGAAATCCGGCTCGAACAATGCCGATGCCAGAACATATCCGATAAACACGCAGATGGCGATGAACAGTGAGGCATCGTGCACCTGATTGATCTTGCGGATCAGATTCAGCATGTACGCAGTCACCATGATCTGGAATACGAAGAACGGCAGGTAGGAGGCTCCTCGGATCACTAGCTCAAATGGCAGCAGCATACGCAGCAGATTGAGCACGTAGTTGATCATGAAGATTGGCAGGCTTTCGCCCGGGATCCAATTATGGATGGCGGTGTTCATATTGCCGCCGTTGTTCTCGCCGAAGGCGTCATCATAACCGGCACGAAGCTGAATGATCTGTGTGTATTCGTCAGGCATGATCGCACGAGATACGATCATCATCGCATAGATCGAAGCGAACAACAGCAGAATGATCCAGCCGACCGATCCAATGCCCAGCTGTTCCCGAGAGCGGAAGAACAGAAGAATCGCATACACGACTAGGATAAGTGCGGCGATCAGAATATAGTATTCGCGGAAGAACGTGCTCTCGTAATACAGCACGGCCGCACTGCCGAGAACCTTCACCACCGAATTCTTGACCGGCAATGTAAGGATCACATATACCGCGAAAAAGAACGCGAACTGAATGATGTCCTTGCCGATGTTGAACACGTAAATGTTCAAAAGGCCGACTGTTGCCAGAATGAACAACGTCTGCAAGAGGTCCGGGGCACCGGCCCGAATCACCATGGCAAAGACCAGAATGGAGAAGATCAATCCCATGAAGATCGTCCATTGGATCATGGTGCGGAATTCCAGAACGTTGATTTTGGCAAACAGATCGGCGGCGACCTGATACGAACCCGCCCAGGCCGTATCGCCAGCCGTGCCGTTCATCATGTTCAGAATTCGATTGTTATCGAAGAAGTACTTATCCGGCAGCAAGAACACGACCATGAGCTTGGCCACGATCATCACGGGGAAGATCATGCCCAGCAGTACGTTCTTGTTATGGAAGTCCATCTGGGCAAGCTGATCTTCAGCGTCCGCACGCTCTTTGTCGCTCAGTTGGATTCCCTGAGTCTCATCCGTCTGGGCGGAATGACTGTGTGCGCCCCTCCTCGCCATTCAGCGACCTCCCTTGGACTTCTTCGCCGCGCGGGCGCGTTCGATCGCCTCGCCCTTGGCGAGCGCGTTGAGGTAGAACTCCTGCAACCACTGCGCATTGGCCACGATGTCGTAGCCGGCCTCGGTAACCGCATCGGCACCCTTGGTACGGGCCTCGCCGGTCGTTCCGGACTCCACGGCCTTGTCGTACTGTGCGAGCACGCTATTCGCCCAGTCATCGGGGCTGGCGTCGAGCGCCACGATCTGCACGTTGCCGGTCACGTCGCACTGGCTGGGCACCTTGTCGGAAATAGTGCACGGCAGTCCGGCGGACTGGGCCTCGATCATGGTCATCGGGAAACCCTCGTACAGGGACGGCAGGATGAACGAGTCCATGCCCTGCATCAGGCGGTTCACGTCGGTACGCACACCGGTGAACACCACGCTGTCGTCGAGACCGAGCTCATGGACCTTGGCCTTCACCTGGTTCTTGAGGCTGTCGTCGAGCTCGCCGCCACCGACCAGCCACAGCTGACTGTTCGGGCGCTGGCGGTGCACAGCGGCAAAGATGTCAACAAGCTGCATGTGGTTCTTCTGCGGGAAGAAACGACCCACGTGGCCGAGCACGAAACAGTCCTCGGGCACGTTGAACTCGGCACGCACTTCGGCGGCAGTCTTTGGATCGTAACGGTACTGGGCGGTGTCCACGGCGTTGCGCTGCTGGATCACGCGCTTGCGGTTCTTCACACCGAACAGCCAGTCGCCGGCCTCCTGGCCGCACGCGAACATGTGCGTCACGTACGGGGGCAGACGGAAGCGGAAGTATTCGCGCACGATGGACTTGAGGTCGAAGCCGACCGGGCGGTTGTGCGCGTGGGCGATGCGCACCGGAATGCCCATCTCCTTGGCGATGCGCAGCGCGAAGTAGCTGCGCTCCTCAAGGTTCGAGTGGATGATCCGGTATTCCGGATGCTTCTTGAGAAACGCACGGAACTGACGCTTGTACTTGGCGAAGTCCTGCGGATACAGCGGACACATGCGGTACACCTTGCCGCCGAGCCTGGCGATCTCGTCCTCGTAGGCGGCATGGTAGTCGCGGTTGACAAGGAAGTCGTACTGCACCTTGCTGCGGTCCATGTGACGCAGATAGTTCATGGTCATGGTCTCGGCGCCACCTCGATCCATCACGGTGTCGAGGACCAGCACCTTCACGGGCTTGTTGGTTTCCGTAGCGCTCATCGCCTGATCTCCTCCATGCTCAGCTTCGCGTCCTGTCGCACGATCACGTTGCTCGGCACGTCCTGTGCCACCACGCAGCCGGCGCCGATCACCACGTTGTCGCCGATGGTTACGCCCTTGAGGATCGTCACGTTGGAGCCGATCCAGCAGTGTTCGCCGATCGTCACCGGAGCCTCCGTGTATCCCTGATCCTTAATCGGCAGGGTCGGGTCGGCGAAACGATGGTTGTGGTCGTAGATGCGCACGTTCTCGCCAAAGATCGTGCCATCGCCGATGCTGATCGCCTTGCGGGCGTGCAGCGCGCAGAAATCGTTGAAGAACACGTCGTCTCCGAGCGTCACCTTGGCGCCGTTCTCGACAGTCAGCTGGAACGCGCGACGCATGTGGAACCGCTTGCCGTAGCGGAATCCGCCGCCGAACACCACGCGGTAGAACCACTTCAGTATCAGTCCGGTGAACCGGTACCAGGCTTTGATCAGGATCACTGCCGTTCCTCTCGTCTCGTTCTCATCTGGTTATCTCACGCCGCCATCTCCGTCAGGCGCGGTATTCCTTGGTGATGCTGTCCAGCATCTGCTGTTCGGTAAATCGGTCGTAATAGGTCTGTTTCACATGCTGGGTGAGTGCGCCGGTTTCAGGACGCAGATCCAGCACCTTCTTCAGCATCTTGGCGCCCTCGTCCGGCTTCCGAACACCGAACAGTTCGCCGTTCACGTGGGGAATCACCACCTCGTCGTTGCCGGTCGTACGCGTGGCGACGATCGGCACGCCAGCCCGCAGAGCCTCGACCAGTGAATACGGCATGCCCTCGTACAGCGACGACAGCAGATACACGTCGAACGCCGGCACCAGTATGTCGGCGTCGCTGCGGTAGCCGAACAGATGGATGTTCTTCTCCAAACCGTTCTCGGCGATGTACCGCTTCACCTTGTCCACGAAGTCCGGCTCGCCTTCTCCGATGTACGCGAAATGCACGTTCGGATTGGCGGCGATCGTTCGCTTGGCGATCCGCATGAACGTCATCGGATCCTTACGCTCGTTCAGCCACGCGCAGCAGCCCACGACGGGGGCGTCGTCCGGAACCACGCCACGCAGTCCCAGTCGTTCACGCGCCTCAAGACGTGACGGCATGTCGATGTCCGGCAGACCGTTGTAGATCACACGGAACTTGTCGGGACGATCGATGTGATGTTTCAACGCGTTGCGATACTCGCCGCGACTCACGTTGAATGTGCGCGTAGTGGCGTGACGGCTGGCCCAACGTTCCATCAGAATGAACGCGTCACGCTTGAGCGTGGAGAACTCCGGGGCATCGAACGCGTAGGCGTGCGGCGTATAGAAGACCTTTGGGACGCGCTCCTGATGCGCTGCGATACGACCAACGAATCCAGCGATCGAGCTATGACAATGCACAATATCGGGCTGAACATTGTGGATGATCGCGCGAAGCTCCCTGATTGCCGCGGTGGTGGTCTTCAACCCGATGGACCGCTGCATACTCGGAACCAGAATCAGTCGAGCTTTCCTGGCCAGCTCATCCTTCTGCTGTTCAAATACGTGATCGTAACGCTCTCCATACACCAGCGTGATGTCATACTGTTCCGGATCGAGACCGTTGATCAGCTGCAGCACATGGGTACGTACGCCGCCACCAACCGTCTCGACGATAAACATCAGCTTTTGCTTCATCATTCCACCCTGCATGGGAGGAAGGCGTCCTTCATCACCACCTAGACACCTTCCTCCCCATGCTTTCGCTATCAGTGGTCTAATTGAAGACCTGATTTACTTGTTGCTAGACGTGGTTCGGGCCGAACGTTTGCCATCGGACTTGGCCTTGACATCCTTCGTTCCGGACTTTGCTTGCTTTTCGGATTCCTCGTAGTAGTAGTAATTGCCCTTGCGGCTGTGCTCATGGGCCACACGGTTGAATGCGACACCGGAGATCTTGGCACGGGACACCTTGAGCTCACGGGCAACGTCGCGAAGCACCTTCTTGCTTCCCACGGTCTGGGACACCACCAGCAACAGCGTTGCGCCATTGCGGGCGAACAACGATGCGTCGTTCGACACCTGAATAGGGGCGGTATCGATAATCACGTGATCATAATGCTTTGCGGCCTGATCAATCATGTTCTCCATAACGGAGGAACTCAGGATCACGCTGGCGGCGGCCTCGTTATCCTCGACCGGCAGCACCTGAAGTTCCGGCTTCCAGTACTTCTGTACGGCGGTCTGGGCATCCACCTGATTGGTGAGCATCTGGATCAGACCTACACCATTGCTGACGCCGAGTCCCTTGGCCACGGACGGGTGACGAACATCGGCATCAATCAGCAGTACGCTTTCGCCCTTCTCCGCAAAGGCAGCGGCAAGATTCACGGAAATCGTGGTCTTGCCCTCTCCCGGCATGGCAGACGTCACGACGAGAACGTTGCTACGTGTTCCCCTATTGTCACGCACAAACGACAAGTTGGTGGCCAGTCGGCGGAATTCCTCGGCGGCATGACCACGCGGCTTGACGATCACCGCCGGGGTACGACCGGCAAGAGTCGGGCTCTTCGGAACGGAAGACAGGATCGGAGCGGTGATGATGGCTTGAATGTCGGCCTTTGTCCGCACACTGTTATCGGACATTTCGCGGATAACCGCACCGGCAGCCGCCACGATCAATGCAGCGACCACTCCGATAACCATATTGCCCTTGACATTCGGAGACGATGGAGCCGACGGCACCACCGGCTTCTGAATGATGGACAGCTGGATGCCACTCGAACCATCACTGGTGATCTGCTTATTGAGCTGCTTGACCAGCTCGTTCAGGATCGCCACGGAATCGTTCGGATCGGTGTAGGTCACGGTCATATTGACGAATGCCGAACCATCGGAGACATATGCCGAAACGTTGTTACGCAGGTTCGTGACCGTAGTGTGAAGACCAAGATTGTCGACCACCGGTTCGAGCACGGCATCCGACTGCACCAGCTGAGCATAGCCGGTCAGCGGGGACGCGGTACCACTCGCAGCACCCGTGGTCATCGCACCATCGGAATTCTTGGCCATCAGCTGCGCTTGGGTGGTGTACATCGGCGTGACCGTGAACGTATAGCCGGCCATACCCCCAACCACGACGACGAAAAGGATGATCTCCAGCAGCCAATGCCGCTTCAACGCACGGAGCAGGTCCGATACAGTCATGTTCTCTCTTCACCTACTTAAGGAAAGCAAACAGTTCAGTTCATTAGTCCGCAACCGCATCCGTCGATTGCACCTTTCCACAGGATACTCTTAGCAGTTACCAAATATGGGGGTGTACGTGAACTCTTTACATACGAGGGTATTTCCATGACCACCTCATCAGTCGGTCTTCGACTGACAGCTTCCCCTCGAGGGGAAGCATGGCTCCCCTCAGTCCGCTTTGCGGACAGCTCCCCTCATAGAGGGGAGCCTAAGAGCACGGATCTCCAAGGGAGGCGCTGCAGCCCGATTCAAATGAGACGAGGACGCTGCGTTACGAACGGGGACGGTAGACTGGAGAAGTCTGTATTTTCTATGTCCTAGGGCCTTAAGGGGAACTTCATGAACAAGGCAATCATCACCGTCGTCGGACAGGATACGGTCGGCATCATCGCCCGCGTCTGCACCTACCTGTCGAAGCACCACGTGAACGTGCTCGACATCTCCCAGACCATCATCGACGGCTTCTTCAACATGATGATGATCGTCGACTACTCCCAGTCCGACAAGGACTTCAGCGCCATGGTCGGCAACCTCGAGGACCTCGGCGACGACATCGGCGTGCGCATCCGCTGCCAGCGCGAGGAGATCTTCACCAAGATGCACCGCGTCTGATCGCGCGATCACAGCGACACAGCATCCGCACGAACCGAAAGGATTTGCACACACCATGCTGAACATCATGGAGGTCCACGAGACCAATCAGATGATCGAGCAGGAGAAGCTCGACGTGCGCACGATCACGATGGGCATCAGCCTGCTCGACTGCGCGGCCGCCGACGTGGACACCGTCTGCGACAACATCTACAACAAGATCACCTCCTACGCCAAGGATCTGGTGAAGACCGGCGAGGAGATCAGCCGCGACTACGGCATCCCGATCGTCAACAAGCGCATCACCGTCACGCCGATCTCGCTCGTGGGCGCCAGCTCCTGCAAGACCAGCGACGACTTCGTGAAGATCGCGCACGCGCTCGACCGCGCGGCCAAGGAGGTCGGCGTCGATCTGATCGGCGGCTACTCCGCGCTCGTGTCCAAAGCCATGACCCCGGCCGAGGAACTGCTTATCAAGTCGCTGCCCAAGGCGCTGTCCGAAACCGATCTGGTGTGCTCGTCCGTGAACGTGGGCTCCACCAAGACCGGCATCGACATGAACGCCGTGGAACTGCTCGGTCACATCATCAAGGACACCGCCGAGCTGACGAAGGACAACGACTCCTATGGCTGTGTGAAGTTCGTGGCGTTCTGCAACGTGCCGGACGACAACCCGTTCATGGCCGGCGGCTTCCATGGCGTGACCGAGGGCGACGCGGTGATCAACGTGGGTGTGTCCGGACCGGGCGTGGTCTCCCGCGCTCTGGATGCCGCGGTGGGACGCGACTTCGAGTTCCTGTGCGAGACGATCAAGCGCACCGCGTTCAAAATCACGCGTGTGGGCCAGCTGGTGGCGCAGGAGGCGTCGCGCCGACTCGGCATTCCGTTCGGCATCATCGACCTGTCGCTGGCACCGACCCCGGCCGTGGGCGATTCGGTGGGCGAGGTGCTTGAGAAGATCGGCTTGGAGCAGGTGGGTGCGCCCGGCACCACCGCCGCGCTGGCCATGCTCAACGATCAGGTGAAGAAGGGCGGCATTATGGCGTCCTCCTACGTCGGCGGCCTCTCGGGCGCGTTCATTCCGGTCTCCGAGGACAAGAACATGATCGACGCGGCCGGCAGCGGATGCCTGACGATCGAGAAGCTCGAAGCCATGACCTGCGTGTGCTCGGTCGGTCTCGACATGATCGCCATCCCCGGCGACACGTCCGCGGCCACCATCTCCGGCATGATCGCCGACGAGGCGGCCATCGGCATGGTGAATCAGAAGACCACCGCCGTGCGCGTGATCCCCGTGGTCGGCAAGGGCGTGGGCGAGATGGCAAACTTCGGCGGTCTGATGGGCTACGCGCCGATCATGCCGGTGAACCAGACCAGCTGCGAGGCGTTCGTGACCCGCGGCGGCCGTATCCCCGCCCCGATCCACAGCTTCAAGAACTAGTTTCGGGGGTGAAGCTGGCTGGGGTGTGCTCCTCTCAGTCTGCCTTCGGCAGCCAGCTCCCCTCGGAGAGGGGAGCCAGGGTGTACATCCGGTGGCTCCCCTCAAGATTGAGGGGAGCTGTCCGCTGAACAGCGGACTGAGGGGAGTTGACCCGCACCCCCCATCACGCCATCACTTGCCAAGCATCCCCCGCCGGCGCATATACACGAAATAATACGACACCTCGAACAGCAGCATGGCGCTCCAACCGATCGCACATGCGAAACTGATGCCGTACATGCCCAGCGATCCGATCATCAGCCACGTACACACCGCACGCAACGACGCCTGAATGAACGTGGAGATCAGCGTGACCGACATGTTGCCCATGCCGCGGAAGAATCCCTGGATGCCGTTCGTGAACGACGGGAACAGATAGAACAGCGCCATCGTGGTCAGATACTGGCTGCCCAGATCGATCACGCGCGTCTGATCCGACGTGACGAACATGTGCATGATCGGGCGGTTGAACAGCAGCACGATCAGGCCGATGATCATCCAATACACGAATTCCAGACGCAGTCCGGCGCGGAATCCGGGCCGAATATGCTCCGGCTTGCCGGCTCCGCGATTCTGTGCAACATACGTGGTGATGCCATGCGAGATGCTCTGCTGCGGCGTGAAGGCGAAGTCGTCGATGCGTGTAACGGCGTTGAACGCGGCGATCACGTCCACGCCCAGCGAATTCACCGCGCCCTGGATGATCAGCTTGGCGATCGGCTGCACCGACTGCTGCAGCGCGGTGACCGAACCGTACTTCCACGTTGTGCGCAGCAGCGAGGCATCGATGCCGAATTCGCTGCGGCGAATACGAAAGTCGGGCATGCGCACGATCATGAACGCCGCGGTCATAATCATGGCGAGACCCTGGGCCAATACGTCGGTGAATGCGGCCCAGTCGATGCCGAATCCGAGGAATCCGATGCAGATGAAATCAAGCAGACCGTTGACTACCAGTGCGATGCTGAGGAACACGAGCGGCGTGCGGGAGTCGCCGGCGCTTTTGAGCGCGGCCGCGAGCGCGTTGTAGCAGTAGGTGAACGGCACGCCGAGGAAGGTGATACGCAGGTAGGTGCGGGTCTGGGCGAATGCGGCCGTGGGAACGTTGAGCACGTGCAGCAACGGTGTGGTGAGTGCGAATCCGAGTGCGGCGACCGCGATCGAGAAGATCAGTCCTGCGATGATCGTGGTGGACATCTCCCGACGAAATCGTGCGAGGTCCCGTGCGCCGAAGAATTCGCTCATGAGCACTCCGGCGCCCATGGTGAGTCCGGAGATGCCGAGGATGAGCAGGTTCATGATCGGGCTGGCCATGCCGGTGGCGGCGAGCGCCTCCTTGCCGATGAATCGGCCGACGATGATGGCGTCGAGCGCGTTGTATGACAGTTGGAACACGTTGGTGAGCACGAGTGGTACCGCATAGTTCACCAGATGCGGGGTTGGTCTGCCCGTTGTCATGTCAACCGTCGCCATTGCCTCTGCCTCGATTCGCTCTCGATGGCTCGCGTCGTTTCTGACTCGCGCTGTTGTTTTGCCGTGCGACAGTGTAGGCCCGGCGGGTGCCGGTGGTGTCTTCGTTGCCCGGGATTGCCGCTGGTGGCGCGCGTACACATGCGCGAGAAACGGTCACCACCGGCAATTCACAGCGCGAAATACCCGAAATCGGCGATTCGCAGCGTCAAACACCCGTCCCGGCATGGTCACCAGGGGTGTTTCGCGCTGTGAATTGCTAATTTCGGGTGATTGGTGCTGCGAAAACAGTTTCGCCGGCCTGGGGCTTTGCGTGCAGTCCAGGCCGGCGAAAGTTCGGTTTCGTGAGAGGCTTACGTCCCTAGGCACGACGGAGAATCAGCGGATCAGGCGTCGCGGGAGGAGCTGGGGGCGGCGTAGGCGGCGAGCGCGCGCGGGGCGTGGAAGCCGCGGGCCTCGAACTCGTCGGCGATCTTCTGCGCGACCTCTTCGGAGCGGCCGGCGTCGACGAGCGCGATGATGGAGCCTCCGAAGCCGCCGCCGGTCATGCGGGCACCGTAGGCGCCGTTGCGGCGGGCCACGTCCACGGCCACGTCGAGCTCGGGCACGGTGACCTCGTAGTCGACGGCGAGGGAGTCGTGGGAGGCGTTGAACAGGCGGCCGGCCTCTTCGATGTCGTTCTCGGCGAAGGCCTTGACGAATTCACGCACGCGTTCGATCTCGGTGACGACGTGGCGCACGCGCTTCTTCATGTTCTCGTCGGGCAGGGCGTCGAGCGTGTCCTGCAGCGCCTTGGCCGGATCGTCGGCCTCGCGGATGGCGTCGGCGGTCACGCGAAGGTTGGCCACGCCGAGGATTTCGGCGGCCTTCTCGCAGGTGGAGCGGCGTTCGGCGTACTGGCCGTCGTTGAGCTGGTGCGGGGCCTGAGTGTCGAGGGCGAGCAGTTCAAGCTTGTTGGCCTTGAGGTCGAACGGCTGCTGGGAGACGTTCTCGAGCGGGGTGAGCTCGGGGCGGCAGTCGAGCAGCAGGGCGTGGCCTTCGGTGCAACGCATGGATGCGTTCTGGTCGAGGCCGCCGGTGGAGGCGCCGGCCATTTCGTTCTCGGACTTGATGGCGGCGTTGATCAGGGTGACGCGGCCGGAGTCGGACTGTCCGTAACCGAGGCCGTACACGTCGTCGAGGGCGAGCGCGGTGGAGCAGGTCATGGCGGCCGACGAGCTCAGGCCGCTGCCGAGCGGCACGCAGGAGACGAATGCGGCGTCGAATCCGCGCACGTTGAAGCCCTTTTCGCGCAGAGCCCAGGCCACGCCGACCGGATAGGCGGCCCAGCCGTCGACGCCGCGGGCTTCGAGTCCGTCGAGGTCGGCGGTGGCGATGTCGTCGGGCTTGATGTCGGAGACGACGCGCACGGTGGTGTCGGTGCGCGGCTTGAGGGCGATGTACGTGCGGTGCGGCAGGGCGATGGGCAGGCACAGGCCGGCGTTGTAGTCGGTGTGTTCGCCGATCAGGTTGACGCGGCCAGGCGAGCTCCAGACGCCTTCGGGCGCTTCGCCGTAGGCGGCCTTGAACAGTTCGGTCGCGCGGGCGACGCCGTCCTCGGATTCGAGCGGGGCGATGAATTCGACTTTCGCCATGGTTGTGGTGTTCCTTCCTTGGATGGGTATGTGATCGCATGCGAATTCGAACGGCTTTGTCGTCGCATGCGATGTTGATTATTGTTAAGTTTTGTTCGGTTATGGGAGATTATAGGGGCAGGGTCGAACATTCGACAATGTGTGTTGCGGGTGGGGGTTCGGGCGCGCGCTCCCCTCAGTCTGCTTCGCAGACAGCTCCCCTCGGAGAGGGGAGCCGGAAATAGGCATCAGTCTTCGATGTCGATGGGGCCGAGTTCGTGGAAGCGCTTAGCGATGAGCTCTGGCGTGGTGTCGGAGATCCATGCGGCCATGCCCGACTCGGAGCCGGCAAGGTACTTGATCTTGTTGGCAGCGCGACGGAAGCTGAAGAACTGCAGGTTCAGGCGGTAATTCGCACGGCGCGGGTCGTGGATTGGGGCCTGGTGCCAGGCGGCGATGTACGGCAGGTCCATGCCCTTGCCGTCGCCCTTGTCGAAGAACGCGTTGCCGCGCTTGAGCAGCGTGGAGTACATCTGCGCCAGATCCCAGCGCTCCTGATCGTTGAGCTCGTCGATGGTGAGCACGTCGCGTACGGGGGCCACATGCACCTCGAGAGGCCAACGGGCGGCGGCCGGCACGTAGGCGACCCAGCTGTGGTTGCGCATAATCACGCGCTCCTCGGCCTCGAGCTCGGCGTTCATGAGATCGCGCAGCAGGTTGCCGCCGGTCTTCTCGTGGTAGGCCTCGGTCTGCTTGAGCTCCTTCTCCATCTTCGGAGCGATGAACGGGTAGCAGTACACCTGACCGTGCGGGTGGGCCAGCGAGACGCCGATCTCGGCGCCGTGGTTCTCGAACGGGAAGATCTGCTCGATGCCGTCCATGGCGGAGATCTCGGCAGTGCGGAACGCCCACGCCTCGACGACCGTGCGCAGACGGGACACCGGCAGGTCGGCGGGCAGACCATGCTCGTTCGGATCGAAGCAGATGACCTCGCAGCGGCCGGCGGCCATCTTCTTCTCCCACAGCGGGTTGCCGTCAACGAACGTGACGTCCTCGCTGCGGCCGGGCACGCGCACCATCGACGGGAAGCGGTTCTCGAACACGACCACGTTGTAGTCGGTGTCCGGCACCTCGCCGTCCTGGTACGGATCGCCGGGCTTGCGGGCGGCCAGCGGGTTGCCCTTGGCGGTGGCGCCGGGGCCGGCGGTGATCGGTCGGTTCATGCGGGCGGTGGCCATCGGGATCCAGTCGCCGGTCAGCGGATCGCGACGCATCTCGGGCGCGGCGTACGGCACTTCTTCGCCGGCGGCGTTGAGCTGGTTGCTGAAGCGGTACGGCAGATCACGCGGATCCTTCAGCTCACGCGTCTTGGCGCCGGAGACGTACTCCGGATCGTCGTCGAGATAGAAGAAGTCACGTCCGTCGGCCAGCGTGGTCGGAGTGATGCGGATGTGCTTCTTTGCATATTCGCCAGGAACATACTGCGCGAATTCGGTCATCATTACTCTCTTTCCTTGTCGGTTTCGTCCTGGGAAGCCAGAACGAGGTCTTTTACCAGATCCTTGGCCTGCTCGGCGTACTTGGGATCCAGTCCATCGTCGGTGATTAGCACGTCGATGGACTCAAAGCTTGCGAACATGGACAACGACGTGTTGTCCCACTTGGTATGGTCGGCCAGCACCACCCTGCGGTCGGCGATGTTGATCAGCGCGGCGTCGGTGGCGGATTCCAGCGAGTTCGGGGTGAGGAAGCCGCGGGGCATGGACACCGAATGCGTGCCGAGGAACAGCGTGTTGACGCGCAGCGAGGAGATCACCTTGTCGGCGATCGGACCGACGAGCGAGTTGGAGCGGGTGAGCACGCCGCCGGTGACGATCACCTCGGCGTCCTTGTTCTCCATGGCCTGCACGAGCTCGGCCACCGGGATCGAGTTCGTCAGGATGGTGATGCCCGACGAGTTCTCGCTTTCCAGCAGATGCTGGGCGAACACGTATGCGGTGGTGCCGCCGCCGATGGCGATCACATCGCCGGGCGACACGTATTCGATGGCGGCGCGCGCGATGGCGTCCTTGAGACCGATGTCCATCTGCGACTTGACGGAGAACAGCGGTTCGGCGAGCAGCGTGCTGGTGGTCACGGCGCCGCCGTGCACGCGCTTGAGCAGTCCCTTGTCCGCAAGCTCGGCGATGTCTCGGCGGATCGTCATTGATGAGACGCCGAGTTCCTTGCTGAGCGCGGTGATGCGAACGGCACCGCGAGTGCGGAGCCTGCTCAGAATCACATGTTGTCTATGGGAGGAAATCATATGAACATTATCGCACACAACCTATCAAAAAGTAAAATCAACCGAACATTTTTTTGTGACGTGTTGTACGCCGAATATCGTGCAGCAGCCGCTGCAGGCCCCAGATGGTGACGCGCCACATGGCTTCGATCACGATGGCGGAGCTCATCTTGGAGACGCCGAGCGCGCGCTGCGGGAACACGATCGGCACCTCGCGAATCACGCCACCGGCGGCCAGCACACGACGGGTCATGTCGATCTGGAACACGTAGCCGCCGGCCTCCACAGAGTCCAAACGAACAGAACGCAACATCGATGCACGATACGCACGGAACCCGGCGGTCATGTCGTGCACATGGGAGCCGAGCATCATGCGCGCATACCACGATCCGCACGACGAGATCAGATTGCGGTACCACGGCCAGCCCTCCGAACGCCCACCACGCACACGACGCGAACCGATCACCAGATCGACCCGCTCGGCATGACGTTCGACACCACGTCCGTTACGGTGACCGTCCTCGGCCCCGGCATCGGCCGTCCCCGTCGCACACAACGACGATCTCCCGGACGCCGATCCCATCGCACTCTCCGACCCGGCACCTCGCACACCCGACTTGGACTCCCCCATCAGCGGCGCGAGCAGACGCGGCAGATCCTGCGGCCGATGCGATCCGTCCATGTCCATCTCGCAGATCACGTCGTAGTCGCGGTCCAACGCCCAACGGAATCCGGCCAGATACGCGGGACCGAGACCGCCCTTGCCCGCCCGATGCAGCACATGGATGCGCGGGTCACGATCGGCCATCGCATCGGCGAGATCACCGGTGCCATCAGGGGAATTGTCGTCCACGATCAGGATGTGCACGTTCGGACAGTACCGCAGGATCGCGGGAACCGTGACGGGAAGATTGTCCTTTTCGTTATACGTGGGCATCACCACCACGACCGACTGTGCAGAGACCTCCTGCCCGGATACGGCCCGTGCAGACATACCCTGCCCCGGCGCACGCGACGAATCATCAGCCCGTTTGCCAATCGTTGGACTTCCACCATGCGAAACGCTCACATGATTCCCCGAACGCTCCGCCGAACGTCGTGACTCCGCTCCCCCGCTCGCCAAAACCGCCATATCCGATTCCTTATATATATGTTCGTCTCTATCGGCCACCGTTACCCGGATGGCCACTGACTGCCAATTGTCGACAAATCCATTCAACAGGATATTCGGCCACCACCGTGCGCGCTAGACTAATAGACTGAGAAAAATCATAAGGGACTCAACGATGGAGGTTGACGCTTGGTGATTCGCGCTACCGACGACTTGGAAAGCCAACGCGACGCCCTTCTGCACACCGCACTGTTCAAGCAGGTGCGCCCCGAGGAGGCCGACCAGCTGCTGCCGCACCTCCAGCGACGCTACTACTCCAAAGGCGATGCGGTATTCCACGAGGGGGATACGGACCACCGCATGTATCTGGTGGAAACCGGACGCATCAAACTCACCCGAGAATCGACGGATCATCGCATCCACCTGTTGTCGATCACCGGACGCGGCGAACTGCTCGGCGAGATCCCCGTGTTCGACCCGACCGGCGGCCCGCGTACCGCCTCCGCCATCGTGATGACCAACGGCACGATCGTCGCCTCGCTGGAACGCGCCGCACTGTTCGCATGGCTCGACGAGCATCCGCGCGTGGCCATCGATATGCTGCAGGTGATGGGCAATCGCGCACGACTCAACAACGAGCGCATCGCCGATCTGGTGTTCATGGACGTGCCAGGCAGGCTCGCGAAGACGCTCATCGATCTCGCCCAGCGATTCGGCGAGCCGAGCGAGGACGGTCTGGTGGTGCCGCACGATCTGACGCAGGAGGAGATGGCACAGCTTGTGGGAGCCTCCCGCGAGACGGTGAACAAGGCGCTGATGGAGTTCACGCAGCGCGGGTGGATCTCACGCAGGGGTCGCACGATCATCATCTACCAGCCGGGCAAGCTGATCCGCAGAGCACATCAGTAGGCTTCCGCCACGTACCCCTCCCTCAGACCGACTACGTCGGCCAGCTCCCTCCCTCGGAGGGAGCACACGGAAAAGGGCACATCAGTAAATTCCCAGCGGATTTTACGGGAATGACAGTGCGGTGAAGATTGGAAACGGATGATCGAAAGGTAGGGTCACCACTTTACAATGGGCACCATGCCCGAAAAGAAACCTAAGACAACTCGTCGTGTGTTCACGCTGATTCTTGCCTATATCATGTTCTGCGTCGCAGGCGGCGTGGTGGCCTCCGGCTTCCTGCTGCCGGCCGTCATGGGCGCGAACGCCATGACCAAGAGCCTGACCTCCTCGCTGAAGGCCGACGACATCAACTTCGATCTGGCCGATCTGCCGCAGCAGTCGCGCATGTATGCATCCGACGGCACCACCGTACTGGCCACGTTCTATGAGCAGAACCGCATCATCGTACCGCTGAAGAGCATTTCGGACTACATGCAGAAGGCCGTGGTGGCGCGTGAGGACCACCGCTTCTGGGATCACAGCGGCATCGACCCGCAGGGCATCGCACGAGCATTCGTGCAGACATACGTGAAGAAGGGCGACACCCAGGGCGGTTCGACCCTCACCCAGCAGTACGTGAAGAACATTCTGATCGATCAGGCGCTCGAAGACGATGATCCGATCGAGGCATACCACGCACAGGAGGAGACCATCGCGCGTAAACTGCGCGAGATGCTCATCTCCGTGGAGCTGGAGAAGAAGTACTCCAAGCAGGAGATTCTGCAGGGCTACCTCAACATCGCGCAGTTCGGCAAGAACGTGTACGGCGTGGAGACCGCCGCGCAGCACTACTTCTCCAAGAGCGCGTCCGACCTGAATCTGGTGGAATCCGCCACGATCGCGGCCATCACCAAGAACCCCGCCAACTTCGACCCCACCGTGAACCCGGAGGAGGCCGAAAAGCAGCGCAACATCACCCTTGATCTGATGAGCGAATGGGGCTTCGTCGACAAGTCCGAGACCGACGCCGCCAAGAAGATCCCGCTCGCCGACACCCTGCACGTGCAGAACGTGGCCGTGGGATGCCAGGCCGCGGGCAACGCCGCATACTTCTGCGACTACGCGATCCGCCAGATCGAGAAGTCCGAGGCGTTCGGCAAGACGCTCAAGGAGCGCCGACAGCTCATCAAGCAGGGCGGCCTCAACATCTACACCACGCTCGACGTGAACGCGCAGAACTCCGCATGGACCGCCGTGCGCGACAACCTGCCCGAAGACGATCCGAGCGGCTACGAGAACATCCTCGCCGCGATCCGACCGGGCACCGGCGAAGTGCTCGCCCTGGCGCAGAACCGTACGTACGACGTGAACGGTGGAGCGGGCACCACGCGTACCTCCGTGAACTACGCCGTGGATTACGCGGACGGCGGCGGCTCCGGCTTCCAGGTCGGTTCCACGTGGAAGCCCATCAACTTCGCCGCATGGATCAACGCCGGCAACTCCGCCAACGAGCCGCTGGCCACCAGCATGCACTACTCGTACAAGACCATCCCCGATGCCGACGGCGCCGGCGTGTTCGACGTGCAGAACTCCGGTGGCGGCACGGTGAATCCGGAGACCCCGCTGCAGGCGCTCAACCAGTCGCACAACACCACCCAGGTGTCCATGGCGCAGCGCATCGGCCTGAAGTCCATCGCCGACATGGCCAAGACCATGGGCTATCACCGTGCCGACGGCACCGACATCACCAAGTACAACCCGTCGATGGTGATCGGTACCGAACCGTCGTCGCCGCTGACCATGGCCAACGTGTACGCGACCATCGCCGGCAACGGCGTGGAATGCACGCCGATCGCCCTGAACAAGGTGGTCGACAGCTCCGGCAAGAGCTACAAGGTGCCCAGCGCCAACTGCCATCAGGCCATCTCCTCCGAAGTGGCGCAGACCACCGCCTACGCCATGAACCTCAACGTGACGCAGGGCGTGGCGAAGGACGCGCAGCTGTCCAACGGACGCAAGACCTTCGCCAAGACCGGTACGAGCGAGCAGACGCAGCTCGCCACGTCCGGCTTCGTGCCGCAGGTAGCCGCGTTCGCGCTGATCACCAACGCCGAGAACTCGGGCGTCTCGCTCAAGGGCACGATCAACGGCGTGTACCGCTCGTCCTGGTATGGTGCCGATATCGCACTGCCGACGTGGAAGGAGTTCATGGAGAACTATCTGAGCTCCGCGAACATTCCGCAGGACAACGACTACGGTAATCCGGATCAGAACATGATCCGCACGACCGGTTCCACGTCGTCGTCCACCACCAAGAAGAAGTCGAGTTCTTCAACGAAGTCGCGCAGTACGAGCGGCAGCACCAGCACGAACTCCGGCACCACCTCGGGCACCACTTCCGGAACCACCACCGAAGGGCAGTGAGTTCCACAGCGAGTTCCACGGACTTCGTCTAGAGCTCATGTGGTAAAACAGGCGTAGGGGCATCAACCCCTGCGCCTGTTTTGTTATGCTGACGTCGGCATGGGAAGGGGACGGGCGGACACCGGCCGTAGTCACACAACACTGGCAATGGCCACAACGAACGAAGGCATTATCATGGCAGCTGATAAACGAACCGACAAACGCTCCAAGAAGAACACACGACCGCATCTGTTCGATCCGCTCACCCTACGTGGGTTGGAAATCCGCAACCGCGTATGGCTGCCGCCGATGGACACCTATTCGGCGTTCGCACAGGACGGCAAGCCCACGCCGTTCCACTACCAGCACTATGTGTCGCGCGCACTCGGCGGATTCGGCATGGTGATCGCCGAAGCGACGGCGGTGAGTCCCGAAGGACGTATCTCTCCCAATGACGTGGGCCTGTGGAACGACGATCAGGTGGAGGCCTGGCGTTGGATCGTCGATGGCATTCGTGACGCCGGCGCGGTGCCCGCCGTGCAGCTCAACCATTCCGGTCGTAAAGGTTCCACGGGTAGTTTCACCGTGGGATATGAGGGGCAGAGCGTGCCGATGGACGCCGGCGGATGGCAGACCGTGGCCCCCTCCCCCATTGCATTCGGCGATTATGCGATGCCGCGTGAGCTGAGCGTGGAGGAGATTCACGGCATTGTGGAGCAGTTCCACGCCGCCGCGTCTCGTGCCGTTCGTGCCGGGTTCCAGGCTATTGAGATTCATGCCGCGCACGGATATCTGCTCAGCGAGTTTCTGGATCCGCTCACCAATGAGCGCACCGACGAGTATGGCGGCGATCTCAACGGCCGTATGCGCCTGCTGATCGAAGTGGCCGACGCCGTACGCAGCGTGATGCCCGATAATGCGCCGCTGCTCGTGCGTGTTTCCGCGACCGACTGGGCGGCGGGCGGATGGGATCTGGATCAGACCATCGCCGTCGCGCGTGCGCTGCGCAGTCATGGCGTTGATCTGATCGACGTGTCGACGGGCGGCATCATCGCCGGCGTGACGATTCCGGCGGAACCGGGGTATCAGGTGCCGTTCGCGTCGGAGGTGCGCAAACACGCGGACATTCGCACCACCGCGGTGGGCCTGATCACCAAGGCCAAGCAGGCCGACAAGATCGTGAACCGTGGGGACGCGGATGCCGTGGAGATCGGACGCGCCGCGCTGCGTAATCCGTACTGGCCGCTGCGCGCCGCGTACAAGCTTGGACTGAGCACCGAGGCGGCGGGATACCCGGATCAGTACGTGCGCGGCGCGTACTGAACGTTCGCAGGGTTGGAGCCCTCCCTCAGTCACGCTGTGCGTGACAGCTCCCTCCCCTGGAGGGAGCACGAGGTTGTGTGTGCTATCCGCTTAGGCTGAAACCCTTTTCGTGCTCCCTCCAGGGGAGGGAGCTGGCCGACGAAGTCGGACTGAGGGAGGGTTGAATGCGCTGATCGCGAATACGCTGCGTCAGCGGACGTCGATGCCGACGGCCTGCTGCACGTTGTCGAAGCCGTCAGCGTGCAGCAGCTCCACCAGACCTCGCTTGAGCGTGCTGATGTTCTGCGGTCCCACATACATCAGCGACGAGATGAACATGATCAGGCTTGCGCCGGCACGGATCTTCGCGTACGCCTGCTGGGGCGTGAACACGCCGCCAACGCCGGCAATGGCGAAACGATCACCGTAGTCGCGGTATACACGGGCCATCAGCTCGGTACTGGCCTTGCCGCACGGCATGCCGGACAGGCCGCCCTTCCAGTCCTTGGGGATGTCGTCCATGCCGGTGCGGTCATTCTGCAGGTTCGCCAGCGACACGCCCTGCACGTTATGCTCGGCAAGCACGTCGAGCAGCGCCTTCATCTCATCCCAGGACTTGTTGAGCGGCAGCTTGACCAGCGTGGGCTGCGGGCGGCTCACCTCGTCGAGGGACGTGAACAGTCGGTCGAGGTTCTTCGGGTCGCTGGTGAACGGCTCGCCGGCCATGGTGTTCGGGCAGGAGACGTTGACCTCGATCATGTCGGTACGGCCGACGGCACGCTCCAGCGACGTGCGGTAGTCGGCGATGCCCTCGTCGAGGTCACCCACCAGTTTGTCGTTCGTACGGGCGATTGATGCGGACATGCGCAGCGTGCTCACGTTCGTGAACGCCTTCTCGGCGCGGGCGATCACCTTGGCGGAACCCTCGTTGGCGAGTCCCGCGTGCACCATCATCGACCCGTATTCGGGCAGACGGTGGAACCACGGGCGGGGGTTGCCGGCGCACGGGCGGGCCGTGGTGGAGCCGAACGTCTCAAAGCCGAAACCGGCGGCGTCGAGCACGGCGGGCAGCTTGCAGTCCTTGTCGAGTCCGGCGGACAGGCCGAACGGATTGTGGAACCTCACGCCCATCACTTCGGTTTCGAGCGCGGGATCCGTGTAGTCGAGCATTCCGCGCAGCATCCACATGAGCGGCGGCACCTTGCCGGCCAGCGAGCAGCCGGAGATCATGGCGTCGTGCGCCTGATCCGGCGGCATGGCGAAGAACGCCTTTTTGGCGACGTTTTTGTAGGCGAAGGCGAACAGATTGGTGCTGGCCTTGTTGACGATGTTGTGGATTGGCGACTGCGACACGTAACTCATACCGTCCTTTTTACACGCTTGCGGGCGGCGATGCCATTCCCTGTGTTGGGGATTGTCGTGTTGGGTGGGGTTTGATCCCTCCCTCAGTCACGCTGTGCGTGACAGCTCCCTCCCCCGGAGGGAGCACGAGGGGGTCAGGGGATGCGGTGGGTCCAGGTGGGGGTGGTGAATTTGGTTTCGGCTAGGGAGTGGGCCTGTGTCAGTAGTGATTTGGGAAGGGTGTCAGGATGTGCGCCGGGGATGGCGGCGAGCGCGTACCTGAGCATGCCGTCGACGATCTGCTCGCGGGTCATGTCGGTCTGCGTGGCGAGTGGCTGCACGCGTTTGCTTGCCGAGGCGACGGCCTTGAATTTGAGCTTTTCCTTGGATATACGCAGGATGCGGCTCATGGCCGCAGTATCGATGCGGTAGGCCATGGTCACGTGGTGCAGGATGCAGCCGGGACGTGCATGGCTGCCGGGGAATCGGCGTTGCGCCGCGCCGCCGATCTTGCCGCCGGACGGCGTGGCGATGTCGTTGATCGGCTGGTGCACGGCGGGAATGCCCATGGCGTGCAGTGCGGCGAACGCCCATTCGTCACAGAGCCGGTAGGATTCCACCGGGTCGAGCCCGTGGGTGAACGATTCGGGCACGTAAAGCGAGTAGGTGATGGTGTCGTCGGGGCGAACGAACATGGCGCCGCCGCCGGTGATGCGCCGGACCACGGTGAATCCTTCACGCTCAGCTTCGGCTTCGTCCACCTCGCCTTCAACGGACTGGTAGGCACCGATGACCACGGCAGGGCCTCCCCAGTTCCAGAAGCGCAGAATCGGGGGCTGTTCGCCAGCCGCCACGGCTTGGGCGATGGTCTGGTCGAGCGCCATCTGCATGGCCGGCGTGTAGGGTTCAGGGTCGAGGATGACGCTCGGGGCAAGATCGGAGAGATCGCGCCAACGGCCGGAGAGCGGGACGTTGGTGCCGGACACGGGTACGTTTGCGGCCTTTTCGTCGGAAGAGGAGACGATATCAGGGGAAACCGAGCGCGAGGATTCCTCCGATGCCTCAGCATCCTCGGACACCTTGGATTTTCTTGCATTCCAAGGCGTTGCGCCCCGATCGGAGGACCACCCTTCGCCGGTATCGCCACCGTCACCATTGACGCCACCGTCACCGTTGCCGTTTTCGCTGTGCATGGCGATCAGCGCGTCGGCGATCGCGCGAGCGGCGGCGGTAACGATGGCGTCCGCAGTGGTGCCGATCAGTTCGGAGCGCGGATGCGCCTTGATGGCATGACTGACGTCGTTGTTGAACCGGGTGACATCGATCGGCGCGCGCTGCCGCATGATCACTCGTTCCACATCGGCGATCAACGTCATGTCGTCGCCCCCGGCGGCGTCGTCGATCCCGGCGATATCGTCGATCAGGAAATCGCCGTCAAGACGGGCCAAGGCAATGATGCCGTCGCCAGAACGGACGTCGGCGATGGCATTGCCGTCAGTATTGCCGATGGCATTGCCGGCAAGACGGACGGACACCGCCACAAGCTTGCCGTTCGGCGTCTTGCATTCACCGCGACCGGCGAACGTACGACCGGCTCGGATATTGTCGGTGCCGGTCGTGGCGGAGATCGGATCGGTATCGCGCATTCGTGTCATCCTTGCAAATCATTCATGTGGCATGATCGTCCCTACGCTAATCGCGCAGCTCGTAGCCGTTGGCGTCGCGATGCCACGGGGAACCGTACTGCGAGCACAGGATCATGATGCCCTCGATGAGTCCCCACACGCAGGCGACGAACGGGCCGATGACGATGATCCAGCCGACGAGCGTCAGCAGCAGCTGAGCCACGGCCTTGCCGGTGTTGCCGAGGTAGAAGTTGTGGACGCCGAACGAGCCGAGGAACAGTCCGAGGAGCCCGGCGGCGATCTTGGATTTGTCGCTCATCGGATAGGCCTGATACGGCTGCTGATACGGGTTCTGCGCGTACGGTGCCTGCTGGTACGGATTCTGCTGATATCCGTTGGGCGCCGACTGATAGGGGCTCTGCTGGTACGGGTTCTGACCGTACGGATTGCCGGTGTACGGGTTCGCGCCGCCGGGAGCGCCCGCGGACTGCTGCGGCTGGGCATAGGGATTCTGACCGTACGGGTTCGCACCGGTCTGACCGTAGGGATTCTGCTGGCCGCCCTGCCCATACGAACTGCTGTAGGGGTTGGACGAACCGTACGAATTGCCGGTGCCGTTGGCGCTGCCGGAACCATTGGCGTTGGACGAACCATTGGCGTTGCCGTTACCGGAGCCGCTGGAGTAAGGATTGGGATTCCCGTTATACGAAGTCATGCTTCCACGCTACCCGACCAACACAACATTGTGTGGCAGACGTGCGGCAGGCGTACAACGAGGGCGAAAACGAAAATTGGTAGTCCAAGCAGGATTTGGTAGTCCGAAACGGACATCCAAGCACTGTTGTGAGTGCTCACACTGTCCGTCTTGGACTACCAAATTCGTTTGGACTACCAAATCATGCGATCAGACCGATCCGGCCGGGCCAAACCCGACCGGGCCGATCAGACCATTTACAGGCGGGCGAGGATGTCCTTGCCGACCTGCTCGGTGCTGCGCTTGGTGGAGCCGAGCTCCTCGATGTCGGCCTCGACGGCAGCATCGATGCGCGCGGCGGCCTCGTCATAACCGAAGTGACGCAGCAGCATGGCGGTGGACAGCACGGCGGCCGTCGGGTTGGCGATGCCCTTGCCGGCGATGTCCGGAGCGGAACCGTGGATCGGCTCGAACATCGACGGGTATTCGTTGGTGGCGTTGATGCAGCCGGAGGCGGAGTAGCCCACGCCGCCGACCACGGCACCGGCCTCGTCGGTGATGATGTCGCCGAACAGGTTGTCGGTGAGGATCACGTCGAAGCGGCTCGGGTTGGAGACGAGGAAGATCGTGGTGGCGTCGATGTGCAGGTAGTCGTGCGTGACCTCGGGGTATTCCTCGCCGACCTTGTCGACGATGCGCTGCCACATGTCGCCGGCGTTGACGAGCACATTCTTCTTGTGCACAAGCGTGACGTGCTTCTTGCGCTTCATGGCCAGCTCGAACGCGTAGCGCACAACGCGCTCCACGCCGTACGCCGTGTTGATGGACACCTCGGTGGCCACCTCGTTCGGCGTGCCGACGCGCACCGCGCCGCCGGCGCCGCAGTACAGACCCTCGGTACCCTCACGCACGACCACGAAGTCGATGTCGCCGGGGTTGGCGAGCGGCGAGGTGACGCCCTTGTACAGCTTGGTCGGACGCAGGTTCACGTACTGGTCGAGCGCGAAACGCAGCTTGAGCAGCAGGCCGCGCTCCAGGATGCCAGCCTTGATGCGCGGGTCGCCAACGGCGCCCAGCAGGATGGCGTCCTGCTTCTTGATCTCCTCCAGCTCATCGTCGGGCAGGATCGCACCGTCGCGCAGGTAACGCTCGGCACCGAGTTCGAAGTTGGTGTAGTTGAAGTTCACGACGCCTTCGGAGGCCTTTTCCAGCACCTGCTGGGCGACGGGGGTGACTTCCTTGCCGATGCCATCGCCGGGGATGACGGCGATGTTCAGTGTCTTGATGTCATTTGCCATACCCAACAGGGTAGGTGCGCCCGTCCGAAACCAATGCCCGGAGTCCGTCTGGTGGACAGGCGCGGTGCGCTCGATCACGCGACGCTGCGCAGACGCTGCGCCTGCTTCCTCATGTGGTCCACGAAATCGGCGGGAAGCCTGTCTTGCCAATCATCCAGTCCGCTTTCCAGCTTGAAGAGGTATTCACGCATCTTCTGTTTGTCGCCCATGCATCCCAACGCCATCGCATGCTCCAAATAGATGGTGCAGCGTTCCTCGAATACCGAACTCAGGAATTCGCCCTCGGAAGCGATAGTCGGATTCTGCCTGCGCGCTTCCTCGTATCCCTTGAGCTCGATCAGACCGGTAAGCACTTCGGCCACCTGGGCCACCTGGTCAGCCTGCCGTATACGGTCCGCCCTCAGCAGCGATGACATATACCGGCGGAGGATGATCAGCATGGTCAGCCGAGGAAAATCATCCATCGAACGAATGGGATCGAGAATGTCGCCGAACCACTTCGCGGCCTCCTCGTAATGCTCCGACTCATACAAATAGATGCCATAGGAGGCGACCGCCGTGGCCGCCGTGCCCGCCGATTGCGATTCGCGCATCATCGGCAGCCGCTTGAGCAGCCTATTCGCGTCGTTCTTCAGCTGTTCCCATTCCCGTAGTCTGAACAGCAGTCCGCAGACATTGCCCATATGACCTACATACATGGATTCCAGTGAAGTCTGACCGTTCGCCCAGAATTCATTGCGCTCATGCATACGGTCCATGAGGGAATCCATGAAATAGACGTGACTGCGGTATCCGACGAAATCGTCAAGCGTGGCAGCGGCCATGACGGATTCATGCAGCATGTCGATCACGCGTTCCGGCGGGATCGTGCCCTTGGCCAGCCCCTGCTGGATGAACCCGTTCACGTTCCCCCAGCATGACTGCAGGAACCTGTCCATCTTGGTCCCCTTGGCATAGGACTCCTCGCGGGTGCGGTAGAAGCCCTCGCAGTAGCCCAGACACGTGTCGCGATCCTCAGGCCGGTCATATTGCATGAGGTAGGTGAGCGCGATCGCGTAGTGGCCTTCCAGATCGGACTTGCTTTCCGCGGAATTGCGGGCCTTGTCGAACATTTCGCCGTAACGCACCATATTCGTCACGCATGCTCTGACGTCGTCGGGGGTCTTTGCATGATCGGCGCAGGCCGCCATGGTCTTGAAGTTCAAACCAAGATCGCGCAGACATTCGGTGCGGATCTTCTCGGCGGCAGCGGCATGGTTCTCGCTCACGCCGTTCATGTCGTAGAGTTCACCAGTCTCGCCGTCCTCATAGATCTGCCTGAGTATCGCATTGCTTTTCTCGAACGTGTCCCATGCCTCCTCGTCCCGCTGCGCATCGTGCAGTTCGCAGGCCTGTCTGGCGAATCGAATCGCGGTGTTCCTGCGGAAATCAGGCTTGTATGGACGCCTCACCGACGACGACTGATCATCCAGCGGCACGTGGATGATGCGAACGCCCGGCATTCCCGGAATCTGACCTTCCGTCCCGTCGGGATCGAACAGACGGTCGGCCTTGTCGATGAACGCCGCGCAGCGCTGCGCTTCTTCTTCGTCTCCCGCATCATGGGCAATGCCCCTCAGATAGACATTGATGATACGAACAATCGATGACCATGACGTTTGGAGAATCATATCCTGCGCTTCGGTGCCATAAGCCAACTGTGCACCTTCCTCGCTCTGCGCCAGACGGTTCGGGTGCCTCAGAAAATCGATTCTGGCGATCTTTCGGGCACGCTTGAGATACGTTTCGGCATCATCGGAATGGGAAAGCACCCCGATCTCGGCGTATTGGAAGAACAACAGAAACCATAGATGACGCCGTTCGCGAGCTTCTTCAGTATCGTTATCGATATCTCCTGCAGGCATGGCATCGGATTCGTCAGCACGGAGAAATCGCCGAACCCCGGGATCGGCCAGGCCTGAATGCAACGACAGAGTCCAAATGATCATCATGTCATCGATCCAGGCCTTTCCTCTAAACACCGGATACAGATTCATGACGAAGACACGATACGCATCATCGTCAAGGTCTTCAAACTCCTTACCCAGCCAGTCGTAGGTACCCGGCAATTTCAGCAGTTCGTGGAAATCAGCCGCCGCCTGCAGCGGATTGGCCGAGGCCTGATGCAGGTAGTCGTTCAGCACATGATGTTCGTTGTTGCGAAACGCGGTTTCAAGATCGTACTGCTGCATGGGCATCCCCTTCGATGGCAGAAACAATGGCCGTCATGACCCTACTTCGAGCATAGGTTCACAGGCGATCGCAACCGCCCATCGACATCGTGCGAAAATGACGACTCACGAATCATTTATGACATGGTGTCAAATATGATCGTCGTTCCGGCATCGGGTTCCTGATTCCGACGTCACTGCCGACCGAGTAGACTCGGGAACGGATTGTGCGGGATCTATCGGAAGCGGAGTTGCGACGATGAGCGAGACGAACATGGCAGATGGTGAGCAGATCATTCACATTGGCGTGACAGGGCATCAGCATATTCCCGAGGCGGCGCGCGTGTTCGTGGAACGTGGACTACGCGAGTTTCTGGCACAGTACGACGGCCGGCCCGTAGTGGGATTGAGTTCGCTCGCAGTGGGCGCAGATCAGCTGTTTGCCGCCGAGATTCTGCGTACCGGCCATACGCTGAAGGCGATTCTGCCGTCGCGACGTTATGAGCGTACGTTTGACAAGGACGGGCTCAAGTCGTTCGAGGCGCTGGTTGGTAAGGCGCGGCAGGTGGTGACGCTTGGCTATGCGGAACCGTGTGAGGACGCGTATCTGCTGGCGGGCAAGCGCGTGGTGGACGACTGCGATCTGCTGGTGGCGTTCTGGGACGGGCAGCCAGCGGATGGCAAGGGCGGTACTGCCGATGCCGTGGCCTACGCGCGCGAGATCGGCAGGCCGATCACCGTGATCTGGCCGGAGGGGGTGCGTCACTGAGGGCGACTTGGGGCTGAGGGGCGAGTGGGAGCCCTCCCTCAGTCCGGCTTTGCCGGACAGCTCCCTCCCTAGGAGGGAGCACGCGGGTTCCTGGATGGCACACACAGGAAAGGAAGCGGGATGGTCGGTAATGGCAATGGGCGGAGGCGAATCGGCAGAGCCCTCGGCCGGATCGTGTGTACTTCGGCGACGGTGCTGGCGTTGCTGCTGGGGACGACCGGATGCGGCGTCGAAATGCCGCAATCAGTGCGCGATCTGCCGCAGTCAGCCAAGGAGTGGGGTTCCGGGCTGACATCCGGGCTGGGCGATAAGGCCAATGAAGCCAAGGATTCCGTCATCCAATGGTGGGACAACCAGGTGCAGGGGCTGTTCGGAGGACAGCATGATGGTTCGTCAAACGACAGCGGATTCACGGACTGGCTCAACGGGCTTCTGGGCGGCGACCCCGATGCCGGCACCACCGACGCCAACGGCCAGAGCGGCAACGGTGACAGCGGCTCATCCGACGCCGGCGGCAGCATCAACGGCCAGTCCGCATCCCCGAACAGCGGGCAATCCCAGCAGTCCCAGCAATTCGGCGGCATTCAGACGCCCATGCCGAGCGGATACTCGTACATGCTGTTCTCGGAAGGCAGCGATCAGCCCGCGCTGACGATCTCCTGCGAACCCATCCGGTACGCGTTCAGCGGTTCGGTGAGCGAGAATGAACGCGCGATGGTGAAGCAGGCGTTGGACACGATCACGTCCGTGAACGACCTGCAATTCCAAGAGGTGTCGCAGGTGGGTGACGGTTCGTATCAATCAACCGGAACGCTTCCCACTCATACCGAGTTCAAATTCGAATTTCTCACGGCCGCGCAATACCCGGACTTTGATATGAACCGTACGCAGCGCACGCTCGGCAAGGCGCAGCCGCGCGCCGTCTCGCGCAACAATGAGGCTCCGCTGATCTACTATGCCGACATTCGACTGAACGAGGACTACTTCCGGACCGGCGGCGACAGTGCACAGGGCGGGCAGCCGGTGGCGGTCGAGGTGATCGAGCATGAGGTGGCGCACGCGCTGGGCCTGGATCACTCCGACTCCCCCGGCTCGTTCATGAACCCGGTGGCCGACTCCACGCCGCAGCTGACGGACACGGACCGGCAGGCCCTGAAGGCGCTGGTACGCGACTGCGCGGTTCGATAACGCCGGCAGCACGCCGCCACGTACAATCGAACTACGTAAAGGATGGCGCTATGAGTACAACACGAGACCCGTATAGTTCACGATTCCCGGCGGACTGTCCCGTCCATATCCGTTCGGTGGACGACGTGATCGCATTGGAACGGTATCTGCGCCGTCGATCACGACGGGAACGACCACTGGTGGTCATGACCCATAGGAAGGACGGCGACGATCTCGCCATCGATCCTCGGTCCCTGCTCGACGATTTCGACATCGACGTCGCGATCCTCGACACCGTGGACGTCTGCCGTCAGCTCACCTCCCGCATCGGCAAGGAGCGATCGGTGTTCGGCGGGGCGGTACGCGTCTATCCCAGTACCGCGCAATGGTGGAAGGACGATAATTTTCGCGCATCGAAACTGATACTCAACATACGTGTCAGCGCCAAGGCGTTCGAATACGACGTGCGTGACGCGATCAGCCGGCAGATCGCACTCGAACGGCAAGCGCATAAGGTCCAGCAGAGCCGACTGGTGACGAACGTCGCCCCGACCATCACGACGAACGCGTCCAACGCAACCGGCCACGTAGACGCTGCCGATGTCTCCGGCACCTCTGCCGAGGATAGTGCCATCAACGTCGGCGGCGCATCGTTCTCCACCGCAGACGCCGTATCCCCCAACGTTTCCACGTCGTCCACAGGCACGACCGCTCCCGGCAATGATGCCGACGACAACCGCGTTCCGCTCTCCGCTCCGGCAGCGTCGACCGAACCGGAGGGCACGCTCGTCACCGCCGCCATCCGTGACAAAGCCGACGGCACCGTGCATCTGGTGCGCGAGGATCAGGCCGAGGAGCTGGCCGAGTACCTCACCGATCCCGAGCGGCGCATCCCCGTGGTGGTGGCCACGCGCACGTCAAGCACGCACCGGCCCGTGTTCGACACCGAATCGTTGGCCAGGGAGCTCGAATCCACGGCGATCGTGTTCGAATTGGATAGCGCCAAGACCGCGTGGAATCTCACGGCCGCACTGCCCACCGACGCGCAAGTGTACGGCGGTATGCTGCGCGCCTATCCGCCGGATCTCGAATGGGTGGACGATCCGAGTCGACTGGGAGGTCCGTACGGCGGATTCACCGAGGAGCAGCGCAAGATTCAGCGCCGACAGCTCATCGACGACGCCGAGGGCATGGTGGCACGCGCCTATTCGACGATCGCGCCCACCGTTCCCGAGCAGACGGTACCGGTCACGGCCACGGTGATCGGCGTGTATCCGCAGCGCGGCATAGCCCGCCTGGTGTCCGGCGCGATGGCGTCGGTGATTCTGCCGGCCGAGACGGATGGCATTCCCGTTCCCGCCGATCGTATGCTGGCCCGCGGTCAGGTGATTCATGGCGAGTTCAGTTCGCGCGATCGCATGATCACCGGGCTTGCGGTGCGCGTCGGCAAGGACGCGATCGCCGACTATGCGGAGGGCGACACCGTGCTTGGCCGCATCGACACCGTGCGCATGGACTACTGCATGGTGACGCTCTATCCGGGTGTGAAGATCATGGTGGAGGCCGCCGACGCGTTGGGTGACGCGTTCGGCGAGCACGAGGATCTGCGTCTGCTGCTCGACCCGGGCACCGTGCTGCCCATGCTGATCGTGGCGCGCGGCACCGAACAGAACGACTGGCTTGTCTCGTTCGTGGAGGCGGACAAGGAGCATATCAAGTCCGCGCCGGCGATGATCGACGGCGGTCCGGCATGGCTGCAACCGGCCGATCAGGGCGTGCTGAAGCCCAACGCCGACGATCGTCAGCGTGCCATCGTGATCGACGCGGACACCGACGTGCGTGAGCTGATTCCCGAGGATGCCGGCGAGGATGCGGCCGAAATGATCATGACCCTGGCCGCGCAGATCGGCGAGGAGCAGCGCGCCAATGAGAAGATGCGTGCCGAGCTCGACACCCTGCAGCGGCAGAACGGTTCGCTGCGCGAGGATGCGATGAGCCAGCGCCGCGCCCGCATCTATCAGGGGCAGCAGTACCGGACGTTACGCGGTCTGTTCCGCAACGACAAGGAACGGCTGCTGTTCGAACGCGACCGGTTCGACATGTGGATTCGTGAGGCGTGGGCGCTGCGCTTCCCCGCCGCCGACAAGAAGCATCGGCAGCTGCCGGAGCATTGGGACTACACGTCGGAGTTCTTCGACTCGTTGGAGAAGACGCAGATCAACCGTCAGCGCGTGGTCGATGCCGCGTTGGAAGTGCTTACCGGCATCGCGCAGCAGTCGAAGTCACGACGATGCCATCGTCTGCGCACCGGTTCGGGCGCCGAAGAGGCATTCCGCGTGGGGCCGCACGGCGAGAAGGTGTGGCGCATCTACCTGGATCAGGGGCATTCCGCCCGACGCCTGCACTACTACGAGGACGCGAAGGGACAGTACACCTTCGCGTCCGTAGGCGTGCACGACGACGATCTGAGGTAGGGGCGTTCCGCTTCCGGCGGAGTGGTTTGGATTCGCCGTGCGATGGGTTCCCTCCCTCAGCCTCACTGCGTTCGGCAGCTCCCTCCCCTGGAGGGAACACGTTGGATTTTTCCGTGTTCCCTCCAGGGGAGGGAGCTGGCCGGCGCAGCCGGTCTGAGGGAGGGATTCCACACCAACCCGGCCGCATTCACACTGTCAGCCGTTATGGACGGCTTGCGCCATTCCGCCTAGGCCGGGTCACCTCATCAGTCGGCTGCGCCGACGGCTTCCCCTCAAGGGGAAGCCGGGGAGGACTACTCCTCGATGCCCATGGCGGCGAGGCACCAGGCGTTCTCGTAGGCGATCTCCTGCCAGCGCTTGTAGCGTCCGGTGACGCCGCCGTGGCCGGCCTCCACCTCGATCTTCGCCACCGCGTCGACCTCCACCTCGGGCTCCTGCAGACGGGCCAGCCACTTGAGCGGCTCCACATACAGCACGCGCGTGTCGTTCATCGACGTAGTGATGAACATGGCCGGGAAATGACGGGTGCCGAACTCCTGTTCGCGCTCATCCGCATCCTTCACGTTCTCATACGGAGAATACTGCTTCATGTAGCGGTAGACCTCGGCGTTGTGCAAAGGATCGCCCCACTCGTCCCACTCGGTCACCGTCAGCGGCAGCGACGTGTCGAGGATCGACGTAAGCGCGTCCACAAACGGCACATCCGCCTCGATGCCCGCATACAGTTGCGGGGCCATGTTCGCCACCGCGCCCATGAGCAGGCCACCGGCCGAACCACCGTTCGCCACCGTACGCTTCGGATCGGCGATGCCATTGCGCTGCAGCGCGGCCGTCACATCCACGAAGTCGATGAACGTGTTCATCTTGTTGAGCTTGCGGCCCTGCTCGTACCAGGCGCGGCCCATCTCACCGCCGCCGCGCACATGCGGTACCGCGTAGAGCACGCCACGGTCGAGCAGGCTCAGCCTCGGCACCGAGAAGCCGGGGTCGGAGCTGATCTCGTACGCACCGTAGCCGGTGATGAACATGGGGGCCTCACGACGGTCGTAGCGCGCCGACATGTCCTCAAGCGACAACGTCAGTTCACGCGGAGCCTCGATCAGCTCGTCGGTCAGTCCCTCCTTGGCGCCCTCCAGCGCCGGAACCAGACCACGACGCCACACCAGCGACACCGGCACATGCTCGCCGTCGCGCACACGCACCCACATGCGCTTCTCCGCATAATCCGCCGGATCGAAGTCACCCAGCACGTTCGCGCGCTTGAGCAGCACATCGGTGTCGGTCTCGGGATCATACTCGTGCAGCTCGCCCGGCTGCGTATAGCTCACCGTCGTGTAGCGGATACGCGGCGCATCATACGACGGGTTGCTGCTCATGCCGATCGAATACAGCTTGCCGTCCACACGCGGAACGATGCCGCCGAATCCCCACGGGCGTCCGGCGAGGAAATCCTCCTTGGCCGCATACTTGGGCATCACCGCCAGCTGCGGCAGACTGTTCGCACGGTACGACAGCGCCACGAAGTTGCGGTACATCGCAATGCCCTCGATGCGCAGCCCCTGCACGCCCTGCAGGATCTCCGGATTATTCGAGATCTCGCTGAGCGAATTGACCGACTCATAACGGATCGCGCGCGTGGCCGGCGTGAACTTGCGCCCCTGCGGCGGCTCGCAGCCCGACGGCGAACCCTGCGCCACACACACGCCCTCGCCGAGCGTATACGGCGGCTTGTGCGAGCGCATGTCGATCACGTCGATCTCGAAGTTCGGGTTCTTCACGTTGTGGATCACCAGCGCCACCGGAATGTCACCGTTCTCATCCTCGAACCGGGCGAAGCTCACATCGTATTCCACGCCGGGCATACGCGCGATGAACGGACGGAACGTGCCCTCCGGATCACTCACCGGCAGCATCAGCACCTCGGACGTGGTCTTGGAACTCGACTCGATGATGATCTGCTCCTCATCGAACGACGTGCCCACACCAACCCAGAAACGCTCATCCGGCTCGTTATACACCTGCACGTCCTGATCGGCGGGCGTGCCCACACGATGACGCCACACACAGTACGGGCGCCACGCATCGTCCACGCGCGTATAGAACACCCACTTGCCGTCCGGCGTAATGCAGCCGCCGCCCGACACCTCCCTGATCACCTCAGGGAAGTCCTCCCCCGTCTTCAGATCACGGATGCGCAGATCGTAGCGCTCGTTGCCGGCCGTATCCACGCTGTACGCGACATACCGGCCGTCATGGCTCAGATCAAGACCGCCAACGCTGAAGAAGTCATGGCCCTCGGCCTCCTTGTTGCAGTCGAACACGACCTCCTCGCCGCCCAACGCATCACCCTGCGCGGCGGCCGCACTGATCGACGGCGGATCCCAATCGTTCTCGCCGCGAATCGGCACCCTGCACTGGATGCCGTACTGCTTACCCTCCTCGGTACGCGTGAAATACCAGTAATCGTTCATGCGCGTGGGCACCGACATGTCCGTCTGCTGCACGCGAGCCTTGATCTCCTCGAACAGCGTGCCGCGCAGCGTCTTCAGACCGGCCATGCGGCGCTCGCAGTACTCGTTCTCATCGGCGACGAACTTCTGCACGCGATCGGATTCCTTGTCGCGCATCCACTCGTACGGATCGAGGAACGTGTCCCCCTGCGCGCTGCGTCGTTTCGGTTCCCTCTCGGCCTTGGGAGGCATCAGTCCGGCGATGTCCGACCATACATTGTCAACAGTCATAGAGTTCAGTATCTCACTTATCTTAGGGATTGATAACTTGGGTGCCCAAGATTGCGGCCACGATCGATCATCGTGATCGATCATTTCGGCGTATCCCGGCGTATTCCGGTATGTTCCGACGCAATCACGGCCGTTTGCAATCGGTCCTATTTGAACAGGTTGCGCAGGTACGGCATCATCGTGTTCATCAGATTCACGCCGTTGACGCCGTAGAACACCGGCACGTCGGTCACCGGGGCGGGCTGCGTCGCCGTCACGCCGGTCATGCGCTGCAACGGACGGCCCGATTCTCCGGGCGACAGCTGCCGGATGCCGATCGCGATCACGCGGCCCGGATAGCGTCGGGCGATCGTCGCGTACGTGGTCGGATCCTTCTGTCCGTCGTCGCCGATCAGAATGAACCGCATGCGCGGGAAGTCGGCCATCAGCTGCTCCACGAACTCGAGCTTGTGCTGCACGCCGGAGGGGATGAACGTCTTGGGGCGCGGATCCAGATCGCGCAGCAGCAGCGGGCCTTCGGGGAAGCCATGCTCGTCGATGAAATGCCTGATCGAGCTCTCCACGTTCCACGGCGACGTCGACAGGTAGAAGAACGGCGCGTCCGGGAACTGTTCGCTCAGCTTGGAGTAGAAGACCGACATCGACGGCACGGACATGCGCTTGCTCGGGCTCAGGAACAGCATGTTGTAGACGGCGCGCCACAGTTTGGGAACCTGCGTGACCAGCACCGTATCGTCCACGTCGGAGATGATGCCCACTTCGGCGTCGGCGGGGAACGTGTACAGCGGTGCGTGGCAGGCGTGACGACCGTCCACCACGTACGAGACGTCGTGTACGCCGGGCGTCAGTTCGCGTTCGGTGACCAGATCGAGGTAGCCCTGCACATCGGAGATGGCGTATTCGCTGCTTTTGGCACGTGTGCTGTCCACGGCGTCGTATGATTCGGAGGCGCCCACCTGCACGGTGCGCAACTCGGTATCGTCGATGCTGATGCGCACGCGGATGCCGGCCGCCGGCACCATGAATGCGTTGCGGATGCCGCGTTGCACCAGTCCGGACACGCGATTGAGCGGCGCGTACACGGTACGGCAGATCAGACGCGAGTAGGCGCCGGTGCCATAGCCCACGTAGGGTTCCACGCGCGGGAACCATCCCATGCGCTTGACGATCGCCGTGGAGATGCGACTCCACAGACCGAACGTGTGCGTGATGGCACGACGGGTGACGCGCACGGCGAACGGCTTGATGTCGATACGCTCATAGCGGCCGGCCGCATCGAAGTTCGAGCTGGCCGGCTGTGCGATGATCGGTTCGTCGGTGTCGGGGAGCCCGACGGAACCAGACTCCCTGACCTCGTCGTCGGTGACGTCAGTCATGAGCCACCTTGGCGTATTCGTCCGCGCTGAGCAGATCGGGTTCGTCGTCGTCGAGTTCGATCTTGACGAGCCAGCCCTCGCCATACGGATCGGTGTCGACCACGCTCGGGTCGTCGTACGCCTCGCGGTTGACGTACTTCACCTCGCCGGCCACCGGGCTGATCATCGGAGAGACGGCCTTGGAGGATTCGAGCTGCACGATCTCGTCGCCGGCCTCCACACGGGTGCCGACCTCGGGCAGGTCCACGAACACGAGATCGCCGAGCTGGCCAGCGGCGAACTCGGTGATGCCGAGCACGGCCGGATCGACGGAGTCGTCGACCCACACATGGTCGTCGGAGTAGAGCAGATGTTCCGGAACGGCGATGTCCGCGGCGATGTCGCTTGCGGTCATTTCAGTATTCTGTTCGTCTGTCATACCCCCAAGCCTACCGTCAGGCGGTTACCGATGGAGAATCTCGAGCGAAACGGAAAACGAAAAAGGACCCTCCCAGAAGGGGAGGGTCCTTGAAGCGACGGTTGCCGACGGTTTAGCGAACGGCGGAGGAGGGGGTGCTGCCCACGACCTCGACCATGCCGCCGATCGGCAGGAAATCATACACCCACTTGGCGTCGTCGGGGTTCATGTTGGTGCAGCCGTGCGACTTGGGCGTACCACTGGCGATGCCGGCGACGTTCCACGGTGCGGCGTGGAAGCCCTCACCGCCGTTGTAGTAGGTGACCCACTGCACGTTCGGCGTGACGTAGTCCTCGCCGACCATGGTCTGGGTCTGGTACTTGAGCGTGGCGAAGAACGTGCCCGTGTCGGTGGGCGTGCTGGTCTTGCCGGTCGACACGTTGAACGTTTTGACGAGCGTGGTGCCGTTGTAGGCGTACGCCTTCTGCTCGCTCAGGTTGATCACCATGTGCGGGTCGCCGTTCTCCACGTCGTAGTTCACCTGACGGGACTTGGTCTCGTGCTGGGTGGTCTTGACCTCGGCCTTGATGTCGCTGCCGGTGCCGTTCTGCAGAGCGGTGAGCACCTGGGCGGCGGTACCGTCGGTGCCGGTCACCTCGATGCCGTCCACGCCCTTGACGCTGGTGGTGATCACCGTGCCCTTGGAGTTGACGACGTTCTCCTCGGTCACGGCGTCCTGCTTGAGCTTGTCGGGCAGGGTGCTGGCCAAGTACGACTTGATGGCGTTCTCATCGTAGGTGAGCTCGATGGTGCCCTTGGTCGGGTCGCCGGTGGTCTTGATCCACTTGGCAATCTCGCTGGACGGGATGGTGAAGCTCTTGGATCCGCCGTTGGTGATGACGATGTCGGAGTCGATGCGCTTGTTCGCATCGGCCGCGGCGGTGGCGGCGGTCTCGTCGCTGATCGGGGCGGCCACGGTCTCGGTGCTGATGGTCACGGCCTTGGTGGTGCCCGGCTCGCTGGCGAGCGCGTTCACGGCCTTGACCACGCCGTCGATGGTCGGCGATTCGCCGTCGCGCGACTGGGTGGCGACGAACTTGTTGGCGTCGGCGTTGTATTCCACGTTGGCGTTGACCACGCGGGAGTCGTCGCCGATGAGCTTGTCGGACAGATAGGTGCTCATGGCGAGCTTGTCGGTGGTGGTGACGAGGCCCACGCTGCTCTTGGAGAACGGGTTCACGGTGGAGAGCGCGTTGCTCTTGGTGGCGGCGAGCAGATTGTCGACGGTCTTGTCCACGTCGACGGTCACGCCCAGATCGGACAGCGATGCGGTGGTGGTGGCGCCGCTTGCGGTGGTCACCTTCACGGAGGAGTTCTTCACGGCGTTGTTCACCGTGGTCTTCAGTTCGCTGGCGTTCTGTCCCATGACGGATACGCCGCCGATGCTAACACCGGGGGCCGCCTTGTCGCTGAAGTAGTGCTGGCCGCCGAACACGTAGCCGGCGAAGAGCACGACGAGTGCGGCGAGGATCGACAGTACGACGATGAGTGCGACCGGCTTCTTTTTCTTCACGGCGATGACGGCGTCGTCGGGATCGTCGGCGGCCGCGAAGGCCGTGGAGCCATTGCCGAACGTCGGGGGCACCACGCCGCCGTTTGCGGTCGTGGGCGCGAAGGGCGCGGCGACGGTTGCGGCGGCCGTGCCGGCGGAGGCGGCGGCCGGAGCGGCTGCGCCGAAGTTCAGGGGCGTGAAGGCCACGGTGGATTCACCAGACGCCGTGGATGCGCCGGGGTTGCCGATCGGCATCATGGTGACGGTCTGCGCCTCGTCGGGCGACGGGGCCGCGGCGGTGGGGAAATCGAAGGCCGAGTCCCCGGCGGACCCTGTGTATCCGAAGTCCTTGTCGTCAGTCATAATCTTCCATTTCTCGCGATTTTCGCGTCTTGCAACGTTGTCCACTATACCCGTGGAAGTGACAACGTTGTTATGAACAATCCCACAGTCACCCTGCAGTGAACAGCACTGTATGGCCTGAGCAAACGCTTGCGGAATGTCGAGTGAAGGGGGGTGTGGGTGTTGCGTGGATGCGGGGTGGGCGGAGGCTGGAGGAGCGCTGGGGGTTGGAGTCTCCCAGTTCGCTTGCGGCGCCGAAGCCCTCCCTCTGTCATGGCGGGGCCATGACATCTCCCTCCCTTGGAGGGAGAACGCTGGGGCCGAAGCTGCGTGCTCCCTCCTGGGGAAGGAGCTGGCCGCCGAAGGCGGACTGAGGGAGGGATCCACTACCGACGGCCGAGACCGGATTCACCAGCCCATCGCCCCTCCCCCGCACTCAGCTCAGCGGCTGGCCGTACCATTCTTCGATCATGTAGCGTGCGATGGTGGCCTTGCCGGGCACTTCGATCTTGCCGGTGATCATGGCGTTGGTGAACTCGTCGTGGGTGAACCAGCGGGCGTCTCCGGTCTCCTGATGGTCCACGCTGATTTCGGTGCTCAGTGCACGCGCCTTGAACGCCATCATGAGCGATGACGGGAACGGCCACGGCTGCGATCCGAGGTACTTCACCTCGCCGAGCGTGATGCCGGTCTCCTCCTTGGCTTCGCGGCGGGCGGCGTGTTCCAGGTTCTCGCCGGCCTCCACGAATCCGGCCGACGCCGAGTACAGGTTGTTGCGCCACGCGGTGTTGTGCTGCAACAGCACGCGGTTGTTGCCGTCGACGATCAGCGTGATCACGGCGGGCTCGATGCGCGGGAACAGGATGCGGTTGCCGTCGGATGGGCCGGTGCATCGCTGTGCCCAGCCACCGAGTGCCGGACGTACGGGAGAACCGCAGCACGGGCAGAACCGCTGACGGTCGTGCCAGATGCCCACGGTGATGGCGCTGGTGGCCAGTCCGGCGTCACGAGCGCTGGCGTGGGGCGCGAAGCCGCGCAGATCCACCCAGTCGAAGATTTCCGCGGCACGAGCGACGGGGGAACCATTCGTGCCGTCGAAGGCGTGGTCGGCGCCGATGTGCGCGTCGTCGGGTACGGACTGTGTGGCCCGAGTGATGTCCAACGCCACGTAATGCGTGCCGGCGGCCGATTCGGTGCGATCGGTGCCAAGGAAAATCGCGACGATGCCGGTGCCGCCGCGCACGTCGTCACGCACGTAGGTTCCGGGGACGATCGCCGGACGGATCTTCGCCGAATCGAAGTCCACCTTGGCGCCCTGCCCCTTCGGCACGGCGATCAGTCCATGGTTGACGAGCATCACGCGCGTGGCCGGGTCGGCGAGCAGCGTATCGATCAGCCCTTCCTCGCCGCGACGGTCCACCTCATAGTCGATGGTGCCCTGCGCCAGCGGCAGGAATGGCAACGTCTGCGTGAGCGCCAGCGGCGAGAACGCCGAAAAATCAGCCATGATTGTCGTATATTCCTTTCCTGAGCGTCCGTATAGTGGACGGAATCGTTGCGCTCGTATTCTTCCGACCTGTCTTGGTCGGCCCTTTTATCAGAGGGCGGTTGCGCGGTGCTGCACGTCAAGAATGGCGCGGGCCACCACGTCGGGCTTTTCCACGCAGGTGAAATGGCCGGCATCGTGCACCACGGTGAACGCGCATTCGGTACCGGTCATGCGTTCCAGCATCGGACGCATACGATCGGGATCGCTTGACGGGTCGAGCGTGCCGGAGACCAGTCCCGCAGGCACGGTGATCTTGGCGAGCTGCGGCGTTTCGTCGGGACGGCCGGCCGCCATACGCTGACGCCATGCCACGCCTTCGGGATGCTGTTCGTTGATCCAACGCGTGAACAGATCAATGAACGCGGGGGATTTTTTGAAGTCGGAGTCGTTCGGCTGCGGCTGGGCGAAATGCATGACCGGTTCCACGGTGTGTTCGGTTTCGCACGCGTTCGCGATGCGCAGACGGTTGGCGCGCGCGTCGGGGCCATCTCCCTCGGACTTGGTATCGCACAGCACCACGCCGGCCACCACTTCGGGATGCAGACGGTGCACGGCAAGCGTGAGATAGCCGCCCATGGAGATGCCCACCCATACGGCCTTGGTGTGGCCCGTGGACAGGAATTCAGCGACGAAGGATTCCGCCATGCGGTCCATGGCCTCCGGATAGGCACCGTCGTCGGCCACCGGTCCGGTCTGCTCGGCGGTGGGCACCGGGCATTCGCCGGCGCCGGGCATCTCCAGACCGTATACGGCGAACGGGCGGTCCTGTTCCCCCTCGCTGATCTCGCACAATACGGACGCGCATTCGTCCCACACGCGATGATCGATCGGGAATGCGTGCACCAGCACCACCGGGACGCCTTGCTCCGCGGTGTGATCGGGTTCGCGATATGTGGTGCGCAGAATCGTCATGGTCATGATCGTTCGGTTCCTTCCTTTGCCGGGAATGGTCGAGTCATCTCGGCCCGTCCGGCACGAATATGATTCAGCGTATCGTCGGGACTGCGGTCAGCCGGCCCATCCGATGGCGCGACGCAGGATCTCGCCATGACCGCCGGCCATCTGTGCCATGAAGTCGGGACGACGCACTTCGACGGGGTCCACCCACTCCACGTCGAGCGTCTCGTCCTGCGGTTTGCAGTCGCCCGCGATCGGCACCACGTAGCACAACGTCACCGCATGTTGACGAGGATCGTAGAACTCGGAAACGCCCGGGGTGGGGAAGAATTCAGCCACGGTGAACGGCTGCAGGCTCACCGGAAGCAACGGCAGCGCGATATCGCCCAGATCCTTGGAAATATTGCGGGCCACGGCCTCACGCAACGATTCGTGGAACAGCACACGACCACAGATCAGCGTGCGTTCGATCATGCCGTCGGGACCCACATGCAACAGCGTGCCCACTTTGGAGATGCGACCGAAGTCGTCGGCGCGCACCGGCACCACCTCCACGTAGACGATCGGCATCTTGCGGCGCAGATCGTCGATCTCCGAGGAATCCAGCCATCCCGGAGGATTGCCGCCATCGGATCCGCGAATGAAATCGTCGGGCGTGATGTTGTCGAACTCACCGCGACGACGCGAGGCGTCGTAATCGCCCTCGTCGGGCACTTCGTCATTAAGAACCGGCATGATCCCCATTATCGGCCCGCCACATGACCTTTTCATAACGCCGATCTGTACGTTTGCGAAATACATTACGGAAGCCGCCAGCGCGCCGATGCGACACGGCACTGCGCCAAGAGCTTACGCACTGTCGTGTCGCGCCGGGCTGTGAGATGCTGGTAGCGACTCGACCCCTTGTGCAGATCATTCCTATATATAGGAGTGCGACACGGCGTGTGCGAACGCATACGGCAACGCGGAACGAGACGTACAACAAGACGTAATACAAGACGCATAGGAGAGCGATTATGGCTACCCACGAGCTGACCACCGAAAACTTTGAGGAGACTATCACCCAGAACCCGCTGGTGTTCATCGATTTCTGGGCCACGTGGTGTGGACCGTGCCGCGCATTCGGCCCGACCTTCGAAAAGGCGTCGGAGACGCACGACGACGTGTACTTCGCCAAGGTGGACATCGACCAGCAGCAGGGTCTGGCTCAGGCCGCCGGCATCTCCGCGGTGCCGACGCTGATCGCCATCCGCAACGGCGAAGTGGTGTTCAAGCAGGCCGGTGCGCTGCGCCCCTCCGATCTTGAGACGCTGATCGGCAAGGTCAAGGAGATCGAAGACGAGCCGGAGACCACCAAGGCCGAGTGATTCGTCTATATATCACGTCCGGCGCGCCGACACGGTATACGGCACGCCGGAATTTTTTTCTCGTCATAACCGATCGGTAGAATACCGAAGCAGTGTGAGCCTAATCGGTCGATCTAAGGAGATTCATGGCGAGCCATCGCAAACCGAAGGAATTCATCCTCAAACGTCTTACCAAACGCCAGTGGATGCGCATCGCGGCAGGAAGCGCCGCCGCGGCGTTGCTGATCGGCGGAGGCGTCGTCTCTCGTGACTTCTATCAGACGAACGCCACCCATCCGCAGCACAGCATCTCCTCGTATTCCGCGACCAAGAGCGACGAGGTCAACGCATTCAAGGCGGCATCCCGTGGCGACGCCCGTGGATCCGACGCCGACACCTCCTATGTGAAGGTCATCATCAACGGCGAATCCCGACTCGTGCTGGGCACCGACTTCACCGACGTCAAGTCCGTGCTCGATCAGGGCAGCATCACGCTGGAGCCGGAGGATTCCGTCTCCCCCAGTCTTGACACCAAGGTGACCGAGTCCACGACTATCACCATCGAACGCGCCGGCAGCACCATCGAGACCACCGATACCGAGATCCCGTTCAACACGGTTGAGGAGAAGACCGACTCCCTGCCGGCGGGCACCACCAAGGTGAAGACCGAAGGCGAGACCGGCGTCATGGAGGCCACGAATCTGGTCACCAAGTCCGGCGGCAACGTCGTCTCCAGCAACACGATCAGCTCCTATGTGAAGAAGGCGCCTGTGAACAAGGTGGTGCTCATCGGCACCGGCAGCACGTCCTCGTCCTCGTCCTCTTCCTCGAATTCGAATTCGTCCGACTCGTCGTCCTCCGATATCGGCACCACCATCCCGGCCAGCGACATGCAGCAGTGGGCTCACGACTATCTGCTCTCCAACGGCTACTCCGAGGCCGACTTCACCGGCATGGTGTATATCATCAATCACGAGTCCGGCTGGAACGTGTCGGCGACCAACGCATCCTCCGGCGCATACGGCCTGCCGCAGGCTCTGCCCGGCAGCAAGATGGCGTCCGCTGGCTCCGACTGGAAGACCAACTACCAAACGCAGCTCAAGTGGTTCATCGGCTACTGCAACGACCGTTACGGCGGAATCCAGCAGGCCTACACGTACTGGCTGTCCCATCACAGCTACTGATCCGCACTTACTGATCGCTAATCCAAGATCGACCCACGAAAAAGGATCCCCGCACCCGGAACTCATCCGGGTGCGGGGATCCTTTTTCATATACGGAGCATTCGCCCCCCTCCCAGGCCATTGCATTCTCTTAGTGTGAGCTCACACTAACGTCACACCCCTCAAAAACGTTGAAATTCCAACACCCACATTTCTTAGTGTGATCACACTAAGGAAGGGGGTGGGTCGGTATTTGGGCAGGGTCTCAGTTGGTGAATTGCGGCTTGGTTTGGATCTACTTCGGCTGCGTAAGACGCAAGACACAGGGAGCAGGACGCAAGACATAGGGCACAAAGGAAATACAAAAGGCCCCTGGCTGCCCGGAGGCAGCGCAGGAGCCCTTGGCATCCCCAGTGGAGAGAAGAAAAACACAGGGGAAGAATGAAACCGCCGGGAGGAGGGAATGCCGCGAACGCATCAGGCCACGCGCCGCCGACGGCGGTATGGAAGCCGCGTGCAACCATACGGCCTCCACGCACACCGACCGCACACGACCCGTGCGAGCGCGACTATGCGAAAGTTCTCCCGACGGAGTGGATCAGCCGAAGCGACCGGAGATGTAACGCTCGGCCTCTTCGTTCTGAGGATTGTTGAACATGGTGCTCGTATCGGCGAAGTACTCGAGGTGGCCAGGCTGGCCAACGGCCTTCAGGTTGAAGAAGCCGGTGTAGTCGGCGATACGGGCTGCCTGCTGCATGTTGTGGGTCACGATCACGATCGTGTAGTCGCCCTTGAGCTCGTTGATCAGATCCTCGACGGCCAAGGTCGAGATCGGGTCCAGAGCGGAGCAGGGCTCGTCCATGAGCAGCACCTGCGGGTGCACGGCCACGGCGCGGGCGATGCACAGACGCTGCTGCTGACCACCGGACAGGCCGATGCCGGGGTTGTCAAGACGATCCTTGACTTCCTCCCACAGGTTGGCGCCGCGCAGAGCCCATTCGACGAGGTCGTCGGCGTCGGACTTGCTGATCTTGCGGTTGTTCAGCGTCACGCCGGAGAGCACGTTCTCACGAATGGACATCGTGGGGAACGGGTTCGGGCGCTGGAACACCATGCCGACGTCGCGGCGCACGGCCACGGGGTCGACGTCCGGAGCGTAGAGGTTCTTGCCTTCGAGCAGGACCTCGCCCTTGCAGTGGGCGCCGGGGATGATCTCGTGCATGCGGTCGAGGGTGCGCAGCACGGTGGACTTGCCACAGCCGGACGGTCCGATGAATGCGGTGACCTTGTTCGGCTCGATCTTCATGTTGACGTCCTCAACGGCCAGGAAGTTGCCGTAGTAGACGTTCAGATGGTTGACATCAATTCGCTGTCCCATGTGTTTTCCTTAACTTGATTCGTTCTATGCGGCGACTTACTGTTCCGTCTTCACGGCGAACACCTTGGCGACCCAGCGGCCGAGCAGGTTCAGCAGCAGCACGATGATGATCAGCACGAGGGCTGCGGCCCAGGCGCGTTCCATCGGGATGGTGGGCACGCAGCTGGCGTCGGCGTTGACCGGGCAGGTCACGGAGAGCTTGCTGTACTCCTGATAGACGTACACCGGCAGGGTGGTCATCTGTCCGCTGAACAGATTGACGTTGGTGCTGGAGATGAAGCCGGCGGTCATGAGCAGAGGAGCGGTCTCACCGATGACTCGGGCGATTGCCAGGATCACACCGGAGACGATGCCCGGCAGTGCGGTGCGCAGCACGATCTTGGTGATCGTACGCTGCTTGGTCACGCCAAGCGCGTAGGAGGCTTCGCGCAGATCGTGGGGCACGATCTTGAGCATTTCCTCGCTGGTCTTGACGACGGTAGGAATCATCAGCAGCGACAGTGCGACGGAGCCTTCGAAGCCGTTGATCGTACCCGGTCCGAAGAAGATCGTGAACATCGAGTAGGCGAACAGACCGGCGACGATGGACGGGATACCGCTCATGACGTCGACGAGCAGCGAGATCGACTGGGCGAGCTTGCCGCCACGCTGTGCGTATTCGACTAGATACACGGCGCACATCAGACCGATCGGGATGGAGATGACCATGGCGCCGAGCGTGATCTCCAACGTGCCGATGATGGCGTGGAGCACACCGCCGTAGCCGCCGGACGGGGTCGGGTTACCGCCGATCACGCCGGTCATGTTGTAGGAGAGGAAGTTCAGGTTCAGGCGCTTGAAGCCGTTGACGATGGTGGTCCACAGCACGGAGATCAGCGGGATCAGGGCGATCAGGAAGGCCACGTAGATGAGGCCTCGCATGATGGCGTCCTTGCGCTTGCGCGCCTGGATGAAGGAACGGGTGGGGGCCAGCTTGTCGAAGTCGGGCTGGGGCACCTTGCTGAATTCGGAGGCGTTTGCGGAAGTCATCACACGCTCGCTTTCTCAGTGATCTTGCGGGCGATGAAGTTGACCAGGAAGGTGATGATGAACAGCACCAGACCGGTTCCGATCAGCGTGGAGACGCCCAAATCGTTGGCTTCAGGATACTGCGCGGCGATGTTCGCGGCGATCGTCTGGCTCTGCGACGCCTGCAGAAGCCTGACCGAGTACGTAAGACCGGGAGACAGAATCATGAGGACTGCCATGGTCTCACCGAGTGCACGACCGAGGCCGAGCATGGAGGCGGACACGATACCGGACTTGCCGAACGGGATCACGGCCAGCTTGATCATCTCCCACTTGGTGGCGCCCAGAGCGAGGGCGGCCTCCTGCTGCAGACGCGGGGCCTGCTGGAAGATGTCTCGCGACACGGAGGTGATAATCGGCAGGATCATGACGGCGAGCACCACGGAGACCGTGGCGACCGTACGGGCAGGGCTTGCGGCCGGGCCCTTGAAGATCGGAATCCAGCCCAGATAGGTGGCGACCCAGTTCCAGAACGGACCGATGGCCGGCACCAGAATCAGACCACCCCACAGACCGTAGATAACGGAGGGGATGGCGGCCAGCAGATCGACCACGGAGCTCAGCACCACGGCCAGCTTCTTGGGCGCGTAGTGTGAGATGAACAGTGCGATGCCCACGGCGATGAAGAAGGCGATGATCAGTGCCAGTGCTGCGACGAGCACGGTACCGAACACGAGCGGGCCGACGTACTGCCAGAAGCTGTGCGCCTTGCCACCGGTGAAGGACTCCACGGTGGCGGCGTTGGCGGACTGATCGCCGCCGATGAGGGGCCACGCACGGAACAGCAGGAACAGTGCCACTGCGGCGAGCGCGACGAGAATCAGAATGCCGGCGGCGTAGGCGAAGAACTTGAAGACCTTGTCTCCGGTCTTGCCCGTGTTCTCCTGAACCGCAGCGTTGTCTTGCGAACTCACAGGTTCTCCTTACACGAATAATGGTCGGATCGAAAACCGGATGAGGCCGCAGTGTCTCTCGCTTCAGGCGGAAACACTGCGGCCTGATCTTCGATCCTTAGGATTCAGCGTACCGAATCACTCGGTCTTGATGGCGTCGATGGACTTGGTGATCTTGGCGCGCATCGTGTCGGACAGCGGGGCGGAGCCGGCGTTCTTGGCGGCCACGTCCTGACCATCCTTGCTCACCACGTAGGTCAGCCAGGACTTCACGAACTTGGCGGTGTTGGCGTCCTTGTAGGCCGGGCAGGCGATGTCGTAGGAGACGAGGACCAGCGGGTAGGCGCCGTCGGCGGTGGTGTTGTGGTCGAGCTTGACGACCACGCGGTTGTCGCCCTGGGCGGAGTCGTCGAGCGGGGAGGCGTCAACGACCTTGGAGGCGGCTTCGGCCGAGTACGGCACGTACTTCTCGCCGACCTTCAGGGCGACGGTGCCGAGATCGCCGGCCTGGGAGGCGTCGGCGTAACCGATGGTGCCGTCGGCCTGCTTGACGGTGCTGATCACGCCGGAGGTGCCCTTGCCGCCCTGGCCGACCTCGTTCGGCCAGTTCTCGCTCAGGTCGTAGGTCCAGGAGCTCGGAGCGGCGTCCTTGAGGTAACTGACGAAGTTCTGGGTGGTGCCGGACTTATCGGAACGGTGCACCACGGTGATGGCGGTGTCGGGCAGGGTGACCTTCGGGTTCTGCTTGGCGATGGCGTCGTCGTTCCACTTGGTGATCTTGCCGTCGAAGATCTTGGCGATGGTGTCGGCGTCCATGTTCAGGTGCTTGCCCTGACCGGAGATGCCGTTGAGGTTGAAGACCACGGCGATCGGGGAAACGTAGGCCGGGATGTCGAAGGCGGTGGTGCCGTCGGCGCACACGTCCTTGGATTGGCTGACCTGATCGTTGGTCAGGGCGGCATCGGAGCCGGCCCATGCGGTGGCGCCGGTGAGGAAGGTGGTGACGCCGGCGCCGGAACCGGTGGGGTTGTAGGCGATCTTGGCGTCCGGGTTGGTGGACTGGTAGGAGGCGATCCAGGCTTCGACGGCGCTCTGCTGGGAGGATGCGCCCGCGCCCTGGAAGTCGCCGGAGATCTTCTCGGTGGAAGCGCTGGAGCTGGAGCCGTTGCTGGAGCTGGAGGTGTTGTCACCGCAGGCCGCCAGTGAGGCCAGCATGGCCAGACCGGACACAACGGCCACGGAGCGCATAAGAATGTTCTTTCGCATAACTATTCCCTCTTATATCCTTTTCCGCCACGAACTGTTAGAAATCACTGAAATTCCAATGTTCGTGACCGCGTGCCGCCTTCAGGTTGCTGTCATTGGCCGAGCACGCTTTTTTATGACAATTCAAGATTATGGGAGCTTGGAAGTGAGCGTGACCATTGTGGGTGAACGGAAAGTGAACTTGTGCTGATATCTGTTTTCTACGTCGTTCGGATGTAGATTGTGTAACTTCCGATGGCGTACGGTGGGTGAAGTCTGAAGGTTTGTATGGTGAATCCTAGGTATCGGCATGGCGATGTATGCTGTCTGTGCCTGAGTAAGTCATCGTGCCTGCGCAGTCACGAGTAAGTCGACAGGGGGGAGTCAATCGCATGACCCGTATATTGATCGTTGAAGATGAGAAATCATACAGGGAGCCTCTGGTCTACCAGTTCACTCACGAGGGCTATGACGTGGTGGCCGCCGCCACCGGCGAGGAGGGTCTCGAACTGTTCACCAAGGGTGGCGTTGATCTGGTGCTGCTCGATCTGATGCTTCCGGGTCTTGACGGCACGTCACTGTGTCGTAGGATCCGCGAGCAGAGCCGCGTACCGATCATCATGCTTACGGCGAAGAGCTCCGAGATCGACAAGGTTGTGGGGTTGGAGATCGGCGCTGACGACTATGTGACCAAGCCGTATTCGTTCCGCGAGCTGTTGGCCCGCGTGCGCGCGGTGCTGCGTCGCGGCCCGGGTAGCACGGATGGCGCCGACGGCAACGACGACGATATTCCTCTGGTGTGCGGGCCGATCCGTATGCAGGTTGGACAGCATGCGGTGACGGTGCACGGCGAAAGCGTGTTCTTCCCGCTCAAGGAGTTCGAACTGCTTGAGTATCTGATGCAGAACAAGGGTCGTGTGCTGACCCGTCATCAGCTGATCGATCGCGTGTGGGGTTCGGACTACGTTGGTGACACTAAGACGCTGGACGTGCATATCAAGCGTGTGCGTTCCAAGATCGAGGAGGATCCGGCCCACCCGCACTACATCACCACCGTGCGCGGCCTCGGCTACAAGATCGACGAACCGGCAGAGTAGGCGAAGTCATGCGTTGGGCAGGTCGATGGTGAAGGTGGAGCCCTCCCCCGGCCTGGACCATACGGAGATCGTGCCGCCCGCATCCTGCACGATGTGCTTGGTGATCGCCAGTCCCAGACCGGTGCCTCCGGTGGCGCGCGAGCGCGCCGGATCCACGCGGTAGAAGCGCTCGAAGATGCGCTTCTGCGCGTCGGCGGGAATACCGATGCCCTGATCGACCACGCGAATCTGCACCCGCCCGTTCTTGCGGACGCTCACGCCCACATGCGTGTTCTCCGGCGAATAGTGGATGGCGTTCTCCACCAGATTCTTCACCGCCGTCTTGAGCGAATCGGCATCGCCCTTGACGATGATCTCGTCGTCGAGCGATGTGTCGGGCTGGCCGTCGTTCGAGGTCTCCGCGGTCACGCCTTCAGTGTCGTCACCGAAGTACATGCGGATCTCGATATGCTTGGCGGCGGCCTGCACCTCGTTCTCGGCCACGGCCTCGCGCACGATCTTCGGTATGGACACCGGCTCGCTGTCGGTGGCGGCGAGACCGTCCTCGTCCTGCACCTTCTGCAGGGCGATGAGCTTCTGCACGAGTTCGGTCAGGCGGTCAGACTCCTTGGAGATCCTGCCGGAGAAGTAGCGTACGGCGTCCGGGTCGTCGGCCGCGCTGGACACGGTCTCGGCGAGCAGTGAGATCGCACCGGCCGGCGTCTTGAGTTCATGCGACACGTTGGTCACGAAATCGCGACGCATCTGTTCGAAGTGGTGTTTCTCGCTGATGTCCTCAAGGAAGATCACATACAGCTCGTTGGCGCCGCCGGCGTTGGCGATCTCGGTGCCGAACGTGACCGGCAGCGGGTCGATGGTGGCGATGCGGCCGATGCGCACCTGCAGATACATGTCGGATTGTTCGGTGATACGGCCGGACGGCGAGTGCATGGTCATTTCGACCTCACGGTCACGGATTTCGCCGTCGGATGCGACTTGGGCGAGAATGTCCCGGATCTCATCGGACACCAGATGACCGTCGCGCACCACGTTGAGATTGTCCAGTTTCGGACTGGCGTATCGTACGTCGCCGAGCCCGTCGACGATGATGGTGCCGCTACGCAGTGTCTGCAGCAGGTTGCGCGACGCCTCGTCGGCGGATACTCCCCTGCCGTAGATCGACTGCGGGATCGCGTCCTGTTCATCGGCATGTCGTGTCTTGGCGTGTTCCTCGCCGGCCATCACGCCGTATCGCCATGCCAGACTGATGAGCACGATCGCGATTACGGCCATGACCACCACCGTGGTCACTATCGCGGTCACGAAATCCGACATATCTGCCCCGTCCACTCGTGCAGGCGTTCTCCCGCCTGTCGTCAATCGATTTTCCGTTATCCACATTATGGACGGGCCACGGACGACACAATCCGATAAACGGCCAGCCAGTGTACGGAATATGACCGTCCGATGAATTCACGCACGATATCGGCGTGTCGAACCGTCGGCGAATCAGCCGTCAGTTCTGTCCGGCGAGGGTGAGCGCCACCAGTGCCACGTTGAGCACGATGATCAGCACGACGACGAGCAGGAAGATCACATGCTTGACCGGACCGTCAACCCACTCGCCCATCAGCTGCCTATCGTGCGTGTACCGCATAAGCGGGATGATGGCGAAAGGAATGCCGATCGACAGGACCACCTGACCGACCACCAGCGCAAACGTGGGGTTCGTGCCGAACCAGAGCACCACCAGTGCGGGAACCAGCGTGATCACGCGGCAGGCCCACATCGGCGCCTCGACGTGCAGCAGTCCATGCATGATCTCCTGACCCGCATACGTGCCCACCGACGTGCTCGACAGGCTGGATGCGAGCAGTCCGATCGAGAAGATCACGCCGATTCCCGGACCGAGCACCTGCACCACCGCATGTTGGGCGCCTTCGATCGTATCGGTGCCGGACATGCCGTGCAGGCTGTTCGCCGCCAGCAGCAGCAGCGCCAGATTCACCGTACCGGCCAGCAGCAGCGCCCACACCACGTCGATCTTGGTGCCGAACAGCTCTCGTTTGATGTCGGGGCGCTCGTCCCGCCCTTCGTAATGGTCGTTGACCAGCGTGGAATGCAGGTAGATGGCGTGGGGCATCACCGTGGCGCCCAGGATCGAACTGGCCATGAGCACCGAATCGGCGCCCTCGAAGCGAGGTACGAGACCGCCAAGCACGCTACCGGGATTCGGTGGCGCGATGAACAGTCCGGCGATGAACCCGAACGTGATGACGAGCAGCAGCACGACGATGAGCTTTTCGAACAGGCTCTGCCGCTTGCCTTGGAAGAGCAGCAGCACGGTTGAGATCGCGCCGATCACGCATCCGCCGATGAACATGGGCAGGCCGAACAGCAGGTTGAGCGCGATGGCGCCGCCGATCACCTCGGCCAGATCGGTGGCGATGGCGATCACCTCGGCCTGGGCGAAGAACAGCAGTCGTCCGCCCGGGTTCATGCGATTGCCGAGCAGTGCCGGCAGCGACTGCCCAGTGACGATGCCCAGTTTGGCGGACTGGTATTGGATGAGCACGCTCATGGCGTTGGCGAGCACCAGAACCCAGACCAGCAGGAATCCGTAGCGTGCGCCCGACGTGATGTTGGCCGCTACGTTACCCGGATCCACGTAGGCCACGGCCGCCACGAACGCCGGTCCGATGATGGCGGACAGCTTGGTTTTGGCGCCGGTGTGAGGGACCGCCAGTTTCGGCACGCTACGCATGTGCTGGCGATGCGGTTTGCCGCTGGCCGCGAGCGCGGCAGCCTCATGCGGGTCCAGATGACCGTAATCCTCGACAGGGGATTCCCCGATCCCGCTCCGGCCGTCACCGTCGTGACCGTCATGATTATTCAGTGTTGATTGTTCCCCATTCATAGTCACACCGCCGTTATAGCACCATTGCGTATCGGCGGGACACGATGCGGTCTGGCCGCTCAGTCCGACGGCACGGACTGGCCGGGACAGTCGGCGAGGGTTTTGAGCATGGCCTCTTTTTCCGCGGAGGTGACGCTCAGTCCGTATTTGGCCTTTACTCCGATCTGTCTTGCCACGTACGCGCAGTCGTAGCTCGTGTTCGGCGGCAGCCATACGGAGGCGTCGGCGTCGCCCTTCTCCACGTTTGCCGGCCCGTCCACGGCCAGCAGATTGTACGGGTCGTTGCTGAATTCGTAACGTTTTTTCGTGTCCCACGTGTCCGCGCCGGATTTCCATGCGTTGTTGAGCGCCACGACGTGGTCGATCTGCACGGCGGCGCTGGTGGTCTGTCCGCGTTTGAATTCGATCGTCCTGCCGGTGTACGGGTCGTCGAGCGTACCCGATTCGACCTTGCATCGTTCGGCGTTCGCGTAGGTGACGTTCTTGAGGTCGCGGGCGAGCGTGTCGTTGCGCGAATCGCAGCCGTTGCCGTCGGGATCGTATTCGCGGAAGCCGAACGCGTCACGCTGATAGGTGCTCGACGGCTTGCGATCGTCGACCACGGCGAGCGTGGCCAGAGTGTCGGCCGCACTGCCGGTCGCCGTGTATTCGCCGGTGGCCTTGCCGATGGTCACGCTTACCTGCGGCAGCAGCAGTCCGGCGCTGACTCCGGCCACGATGGCCAGCACGACGAGGATCTCCAGCCGTTCGAGCGGCGACGATCCTCGGAATGCGCGTTTGCGACGTTTGGCCATGATGGTTTCGATCGCTTCGCTGGTTCGGCTGGTTCTGCGATCAGCTGTAGGAGAAGGTGCGCGGATCGTGGCCGGCACGGGTCGGGCCGTCGAGTGCGTCGATGGCCGCGTGTTCCTCGGGGGTGAGCGCGAAGTCGAACAGCGTGCCGTTCTCGATCTGACGTTCCCTGTGCACGGACTTGGGGATGATGATCGTGCCGTTCTCGATGTGCCAACGCAGGATCACCTGGGCGTGGCTGACACCATGTGCCTCGGCGATGCGGGCGATCACGCCGTCGCCGGCGTTGAGATCGGCGCCGCGGGCGATCGGCGAGTAAGCTTCCACGGCAATGCCGTGCGCCTTGCAGAACGCGGTCACCTCACGCTGCTGCCAGGTGGGGTGCAGTTCGATCTGATCGACGGCGGGCCACTCCCCCGTCTCGTCGTGCAGACGTTCCAGATGCTCGGGGAGGAAGTTGCACACGCCGAGCGTGCGCACACGGCCTTCGTCGCGCAGACGCGTGAACGCGCGCCACACGTCATTGCTACGCCAGTCGAACGGCGTGGGCCAGTGGATCATATACATGTCCACGTAGTCGGTGCGCAGCAGTCCGAGCTGACGGTCGAACGCCTTGAGCGCGGAATCGTATCCCTGTTCGGAGTCGCGCAGCTTGGTGGTGACCCACACCTGTTCGCGCTTGGTACCGTGCGCGTAGCCGCTGGCCTCCAACGCCTGTCCCACGCCGCCCTCGTTGCCGTAGCCGGCGGCGGTGTCGATGTGACGGTAGCCCACTTCGAGCGCGGATTCGACCACCGGCGCGGTGGCGTCGTCGTCGATGCGCAGCACGCCCAGGCCGATCTGCGGAATGGACGCGCCGTTGGACAGTTCAATATTGGGGATTGGTCCGAAAGCCATGAGATCTCCTTGGTTCTGCGATTGCACGGTATTGTCTTCTGCCATGATAGGCGCCACATGATGGAAGCCGGAAAAGACCTAGTCGACGTGGATGATGCGGTCGGCGATGCGCATGGCAGATTCGCGGTGGGAGACGAGCATGACCGCGGGGCCGTCCGTTGTTCCATGAGCGAGATCATCGATGGAACGCAGGATCACGGCCTCGTTGAGCGCGTCAAGACGGCTCGTCGGCTCGTCGAACAGCACCAGATCTGCACGGCGAAGGAACACGCGAGCCAGACCGATGCGCTGGCGCTCGCCTTCCGACAGTCGGTCACCCAGCTCGCCCACGGCTGTGTCGAGTCCGTTCGGCAGCGAATCGATCAGGTCGGTCACGCTGGCGCTGCGGCACGCGTCGGCCAGATCCTCGTCGTTGGCGTGCGGATCGGCAAGCAGCAGGTTTTCGCGGATCGTGCCATCGAACAGATAAGTTTCCTGCGCCAGCATGGCTTGTAACAGACGACGATGCTGCGCATCCACGGCACGCAGATCGACGCCGGACATACGAACCACTCCGGAATCCGGATCCCAGTAGCGCATGAGCAGTTTGAGCATGGTGGACTTGCCGGCGCCGGAACGGCCCTGTACGCCGAGTACGCCGGACCGCGGCACGCTCAGCGAGACGTCGTTCAGAATCGTCGGCATGACGGCGGATTCGTTGCCGGGATAGGCGAAGGTGACGTGATCGAGCGTCATGCCGGTGTAGTCCGGCACTGCGGTGCCGTGTTCCTCCACGGCCGGGGTCTCGTCCATGAGCGCGAACAGTCGACGGGCCGACGCGAACGTCTGCGTCAGATTGGCCGGCAGTGCACTCAACGCGAGCGTCGGACCGAACGAACTGGAGATCAGCGTGACCGCGACGATCGAATTCGGCACGCTGAGCGAGTCGGCGAACGCCAAAGTCAGGGCGATGGCGGCCGCGATCACGGTGAACAGTTCGACCAGCACACCGCCAAGTCCGGCGAACACGCCATTGGCACGACTGAGCCGACCACGACGATTCCACAACGCCATGGTGCGTTCGGTGATCGATGCCACGCGGCGCTCTCCCTGATTGAAACGGATGGTCTCATCCATGCCGCGCATACCGTCGAGCACGTAGTCGTCGAGTTCGGCCGACGTCTTGCGGATCTGCGCACCCAACGGGGTCACGCGTGCGGCGAACAGTCGCGGCAGCGCCACGCCGACCGTCAGATGGGCGATGACGAGCAGCAGCGCGAACCACGGGTTCAATCCAGCGAGCAGTGCGGCGAACGCGATCGACGTGACGACGGCGATGACCACCGGGGAGATGGTGTGCGCGAAGAAGATCTCAAGCAGCTCCACATCGGTGGTGATAAGCGCCACCAGATCGCCCTTGCCACGGCCGGCGAGCTTGGCCGGCGCGAGACGACGCAGCGCGCCGAACGCCTTGTCGCGGAACAGGGCAAGCAGACGGAACGCCACATTGTGGTTCATGAACTGTTCCACATAGCGCATCGCGCCACGCAGTACGGCGCAGACCGCCAGTCCGATCACGGCCGGCACGACGCCGATGCCCCATACGGGGTGTCCGGCGAGCGCGAACAGGCCGATCACGCCGAACGTGGGCAGTAGTGTGGCGGACAGATGACCGATCACACCACAGACGACGGCCGCGGCCATGAATCCGGCGAGCGGACTCGCCTCCCCCAGCAACCGCCGAATCAACGCCACCGTAGCCATCCCCGGCTCTGGCTCCCCTCTCTGAGGGGAGCTGTCGGCGCCAGCCGACTGAGGGGAGCCCCCAGGACGCCGCGCCTCCGATGTGTTTGCATGTTCTGGCTCCCCTCTCTGAGGGGAGCTGTCGGCGCCAGCCGACTGAGGGGAGCCCAGCCCAGCACCACACAACACAGTGTCACGAACACCCCGATCATCCACACAAGACGAGGAACCGCCCCCGCACTCCCCGAACTCCTCCACCGCACTCTGCACACGGAACAGTCGCGCGTACTCGCCGCCCTCGGCCATGAGCTCGTCATGCGTACCGGTCTCGACCACCGTACCGTGGTCGAACACGGCCACCCGATCGGTATCCACGGCGTTGGCCATGCGATGGGTGATCATGATGACGGTCTTGCCGGCGGATGCGAGATCGTGGATCGCATCGAGGATCAGACGCTCGCTGTCGGCGTCCACGTTGCTGGTGGCCTCGTCGAATACGGTGATGGCGGAGTCGTGCAGCAGGCCGCGTGCCAGTGCGATGCGCTGCTTCTGCCCGCCGGAGAGGTTGGATGCGCCTTCGTCGATGGGCATGTCGAGGCCGTTCGGCTGCGCGTGTACGAAGTCGGCGATGCGTGCCAGTTCGAGGGCGTGCCACAGGTCGTCGTCAGTGGCGTCAGGATCGGCCATGAGCAGATTGGCACGCAGGGTGTCATGGAACAGATGGCTGGTGGCGGAGACGATGGTCACGCCGGCGAGCAGCGAGTCCAATGAGGCGTCGCGCAGTTCCACGGTCTCGCTGCCGGAGGGGTCGTCCCCCGTAAACGTGATGGATCCCGTATACCCCGTCAGTCGTCCGGCGAGTAGTCCCGCCGCAGTGGATTTTCCGGAGCCGCTGATGCCGACGATAGCGGTGAGTTCGCCGGGGCGTGCGATGAACGACGCGTCGCGCAGGGCGTACGTATCGGTCGTATTGCTCTCGGCGGCCGTATCGGCGTAACGGAATCCGACGCCGTCGAAACGCACGGTCACGTCGGCGTCGGGCATGGCCGCACTGCCATGGTCGGGCTCTGGAGTATCAAGCAGATCGAGGATCTTGCGGCTGGACGTCATGCCGTTCATCGCCACGTGGAAGTAGGAACCGAGCTGTCGCAGCGGAATGAAGAAGTCGGCGGACAGCAGCACGATGAGCAGCACGCCGGGCAGGTTCACGCCGTACGAGACGTACTGCCAGAGCGCCACGCCGATGCCGGCCGCCGCACCGCCGTAGGCGACCAGGTCCATGACCGACAGCGAGCGCAGCTGGATCTGCAGCACCTTCATGGTCATGACGCGGAATTCCTCGGCGCGTCTGTTCATGGTGGCGTGGGCGGCCTTGTCGGCGTCGAAGTTCTTCAGGGTCTCGAGTCCCTGGAGGTCGTCGAGGAACGTGGCGCCGAGATCGGTGTATTTGCCCCAGTATTTCTTGAAGACCCGGGCGGCGCTCATGGCGACGAGTCCGACGATGAGCACGATGAGCGGCGCGCAGACGAGCAGCGTGACGGCCGCCGGCAGGTTCACCGGCAGCAGCACGACGAACAGGGTGATGGGCGCGAGCACGCTGTAGAACAGCTGGGGCAGGAACAGATCGAAGAAGGACTGCACCTGTTCCACGCCCTCGCCGGCGAGCTGCACCACGCTGGAGGTGCGCACGGTGTTGGAGTAGGACGGGCCGAGGGCGTGCATCTTGCGGATCATGTTCTGTCGCAGGGCGAGTTTGACCTTTTCCGCGGCGAGGAATCCCAGATGCGTGGCGCCGCGCGTGGCCGCGTATCGGATGGCGGCGATGACGATGAACGCGACGATGTAGGGGACGGCCTGATTCGGGGTCATGGCGATGTGGATATCGGCGAGGCCGGGTGCCGGCGCGCAACCGCCGTTCGGGGTGATCTGACAGTTCGCCGTCACCGGACGGTGCGGATCCGCGGCGTTGAGCAGATCGAACAGGAACATCACCAGCGTGATGGCGAACGCGATATTCGCCAGCAATGTGACCCAGAGCAGCGCCGCCTTGCCGGCGACGAGTCTGCCGACGCCCGGGACCACGGAAAACAGTCGTTTGTCGAACATACCTTCCCCTTTGCCTCCCCTTTTGCATATGGATATGTGATGCGTATCAGCATATTCAGCATGTGTTCTCGCAGCCTTACCACGGTAGCGTGATTCGGTCGATTAGGGAAGAGTCCGAATTCAGCTCTGCGCAGGTGTCGTCCGGTGCGCATCATGGCCGCAAGCAAGTCAGGTAGCTCTGAAAACCATATTTAAGACATCTTTAAACCGTTGAAATTTGAGGCGTGTCGCAAGTTCTACCAATATGATTTGCAAAAGTTTTTTCCATAAGCTAAAGTAAGCACCAACAACGCAGCAAGAACATCACATTGAAGGCATTGCAGCTGGACGCGATGTTCAACCTACACCCCACGATCAGCGCAACACGGTCTTTGAATCGTCGCGTAATGATCGACACATAGACCATCAGCAACGACGCGACAGGAGGTGATTCCGCCATGATGAAGTTCTTTGACGATGCAGCTCTGATGGCGGTGCAGTTCCGCCATCGCCACGAGCGCCTCGTCCGCCGTCAGACCCATATGTGATGCACTTTCCCGGCCGACGATCGCCATCGACGACGATCGCCAACGCATTCACGTCGTTTCACGTGAAACAAACAGTCTCGATCCGCACCCGATCACAAGCAAACCTGCGGATTGGACTCCGACCCCACGGTCACCCATTCACCCGATCACGGCATAGAAGCCGACGCCATCCCGCGGGCGCAAACGCGAGGAAACATACGGAAAGGCATTATCATGAAGGCTCTCGTTCTCACCGGTGTCAAGCAGTTCGAAATCCAGGACCTCCCCACCCCCGAAATCGCACCGAACGAAGTGCTCATCAACACCGCATACGCCGGCGTGTGCGGCACCGACCACGATCTGTACGCGGGCCGCCCCGGTTCCGCCGCCGCCGTTCCGCCGATCGTTCTCGGCCATGAGAACTCCGGCATCGTCGAGGCCATCGGCGCCGAAGTCACCAACGTCAAGCCCGGCGACCGCGTGGCCGTGGACCCGAACATCTACTGCGGCCAGTGCGAGTTCTGCCTCACCCAGCGTCCCGAGCTGTGCGATCACCTCAGCGCCGTCGGCGTGACCCGTGACGGAGGTCTGGCCGAGCAGTTCACCGCCCCGGCCTCCGTGGTCTACAAGCTGCCCGACAACGTCAGCCTGCGCGACGCCGCCGCCATCGAGCCCGTCTCCTGCGGCGTGCACGGACTCGACCTGCTCGATCTTCACCCCTACCAGAAGGCCCTCGTGATCGGCGACGGCTTCATGGGCCAGATCTTCGCCCAGCTGCTCCAGGCCTACGGCGTGCACCAGGTTGACCTCGCCGGCATCTTCGACGACAAGCTGCAGCGCAACAAGGAGAAGTTCGGCGTCACCGAGACGTTCAACACCACCCGCGAGCAGATCCCGGCCGACGCCTACGACGTGGTGATCGAGGCCGTGGGCCTGCCCACCACTCAGGCCCAGGCCGTGGCCGCCACCAAGAAGGGCGCTCAGGTGCTCATGTTCGGCGTAGGCCCGCAGGAGGCTCACTTCGAGATGAACACGTACGACATCTACAAGAAGCAGCTGACCATCCAGGGCTCCTTCATCAACCCGCTCACCTTCAAGGACGCCATCGCCCTCGTCTCCACCGGCAAGATGAACATCGGCGGACTGATCAGCCACGAGCTCGAGCTTGAAGAGGTGCAGGACTTCCTCGACGGCAAGATCAAGGGCGTGTCCAAGGCCGTAGTGAAGGTCGGCAAGTAAGGTTCGGGCTCGTCCCTTGGTCGCGGAGGGGAAGGGCATGCGTTTCGCGAGACACTCAAGGCCGTTCGGCCCCGCGGCTGGACAAGCCAGCCGTTAGCTTACGCTCGCGAAATGCATGCCCTTCCCCTCCGCTCAGGTTGAGCGAATACTTGGCCTCAAGGGCAACGGCGGCTGGCTTCGCCAGCGCCTTTCGGGTTTCACCTAGAAGGTCTTTGAAGCTTATTCTGGCTCCCCCTTTTAGGGGGAGCTGTCAGCCGAATGGCTGACTGAGGGGGTCAACCCTCCCATACTGCACTATCATCGAAACGATTTGTAAGCACCATCCCGCAACGAGGCGGAACACGTAAGAGAGACATCATGCTTAAGATGATTGAGAAATTCGGCATCCCGCGCACACTGCTGCTGGGATTCCTTGCCGTGGCCATCTTCATGACCGGCGACGGCTTTGAACTCACCTTCCTGTCGAAGTACATGGTCGATCAGGGCTTCACCGCCTCGCAGGCGTCCGGTCTGGTCACCGTCTACGGTCTGTTCGCAGCACTCGGCGGCTGGACCGCCGGTGTGCTCGCCGAGATGTTCGGCGCCCGTCGCGTCATGATGTTCGGCGCCTGCTGGTGGATCGGCGTGCATCTGGTCTTCCTGGGCATCGCCTTGCCCAGCGGCATCTATCCATTCATCCTCGCCGTGTACGCGGTGCGAGGCATCGGCTACCCGCTGTTCATCTACAGCTTCGTGGTGCTCATGGCCCAGTACATCACCCCCGCCCGCCTGGCAAGCGCCACCGGCTTCTTCTGGACCTGCTTCTCGCTGGGCATCGGCGTATTCGGCGCCTATCTGCCGAGCTTCATCATGCCGCACTTCGGCGAGTACAAGACCTTCTGGTTCGCCTTGCCGTTCTCGATCGTCGGCACGATCATGTGCTTCTTCTGCGTACCGAAGAACAAGGTGACCAAGGGCGAGGGTCTGAGCCGCAAGGAGCAGCTCAAGGAGCTCACCGACGGCGCCACCATCCTGTTCACCAACCGCAAGATCGCCATCTGCGCCATCATCCGCATCATCAACAACCTGCTTCTGTACGGATTCCCGGTCATCATGCCGCTGTATCTGTGCACCACGAAGTACGGCGGCATCAACATCTTCAAGACCGAGGAATGGATGCGCATCTGGGGCTTCGTGTTCGTCGTCACGCTGATCTTCAACACCTTCTGGGGCTGGTTCATGGACCGCTTCGGCTGGGTCTGGCCGATGCGCTGGTTCGGCTGCGGCGTGCTCGCCGTGGGCTCCGTGCTCTTCTACTACATGCCGCGCTGGTTCGGACCGAACACGCTGATGATGATCATCGCCTCGATCGTGGTGGGCATCGGCACCTGCGCGTTCTCCTGCCTGCCGACCATCATGACGCTTGAGGCTCCCGACAAGCAGGGCGCAGCGCTCTCCGCCTACAATCTGGCCGCCGGCCTCACCACGTTCGTCGGCCCCGGCATCGCCACGCTGCTGCTGCCGACCATCGGCATCGAAGGCATCTGCTGGACGTACGCCGCACTGTACGTGGTGGCGTTCCTGCTCACCCTCACCCTGCATCCGAAGCAGCCCGGCTTCGACGACAAGGGCCATCGCATCCCCGGCGCCAAGACTCTGGGCGACGCGCTCATGGAGGAACAGGAGCAGGAGGAACAGGAGGCCGAGGCGAAGCAGGACATCGCCCTCGTGGCCAACTCCCCCGCCGTCAAGCCCATGACCGCCGCCGCTCAGGCCTGATCTCATCCCGGGACAAAGCGCAAAAAAGTACCACTATTCGATAATCTCCGCGGCTTTGCGACGACACATCGCCGGCCGCGGACCAATACGCTGATATCAACCAATATCAATCCAATGCGAAGGAGCATCGTCATGACCGATTCCAAGCCAATGACCGCATTCACCACCGACTTCCAGCACTCCGGCATGCCCGCCAAGGATCTGGATGAGACCATCAAGTTCTACACCGAAAAGCTCGGCTTCGAGTTGGCCGGTCTGTTCCACAACGGCGAGAACCGCTGCGCGTTCCTGCGCTACGGCCACCTGACCATCGAAACCTGGGAAGGCGACCCGGCCCCGATGGAAACCGGCGCCATCAACCACTGGGCGTTCGATACCCCGGACATCGAGGCCGCGTTCGCCAACGCCAAGAAGCTCGGTCTACGGTTCAAGGACACGGAAATTCAGTCCATCCCCTCGTTCTGGGATAACGGCATCCGCTTCTTCAACGTCTACGGACCGAACAACGAAACCATCGAATTCTGCCAGATCGTGTGAAATCGGCAGCCGGCATGTTGCCGTGCTGAATAATGGCCAAGAATAATGGCACGGAGTATGAATCGTCATCGATCATGCTCCGTGCCATTTTTGGGTTCCGATTCACTCTTTTTCGGCACCCTCGAAAGAGTGAATCACATATCTCTTTATACGACCGGCTACCGCCCTGAGTGCGTCTTGCGGTAGCGGGAGGGCGTCATGCCGGTTTCGGCGAGAAAGCGACGGTTGAAGTTGGAGGCATTGGCGTATCCGCTCAGCCGTTGAATCCGGGCGATGGGCATGGTCGTGGTGGTCAGGAGACGGCAGGCACGTCCGATCCGCAGACGGCAGACGAAATCGGAAAATCCGATGCCGGCCACGGTTTTGAAGAACCGGGAGAACGTCGACGTACTCATCGATGCGGCACGGGCCGCCTGTTCCAGACTGGCGTCGTCAAGATTCGACGAAATGTAGGCGATCGCCGAATTGATGGCAGTCTCCGCACCAACGGCGGTGTCGGGATTATAGTCCGGCGTGACCACGGTACGGGATTCCTCGGCCGACGCCTGATCGAATATCGACAGCAGGGAGATCAGGTCGGCGACCCTTCTCGCCGGAATATGCTCTCCCATGGAGACAAGCAGTTCACCGGCAGCGGCCGCCGCCTCGCCGGAAAGCACGATGGCCTGCTGCGAGCGCCGCAATACCCGTTCCAGTCCCGCAGTTTCGGGAAAGATGGAGAACAGCCGGCGTATGGTCTGCGGCCGTACGTGGCATAGCACGTCGCGATTCGGCAGTCGTTCGCCGGGGATGGTGTCGGACAGCCAGTTGTGGGGCAGGTTCGGTCCGACCATCGCCACATGACCGGGCTCGAACGGCGTGAGTCCGTCACCGGCCATGAACTGGCCGCTGCCTTCGCGTATGAGATGGATTTCGATTTGCGGATGGTAATGCCATTTGGCGAGTGAATTCGGGTATCCGTGGCAGGACCAGCGAATTGCGGCATCGTCTTCGGGCACAATGACTTCGAGGGAGCCCGAGCCGGGATGATGGGCGTTGCGGGGGCTGTCTGCCGGACGTGCGCTCATCCAGACCTCCTTTGGTCCGAAGCCGGCACGACGGATGGATGGTCATGGTGCCGGGTGGTCATGGTGCCGAACGGAAATCGTCGTATATGCGCCATAATAGACGAGCTCCCGCCCGGCATAGTGCCGAAGCGGGAGCGGAATGGCGTCGCGAGATGCCGTCAGTCGCGGTCGACGGTGATCTGCAGCTTGATGTCGCCGGGGCGGCCCTCGTCCATGCGGTCGAAGGCGGCCTTGGCGTCCTTCATTGCGAACGTGTCGGTGATGAACGGCTTGAGGTTGAGCTTGCCGCTGGCGACCAAGTCGATGGCCTTCTGATACACGTTGGCGTAGCGGAAGACGTTTTCGATGCGCACTTCGGTGGCCTGCAGTTCGGTGATGTCGATGGACACCGGGTTGACGGGGATGCCGACGAGTACCGCGCAGCCGCCGGGGGCGATGAGCTTCCAGAAGGTCTCGAACGCCTTCGGTGCGCCGGAGCATTCGAACGCCACGTCGGCGCCCCAGCCGGCGGTTTCCTCGCGGACTCGCTCGACGAGGTCCTCCTTGGTGAGGTCGACGGGGATGATGCCGGGAATCTGGCCGATGATGCCGAGCTTGACGGCGGAAACGTCGGAAATGATCACCTTGGATGCGCCGCCAGCGAGCGCTGCGGAGGCGGTGAGCATTCCCACGGTGCCGGAGCCGGTGACGACGCACACGTCGCCGGGCTTGATGCGGGCCTTGGTGGCGGCCCACATGCCCACGGCGGTGGGTTCGAGCAGGGCGCCTTCGCCGAAGCTCATGTTGTCGGGCAGGTGGTAGGTGAAGGCGGCCGGGTGGATGACCTCTTCGCACAGGCAGCCGTCGATCGGCGGGGTGGCGAAGAAGCGGACGGCGGGGTCGACGTTGTACATGCCGAGGCGGCTGGCGCGGGAGGACATGTCGGGGATGCCGGGTTCGAGGGCCACGCGGTCGCCGGGCTTGAAGTCGGTGACGCCGGGGCCGACCTCGAGCACGGTGCCGGCTGCTTCGTGGCCAAGGATCATCGGCTGTTCGACCACGTACTTGCCGACGCGTCCGTGAGTGTAGTAGTGCAGGTCGGAGCCGCAGACGCCTACGGTGTGGGGTGCGATGCGCAGCTCGCCGGGGCCGGGGGCCTGGACGTCCGGCACCTCGCGCACGTTGATGACGCCCTGCTTCTCGAGAACTACTGCCTTCATGGTGATACTCCTTTGTTGTGGTTTGTTGGTTTGTTGGTTTGTTGGTGATCAGGCCGCCGTGGGGACGACCAAGGATACTGTGGAGGGATTGGCCGCGGAGACGGCGTCTCGATGCGTCGTCTGGCCTTGTTCGGACCGCTCTTGCTCTTCGACGAGTGCGTCGCCCAGGGTCTTGGCTCCGGGGATGCGATGTCCCTTCTCGTCGAATCCGGGCTGCTTCGGCCGAATCCACACGGAGATGAGCGAACCGCCGAGGTAGCAGATTGCGTACGCCCAGCACACGCCGGCGAATCCGACGGTTTCCAGCAGGATCGTGGCGATGAACGGTCCGCAGAACGTGGTCAGTCCGGAGGCGAGGTTGTGGGCCGAAACCGCCGCGCCCTTGTGCTCGGGTTCCAGGGCGGGGAACACGGCGCCCATCGGCACGAATGCGGAGATGCCCAGGCCGAGCACCACGGCGCACGCGTACATGACCGGCAGGTTGTGGCCGAAGAACTGCGGGGCGTAGTACATGGCGAGCGTGCCGGCTGCGGAAAGCCAGCAGCCCCACCAGCGCATCTGTCGCATCCATCCGAAGCGGTCGCCCATGAGTCCCCAGAACACGTTGCCGAACACGGTGACGACGAACAGTAGTCCCCAGATAGTGGACCATTCGGTGACCCTGAACCATGCACCGCCGCCGTTGTTGTGCGTGGCGAGGTACAGCGGCATGATGACGGGGAATCCGTACAGCGTGAGGTTGCAAATCACGCGCAGCACCGCGGCGAGCGCAATCTGACGGTTCTGTCCGAGGATGGTCACGCCGTGGGAGAGCTCGCGCAGCTTGTCGGACGTGCTCATGGCGTCGAGGTTCGCATTGGAGGTCTTCGGCACGAAGAACAGGCAGATGAGCATACCGGCGAGCGAGAACGGCAGCGAAACCCACAGCGAATAGTATTCGCCGATCACCGGGGTAATGAACGCCGGCAAGTAGGCGCCGAATACGCCGATGCCGAACGAGTACGCCGTCCAGAACCAGCCCATCGCCGAAGCAAGCTTGCCGGGATCCACGGTCTGCGCCAGCAGCACCACGAACGAGTAGATGAACAGCGGATAGCCCATGCCTCGCAGCGCATACACCAGCAGCATCAGCGGATACATGTGGCTGGGCAGTGCCACGCCGATGAACACCAGATGCAGTCCGATCCACGAAACGGCACCGATGAGCATGATGCGCTTGGCGCCGAACAGTTCGGCCAGCACGCCCGACGCCCATCCGGCTAACGCCGCCACCAGTCCGTACATGGTGAACAGCATCGATGCCTGGGCTGGGCTGAATCCCTGATCGACCACATATTTCGAAAGGAACGTCAGTTCGAATCCATCACCCGTCATGAATACGCCGATCGCCAGGAATCCTGGCAACAGCCTTCGCATCAGCCCCTGCGCCATGCTCGTCTCCTTACCGTGGAACTTCGTTGTCATCCGCCCGTCTTTGAAGCGTTAATACAAGTTTCGTTCCGAAAAACCCCGGTTTTATGGCTGAATACGGTAAAGAATTGATACTTTTTTGCAGCGTAATCGACGACGTTACGTCAGGGCGATCATCGCCTCAGATAACGCCACCTCCCCTTTCCCCCGTTCACTCTTTTCGCCCATCCCAAAAAGAGTGAATCGCAAACCCTACCGTATGACCAGATACAGGAGCAACGCCACGACGATAACGACCAGTCCGAGGGCGATCACCGTCACCAGGCCGGCGCGAATGCCGAACAGGTGTCCGCGTTTCGGTTCGCGCGGATCGACGGCCCGCCCGCTTTCCAGCAGTGCGGAGAAGGAGCCGAACGCCACCAGCAACGATCCCATGAGCAGTAGCACCATGAGGGCACGAGTGGGGAACTCAAGCCCGTCGCCCAACTGGATCGACGCGATGACGAACGAGATGATGCCGGCGAAGAAGCCGATGAATTCGAGCATGTCGATGCGCTCGTTGTCGAACCGCCGACCGAGTTCGTCCATCTTGTCATCGAGTTCACGGGCACGGTCCCTCTGCGCGGACTGGGCGTCGTCGATGACCGACGACAGCGAGCGCATGTTCGACAGCATGTTGCACGTGTTGCGCGCGTCGAAGATCTCGTTCATCTCGGTCACGTACGTGCTGGCCTTGATGGTGTTGCCACCGGATTCGATCCACGTGTTGTATCGGGAATTCTCCAGATCGACCGCACGGGAATATTCGCTCTGCGCCTCGGAATACCGGCCGAGACAGGCAAGGATACGCCCGTAGCTCACGTGGAAGATCGGATGCCACCCTTCACGCGGACGCTTGTCGAACATCGTCAGCAATTCGTTGAGGGACTCTTCGTCGTTGTCCTCCGGCATCTGTCGTCCCGTGGAGATGAGTTCGCGTTCCACACGGTCGAGGATCTGTTCGGTGTAGGTGTTCAGGAATCCGATATGGTCGGGAGCGATGTCCAACGCCTTGCGCGCGGCCGCTTCCGCACGCCGTTCGTCGCCGCCGTACAGGTAGAACATGGACAGCGCGTACTGGTACAGGGAGAATCCGCCGAGGCAGACATTCAGCAGCGGAACGAACCGTTCCCAGTATCGTTGCCGTCGTTCGGCGTCGAATTCGCAGCGGTGGAACCATTCGAAGGCGATGAAGAACGCCGGCAGCAACGCCGGATCGTTCTTGTGGCGGGCGCTGACGTCGAGTACGGAATCGCTGATATCGATGGCGTCGGCGCGGTCGAACATCTCATGCTCAATCACGTCCTCCCGCAGATATCGTTCAAAATCGGGATCGTCCGGCGAAATGCCGACAAGATGATCGTAGATGCCGCGCAGTCGTTCGATGATATCGTCGGATACTGGAAATTCGGAGCCGGCAAGTTCCTTCAACAGCATGTCGGCACCGGAAAAGGAATCGGTCATCGTCGGAACCTCCGCTCATATAATCGCAATTAGCATTCAGTGTATCGCCGCGAGCGCGGCGTCGGGAGACAGGAAAGGCGGCATCGATGAAGCCCGTGGTGGCGTTGATGATGCAGTATTCGGAGACCGTGCCGGGAGCGTTCGACATCGACCCCGGGTATCTGCGGCTGCTGGAATTCGCGGGAGCGAACGTGCTGACCGTGGATCCGTCCGAGGACGACGACTATCTGATGGACATGCTCGACCGTGCGGACGGTCTGCTGATTCCCGGCGGCAACGACATCGATCCGGTGCTCTACGGTGGCAGGACACTGCCCGGCATGGATGAGCCGGTGCCGTTGCGCGACCATGCTGAGGCGTTTCTGCTGCGTTCCGCCTACGACCGGCATATGCCGTATCTGGGTGTGTGCCGCGGATTGCAGATGATGTGCGTGCTGGCCGGCGGTAATCTGTACCAGCAGATCGCGGATGACCTGCCGAACGCGCTGGACCATTGGCAGAGGAATCCGTTCAGCGAGCCGTCACACGACGTGCGGATCCTGCCGGGCACTCCCCTGCGTCGGATTCTCGACTGTGACACGATCGACTGCGACGCGATGCCGGTCAACAGTGTGCATCATCAGGCGGTGCATCGTCTCGGCGACGGCGTGGAAGTGCAGGCAAGCGCGCCGGACGGCGTGATCGAGTCCGCGTATCGTCCCGACCGCGATTTCTTCATGGCTGTGCAGTGGCATCCCGAGCAGACGCCGAACGCCGAACCGAGCAGACGTCTGGCCGGTGCGTTCGCGGCCGCATGTCTTGACTACCGGACGGGCTTTGTAGCCTTGCACAAGGTTGTGCGTGGAAGTTGATGCCATAGGACAATGCCAAAACCATGTCCGGAACGTAGCATGGAAGAGGATTTGACTGAATTTGACTGTTACGGAACGGATCGAGGATCGATGAAGGAATACACGGAACCGGGAACGATCGAGGTCAGGGACGACGAAACCCTCTACTCGCTGCTCACCGAACGCATCGAACGTACGGGCGAGGACACGGTGATCGCCAGCCGCAAGACCGGTCCGGGCGCATGGCAGGACATCACCGCCGGCGAATTCCACCGTCTGGTGCGCGCCTGCGCCAAGGGATTCATGGCGTTCGGCATCCGCAAGGGCGACGCGGTGACCCTGTTCTCCTCCACCCGCTACGAGTGGGGCGTGCTCGACTTCGCACTGGCCGCCATCGGCGCGGTGAATGTGCCGATCTACGACACCGATTCCGCAGCCCAGGCCAAGCGCATTCTCAACGACTCCGATGTGCGGATCGCCATCGCCGACGATCAGGAACGATTCGACCGCCTGCAGTCGGTGGTGGATGAATGCCCGAAGCTGGACCATATCCTCATGCTCGATGCGAACGCGCTGGGCGCGCTCGAAGGTCTGGGCGTCACCGTCAGCGACGACGAACTCGACGACCGCATCGACTCGGTGGGGGCCGACGATCTCGCCACGATCGTGTACACGTCCGGTTCCACGGGCGCTCCGAAGGGCGCCGAACTCACGCACCGAAACTTCCTGAGCATCGTGCGCGCCGGATTCGTGTGCATGAAGGAAATGATCTGCGACGGGCATCCGCGACTGCTGCTGTTCCTGCCGCTCGCCCACTGCTTCGCCCGCTACATCCAGTACTGTTCTATCGGATCCGACGACGGCGTGGTCGGCTACCTGCCGGACACGCGCTCGCTGCTGCCCGATCTGCGTAGCTTCAAACCCACGTATCTGCTGGGCGTGCCGCGCGTGTTCGAGAAGGTGTACAACGCGGCATCCCGCAAGGCCGGCATGGGCATGAAGGGTCGGCTGTTCATGAAGGCCGCAGAAGCCGCACGCGACTGGTCGCGCACGCAGCAGGAGGGTCGTCGTCACACGCTGCGTCAGATCTCCGAACATGCGATGTATGAGTCGGCGGTGTACCGTACGGTTCGTGGCGCTCTCGGACCGAACATCAAGTACGTGGCATGCGGCGGCGCGCCGCTGAACCCCGATCTGGCGCACTTCTTCGCCGGCATCGGTCTGCCGATGATCCAGGGCTACGGTATGACCGAGACCGCGGCGCCGTTCACCGTCACCCGCGTGGATGACAATCGCATCGGCACGGTCGGTCGTTGCGCGCCTGGCGCGTCGGTGCGTATTTCCGACGACGGTGAGGTGCAGGTCAAGGGCGCGAACGTGTTCCGTGGCTATCATAATCTTCCCGAAAAGACGGCCGAGACGTTCACCGACGACGGTTGGCTGCGTACCGGTGACCTCGGTTCGCTTGACGACGACGGCACGCTGACGATCACCGGACGTGCGAAGGACATCATCATCACGGCCGGCGGCAAGAACGTCTCCCCCATTCCCATGGAGGCGACGATCAACGAATGCCCGATCGTCGAACATGCCGTGGTGATCGGCGACGGACGCCCGTTCATCGCCGCGCTGATCACCCTCGACCCGGAGGGCTTGGCCGTGTGGCTGCCCGCGCATGGCCTGTCCGCCGACATGTCGTTGGACGACGCCGCCGAGAATCAGACGGTGCGCGACGAGATCCAGGTGTTCGTGGACAAGGCGAACTCGCAGGTGTCGCGTGCCGAGTCGGTGCGCAAGTTCGTGGTGCTGCCGGACCGTTTCACGCAGGACAATGGCTGCCTGACGCCGTCGCTCAAGGTGGTGCGTCCGAAGGTGAATACCGTGTTCGCCGACGTGATCGATAACGAGGTCTACGCCGGCAAGCGGTAAGGCGTGTTGGCGGTAGCACGTCGATCGTCTGTATCAGGCGGTGTGATTGGTTTTCTTGGACGGTCGCGGATATCACGGCAATAGAAACGGCCACAGAACCCGCAGAACACAAGTAGGCCCTCCCACATAACCAGTGCGGGAGGGCCTACTTGTGTTCGTTGCGACGTCACTGATTGCCAAGTGTTTTCCGGCATCACTGACGTCGGAGACCGGCGATCAACGATCAGATGGAGTTGATCTCACGGCGACGTGCGACGAGCAGCGCACCACCGGCTGCGAGGACGACCAGTCCTGCGATCGCCACGCCGGTGATCGCGGCGCCGGTGCGGCTCAGCTGCTCGGACTGGGTCTTCTTGGCCTGCTGCTTGGCCGGGGTCTGGGTCTTCTGAGTCTTCTGCTCCGTAGTGGACGGAGCGGAAGGCTTGGCGGGTTCGGAAGGCTTGGTCTCTGACTTGTTGCCGTCATCGGGCTTCACCGGCTTGGCTTTGTAGGTGTTGGTGACGGTGATCTTGGCGTTGTCGGCGGTCCCGGCGGCGAACTTCTTGTTGTTGTCGCCGGCGATGGCGGCGGTGTAGCCGGCATCCACGGTGGGTTCGGCCACGCTCCACGTGTAGGAGTCGGTGCCGGCGGGCACGATCACGGTCTTGGTCCAGTTGTCGGCCTTGGTGAGTTCGACGTCCTGATAGTCCTTGCCGTCCTTGAGCAGCTTCACGGTGATGCTGTCGGAGGACGGGTCCTTGCCGACCCAGACCTTGGTGATGGTCACCTGGGACACGGGCACGGTGATGGTGCCGGGCTTCAGCGTGACCGGAGTGCCGTGCTGGGGCTTGCCTGCCTGACCGTTGACCTTGGTGACGACGTCGTAGTTCACGGTGGCGGCATCATTGGATGGCAAGGTGGATTCCTTGCCGTTCTTCGCGGCCTGATCGTAGGCGCCCTGCGTGGGCTTGAGCTTTACGGACAGCTGGTATTCCACGGTGTCAAGCTCGGCAGAACCGAGGTTCCAGGTGATGGTCTTGCCGTCGGCCGCGACCTTGGGCTGGGGAGCGTCCGCCCATGCCTTGCCGCCCTTGGTGGCGGTGAAGACAGGCGTACCATCCGCATTGGTCTCGGCGAAGGTCACGTAGTCGGACAGTTTGTCGCTGACCACGACATTGCTGTAGGCGGCGGTGGAGGTGATCTTGTCGTAGATGCTGTCGAAGGCGGCGTTGAGCTTGGCGGTGTTGCTGCCGTCGAAGTAGGTGCCCTGCGGCGTGGTTTCCTCGGCGAGCTTCTTCATGTTCGCGTTGGCCTCGCCGGCGGCGCTCACGGAGTACAGCACGGCATTGCCGCGCTTGTTGGCTTCGGCGAGGGCGGCGGCATAGTTCTGGCCGTTGCGGTCGTCCTGACCGTTGCCGGAGATGCCGTTCCGACCGCCGTTGCGGTAGGTGGGCAGACCATCGGACAGGAACACGATGTACTTGGTGGAATCTCGACCGGTGGGCTTGGCGTTGGCCTTTTCGATGGCGTCATCCCAGTTGGTGCCACCGCGAGTGTTGTCCCAGTAACCCGGCTGGCTGCCGATTGCACCGCTCACCGCGCTGGCGCTGGTGGTCCAATCCGATGCGGCCTGGGCGTAGGTGTCGAACGTCACGACGGACATGCGCACCACGCCGGACTTGGCGTTGTCGGCGGTGAGCAGCTTCTTTGCCAGACCGGTGGCGGCGTTCTTGGCGGTGGTGAAACGATCGCCCTTCATACTGTTGGACTTGTCGACGACGAGCACGATGTCGGTCGGCGCGGTCTTGGTGATGCTGCTCTGCGCGGTCTTGCCGGTGACGCCGAACGTCATCGTGTAGGTGCCGTCATCGTTGCGGGTGACGTTCTTCGAGCTTTCCGGCTGCGGCAGACTGAGATTGTCGTCGGCCACGGCGGTTCCGGCACCGGCCACGGCAAGTGTGCCGAACGTAGCGACCGAAACGACGGCGGCGATTGCCGCCTTGGCGGCTGCACGCAACCCGGTCCTGTTCAGGACTGTCATGATGTATGCTCCCTAGATTCTCCGATTGAGTCCCCGGAATTCGTTATCGGATATTCCGACGGATTCACAGGGATAGTTCAAGAGGTCACGCTAACCAAACGTCCGTTATGTCTGAAGCCCCCGCAACACACCCCGAACCGTAACGGAATACCCACTAAATTTCATCAAAAACATTGCAAATACAAGGATTCTACTATCCCCGTACTGCACCCTGTTTCACCGAACTATCACGAATTGTTTGCCTAGTGATCGATTACCGGATCATCGTCGACTGGCGGATCAGCCCGCCACGCATCCCACAATACGAAATCTGCCCATATAGCAATCCCCCACTCCCCTTAGTGTGATCACACTAAAAAGTATGGGTGTTGGAATTTCAACGTTTTTGAGGGAGCGAGTCTTAGTGTGAACTCACACTAAGGCCTATATGGAGCGACGCGGACGAAGATGTAGGGAAGAAATGAAAAAGAGGGCCGTTTCCGTGTTGGAAGCGGCCCTCTCGGGAAGGAAGGAGAGAAGAAAAGAAAGAGAATAGACTACTGCTTGCGCAGGAACTTCGGACGGATCATGCCTCCTGACGGAGATACCGATCGCACATGATCGTCGAGTTCTTGATGGCATCAGCTGGACGACAAAGGAGTCCCGCCCGACCACTGCCATCGATATTAAGTTGTATCCACCGAACGTAATCGTCCGACGGCGATCGGAATGATGCGTAATCTGCACGAAAGACGCCGATTACACATCACAGCCGATAAAAATTCAATAACGAGTGCGGTATCGCCGCAACGGAGAGCGAAGGCGTACAACAGTACGTCGAACTCGCCGATGCGACGATAACGCTCCGTTATTGAATTTTCACAATATTGCGGTGATGCGTGTGGCATCGGTGCGATGAAAGACGCCGATTACACATCACAGCCGATAAAAATTCAATAACGAGTGCGGTATCGCCGCAACGGAGAGCGAAGGCGTACAACAGTACGTCGAACTCGCCGATGCGACGATAACGCTCCGTTATTGAATTTTTATCAGTGGCGGTTGTTGAGACGGTGGTACATCTCGGACAGCTCCAGCTCCTTCTCGAACTGGCGCGTGGTGGTCTTGTCGTCGATGACGGCGAGTTCGACGCCGGCGATGCGGGCGAAGTCCTCCCAAGCCTCACGACCGACGGAGGTGGTCATGCAGGTGTGGTGGGAGCCGCCGGCGGTGATCCAGCACTGGACGGCGGTCTTCAGGGACGGCTGCGGCTTCCAGACGGCGCGGGCGCAAGGCAGGGCCTTGAGGGAGCCCTGCGGCTCGACGACGTCGACGACGTCCATGAGCAGGCGGAAGCGTTCGCGCTCGTCGGCCATGGAGACGACGACGGCATCCTTCTTGGGGGCGCCGGAGAAGACCAGGCGGACCGGGTCGGCCTTGCCGCCGATACCGAGCGGGTGGATCTCGAGCTTCGGCTTGGCGATGGTGCCGATGGCCGGGGAGACCTCGAGCATGTGGGAGCCCATGTCGAGCTCGTTGCCCTCGGTGAAGTTGTAGGAGTAGTCCTCCATCAGGGAGGCGCCACCCTCAAGGCCGTAGCCCATGACGGCACCGATGCGGACGAGGACGGAGGTCTTCCAATCGCCTTCGGCGGAGAAGCCCCAGCCGTACTCGGACGGGAAGCGCTGCGGGCCAACGCCGGGCAGCTGCGGGAGAGCGCCGAGGTCCTCGAAGTTGTCGACACCGGCGGTGCAGCCGTTCTCGCGCATCATGTTGACCATGGCGGCCTCTTCCTTGGCCGCGATGAACAGGGAGTCGTACTTGGCGTCCAGCAGGGCCGGATCCACGTCGTACTTGGCCTTGTAGTCTTCGATGATCTCCTTGACCTGATCGTCCTTGACGGCGTCGTAGGCGGCGACGAGCTCGTTGACGGCCCAGGTGTTGATGGAAGCGCCGAACACGCGCTCGGCTTCGGTCTTGTCGCCTTCGGTGACGGCGACGTTACGCATGTTGTCGCCCCAGCGCATGACCTTCATGTTGTTGGAGGCGTCCCAGCCGGCGCAGGCGCGAGCCCAGGTGCCGACCTTCTCGGCGACCTCGGGGTCGGTGTAGTGGCCGACGACGATCTTGCGCGGAATGCCGAGGCGGGAGACGATGTAACCGAACTCACGGTCGCCGTGGGCGGCCTGGTTCAGGTTCATGAAGTCCATGTCGATGGTCTCCCACGGGATCTCCTTGTGGTGCTGGGTGGCCAGCTGCAGCAGCGGCTTGGTCAGCACTTCGAGGCCACGGATCCACATCTTGGCCGGGGAGAAGGTGTGGCACCAGGTGATCACACCGATGACGTTCGGGTTGGCGGAGGCCTCGACCATGAATTCCTTCACGCCGTCGGAGGACTTCAGGGTGGGCTTGAGGACGATCTTGGCCGGGATCTTGCCGGTCTTGTTCAGGTAGTCGACCATTTCGCCGGAGTGGATGGCCACCTGACGAAGGGCTTCCTCACCGTAGAGGTCCTGCGAACCGACGCCGAACCAGATTTCCTTGCCCTCGAAGGGGTTCTCCATAACCATAATTGACTCCTTTGTGCTGTGTGCTTTTTGGTTGGAGTTACGTTTTTGAAGGGGTATGTGAACGCTCACATATCGCTACTGATCAGTGTAGCAGTTGCGGGCCGGACGGGCAATCGTGTCGCCCGTCCGAATCCGCGATCATATTGAGTTATCTCGACTATCTCGAAGAGATCACTTGGTCCAGAAGGACTGGATCTCCTCAAGGGTCTTGCCCTTGGTCTCAGGCACCAGGAACTTCACGCCGAGGAAGGCAATGAGATCCATGGCAGCCCAGAAGATGAAGGTGCCGCCGCCCCAGGCGCTGAACATGACCGGGGTGAACTGGGCGACCAGGAAGTTGGCGCCCCACAGGAACACGGTGCACAGACCGGAAGCGCGGCCACGCAGGTAGGTCGGGAAGAGCTCGGAAATCATAACCCAGGTGACCGGGCCCATCGAGAAGGCGAAGGACGCGATGACCAGGCAGGCGAAGATCAGCGTGAGGACACCGGACCAGTTGAGCAGCATGGACAGACCCATGAGGAAGTAGAAGACGCACATGCCGAGAGAACCGGCGAGCATCAGCGGCTTACGACCGAGCTTGTCGATGAGGTACATGCCAACGAAGGTGAAGATCAACTCGACCAGACCGATCAACGTGGAGCACAGGAAGGAAGCGGTATCGCCCTTGAAGATCGGCTTGAAGATGGTCGGAGCGTAGTAGGAGATGGCGTTCTGACCAACGGCCTGGTTGAAGATGGCCAGGAAGATGCCGATGACCATGGCGTGAGCCAGCGGGGCGTGGAACAGATCGGACAGCTTGCCCTTGGCGTTCTCGGCGATGGAGGCGTTGATCTCCTTGACTTCCTGCTGAGCGTTCACGGTACCACCGATGCGCTCGAGCACGGCGAAGCCCTTCTCCTGGTTGCCGGACTGCAGCAGGAAGCGCGGGGACTCAGGAGACACGGCCAGAGCGATGAAGAGGATCAGGGCCGGGAGGGCACCGATGCCCAGCATCCAACGCCAGGCGTGATCGGCGAAGTCGGAGTGGATGCCGCCCATGCCGGCGATCCAGAAGTTGATGAGGTTGGTCAGGAAGATACCAAGAATGGTGAGCAGCTGGTACATCGAGGACAGGGTGCCACGGTACTTGGCCGGAGCGCACTCGGTGATGTACGTGATGGACAGCGAGGAGGCAAGGCCGATACCCAGACCACCGAGGATACGAGCGATGATCATGGAGGTCGGATCGTTCACCATGGCGGACCACAGAGCAGCCACGAAGAAGGCCGCGGCACCGATCATCAGCACCGGACGACGACCGATGCGATCGGAGATGAAGCCGGAGACGCCCACACCGATCACGCCACCGATCATGATGGAGGAAATGATGAGGCCTTCCAAAGCTGCGGGAAGCTTCCACAGCGCGGACAGGTACACAATGGCACCCGAGATGCTCACGGTATCGTAGCCGTAAAGCAGACCAGCCAGACCGGCGCTGACCGCCAGAATGACCACATATTTCATCGAGCCCTGCTTAACAGCGCTCTGAGAAGTCTGAGACATTGTTCTTCCTTGATTTTTGTTTCACCCTTGTGACGGACGTCCTGCACGGGACACCAACGAACCAGAGGACTCCGTCGGCCAATCGATCAGGAACGAACATGTTCGCCCAAGTTCGTTCTGTCTCGGTAGCTGATTGAAATGTTACCGCTCACAAAAAAACATGTCAAGCGAAATGCGCATCGTTCACATCCGTGGTTTACCATGCGTTTTCCACAATTTTCCAAAAACCTGAGAGCGCTCACATAAATCAACCTCAAACGAACATTTTTTATCGAAATAGCGGTTTCAATCTCACATAAATGTAACATCTTGTGTTTTTATGCTCATTAGTGAGTAAGCGATGAAACTAATTACAAATAAGAAAGATCGATAGCGGGCCATAACTTCGGGCGTGTCGCACATTGCGAGTGCGCGGAGGACACGAGCGAATATCGCGAACGCATTGCATGGCGTGAATATAGGGAGAATGGACGTGTGAGAAGAGCCGGCTCTCTGTATTGCTGCACCGCTGCATTGCCACATTGCCGCATTACTGCACTACTGCACTGCCACATCGCCACATCGCTGCATTGCCGCACTACTGCACTACTGCACTACTGCACTACTGCATCGCCGCATTGCCGCATCGCTGCATTACTGCATCGCAGCATTGCCACATTACTGCACTGCTGCATTGCTGCTGCTGGATCGAGGGACCTGTCCCACAGCGCGGTGGCTTATGCTGCTGAGCGTCGTGGCGAACGAAGATGCCGCCGACCTGCTCCTCCCCCGGCGCAGTGGACTACATCCAGCCTCCGCCGCGCCGACTGGATCGTCTGCGACCTGTCCCCTGGCGCGATGGCTTCAGATCATGGGCGTCTATTCCTCTATATATTCCTCATTCCTCTCGAGCTCGTACCTCAAATTCCCTGAATTCCCCAAAAGTTCGGCTGGATCGCTCCGTGCAATGCTGACGGAACCTAGGGCGATGACGGAACGGGACACCCATAGCCGGATCTCCTTCTCTCGGATTACGGCAGTGGACATCGATGCGTTGCCGGCGGCAAATCATGCGAGGCTACGGATTCTCGTGGCCCATCATTCATCTCGGAGGGGCACACGCGTCGCCGGACCAGACGATATCCTCGGCGATATCGTCATCTGGATGAGGCTATCTCCGTTTTGGAGGTCTTTATGACTCTTTGCGGAATGCCATCCATCGATTCGGAGGTCCTTTGCTCGGTAGCCGCGCAGCAGACCGGTGGAATATGCTCGATATCGGGATAGTTTTCCGGGAAAAACTCTTGGAATAGGAGCGCTGGAAAGGATCGCGCATCCCGGCGAGGACCTCCATATCGGGTGATAGCGGCGTACATGGGCCGTCGAAGGATGCACAACTCGTGGATAGACCCCTTGGTTCCCCCTCCCGGGGAGGGGGATGTCACGGCATCGCCGTGACAGAGGGAGGGCGGCCACGACCCTCTCGGCTCGGGATACGAGAGATCGCGGCGGTCCGACGGCATCCGCAACACGGGGAGTCCGCCGGTGGTCGCGATGGAAGGTGGTATCACCTCATCAGTCGGCCTTCGGCCGTCAGCTTCCCCTCGAGGGGAAGCCCGGCTACGCCGGAACCGGCGGTAATACGCGAATGGGGTGCGAACCCTCCCAAGGGAGGATCCACACCCCATTCATTCAGTCACGCGGAACCCCGATCACCGGGGCCCGTCGCACCCGGATACCATGTGCGGCATTGATTCGCCGACCTGACGCCGGTGCGATGCGTGCGTCGTCAAGGCGCACCGAGGGAAGGCGTACGAAGGCACGCCGACCGAGGAGCAACGCCGACGACGCTCCATCACATCAGTGCTGGCCGTAGACGTTCTGGTAGCGGTCGTTGAGCTTGTCGATGTCGGCCTGGTCGATCTCGATGATCTCGCCGAGCTGCTTGGCGGCCCACATGGTGTGTGCCACCTCCTCGGTCATGGCCGCGGCCTTGACCGCGCCCTCAGCGTCCTTGCCGATCGTGAACGGACCATGGTTCTGCATCAGCACGGCCGGGGACTTCGGGTACTTCTTCAGCGTCTCGACGACGCCCTTGCCGATGGCCTCGGAGCCGATCAGACGGAACGGGCCCACCGGCACCGGGCCGCCGAACTCGTCGCCCATCATCGTCAGGCCGCACGGGATGTTCTGGCCCGTGGCAGCCCACGCGGTCGCGTACGTGGAGTGCGTGTGCACCACGCCGTACACGTCCGGCATATTGCGGTAGATGTACGCGTGGGAGGCAGTATCCGAGCTGGGAGCCTCAGTGCCGTCGACCACGTTGCCGTCCAGATCCACCACGACCATCGAGTTCGGGGTCAGGTTCTCGTAGCGCACGCCCGACGGCTTGATCACGAACAGATCGGCGGTGTGCAGACGCTGCGACACGTTGCCGGCCGTCCACACGACCAGGTTCCACTTGATCAGCTGCTGGTGCAGGTTGGACACCACCTCACGCACCTGCTTGACCTCGGCACGAACCTCGGGACCGTAATCAGCCAAAGTAGCCATCTCTCACATTCCTTTCGATTAATTTCAAAAAATCAGTTGCTTTTGCTTGCTATTACTTGCTTTCGAGATCGATGTTGCGCACGGCGCTCTTCTCGATGGCGAGACCGGCCTGGAAGCGGGCGAAGAAGTTCTCGAAGCCTTCCACATCCTTCGGATCCGGGGTCTCGGTGGTGGACTGGGCGTCCTTGAAGACGCGCTGGTCAAGGTAGTCGGCCAGCGGCCACGGAGTGTGCCACAGGTAGTCGGCGAGCACGGCCATACCCCAGGCGCCACCTTCGGCGGCGGTGGACATGACCTTGATCGGGGTGTTGAACGCGGCGGCGAGGATCTTCTGGGCCACCTTCGGGGTGGTGAAGATACCGCCGTGGCCCACGAGGGAGTCGATCTTGACTTCCTCATCCTTGGTCATGACGTCCATGCCGATCTTGACGGGGCTGAAGGCGCTGAACAGCTGGGCGCGCATGAAGTTGGCGAGGTTCATGTGGGCCTCGGGGCTGCGGGCGAACAGCGGACGGCCCTCTTCGAGGCCGGCCAGGAACTCGCCGGAGCGGAACGGGTAGTTGAGCAGACCGCCGGCGTTGGAGTCGGCCTGGTCGCTGATGGCCAGACGGAACAGGGTGCCGTAGAGGGCGCCGGTGTTGACGGGCTGGTCGATGGCCTTGGCGAACTCGCCGAACAGGCCAACCCAGGCGTTGAGGTCGGAGGTGAAGTTGTTGGCGTGGCTCATGCCAGCAAGGTCGCCGGCCGGGGTGGTGACGAGGTCGACTTCGGGGTGCAGGCGGGCGAGCTTCTTCTCGAGCACGACCATGGCGAAGATGGAGGTACCGGCGGAGACGTTACCGGTGCGCACGCGCACGGAGTTGGTGGCGACCATGCCGGTGCCGGCGTCGCCTTCCGGCGGGGCGAGCACGATGCCCGGCTGCAGATCGCCGGACGGGTCGAGCAGCTTGGCGCCTTCGGGGGTCAGCTCACCGGCCGGGGTACCGGCGACGAGCGGTTCGGGCAGCAGGTCCTCGATCTTCCAGGGCTGAGCGGCGACCTCAGGCAGGGCGGAGAACTTGGCGAGCAGGTCCTTCTCCCAGGTGTGGGTCTTCGGATCGATGGGGAACATGCCGGACGCATCGCCCACGCCGATGACCTTCTTGCCGGTGAGCTTCCAGTGCACGTAGCCGGCGAGGGTGGTGAAGTAGGCGACCTTGCCTACGTGCTCTTCCTTGTTGAGCACGGCCTGGTACAGGTGAGCGATGCTCCAGCGCTCCGGGATGTTGTACTGGAACAGATCGGAGAGCTTGAGGTGAGCCTCGTGGGTGTTGGTGTTCTGCCAGGTGCGGAACGGCACGAGCAACTCGCCATTCTTGTCGAAGGCGAGGTAGCCGTGCATCATGGCGGAGAAGCCGATGTGACCGATGCGAGTGAGCTTCACGCCGTAGGCCTGGTTCACATCCCATGCCATGGCGCCATACGCGCTCTGCAGGCCCTTCCAGATCTCCTCCTGGGAGTAGCTCCACAGGCCGTCCTCGAGGTGGCTGGCCCACTGGTAGTCGCCGGAGGCAATGGTCTTGTAGTTGTCGTCGATCAGCACCGCCTTGATGCGGGTGGAACCGAACTCGATGCCCAGCGAGGTCTTGCCGGCCCGAATCTTTTCTACGATCGTGGAGATGTCGGTCTCGGATACATCGCTCATTCGTGTACTCCTTATGGTCGATCTTGGTGACGGTTCACGCCGTCGATGGTTACCAACGCCGTCGTTGCGCCGTAAAGCTGCGCAGGGTCCGAACGGGTCCGTGGCCCTGGGTATGTGGCCCTCTGCATGTGAACGCTCACATAACTGGTTTCAGTGTAGCGCGACGCCTACCCGCCACGCAAGCTGAGCGAGAGGAAATTTAGGAGATTTTTTCCCGTGTTCCGCAGGGGCGTCGCAAAGCCCCGACGAGGACCCTAGCGAGGAGCCCACGCCGCGGTTCAGCGCCCAATGTGCGGTTCACGTCCGGTTTCCGAGCGCTTTTGGGAGAAGATGTCGCATCGACGCCCTGGTCTCGATGCCAAGCGGTTCACAAATCGAAGATACCGAAATCAGAACGTTGAAAAATGGCCGCTCGCTTTTCGGTATCTTCGAGTTGTGCGACGCCACCCGAGAAGACTCCCCCACTTCCATCCCGGAAAACGAACATTCACCCTCGAAAGTCCCGGAAATTCCCACCGGAACACACCGGGCTCCAACACACCAGGCCCCAAGACCGCTGACAAGGAGCCCCGAACACGCATGACGGCGACGTGCGGCAATGACGACAAAGGCCGGCACGCATTGCGCGCACCGGCCACCATTGCACCCCGGAATCCTACAATCCGTATGTTCCGTACAATCCGTATGTTCCGGAACCGTATGAGCTACGAGGAATTCGCTCAGCGAGCTGCGGGAGCCGCGGTGGATTCACGCACCACCAGCGGCGCCCCGATCACACCGACGCCATGGCGCAGCGGCAGCTCCACGGGATCACCACCACCCATCAGCGAGAACACGGTGCTCATGGCGGCCACGCCCAGGTTCGAGAAGTCCGGGGAGATGGTGGTCAGCGGAGGGATGGCGTTGTCCACGCCGGGCATGTCGTCGAAGCCCACCAGGCTCACGTCGCGCGGCACGTAGAAGCCACGGTCGTAGAGCGCGCGGCGCACACCGAGCGCCTGCATGTCGTTGGCGGCCACGATGGCGGTGGGCATGTCGGCCTTGGGATCGGCGAGCGCGTCGAGGTATGCGCCCATGCGCTGGTAGGCGTCCTCGCCGGACCAGCTGCCCACTTCGATCACGTCGGATTTGATGCCGGCGGCCGCGGATTCATGCTCCCATGCGGCGCGTCGGGTTGCGGCATCTCGCCAGTCTCCCGGGCCGGCGAGGTACAGCGCGCCGGTATGCCCGAGGGAGGCCAGGTGCTTGGCGATGGTGCGCATGGCACCCCACTGGTCGATGCCGAGGCATGCGATGTTGGGGTCCTTGGCGATCACGGATTCGATGTCAGTTCCGCCGTGCGACGAGGTGAGCAGCACGCGCGGCACCTTGATGCGGGCGCCGAGTGCGGCCTGCACCATGGGCTCGGTGGGGGCCACGAACACGAACGCTTCCACGCCCTGTTCGAGGCACGCGTTGGCCACCTGTTCGAAGGCCTCCTGCGTGTACTCGTGGTCGTTGAGGATGGAGATGGACACGTACAGGTCGTGCTTGCGGGCCATGCCTTCGATGGAGGAGATGGTGGCGAGCGGTCCGAAGTAGCTGACGCCGCCGGCGATCAGCGCGATGGTCTTGGTACGCTGCGTGGCGAGCGCTCGTGCGGCGCTGGACGGCCGGTACCCCATACGATCGATGGCCGCCTGGACCTTGGCTCGGGTGGCGGGAGACACGTTCGGGGAATGATTGATCACACGGGACACCGTCTGATGGGACACTCCGGCCGCCTTGGCGACCTCAAAGATGGAAACGCGCTTTCCTGCCATGCTTACAACACCTCACTATCACGACAGCAAACAGTCAATGGCTGCTTCGGCGCACAAGCACGAAGCACCCAGAATGGTCGGTCTATATGGGACACCATGCGAATACACGTGAACAGTGAGCGTTCACAGCCTTTTCAACATAGTACCTGACGTCTGCCCGTTCCGTGTTATCGGCCCGCCATGCCGCCTCTTATGCACCCTATGCCCCCGCGCGCCGCGTGGTGGTGTTTCCCGCGGCGCGCGGCCAATGCCCGTGGCCTCATTCGGAGGCTGTGTCTGAGAAAACCTCGCTCAGAAGTCCCAGTCCTCGTCGTCGGTGTCCTCGGCCTTGCCCATCACGTATGACGAGCCGGAGCCGGAGAAGAAGTCGTGGTTTTCGTCGGCGTTGGGCGAGAGCGATGCGATGATCGCCGGGTTCACGTCGCACGCCTCGGCGGGGAACAGCGCCGGATAGCCGAGGTTCATGAGTGCCTTGTTGCCGTTGTAGCGCAGGAATTTTTCCACGTCGTCGACGAGTCCGACGCCGGCGTACAGGGATTCGGTGTAGCCCACTTCGTTGTCGTACAGCTCGTTGAGCAGTTCGTACGTGTATTCGCGCAGTTCCTCGCGTTTGGCTTCACTCACGCGTTCGAGTCCGCGCTGGTATTTGTAGCCGATGTAGTAGCCGTGCACGGCTTCGTCGCGGATGATGAGGCGGATCACGTCGGCGGTGTTGGTGAGTTTGGCGTGACTGGAGAAGTACATCGGCAGGTAGAAGCCGGAGTAGAAGAGGAATGATTCGAGCAGGGTGGAGGCCACCTTGCGCTTGAGGGGGCTGTCGCCTTCGTAGTAGTCGAGCACGATCTGCGCTTTCTTTTGCAGGTACTCGTTGTTCTCGCTCCATGCGAACGCGGCGTCGATCTGTTCGCTCGAGCAGAGTGTGGAGAAGATGCTGGAGTAGGACTTGGCGTGTACGGATTCCATGAACGCGATGTTGGTGTACACGGCTTCCTCGTGCGGGGTGAGCGCGTCGGGGATGAGGGAGACGGCGCCCACGGTGCCTTGGATGGTGTCGAGCAGCGTCAGGCCGGTGAATACGCGCATGGTGAGCGTGTGTTCCTCGTCGCTCATGGACTGCCAGCTGGGGATGTCGTTGGAGACAGGGACTTTTTCGGGCAGCCAGAAGTTGCCGGTGAGTCGGTCCCATACCTCGAGGTCTTTGTCGTCTTCGAGTCGGTTCCAGTTGATCGCGCTGACACGGTCGATGAGTTTGAGCGGTTTGCGTGGCACGGAGATCGGCGCCATGTCAGTCCTCCTTGGTGTCTGTGGAAACGGTACGGTCGGCGAATTCCTCGGGCGCAGTGATGCGCAGGATCGCCCGGTAGATCATGGGTGACATGTGAACTCCTTTGTGTGATGTGTGACTGATTGGACAACGAACAAGGCGTGACTTCGACGAGTGCGAGCGGATCCCTCCCTCAGTCGCGCTGCCGCGCGCCAGCTCCCTCCCAAGGAGGGAGCACTCCGGATTCCGACTTTCTCCCGAAATCCCAAGCCCCACTCCCCCATCCCCCCGGCCGAAGGCCCTCAAGCCCAGCTCCCAACTCCCGGCCGAAGGACCTCAAGCTCCCGCAACCCCCAAACCGAAGGATCCCAAGCTCCCGTGACTCCCGGACCGAAGGACCCCAAGCTCCCGTGACTCCCGGACCGAAGGACCCCAAATCCAGCCTCCAGCTCCCAAGCTCGACGCCCCCAACTCCCCGACCGAAGGAGCCCCGGCTATCCGGACCGAAGGACCTCAACTCCCAGGATTCTGAACCTGAGACCATCCTGCACCCTCTGACGCGCGCGGCGTCAAGGCGCACCAGACGAAGGCGTACGAAGGTACGTCGAGTCTGGAGCAACGCCGACGACGCGCCGTCAGAGGGTGCAGGAGACGCAACCGGAGACTTCGGTGCCGGAAAGCGCCCTCTGCCGTATGCGGATGTAGTAGAGCGTCTTGATGCCTTTGCGCCAGGCGTAGATCTGGGCCTTGTTGACGTCGCGGGTGGTGGCGGTGTCGGGGAAGAAGAGGGTGAGGGAAAGGCCTTGATCCACGTGGGGGGTGGCGGCGGCGTAGGTGTCGATGATGGCCTTCCAGCCGGTGTCGTAGGCGTCGCGGAACAACGGCAGGTTGTCGTTGGTCATGTATGGCGCGGGGGAGTAGACGCGGCCGAGTTTGCCTTCTTTGCGGATTTCGATTGGGGAGACGATGGGGTGGATGGATGAGGTGCTGTGGTTGATGTAGGAGATGGATCCGGTGGGTGGGACGGCTTGGAGGTTTTGGTTGTAGATGCCGTCGGCGAGGATGGCGTCGCGTAGTGCGGCCCAGTCGCTGGCGGTCGGTACGGCAATGTTGTAGTGGTCGAATAGCGCGCGCACGCGGTCGGTCTTCGGCCCGGGGACGTAGTGTCCGTCGGCGTATTCGCCTTGTCCGGTGTACTTGTCGAAGTAGTTGCCCTGGCCTGCCGGCTTGGCGTAGGCGGATCGTTCGAATCCGACGAATGCGCGGCCGCGTTCCACGGCGAGCGCGTGGGAGGCTCGGTAGGCGTGGTAGGCGACGGTCATGAAGTAGACGTCGGTGAAGTCGAGGGCTTCGTCGCTGCCGTATGTGATGCCTTCGCGGGCGAGGAAGCCGTGGAGGTTCATTTGGCCGAGGCCGATGGCGTGGCCTTCTTCGTTGGCGCGGCGGATGGAGGGGACGGAGTCGATGCTGGTGTGTTCGGCGACGGCGGTGAGGGCGCGCACGGCGGTTTCCACGGTGGAGACGAGGCCGCCATCCATGGCTTTGGCGATGTTGAGCGAGCCAAGGTTGCAGGAGATGTCGCGGCCGACGTGGGCGTAGCTGAGGTCGTCGTTGTAGGTGCTCGGCTCCTGTACCTGCAGGATTTCGGAGCACAGGTTCGACATGGTGACGCGACCGTCGATCGGGTTGGCGCGATTGACGGTGTCTTCGAACACGATGTACGGGTAGCCGGATTCGAATTGGAGTTCGGCGAGGGTGGTGAAGAACTTTCTGGTGTCGATGTAGGTCTTGCGAATGCGGTCGTCGGCCACGAGCCTGTCGTAGTTTTCGCTGATCGGCACGTCGGCGAACGGCTTGCCGGTGACGCGTTCTACGTCGTAGGGGCTGAACAGCGCCATTTTTTCCTTGCGCTTGGCGAGTTCGAACGTGATGTCTGGCACGACGACGCCCAGGGCGAGGGATTTGATGCGGATCTTTTCGTCGGCGTTTTCGCGCTTGGTGTCGAGGAAGCGCAGGATGTCGGGGTGGTGGGCGCTCAGGTATACCGCGCCTGCGCCTTGCCTGGCGCCGAGCTGGTTGGCGTAGGAGAAGCTGTCTTCGAGGAGCTTCATGACGGGCACGACGCCGCTGGACTGGTTTTCGATGTGTTTGATCGGTGCGCCGAGTTCGCGCAGGTTGCTGAGCAGCAGGGCTACGCCGCCGCCGCGCTTGCTGAGCTGCAGGGCGGCGTTGATGCCGCGGGAGATCGATTCCATGTTGTCTTCGATGCGTACGAGGAAGCAGCTGACGGGTTCGCCGCGCTGCGCCTTGCCGAGGTTGAGGAATGTGGGCGTGGCCGGTTGGAAGCGTCCGGAGAGCATGTCGTCGAGGTATGAGGTCGCCACGTTCTCGTCGCCGGCGGCGAGGCTCAATGCCACGGCGGCGCAACGCTGTGGGAAGTCTTCGAGGTATTCCTTGCCGTCGAACGATTTCAGGGCGTAGGAGCGGAAGAACTTGAACGCGCCGAGGAACGTTTCGAACTCGTATCCGGCGGCGGCCGCGCGATCGTAGAACGCGTCGAGGAATTCGGGCGTGTAGCGGTCGAACACGTCGGCGTCGTAGTAGTCGTTGGTGATGAGGTATTCGAGGCGCTCGCGCGTGGAGGTGAAGCGGCGTGTGTGCGGTTCGATCTCCGTGGTCACGTATGCGCGTTCGGCTTCCTTGTCTTTGCTGAACTGGATGCGGCCGTCGGCGTCGTAGAGGTTGAGCTGCGCGTTGAGCGCATGGTAGTCGGCTGAGGGATCGTAGGTGGTCATGGTTTGCGGTCCTTGTTGCGGTTGCGGTCTTGTGATCGCGGGGTTTACGGGTTGATGCCGGCGAAGAATCGGGCGAGTCCGCTGCGGGTCTTGTCTACGTCTTCGGACGTGCCCATGAGTTCGAAGGTGAACAGCAGTGGCACCTGGCATTTGGCGGATACGATGCGTCCGGCGGCAGCGTACGCTTCGCCGAAGTTGGTGTTGCCGGAGGCGATGACGCCGCGGATCCAGCTGCGGTTGTCGGGATCGTTGAGGAATCGTTTGACTTGGATCGGCACGGCTTTGCGCACGTCTCCCCCGCCGTAGGTGGGCACGATCAGTACGTATGGTTCGCGTACGGCGAGCGCGGGCTCGTTGGCGCGCAATGGGATGCGGTAGGTGTTGATGCCGATGTCGTCGAGTCGGCAGTTTTCCACGAATCGTTGCGTATTGCCGGATGCGGATGAGAAGTAGACGACCGCTCCGTTGGGGTCCGGCGTGTCGGTAGGTTCGGCTGCGCCGGCGATGTCAGCGGCATCGGCCGCGACGCTCATGCGTGGACCGCCGTCTGCTTGGCGTAGGCGCGGATCAGGTCCGGCCGGTATCCGCTCCACGAGTCGACGGGGGTGATCACGACGGGCGCCTGACGGAAGCCGGCCTCGTGCAGCTGCTCGAGTGTGGATGGGTTCTTGCTCAGGTCCACGGTTTCGTACGGCAGGCCGAGCTTGTCGAACTGGCGCTTGGTGGCGTCGCACTGTGGGCAATGCGGTTTGGTGAATACCGTGATGGGCATGGGATCCTCCGTCGTTCTGGCCTGCGTTTCGTTGTTGCGTTCCCCAAGACTACATCACCATCAGACCACGTAAACCACTACATCTAGTCACCAAATCAGCGTGTCGCCACTAGATATAGATCCTATAAATCGCGACGGCACTAGGCGGCACGGACCGTCGAACCGTTCCGACGGCGTTCACCGACAAAGAAATCGTGACACATCCCACAACGAGGCATAGCTCACACTCGGAAGAAAACAGTGCGTGGGTCGGGGACTTTTCTGCGATGCACCTCATCCGTCAGCCTTCGGCTGCCACCTTCCCCTCGAGGGGAAGGCAGGTTTTCCCTAATAGCTTCATAAGACGATATGCCGCCTTCCCCTTGAGGGGAAGGTGTCGGCGCAGCCGACGGATGAGGTGACTCGCTCCGGCAAGCACCGGACACAGCCGTCCTCAGACCGATCCATGCCCCATCGTCTCGCTCATACTCCGAAACATACGGCATCTAGTACGGGAACTGTGGCAGTATTGACGGGTTACCAATCGAGGGGAGCGACATGCCTGGCTTGTTGAGTGCCATGGAGGGTTTCTGCGTCATCGGCATCGTGATCGGCGTGGGGTATGTGGCCGCACGTATGCGCATCGGCGGACCACAGGCGCAGATGGTGCTGAATCGGTTCAGCTTCTTCGTGTCCAGCCCGTGTCTGATGTTCGCGATCCTGTCGAAGGAACCGATTTTCGAGATCTTTCATTCGTCGATCATCGTCGCGTTCTTCTCGGCGGCCATCGTGGGCGTGGTCTTCGTCGTGCTCAACCGGCTGTTCTTCCATCTCAAGGCGGCCGACGCGACGATCGGCGCACTGAATTCGCTGTATCTGAATTCGAACAACATCGGTCTGCCGATCGCCACGTACATTCTTGGCAATCCGGCGCTGGTGGCGCCGATTCTGGTGATGCAGCAGGCCGTGTTCACGCCGGTCGGTCTGACGGTGCTCGACGTGACGACCAAGGGCAAGGTGTCGGTCAAGGAGATCGCGAAGCAGCCGCTGCACCAGCCGCTGCTGATCGGATCGCTGCTGGGCATCGTGCTGTCGGCCGTGCATGCGAAGACCGGCTGGTTCCTGCCGAACTATCTGTTCGATCCGATCGATATGATCGGCGATTCCGCGGTGCCGATGATCCTGATGGCGTTTGGCATGTCCCTGCACGGCACCAAGCCGCTGCAGCAGAAGGGCGACCGTCCGGCGATCTTCACCGTGGCGATTCTGAAGAACATTGTGATGCCGATCATCGCGTTCCTGCTCGCCTACTTCGTGATGGGATTCCGCGGGGCCACGCTGTATGCGTGCGTGGTGCTCGCCGCGCTGCCGACCGGCCAGAACGTGTACAACTATGCGGCCCGGTACAACGTGGGTCTTACGTTCGCGCGCGACGGCATTCTGCTGTCCACGATGACCAGCCCGATCTTCATCGCCATCATCGCGGCGATCCTCAGCTAAGCGGGATGGTGCGCAGAGGGCATTTTGATGTTCATTCCTCTGTTACCGGAGCGTCTCGGGCTTCAGCCCTCCCTCTGTCACGGCTTATGCCGTGACATCTCCCTCCCAAGGAGGGAGAACATGGGGAAAAGCTCGTGCTCCCTCCAAGGGAGGGAGCTGTCGGCGTAGCCGACTGAGGGAGGGATCGGCTCGGTCCATGCCCGCGCCAGTCAGTGGGGACATGACGTACGCAGGAGGGATCGGCCCCATTCACCCCGCATCACTCGCCCGTGGACAGCTCCAGCCGATCCGCATGCACCTGTACGTCGGCGAGCGCGCCGATGGTGAGATGATCGTCGGCATCCGGCACGACGGTGCGCGCATGCGCCTTCACCGTCACCGCCTGCGTTCCCGCGGCAACAGCCGCGGCGAGGCCGGTCGGCGAATCCTCGAACGCCAGGCACTCCCCCGGTTTCACGCCGGCCAGCGATGCCCCGCGTTCGTACGGTTCCGGATCGGGCTTGTCACGCACGTCGTCGTCTCCGGTCACGCAGCCCACGAACGCACCCGCCGGAGCCGCCTCGATCACACGATCGGCCAGCGCGTGCGGCGACCCGGTGACCAGCACCGACGGCACGCCGGCGTCGCGCAACGCGGTCAGCAGTTCCACGGCTCCCGGCACCCACGGCACACTATCCCCATACTTGCGCACAACGCTGTTGACAAGTTCGTGGATAATCGCCTCGTCCGGCAATAGCACGCCGGCCTCGCGCAACACCCGCGCGCAGGTGGTCAGCGCAGCGCCGGCCAGCGGATCGGCCACGGAATCGGTCCATGTGCCGCCATGCGCGATCACGCATTCCCTCTCGGCCGCCGTCCACAACGGGTCGGAATCCACCAGCGTACCGTCCAGGTCCCACAGCACCGCCTTGGGCAACGGCCTCGTTATCACAGGCATCATGGTGACCATGGCCTACCGTTCGTATTCGGCGGCGATGCGCTTGAGACGCTCCTCGAAGCGCGGCCAGTCGTTCTGCATGGCGGTGAGCAGCTTGAGCGAGCCCACCTTCTCGAACGGCACCCATGCGATCTCCAGGCTCTCGTCGTCGTTCGCACGCGGCTCCACCGTATGCCCGGGCTTTTCGAACGCGAACACGGTGGTGTAGCCCCACGGGCCATGGTCCTCCACATAGGAGCCGACCACGGCGATGTCCTCGGGATGGATGTTCGCCTCCTCGAAGCTTTCGCGCAGCGCGCCTTCGAGCGGGCTTTCGCCGTCCGCCGTGGCGCCGCCGGGAATGCCCCACGTGCCGCCTTCGGCGCTCCACAGCGCGCGGTGCTGCATGAGCACGTCGGTGATCTCGCCGGTCTCCGGGTCGCGACGGCACAGCAGCACGCCGGACGCGCCGTTCAATCCCCAGTGCTTGCGACCGCACACGCAGTCGATGAACCCGTCGCCGGGCTGGTTCACGTTGTCGCGCGGCGCCTTGGGGTCCACGGCTTTGCCGCTGCCGTAGCCGGTGCCCTGCTGCTCGTCGCGGTTCAGGTTCCACAGGTCGGTCCAGCTGATGCCCAGCTCCTCGACCAGCTGACGGGTGAGCGGCAGGCTCAGGCCGATGATGCCGCTCGGATCGCCCTGGATGCCGTCGATGAACGCACCGCCGAAGCCGTCGAGCGTGAACGAGCCGGCCACCTCAAGGGGTTCGCCGGTGGCGATGTAGCGTTCGATGTCCTCGTCGGAGTAGTTGGCGAACGTGACCTCGGCGTGGCTGGCCCGGCTGATCATGGAGCCGGTGGCCGCGTCGATCACGCAGTGGCCGGTCCACAGCGTGCCGGTGCGGCCGCGCATGAGCGCCAGTCGTTCGCGCGCATGCGCCACGGTGTGCGGCTTGCCGTACGGCACGCCGTCGAGTTCGAACATGGAGTCGCAGCCGATGATCAGCGGACCCACGGCACGATTGGCCATGCCCTCCTCGGCGTCGATCGCGTCGTGGATCGGCGTGACGGACGCGATGCTGCCGAACCCGTCGGTCAGCGGACGAGAGACGTGCTCCTCGCCCACGGCGGCCACCGCGGCGGCGGAGATGGCGATGTAGTCGCGGTACACGGCCGCGGCCTTGGCACGCGCCAGCAGCGGCACGCGCTCCTCCGTGGTCATGGAGTCCGGGTCGATGCCCTGCTGCGCGGCCGTATTCACGATCACCGCGGCCTCGTCCACATGGGATACGCGAATCGTCGGGCGAATACCCGCGTGGAACAACACGTCTCGTCGCGCCTTGGATTGGGACGCGAGAATCACCGGAATCGACAACAGACACCAACTTTCCAGAAGATACGGGGAGCCCCGATCGGATTGCCGATCAAGGGCTCATAAACAAGATCACGGAACACGAACCGCATACGTGCGGCACGTACCGTGCATACAGCACGTACGACCGCACCTATCGTCACGCTTCGGCTCACAACTCCACAGGACCGAACTGCACGCCCTTGCGGTCGATCGCCGGATGCAGCATGCGCCAACGACCGCTTGCCAGGAACTGGTCGTGGATCAGCTCGGTGATCGCCTCGGTGGCGTCGCCCTCGTGCAATACGAGCACGCAGGGGCCGGCGCCGGAGATCGTGGACGCATAGCCGTGCGCGCGCAGGAAGGTCATGAGTTCCCACGAGCCGGGCATGAGCGCGCTGCGGTAGTGCTGGTGGAGCGTGTCGCCGGTGGCGCTGAACAGCAGCGAGTTCGTGTCGCGGCCGGAGGCGCCGCTCAGGGCCGCGGGCAGCAGGGCCACGCGAGACACGTTGAACAGGGCGTCGGCACGCGGCACCTCATACGGCAGGGCCTTGCGGGCCTCCTCGGTGGAGAGCTTGAAGTCCGGCACGAACACCCAGGCGTTGATGCTCTCCCCCACCGGATAGTTCACGGTGTGGTAGCCGCCCTTGAACGGTTCGGCGGCGTCGGGGAAGATCGCACGGTCGGCCTCGACGGGCACCACGTTCGACGGCTTGGCGTTCGGCGCGTCCACCAGCGGCACCTCGGTCTTGGGCTCGAAGTCCCACGACACGGTCATACCGCCGTACACGGCGGGCGCCACGTTGTCGGGATGGCCCTCGATGTGCGCGGCCAGGTCGAAGATGAAGTCGCGCTCCTCGTCGCCGTAGCCGGCGAACGCCACGGCCGCGGACACGCCCGCCACGATCGCCTCGGCGGACGAGCCCATGCCACGCTCCTGCGGGATGCGGTTGTTCGCCACGAGTTTCACGCCGGCCTGCGGCAGGCCGAGCTCGTCGAGCGTACGGCGGAACGTGCGCATCACCAGATGCGACTCGTCACGCGGCAGCGTGTTCTCCCCCTCGCCATGGATCTCGATCGACGATTCCAGCGACGGCGACAGCGTGAACGTCAGCTCGTCACGCACGTCCAACGCCAGACCCACGGCATCGAAACCGGGGCCCAGATTGGCACTGGTGGCGGGGACCGTTACGCGCACGGCATCGGCGGCGAACTTCATAATGCTCCTTACAGACCTTGTTGATCTTGCTATAACGCGATTGCTATACCGCGGAGACGATCGCTCAGTCCATCACGCGAAGGATGGTGGCCTCACCGGAGACGAAGTCGAGCTCGGTCACGGCGTCCACGGCCTCGCGCAGCGTCACCTCGTCGCACAGGTGGGTGACCAGACGCAGCTGCTGCAGCTCGCCGCTGTATCCCGGCTCGTGCAGGGTGGGCTTGAGATCCTGGTTCACGCCGTTGATCGACAGGCCGCGCTTGGCGAACTCCTCGGCGATGGCGGCCAGCGTGCCCGGCTTGTCGTGGATCACGAAGCGCACGGCGAACGCGGAACGGGAGGCGTTGAGCGGAGCCTTAGGCAGGTCGGCGTACATGGGGATGACCGGACCGGTGCAGCCGTGGGTGATGTGACGGGCCTCGGTGACCACGTCGCCCACCACGGCGGAGGCGGTGGGGTCGCCGCCGGCGCCACGACCGTAGAACATGAGATCGTCGGCGGCCTCGGCCTTGACGAACACGGCGTTGAAGCTGCCACGCACGCTGGCCAGCGGATGCTCGTTCGGGATCAGCGCCGGGTACACGCGGGCGGAGATGCCGGCCTCGGTGTTCTCGCACACGGCGAGCAGCTTGATGACCTTGTTCTCGGCGGTGGCCGCGGCGATGTCGTCGGCGGTGATCTTGGTGATGCCCTCCACGTTCACGTCGTCGATGCGCACGTCGGTGTGGAAGGCGAGGGAGGCCATGATGGCGGCCTTGTTGGCGGCGTCCTCACCCTCGATGTCGCCGGTCGGATCGGCCTCGGCATAGCCCTTGGCCTGCGCATCCTTGAGCGCCACGTCGAAGTCGAGACCCTTGGTGGTCATCTCGTCAAGAATGTAGTTGGTGGTGCCGTTGACGATGCCCATGATGCTGGTGATCTTGTCGCCCACCATGGATTCGCGCAGCGGGCGGACGATCGGGATGGCACCGGCCACGGCGGCCTCGAAGTAGAAGTCCACGCCCTTGGCCTCGGCCGCGGCGTAGATCTCCGGACCGTACTTGGCGATGAGCGCCTTGTTGGCGGTGACCACGGAGGCGCCGGATTCGATGGCCTTCATCACGAAGGTGCGGGCGGCGGTCGTGCCGCCGATGAGTTCGATGACGATGTCGGCCTTGGTGCACAGATCGGCGGTGTCGGTGGTGAGCAGGGACTTGTCGATCCACGGCACGTTCACCTCGTCCGGATCGAGGCAGGCCACGCCCACAAGCTCAAGCGGACGGCCGATGCGCTGGGCAAGCTCCTCGTTCTGTTCAACGATCAGACGGGCGGTGGCCGAGCCGACCGTGCCGGCGCCCAGCAGCGCCACGCGAATCGGGTTTGCAGTGTTCTCTGCAGTATGTGCCATTGGTATTGTCCTTCCCAACACGGGCGTTGACCGCCGCTTGCAACAGATACAACCTACATAATCCTAAAGGTGCAAAGCGACAGGCCGTATTACCAAGCCGCCTCCCTCGTCAGACTCATCGGAGGGAGGCGGCACGACGTGGCCGTTACGGTCGGTCCGGTCAGTCCGCCGGATCGGCTCGGAGACGGTCAGTCCTGATCGAGCTCCAGCAGGTCGTCAACGGTCTGGCGGCGGATCATCACGCTCGCGCCGGATTCGCCCACGCCCACCACGGCGGGGATGAGCGCCTGGTTGTAGTTGCTGGCCATCGTACGGCCGTACGCGCCGGTCACCGGCACGGCGAGGATATCGCCGCGATGCGTGTCGGCGGGAAGCCTCACCTCGTGCACCACGATGTCGCCGGACTCGCAGTGCATGCCCACCACGCGCGCGAGCATAGTTTCGGCGGAACCCTTGCGGTTGGCCAGACGGGCCGTGTAGTCGGCGCCGTACAGCGCCGGACGGATGTTGTCGCTCATGCCGCCGTCCACGGACACGTACACGCGCTCGTGAATCGGATTGCCGGCGGAATCCTTGGCATCCGCGAGCTTCACGGGCTTCACGGTACCCACGCGGTACAGGGTCACGCCGGCCGGCGCCACGATCCAGCGACCGGGTTCGAAGCTGATCGACGGGGCGGGCATGCCGAGCGCGCGGTTGACGGCGACGACGGCGTCGGCGAGGCGCTTGAGCTCCACACGCACGTCCATGGAATCCTCGCCGTCGGTGTAGGCCACGGAGTAGCCGCCGCCGAGATCGACCTCGGGCAGCGTGTACGCGTCGGTGGCGTAGAAGGTCTTACGCAGCAGCATCATGCGCTTGGCGGCCTGGATGAACGCATCGGCGTCGTGGATGTTGGAGCCGATGTGCGAATGGATGCCCACGAGCTCCAAATCCTCGGAGTGCGCGAGGATGTCCTTGAGCACGGCGAGCGCGGGGCCGTCGGCCACGGTGGTCATGGCGGCGGCGAGTGCCTTGTCGGCGTCGGAGACCTCCTCGTGGCTCAGATCGTACGGGTATTTGACGTCGTAGCGCAGTTCGCGTTCCGGCTTTCCGGCGGCGGTGTTATCGGCAGCGTTTTCGGCAGCATCGCCGTTCGCAGCGTTGGACAGGCGCGCGTTCGTGGCGGCCGGGGTGACGTCGCCCAGATCGTCGAGCACGCCGAGCGACGACGTGTCCGCGCCGGCGGGCAGCAGCGGCACGCCGAACTTCTGGTCCTCGTGCGCGGTGGAGATGTATTCGTGACCGCCGGCGTGGATGCCGGACGTGACGCGCAGCATCACCTTGGCGCGCTTGCCGAGGCGGTGGGCGATCTCGGCGATGCGGGCGGGTTCGTCGGCCGAGTCGATGACGATCTTGGCGAAGCCGTTCTCCACGGCCAGTTCGATCTCGGCGTCGGACTTGTTGTTACCGTGCAGCACGAGGCGACGGCCGGGGGCTCCGGCGGCGAGCGCGATGCGCATCTCGCCCATGGTGCAGGTGTCGACGAGCATGCCGGCGTCGATCACCTCGCGGACCACGCGCTTGGAGAGGAACGCCTTGCCGGCGAAGCTCACGTGCGTGGTGGAGTTGTTGAACGCGTCGGCGGCGGCGCGCACGAAGTAGCGGGCGCGGGCTGCGACCTCGTCGGTGTCGATGAGGTAGAGCGGCGAGCCGAATTCGTCGAGCAGGGATTCGGCGGTGCGGCCATGGAATTCGATGGCCCCGTCATCGTTGATCGTGGTGGCCGTCGGCCAGATCGGCGTGATGCCCTTGCCGAGTTCGTATTCCTGTTCCGCGGTCTTCTCGCTCATCGTCGCTCCATTCGTAAACGCATGAATGCACATGCCAATGCACAATACCGTTCACATTCTGCCAGAAGTCCGGAAGGTCGTACGGCCATCGTCCATGATCGCCTGGGAAAACCAAATGGAGCGTATATACTTTGGCTCCCCTCAGCGAGGGGAGCCAGAGGAATTGGGCATTCGCCTCAGATTGAGCGATGTCTGCTAGGAATCACATATGATCCGGAGCGGTGACGCCGAGGAGGTCGAGGCCGTTGGCGATGACCTGACGGGCGGCGTCGTTGAGGCGCAGTCGTGCGGCGGCACGGGCCGGCTCCGGGTTCTTGGCGATCTCGAGGGCGGCGCGCTCGGCCTCGGGCAGACGCTGCTCGGCATCGGTCAGGGCCATCGGGGCCACGCGCTCGGCGGCATACCACTTGTGGTAGCGGCCGGCCAGATCCTCGAGGTAGTGGGCCACGCGGTGCGGCGCACGACCGTCGCCGGCGGTGGCGACCATGCTCGGGTACTGGGCGAGCGCGGCGATCAGGTCGCCGTCGGCCTCGGTGTCGAGCAGGGCCAGATCGGCGCCGTCCACGGTCACGCCGGCGGCGGCCGCGTTGCGGTCCACGTTGCAGCTGCGGGCGTGCGCGTACTGCACGTAGTACACCGGGTTCTCGTTGGTGTGGCTGGCGAGCAGATCGAGGTCGATGTCCACGCTCTGGTTGTAGTCGGTGCGGGCCAGCGAGTAGCGGGCGGCGTCCACGCCCACGGCCTCCACGAGGTCGTCGAGCGTCACGACGTTGCCGGCGCGCTTGGACATGCGCACGGGCTTGCCGTCCTTCATCACGTTGACCAGCTGGCCGATGAGGATCTGCATGTTCACGCCCGGCTCGTCGCCGAACGCGGCGCACATGGCCATCATGCGGCCGATGTAGCCGTGATGGTCGGCGCCGAGCATGTAGATGGCCACGTCGGCCGGGTTGAGGATGCGGTGACGCTTGTTGCGGTAGTAGGCGATGTCGGCGGCGAAGTATGCGGCATTGCCGTCGGACTTGATGATCACGCGGTCCTTGTCGTCGCCGTGCTTGGTGGACGCGAACCAGGTGGCACCGTCCTTCTCGTAGATGTCGCCGCGCTCGCGCAGCTCGGCGATGGCCTTCTCCACCTCGCCGTCGATGTACAGGCTGTTCTCGTGGAACCACACGTCGAAGTTCACGCGGAACTCCTTCATGGAGTCCTTGATCTCGTCGAACATCATCGGCACGGCGCGCTTGCGGAACTCCTCGCGCTGCACGGAGTCGCCCTCGGCGCCGTCCTCGGCGGTCACGCGCGGCAGGGTGAGCACGTCCACGCCGTCGGCCTTGGCCTCGTCGATCACGCGCTGGGCGATCTCGTCGATGTAGGCGCCCTTGTAGCCGTCGGCCGGGGTCTCCTCGCCGTGGGCGGCGGCCACGAGGGAGCGGGCGAAGCGGTTGATCTGCTCGCCATGGTCGTTGAAGTAGTATTCGCGCACCACCTTGGCGCCGTTGGCCTCGAGCACGCGGGCCATGGAGTCGCCGACGGCGGCCCAGCGGGTGCCGCCGATGTGAATCGGGCCGGTGGGGTTGGCGGAGACGAACTCGAGGTTGAGGGTCTTGCCGGCCAGGTGCTCGTTACGGCCGAAGTCGGCGCCCTGTGCGAGCACGGTGTCGACCACGCCTGCGGCGGACGCGGAGTCGAGGGTGATGTTGATAAAGCCGGGGCCGGCGATTTCAACGGACTTGATGCCCGTGTTCTTCTCGAGTTCGGGGACGAACAGTTCGGCCAGATCGCGCGGCTTCATGCCGGCCTTCTTGGCCAGCTGCATGGCGATGTTGCTGGCCCAGTCGCCGTGCGCGCGATCCTTCGGGCGCATGACGGTGATCTTTTCGATCGGGGGAATCAGTTCGTCGGTCAGCTCGCCGGCGGTTCCGGCTGCGGCGAGGTCGTGTGCAATTGCGGAAATCAGTTCACTAAGCGCTTCAGGACTCATTCTTCAAAGTCTACCGAGGGCGCTGACCTTCCGGCTCCTCCGATGCCTCCGCTTCCCCTCGAGGGGAAGCTGTCAGCCGACGGCTGACTGATGAGGTGCTCGACCGGTTTGCCGCAAGACCAGGAAAACATCCTCACCTTCGCAGGCCCGTCCCTCGTCTCACCCGCTTCTTCACGGCCTGGACAAGAAATGACGATCGGAAAGTGGCAATCTCCAAGTTCTGAAGTGATTCCGAAGTCCTGCAGACACCAATCTCCAAGTTCTGAAGTATCTACGCCGCCATCTCGGGGTAGAGCCGTTGCAATTCCAACGGCCATACCGCGAATATGCCGAATGAAGACTTCAGAACTTGGAGTTTGGTGTCTGCAATGCCCGAAAATCACTTCAGAACTTGCAGATTGCCCGATCCATCACTGAGCGAACGCCGTCCGAGACACAAGTCGCCACCGGCCCCCACCAGCAGGCTACTTGTCACCGTGCTTTCTCCGCCACGCCTCGCGGGCATAGTAGAACGCATAGCATAGGCCGACGAACGGGATCATGTAGTAGAGCGTGGAGCGCTGCGAATCGTCGAGCACCACGAGCACCAGCGCGAGCACGCACATCACGATCGCCGCCCATGGCACGAAGGGGTATCCGGGTGCGCGGTATCCGAGTTCGTCCACGCTGTGCCCCTCGGCAGTCCACTGCCTGCGGAATCGGATCTGGCATACGGCCACCGACGCCCACACCACGATAGTCGCCAGTCCGGAGACCGCCACGAGCGCCAGATACACGGTGCTGGCCGCCACCACGGACGACAGCAGCGCAAGTAGGCTGCCGGCCATGCTGAACATGACGGCGAACACGGGCACGCCACGGAAGTTGGTCTTGGCGAGGCCGACCGGGATCATGCGCTCCTTGGCCAGCGACCACACCATGCGCGAGCACACGTACAGGCCGGAGTTGGCCGCGGACAGCACGGCGGTGAGCACCACGAAGTTCATCACGTCACCGGCGAACGGCATGCCGATCGACTGGAACACCAGTACGAACGGGCTGGTGTCCACGCCGGACTTGTGCCACGGGATCAGCGCGGCCATCACGGCGATCGAGCCGATGAAGAAGATGGCCAGACGCAGCACGGTGGTGTGCACGGCCTTGGGGATCGCCGCGCCGGGATCGCGCGTCTCGCCGGCCGCCACGCCCACTACCTCGGTGCCGGAGAACGCGAACACCACGGTCAGCAGTGTGGAGAAGATCGGCGCGATGCCGTTGGGGAACCAGCCATCGGCGACGAAGTTGCCGAACAGCGGCGCGGAGTCGTAGCCGGAGATCGGGATCGCGCCGAAGATGGCAAGCAGACCGATGATGATGAATGCGACGATGGCGAACACCTTGATCGACGCGAACCAGAACTCGGATTCGCCGTACAGCCGCACGGACAGGATGTTCAGCGCGAACACCACGGCGATGAAGATGGCGCTCCACATCCATGTGGGACTGCCGGGGAACCAGCGCTGCATGAGCAGACCGGCCGCCGTGAATTCGGACGCGAGCGCCACGGCCCAGTTGAGCCAGTAGAGGATGGCGATGGTGAACGCGGTGCCGGGGCCGATGAATCGGTTGGCGTACAGGTGGAAGCTGCCGGCGTATGGCATGGCCACGGACAGCTCGCCGAGGCACAGCATCACGAAGTAGACGAGGAGCGATCCGATGCCGTAGGCGATGATCGCGCCGAGCGGGCCGGCCTGATGGATCGTGTATCCGGAGCTCAGGAACAGTCCGGTGCCGATCACGCCACCGAGCGAGATCATGGTCAGGTGGCGGGATTCCATCTTGCGTTCGAGGCCGGTGGCTTCGGGCTCCCGCTCCGCCGTTGAGGGGGCCGTCGCCGCCGTTTTTGATTCCACGGCCGGCGTGGTGGTGCGCTGCTCTTCTTTCGTCACCCCAGAAGACTACCGCAACCCATCCAAAAACGGTAATCCGCCCAACCAAAGTGCCCGTGCCGCATCGGCATCAGGCCTTCAATCGTTAGTGTGATCACACTAAGTGCGTGGATCCGGAATGTGAGGGCTCAGGAAGGAGAAGCGGGGAATGCGGACGCGGCGCGGTCGTCCGCGCGCCGACACGAATCGCAATCACACCAGCGCGGAGATGCCGTACACCAGAAAGATCGACACGAACGCGACCGTGGCCACGCCGCCCACCACGGCGAGCGCGAGTCCGAGCGGATACACGGGGATCTTCGTCTTCGTGTGCATCAGCCGCAATCCCAACGTCAGCACTGCCGCCGCGATGCATGCCAGCGCACCAATCAGTACAAGGAACATGGTCGTATTGTAGACCGTTCGCCCCGGATGGCCGGCGTGGCAGACGAAGCCGTCATACCGGCCGCCCCGGGGCGAACGAATCGTTGAACAGTGGTGAAGTCCCCGATTTACTCGGCGTCGTTGAGCACGGCGATGGCGTCGATCTCCACGAGCGCGCCCTTGGGGATGTTGTTGCCGCCGAACGCCACGCGGGCGGGCTTGACGGAGCCGATGAACACCTTGGCGTATTCGCCGTCGATCTCCTTGAAGTCGTCGACGTTCTTCATGTAGATGGTGGCGCGCACGATGTTCTCGATGCCGCTGCCGGCCGCGTCGAGGATGTGCTTGATATTCTTCAGCGCTTGTGCGGTCTGCTCACCGGCGGAGGGGCCCGCCAGCTCGCCGGTGTGAGGGTCGATGCCGAGCTGGCCGGAGACGAACACGAATCCGTTCGCCTTCACCGCCTGGCTGTAGGCGCCGAGCGCGGCCGGGGCGTATGCGGTTGCGACCTCTTCAAGCTTGTCCACCATGATGTCCTCCTTGGACCATTGACGATAGATATCGCGCCGGCGTCCCATCTACCACCGCGACTTGCCGACCATCGTAGCGCCCGGCACGCTCCGGTCCGTGACATCGCCCGATATACGGCCACATACGCCGCATATACGCAAAAAGCCCGCCCCTCGCACGAGGAGACGGACCTTGTTCGTGGGCTCGATGGGGATCGAACCCACGACCTTCTGTTCCGGAGACAGACGCTCTATCCACTGAGCTACGAACCCGAATTCCCACGCCGGCATTGCCGCCGTCCGCAGGCACTGGTGATTAGTTTACACGCGAGGTGGACTTTGGGAAGGGAAGACAGGCAAGGGAAATTCCCCAAACCCAAACCCGGAGGTTCCGGGGCCGCCCCTCCCCTCAGTCTGCCTCCGGCAGCCAGCTCCCCTCCCACGGAGGGGAGCCAAGCCCAAACTCCCAAAACCCGGCTCCCCTCTCCGAGGGGAGCTGTCGGCGTAGCCGACTGAGGGGAGCCAAGCTCAAACCCCCGTGTTCTCCCTCCCCGGGAGGGAGATGTCACTGCGCAGCAGTGACAGAGGGAGGGTCCCCTCCCCGATTACAGCACCTTGGACAGGAACGAGCGCAGTCGCGGGCTCTGCGGATTGCCGAAGACCTGCTCCGGGGTGCCCTCCTCCTCGATCACGCCGGCGTCGGTGAAGATCACGCGCGTGGAGACCTCGCGGGCGAACGCCATCTCGTGCGTCACGAGCAGCATGGTCATGCCCTTGTCGGCCAGATCGCGGATCACCTGCAGCACGTCGCCCACCATCTCCGGGTCGAGCGCGGACGTGGCCTCGTCGAACAGCATGATCTGCGGGTCCATGGCGAGCGAACGGGCGATGGCCACACGCTGCTTCTGACCGCCGGACAGCGATTCGGGATTGGCGTCGGCCTTCTCCTCGAGTCCCACCATGCGCAGCAGCTCGAGGGCGCGGGCGCGCGCCTTGTCGGCGGGCACCTTCTTGATCAGCGTGGGCGCCAGCGTGATGTTCTCCGCCACGGTCATGTTGGGGAACAGGTTGAAGTGCTGGAACACCATGCCGATGTGCTCGCGCGTCTTGTCGATGTTGGTCTTCGGGTCGGCGATGTCGTCGCCGAGCACCACGATCGAGCCGGACGACGGGGTGTCGAGACCGTTGAGGCAGCGCAGGAACGTGGATTTGCCGGCGCCGGACGGGCCGATGATCGAGATGACCTCACCCGCGTGCACCTGGCAGTTGATGCCCTTGAGCACCTCGTTGCCGCCAAAGCTCTTGCGCAGGTTCTTCACGTCGATGACGACGTCGGACTTCTGCGCGGCACCGTTCTTCACGGCACCGTTCTGCGCATTCGTCGCGTTGGTTGTTTCACTCATCGCTTGTTCATCCTCCGATCAACGATATTGGCGAGCCAGGTGAGCAGCGTGATGGCCACGAAGTAGATCACGCCGACCATGAGCAGCGTCTCGGTGACGCGGAAGTTGGCCGCGTAGATCTGCTGGGCCTGGTAGAGCAGTTCGCCGAAGCCGATGGCCAGCAGCAGCGAGGAGTCCTTGAGCATGATGACCAGCTGGTTGATGATGGCGGGGGTGCCGATCTTCACGGCCTGCGGCAGGATCACCTTGCGCATGGCCTGGCCATAGTTGAGGCCGAGCGAACGGGCGCCCTCCATCTGGCCCTTGTTCACGGATTCGATGGCGCCGCGCACGATCTCCACCAGGTACGCGCCGGAGTTCAGCGACAGCGTGAGCGCGCCGGCCACCCAGATGTTGATGCTGTGGCCGATGAGCTGCGGAATGCCGAAGTAGAAGAAGAACGCCCACACCAGAATAGGCGTGCCGCGGAAGACGGCCACGTACACGCGGGCGATCCACGACAGCACCGGGTTGGGCGAAACGCGCATCAGGCCGAGCACGATGCCCAGCACGAGCGCGATCACGAAGGAGATCGCGGTGATGAGCAGCGTGTTCTTCAGACCGGTCATCAGTGCGGGGAACGAGTCCGCGGCCAGATCGATGAAGCTCTTCTTGGTGCTTGCCGATTTGGTGGCCGACGCGCTGGAGGTGCCGTCCTCGCCGAGGTACTTGGCGAGGATCTTGTCGTATTCGCCGGATTCCTTCAGGTGGGCGAGGCCCGTGTTGAACGCGGCGAGCAGGTCGTCGTTCTGTCCCTTGTTCACGGCGAAGCCGTAGGAGGCGCCGGGAACCTTGGGGGTGACGGTCTTCAGTCCGTTGCCCTGCGCGATGCCGTAGGCGAGCACCGGGTAATCGTCGACCACGGCGTCCGCGTTGCCGGACTTGACCATTTCGTACATGGTGGCCGACTGATCCACGGACTTGACGGTGTAGCCGTACTTCTTCGCGTTTGCCTTCGCGAACGTCTCACCTTCGGCACCCGTCTTGGCCACGACGGTCTTGCCCTTGAGATCCTCGTACCCCTTGATCTCGTCGTTGTTCTTGGCGATGGCCATCTGCACGCCGGACTGGAAGTACGGGTCGGAGAAATCATAGACGGCCTTGCGCTCGTCGGTGATCGACATGCCGGCGATCACGCCGTCGGCCTGGCCGGACGACAGCGCCTGCAGGGCGGCGTTGAATCCGAGCGACTGGATTTCCACGGTAAAGCCCTGGTCCTTGGCGATGGCCTTCAGCATGTCCATGTCGATGCCGACCATCTGTCCGCTGGAATCGCGGAATTCAAACGGGGCGAACGTGGTGTCGGTGGCGACCTTGAAGGTCTTGCCCTTGACCGCCTCCACGTTCTCGGTGGTGGTAGCCGTACCTTCGGCGGCGTTCGCCGTGGAAACTCCGAGGGAGCCAAGGCCGGCCACGCACAGCAGCAGGGCCAGCATCATGCCGACCATCATTCGCCACTGCGAAGCGCGCCGCATCACGACGGCGCCGATCTTCTTCTCAATATGCATAGATTGAGCTCCTTTACAAAACGCCAATAGTGTACACAATGGGCGGTTTCCATCCTGTTACCGTCGGTATTCCGCCAGTTAAGACAGATGTTGTCGTTGCGGCAGCGGTTGCGCCTACGGCTTTTCCTGACTGTTGATTTTCGTTACGATGGTGCCATGGTGGATGAATTCGAATATGAACGTCGTTTCTACTGCCGTGAGTTTCCGGCCGAGTGCGATGACGGCGATGCGCCGCTGCTGATGGTGCAGAGTTATTTCCTGCATCAGGATGGCTTTGCGCTGCGTCTGCGCGTACAGGCGCGTGGCGTACGTGTGCCGATGGGGTCGCAGACGGACGGTCTGACCACGCTGATGCAGTACCGCGAGGCGTTCCGTGAGGCGTATATCACCGTGTTGGGCTCTCCGGTGAGCGGCACGCGATACGAGGCGGAACGGACGGTGGACGCCGATATCGCCGCGGAGATGATACTGCGTGGCGGTACGCCGATCATCAAGAACCGGTACAGTGTGTGGATCGGTGAGGACGGATGGAACATCGACGTGTTCGGCGCAAACAATGCCGGTCTGATCGTAGCGAAGGTGGAGCGCTCGAGTCCGGTGACGAATCTGCTGATTCCCAGTTTCTGCACGACCGAAGTGACCGACGATCACCGTTTCTACAACGATGGGCTCGCGTCACGACCGTTCATCACCTGGCGGGATGATTTCCTCGCCGGGCTGGATCGCGACGGAGCCCAATACTCCCAGCTCTTTGGCCAGAACCGCTACGAGTAGCCCGTTCTTCTATATGTGATTTGTGCTCCCTCCGAGGGAGGGAGCTGTCACACCGAACGGTGTGACTGAGGGAGGGATTGCGCACCAGATAGCCCGCGATCCCTCCCTCTGTCATGACATTCGTCATGATATCTCCCTCCCTCGGAGGGAGAACGAAAGGATACCTCAGTACATCAGCGTGGCGAGGCGCCTGCGGGCGCGGGCCACGCGCGGATCCTTCGCGTCGGGGATGGAGAAGTACTCGAGCAGACGCTTGCGCACCGGCTCCACGTCGGCCTTGTGACCGGCGAGGAAGTCGAGCAGACGGTCGAACGCATCCTGAATCTGGCCGCCGATCATGTCGATATCAGCCACGGCCAGCTGCGCATCCACGTCGTCCGGAGCCTCGGCCGCGGCAGCGCGCACCACGCGCACGTCGGCAGAGCCGGAACGGGCGAGCAGCAGGGCCTTGGCGTGCTCGCGGGCCGCGCGCACATCATGCGGATCGGCTTCCATGAGTTTGGCGTATTCGGCAGCGGCACCGGCGTAATCGCCCTCCTGTGCCAGCTGATGCGCCTTGGCGTGTGATTCGGGGATGGCTTCGGCCGCCGGAGCGGCTGGGGCGCCCTCGCCGGCGGCACCTTCCTGGTACGGTGCGGTGCCGGTCACGCCGGCCTGCTGGGCCATCTGGATGAGCTGCGGAATGAGCTGTTCCACGATCTGGTCGAGCTCGGCGTCGGAGGGCACGCCCTGCAGGATCGGCATCGGGCGACCGCCGATCAGACCATACAGCGCCGGGGCACCCTGGGCCTGCAGCGCCTGCGCGATGGTCGGGCTCTTGGCAATGTCGATACGGGAGAGCTGGATCTTGCCTTCGAGCTTGTTCACGGCCTCGCCGAGCTTACGGGCGATGCCGAAGCAACGATCGTCATCGGTCACCCACAGCAGCAGGAGGATCGGGAACGTGGCCGACGTCTGCACCATGGCCTGGAAGGTGCTTTCGTCGGTATCGATCACATAGCCACCGGCCGCGGGCGCTCCCCCGGCCTGCCCGGCCTCGGCGTCCACCTTGTGCTTGAGGGCCTCAAGATCCACGGCCCCTGCCAACGACATTCCCGGATTGAACGGCTTCTTATCCGCCATCACTGCTCCTTGTTAACTATTCCCTGTTACCGCTTTCGCCCCCGCCTGTCCGGCACGAGCATCTACCCGTAGTCTAATGCGAGTCCAGTGCGCTACTGTGCTTCCACCTTCACGGGCTGGCGTTCGGCGCCCACGGCCTGGATCTTCTCGCCTGAGTCGGACTTGGGCACGAACAGGGCCACCACGTTCACGTAGGTCACTTTCATGCTGCTGGTGGCGGTGCCGCCGCCGAACAGCGCCTTCTCCGCATCGGAGGCGGGCAGCGACTCGCGTCCCTCGCCAGCGGTTCGCGTCCATTCGGAGTTGATCTGCGCCACCACAAGATCGCCGCCGCCGGCCGCGCGCATCACCTTGATCTGGTCGGGCTGCACGGCGAACGTCTGCGTCTGGGTGCCGGCATTCGCCTCGATGCCCTTCTGCACGGTCGCGGTCAGCGTGGCCAGATCGCTGCGCAGCTGGTCGTCGTTGAAATCACCCGCATACTGGCTGCCGCTGCCGTTCTGCAACACGTCGGCGTAGTGCGCCACCGCGTCGGCGGGCGTGCTCACCAGTCCGGAATCGTCGGCGTCGCCCATCTTGGATCCGAGCTTGGGGATCTCGAAGGCGGGCAGCTGGGCGCCCTGGAACAGTCGGACCAGGCCCCACAGCTTGTAGTTGCTGCGCGCACTGTCCTGATTGAGGACGAGCAGTCGCTGCGACTGCTGGTCGTCGGTGGTGGTGGTGATCGTGAAGATCGACCTCGGCCAGCTGGAGTCCGTGGGGATCACGGTCTGGCTGATCTTGTCGGGGATGGTGGCGTGCGGGTCCAGATTGCCAGTGGCCTGTGCGATGGTCAGCTGGCTGGATCGCACGTCGAGTTCGGGTCCCTCCACACGTTCGGCGAGCGCGTTCGCGTCCTTGGAGTCGTCGGCCTGCTTGAGCACGTCGAGGATCTTGCTGCGGATCTTCTTTTCCTGTGCCTCGGTCATCACCGGCGATGTGGTGGATGACGACGTGGTGGCCGTCACCTTGGGTACGGTTTCGTTGCATGCGGCGAGCGCGGGCAGCATCGCCACGGTAAGTGCGGCCGCGGCGATGCGGACGATCGTGGGTTTTCTCATCACTCGGCCTCCTTCTTGTCGGTATTGTCTTCGGTCGTGGCGGTATCGCCATTCACGGTATCGCCGTCCGCGGGATCGGTGTCCGAAGCGGCATTCGCGGAGTCGGTCTGCACGGCCGTCGCATCGTCCGGAGTGGATTCGGCGGATGCCGACGCGGCGTTCTCGGCGTTCGCCGCATTTTCCGCTGCGAGTCGCGCGAAGTATTCCTGCAGTTCGTCGGTGCTCACCGCGGGCGTGCTCTGCTGCAGCAGATTGACCGACGTCACGTCGAGCACTTCGGGGCCTTCGGATTCGGCCTCCTCCCGCAGTTCCTCCTCCACGGCCGCCCTGCGGTGCGAATGGTGACGGCGGCGGGATTCGCGACGATTGCGTTCCGGCGACGGCGGTTTCGCTCCGGCGTGCATCCAGTGCGGCTTGCCGTCCTGGTCGAGCTTCTCCTCTTCGGTGAGCGCGGTCACGTGCGCGTTCTCCAACGTCTTCTTCTTGCGGCGACGGTGGCCTTCGAGCGAGAACAGCGTGGCGGCGAGGATCGCCATCACGACGAGCAGACCGCCCACGAAGAAGAACGGCATGGCGAAGTTCGGCACGGTGGCGCGCGTCCAGCTCATGGTGAAGTCGAGCTTGGTCTTGGCGTTCTGATCCGCGCCCTGGGCGCTGACGAGGATCACGCGATCGCCGCCGTCGCCCTTCCATCGCAGGGTCGCCTTGTCGTTGGCGCAGGTGACCTTCTCCCACATGTCGGAGTCGGCGAACGCGACGGATCCGGTGTCGCCGGAATCCTTGGTGGACGAGGTCTGCGTGGTGAACTTCTGCCACGTATCCAGTCCGTTCACGCGCGTGTATTTCTGCCCGGACAGCCAGCCGGTGGCGTCGCGCGCGGAGGTGACGGCGATGCACACCTGATCGCCGGACGCTGCTGTGGCGCTGATGTCCACGGTGTTGTCGGCCAGGGCGAGCACGCCCGGATCGGTGACCAGATAGTTCGTCGACAGCGTTCCGGTTGATACGGACACGTGCGGATTCGGCTTCCAGATGGTCGCGTTGAGTCCGCCGAACACGAAGGCGGCCACGGCGAGCAGACCGAGCAGCGGGGTGACCACGCCACGCATGATCCTCACATGACGACGATGCTTGCGCTTGGCGGCCTCGTCCGGGTCCACGCCCTCGTTTTCGGAGTCGTCCGTATCGGCGACGGCGGCATCATCGGTTTCCGATTCCACCGGGACATCGGCCGGGACGTCGGACGTGTCATCGGCCGTTGCATCCCCGGCATTCCCGGAGTCCGTAACGGCCGTCGGATCGGCGTCGGCAGTGGCATTCGACGAGGCGTCAGCGAGTGGGCCGGCGATCACCGTCGTCTCCGTTTCCGCATCGGCGGCGGCCACATCGTCCTTCACTGCGGCGGAGCCGTTGGGATCGGTGTCATCATCGACATCGTCGACGGCAGACGTCTCCTCGGTCATATGCGCCTCGTCCGCATGACCGTCGTCCGTCTGCGTATCGGTCTGCGTATCGGCGGGGACCGCATCGGACTGGTCGCGATGCGGCATGAATTTGAACAGGTCCAATTCAGGAATCGACGGTTCCTCGAAACGTTCGGGTACAGCCAGACCTCCGGTCGTCTTCTCGGCCGGCCCCTTCACGTCCTTGGACGATTCGTCATCCTGATTCTGCAGGTTCGTATCACTCATATTGATTGCCATTCTACAAGCCACCACTTATTACGGTCAGGAAATGCCGTTAGAGTAGGGGATTATGCGTGATTTCAATTCCATTATCCGTCAGCGCGCACGCCGCGCGATCGCCCTGGTCTGCACCGTCGCGTTGGGCGTCTCCCTCGCCGCCTGCGGTTCCAGCAACTCCGACTCCTCCGACAAGTCGAGCAGCTCCTCATCGTCCTCATCCTCGTCGGTCAAACTGACCGCCATGACCGGCATCTCCGCCGAGGGCGAGCTCGGCAAGGAGCCGAAGATCTCCTTCAAGACTCCGCTCAACGTCAAGAACTACAGCTACCAGATCCTGCAGAAGGGCAATGGTGACAAGATCGAGGACGGCGATCGTCTGTGCGTGCAGCAGGTCGCCTACGACGCCGAAACCGGCAAGCAGCTGGAGAACGCGAACACCTGGACCACGAACAGCCCTGAATGCTCCATGGTGATGAACACCAATTCGATCAACCAGGAGTACTACGACCTGTTCAAGGGCAGGAAGGTCAACACCACCATCGCGTTCGGTTTCGACGACAGTTCCTCCGCCTCGGCCAGCGCATCCTCCAGCTCCGACGGCATCACCACGGCCACCGCCACCAAGTACCTCATCGTGCTCACCGTGGTGTCCAAGTCCAAGGCGCTCACCCGCGCCACCGGTGAGAAGGTCAAGGACATCCCCGCCGACCTGCCGAAGGTCACGCTCGACAAGGACGGCAAGCCGTCCATCGACATGAACAACTACCAGCCCGGCGACCAGCTTGTGGTCCAGACCCTCATCAAGGGCTCCGGCAAGGAAGTCAAGGACACCGACACCGTCAGCGCCAACTACACCGGCTGGCTCGCCAGCAACGGCAAGCAGTTCGACTCCTCCTGGGATCGCGGCGCCGCCAGCGACTTCTCGCTCGATCAGGTCATCAAGGGTTGGAAGCAGGGTCTCGCCGGTCAGACCGTCGGCTCCCAGGTGCTGCTCATCATCCCCGCCGACCTCGCCTACGGATCCACCGAGCAGAACGGCATCCCCGCCAACTCGACGCTGGTGTTCGTGGTAGACATCCTCGACGCCTACTAAAACGAATTGGGCGGCTGACGGAGCGTCGTCGGCGTTACGAAAGGCTCGACGTACCGTTGTACGCCTTCGTCTTCCGCGCCTTGACGACGCACGCGTCAGCCACCCAATTCCACCATTTCCACCCCACTGGCGCGATGGCGTTCTCCCTCCGAGGGAGGGAGATGTCACTGCAAACGCAGTGACAGAGGGAGGGGTCCCATCCCAATGCCATCGCATCACACCAATTAGAACTTCTTAGAACTTCAGAACAACCTCAGCTCATCCGATTCGGTGCTCTTCATCTCGTCGTAATCCAGAATCAGACACTCGAATCCACGGTCCTTGGCCAGCACCTGCGCCTGCGGGGTGATGGTCTGTGCGGCGAAGATGCCGCGGACCGGAGCCAGCAGCGGATCACGATTCAGCAGCTTGCAGTAGCGCGTCAGCTGTTCCACGCCGTCGATGCCGCCGTGACGCTTGATCTCGATGGCCACATGCATGCCTTCAGCGTCCACGGCCATGATGTCCACCGGGCCGATGGCGGTCGGGTATTCACGACGAATCAGTTTGGCGCCCTCGCCGATGCGTTCGATCTGCTCGGCCAGATACCGCTGCAGATGATCCTCCACACCGTCCTTGACGAGTCCCGGATCCTCGCCCAGGTCGAAGTCCTGATCCGAATACACGTGGTACAGCTTCACGATCAGCACGTCGGACGATTTGTCCGCCGTCACGCGCAGCTGACGGATCGGCGTGGGCGCGATCAGATCGTCGTCATCGACGCCCGACGCATCGGGCACGTCGCCGTCGGCAGGCGCGCCAATGTCAGCGGACACGTCGCCGTCGGTCAGATCGGTCTCCTTGATCTTGCACGGTGCGGACATCCAGTTGAGCGGCTTGTACGATCCAAGTTCGGAAAAGATCAGGCAGCTGGAGTCGGCCTTGATCAGGATCACGCGTTTGGCTTGCGGAAGCGAGGCATTGAGGCGGCCGGAATATTCGGCCGAACAGTCGGCGACGATAATACGCATACAGCACAGGATAACGAACCCCATGACCGTCGCGGCGTTCTTCGGCCCATTGCCGTTCCCGCTCACGATGTTCTCCCCAAAGACGCGAAAAGGGTGCGCAGCCGAACGAATCAGCTGCGCACCCTTTCATGTGCGGTCACCAAGTCACCCACGTGACGCGGCGGAAACCCCGAACGAGGATGTGCCTCACTCGGCGGAGGCGTTGAGATCAACGCCGTCCTTGCAGGTCTCCACGGCCACGGTGAGCTTGTTGGAGTCGAAGGAGATGAAGCCGTCGGTCACCTCGAAGCCGAGTGTTTCGCCGTTCGGCTGGATGACCTTGATCAGCCCGTCCTTGGTGGCGGTCATGACCGGCTCGTGGTCGGCGAGGATACCCATGGAACCCTCGGAAGCCGGAATGCTGATCTGCACCGCGGTCCCCGACCACACAGGGCGGTCGGCGGCCACGATGTTCACCTGGATGGTGGGCTTGTCGGTCGCTGCCATCAGGCCGCGAACTCCTTCTGCATGTTGTGCCACTTCTCCTCGAGGTCATCGATGCCGCCGATGCCGGAGAACGCCTGCTCCGGAACGTCGTCGTACACGCCGTCGCAGATGCGCTTGAACGCCTCGACGGTTTCGTCCTTCGACACGTAGGAGCCGGGACGACCGGTGAACTTCTCGGCCACGTAGAAGTTCTGACCGAGGAACTGCTCGATCTTACGGGCACGGTTGACGGTGGTCTTGTCCTCTTCGCCGAGCTCGTCGATACCGATCAGGGCGATGATGTCCTGCAGCTCCTTGTTACGCTGCAGAATCGCCTTGACGCGGTTGGCGGTCTCGTAGTGGTCCTGACCCACGTAGCGCGGATCGAGGATTCGCGAGGTGGAGGCCAGCGGATCCACGGCCGGGTAGATACCCTTCGAGGCGATCTCACGGGAAAGCTCGGTGGTCGCGTCGAGGTGGGCGAAGGTCGTGGCAGGTGCCGGGTCGGTGTAATCATCGGCCGGCACGTAGATGGCCTGCAGCGAGGTGATGGAGTGACCACGGGTCGACGTGATTCGCTCCTGCAGCGAGCCCATCTCATCCGCCAGGTTCGGCTGGTAACCCACTGCGGACGGCATACGGCCGAGCAGCGTGGACACCTCGGAACCCGCCTGGGTGAAGCGGAAGATGTTGTCGATGAAGAGCAGCACGTCCTGGTTCTGCACGTCGCGGAAGTACTCTGCCATCGTCAGAGCGGTCAGCGGCACGCGCAGACGCGTTCCCGGCGGCTCATCCATCTGGCCGAAGACCAGAGCGGTCTTCTCGAGCACGCCGGCCTCGTCCATTTCACCGATCAGATCGTTACCCTCACGGGTACGCTCACCGACGCCGGCGAACACGGACACACCACCGTGGTTCTGCGCGACTCGCTGGATCATCTCCTGGATCAGCACGGTCTTGCCGACGCCTGCGCCGCCGAACAGACCGATCTTGCCGCCCTGCACGTACGGGGTCAGAAGGTCGATGACCTTGATGCCCGTCTCGAACATCTGGGTCTTGGACTCCAGCTGATCGAATGCCGGCGGGTTGCGGTGGATGCCCCAACGCTCCTTGACGACGATCTTCTCGTCGGGCTTCTGGTTGAGGATGCGGCCGGAGACGTCGAACACGTGTCCCTTGGTCACATCGCCGACCGGAACCTCGATCGGGCCGCCCGTGTCGGTCACGCTGGCGCCGCGGACCAGACCGTCCGTAGGCTTCAGGGCGACGGCGCGCACGGTGGAGTCACCGAGGTGCTGTTCGACCTCGAGCATGATCGTGTGGCTGGTCTCGCCTTCGGTGGAACCCACCGCGGCGATCTCCACAGTCAAGGCGTTATAGATATCGGGCAGGTGACCCACCGGGAACTCAATATCGATAACCGAGCCTTGGACACGAACAATGCGGCCCTGCGAGGCTGCCGAGGCGTCCACCTCGGCTGCCGTTGCCGCAGCTACATTACTTTCTGCCATGGCGTTCCTATTCTTTCTCGTTATTCAATGCATCAGCGGAGCCGATGATTTCTGTAAGCTCCTGCGTGATCGCTGCCTGACGCGTGGCGTTGAGCTTACGGGTCAGTTCGTCGATCAGATTGCGGGCGTTGTCGGTGGCGGTGTGCATGGCGTTCTGCCTGCTTGCCGTCTCCGAGGCCGCGCTGGTGAGCAGGCACTCGTGGATACGCGACTGCACGTACTTCGGAAGGACGCGATCGAGGACCTCGTCACGACTGGGCTCGAAAGTGTAGAGCGGCTGGGCCTCGGGCACACCGGATGCCTCGGCCTGTTCGCTTTCGACGCTCACGATCTCCACGGGCAGCATCCTGAGGATGCGCACCTTCTGCACCACCATGTTCACGAACTCGGTGAACACGACGTACAGCTCGCTCACGCCGCCTTCGTCGGCCGGCTTCATGTAGGCGTCGAGCAGGGCCTTGGAGATTTCCTCGGCGACTTCGACGCCGGGAGCGTCGGAATTGCCTTCCCAGGTACCCCGCACGTCGCGGCCACGGTACTTGTAGTACGTGACGCCGCGACGGCCGTAGACATAAAGCTCGGGCTTCTTGCCCTTGTCGTCAAGCTTGGCCAGCAGGCTCTCCGTCTCACGAATGATCGAAGAGGTGTATGCACCGGCCATACCTCGATCCGCCGTGAGGGCGAGGACGGCCACACGCGGGTTGTCCTCGTCCTTCCTCACGATCGGATGCGAGATATGGGTGTGCTGGGCCAGAGCCTGGACTGCATCGAAAATCGCATCGGAGTAAGGCTTCGCGGCCAGGGCCACGTTGCGGGCCTTGGCGATGCGAGAGCTTGCGATCATCTCCTGCGCGTTGAAGATCTTCTCCAACGACGACGTGGAGGCGATTCGCGCCTTATATGCGAGTTGCGATGCCATGGACTACTCCTCCTTGGTCGAGGCCTTCGGCGCGACCAGCTTCTCCTGCTCAACAGGGGTGTCGGTCTTCTCGACGGGCTTCTCGGCCACCAGCGGAGTGCCGTCGTGCTGGACGAAGGTGTTGCGGAAGTCGTCAACGGCCTTCTCCAGGGCCTTCTCAGTGTCGGCCGTGAAGTCCTCGGTATCGCGGATGGTCTTCAGGATGTCGGTGTTGTGGTCAACGTAGTCCAGCAGACCGTGCTCGAACGGCAGCACGTCGACCAGATCGAGGTCGTCGAGCTTGCCATGCGTGCCGGCCCACACGGACACGACTTCCTGCTCCATCGAGTACGGGGAGTACTGCGGCTGCTTCAGCAGCTCGGTCAGGTGCGCACCGCGGTTCAGCTGGGCCTTGGACGCCGCATCCAGATCGGACGCGAACATGGCGAAGGATTCCAGCGAACGGTACTGCGCCAGCGAGATCTTCAGCGTACCGGAGACCTTCTTCAGCGCCTTGGTCTGCGCCGCGCCACCGACTCGGGACACGGAGATACCGACGTCCACTGCCGGACGCTGGTTGGCGTTGAACAGGTCGGACTGCAGGAAGATCTGGCCGTCCGTGATGGAGATGACGTTGGTCGGAATGTACGCGGAGACGTCGTTCGCCTTTGTCTCGATGATCGGCAGGCCGGTCATGGAACCGCCGCCCAGATCGTCGGACACCTTCGCGCAGCGTTCGAGCAGACGCGAATGCAGGTAGAAGACGTCGCCCGGGTACGCCTCACGCCCCGGCGGGCGACGAAGCAGCAGCGAGATCGAACGATAAGCCTCGGCCTGCTTCGACAGATCGTCGAAGACGATGAGCACGTGCTTGCCGTGGTACATCCAGTGCTGGCCGATGGCCGAGCCGGTGTACGGGGCGATGTACTTGAAGCCAGCGGAATCGGATGCCGGGGAGGCCACGATCGTCGTGTACTCCATGGCGCCGGCCTCTTCGAGGGCCTGACGCACGGAGGCGATGGTAGAGCCCTTCTGACCGATGGCCACGTAGATGCAGCGGACCTGCTTCTTCGGGTCTCCGGATTCCCAGTTGGCCTTCTGGTTAATGATGGTATCGATCGCGATGGCGGTCTTACCGGTCTGACGGTCGCCGATGATGAGCTGACGCTGGCCACGACCGATCGGGGTCATGGCGTCGATGGCCTTGAGGCCGGTCGACAACGGCTCGTCGACGGGGTGACGATGCATCACGTCGGGGGCCTGCGCCTCGAGGATTCGACGACCCTCGGCCTTGATCTCGCCAAGGCCGTCGATCGGCTTGCCCAGCGGGTCGACGGTACGGCCAAGGTAGCCGTCGCCGACCGGCACGGAAAGCACGTCGCCGGTGCGGCGCACTTCCTGACCCTCTTCGATGCCTGCGAAGTCACCGAGGACGACCACACCGATTTCTCGGGCGTCCAGGTTGAATGCCAGACCAAGCGTGCCGTCCTCAAAGGTCAGCAGCTCGTTGGCCATGCAGCCGGGGAGACCCTCCACGTGCGCGATGCCGTCGCCGGCCGTCTTGACGGTTCCGACTTCCTGGGTCGGAGTGTCGGACGGCTTGTAGGACTCGACGAAGTCGTCGAGCGCCTGGCGTATCGCCGCGGGATCGATGGTCAATTCTGCCATTGATCACTCCTTTTGTTTGTTTCTGTTCAAGAACGTCTAATTCGTTCGTACGGCGTGCCGGGACTAGGCCACGGCGCGCTTGAGGTTCTGCAGCTGTGCCGCCACAGTGTTGTCGGTGACCTCCGAGCCCATCTGGATGCGCATGCCTCCGAGCACCTTGGGATCGACCACGCTGTTGACGAAGACCTGACGACCGACCTTCTTCGAGTACACGGCCTTGATCTTCTGGAACTGCTCGTCCTTCAGCGGGACGGCGCTCGTGACCGTGACCATGTAACGATCGCGGTGTTCGGCCGCGACGTCGATCAGCCAGTTGATCGTCGACAGGTATCGGCGGTTGCGCAGGTCCCTGGTGGCGTGTTCCGCCAGATCGACCGTGACCGGATCGAGCGCCTGACCCTTGAGCAGGGTGTTCAGGAACTTGACTCGGGTCTCCGGCTCGGCGTGCGAGTCGGACAGTCGCTGACGGACGACCGGCAGGTTGAGCAGTGCGCTCGACAGCTGGGACAGCTGGATCGAAACGGCGGAGCACTTGCCGCGCGAGTCGGCCTCGCACAGCAGGGCCTCCACGGCCACGTCCTCGGTCGCATCCGCGATGTCGGCCGGACGGCTCCAGTTGCTGGCCACGAGCGACTCAACGATCTCGAGCGTGAGCGGCCTCACCTTGCCGGCGAGGATGGCACGCACGAGCTTGGTCTTGTCGTCCGCGGAACGCGAAGGATCGGTGAGCGAGCGCTCGAGCTGGCGATTGGCGTCGAGGATGGCGGCGAAGTCGAACAGCTCATCGCCAACCGTCTTCGCAGCCGCTCCGGCCTTGTCCAGCTTGGGACCATAGGTCTTGAGCACGGCCTTCACCGAACTGGATGAAGTTTCTCCGTACATCGGATTTTCACCTCCTGCCTTCTGTGTTCACGTGATGCACCGGTGCGGTCGCCATTACTTGGCGGCCTTTCCGGCACCCTGCTTATCGAGCTCGTCGAGCATGGAATCGATCATCGTGGACTGCACGTCGGCGTCGGACAGCTTGTTGCCCAGAATCTTGCCGGCAAGCGCGGTGGCCAGTGCGCCGACCTCGCCCTTCAGGCTCACGAGAGCCTGCTGCTGCTGGGATTCCAGAGACTTCTGCGCGGTCGCGGTGATCTGCGCGGCATCGGCCTCGGCCTTGGTACGGGCGTCGGCGATGATGTGCGTGGCTTCGCTGCGGGCGTCGTCGCGGATCTTCGCTGCGTCGATGCGGGCGTTGTTCAGCTGGTCCTCATACTTCTTCTTCGCCGCGTCGGCCTCGGCCTGGGCCTTCTCGGCCTTGGCCATGCCGCCTTCGATCTTTGCGGTCCTCTCGTCGAAGATCGACTGGAACTTCGGCAGGAAGAACTTGTAGAAGAAGATTGCGACGACGATCAGGATGACAGCCGACCAGAAAATGTCATAGGACTTCGGCAGGAACAGATCGATTCCGCCTTCGGCCATTGTCACCATGTTCGCCTCCTTTCACTCGTGTTGATAATGAATATCTCGTTATCTTCGAGTGCGGATCAGGCGGTGAAGATGAAGCCGGAGATGAAGCCGAGGAGGGCAAGGAACTCGATCAGACCGAAGCCGATCCACATCAGGGTCTGGATGCGGCCGCCCAGTTCGGGCTGGCGAGCGGTGGCCTCGATGGCCTTGCCGAACACGATGCCGACGCCGATGCCGGGGCCAATGGCGGCGAGGCCGTAACCGATGGCGCTCAGATTACCGGTCACCTGAGCCAGAGTGATGAGATCCATTGTTGTTTCCTTTCTTTCAGTTCCGTGAGCCCACGAAACAAAAACTGCGGATGCTGTTCAGTTATACGATCTTGAGTTATTGCGATATACGAGATATCAAGTGTTGTCGGCCGTTTCCGCCACCGCCTTGTGGACGGGGAACGGGAAGCCGGCGTCCCTTCGGATCAGTCTTCCTCCGGGTAGCTCATGTTGATGTACACCGTGGAGAGCGTGGCGAAGATGAACGCCTGCAGGTAGGCGACGAACGCCTCGAACAGGGTCATCACGAAACCGCCGACGAAGGTGACCACACCGGCCGCCATCATCATCTTGTTCTCGGTGACGATCAGGAAGAACTGCGTGGCGGAGAAGCACAGCGCCACGATCAGGTGGCCGGCGATCATGTTGGCCAGAAGTCGCAGGGTCAGCGATGCCGGACGGATGATCAGGATATCGATGAGCTGCATCGGCACCAGCAGGATCAGCACCGGGAACGGCACGCCGGGAGGGGTGCACTCCTGCTTGAGGTAGCTGATCAGGCCCTGCTCACGGCACGCGGCGATCCAGTACTGCACGAACGTCCATGCCGCGAAGATCAACGGCATCATGATCGTGGCCGTGGCCGCGACGTTCATGCCGGGGATGATGCCGCACAGATTGAAGAAGAAGATCGTGAAGAAGATCGTGCAGATCATCGGCACGTAACGCTTGCCGCGAAGCTCGCCCATAACCTCATAGACGATCTTGTCGCGAACGTATTCGATGCCCCACTCCACGAATCCCTGCCAACGGCCGGGGATCAGCTTCGCACGACTGGCGCTGATACCGAGGATCAGCAGCATGATGACGGTCATGACCACGCGGATGAGAATGATGCGATTCATCGCGAACGGCGTGCCCGCGAACAGGATCTCCGGTGGAAGGAACTCGTCGATCTGAGGGATTTCGAGCTCGCCGCCCGCGGCGAGAGTCATGCCCGCTGCCCCCATCAATTCAGCAACACCTGCCATTGTTGCATGCCTCCTCTTTGTTGAACCTGAACCAATATAACGCTTCTTCGGCGCAATATGTGTCACAGACGTTAATTAGCCGACTGTACACCTACGTACAGGTTGGCAGTCTTCCTTTAACCCCTCTAGGATACAGGATTTTCCAAGAAACGAAACAGCGACATCGTTCAAATTTCCACGCTTTTCGATGAGGGGGTTCGCGATGCCCTCGGAAGACGTCCGTATGTTAGGGCTCACATTGTGAAGGCCCGCAAAACAACATCAAATCAACACATGTCTAAATAACCGTTCCGAAAATCAGACACATCAGACGTCGCCCATCGTCGCACGCTTTCGTTGAAATTCCAGCGATCGACCGCACGCAACACGCGCCCCAACGACATCACCCACAAATCTCACTATGTGGACACACAGCATTACACAAGGCAGCAAACCCCACGTGCTCCCTCCCAGGGAGGGAGCTGTCACGCAAAGCGTGACTGAGGGAGGGATCCACCCCACCAAAGGAAGAACCCACCGCCCCAAGGGAGAAATCCGCCAACCCCATCTTTCCCTTCGTGCTCCCTCCCAGGGAGGGAGCTGTCACGCGAACGCGTGACTGAGGGAAGGCTCAGCGCCACCAAGGAAAGAACCCACCGCAACCAGGGTTTCATCCAGCCCCACCCGTCTTTTTTCGTGCTCCCTCCCAGGGAGGGAGCTGTCACGCGAACGCGTGACTGAGGGAGGGATCCACCCCAGAAAAGCGAATCCCTCACTCCCCTACCGCTCGATCACGCCATACCCGCAGCCGTCAAACGTATGGAAGTCATCCCCGCGCGGACCGGCCGGCGAACGACGATACCTCCGATCGGTCCCCAGCCGCTTCTCGGCCCGCAGCTGCGGCACCTCGCGCAGATCGTACGGCGTGGTCTGATACACCCAGTTCAGCCAGTTGCGCCACAGCAGGTTCGCGTGCGCACGCCAGGCGAACAGCGGCTCCTGACTCGGATCGTCATGCGGGAAATAGTTGACGGGGAACGGCACGTTCGTCAGTCCGCGCGACATGTCGCGCTCGTACTCCTCGGCCAACGTCCACTTGCCGTACTCCCAATGACCGAGCGCGAACACTTCGGAGAAGTCGCGCGTGGCCACCAGACCCGGACCGCTCTCCTCTCCCCAGGTCAGCACCTGCAGGTCCTCGTTGGCGCGGATGTCACGCATGTCCACGTCGGCCAGACGCGAGTGCGGCTGCAATGCGATCTCATCGAATCCGTTGGTGATGAAGCAGTACTCGTCCTGCAGACGCTGCGGGAACACGCCGAAGATCTTCTGATCGAGCACATGCTTGCGCACGCCGTAGCGGTGGTAGAGTGCGCCCATCGCACCCCAGCACAGATACATGGTGGAGAACACGTGCGTGCCCGCCCAGTCGAGGATGCGACGGAACTCATCCCAGTAGTCCACGTCCTCGAACGGCATGTGCTCCACGGGCGCGCCGGTGACGACCAGACCGTCATAATAGTTGTCCTCGAACGCGTCGAGGTTCTCATAGAACTTGAGCAGATGATCACGGCTCACGTGCGTGGCCTCGTGCGTGGACGTCTTCATGAAGTCCACATCCACCTGCAGCGGGGACTTGGAGATCAGACGAAGCAGCTGCGTCTCCGTCTCGATCTTCTTGGGCATCAGATTGAGGATCACCAGACGCAGCGGACGCACGCGCTGCTGTTCGGCGTCGGCTTTCTCCAACGCGAAGATGCGCTCTGAGTCAAGTATGGCACGGGCCGGCAGACCCTCGGGAATCTTGATAGGCATAGCCCCAATTATGGCAGCGCCATGTAACTCCCCACAAACCATTCGCTGTACCCAACATTTCATCACGCTCAGGGAGAGAACCCGGACACCGTCTCCACACGCCCCATTCCAGCACACCCTTCTTGAAAGGAAGCCACCCGTTCGACAAAGCAGTGACGACCGCTACCGGATGTGCTCCCTCCTCGGGAGGGAGCTGTCACGCAAAGCGTGACTGAGGGAGGGCCACCGCCACAAAAACGACACGCCGACAAACCCCAATAACCCCAACGATTCACCACATCACAATCCCCCACTGCCACGCCCTTATTTGACATTCCCCCGCAAATCCATAGACTATATAGACGTTGCCTGTTAAGGCCGACGCGGGGTGGAGCAGCTCGGTAGCTCGCTGGGCTCATAACCCAGAGGTCCATGGTTCAAATCCATGCCCCGCTACGAATTCGGTCTCCGAAAGGAGGCTTACGAAAAACCGTGGTTTGGAGTTTCCAGCCACGGTTTTTTCGTTTTCCTGCATTCGCGCCACAAAATCTTCGTCCTGTCGGTAATAGGTATCGTCAATCAAATCATTGACAGTAACTCCCAATTCTCTTGCCGCAAGATACAACTGTTCCAGCTTTATCTTCGTGGTCCCATTGAGCATCTGCGTAACGGCGGGCCGGGTCACCCCCATCGCCTTCGCAAGATCCTTCTGCAGCTTCCCCGTCAACCTCATATACCGGCGAATGTTGTATCGCACCACTTCGGCAAAACGAGCGGCAGCCTCTTCCCTATCGGCAGCCACAAAATTTACGGCTTCCGTCACACTCATGCGCGTATCCCTTCGATCTTTTGACTAACATAGGTCATCATATCAAACGAAAGTTAGAAAACCTAAACTCGTCCAGCCGTTGGAAATCTAAATAAAAACGCATCTCAGGCCATAAATTCCAACGAAAACGACACGCCGCGAAGCCCAACGGTAACAGTATATTTCCGAAAGTTAGAATTACTAACTTGAGGACATGATTTCTTCCCTGTATTCTGAGGTTAGGAAATCTAACTTCGATGGAACGGAGAGGTCATGTCAAACATGAAGCGGTGGCTGCGCGAGATGGGTATTCCCAGCTCTCAATTGGCCGTTCAGACAAACCAGTCCCGATCCAGCATCACCCAGAAGTTGAATCGCAAGACCGAGTGGCAACGACGCGACTGCCTGCGCATCCGCGAGCTGTATGGCCTGTCTTCGGATTTCATTCAGGATCTCATCCCCTACGAAATGGAGTTCCCGTCCGGGAAACCGAGAGGAGGTGATGCCTCATTGTCATCGTTATGCGGGCGCGCCGCCCGTTGAGAAGCCAATGAATGAGGTGGCCGGCTCTCCAGGACCTGGAAGTGACGGAGGGCCGGCCGTGCAAATAACCGTTTCCCGGGCGTTCAAAATGTCGCCAAACGTTTTCCGCTCGGGCTGATCAAGGAGTTATCGCACATGTGTGATTTTACAAACGCAGCTTGCGGTTCCCTGAACACATCCAAGGGTAAGGGTGGTTCCGGGGCGCCGAGTTTGGAAAAGGAAGATCTGTTGTCCCGTGTCATGGGACTGGCGGTCGAGGATGATATCGCGGGTCTCGTGCACGCGGCGTACGGGCTTGCCCTGTTGGATGCGTTGCGGGATTGCAATCGCGCTTCCGGTGACGTGACGGACGGTCATATCGCGACGATGCGCAGGTTGAACGAGTCCGGAGCGACGGGACCGCTCGCGGCGGCGGATTGGGATCGTGCGGAGCAGCGCGCCCTGGGTGCGTCGGAGTGTGGCACGGCGGTGCGTCGCGTGCTGGAGCAGCGTCTGGCGATGCTGGAGCATCCGGCCGGTTCGGGGGTCGCGTGATGACCGGGTCGTGTCTGTTGGCGGCGGCCAGGGATCTGTCCCTGTTGGAGACGCCGTCGGATGATTCCTCGTTTCTTGAGGATCGTTGTCTGGGGTTTGACGAGCGGGTGCTGGCGTATGAGCGTCTGCATGGCCGGGTCTCGTCGCTCCGCGCGCTGGTGGATGCGGGCGTCCCGTTGGGAGGCCGGCATTGCTCGTGGCTGAATGCTCCGGTGGTGCGGGGTTGTGATCCCGCTCGCCTGGATGCCGCGAAGACCACGCTGCTGTTGTTTCTGGCGATGCGGGGCGGTCTGCCGTTGCGTCGTGTGGAGTTCGGCGCGGAGTCGGTGCTCTTGGACGCGGGTTCCCGGACGGCGACGGATCGTCTGTTCATCGCGTGGATGGGCGTCGAGGCGTATCGGGCCGCGATGTGGGGTCTGACCTGTCTGAACGCGGGTCTGCCGTTGACCGTGGCGAACCGTGATGATTTCTATGCCGGCGTGGCCCATCATCTGATGGACCCGTCGGGTCTGGCCGTGGACGTGTCCCCGGCGTTCGTGCTGGGCATGCGTCTGGGCGCGGAGGCGGGCGACCGTCTGATCGGAGGTGAGTGACGTGACCGTGGTGACGATGGTGTGGGTCCAGAAGAACGTGACCTGCGTGGGCAATGCCACGAAGTCGGTGCTGGCGTATCTGGCGTTCCGAGCGCATTTCGATGACGGGACGGCGTCGTGGCCCGCGGTGGACACGATCTCGCATGATCTGGGCATCGGCAGGCGCACGGTGCAGCGGGCGATGGATCGTCTGCTGGAGATCGGCCTGATCGAGTTCGGTCAGCAGGATTTCGCTGGCTTCAATCCGAAGACGGGCGAGCCGGTGCGTCAGGATCGTCGCACGACCGTGTGGAACGTGGTGTGCCGTGACATCCCGGCCGAGACGGTCGAGGAGTCCGACCCGTCCGAGTCCTCCCCCGCCGAGGTCGATGCCGAGGATGATGGCATGGCCGTCGCCGATGCCGTGGGCGACGGTGTGATGGAGGCGCCTGAAACCGGTTCCGGACAAAATGACACCCCGTGCGTGGAGACTGAACGGGGTGACATTTTGTCCAAAAAACGTGACATTTTGTCATCAAAACGTGACAAAATGTCACCCAATATACATAGAAATACATATAAATACATTTCCCCCTCTGTCCCCCATGGGGACATCTCCCCCTCCGGGGGCGACCCGGACGATGAGGGTTCCGTCGATGGCGTGGCCGCCGTTGGCGGGGACCCGGTGGGTTCGTTCCTGGACTGGTTCTCCTCAAGGCGTGCCGAGCTGGGTCTGTCCCGTCGCGCGGTCTCGGATCGTGACCGTCGTGCGATCGCCTCGCTGCTGGACCGTCTGGCGACCTCCGGGGCCTCCGATGCGGTGGCCGAGGCGAGGCGGGTGTGCGATCACGCGTTCTCCGATGCTCGGCTGGCCCGTCGGGTGTCGTCCCCTCGTCAGCTGGCCCGCCTGTTCGATGAGATCCGTGACGCGATGACGCTCGACGCCCGTTCCGCCACGTCCGCCGGCACATACGGGGTCCCGGACGATCTCGAGCATCGCTGCCGCAGGCTGCTGGACGGTCTGGGCGTCGAGGACGGCAACGACGGGTTCATGGCCCGCCGCGAGCTGCGCCGGCTGCTGCGCGAGGGCGTAGACGAGGCCGAGGCGCTGCGCGCGGCGCTGGACGCGGGCCTCGCGTATCAGGCTCGTCTGGACGCCGAGCGTCGTGACCGGGAGGCCGCCCGGAGCCGCCCGGCCGCCCCCGGCGCGTTCCGTCCGTCGTTCGCGGGCAATCCGATGTACCGGGGGGCCGTCTCATGACCGGCATGGAGCAGGCGTCGTGCGTGCGGGTCGCGGCACGCAGCCAGGCGTTGGCGGATCAGATGTTCGCTGTCCCGGATTCCGGTCGTGTCGATCGGCGGGCGCGGCGTGTGGCCAGGAGGCTGTGCGATTCGTGTCCGGTGCGGGATCTGTGCCTGAGCGAGGCGCTGGCCCGTCGCACGAGGGACAACGTGCTGGCCGGTGGTCTGACCTATCAGGAGCGGTGCGTGCTGAGCCACGAGATCGCCGCGGATCTGGGCGTGACCCTGTGGGGTCTGGCGTCGGTGTCCCCGTCCACGGTGCTGGCCTGGCTTCGTGAGCATCCCCGGGCGGTGGAGCGGGCGCGGTCGTGCACCCGCGCCTACTGGCGGGATCGCAAGCGTTCCTCCAGCGCGGCTCTCGCGCAGGGCCGTCTGTTCTAGGGGAGGCTCGTCGTGTTGTTTCTTCAGGTGTTCGACGGTGATCTGCGCGTCGATGGTCCGGTGCCGTTGGCCCGGGTGTCGTCCCGTGGCGGGGTCGAGCCTCCGGCCGGCGGCTGGTCCCTGCTGGCTCGCGAGTCCGCTCCGGTCGCGTCGGCCGCCGTGCGCGCGTTGGAGGGCCGGTACGGGCTGGCGGACGGGGCTCGTCCCGTATCCCCGGGCCCGTGGTCGCTGGTGCTGGACTGCGCGTCCTCGTCGTCGGGGCTGATGCTGATGGAGGTCGGCTTCTCGCTGCGTCCGGTGAGCATGCGGGGCCTGCGGGTGCGTTCGGGCCGTGCGGCCGACGCGTGCTGGGCGTTGGACTCGTTTCTACGCCGGCTGGCGTCGACGTGACGGTATGGCGGTGTGGCGGTATCGGATTCCTCCGGTACGTGCCGTCATCGGTATTTGGTTTTTGGATTTTTCAGGTTTTTCAAGGAGTTTGATCATGATCGTGACTATCGCTAACGCGAAGGGCGGGGTGGCGAAGACCACCAGCGCGATGTTTCTGGCCGCGGCGTACGCGCGCCGGTTCGAGGGTTCGGTGCCGGTGGTGCTGGACGCGGACCCGCAGTCGTCGGCGAGTCTGTGGCGGGATCTCGCCGAGGATGCGGGCGAGCCGTTGGGCTTCGATGTGTCTCCGGCGAATCTGAGCACGCTGGGCCGGCTTGGCCGCGTGGGATCGGATTCGTTCGTGGTGGTGGACGCGCCGCCGCAGGGTCGTCTGCTGGAGACGGCCATCGGGGTGGCGGATTTCGTGGTGGTGCCCTCGTCGGACAGTCCGTTGGATCTGCAGCAGGCGTGGGCGACGCTCGAGGCGGTGCCGCGTCATCGGCCGGCGGCGCTGCTGCTGGTGCGTGTGGAGCCGGGCACGACGGCGTATGCGAGGACGCTGTCCGCGCTCGGGGACGCTTCCACGCCACGGTTCGACGCGGTGGTGCGCAAGCGGCAGGATCTCAAACGGTGCATGGGGCTGCGCCCGGGCAAGCTGTGGGAGTACGGGCAGGTGCTCGACGAGCTGCTGGAGGTGCTGCGATGATCCGTCTGCTGGCGCTTGTCGTTCTGGTGTTCGTTGTCCTGCTGGCCGTGGCGTCGGCTGGTCTGCTGTGCGCGATGTGTTCGGATGTGTCGGTCCCGGGACGTGTGACGCTCGTGCTGCTGGTCTCGTCGTTCGTGCTGTTGGAGGGGTGGGTGATCGCATGAAGGATCTCGCGTTCCGCCCATCGAGGCCGCGTGCCGTGTCCTCGGCGCCGTTGGATGGCGTGTTCGCCGCCGATGCCGTTCCGGCCCGTTCCGCTGTGTCCGCCGCGTCGGATGACGGGTGGACGAAGACGAGCGTGGCGATGCGCAGGTCGACGCGCCGGCGGGTGAAGCTGTGGGCGTTGGAGCATGACATGAGCATGCAGGAGGTCGTTGATCTGGCGTTGGAGGAGTATCTGGCCTCCAGGCCGTGACCCGTGGCGGCCGGTGTCGCATACGCCGACCGGGTTCTTGTTGGTTGTTGTAGTCCTGTTTTGGAGGGAGTTCGTTATGAGTAGTGGAGTTAGGGAGCTGTCGATGTCGGATCTGTCGTATCTGCAGTCGTTGCCCGCGGTGAAGCGTGTGAGCGTGACCGGGGGCCGGTTGCGGATCACGTATGAGGAGGGGTTCCGTCGTATGGTGGCAAGACGGTATCGGGCCGGGGATTCTCCGGCCAGGATCTTCCGTGAGGCGGGGCTGGATTCCGCTTTGATCGGCTACAAGCGCATCGAACGGTGCATCGCGCGCTGGCGTGATTTGCCCGATGAGGACGTTCCACCCGCGCCTCCGGTGCCGGCCGAGGCTGTGGTCTGGACGCCGTCCCGGCCTCGAGTCAAGGGCGTGGAGGGTCGTGCGACGGTTCGGACGCTGGCGCGTCGTGTCACTGCGCTGGAGGCCAGATTGGCGGCGGTGGAGGCGGGCCTGTCCGATTCCACGGATATCGGTTAGCGGGTTCTTCCCGGTGGGGGCCGTGCGGGTTCGCATGGCCCTTTTTCGTATCGTTCCGGGGGTATGGCGGTATTGCGGTAGGCCGGTTTTTCAGGCTGGGTTTTCTTTTTCGTTCCAAACTCTTCCCGTGGTTTTCGCGGTTCCATGGTGCATGGCCCCTTCGGGGGTCCGCTTCTTTCCTGTTCCGATGTCGAGGCGGACCGGTCAGACCGGCCCGCCTCCGGTGGAGGGCGGGGGCGTATGGATTTTGGATGAGAGGGAAGCTCATGGATCTTCGTTGCGGCGTGAGGGCGTGTGCCGCCGGTGTCGCGTTGGCGGCGCTGCTGGCTCCGGTGGGGGCCGGGGCCGCGGAGGGTTCGACGGCAGGTCAGTGGCTGTCGGTGCGCACGTCCGATGGTTCGTCGGAGGGGATCGATGGTCGTGGTCTGCTGGTGGGGGATGTCGGCGAGTACGAGGCGCTGCTGGATCTGTCGGGTATGTCTCCGACGTGGCGTGCGGGCGTGGTGCTCGCGTTCGATGCGCGGCATCTGGTCGTGGATGCCTCGACGGTGAGGGTGTCGGATGGTTCGGGACGGGATGTGACCGATGGTTTCAACGTGCAGGTGTCGGATGGTCGCGTGTACGTGTTCGCCCGGCTGGTGGACACGACGATGGAAGACGGGACCGTGGTGCCGGCCGGCGCGCAGCCGTCGGATCTGGCCGCGTATGCGGCGTTGGATGGCTCCTCGCATGATCCGTCGCGTGATCCTGGCGTGGACCGGTCGCTGGCCGGAGGCTCGTATCGGGTTCGTGTGCCGTGGCGGGTGACGGGCGTGGGGAATGGTTCCACGGCTCGAGCGTCGGTGACCCGGATCGTGGACGCGGATCGTGGCGACGGGAACGCCGTGTCGAATCCGTTGGCGCGTGTGGAGCCGGATCGTGACGCGGTCATGACGGTCGGCGGGGATTCCGTGGACGGCATGTCGGTGTGGAGGGATTCGTCGTTCCTGTATCGGATGGATTCGGGCGTGCTGTCCGCGGATCGTGCGACGTCCGTCTCGTCGTGGCGCGTGGACTCGAACGTGGATCCGGGCGTGGACCGGCTGACCGGCCGGTGGGCGGTGTATGCGGCCCGTGACCTGTATGGCATGGATGGTTCCCTGCTGGCGGCCAAGGGATCCCGGATCGGTGGCGACGGCATGGACTCGTCACGCTTCGGCGGCGACCTGTTCACCGCGAGTGTGGATCCGGGGTCCGGGACGACGCGAGTGGAGGCCACGGACCTGTACCGGCGGCTCGTGAATGCGAATCCGGGTCGGGAGGCCGCTTGGCGCGCCTACGCGCAGGCCACGCGGATCGCGGTCTCCGACCGGGTGGACTGGCGGTTCACCGCGACGCTCAACGGACGGTCGACGCGCAGCGCGTCGGCGTGGACACGCACTCCCGCCGCGACGCCCACGCTTCGTGTGGAGTCGTGGGACGCGCGCAGCGGTCGCGAGGCCGGGGACCGGGATTCCTCGACGGATGCGCTGACGGGCGTAAGGGATGGGGAGCGGATCGTGTTCACGGTCACGAACACGAGTTCGGATGCGTGGTTCCGCGCCTCGGACCTGCATTTCTCGGATCGGGCGGTCGTCGGCGATGGCGCGGTCACGGGGTTTGAGCACCCGTCCGGCTGGGATTCGCTGCTGCTGGCTCCGGGTCAGAGCGTGGACGTGACGGGCCGGCTGCAGGGGTTCACCCAGGGGCGTCATACCGGCAGGACGACGGTGGAGTCCCGGCCGTTGACCGAGTGTCCGTCCGACGGGGACATGGCCGGTCGGGTCGAGGCGGGCGGTCGATCGTTGTGTCTGGACACGACGGTGACATCCGCGTCCGATGACTGGTCCGGGATGCGTGCCGGCGGGCGGACGACCAGGCTCGCGGCGACCGGAGCGGCGATCGTCAACATGGTCGCCGCGATGGCCATGGCCACGGCCGGCGGTGTGCTGTTCCTCCTGTACCGGCATGGCAAACGGCTGGAATCCCCGCCCGGTCACGGCCGGGAACCGGAGTCGCATGACGGGGACCGGTAGACGAAGCCTCCCCGGAGTCGTCTTCCCCGATTCCGGGGCACCCGGGCCGTCGGATCTCTTCCTCCCGGCGGCCGTTCATTCTTCCCGTGCCACCAGGCGCGGGCGCAGGGGCGGGCCGGCAGCGGCGGCGTGACACGCACGCCGGCCCTCCCCGTCCACCACGACACGATCAGGAAAGGAGCCTATCCACACCGATCATCATCCCGCCGTCCCCGATGGGGCGGCATCCACGCATATGCAACAACGACAAGCGGGCAGGCCGTGTGGTCTTCCCGAGGAAAGAGGAAATCATCATGAGCAACAACCTTCGCCGTATCGTGGCCCCGACCGTCGCGGCCTTCGTCGCCGCCGCCGCTCTCGGCACCGGCGTTCTCTCGGCCAACGCTGCCGATGGCGGTCAGGCCGCGGCCGCGAACGCGACCATCACCCTGAGCGCGGCGTCCGGCGATCTGGTCGGCCACACGTTCGACGTGTACCGCGTCGGCTCCTACACGAACTACGGCAACTGGAACAACGACGCGGACGGCAAGATCGACTCCACCGACGTCGTCAACGCCAATCAGGCCGCCACCGACTGGCTCAAGGCCGCCGGCATCAAGGCCGATCAGGCCACCGGTCACGACGAGGCCGGCACCATCGCCGCCGGCAACGCGCAGGCCGCCCGCAGCGCGGCCGCCGCCCTCGCCGCGGTCAAGAACAAGCCGCAGGCCGTCCAGTCCGGCATCGCCGTCTCCGCGGATGCGAAGGACAAGACCACCCTGACCATCGGCGGTCTCGAGGAGGGCTACTACCTCGTCGTCGATTCCGACGGTCTGCCCCTGCTCGTCGGCACCAAGATCGGCGGCCATGACCTCGACACGCAGACGCTCGGCGTCGCCGTGGTCAAGTCCACCATCCTGTCCGTCTCCAAGGACGGTGCGGGCGACTCCACGATCGGCGCGACCGTGAGCTACACGGTCAGCTTCAAGGTCCCGGACAAGAACTCCAACCCGAAGAGCCTGTCCTACGAGGACGTGGCCACCAACCTGTCCGTCAATCAGGACTCCATCAAGGTCAAGGTCGGCGACGGCGCGGCCGCCGCCCCCGCCCAGGGCACCCTGACCATGAAGGACGCCAACGCCGGCTTCACGTACAACGCGACCGGCCTGCTGACGGACGCCAACTACGGCAAGCAGGTGACCATCACCTACACCGCGGTCGTCCTCGGCGAGGATCCGTCCAACACGGGTACCGTGCACGCCAACCTCGACGGCACCGATCACACGGGCACCACGCCCGAGGGTCCCGTCACCCTCGCCAACTTCGACTTCAAGATCCACAAGACCAACAATGATGGCACGGTCGCGCTGAAGAACGCCGGCTTCACCATCAAGGCCTCGGACGGCAAGTACATGAAGTTCGCCCAGGGCAAGTGGACCAAGGTCGACGCGAAGGACGACCAGGCCGCCGTCGCTGCCGGCGCGGAGGCCAAGACCAACGACCAGGGCTTCCTCAGCTTCGCCGGTCTGGGCGATGGCACCTACACCGTCACCGAGTCCACCGTGCCGGACGGCTATCTGAAGACCCCGGCCCAGTTCACCATCAAGATCGACAACAAGGCGCACACGGGCGTCGTCACCGGTACCGGCGCGAACAACGGGCTGACCCCGAACGTGACCATCAAGGACGGCGGCCAGGTCGAGGTCCACAACCTCAACAGCATCACCCAGCTGCCGCAGACCGGCGCCGCTGGCGTGTACGTGCTCGCGGGCACCGCCGCGCTCCTCGCCCTCGCGGGCGGCGCGACCTACGCCCTCAAGCGCAAGCAGCAGCCGGCCGCCTGACATGCGCGCCCTCCCGCCCGACACGGCCCGAGAGGGACATGACGAACGGGAAAGACAACGCATGGACCACCGGGAGGGACGAATGGACGACTTCTACGAGATCATCCATCCGTCCCTCTCGCGCATCGAGCGACGCCGTGAGCGACGTCGGCGGGTCCGTGACCGGATCCTCACCGCCGCGACCGCGCTTCTGTTCGCCGCCGCCACGCTTGTCGTCGGCATTCCGGCCGCGCAGAGCGTGGGGTTCGCTGCCGACCAAAGCCAGACGACGCAACGGCTCTCCGACGCCATGGACGCCATGGACTCCGCGCGTCGCACCCGCATGCTTACGGCCGCCGACGCGTACAACCGGCGTCTCGCCCGGACCGGCCAGCCGATCATCGGCGAGGCGGCGGACCCGTTCAGCGGCAAGGCCACCGGGGATTTCACCGGGAGTGATGATCCCGACTACGAGCGGACCCTCGACACCGGTCGGGGGGTCATGGGGTCGATCAGCATCCCGAAGATCGGCGTTGACCTGACCATTCGTCATGGCAGCGGCGCGCAGGCGCTGGAGACCGGGATCGGTCATCTGCATGGCACCAGTCTGCCCGTGGGAGGCACGTCCACGCATGCGGCGCTGACCGGTCATCGTGGTCTGCCCAACGCGGAGCTGTTCACCCGGTTGGACGAGATCCGGTTGGGAGACCCGTTCTACCTGCACGTGCTCGGCACGACGCTTGCCTACCGGGTGACCGATATCCGGGTCGTCGACCCGGACCAGGTCGACAGTCTGAAGATCGTCCCGGGCAAGGATCTGGTCACCTTGGTCACGTGCACCCCGTACGGCGTGAACACGCAACGGCTCCTCGTCACCGGCGAACGCGCCCGGATCGGCGTCCAGGTGCCGGCCGAGGCGGATGCGCCCGGCGACGCGCGGCCGCTGCTCGCGGCCGGGGTCGGACTGCCCCTGCTCGTCGGCCTGCCGCTGGCCCGCCGTGCCAGCCGGCGTGAGACGCCGCAGCATCATTCCACCAGAAAGGAAAGCAGCACATCATGAGAACAATGTTTTGGAAACGGCCTGCAGCGGCCTTGGCCGGCATCGCGTGCCTCGCCATGCCGTTGGCCGGCCTGATGGCGGTTCCGGCCGTTCAGGCGGCGGACGCCTCCTGTTCGGGCTACGACCGTCCCGCCGGCAGCGATACCGACATCAACGTCAAGCTGCCCGTGTGCGATACGAGCCTGCCCGTCACCGTCGCCCCCCAGGGCGGGACCATCGCCGGCCAGATCCACGGCAAGTACACCAACTTCGAGTTCGACACGCAGTCCATCGGCATGGACACCGTCAAGTTCGACGCCAACTGGACCCACGGCAACAGCGGCATGGTCGACGGCGCCATCGAACAGCAGGTCCCCACCAAGATCGGCGCCTCGTTCACCGTTCCCGATCTGGGCACGTGGATCGCCGGCAATGGCCTGCCCCAGACCGTGAGCGCGAGGTTCACCGTCACCGAATGGAACGGCGGCTCCGTCCGCTGGTATCATCTGGGCGGTGACAACAACCCGGTGTATGAGAAGGGTCTGACGTTCGCCGCCGACGCCGGCATCAAGCTCCTGCAATGCGCGAACGGACAGCCCACGGGCTGCGGTACGGGATATTCGAAGGACTCCCCCCAGCCCGCGTACGACGCGAGCAAGCGCAACGGTCTGACCCTTCAGGTCGACTTCCTCGACCAGAACGGCCAGCCGATCCAGGTGTCCGGATACACGGCGTTCGAGAATCTGGACGGCGACCGGTACGGCCTCTGGTGGGGCGGCGACCCCGACAATCTGAAGTGGGACCCCTACCTGCACGTGGGCATCGAGCCCCTGCAGGGCTTCGACCAGCTGATCCTGCCCTCGACCGGCACGTCGACCGGCGATCTGACCCGGTTCGGCCGCAACGGCATCGCCGGCGACAAGACGTTCGCCTACACGTACGACGCGAACTTCCCGAGGCCGAACAATCCCAACGACCTGTACGACCACAAGGACACCACCAACGACCAGGCCCTGGCCGAGTCCAGTCAGGCGTCCCACCGGTTCGCCGCCCTGTTCGACGCCACGAGCCTGACCTTCAGCTACACGAGCGGCCAGGAGGGTGCGATGACCATCGGTTCCGACGCGGTCGAGAAGGACAGCTCCCATCAGGTGTCGTGGACCGCGGTCGATCAGAACGGCAACACGCTGCCCGGACTGACGAACCAGACCAGCGGGTTCACCGCCGCCGGCAAGGATCTGGACGCGACCAAGGTCGTCTACGGCACCCAGTGGAAGCTGGCCACGCCGAAGGCCCCCGAGGGGTACACGCTCGAGAAGGTCACCGGCGACACGACGTCCAGCAGCACGCAGGATCCGAATACGGTCGCGTCCGGCACCATGGGCGCGCGCAACCAGGCCGTCGTCCTGCATTACCGGGCCGCGTCCAGCCGCATCACCTTCCAGCCCGGTGACCCCAAGGTCACAGGCAGCATCACGCCCCTCGACGGGTACGTCGGCGACCAGGCCACCCTGCCCGACGCGACCGGCTACACGTGGGACCACCACACGTTCACCGGGTGGAAGGATCCGGACGGCGGCGAACACAAGGCCGGCGACAAGATCGACTACCCCAAGGGAGGTCTCACCCTGACCGCCCAATGGCGCACGTGGACCTACACCGTCCGCTACGACAAGGGCGCGGATGACGCGACCGGCGGCATGGGCGACCAGGCCATGACGTTCGACCAGTCCGCCAGGCTCACCGCCAACGGGTTCAAACGCTCCGGATGGCGGTTCACCGGCTGGAAGGACCAGAACGGCAAGACCTATCAGGACGCGCAGGAGGCCATCAACCTCGCCGCCAATGACGGCGAGACCGTCACCCTGACCGCCCAATGGGCACGAACCGGCACCAGCACCCTGCCCTCCACCGGAGCGGCCACGGGACTGGGCGTCCTGCTCACGGCAGGACTGCTCACGGCCGGCGGCATGATCGCACGCCGCATGCGCCGCGTCCGGTAGCCGACGCACCACATGACGGGTTCATCCCCTCACCGGTTTTACGGGGAGGGGATGAACCCGTTTTTCATGTCCGGGCGGCGTCCATGTCCCGTCTAGAGGTCCTATGAGGCGAGGAACTCCGCCACCGCCTTCAGGATCTCGCCGATCCGGTTGATGAGCCTGATCCGGCTCGATACTCTGCTGTGACGTGCGCGCGTATGCCGTCCGCGTCGACGTGAGTGACGGCCGTGACGGCCGGCGGCACGCAGCAGGATGCCCAGAGACCACAGCGGCAGACTCCAGCACATATCAGTGATATGGATGGTGTGGAACGCGCCGATCACAGCGCTGATGAGATCGTTCATGCTCGTCGGCTATGCGCCTAGAACATGCGATGTGGTGTGATCTTCGTCACAGTTCAGGTTCGCCGCCGGTCGTGGCGGACTGGCCTTCAGTGGTGTCGGTCGCTCTGGAATGCCGCGACGGTCATGGCCATGAGGATGATCACGGCCTGCCATCCGCTGGTCTGCTGCGCCAACGGCACGCCGCAGACGGCGATGAGCGTGACGAGCGCCAGGTTTCGATTGTGCTCGGGTCGCATGCGCGGCTCCTTTCTCCTATGCCGTCGGCCCCGTATGGCCGGCGGCATGGCGAACGTTACGCCGGGCCGAGCATGCGCCCAAATCGCCTTTGTTTACAAGATGCGCGTGGCCTTGATGGGCTGTCAATCGGCGGCATGCCGCTCTTCAAGACCCTCGCTGGCCGGAAAGGTCACCTCTCCCCGATGACCATGGTCTCCGTGGATTCCTCGGGTGTTATTCCGTAGTAGGCGTTGTAGGCGGCTTCGGCCTCGTCCCGGCCGCCGAGACCGATCTCGTATCGGATCTCAGCCTCGAGGAAGTGACGGAAGTCATCGTCGATCTCCGTGTTCTTGCCGAGTTCTAGGTCCATGATCCGTTGGACGGCGTCCGGCCTGCCGAGGAACGGCTTCCAGCGTTTCCTCGATCGTTCGCCGATCCGGACGATGGGGTGTCGCCGTCCGTCGTTCATGTCTCCGTGATCGGGGCGGAGGGAGATATGGCCGGCCCTGCCGCGGTCTTCTCCGTCCTCCCCTGTTTCTCCTGTCATTCTCGTTCGGCCTCCCGGGTGATGAGGTCGTTGATGGCCTTGTCGGTCGCGTCGGGCGTGGTGCGTGTGAGGTCCGCTCCCATCGCGTTCAGCAGCATGGTGGCCCGCTTGGCGTTTGCCGGCTGGGAAAGCTGTTTTCCCTTCCGGATGGGGGGGATGGCGCCGAATGTATCGGGCGTGGGTGGCAGGTAGCAGGTTCTCGTTCTGATCGGCTGGCCGGGTTCCACGAGTGTGTGCCCGTATTGGTTCTTCAGCATGTTCCTGGTCTTGTCAGGCAGGCCGGTGCCGTCGGGCATGAACAGGATCACGAGGCTGAGGTCGCCGAACTTGAACTGCGCCGAGTGACGGCAAGGGATGTCGAGCGGCCCGTCCGTCTCATCGCCGAACGCCGTGGTGATCGAGGCGAGGATGTCGATGTCGCGGTCGCGTGTCATGGGGAATCTGGGGGTGGCGTAGCGTCCTGCGAGGATGAGGATCCTTTCGTCCGGGTGGTCCATGTCGGGATGTCGTATCCAGTCGAGGCGGGGGTTGATGGTTCCGTCGCCGGTTTCGGGGAATTCGTCGTCGAGGAACGGTTGGGTCTGCGGTCCTTCGCTCATTAGGTGCAGTGCGTTCCAGACGTATTTCGTCAGCGTCTTCTGCAGGAGGACGTAGTCGTGGCATATCGTCGTCGTATCGGCGGTGCGGTCCTTGCATTGTCTGGTTCCGTTCGGGATGTTGGCCCGCGGGTTGGCGATGTGGCGGGCAAGCATGTCCTTCATGTAGTCGTCCAGGTATGAGCTGGCGGTGTTGCATGCCCTTCCGATCGAGATGGTCGGGTCGCCCGAGTAGGTGAGTATGGTGTTCGGCTGCTTGTCGGTCCGGGTGTAGTCGAGGGTCGTGCGGCTGTTCGGATAGAGGTCGAGCACGGCATCGGATATCGCGTGTTCCCGTGACCGTGTTTCGTTCGTGCTGTGGCAGTACGGGCATTCCCATTGGTTTTCCTGCGGCTTCTTCGTCTTTGCTGTCATGGTGTGTTCCTTTCCTTCGGTGTCCTTGTCGTCGTGTCCGTTCCATCGTATGTTGGTTTGCCTGTTTCGTTCGGCCGGGGTTCGGATTTTTTCGGTGTTGCGGTATTGGGGTATCGCGGTGTGGTGGTCGGGTTTCGTGTTCCAAACTCGGTCGGGGGTTTGCGGGGTTGGATGGATGGTGGCGGCCGCGTGTGTGGTCGTCGAGTCCAAGTGAAAGGAAGTGGTTTATGTTTGGTTTTGGTCCCAGTGAGGCGGATCTGCTGTCGGGTGCGCTGCCGCAGGCGGCCGCTCCCGCGAATGCGCCGGTGGTGCTGGCCGCGGCGGACGGCAACCAGCTCACGTCGAATGTGTTGGATCTGTTCGTCACGGCCGCGACTCTTGGCGGCGGCGCTTGGACGGTGTGGGGCGCGATCACGTTCGCGGCCGGCCTGAAGGACCAGAACGGTCCGCAGACGCAGTCGGGCCTGTGGCAGGCCGTGGGTGGCATCGTGATCCTGGCCGCGGCGCAGCTGTTCAGGGCCCTGGCCTGACGGGCGGCCGCGCATGGAGGATTGGCTCATTGGCCTGTTGAACACCATCGGCAATGGTGTGTCGCAGGATATGGTGTCTCGGCTGTTGCAGACGCCGGCCGATTTCAACCATGACTTGTATGACCTGTCCCTGCGCGTGGCGGATACCGCCGTGAAGCCGATGGCGAGCATCGTGCTCGCCATCGTGTTTTCGATGGAGCTGGCGCGTGTGTCCACGAAGGTGGACGCGGATCGTGAGCTGGGTATGAAGATGGTCGCGGCGGCGATGCTGAGGATCGCGATCGTGTTCACGCTGGCGCAGAACAGCGAGCTGCTGTTGAAGGCGGTCGACGAGATCGGCTCGTCGATGATGTCGGGGTTCACGTCGGCGGCGCCCACGGAGGGCGCGACGAGCACGATGGGACTGGGCGACGCGATGGCGGATCAGATCAAGGATGCGGGTTGGGCCGGTCAGGCGGCGTGCATGGTGCTGCTGATCATTCCGTTCGTGGTGTCGCAGGCCGCGTCGATCGTGTTCACGGTCGTGATACTGCTGCGGTTCGTGCAGTTGTACATGATGACGGCGTTCAATCCGCTGCCGGTCGCGTTCTGCGCGCATGAGGAGACGAAGGCGTGGGGCATCGGCTATTTCAAGCAGTACGCGGTGCTGGTGTTCCAGTGCGCGACCCTGTATCTCGCGGTGATCGTGTATCGCGTGTTCGTGAAGAACGTGCTGACGATGGACGGGTTCAAGGAGGGCGACAGTCTGCCGGGGTGGATCATCTCGAATTTCGGGAATCTGCTGTTGGCGTCGGTGTTGCTGATCGGCATCGTGATGGTCGCGAACGGCGTGGCCAAGAAGCTGTTCGGCGGCGAGTGAGAGGAGTCTGTTATGGCGTTGCAGATGCCGGTGTACAGGGAGATCAGCGCGATCGAGTCGAAGGTGTTCCTGGGATTGTCGTGGCGTCAGCTGTTGGCGGCGTGCGCTCTGGCGGTGGTGTGCGGCGGCTCGTATCTGCTGTTGTGGATCGTGGCCGGCCTGCCGTCGGATCTGTGTATGTATCTGATCTTCCCGCCGGGCATTCCGATCGCGATGTGGGGGTGGTGGCGTCCCCGTGGTCTGATGCCCGAGCGGTACGCGCGTTACCTGTGGAGGCATTACGCGCATCGGAACGTGTATTTGCTGGATGGCCCGTCGCGCCGGTTCGTCACGCCGGCCCGGCCGTCGTTGAAGGAGTAGTGGAGTGTTCGAGTTTCTTGGGAGGAAGGGCAATGCCGCGGCCGCGCGCGGGAAGGCGCGTGAGCGGGCGCGGTCGAGCGGGAGGATGCCCGCGAGCGTGAAGACGCTGATCGGGTTCGATTCGATGCTGCGCAACGGGATCGCGTTCCTGGGCGATGACCGGTGGAGCGCGTCGATGGCGTTCACCGACATCAACTATCAGCTGGCGCCGGAGCGGCATCAGATGGAGATCATCGATCATTGGGCCAAGATGCTGTCGGGGTTCGAGGGCGGTCAGGACATCCAGATCGGCTTGTATACGAGGACGCGTGGCATCGATGACGTGCTGTCGGATGTGCGGATGGAGGATCGCGGCGACGGGCTGGATCGGTGGCGTCGCGACTACAACGATCTGGTGGGCTCGAAGCTGGAGACGGCGTCGAGGAACACGGAGACGGTCAAGATCCTGACGTTGACGATCGAGGAGCATGATCGTGACGCGGCGGTGACCACGCTCAACGGCCTGTGCAATTCGGTCGCCGCACAGCTGAACGCGATCGACGGGTGCCGGGCGACCCGGTTGAGCCGTGAGCAGCGTCTGGCGCTGATGTCGGAGATCCTGCGTCCGGGTGAGGATTTCACGTTCAACGAGCGTACGTTCCGTCATCTGCAGGGCCGGCCGGACATCAAGGATCTGGTGTGTCCGTGGATGATCGACGCGTCGAGGGCTTCGACGCTGCGCGTGGAGTCCCTGGATTCGGGGTTCTGGCATCGTACGCTGTGGATCTCGGGCCTGCCGCCGGAACTGTCGGACCAGCTGATCAACGAGCTGACGGGGTTGCGGGCGCGCGTGAACGTGAGCGTGCATCTGGCGCCGTATGATCGCGGCGATTCGCTGACGATGGTGCGTCGCAAGGGCGCGGAGATCAAGATGCAGGTGATGGAGACGCGCCGGCAGAACCGTCGTCAGGGCCTGGACCCGGATGATCTGCCGGATGATCTGGCCGACCAGCAGACGCAGATCGGTGATCTGCGTGACGAGCTGCGGCGCACGAACCAGCGTCTGACGAACGCGATGATCGTGATCGGCGTGAGCGCGGACAGCGAGGAGGCGCTGGAGCATGCGGTCAGCCAGGTGCGCACGCGCGTCAACGCGCAGTCGTGCAAGGCGGAGTCGCTGTCGTTCATGCAGATCGAGGGTCTGGTCGCGGAGCTGCCGTTGGGCAACAATCCGCTGCCGATGCGGCGGACGCTGACGACGAATTCGGCGTCGATCCTGATCCCGTTCACCACGCAGGAGGTGTACGAGCCGTCGGGCATCTTCTACGGGACGAACACGAAGACGGGCAATCCGATCGTGGCGGACCGGCGCGCGCACATGAACTCGAACGGGTTCATCCTGGGCACGTCGGGCGGCGGCAAGTCGTTCAGCGTCAAGCAGGAGATCGGCTCGATGTTCCTCAACCGCGACGACGACGTGATCATCATCGACCCGGAGCGTGAGTATCTGGCCCTGTGCGAGGCGTTCGGCGGGCAGATCGTGGAGATCAGCGCGGGCGGCCATCAGTGCATCAACCCGTTGGACATCGTGCTGGACGAGACCGGCGACGTGGATCCGATGAAGACGAAGACGAACAATCTGGTGTCGATGATCGGCTCGCTGGTCGGCGGCAACACGGGTCTGACCGCCGTGGAGAAGAGCTTGGTGGACCGGTCGGCGCTGGGCCTGTACGTGCGCTGGCGTGATTCCGGCTCCCCGCTGCAGCCGACGCTGGGGGATCTTCGCGACGCCCTGGAGGCGACGGGCGAGGATGCGGGCCATCTGCTGGCGGTGAGTCTGGACGCGTACACGTCGGGTTCGCTCTCGGGGTTCTCGGGGCAGACGAACGTGGACATGACCAACCGCATGACGGTGTTCGACGTGAGCGCGCTGACGGGCGAGCTGCGTACGTTCGGCATGATGGTGATCATCGATCAGGTATGGAATCGCGTGCTGAAGAACCGTGCGGCGGGCCGGCGCACGTGGCTGTATGTGGACGAGTTCCACCGATTCTTTTCTAACGGGTACGCGTCGGCCCAGTTCCTGGACATCTACAAGCGCGCCCGCAAGTATGGTCTGGGCGTGACGGGCATCACGCAGAACATCGAGGAGCTGCTGATGGATGACGGGGCGAGGCTGATGCTGTCGAACTCGGATTTCCTGATGCTGCTGACGCAGAACGCGTCGGACGCGGACGAGCTGTGCTCGCTGCTCAAGCTCTCGGAGGAGCAGCGCTCGTATTTCACGAACGTGATGCCGGGTCAGGGTCTGATGAAGATCGGTCCCGCGTATGTGCCGTTCGACGGGCGTATCCGTGACGACAGTCTGCTGTACGGCCTGTACACGACGAGCTTCGACGACAGGGAGTCCAGGTGAGCGGCGCGCGCACCGCGGCTCCGCCGGCGTCGGCCGGCGCCCGTCCCTCCGGAGGTGCCGGCGCGACAGGCTCGCCCGCGGCCTCGGCCGGGGCTTCCGCCGCCGCTGCGGCGGCTGGCGGTCAGGTGGTGCCCGATGGGCAGATGGTGGACCGCAAGCCGGGCAAGCGCCGGGTCTCGCGCGCGGTGGGTGCGACGGTGCATCGCGCGTGGTCGGCGTCCGCGGACCGGTCGGACGCCGCGTCGTCCATGGGCGTGGATTCGGTGGGCCTGTCGGTGTCGGTCGCGTCGAAGCCGGTGGGGGCCGTCGGCCGTGCCGCGGGCCGCAAGGCCAAGCGTGCCGCCGGCGCGAAGATCCGTTCGTGGATCGGTGTCGAGCAGAAGGTCGAGGAGACCGCCAGCCGTCGGATCGTGATGATGAAGAAGGCCGGGCGCGCGTCCAATCGGATCGGCCGGGCGTTCGGCGGCGGCGTGCATGACGTGCGTTCCCGGCTGACCGCGGAGGACACGGACGTGACGTCGCGGATCGGCTCGTCAGCGCAGACCCTGGCGTTCCGGTCGGTCACGACGGCCGGCCGTGGCGCGGTGAAGGGCACGGCGTTCGCGGTCAAGCACCGTCACGCGCCGGCCCAGGCCGCGCGGGCCACGGTGTCCGGCGCCCGGGGGTTCGCGTCGGCCGTTTCGAGGGCCGCGTCCGCCGCCCGGGTGGCGGTCACGCGTGCCATCGCGGCGGTGTCGGCGGGTTCGGCGCCGATGGTCCTGGTCGTGGCCGCGGTCACGGCCGTGGCTGTTGTGCTGGTCGCGATCCTGTCGTGGCTGCCCCTGTCGAAGGACCAGAGCGCGGCCGTCGCGGGCGGCGACGTGCAGAACGTGCCGGCCGAGTACGTGGAGGACGTCAAGCGTGCGGGTTCGATCTGCGCGACCGTGACGCCGGCCGTGATCGCCGCGCAGATCGAGGCGGAGTCCAACTGGAATCCGAACGCGGGCAGTTCGGCGGGCGCGCAGGGCATCGCGCAGTTCATTCCCTCGACGTGGGCGACGCATGGCATGGACGGTGACGGCGATGGCAAGGCCGATGTCATGAACCCGCATGACGCGATCTGGTCGCAGGGCAACTACATGTGCCAGCTCGCGGACGGCGTGGCCGCGCTGCAGTCGGCGGGACGCGTGTCGGGGGACGCATTGTCGCTGACGCTCGCCGCGTACAACGCGGGTCTGGGCGCGGTGGCCAACTATCACGGCATTCCCCCGTACAAGGAGACGCAGGGGTACGTGCAGAAGATCGTGGGCCGTGTCCCCTACTATCAGGCGGCCGGCGAGGGGTCCGACGGCGCTCAGGCGGGTACGCTTTCCCCGCCGATGATCATGAAGCAGGACGGCTATCACGTGGACTTCACGGCGATGGGCATCGCCGCGACGAGCACGACGTACGAGCTGTATCAGTGCACGTGGTGGGCGTCGGTGCGTCGCGCGCAGATCGGCAAGCCTGTCGACCCGTACATGGGCAACGGCGGCCAGTGGAACGAGAAGGGTCTCGCCCTGGGCTACTCGGTGTCCGGCGCGCCGCGTCCGGGCGACGTGATCGTGTTCGAGCCGGGCGTGCATGGCAGCAGCCGCGTCTACGGGCATGTGGCCGTGGTCGAGCAGGTGAACGGCGACGGGTCGATCCTGATCAGTCAGTCGGGCACGGGATGGATGGCGGTGGTCACGGAGACCATCAGCGCGCAGTCGCTGTCCCAGATGGGCTCCGGCATCAGCTTCATCCACTAGAGCGAGGAGAAACATGAACATGGATATGGATGACCGGAGGTTCCGGCGTCGTGTCGTGCTTCTGGCGGTCGGCGCCGTCGTGGTGTTCGGCGTGCTGATCGGCATGGCGGCCGGCGGGTCGACGTTCGAGGAGACGTTCGGCCGGCATGACGCGTCGCCGTCGGCCACGGCGTCGGTCTCGCCGTCCTCGTCGGCGTCTCGGACGGCCGAGGCGTCGCCGAACCCGTCCGTCTCGACGTCGGCCGAGGTCCGGGGCGTGGAGGCGGACGGGGCGGCCGGCGCGTGCGACGCGATGGCCGCGGACGCGGTCCGCGCGTTCGTGACGGATTCGCCGGATCGCGACGCCGCGCTACACCGTCTGTTCACGGATGACGCGCAGGGACTGTCGACTCCGGTGTCGGCGCTGGCCGGCCAGGACGCCGACGTGGACTACGGGACCGGGCTGATGGATGGTTCGGCGTCGACCGCGGTGTGCAGTGTGTGGAACGGCGGCGAGTCGCCGTGGATCGTGTCGCTGCGCGTGCAGGACACGGGACGGTGGATGGCGACCGGCATCCAGGGCCCGTACGACCAGTATGTGATGGAGAATCCCGACGATGCGGCGGATCGATGAGCATGCCCCGGCGGATGGCGGCATCCCGCCGCATACGAGTCCGGAGCGCCTGTACGCCATGGCCATGGATCTGGAGTGGCGTGACCGGCTCGACGAGATCGCCGCTCACCGGAACTCGTGGCCGGCGCTGAGGCGGTGGGCCAACCGGGCTCGCCGTCTGGGCGTGGACGTGGCGGGCAATCCTCCGCCGCCGCCCGGCTGGGTGCCGCCGGTCCCGCACCGTGACCCGTCCGCCGTGCGCGCCCTGATGCTCGCGGACACGGCGGCGATGCTCGGCCTGCGTGGCGATGGTCCGGAGGTGCCGCGCGAGAGGCGTGTGGGAGTAGGCGTGGCCGGGCATGGTCCGGTCGTGGAGCGTCCCTCGTGGGAGTCGCTGATCTCGGGTCGTGACGATGCCGGGCGGACGGTCGAGGACGAGCGGGTGCGGGTGAGCATGGGTTCCCGTCTGCGACGCGTGATGCCGGTCGTGGCCCTGGTCGTCCTGGTGGCCTGCGGTGTCGGCGCGGTGGCATTCAACGCGTCCCGCGGCGATGCTCCCGCCCCGGCTCCGGGCCTGCCGTCGGCCGTGGCGCGCCCGTCGTCATCCCCGTCCGCGTCGGCGGTGCCGAAGGGGTGGGATGAGGCGCGCGGCGAGGCGGCGGCCCTGGCGGTCAGGGTCTCGGCCAGTCCGGTCGCGGACGACGAGCAGGTCGCCGCTGGTCTGGCGGGGATGCGCACGCTCATGGATGACGGCTCGTATCCGGTCAAACGGCTGGACCGGGCTCGGCGTGATCTCGCGTCGACGTGGGGCACCGTGATGGACGTTCGCGCCGAGGAGACGGGTTCGGCCCTGGCCGACGTGATCGGCCGTGCGGACGGGCTGAAGGACGCGCATGCCGGGCCGGATCGCGACGAGATGCGCCGGCTGGCGGACAAGTGGCGTGGCGTGACGGTCGACCGGTCGAATCTGGCCGATGCGATCAACGCGCGTACGAGGCTCGGCCAGCTCGTCGACGCCCTGTCCAAGGACAAGGCCACGGGCGGGAAGGATTCGGCCGGCAAGGCCACGTCGAAGCCGTCCTCCTCCCCCGGTTCGTCGGGCTCGTCCGGGAAGGATACCCAGGACGGGAACGGGGGCTCGCGGGCCTCCGGCACCGGAGTGGACGCCGGCTCGTCCGACGGTTCGCCGTCCGGGAAGGACTCGGCCGGTTCGGGTTCGACCGGCTCCTCGTCCGGCGGGGATCTGACGGTGGTGCCGGGACAGGGTTCGTCGGGCTGGGATGTGCCGGCGGACGGTCCGGTGGAGGTGTTCCCGGACGTGGATCCGAGTCTGTGACCTATGACGCGGCCCCCGCGTCCGTTTCCCCTGGCTTGGGGATGCGGGCGCGGGGGCCGTTTTCCTGTCTGGTGTTATCTGGTCTTCCTCTCCTTGGCCTTGCCGGCCTTGCCGATTGGCTTGCGGGGGTTCCATCCGTTGGAGTGCTTGAGGGTGGATCGGCTCGCGGGGCGGGGCTGCTGGCCGGGGCGGATCTTGTCGGAGAGGAACGGGTGGACGCCGCGCAGCATGTACACGCATTTGGCGTTGTCCATCTGGGCGAGTTCGTCGGGGGTCATGAGCTCGCGTCCGGTCCTGCGGTTGCTGATGGTGAAGCTGCCGCTGGCTCCCTTGCTCTGGCTGGTGTCGCGCATGTCGATGGTGGCCTTGCCGAGCTGTTTGGAGATCCATTCGGTGGTGGTCTGTTCGTTGCCGCCGAGGTAGAGCACGTTGTCGCAGTTGCCGATGATGGTCTCCCATTGCTTCTCGTACATGGCCTTGAGCTGGGCCATGGTCTGCAGGATCACGCTGACGCTGATGTTGCGTGAGCGGATCGTGGACACGAGGGTGTCGAAGTTTGGGATGCGGCCGACGTTGGCGAACTCGTCGAGGAAGCAGTGCAGTGGCGTGGGCAGGGACTGTCCCTCCATGTTGCGGGTGCGTTTGATGACGTTGTCGAAGAGGCACTGGTAGAAGATCGCGGCGATGAAGTTGAAGGTGCGGTCCTCGTCGGGCAGGGCGAGGAAGATCGCGGTCCGGGTCCCGGTCGTGCCGATCCGGTCGATGCCGATGTTGTCGGTCTCGAGGATCCTGCGCACGTTGACGACCTGGAGTGGTGCGAGGCGGACGCCGATGGAGATGATGATGGACTTCTTCGTCTCGCCGGCGCCCTTGCTGAAGGGCGTGTACTGGCTGACGACGAACTTGAGGCCGCGGGCGATGCGTCCGGTCTCCTCGTCCCATTCGTCGGGGTTGGCCTCCCACTCTCGGACGAGTTCGCGGGCGGCCTGGATCTTGATGTCCATCTCGCTCATGCGGGTCTCGTCCTCTTCGCTGGCTTCGAGGTCGTCGGTCAGGTCGAGCACGCTGGTGAGGTTGCGGTGTGTGTCGTCGGCGGTGTAGTAGATGTAGCCGATGAGCGCGGTGAGCAGGCTTTTCTCGCTTTTCTCCCAGAACTGGTCGCCGCCGTTGCGGGCCTCGGGGTTGTTGGTGTTCTCGATGATGTTGCCCACGAGACGCATGATGGCCACGTCGGCCTTGTCCTCGTCGATGTATTTGAGCGGGTTGAACGTGGTGGCCGTGGTCAGGTCGATCAGGTCGAGTTTGTGGACCTCGTATCCCTGGTCGGCGAGCTGCTGCGCGCAGCGGTCGTGGAGTTCGCCCTTGGGGTCGGTACATACGTAGTCCATGCTGGCGTTGGCGATGTTGGGCAGCACGTAGCCGCTGGTCTTGCCGGCGCCGGAGCCGCCGATGACGATGGTGTTGAGGTTGCGGCGGGTGGCCATGGTGTCGAGGCTGAGTCCTTCGCTGGCGGTCATCTGGAGGTTCTGTCGGCGGTCCTTGTCGGTGTAGGGGGCCATTTCCTCGGGTTTGGCCCAGCGGGCGGAACCGAATTCCTCGCCTTCGCGGTAGTTGCGGCGCATGCTCCATTTGTAGAGCCAGGCGACGCCGACCAGGAACATGCCGGCGAGGCCGCCGAGCAGGCTGTTCTGGTCGAGGCCGATGCCGGTGGGGTCGGCGAGGGCCGCGGTGACGGCGTTGATGGTCGCGTCGGGCGAGGCTCCCGTGGCGATGGACGTGGTGACGGCGTGGGTGATGACGTCGCCGGCCCATAGTCCCAGGAGCATGGTGAGGATGATGGGGAATGCTTTTCGGATCATGTTCTGTCTTTCTTTTGCTTGCTGGTGCGGATGCGTTCCTCGCGGCGTCTGAGCTCGGCGAGGAAGTCGGTCCGGGTTCCGACGGGCGTGATGACGGGGATCTCCGTGGTCGGCGCGTCGTCCTCCGCCTGTCCGCCCGTGTCGTCTTCGGTCGAGCCGGTCCCGGTCTCCGTCGCTCTGTCCGGTTCGGCCGGTGTGGTGCTGGTCGTGATCCCGTCGTCGGTTTCGTGGGCGGGGATGTCGATGATGATCAGGCATCCCCCGTCGGTGCCGGTCTCGGCGTGGACTGCGATGGGCGTGCGCGTCCTGGCGGTGGCGAGGAGGAGCCGGCCGATGGCGGTGTCCCTGCCGATGCTCGCGTCGGTGTGGAGTCCGGTCTCGTGGAGGCGTCTCCGGTCGTTCTCGTCGCCGATGCAGGTTTCCGCGCGCCGGCCGGTGATGCCGGTCATGGCGTGGCCTCATCCGGGTCGTGGCTGAGGTCGAGGGCAATGGTCTCGACGTGGATCTCGTCTCCGTCGCCGACGTGGCCGCGGACCATGATGGGGGTGCGGCGTTGGGCATGGTGGCGGGCGAGGTTGTCGAGATGGCTGGCGCCCCGGGCGGTGCAGATGATGGTCTCGATGCCGTCTGCGGTGCGGACGCCGATCGTGAGCCGCGCGGTCCCGGTGGCGTCGTCGATCTCCGGTGCGCGGGCGAGACGTCCCTCGATGAGGATCAGTCGTTGGATGCTGTCGGTCATGGTTCGCGGGTCTCCTGTCTGTGGTCCGTCGGGTCATGGGGTTGTCGCCGTCGCTTGGCCGTCGCCCGGCCGTGGTCGTGTCGGATGTCGTGGGACAGTCCGGCCAGGGCGAGGATGATCGCGGGCAGGAGGAGCGCGAGGAAGACGAGGATGTTCCCGAGGGCGCCGGTCATGTCAGTGTCCTCCGTTTCGTGCTCGGCTGGCGCGGCGGGTCGTGCCGTGGGCCTGTTCGCGGTCGGGGTTGTCGAGGTCGGGCTGGTCGGGCATTTCGGTGCGGTCGGCCATGGCGTCGAGTGTGGTCATGGTCTCGGCGTCGATGTTCTGGTCGTCTCGTGCCGCGTCGATGATGTCGTTGCGTCGGGTCCAGACGAGCTGGTCGGCCTGGGCGCGGGTGAGTCCTTCGAGGTCGCCGTCCTCGTTGACTCGCACGTAGTCGTCTCGGTCGGGGTTCCAGCCGCCGTACCATCGGGCCTCCTGGATCTGCGCGTCGCTCATGGTCCGTTTGAGGATGGGCATGGCGGTGCGCGAGTCGAGGGTGCGCAGCGTGCCGATCGGTTCGTCGGGTCGGGTTTCGCCGAGCCGGTCGGCGAACTCGTGCAGGAGCCGGAGGTTGCCGGGGGTGGGTGTGATCCGGTCGGGGTCGGCGATGCGACGGTCGGGTATGGTGCGTCTGTTGTCTTCCCGGTCGACGACGGGGTTGCCCGAGCGTCCGGTGCCGTGGCCCGTGCCGCTGGTCGTGGTGGTCATGTGATTGTCTCCTTGTTCTGCCCGTGGGCTTCGGGTGCGAGGTATCTCAGGGTCAGTTCCGTGGCCTGGCTGAGGTCCCGTGTGCTGGGTGCGGGGGCCTGCGGGTGGCTGGCGGTGTAGCGTTTCGCCGCGGTCTCGACGAGTTTCCCGACCTCGGTCCTCGTGTGTGTGGGGTCGGTCCGGTGTTCGTTGCCGGTGATGATCCGTCGGGCCCGCCGCCATGTCCGGTCGTCCTCGGCGAGGTGCCGGGCGACGCGGATCGCGGTCTCGGATGGCCCCGATGGGCTGTCCGGTTCGCTGCCGGACGTGTCCCGTGTTTCCTGCTCGTGGGTGGGGCGGGGTGTGGTGAGCGCGGTCTTGACCGCGGTGCACAGGGCCCACTGGTCGGCCACGGTGATGGTCCGGCGCTCCTCGCCCTTGCCGTGGAAGAGTTCGATGGGCTCGCCGGGCCGGAAGCGGAGGTTGACCGGCCGCTGCTCGCGTTTCTGCCGCTGGTTGGCCTCGGTCATGAACCGGTCGGCGCGCCATCCGCTGACGTCGGTGCCGTGGATGATGGTGCCGGCGGGCATGATGACGATCATCTTGGCCCATTCGCGTCCGTCCCGGCCCTTGCGTGTGTAGGGGCGGGCGAGGCCGGCCGGGATGTTGACGCTGGGCCAGGGTTCGCTTCGCCGCTGTCGGCCGGCGCGTGTCTGCGGCTGTGGTGTGGGGGTGGCGAGGTGGATGGCCTGGCGTTCCACGACGGTCTGCCAGTTGGCCGCGGGACGGCCGGACGCGGTGAGGAGTCGCGGTGCCTGTCCGGCGTGCAGGAGTCCGGATTGGCCGATGGCGTGGTCCGGTTCGAGGTCGCTGACGCCGCCTTCCCGGTCGCGCAGCCGCTGGTAGTCGTCGTATATGGCGCGGCTGGCCTGTGCGAGTGCCGTGTCGTCGGCCGGTGTGGCCTGTGCCGGCGCCGTGGGGTCGCTGGATGCGATGGCGGTGACGGTGGGGCCGTCGCCGGTGGTGTCGTCGTATTGGAGGTGCGTGTACCGGTAGGCGGTGGCCTGTCCGTCAGTGCATCGCCATTCGACGAGGTGGAGGTCGTATCCGTTGGCTTCGAGGTACCAGGCGCAGGGGCGGGCCGTCTGGTCGAGTTTCCAGCGGAGCATCGATGCGCGGACGCGGTCGGGGTCCGAGGCGAGCACGTTTCGGTTGGCCTGGTCGAGGGCCTGGCGCCATCCCATGGCGATCGGCCGGGTGCCGCCGGGGATGGGGATGGCCGTGGGTTCGCCGTCGGACAGGCTGCCGGAGCGGTCCGGGCGGGTCCCGTCCCATCGGCTGATGTGGTCGAGCAGTTGGGCGCGGATGCCGCGGGTCGGGTCGGCCGGCAGCGCGGTGACGGCTTCGATGGTGGTGGTCTCGTCGCCGATGTGGTGGCGGCGGATGACGGTGTCGCCGGCCTCGTATGCCGTGCCGAGTTCGCCGATGCCGGCCCGGTCGGCGCTGCCGGCGGTCCAGAGTGTGTCGCCGTGTTCGGCCCAGGCGAGGGTCGGCCAGGGCGTGGGGTCGTTGATCCCGTTGATGGTGTCCTGGATGATGGCGGTGCGGCGGATGAGGTTCTGTTCGTCGTTCATGATGGGGTTCCTTTCCCTTTTCAGCGCTTGTCGCTGCGCGGGCGGGCGCCGCGGGTGCGCTGGTGGGAGCGGCGGCCCTGCTGGCCGCGGATCTTGCCTTCCTTCTGTTTGAGCGCGTCGAGGAAGTCCTTCTTGGTCTTCTTGGCCTTCCGCCCGCGTTCGGGCTTGCCCTTGCCGGTGTCGCGTCGCTCCTTCGCCGGTGTCGAGGCCTGTGGTTTCGTGCCGTCCGGGGTCGTCTGCCGGCCGGCTTGCGGTGTCGGGGCGGACTGCTGCGGTATCTCGTCCGGCACGCGTTTGGAGAGGTCCACCTGTTGTGCGGCCGCCGCGAATGGGTCGAATGCTGGGGTCTGTTCGGGGAAGTGAAGGTCCGGCGGGACCCATTCCGGTGTGTCCGTCTGCGGCGTTCCCATGTCCGTAGGCTGTCCGGCGGTGGTCTGTTCGGGGAATGGGAGGTCTGGGGGAAGGTTCTCCTGGGCCGGTGCTTGTTCGGTCGCCGTGGTGATGTCCGGTGCCGGCGTTCCTTCCGTCGGCTGTGCTGCTGCGGGCTGCTGCGGGGCTGCGGCCGTGTCCGTCGGTTGTGGCGCTGCGGGCTGTCCGGGTGTGGGAGCCGGTTCGGTCTGGCTGGCGGCGGGCGTCTCCTTGGCCGTCGGGGCGTCGGGGTTGCTGCGGTCCGGGGTCTCGGTTTGTTCCTGTGCCAGGACCTGTTTGATCGCGGGGTCGATGGCGGCGCTGCATTGCATTGCGGCGTCCACGCAGTCCGAGGGCATGGTGAAGGTGGTCGTGTCTCCCTGATGGTTCTCGATGTAGGGGATGCCGAGCTTGTCGAGGCTATCGGCCAGGAGTTCCGCGTTGGGATCCCATTCGGCCGGCTTTTCTATGGAGATGGTGGTCATGGCGTCGTCGGTTGCCGGGCCGGTCGGCATGAGGGGTCGGGCGGCGTCCGCGGCGCGGGTGGCGATTTCCTCGCGTTGTTCCGGTGTCGGGATGCGGGGTTCGGGCGTGACGGTGGGGATCTCTCCGGTCGGGGTGTCGTCGGCGCTGATGGCGGGGAGTTCGCCGGTTGGGGTGTCGTCGGCGTCGAGCGTTCCGAACGTGGGTTCTTCGAGTTCCGGGGTGGTTTCGCCTGGTTTGTCGAGGTCGAGTTCGAGGCCGAGCTTGTCGAACGCGCGGCGGACGGCGTGTTCGACGTGGTCGGCGTCCTTGCCTTGGAAGTGGAGGAAGTACTGGCCGTCGTTGCCTTTTTCGATGGCGTAGGTGATGCCGGATTGGCGCAGGCTTTTGCCGACTGCCTTGAGGCTTTCGTTGTCGAGGCTGATCTGGTGGATGTCCTCGCCGGTGGCCTGGAGCTGTTTTTCGCTGATCTCGCCGCCGATGTTGTGTTCCGCGATCGCGTTTCTGATGGGCGCGGTCGTGACTCGCCAGCCGGCTCCGATGAGTGCGGCGGCGAGTTTGGCGCCGGCTTTGAGGATGAGTTTGCCGGTTCCCTGTCCGGCTCTGAGGAGGGTGTCCTTGGCTGTGCCTTCGACGTTTTCCTCGATTCCCATGGTGGTGTTCCTTTCTTGTTTGGCCGGTGTCTACCGGCGTGGTCTTGTGTTGCGGTGTTGCCGCTCGCGTTGTTCCCGGTCCTCGTGGTCGTGGGCGTGGTGGTCCGGGGTGTCGCGGTTGATGCGTTTGTGGGTGCGTGTGATGGCGTTGAGGTCCTGTTCGAGGTTGGTGACGCGGGTCTCGCGGCTGGCGATGTCCTCGCGTCGTTCGATCTGCAGGTCGGCGTCTCCGCGTTCGATGGCGTCGGCGAGGGCGATGATCGAGGCGGCGAGTCCGGCGCGTTCCTCGTCGAGCCGTTCGCGCAGCGCGGTCACGGCGGTGTCGGCTCGTCCGGCCTGTCCGGTCCAGCGCAGGGCGGCGTTGAGGGCTCGGGTCTCCTCGCGTAGGCGGTCGAGCCGGCGTCCCTGGGCGCCGTAGTAGCGGCGTTGTGCGGCGGTGCGCCCGGCGGTCACGTCGATGATTCTGGTGTCGGCCAGGGTCTCGAGCCGGTCGGCGGGGCGGCCGAACCAGTGGTAGAGTCCATGGGTCCAGACGGTGTCGGCGTAGCGGCCCCGCCGGTCGAGGATGGTGATCTGCCGGTGGTCGGTGAGCCATGCGCGCCAGGTGGTGCCGTCGGAGACGATGCGGTCCATGGGGATGACGAGTTTGCGCTGGCGCCGGGTGCCGGGGAGCCATACGGTGACGTTTTCGTCGGTGCGGTCGGCGATGAGCCGGTGGTTGAAGCTGATGGGCGTGACGACGCTGCGGGTCAGGCGCAGCATGATGCCTTCCTCGTCGTAGGTCTCGCCGAGCTTGGTGTCGCGTACGCGCAGGCCGGTGGTCTGGTCCGTGTAGGTCAGGTGGCGGCCGCGGATGGTGACGGTGACGTCCATGAGGTCCATGAGGTCCTGGAACTCGGCGAAGTCGTGGGCCTTGGCGGCGGTCAGGTCGATCGCGGTGCGTAGCTTCTCCTTGGTTCCGGTGCCGTGCACGGCGGCGTAGATCTCCTCGAGGCTTCGCGCGTGGCGTGGCTCGTCAGGCTCGGGCAGGACGCTCAGCCGCTCCTTGCGGCAGAGCTCGTCGCTGGTCTTGCGCCATTGGCCGAGCGTGGTCTTGTGGATCCGGATCTTCCGGTGGTCGTCCTCGCTGGCCGCGCAGATGATGATGTGGTTGTGGATGTGGTCCCGGTCGACGTGGGTGGCGATGACGTACTTGTGGTGTCCGCCGGTGATCTCGTCGGCGAACTGGCGTCCGAGTTCGTGGGCTTGTTCGGGTGTGATGGGGTCGTTCGGGTCGAACGACTGGATCACGTGATGGGCGAGCACGCCGTTTTTTCTCATCCTGTTCGGTGCCTGTTCGAGGTCGTCGAGCATGGCCGTCTCGGCCTGTCCGGCACCTTCCCATGGCCCGTAGCTGGTGCTGACGAGTCGGCCGTCGTCGGTCTTGTCACCCCGGCTGATGTAGTCCAGGCTCCTGGAGAGGGTCGCCTTGATCTGCTTCACTTTGACCACCGCCATGCCGTCTCACGCCTCGCGCACGGTGACCCGGTACTCGCTGCACATGCGGCCGACCGTGTCGATCAGATCGTTCATCTCGGCACGCAGCTCGGCCACGGCGGCCATGGACGCCGTGTCGTCGGCGTTGACCCGGCGGGCGATCTGGTTGACGTTCACGCCGATCGGACGCAGCTGGCGAAGGGTCAGCTCCGGGTCCCAAGTGGGCTCGATGACCTTCACGGATCCGTTGGTCATGATCTCGCGCGCGAATGCGGAGAACGATCCGCCGGCCCCGCGGCCGCGCGCCCACAGCTCGTACGTCTCCTGGATTTCGGCCCATTCCTCGGGCGTGAACGCGACGAGCTTGCTGATGCTCCGCTGCCTTCCCCTAGCCCAGTTCACGTGTCGCTCCGCGCTGTTTTGGACGGCGTTTCCGTCGTTCGGAGGCTCCGCCGACTATGGGGTTCGGGTCTCCCGACTTGTCCCGCCGGCGGCGGGCAAGCAGCAAGTGTATATACACTTGCTATGCTTGCTACTCCCAAATCGGCACGCCGATTTTGGGAGTGGCCGGTCTCGGTTTTTCGTTTGCTGTTTTCCAAACTTGTTCCGTTTTCTGTCTCGTATCTTGGCATTGACACGATCAATTGTTTGTCTGTTTTGTCCTGTCGAGTTTGGAAAGCGAGGAGTCTGTTATGGCGAGGAAGCAGGTGTCGGTGGCCCGTCAGAGTTTCATGAATGGTCTGCTGGCCGATGAGCGTGCTCGTATGGAGCGGAAGAAGAAGGAGGCCGGTGAGCTGTTCGGCGCGTTATGGGAGTTCCGTGATGCGGCGGTGCGTCTTCGTGAGGCTGCCGCGGTGTATCGCGAGCATCAGAATGCGCGCAGGAAGGATCTGGAGGAGATGCTGGATCTGACCGATGTGGAGTCCGGCATCGTGATGGGTGCGACTCGTCTTCGCGAGAATCCGGTGGCCGAGGATGAGGATGCTGACGAGGATGTTCGTGACGATTCCCCGGTTGCATCCGTGGCCGAGGATGGGGACGCTCTTCCTCCGGAGGTGGGCCCTGATGCCTTCGATGACGACGGTGACGGCGTCGATGGTGCCGGTGAGGATGCGGGTGCCGGTTCGTCGGTCTCGTTCCCGTGGTCGTCCAGCAACCGGTGACTTCGGACCGGGCGGCTCAAGAGGAAGGGGCTCCGTCGGCGTGTGTGCCGTTCGGAGCCCCTTTGTCGGTTTGGTCTATCGTGTCCGTTGGTCGGTGACGTTCGCGTCGACGAGTTTCCGTTCAACGCGTTCGGTCTGTCGGCCGTCGGGCATGGTGATGTGGTAGTGGACCTCGGTGATGCGGTTCACGGGTCGTGCCGGCTGCGCGATGATCCTGGCCTCTCGGTCGCGGCGGGCGATGCGGTTGATGGCCCATGTGGTCAGTATCCTGACGATGATGCAGATCACGGTGGTGATGGTGAATCCCCAGAACACCTGGTTGAAGTCGAACGCGTCGTGCCGGTAGCAGAACCAGGTGAACACGGCGAGCAGGAGCGCGATGCCTCCGATGATTCCCGAGAGGATGTTGAACGCGGCCAGAAGGGTGCGGATCGGGTGGGTGACCAGGCCGATCGCGAACGTGACGACGATCATGAGCGCGCAGAACGCGAGCATGATGGCGACGATGATCAGATCGATGATGAGCATTATGGGCATGGCGGTGGCTTTCTTCTCTGCTGCTTTCCCTTCATTATCCCCCAGGAACGGGGGTTTCGGTTTGGAAATCCGTTCCAAACCGTGTGCGCTGTTCGCGATGCAGACTGGACGGTGATGGTGTTCGCCCGTGTACGAGGAGGTTGTTATGGGAGCTGTCAGGACTGTGGTCATGGTCGAGGGGAATCTGGCGCGGGATCCCCGGTTCTGGGAGTCGGACGGCCGGCGGCCGGCTTTCCTGTCGTTCACGGTCATGCATACCGCGCGGATCCGTGACGAGTCGGGCGCGTGGGTGGATGGTCGGACCACGAGCGTGGACGTGACGTTCAGCGGTCCCTCCGCGGAGCGTATGCATGATCGCATGGAGGCGGCGCCGGGCGTGCTGGTCAAGGGCGCTGCCGTGGTCGCGTTCGGTGATGTCGGTCGTGCCCGGGTCTCGGCTCCGGCATCGGTGTCGCAGCGCGTGGAGACCGTGACGGTCGATGCGGCAGACGACGCGGATGATTTCGATCCGTGGGTGGACGACTGATCCGCTGTCGTTTGCGGTGGGCAGAATCTGATGGTGCGGGGCCTTCTCCCCGTGCAATGCATGCGGTTCCGTTGCGTCCCGGTGACGTGGCGGGACCGTTTTTCGTTGCTGATGGGGAATGAGGGGAGGGCTTCCCCTGTGGTGGGGAGGCCCTGGTGGTCAGAGGGTGATCTCGGTGGTGACGATGTCGCGGATCTCGTCGATGCTGCGGGGCGTGCCGTCGTCGTTGACCGCGATGAGGTGGATGAGGGTGGCGAACCTGTCGATGTCGGTCTCGTTGAAGAGGTCCGTGGCCGCCGCGTAGTGCTGGGGGTCCCAGGGGTCGGACCTGCGGGCGAGGAGTCGTTCGGCGTCCTGCTGTGCGTAGAAGGGCGCCCAGGGGTCGTCGGCGATCTGGTAGGTGCTGGTGTTCCGGGTGTCGGTGGAGGTGGTCATCGTGGTTTCCTTTCTGGAGCGTGTTCGACGCGATGAACGAGCCGCGGGTTCTGTCGGTGTCGCAACCCGCGACGCTCCGAAGGACGGAGTCCTTCGTGTGCGGCGTGGGTTGCGGCGCCGGCAGGTTCCGTGGCACGATCGGCGGGTCGGACATGCGGGAAGGAAACCATGATGATCGCCGGTCCGTCGCCCTCACGCCTGCCGGTCGTTGACGGCGTCTGGGCCGTCACGCGCGACTGCGGGATGACCTCCCCCGTGCGCATGCCCGACCCCGCACGCACGAACGTCCGCCGTCCGGGGGACTCTTC
>NZ_QXGJ01000005.1 GCF_003952005.1 Bifidobacterium callimiconis
CATGAGCGTTCTCCACAGACCTTGTGCACTATTGGAGCGTTCCTGTTTGGTTCTGACGGTATTTGTGCGTAATGGCGTGGTCGGCTCGCGATTCACTGCGACTGGAATCGCACAACTGCAAAGTAGCCGATTAAGGCCCTTGGAATTTCAACGGTCGATTTCCGCTACTTTGCAGTTGTGCGATTTTGATTTTCCCTCCGGGCTTCTTACCGTTTCCCACGATCCCGAAAACCGAACATCTGACGCTGATTCGTGTCGTCTTGGAGCTCTGATGCCGGCACACTCGACGAGTTTGAAGATGTGAACCGTGTCGGCGACGTCTTCGTGCCGTGCCATTGCGTTGGAGATCCAACATCCTGCATGGCCGCGCCGGGAGCCGGTATCCTGGACGTGTTGACACAAGGACGATGGACCGAGGAGCTCATGAGCGAAAACAGCGTTCAGCCGGTAACCGAATCGATGGGGGAGAACCGGAAGGAGACGTCCGCCGAGCCCAAGCCGCGCAAGCAGATCCGTGTGGTGGGAGCGGCGATCGTGCGCGACGGCAAGGTGATGTGCGCACAGCGCGGCGGCGGCAAGCAGCTGAGCGGCAAGTGGGAGTTCCCCGGCGGCAAGATCGAACCGCACGAGACCCCGCGCGAGGCCCTGCACCGCGAGATCGAGGAGGAGCTGCTGTGCGAGGTGGAGATCGGCGACGAGGTGTGCACCGACTCCTACGACTACGACTTCGGCACCGTCACGCTCACCGTGTTCATCTGCCATCTGCTGTCCGGCGAGCCGCGCCGCACCGAACATCAGGAGTTCCGCTGGCTTGACCCCGCCGACATGCCCACGCTCGACTGGGCGCCCGCGGATCACAAAGCCGTGTCGATGATCTCCGCGATGTGCTTCGAACGGCGGTAATAGCGTTAGCCTGGTTACGTCGGTTGACGATTGTTCGGATACGTGTGACGAAGGAGTGGCATGCAGCACGCTGACAATGCGCAACAGAATGACGAGACGCAGAACGATGCGACGCAGACGATCATTGATGATCGTGATTCCAGCGATGAGGCCGAGCGTCGTAGAACGGAGTCCGCGGCCGACGCGACGTTGGCCGCGCTGGTCAGGACGGATGTGGACTCGGGCCTGATCGAGTCGGACGATGACGTGCCGGGAACGTACGCGCCGAAGCTGATCGTCAACCGTGCGGGGACGACCATGAGGAACGAGCTCGGTGGGGAACTTGAGCATTGCACGGATTTCGACATGTCGGTCGCGTTCGTGACCCCGGAGTCGGTTCGGAATTTCTTGAGGGAAAGTCTACTCCGGCGTGATTCGCATGCTCCGGTTTCGGGCCATATCATCACCTCGACGAAGGGTTATTTCAACGATCCGGGCGCTTTTAAGGAGCTTCAACATGTTCAGGAGCTTACCGGCGTGGATGTTCGGGTCTGGTTGGACTCCAATGAAATCACAGGGAAGGGAGCGAAATTCCATCCCAAAGGATATATATTCACTCATCAAACTAAAGACGATGCGGCGTATGTGAACCTGTATATCGGCAGCTCGAATCTCACCGGCGACGCGCTTTCCGGAGCGCAACGAGAGTGGAATCTCAAGGTCTCCTCGCTGCCGAAGGGCGATCTCGTCCGTCAGGTCCGCGAGGAGATCGCCCTACAGGTCAGCGAGTCCGAGCCGTTGACCGACGAGTGGCTCAAACAATACGAAGAGGATTTCAACAAGTACTCGCCGAAGCGCAGGGAGATCCTCAAGCAGGTGGCATCGCAGGACATCCAACCGAACGCCATGCAATCCGAGGTTCTGGAGAGACTGCAGGAGATCCGCGCCAAGGGGGAGCCTCGCGCGATCGTCATCTCCGCCACTGGTACGGGCAAGACCTATCTGGCCGCGTTCGACGTCCGCCGGTTCAAACCGAAGCGCATGCTGTACATCGCCCAACAGCAGCAGATTCTTGTCAAGTCCCGGGAATCGTTCCAGCGGGTGTTGGGATGCCCGGACGAGGAGCTCGGCCTGTTCACGGGCAACACCAAGCAGCAGGACCGCAAGTACGTGTTCTCCACCATCCAGACGCTGAGCCAACCCGATGTGCTCGCCCAGTTTGCGCCCGACGAATTCGACTACATTCTGATGGACGAGGTGCACCACGCCGGCGCGGCCACGTATCAGCGGGTCATGGACCACTTCTCGGGTGCCAAATTCATCCTTGGCATGACCGCCACCCCGGAACGCATGGACGGCATCAACATCTTCGAAATGTTCAACTATCAGGTCGCCGGCGACATTCGTCTGCAGCGCGCGCTGGATGAGGACATGCTCTGCCCGTTCGAATATTACGGTGTGGCCGAATATCTCGGCGAGGACGGCACCTCCATCGACGTCGCGCATGGCGGCAAGACGGGCGACGATGCCGGCCAGCTGTCCTACGAGATCAAGAATCTCGCCTTTGACCACGATGATAATGGCGATGACGATGGTGATGATGATCAGGAGAACCCGGACGCCGCGAGAATCCGGCAGCTGACCTCCGCGGATCGCGTGCGCTACATCATCGACATGATCGAGAAATACGGTCGGTACGATCAGCCGGTCACGGGCTTGGTGTTCTGCAGCCGCAACGAGGAGGCCGAGCGGCTGTCCGATATGTTCAATCAGCAAATTAACCAGCAGATGGAACGGCCATATCGCACGGCGGCCGTGACTAGCAGCAGGTATCCGAATCCGAAGGACCGCGAGCCGCTGATCAAGCAGTTGGAAAACGGCGAACTGGACTACCTGTTCACCGTCGACATCTTCAACGAGGGTGTCGATATTCCCGCGCTGAACCAGATTATCATGCTGCGCAACACCGAATCCAGCATCGTGTTCACCCAGCAGCTGGGCCGTGGCCTGCGCAAGTTCCCGCACAAGGATTCCGTGGTCATCATCGACTTCATCGGCAACTACGCGAACAACTATCTGATTCCGGTGGCGCTGTACGGCAACACGGGCGATCGCGACACCGCACGCAGGAATCTGCAGCGCACATCGATCGGCCTGTCGACGATCAGCTTCGACCGCATTTCCGAAGAACGCATACTCAAGTCCCTGGATACGGCCAACTGGACCGAAATGAAGAAGATGGCGGACCAGTATCTGCAGGTACGGTATGCGCTCGGGCGTATCCCGATGCTTGCGGACATGTATGCGCATGATCCGTCGCTGCCGCCGGTGATCGCACTCGTCAGCAAGGAGCGCCACTACCTATCCTTCGTGAGCGCGCTGGAGCGGCGCCGCCACATCGGGCACAGGGATTCCGAGAAGCTTGACTTCTATGAGCGTCTTGATCCGGTATCCGATGTCGAAAACGGCATTCTGAAGATGGCGACGGCCGTGCTGCTCCCCGGAGCGAGGCCGCACGAACTGGTGATCCTCGATGCGCTGTGCCGATTCACGGATGAGCGCATCGGCGACGAACCGGCCTCCTCGTCGTGGGCTCCTGCGGATGGCATGACGCGTGACGAACTCGAACGGCTGATCGCCGCGCGATTCTCCGACGCCTATATGGCTCCGGAGCAAACGGAGTCGGCGCTTCACGTGCTTGACCTCTCCTACTTCGACGCGAGCGCCAAACGATTCGGTGCCACTCCGCTGATCGAGCGCGACGGAAACGACCGGTACCGTCTGTCGGATGCCTTTGCGCGCATGCTGCGCGAAAACCGTACGTTCCGCATGTTCTTCGCGGACACGTTGCAGGTGGGGCTGTGGAACTGTGCGGATCGGTATACGCGCGCCCATGAAATCGGACGGCGATCGGATCATGGCTTCCTGTATCAGGAGAAATACTCGCTTGCGGAGATCATGCGCATGCTCGGCTGGCAGCGGGAGCGCAACGGACAGATGGTCGGTGGATATCTGCTTGATGCGCAGACCAACACCATGCCCATCTTCGTGAAGTATGCGGCCAGCCAGTACGAGGATGAATTCCGCAATCCGCAGGAGATGCTGTGGTATAGCAAGAACCGGCGCTCGCTGGACTCTCCGGAGTTCAGGTGGCTGCTTTCCGGGCGGGGCGCTGTGCCGAATGCGGAACGGAGTGATGGCCATGACGGCGATGATTGGGATCGTTCCCACTTCGTTCCGCTGTTCATCATGCGCCGCGAAGAGGCCGACGATATCCGCACGAAGCCGTTCCGCAAGTACTACTACGTGGGACACGTCTCCGCGGTGGAGAATGCCCGGACCATGGAGAAGCTTGATACGAACGGTGAGAAGACCAACGTCGTGCGGTCCATACTGCGTCTGAACCGGCCGATTGATCCCGAGCTGTATCGTCACATCACCGGTGCCCGTCCGGGGGAGGAGTGATCCACCGCACGGAGCTGAAGACTGTCGTTGCCGCGCGTGACCGTCACCCATGCCTCCGCCTCATGTGAAGGCTACTGTTGTAGGCGGAGGCGGTGTGATGACGGATATGAGTGGTGCGGCGGATACTGCCGGCGGTTCCGAGCAGCCTGAACTCCGGCCTGAGGAAGAGACTAATGCCGGCCGCAAACGCGCGAACTATTCCGCGTGGACGGCGGATATGTTGGCGCGGCTTGGCACGTCGAAGTTCCGGGCGAAGTTCGTGTTGAGCGACAAGGATAGGGCCTATGCGCGGGCGAAGGGGAAGGCCGTGATCGACCGGCATGCGCATGAGATGCTGGCCAAGCGCGTAGGCCCGGCGCATCCCTACAAGGACGGGAGGCAGACGCCGTGGCGGGGTCATCCGGTGTTCACCGCGCAGCATGCCACCGCCACCTGCTGCCGCGGGTGCATCGAGAAATGGCACCACATTCCGCAGGGGCGTGAACTCACCGACGAGGAAGTGGATCGTCTCGCCGCGCTGGTCATGGCGTGGATCGAGCGCGATCTGGTGAACCATCCGGTTCGGTAGGGGTCGGATACGGGGTTTCGATGATTCGTGGCGACGGAAGAAACCGTTGTGCGGATTGTGATCGCTCTTGTGAGGGAATGTGATGTGGAATTTGAGGCTCTGGCGAGGTCTTGCGGGATGACGGTTCACAACTCGAAGATACCCAAATCCGGTGTCTGAAGAATCGTTGGAATTGCAACGTTCTTCATGGTTGTGGCCTAGGGTATCTTCGATTTGTGCACCGGCGCGAGCAAACACCTCGATATCCGTGGTAACAAAAGCGCTCGCAACCCATCACAAACGCACAGAAGCACATCATGGGACGTGCTTTCTTGGCGGAAGGCGCCATTGACACCGCCGGGGACTAGGCTGGGATCATGACGAATTCTGAGAACGAGCCGCAGATCGCCGGCGTGGGGGAACAGCCGAACGATGTAGGAACGCGGCCCGATGCTATGAGCGACGGTACTGCGAGCAATGACGCGCAGCCAGCCGTGAACGAGAATGTCTCTGTGAACGGTGGCGACCCGTCGGAGTCGGGCGAGCATGAACGCTTCGCCCAGGAGGACTGGTTCGATCACGCACTGTCGTCACCGCGCGCGGAGTGGGGGAACGGCACGGCGTCCGCGAGCGCCGGCGATGGCGCGGATTTCAGCAATGCGAACAATGCCGGCAACGCGGCCGGTACGGGCGGATACGGCGCAAATGGGTATGGTGCAGGTGAGTCGCCCTCCTCCGCCCCAGGCATGGCGGTTCAGTCGGACCAGCCGGATCATTCGACGCAGCCGACTCAGGGGTTGCCTCTTCAGTCTGATTCTCCGTCATCGGCCGTTCCCGTGGCGGATTTCCCGGCGTATTCCTCCGATCCGCAGCAGGGGGCATCGGCTTCGGAACCGTTACAGCGCTCGGACTCGCGTGCCTATCCGGGATATGCTCCCACCGCTCAGCCCTCTGCTCAGCCGGCCGCACAGCCGGCCACGCCGCCGTCCCCGGCGTTTCAGCCGACTCCCACGCCCTCTCCATCCTCTCCGAACGACGTACAGCAGGCCGGATTCTACGATCGCAAGGGCAATCTGATCATGCCCGACAATCCGGCTTCCGCCGTTCCCATGTATTCTCCGACTCCTTCGGCCGTTTCTGGTGTGCCGGTCGCCTCTGCCGCGCCGGCCGTCCAACCGCCGGCTCAGGCCCCGTCTGCCCTGAACCCGCAGACGACCTATGGAAGCTCGTTCTATACCCCGGCTGCCTCGACGCAGAACCTGTCAAATCCCGCGGGCCAACCCCAGGCGGGTCAGCAGTTGCAGCCGTTCCAGTCCGGTTACACGCAGTCTGTGCAGTCCGCCAACCCGTATTCGTCGACGTCCACCCAGCCGGCATCGGCGGCTCAGCCTGCGCCCGCTCAGCCTCAGCCCGTCCAAACTTCCGCTCCTGCCCAGCCCGATGTACCGGCGCAGCAGTCCGCCCAGCCGCAATCTCCGCGTTCTCCCTACTCGCCGTTGCCGAATGCCGCGCCCTATGCATATACGCCGCAGTCCCCGCAGCAGCCTCCCCGTCAGCCGTATGCCACACCGCAGCCGTATGGCTCCCAGCCGTACACCGCGCCGCAGAACCGTAACCCGTACACGCCGGCTCCGTTCCCGGCCCAGCCTCCGGTTCAGGCTCCAACACCGTACGCGAATCCCTATCCCCAGCAGCAGCCCAAGAGCCACACCGGCGTCATCATCGCCGTGATCGTGGTCGCCGTGGTTGCGTTGATCGCGGCGGTCCTGTTCTTCATCGGCTCGATATTCGGTTCGATCGATTCCATGCTGGACGGCTCGCACGGCTTCGATTCCGGCGACAGCCCATACGGCTACGACGACAATGGTTCTACGCCGGATGACAACATTCAGGCGTCGATCCGGTCCGCGTATGAGCGAATGGACGGCGTATTGAACGCGTAGGGCTGGGTGTGGTCCCTCCCTCAGTCCGACTGCGTCGGCCAGCTCCCTCCCTCGGAGGGAGCACGAAGGGGTGCGGCTTCGGAGGACCTGCTTGGGCGCCCCCTTGTATAGCGCATCACCATCGAGCGCGTACGAATCGTGAGATTGGACGCTGAATCCGTCTCACAGTGCGAGATCATCCGCTCTTTACAGCGTCAAATGGACGTTTTGACGCCGATTTTCGTCCATTTGGCGCTGTAAAAAGCGGAATTCGGGTATTTGGTGCCCCGAATCGCCTGAGTGGCAGCCCCGATCGCCCGCGCGCCCGCTCCTACGCCACGATCGTGGGCCAGAGCAGATTCGTCATACGCGCCGGCCATCCGTCATCGATCGCACCGGCGAGCGCCTCGCATGCGATCATCGACCCAAGAATCGTGCCGAACAGGAACTTCGCGTCAATGCCCGACCGGAACAGTCCGGCCTGCACGCCCCGGTCGAAGAACGATTCGAGCGTCTGCTCCTCCGGTGCGATCGCCTGCTTCACGAGCGGCTGGAAGAACGCCTCCTCCGACGAGAGGATGATGCCCACGGCCTTCACGCCGATGCCGCTGACGAACCGCTCCACCATCTTGCGCATCATGAGTTCCAGATTGTCGCGCGTGGGCTCCAGATCGGCCAGTTCGGGCGACGACGACACCTCCAGCGTGCTCATCTTGCTGAGCAGGTCGGAGGTGTTCTCGTAACGGCGGTAGATCGTGGTCTTGGCCACGCCGCTGCGTCGCGCGATCTCCTCGATCGAGATGCCTCCGATGCCCTTGGTCATGGCGATCTCGAGCGTCGCCTGCATGATCTTGCGATCGGTTTCCTTCCGCGTCTTCTCTCCGCGTTGCGATGTCATCGTGTCCTCCTTATCCACACTCGCAACTCCCGATTCCGTTTATTCGTTCGATGAACTATCAACCTGGCGCCGCCGACGGCCTGGCGCCGCCAACGACCTGACGTCGCCTATAGCAGCTTGGTGCTCTCCACCTGCGCCACGTACCACGTGTTGAACTTCACGAGCGGCTTGCGCAGCACCAGTCCGAGCAGCAGCGTCGGCACGATGAACAGCAGCAGCGCGCCGATCGCCCTCCAGTAGTCGTTGTCGTAGATGCCGAACATGGACGCGCGGATGGCGTTGATCGTATGCGTGGCGGGCAGGAACGGGCTGATCGTGGTGAAGATATCCGGCATCACGACCAGCGGATACGCGCCGCCCGAGCCGGAGATCTGCAACACCAGGAACAGCACGCCGATCGCCTTGCCCACGTTGCCGAACGACACGACGAGCGTGTAGATCATGAAGATGAACACGAGTCCGCTCAGCCATCCGGTGAGCATGTACAGGAACGGATGCTCGCACTGCACGCGCAGGAACAGCAGATTGCCGAGGAACAGGCAGGTGGTCTGCATGAGCGAGATCAACGCGAAGATGCCGAATCGTCCCAGATACATCTGGTACGGCTTCACCTCGCCGGTCTTGGCCTTCCGGTTGGGTTTCTTCCCCTTGCCGGTTTTCGCGGCCGCCGCGGAGTCCGTCCGGCCTGTGGATTCCGGATTCTTGCCGGTCCGCACGACCCCGCCGCGTACTCCGCCGCGGGCCAGCCCTGCGCGGATCCGCCGCGACACCGCCGTCTTCAGCGTGACCGCCATGAGCAGCGATCCCACCCACAGCGGCAGCGTGGTGTAGAACGGGCTGAGCGCCGAACCGAAGTTCTCCGCCTTGAACACCGCGTGACGCGTGACGCCCACGGGCGCGGCGATGTAGTCGGCCAGCTGTTCGGCGTCGGTTCCCAGCGCCTGCTTGATCATCTCGGTGTCGCCGCTGGACAGTGCGCTGCCGAGCGAGTCGTGCACGGTGCGCAGCTTGTCCGATGCGTCGGTGAGATCCTTGGCCACGTCGGTGAGCATGGTGCGCATGTTGCCCAGCTGCTTGGACGCCGATCCGCTTGCCCCCGACAGATCCTTCACCGCGCTTTCCAGCTGGGTCGCGCCGCCGCTCAACGTCTGCGCGGCGTTGGCCACGGTGCCGGCGATCGAGTCGATCTGCGGCTTGAGATTGGTGTCGTAGTCGGTCTTCAGCGAAGCGACGTCGTTCTTCGCCTGCGTGGCGAGCGCCTTGATCTCGTCGCGCTCCTGCTGCGCCGAGCTGTTGCCGGACTCGATCTTGCCGGCCGCGTCGTTGAGCTTGTCGCGCAGCCCCTGCTGCAGTGTGATCGCACTGTTGAGCTGGCCGATCACGGCGTCGGTCTGACGGGTGACGGTGTCGATCACGCCCTGCCCGATCTGCGTGCTCGGCTGCGTGGCGGCGATGTCGCTGCGGAACTGGCCCAGATCCTTGACGATCAGCTGGTATTCGGCGATCTGCTTGTCTATGCTCGTGGCCTCATCGCGCAATGATTTGGCGCTGTCGGCGGCCTGCGTATTCACCGAATCGAACACGGTATCCACGCCGCCGGCCACGGCCCCGTAGCTGTTCGCCGAGCTCTTCAGCGCCTTCGACAGCGACGACGCGGAGTCCTTCAGCGCGTCGGTGATCGTGCCGCCGGCCGCCTTGGTACTTCCCACCGCGTCTTCGGCGTCGTTTGCCGCGCCTGACGCCTGCGTGAGCAGCGTCGACGAGTTGTTGATCAGCGACTGCGCGGAATCGGTGAGCGACGAGTATGTGGTGAGCATGGTCGACGCGTCGGCCATCTGATCGGAGAGCTTGCCGATGTGGTCGTTCACGTTGCCGAGTCGGCTCTGCACGTCCGCGTCGTCAAGATAATCCGATAGCGACGAGACGATGTTGAGCGCCACGTCGCTGAGCGTGCTGGCGAACATGTTGTTGATCTGCGCGGCCACCTGGTCGGCGCCCTGACCGGTCACCTTCGGGGCGAGCGCGTTCTTCTTCTCGTTCGTGTAGTACGTGAGCTTCGCGTGCTTCACGTCGGAGTCGAAGAACGTCATCATGTCCTTGCTGAACGACTTGGGGATTACCACGGACGCGTAGTACTTGCCGGACTTCACGCCGTCCACGGCGTCGTCCTTGGTGGTGATCGTCCAGTCGAGCTGGTCGTTGGCGCGCAGCGCGTTGAGCACCTGATCGCCAACGTTGACCTTCAGCGGCACCAGATCGCTCTTGTATCCGTCGTCCACGCTGGCCACGGCGAACTTGAGGTTCTTCGTGTTGCTGAACGGATCCCAGCTGGCCACCACGTTGAACCAGGTGAACAGTGAGGGGATCGCCACCAGGCCGATCACGATGATGATCGACACCACGTTGCTGGTGATGCGCTTGACGTCGCCGATGAACAGCTGCCAGATCTGCCTCATGATTGCCTCCTTCTCCTGATTCCTAGTTCGTCGAATTCGTGTGGGTGCCGTTGCCGGATGTGCCATCGCCCGCCGCCGTACCGGATGCCGTGCCGGACGTCGCACCACTGCCGTGCCTGCCACCGCCTGCCGCCGTGCGCACCGGACGAACCGGCAGACCGAACGACGGCAGCGGGATCGTCTTCAGATACTTGCGCATGGAGAACAGGTCGCGGATCTCGTCGTCGCTCATCGCACCGAGCCGCATCTGCCGTTCGATGTTGTCGCGAATGTATTCGATGGCGATCAGGAAACCGATGATGATCAGCACCCACGCCACCCATGCGCCCAGCATCACGGCCTTGCGACTGGTGTCCTCGAACGCGGGGTTGAGCGAGAACAGCAGCGTGAGCGCGAGCGGCACCACGAATCCGGCGATCAGTCCGCCGAGCTTGAGACGCGGATAATGGTGTGCGAACCGCATCGCACGACGGTGCACGCCGGTACGATAACCGGCGTGATCGGCCATGGCGCGCATGGCCTGCGAGAAGCGGTACGTGCGGAACGGCACTTCGGCCTGCTCGCCGATGATGATGTCGCTTTCCTCGATCTCCTTGGCGAACAGTCTGTTGAGGTTCGTCAGATACGGGCGCAGCACCAGGCCCAGGATGAAGCTCGCCGCCACGAACAGCATCAGATGACCCACCGCGTTCGCGTACAGGCCGTCGTAGAAACCGCCGATCGTCTCGCGGATCGCGTCGATGCTGTACGTGAACGGGAAGAACGGGTAGAGCCTACGGAAGAATCCGGGCATCATCTCGATCGGGTACAGGCCGGACGCGCCTGGGATCTGCACGATCACCAGCACCACGCACAACGCCTTGCCCACGTGCTGGAACGTGACCGACAGCGCATACGTGATGCTCAGATACGTGAGCGACGTGATCACGCCGGTGCCGATGAACGCCGGCACGTTCGCCGCCTGCACGCCGATGATCAGATCTCCCACGCAGCACACGATCGCCTGCAATACGGCCAGGATCGCCAGCAGCAGCCAGCGGCCCATGTACGCCTGGCGTACGGTGAGTCCGGGAATGCCCTCGTCGTCCACTTCGAGCTTGACGATCACCATGAGCACGAACGCGCCCACCCACAGCGACAGGTCGGTGAACAGCGGTGCCATGCCCGAACCGTACGAGTTGATCGGGTAAAGCGTGGTGGTCTTCAGCGTGGTGGGGGAGAACATGAAGTCGGAGATCTTCTCCGCGTCGAGTTTGCCGCCGGACGTGATCTTGCTCCACGCGTCGGAGTCGACGAGCGCGTTCACGTCGGTGCGCACGGTGTCCACGTCGTCGCGCAGCGTCTTGATGCCGGCGTCGGTCTGGTCGAGCGCCTTGCCGGTGGCGTCGAGCGTGGACGACAGCTGGTCGAGGATCGTATTGGTCTGGTCGAGCAGATTCGACTGGCTGGTGATGCCTCCCGCGAGGTTGCCGGTCACGCCGGCCAGCTGCGTGAGTCCGGAGTTGATCTGCGGGATCGTGGTGCCGGTCAGCGTGCCGCGATAGTCGTTCACGTTGTTCAGCGTGTTCTGCGCGGTCGTGTCGAGCGTGTCGGTCGCACCGGCCACGGTGTTGGCCGTGTTCACGGTGTCGGTGTTGATCGTGTCCAGATTGTTCAGCGTCTGGGCGAGCGACTGGTTGCGCTGCTTGAGTCCGGCATTGCCGGTCTTGCCGTTGACGATCTCGTTGAGCCGTGTACGCAGCTGCGAGTCGGCGGGCAGCGTGTTGATGACCGATTCGAGCGAGCTGATCGTCTGCGCGTTCTGGTCAGTGATCGACTTGCCGGTTTCGATGGCGCCCGCCACCGTGCCGCTGGCCGTGGTGATGGTTCCCGCCACCTTGCCCACCGACACGTTCGCCTTCGACGACGTGGTCGAGATCAGCGACGACCCCTTGTCGAGCGTGCCCGACGCGTTCGCCGCGAACGAGTTGATCGAGTCGCCGGTGCTGGTGAGCAGCGACGACGTCTGCTTGAGCCCGTCGGTGAGCAGTCCGGTCTGCGTCTTCACGTCGGCGAGCGTGGACTTGGCGTTCTGCGCCTTGGCCTTCGCCTTGTCCACCGTGTCGTGGAGATCCTTGATCGAATTGCGTGCGGCGTCGAGCTTGTCCACCGTGCCGTCGAGCGAGCCGGACGCGTCGGTCTGCGCCTGCGTGATCTTCTGGGAGGCGTCGTCGAGTTTGCCGTTGAGCTGCGAGACGATCACCTGACTCGCCGTTGAGACGAACGTGTTGTTGATCGTCGTGTCCAGCGTGGTGGAGCCGACGTCGGTGATCTTGGGCGCCACCGCGTTCGCCTTCTCGTTGACGTAGTACTGCAGTTTCGGCTGCTGGAAATCGCCGGACAGCAGCGTGGCCAGATCCTTGCTGAAGTCCTTGGGAATCACGAACGCCGCGTAGCTCTTGCCCGAACGCACCTCGTCCAGCGCCTGTTCACGGCTCACGTAATGCCAACCGAGCTGGGTGTTGCTTTTCATGGCCTGGACGATCTGATCGCCCAGATTGAGTTTGCCGAGCAGATCGTTCGTCGTGCCCTTGTCCTCGTTCGCGACGGCCACCTGAATCTTGCTGGTGTTGCCGTATGGATCCCAGAAGCCGTAGATGTTGACCCATGCGTACAGTGATGGGATGACGATCAGGCCCACGCAGATCACCCACGCCGCCGGCACTTTGGCCAGGCGCAGCAGATCGCGTTTCACCAGCCGGAGAACATTCCTCATAAACAACCCCTCGTCATGTTCGGTCGGTCATCCCGTCAAATTCCAAACCACTACGTTTACCGTAGCACTACGACATCCGTAGCGCTATGCGGTCGTTGTTGAGTGTGGGGTCTTGATTGGCGTATGACCCCTCCCTCAGTCCGACACGAGGTCGGCCAGCTCCCTCCCACGGAGGGAGTACACGCTCAACATCTTCGTGCTCCCTCCATGGGAGGGAGCTGGCCGGCGCAGCCGGACTGAGGGAGGGAAGAACAGTCACAAGCCCCGTAGTACGCCCATCATGTCCCCCATAAAGCGAACACCTCATTCCCCCGAACTATCCCATGCGTTTGCTCTCCGCACTACACTGGGAACAAGTATCGGCCGGCGGTCGCGAGCGCGGGCGGCCGACCCGATCCGCATTGAAGGGGGCTGAACATGACGGTGTACCACGCAGGGGACTATCGCAAGCATTCGCGTCGTGGAGGTCATCGCGGCGGCAACGGCGGACGCAACAACCGTAACGGACTCGACCGCAACGGGCACGTTTCGCTGGGACCGTGGAATCCGCTGTGCGCCCTCGCAGGCATACTCGCCGTGCTTGCCGGCTGCGCCACCGCGGCCCGTGCCATCGCCCCCGCGCGCATGCCCGAAGCGCTCGCCAACATTCCCGTCAACACATTGATCATTCTTACGGTGGCGCTCGCCGTGGTCACATTGATTCTGGTGATCGTGGCGCGACTGCGCGCCCGTCGGGCCGGCGTGGGACACGGACTCGCCAGCACGTGGGGCATCATTGCCCTGGTGCTGGCCCTCATGCTCGCCGGTTGCGGATGGGCCGCGAACACGCTGTTCCCGGAAGGTGTGGTGGAGGAGAAGGTCGCCGACGCCGCGCCCACGTCGACGCCGACTGCCATGCAGAAGGACGTGGACAACGCGTTCGGCACGTGCACGAGCGGATGGCAGGGCATGGACGCCAGCTCGTATCCGGGTGTCACGTCGATTCAGATGTGCACCGACACGCGTGTGGTGTATGCGGTGTTCGACAATTCTTCGTCGGTGGGCATCTACAAGGCGCCGATCGCTTCCAAGGCAAGCGAGATTCTGGCCCAATATCAGGATCAGGCCGGCAGCGCGCAGTACGCCATGCTCACCGGCCAGCAGTGGATTCTCGTGGGCGAACGCTCCGGCATCGAGAACCTGCAGAAGACCTGGGGCGGCACCATCAGCAACATCAACTAGTTGCAGTGTTCCCCCTCCCAGGGAGGGGGATGTCACGACGACGTCGTGACAGAGGGAGGGCTCCCACACCCAGCGAACGACCCGGCAGCCCGATAATGGGCATGTTCCTTGACGGGCGGCTCCCCTCAGTCGGCTCTGCCGACAGCTCCCCTCAGCGAGGGGAGCCGCACGGTTACGCCTACGCCTTACAGGCCGTACACCTCGTGTGCGAACTTCTCCAGCACTGGGATCGAGCGCTTCACCTTCTCCGTGTCGATGCAGTACGCCATACGGAAGTATCCGGGCACGCCGAAGCTCTCCGACGGCACCAGAATCAGGTCGTACTCCTTGGCCTTGAGACAGAACGCGGTCGCGTCGTCCTCCAGCGCCTTCGGGAAGATGTAGAACGTGCCGCCGGGGCGCACCACGTCGAAGCCGATGCCGGTCAGCGCGTCGTACAGCAGGTTCATGTTCGTCTCGTACACACCAAGGTCGCTCGTCTCGTCGAGCACCTTCGCCACGCCCAGCTGGATCGAGCTCGGCGGGCAGTTGTGGCCGGTGCCACGCGAGATCTGACCCATCATCGGCACGAGCAAATCGGCGTCGGTGGCGGCCGGGTTCACCGCCACGTAGCCGATGCGCTCGCCCGGCAGGCTCAGCGACTTGGACCACGAGTAGCAGGTGAGTGTGTTCGCGTAGAACTTGGCCGGGTAGGGCTGGGTGCCGCCGTCGAACACGATCTCACGGTACGGCTCGTCGCTGATCAGGAAGATGTCGTGGCCGTATTCCGTCTGCTTGGCGGTGAGGATCGTGGCCAGCTTCTGCAGCGTCTCAGCCGAGTACACGGCGCCAGACGGGTTGTTCGGCGTGTTGATGAGCACGGCCTGCACGTTCGGGTTGAGCGCCGCCTCGAACGCCTCGAAGTTGATCTGGAAGTTCTCCGTGTCGGCCGGCACGATGGTGAGCTTGGCGCCCGTGCCCTTCACGTACGGCTGGTATTCGGGGAAGTACGGGGCGAACGTGATGATCTCGTCACCGGGCTTGGTCACCGCACGCATGGCGTGGGCGAGCGCGCCGGCCGCACCCGTGGTGGGGAAGATGTGGTTGCCGGTGTAGTTCATGCCGAAGCGACGGTTGAGCGAGTCGGCGATCGCGTCCTTCACCGAGGGGATGCCCAGCGAGGGGGAGTAGCCGTGGATCGCCACCGGGTCGCCGTGCTCGTACAGGTCGACCATCGCGTTGGTGAAGCTCTTCGGCGCGGGCACGCTCGGGTTGCCGAGACTGTAGTCGAACACGTTTTCGTAGCCGATTTCGGCGCCGCGGGAGGTCGCGTATTCGCTCAGCTCGCGAATCACGGACTTGCCGCCCAGCATCGCCTTGTAATCCTCGTTGATCATTGTTCTTTCGCTCCTTTTCGCTTGATGATTGCCGTTTTACCATGACGCGGAGAGGTCCCGCACCCCCGCGCCGCAACGGTGAGACGCCTACCTCGCCTGCAACGCCAATGTGCTCCCTCCGAGGGAGGGAGCTGGCACGCGAAGCGTGACTGAGGGAGGGCGTGTGCTTGCTTCCGCCGCCCCAGCGAGCCGCCTACCGCGTCTTCCGCGTCACCATCAGCACGTGCCGTCCCTTCGCCGTGGTGGTGGCGAAGATGTACGCGTCGCCGCCGTCCTTGAGTTTGAGCTTCTTCCGCAGCGCCGCCACCGGCATCGGGAAGTTGCGCACTGCGATGTTCGCCTGCGTGATCCCGTCCAGCGCGGCCCTGAGTTCCTTCTTGCCCATGCCGGTGACGGCGTCGATCTCGAACGCCCGTCCGGGGAATCGTTCGATCATCGAACCAGAGACGAACAGATGACTGTTCGGCCCGATCTGCCGTAGCCCATACCGTGCGTATCGTCGCTCGAGCAGATCGAAGCATCCCGCCTTCATGATCGACGCGTTCGGTTCGTACAGATACGCCGGCTCGGCGTTCCCGTCGGCGTTGTTCCCGGCGTCGCTGATCGTGTTCTCGGCATCGTCGGTGTCTCCGTCGGCTGTCGTATCAGTCGATTCGAGAACCTTCCCGTCGGTGCCGATTCGATAGTCAAGCACGTCGTCATCGTTCACACAAACCATGCGAATACTGCCGTCGCTACTCGTATTGTCATGCGGTTCGGCGGTCGTGTTGTCGGCGTTATCATCGCTCTCCCGCAACGTTCGCGTGCTCATCACGACCAGCAGTTCCTTGCATTCGTTGCCGGTGGACACGATGTGCACCTCGCGTACGCAGTCGCCCAGATCGGCCACGGTCTTGCGCCAGTCGAGCATGGGGGAGAGCTTGACCATCACCCAATCCGCCTTGGCGAGCAGCATGTCCTTAAGCGCGAGAACGTCCGGCGTGCAGTTGGCGATCGCATACGTGCGCGCCCCATGCGTGTCGCGTCGCGCCGGATCCAGGAAGATCAGCGTGGGCCCGGACGGGGCGTTGACGGTACCATTTGTTGAACCGTTGACCGAACCATCTGCCATGTCGCCCGTCGGACCATCTGCCGCCTTGCCCATCGTATTGCCCGCCGGGCCGTTCTCCGTATCTCCCGTCACGCGATCGGGCAGTTCCGTCAGATACTCCTCGGCATTTCCGTTCACGACGGTGACATGATCCAGACCCAGCGCGTGCATGTTGTGCTCGGCGATCTCGCACAGATGCGGCTGTCGTTCCACATAGACCCCGCGCCGGAATCCGCGCGCCATGTACGAAAAGTCCACGCCAAACCCGCCGGTCAGGTCCACAAGCGTGCCGCGCGGGGTAGCGGCTTCTCCGTCGACGGTCTGAGTCGTGCTGGTGGCGTTCGCGGTCGGTGGCGTGGCCGGTTCCGCAATCGTCGACGCATTTCCGTCGTGACTCATCGAGGCGGAGACAGATTCCGACCCGGCGCTTGTTCCCACGAGCCGTGCCGCCACGCCCGCCTTGTACCGCGCGGTCGACTGCGACGAACACTGTTCCATGGAGATATGCGGTGGATAGATCACCCCGTCATGCGCCGCCCACTCCGGCAGTTTGGTGCGTGCCCGCTGCCATCCGTCGATCTGATCGAGTGCGAACGTCAGATCGACCGCGTCATCACGATGCGCATGCAACGCCAGATCCCGCACGTCTCCGTTCCGATGCTTCCGAATGAATTCCCAAGTCTGCGCGCTGATCTCCATTCGTTCATTGTACGAATCAAGGGAGAACCGGGTCGCCGTTTGCGTTGTCCACCGATGCCGTGTATCTTAGAAATGTTGCCCCTCTAGCTCAACGGTTAGAGCAGCGTCCTTTTAAGTCGTGGGTTGTGGGTTCGAATCCCACGGGGGGCACCGCGAACAAGTCTCGAAACCAACAATCCCAACGGTTTCGAGGCTTTCTCATTTTCAGCACAAGCCACGTCCGAGCGGTTACAAGGACGCGATCCCGTATTTACTCCGTGCATTCAGTTGCAAAACACGCCCTTGGACACTGCACGACCCCGTCCGGGTCTCACTGTTGCCGCTCTCTCCACCTTTCCTTTTTCACCGACGAATATCGCGACTCGATATGTCTGGCATTCAATCAGCGTGATGGGAATTTTCGTATCCGATTCGTGGCGATCTGCGACATATTTCGGGCAGTTCCGCACAAACGGCGGACGACACCGGCAATCAAGGAGAAAACAATGGGAGTGCTTGACACAGACGCCATCATCAACAAGCAGGAGAACGAGAGCAAGCAGCGTCAGGAGTGCATCGACTTCTGTCTGCAGGCCATCGCCGAATTCAACGACGCCGCACAAAAGGTGGGACTGCCGCTTGAAACGCTCACGGTCGGCAAGACCCCGGGAATCGACTCCGCCTCCGTCATTCCCTTCCCCGTGGAGCGTGAGGAAAGCGGTGGATTCTTCAGTCACACGGTCAAGGAATGGACGGAATTCCACACGATCGTGCTCATCCGCCACTGCCAGTTCGATTGGATCAACAAGCTGAACAGCGCCGTTATCGCCAAGAACGGCGACTGCTATCTCAACCGGAGCGCCGTCACTCCGCAGGAACTCGCCGAATTTATCGCAACGATCGTTTCGAACAGCAGGCAGGACGCGGAGAAGCTGTTCTCCATGGCCCTTCAGGGTCAGCCGTTCGCGTTCAACAGGCAGCTGTGATCATCCGCTGCGCAAGCGGGAAAAAGAAGGACTCTGGAAGGAACAACAATGTATATCAAGCAACTGATCGGTAACGCCATCCTCATCGTCGTGTTTCTCGTGATGTCGTTCGGGCTGGGCACGGGCGGGGCCCTTCTAGGTGGACTCGGACTACTCCTGATCATGAACAAGGTCCTCACCGGCGACTCATGGGGGCGGAAACTCCCCGATCCCGCGCCGGGCAGCGTTGGCTTCAGCCTGGGCAAGGGCCTTACCGCCCTGTGGGTGGTGGTCAACTACGTCATCGTGTTCGCCACGCTCGCCATCGTCGTTCAGATGGGTCACTGACGGACGACGGCCAGCACATCAATCAACGACATACATACGAACATCTTCAAACACATACCAACACAACACAGTAAACCCCATAAGGAAAGGAATAATCATGGGACTCTTCGGTGGAGACTACAAGGTGGTCAAGGTAGGCCTGTTCGGATTCGAGGAGACCGTGCTGGAGAACGTCGATCTCGACGAGGCCAAGCGGTTCATCGACGACAATTCGGGATTCTTCGGCGACGGCAACACCTACAAGATCGTGAAGGGGTGGTGACGCTCCGCCGCGCATCGTGTGCATGATTCCCGTTCCCCGTCCTCGGTGGCGGGGAGCATCCACGTCGCAGTGCAGCACGCGTTTATTGTACGGACACAGTGTCAAGGACGATGGCGCGGTATTGATAACGACGTGAATCACACGGGATAGAGGAAATGAAGAACGCCGGACCGTGAATGCGCCTGTCGGCGCAAGGGCCGCTCGCGGCGGCAAAAAATGGAGCCCGGGGCAATGCACGGCCCGACGCGGCTACTACTGTACGGCATTTTCCCCGGTCCGCCAAACCGATCGATTCCGGTGTGTTCGCGGACGGAGTCGGGTTCGGGGTCGGGTGCGTCGGTTGACTATTGCGGTCGGTTCTCATCCGCGGTGTGTTCGCCGTACGTGTGCGTCAAACACACCGCGAAGAGAATCCCACGGTGCCCATTTATCGCAAGCGTCTGACACGTCCCCGCTGCGGGTTTGTCATCCAGATACGACGAACCCGCAGCGGGCGACTGTGTGAACTGCGGATTGGATACGCGATCGCGACAAACCCGCAGTGAGTGAGTACGCTGACTGCGGGTTCATATGATCCACGTGACGAACCCGCAGTGAACGATCATGTTAGCCGCGGGTCCGTATTGTCTACGTGATAAACCCGCAGCGAAAACGCCGGACTTGGAACATCGGCCAGCTGCTAGGCAGACGCCCTGCCGTCCGCAGCCCCCCGCCGGAGCAGCCGCAGCTACTCCAGCCGACCCTCGCGCCACAGACGCGCGCCGGCCTTGAAATCCTTGGACGTGGAGTGCAGCGAGCGCGCGGTTTTCATCAGATGCGCCGCGCCCGAGCTGGAGATCGCGCCGGAGCCGCGCAGCTCGGCGTCACGCTCCTGACGGCGCCGCGCTTCGGCCACGAGCCCCGCCGAGATCACCGCGCAGAACGCGCTTGCCCGCTCCATGGCCACGGCGAAGTCGCCCACGAACGCGCCGGAGAGGATCGAGTCCGCCGTGCGCGCGATGTCCTCCGCGGTCGGCGCCTGATCCACGCCCGCGATCGCCGACGACGCTCCCGCCACCGGTTCGCCGATGCGCCACAGTCGTGAGATGGATTCGCGGTTGCGGCGCATCCACGTGCGCAGCATGTACAGTCGCCACAGCACGCCGGGCAGCGAGTCGGGGTCGCCGCCGCTCCACAGTTCCGCCACCAGGTCCACGCCTTCGTGTTCCACGAGCGTGAGCACGCGCTCCACCGTCTGCGGGTCCTGCGTGTGGTGCACGCGGTCGAGCAACGAGGCGGCCGTGGTGTGGCTGATCTCGCTGAGCTGCTGCGGGTCCACGCCGCCGGAGAGGTGTTCCATGAGCGCGGGGTCGAGCTGTGCCGGCCGCGTGAATCGTCCGGATGCCGCGAATCCCGAGCCCGCCGCACGAATGGAGGAGGAACCGTAAGAGGAGGAGCTAGTAGACAATGGGGCTTACCTTCTGAATATCGATGATTGCCGGACCGTTGTCCGTGTTGACGATATTAAAGGCTACCGCATGTCCGGTGGCCATGTACGGCGTTTTCGCGGGCAGCTGCTTGGCCAGCGACTTGCGTTCGCACAGTGCTCGCATGTGTTCGAACACGCCGCCGATCACGGGCCGGTGCATGCATACGGCGGTGATCTGTCCGGTGCGCAGCGTGATCTCCATTTCGTGCCGCAGGCATTCCCATGCGGAGTCGGGCTGCGACGCGTAGGCGTCTTCGGTCAGATCGTCGGCCATGTTCACGGGCAGTCCGGTCTGCCATGCGAATGTCTGGATGGTGCCGACGCAGCGTCGCCAGGGTGAGGTGACGAGTCGGTTCACGCCGAAGCAGGCGATTTCGCGGGTGAGTGCGTATGCGGCCGCGGAGCCGAGCGGCGTGATCGGACGGTCGGCGTCGGTGCCGCCCCAGAATTTGCGTCCTTCGGCCTTGCCGTGGCGGATGAGCAGGAACATCTTGGATTTCAGGATGCCGGCCTTGACCTTGCGGACGAATTCGTCGAGGACGTCGCGGTCGAGCACGTGGGTGAGCTTGTGTCGTGCGTCGGCGGGCGACATCCACAGCACGTTGTCGACCTCGTGCTTGTCGGCGTTGATCGGACCGAATGCGTACCGGCGTTTCATGGCGGTTTCGTCGTCGATGATCGAGGCGATCCAGTAGCACACGTGTTTGCTGGGTTTGCGTGGATCGGTGCGGCGCTTGCCTCGCTTGCCCTCGTCATCGAGGGGGTATTCCACGTCGCCGATGTAGGCGCCGAGCGCAACCGCCAGTCCGGTTTCCTCGCCGATTTCGCGTACGGCCGCGTGACGGTGCGATTCGTTGATTTCGAGTTTGCCCTTTGGCCAGCTCCAGTCGTTGTATTTGGGCCTGTGGATCACGCAGACCTCGATGTTCTCCAGTATCAGATCGGGATCGTTTTGGGCGTCGCCCAGTAGTTCGACTCCGTCGCACCAACGGTACACGATGCCGCCGGCTGCCTCGACGACTGTGTTCATAGTGGTTCCTTTGTGTTTGGAGTTGTGCATTTACGGCTCCATTATTGCTCAGTGTGATAGGAAGACGTTAACGATGACATAAATTGCCCATGGCTGGGTGCCCGTCTTTGGACACTTACATATCAGATATAACGAAACGGGCATCCCGTTGAGGATGCCCGTTCCGGCTGTGTGGGTGCAGTCGGGAGTTGATGACGCTCCCTCGGCACCGTCATGCACGCGTCGATGATTCGATCAGATCGGTCGAATCGATCAGATGAATCCGATCAGCTGTTGCGCGGACGACGCGTATGCTTCTTGATCAGCGCCTCCTGGCAGTCGACGAGCGGCTTGCCTTCGGCGTCACGGGAGTGACGCACGTAGGTGCCGTCCGGCTGCATGTGCCAGGAGCTGGTGGTGTCGGCCATCTGCAGGTCGACGTACTTGATGAGCTCCACGATCTGCTCGGGCGCGGTGATGCGGATCAGCGCCTCGACTCGACGGTCGAGGTTGCGGTGCATCAGATCGGCCGAACCGATCCAGACCTCTGGGCCGGAGGAGGGGCCTTCGCCGATCTGCGGGCCCTGCGAGTTCGCGAAGGCGTAGATGCGGCTGTGCTCCAGGAAGCGGCCGAGGATGGAACGCACGCGGATGTTCTCGCTCATGCCGGGCACGCCGGGCTTGAGCGAGCAGATGCCGCGCTCCACGATATCGATCTTCACGCCGGCCTGCGAGGCGCGGTACAGCGCGTCGATCGTCTTCTCGTCCACGATCGAGTTGACCTTGATCTTGATCCAGGCCTCCTTGCCGGCGCGGGCGGCGTCCTCCTCGCGGCGGATGCGCTCGATCAGACCGGAGCGGATGCCGCGCGGCGCCACCAGCAGACGGTGGAACGTGGACTTGGGCGCGTAGCCGGACAGCTGGTTGAACAGGCGGGTGAGATCCTGTCCGACCACCGGATCGCAGGTGAGCAGACCGAGATCGGTGTAGATTCGAGCGGTCTTCGGGTTGTAGTTACCCGTGCCCACGTGGCAGTAGCGGCGAAGGCCATCGGCCTCCTGACGGACCACGAGCGAGAGCTTGCAGTGCGTCTTCAGACCGACGATGCCGTACACCACGTGCACGCCGGCGCGTTCGAGCTTGCGGGCCCACGCGATGTTCGCGTCCTCGTCGAAGCGGGCCTTGATCTCCACCAGGGCGAGCACCTGCTTGCCGGCCTGGGCGGCGTCGACCAGCGCGTCGATGATCGGCGAGTTGCTGGACGTACGGTACAGGGTCTGCTTGATGGCCAGCACCTTCGGGTCGGCGGCGGCCTGTGCAAGGAACGCCTGCACGGAAGTGGAGAAGGAGTCGTAGGGGTGGTGCAGCAGGATGTCGCGCTCACGGATGGCGGCGAAGATGTCCTGCGCACGGCTCGACTCGACCTCGGCGATCTGACGGTTGGTCGTGGGGATGAACTTGTGGAACTTGAGATCCGGACGATCCACGCCGCCGAGCTCGAACAGCACGGTGAAGTCGAGCGGAGCGGGCAGACGGTACACTTCCTCGTCGTTCACGCCCAGCTGGTCAGCCAGCAGGTGCGAGAGGAACGGGGAGGTGGTGTCGGAGAGCTCGAGGCGGATCGGCGGTCCGAAGCGGCGGCGCAGCAGCTCCTTCTCCATCGCGTTGAGCAGGTTCTCGGCATCGTCCTCTTCGACGTCGATGTCCTCGTTACGGGTGACGCGGAACGAACGCGCCTCCTTGATGATCATGCCCGGGAACAGGGATTCGAGGTGCGCGATGATCAGGTTCTCCATGGTGATGAAGCCGTAGCGCACGTCGCCGTGCTCGTCCTCGGTCATGTCGTCGACCGGCACGAGGCGGGACAGGTTGTCCGGAATCTTCACACGGGCGAAGTGCGACTTGCCGGACGTCGGGTTCTCCACGATCACGGCGAGGTTCAGCGAGTTGCCGGAGATGTAGGGGAACGGGTGGGCGGGGTCCACGGCCAGCGGGGTGAGCACGGGGAACACCTGCATGCGGAAGAACTTGCTCAGGCGCTCCTGCTCGGCGATGGTCAGCTGGCTCCACTTGAGCAGAACGATGTTCTCCTTGGCCAGGTCGGGCAGGATGTGCTCCACGACGTAGTGGGCGTGCTCGTCCTGCAGGCGGTGGGCCTGATCGGAGATGGCGCGCAGCGTCTGGCGCGGGCTCAGGCCGCTCGCCGACGTGACGGCCAGGCCGGTGTCGATACGACGCTTGAGGCCGGCCACGCGGACCATGAAGAACTCGTCGAGGTTCGACGCGAAGATTGCGGCGAAGTTGGCGCGTTCGATGACGGGAAGGGAGTCGTCCTCGGCCAGTTCCAGCACTCGCTTGTTGAACTTCAGCCAGCTGAGTTCACGATCGAAGAACCGGTCCTTCGGCAACGGCTCGTAGAGGGAGGCGTTGGGGTCTTCGCGGTTGTCCTTGGGGGTCTCCGCGATATGCTCGGCGATCTGGCTTTTCAGGATCGCCTTTGAGGGTTCATTGAATATCTGGGCCATACGTACCACTTTATTATCGTTGTGGCCGGTTTGGGGCTCCGAAACGACAGAATTCAACGGCAATTCATATTCTTTCTGTCGTCCCGGTGAACCCCGTCTGAATTGTGATCGCTCACCGGCCTTTTTCTCGGCTTCCCTTGAGGGGAAGTCGCAGCGCGCAGCGTGACTGATGAGGTGATGATGTCGGATCCTTCTCTCCATGTGCTCCCTCCGTGGGAGGGAGCTGGCGCGCGCAGCGCGACTGAGGGAGGGCTATACGCCGACGCGTCACTTCATCCGTCCGACTTCGTCGGCCACCTTCCCCTCGAGGGGAAGGCAGCGTGGCGCTTGTCGCTCGTATCCGGTGATGCCGGCTTCCCCTTGAGGGGACGCTGTCGCGCGCAGCGTGACTGATGAGGTGCCGCTGACGGATGAGGGGAAGGTCGGGGTCTGCCTGCCCCGCGCGGCCGATGTAACCGCCGTAGGCAATACTGAAGGCATGCAATCGGAAACCTCGGAAACCATGAATCCCGACGATCAGATCAACGGTGAGGCCCAGTCCGCGCTGGCCGCCCGGACTGCATCGGATGCGCCGTCCGCAGCCGCCGCGCCCGCCGGCCCCCAGCGCACACTGACGATTCCGCGCGGCACGGTGGTGCTCGCCGCCACGCCCATCGGCAACACGTTCGACGCGTCCGCCCGACTCGTGGCGCTCATGGAACAGGCCGATATCGTGGCCGCGGAAGACACTCGGCGTCTCTACGATCTTGCCCGCCGTCTCGGCGTGCATGTCAACGGTCGTGTGGTGGCGTTCCACGATCACAACGAACGTTCCAAGTCCGACGGTCTGCTCGACGAAGTGGAGACCGGCGCCTGCGTGCTCGTCGTCTCCGACGCCGGCATGCCCACGATCAACGACCCCGGTCTGTCGATCGTGCGCCGCGCCATCGAACGCGGTCTGCCCGTCACGTGCGCGCCCGGCCCCTCCGCCGTACTCGACGCACTCGCCCTGTCCGGACTGCCCACCGACCGCTTCTGCTACGAAGGATTCCTGCCGCGCAAGCACGCCGAACGCGTGCAGCGTCTGCGTGCACTCCAGTCCGAGCGCCGTACGATCGTGTTCTACGAGACCCCGCACCGCATCGCCGATTCGATGGACGACCTGCTCTCCGCGTTCGGCCCCGACCGCCCGATGGCGCTGGCCCGTGAACTGACCAAGGACTTCGAGGAGATCCGCCGCGGCGGCATCGGCGAGATCCGTCAGAGCGTGATCGACGATCCGCCGCGCGGCGAGATCGTGCTCGTGATCGGCGGCGCGTCCGAGAACGAGGCACTCGAGGCATCGTCGTCCGTGCTGAGCGTCGACGAACTGGCCGTGCTCGCCATCGACCGTGCGCTCGAAGACGGTCTGCGCATCAAGGACGCGATCGCCGAAGTGATCGAGGAACATCCACTGCCCGACGGCTCGCTCGCCAACCGCAAGCAGGTCTACAACGCCGTCCTCAAGATCAAGCAGTGAGATGGCCACGCCGTTAGTGTGATCACACTAACGCAGGGTGGCACCCACTAATGCAGGGCGGCATCCCTAGTGTGATCACACTAAGGCGGTGCGCGGTCGCGGATCACGGGATCCGGTCGTCCATCGCGCCGAACAGCACCTCGAACCCGCGCGCCACACCCGGTCCGCCGCGCTGCGCCACATACTCGAGCAGTTCCGCGCTCGCCGACGGGTTCGCGATCAGCCACATGCGCAGTTCCGGCGCACGTTCGGCGATCGTCCACAGCACGTCCTCGGCGGTGTTCGGATCACACGCCACCTGCGCGGTCAGACGCATCGGCGGCTCGGGAGGCTTCGGTCCGCGCTCGTGCGGTGCGGCCGCACGTTTCACGCCGAGCCGACGCAGTGTGTGAAGGCGTCGATCGGCCTTGCGAAACCATGCCGCGCGACCGGACGGCCGCCTCTCGGACGGACGTTTTTTCGCACGTCCTGCGCCACCGCCATGCCGGGCCCGACGCGTGACGGGTGTGCCGCCGGAACCGGCTTCGTCGCGCCCGGACCGTGCGATCGTCCCGCGGCTTCGACCATGGTCGAAACCGTCCCGTCCACTCCGGCCCCCGCGCCCGCTTCGGCCGTCACGCCATCCCTGTCCGCCGCGATCTGCGCGCCGCGCCCGTCCCGGTCGCCGTCCGAATCCTCCCATGACTTCCTCCGTCTCTTCAACGCAATAAACGTGGTGATGCCCAGACTGTGCCGCGGCCACCGTTGGTTGCACCACAGCATGTCAAGACAGTCATCGGGACTGATCGCATACTTCACCATCAGCGCGGCCAGCAGCTGGTTCACATCGCACCCCTGCCGTTCCACGGGAGCCATGCACGCCAGATCGCATGCCGTGCGTATGGGCGACGTGATCCGCAGACCGGCCAATCGCACCACATGATTTGTTAGCATGCGACGATTGTGCACATGCACGTCGCGGTCGTGCACGCGCGCCCGATAATGCGACGTCGATATCAGATCAACGCACGTCGGAAACCGTCCGCCGACCCACACCCACAGCGCCAGCTTGCCTGCCGCCGTCGCACCGTACGGGATCATCGATTCCACGATCAGCGCGCGGCCGACCAGCGTGTCCGCATAATCATTGCGATAGCCACACGTGTCATCCAGACGGGTCAGCACACCCATGGCGACCAATCGATGCAACGCCATATGACCGGTCACGTCCGCGCTGTGGATCAGCGACGGTCCCTTGTCTGGCATGAGACGCGAGTCGTTCTGAATGATCTGTTCTCTTCTCGCCCGTCGACTCTGACGAACGACCGTATCGTATGCAATGTCGTTCATGCCTCCCGACGTTAGGCGGTGGCGCGCGATCCCGTTCGGACGACGACGGAAAATGTGGAAAAGTGGATAACTCACGCTTAAAACGACACCCATGTGGACAACTCCGCGGATTGTCCACAATCCAAAGCGTGAAACGTCAATGCCCGTACGGATAATCGGGATTTATGAGTCATATTCTTGTTAACGTCGCCTGGCCGTATGCGAACGGCCCCCGCCATATCGGCCACGTGGCCGGTTTCGGCGTCCCCTCGGATGTCTACGCGCGCTACGAGCGCATGAAGGGCAACGACGTGCTCATGGTGTCCGGCACCGACGAGCACGGCACCCCGATCCTGGTCGAGGCTGAAAAGGAGGGCCTGACCGCCCAGGAGCTCGCCAACCGCTACAACCGCGTGATCGCCAAGGACCTGTGCGACCTCGGCCTGAGCTACGATCTGTTCACCCGCACCACCACCGGCAACCACGAGCACGTGGTGCAGGAACTGTTCAAGCAGTGCCTCAAGAACGGCTACATCTACAAGGGCACCCAGCAGGTGGCCATCAGCCCGTCCACCGGCCGCACCCTGCCCGACCGCTACATTGAAGGCGAATGCCCGATCTGCCACACCGACGGCGCGCGTGGCGACCAGTGCGACGCCTGCGGCAACGAACTCGACCCGATCGATCTGATCAACCCCGTCTCCAAGATCAACGGCGAAACCCCGCGCTTCGAGGAGACCGAACACTACTTCCTCGACCTGCCCGCGCTCGCCGAAGCGAACCTCGCATGGCTCAAGACCCGCGAAGGCTGGCGCACCAACGTCATCAACTTCTCCATCGGCCTGTTCAAGGAAGTCAAGCCGCGCGCCATCACCCGCGACATCGACTGGGGCATCCCCGTGCCGGTGGACGGCTGGATCGACAACCCGAACAAGAAGCTCTACGTGTGGTTCGACGCCGTGATCGGCTACCTGTCGGCATCCATCGAATGGGCTCGCCGCAAGGGTGACCCGGAGGCGTGGCGCGCCTGGTGGAACGACCCGTCCACCCCCGCCTACTACTTCATGGGCAAGGACAACATCACCTTCCACTCGCAGATCTGGCCCTCTGAGATGCTCGCCTACAATGGCCAGGGCTCCAAGGGCGGCGAGACCGGCGAACTCGGTCCGCTGAACATGCCCGAGCAGGTGGTGGCCAGCGAGTTCATGACCATGGAAGGCAAGAAGTTCTCCTCCTCGCGTGGCATCGTGATCTACGTGAAGGACATCCTCGCCCGCTACCCCGTGGACGCCGTGCGCTACTACATCTCCGTGGCAGGTCCGGAAAGCTCCGACTCCGACTTCACGTGGGCCGAATTCGTGCGCCACAACAACGAGGAGCTGGCCGCTGCGTGGGGCAACCTCGTCAACCGTGTGGCCAACCTGATCGCCAAGAACTTCGGTGCGATCCCGGCCATCGACGAGTCCAAGATGACCGATCAGGAGCGTGCGCTGCTCGAGCAGACCAACGCCGCGTTCGACACCGTGGGTAACTTCCTCGAGAAGCACCACCAGAAGGCCGCCCTGGCCGAGGCGATGCGCATCGTCGGCGAGATCAACAAGTACATCTCCGCCGTTGAGCCGTGGAAGATCAAGGATGACGAGGCCCGTCTGGGCACCGTGCTGCATGTGGCCGCGCAGGCCGTGTCCGACGCCAACCACCTGCTCGCACCGTTCCTGCCGCACTCCGCGCAGAAGGTGTGGGAGGCCCTGGGCGGCGAGGGCGTGTTCTCGCCGCTGCCGCACATCGAGGAGGTCGAGGATCTCGACAAGCCCGGCTTCAGCTATCCGATCATCACCGGCGACTACAAGCTGGGCGTGAACGTGCACCCGTGGAAGAGCGAGCCGATCACCGTGGGCGCCGTGGTGCCCAAGCCGAAGCCGATCTTCGCCAAGATCCCGAAGGAGGCCGTGGCCGAGGAGCTCGAGCGCTTCCAGGCCGAGCTCGACGCCCGCCGCGCCAAGGAGGCCGAGCGTCTCGCCGCCGAAAAGGCCAAGCTCGCCTGATTTCGGCCGTTCGTCGGTCTCGGTGCCATCGTGCTCCCTCTAGGGGAGAGGCTTCGACGCCGGAATGACTAGGCATCTATGTGCTCCCTCCGAGGGAGGGAGCTGGCCGACGTAGTCGGACTGAGGGAGGGATCGGATCCGTGAAGGTTTCCGATCCCTCCCTCTGTCATGACTGTCGTCATGACATCTCCTTCCCGTGGAGGGAGAACGTTCTTTTTGGTCTTGCTGGTCGATTGCTGTGCTCCCTCCGCGGGCTGCGCCCGTTGAAAAATGCCGGAGGCGTTTTTAGGGTGCGGTTGAGCCGACAGGCGAGTATAAGGCTGCCGGCCGTAGGCCGTCCGTTCTTGCCGGGAGCTGTCGCGCGAAGCGTGACTGAGGGAGGGATCCCGGGTCTCTCCATCCAACGGATCCCATCTCGTCGGACCCGCCATGTTCGGCCTATGTGAGCCGTCACAAATCTCTCACACATTCTCAGGAAAGATTCAGGTTCCCGCATCATCTTTCCAAGGAACGACTGCTTATATAAAACATGTCAGCGGTTGAACCCGCTGGTGAGATTCCATTCGAATCTGATAACTGAACCCTTCTTCTCTCTTCTCTCTCTAGCCCGGTGGTCTTCTCTCCCACCGGGTTTCTTCTTTTCTGCGGTCAAAATCGTTGGAATGTCAACGGTATCGCACACTCGCAAAAGCTGCGAACGGTCCTGTGACAACACTGTGATAACAATCACGCCAAAGCGACAATCACGCCGGCTGAAATGGAGGCTCCTTTCCACTTTGGGGGCGGGGCGGTTCCAATCCGTCCGTGGTCAATAGGCGACGGCATCGGAATCAAGGAATCGCCGTCCCTGAGCGCCCTGTCCTTATCCGGGAACTCGGGGTGAATGCCACCTCACTGGATTGCGGGTCGGTTCTCGTTGTGTGATCGCACTATTGAGTCCTGACATGTCGTGCCGTCGACGTGCCCATGCTCATAATGCGGGACTGATTGTCGAATCTGTCTTACTATGCGAGAACATCTGCTCTTTGGGGCGTCAAATGCCCGTTTTATCGACGTTTTTCGTCCATTTGGCGCCCCAAAGAGCGGAATCCGGGTATTCGGCGCCCCAAATTTGAATGGCCATGCACCTGGATGAGCCAGTTGTAGGCGAGTTCAACGGGGATTTACCTAGGCGTTCGCATTTTTAGGTAATTCCAAGGTTATTGCATCGTTGTGCCCAGAAAGCGGTGGTTATATAAGAAATGTCAGCGGATGACACCGCTGGTACGGTTCCTCGGATGGTCCGGCAACGTCGAGTCACTCGGTAAGCGAATCGGATAACTGAACCCTTCTTCTCTCTTCCTTTCTCTGATTACCCGGCGGCCAGTCCCCGCCGGGTTTCTCTTTTTCTGCGCACGATGTTCCCGATCGCCCGCCGACTCCGATCGCAGGGCGCGCATCGGCGGTACAGGCCGAAAACTTGGTAGTCAATACGCGACATTGTGGTAGTCGAAACGCAACATCCTTCTGTTTGGTAGTCAATGCGCGACGCCGCAAGAGGGGTGTTCGCGCTCGCGACGTCTCGTTTCGACTACCAAGTTTGTACGTACTCCCATTCCGTCTCCCAAAACCGATCCGTCCCGTCCGAACTGCCTGCGCCGCCCCGTCCCGCTCGTGCCGTCCCGCTTGTGCCGACCACACTCGAACCACCTCCGCTCGAACCGCCAGGTCAGGCGGGCGTGCATACTGGAGCGTATGGCCAAACATCATCGCGACAGAAGCTGGGCACCCGCACCCAAACCGCTCAACGAATGGACGATCGACAACCACACGCACGTCAGGTCCGTGGTCCCGTTCTCCAAGGCCATGAGCCACGAGGCGGAGGTCAAAGGCCAGCCGTACGTGCCCGTGTACTCCGAAGGCGAACTGCTCGACATGGCCGCCGCGGTGGGCGTCCGTCAGATCGTCGACGTCGGCTGCGAATATCCGAATCTTTCCCGTGCCGTCAGTCTGGCCGAGGAATTCCCCGACCGCGTGCACGCCGCCCTGGCCATTCACCCCAACGAAGCCGTACTGCACGGTCATCGTGGAGCGCCGGGGCCCGACGGTCTCGAAATCAAGTACAAGCCGTGGCACGACATCAGTTTTGACGATGCGATCGCCGAAGTGCATCGTCTGGCCGTCGCGCATCCGGACATCGTGGTGGCGATCGGCGAGACCGGTCTTGACTTCTTCCGCACCGGCGACGCCGCGCGCGAACACCAGCGTGAGGCGTTCCGCGCGCACATCGCGCTCGCCAAGGAACTCAACCTGCCCATGCAGATCCACGATCGCGACGCCCACGCCGACTGCATCGACATCCTGCTCAAGGACGGCGCACCCGATCGTACGGTGTTCCACTCCTATTCCGGCGACGCCGAGATGGGCCGCATCGCGCGCGACAACGGCTGGTATCTGAGCTTCTCCGGAACGGTGAGCTACAAGGGCAACGACGGCATTCGCGAATCGCTTGCTTTGATTCCGCGCGACCATATTCTTGTGGAGACCGACGCGCCGTATCTTACGTCGATGCCGTACCGCGGCCGTACGAACGCGCCGTACATGATCCCGTACACGCTCGCCGCGATGGCCGACGTGCTCGATCTGACGATCGACGAGACGGCGGCGCTGACCCGTGAGAACGCGCGCCGCGTCTACGGCATCTGATCGCCGATCGGTGGGGCACGGGCGTGACCGGTCGCGGAGTCCGATCGTCATGCCTACCGATTGATATGACGTCTGATAGGCGGAAAACCGCGGTTTTCCGCCGAAAACCTGTTAAATGAACACTTCCTGTATCCTCCCTCACATTCATCCCAACTGATTTACCAAATGCTTTTCGCGGTGGTACTGTGTGTATCTTGACTTGAAGGTCACAAGATATTCACAAGGTTTTGCACGCCTCGTGCGTGCGGAATTGTTGGAGGTTCCAAGTGGCGGAAGAGCTCAGGGACACCGACGAAACGTCGGTGGAAAACAGGGGGAGAAAACAGGGGAAATCGCGAAGGCGAGCCTCTGACATATCCGAGAAATCCGTTCCGGCCGATCGCCGATCCGAGCGGTCGCAGTCCATGGCCGTGACGTCGGCCTCTACGATGTCATCTGATGAAACCGGTTCGACATCGTCTTCATCGACGTCGTCCGCGTCCTCGGACGTTGCGGATTCGATCGGTTCGTCGGATTCCACGGAGTCCGCGGACAACGAATCCGAACGGCATAAACAGGTCGCGGAGCGGACCGATCGATCCGCACAGTCCGAACAACAGACAGAACAACCATCAGGGCAATCAGCGGCCGCGGTCCAGTCCAGAACCAGGAAATCAAGGAAATCCACGACCGCGAAATCCACCGCAAAATTAGTAGCGAAGACCGCAACGGCGAAATCATCCGCGACGAAGACCGCGGGCGCCCGGTCCGCAAAGAATTCCGAGGACGCCGGCGACACGAGCGCGCCCAAGTCCGCAAAGGACCCCATGACCGCCGAGGACAGCGGCTCGCTCATCCCGCCGGTCAGCATCACCAAGGCTCCCAAGACATCCCGCCGCATCGTGCCTCCCGAGGAAAAGGCGGAGGCCGAACGCGCGAAGAAGGCCGCAGCCAAGGCGGCACGCAAGACATCCCGCGAACCGCGCACCCGCATCGGGCACTGGTGGCGTCGCGTGCAGTCCAGCCCCGACCGCGTGAGCTTCGCCATGTGCATCGTGGCGCTCGGCGTGGTCTACGGCGATATCGGCACCTCGCCGCTGTACATGGCGCAGTCGTTCCTCTCCGGTCAGGGCGGCCTCCAGAACGCCGACCGCGGATCCGTGCTTGGCATGCTGTCGCTGCTGTTCTGGTCGATCACGCTGATCACCACCGTCAAATACGTGTTCATCGCCATGCGCATCGACAACAAGGGCGAAGGCGGTATCTTCGCGCTGTACAGCATGGTCCGGCGCTACGGCAAGTGGCTCGCCTGGCCGGCCATGCTCGGCGGCGCCGCGTTCCTCGCCGACTCCGTGCTCACGCCGGCCGTGTCGATCTCGTCCGCAGTCGAAGGTCTGCAGACCATCCCGCAGCTCAATCCGGTGTTCGACGCCAACCAGAACCTCACGCTCATGATCACCGTGGTGATCATCATCGCCCTGTTCAGCATCCAGTCGCGCGGCACCGAACGCATCGGCAAGGTGTTCGGCGTGATCGTGATGATCTGGTTCTCGTTCCTCGCCGTGGTGGGCGTGTTCTCCATCGGCTCCGACTGGAGTGTGTTCGAGGCGCTCAACCCGGCCATCGGCATCAACTTCCTGCTGTTCGACCCGAACAACAAGGCGGGCCTCGCCATCATGGGCACCGTGTTCCTCGCCACCACCGGCGCCGAGGCGCTCTACTCCGATATGGGCCACGTGGGCCGCGGCAACATCTACGCCACCTGGCCGTTCATCAAGATCGCGCTCATCCTCAACTACTTCGGACAGGGCGCGTGGATCCTGCGCAACCAGAACAACGAGGACCTGTACCACATCAAGAGCCTCAACCCGTTCTTCCAGATGATGACGCCCAGTCTGCGCTCGGTGGCCGTGGTGCTGTCGGTCGCGGCCGGCGTGATCGCCTCGCAGGCGCTGATCACCGGCGCGTTCACCATGGTTTCCGAGGCCACCGGCCTCAACTGGATGCCGCATCTGCAGGTGCGCTACCCGGCGCGCACCCGCGGTCAGCTGTACATTCCGTCGATCAACCTGGTGCTGTGCGTGGCCACGCTGAGCGTGCTCGCCATGTTCCGCGACTCCGAGCACATCACCGCCGCCTACGGTCTGGCGCTCACCATCACCATGATCACCACCACGATCCTGCTCGCCGCCTACATCTGGAACGGATGGAAACGCCGGGCGTTCGCCATCGTGTTCGCGATCATGTTCCTGGCCATCCAGACGCTGTTCTTCCTCGCGTCCATGTCGAAGTTCCTGCACGGCGGCTGGTTCACCATGCTGCTCACGCTCGCGATCCTCGGCATCATGGTCGTGTGGGATCAGGGCACCAGGGTGGAGCGCTCGCAGCGCCGGCACATGTGGCCCAAGGAGTTCCTGCCCGCGCTCGACGCACTGCACCGCGACTTCAAGCTGCCGTACTACGCCGACAACCTGGTCTACCTGACGTCCGACCCCGAGCTTCGTCGACTCGACACCGACATCTTCTACTCGATCTTCGGCAACCATCCCAAGCGCGCCCGCGCATGGTGGGCGGTCTCCGTGCAGGTGACCGACGATCCGTTCACGCGCGAGTATTCGGTGGAGAACTTCGGCACGAGCTTCATGTTCCGCGTGCGCATCCGCCTCGGGTTCAAGGTGTCGCAGAACGTGGCCACGTACCTGCATCAGATCATGCACGATCTGATCAACGACGGCACGCTGCCCAAGCAGTCGAGCATCTACCCGAAGCTGGACGAGGACCCGCAGATCGGCACGATCCAGTACGTGCTCGTGCACAAGGCGCTCATGCCCGAATCGAAGATCACCGAACGCGGTTCCACGCTGCTGCGCGTGAAGTACGCGATCCGTCACGTTGCCGGCAGCCCGGCGCAGTGGTTCGGCCTGTCCGCCTATAACCCGGTGGTGGAGGTGCAGCCGCTGTTCCTGTCCACGCACAAGGTGCCGGCGCTCAAGCGCGTGGCGCTGCGCAAGTCGAAGCGGCCGATCACGTTGCAGCAGATCCAGGCCGAGCAGCGCGAGGAGGCGGAGAACGCCCGCGCCGCGCAGATGGCCGCCGACGATACGCGACAGTTCGCCGGCGTGCTCGTGCCGTCATCCGACGACGTGCGTGACGGCGTGCACCGCGATAGTGTGCACATGGATGGCACCGTCGACGGCAATCCCGACGCGGTGGGACTGCGCCCGGCCGGGCGGGATGACGGCGTCGACGCGATGCGGCGGCACCGGTCACGGCCGAACTTCGACCTGCGTCCGGCCTCGAGTATGTGACCGTTCGCGCGGACTCGGGTGCGGCGGCGCTCGGCAGCGTTATAGCCACGTTCTATAACACCGTGGGCAAGTCGCCGACCGTACCCGGTATGGTGGAGAACTATGTGCAGACTGTTGGGATACGCTACCTCGGGTGATAATCAGAGCCTTGACGACGTGCTAACGTCTTCGCAGCTGGAAACGTTCCAGCAGATGGCGATCATTCACAACGACGGCTGGGGAGCCGCGCTCGTCACCGACCCGTACGAACCCGCCGGCACCAAGGACGGCGGCGCGCCGTCGCCGTCGGCGAACGTGAGCGTCTACAAGTCCACGTCGTCCGCGTACGCCGATCCCGTGTTCCGTTCCATCGAATGCCAGGGCGCGCGCGGCGCGCTGTATCATCTACGTCTCGCATCGTCCGGTCTGCCGCTGATCATGGAAAACCAGCAGCCGTTCTTCGCCGACGGCGTCTCGTTCATCCACAATGGCGATATCAGTGATCTCAATCAGCGCAACATCGTGCGCGCCCCCAAGAAGCCCGTCTCCGAACTCGACATGCTGCGTACGGGCGGCAAGAGCGACTCCGCCGTGTACTTCGCGCTCGTACTGGCCTACCATCACAAGGGTCTGGCGCTGCACGACGCCGTACGCGAGGCGATTCGCGATCTGCGTGCGCAGTACCCGCGTTCGTCGTACAACTGCATGATCCAGACCGGCGACACGTACATCTGCGTGCACGCGGTCGGCAGCCTCAAGCCGGAGAAGGAGATCGAGGAGCTGTACGCGCGCTACGGTCAGGTGGAGCACGCGGCCGACTATCGTCGCATCCGCTATCGTGAACTGAAGAACGGCGGCGTGGTGGCGGCCAGTTCCGGTTTCGAACAGCGCGAGCGCGACGGTTGGAAGACCCTGCCGAACAATCACATGATCATCGCGTCCAACAAGACCGGCGAATACGCGATCGAAGAGCTGTGACGCCCTATCGATTATTCGTATACCCGCCGTCACATGTCGGGGGAGCAGGTTGCAGTACGCTCGAGACATGACGATACGAGCCTTCGATTTTGCCCACCAGGGCACCAAGCCGAACCCCAAGCATGTGCAGAGTCTGCTGAAGTTCTTCGAGTCCGGCATCAAAAAGCCCGACAACTACGGCTTCGGTGTGGAGATCGAGCATCTTCCCATCCGCAAGTCCACCGGCAAGGCGGTCACCTACGCCGAACCGCACGGCATCCGCAATGTGCTGCAGGCGCTCGCCTCGCACTATGATCCCACGCGTGAATACTACGAGGACGGTCATCTGCTGGGTCTGGGCAAGCCCGGCATCTCCGTTTCGCTCGAACCGGGCGGTCAGATCGAATGCTCGCTGGGCGTGCTGCGTCACGCCGACGATCTCGACGCGTTGTACGCCGAGTTCCGTCGCGACCTCGACCCGATCCTCGACCGATTCGACATCCGTCTGATCAACTACGGCTACCAGCCCGACACCTCCTACAAGGAGATCGAGATCATCCCCAAGCATCGCTACCACGCGATGCAGAAGTACTTCGCCCGCATCGCCCGCTACGGCTACTGCATGATGCGCGCGTCCGCGTCCACGCAGGTGAGCATCGACTACTTCAGCGAGAAGGATTCGATCGACAAGCTGCGCATCGGCACGGCCGTCGGCCCGATCCTCGCCTGGTTCTTCCGCAACACCCCGTTCTTCGAGAAGGAGCCGAACCCGTTCCCGCTGCTGCGTCAGGAGATGTGGGATTGGATCGACCCGCAGCGCACCAACCAGCTGTGGGGCCTGTATGACGACAACTACGACTGGGAGCATTACGCCACCGACGTGCTCACCACGCCTGTGTTCATCGCCGATCTGTCGCATACGCCCGAGTACACGGGCGACCGTCCGGTGTTCGCCGCGCCGTACGATGATGCGGCCGCGATCTACCCGGACCGTGAGCTCAACCAGGCGGAGATCAACCATCTGATTTCCACGCATTTCAACGACGTTCGTCTGAAGAACTTCGTGGAGCTGCGTCACTGGGATTCGTTGCCCGTCGAACGTGCGCAGCGGCTTACCGAGATCGTGTCGGGACTGTTCTACTCGCAGGAGATGTTCTCCGGTCTGCTGACGTACTTCGACGGACTGACCGCGCTCGACGTGCGTGCCGCCAAGGCCGATCTGCAGGCGCACGGCGCCGACGCGCACCCGTACGGCCAGAGTCTCGACTTCTGGCGCGAGTTCCTGCACGCCGAGGGCACGCTCGACACCGAGCCCGGCGACCCCGAACGCCCCGACGTCTTCCAGAGCTGATTGCCATTGCGCCTACATCCGGGGAATGCGGCCTTCCCCTTGAGGGGAAGGTGGCAGCCGAAGGCTGACGGATGAGGTGAGGGCGGCCGAAATACCGCCGGAACCGCCGCGACTACAGTGTGGGGTATGGAAACGACGCAGGATACGAACACGAAGACCGGCGGAATGACTCCGATCCCGGGCAATCCGGGACAGGGGAGTCCAAGTCAGGGCAGCTCGGGACAAAGCGGCTCGCACTCGCACGTGCACTCGCACGGCGGCGGCGACGTCTCCGATCCGGGTCACGCGCGCCGGCTCATCGCCACGCTCTGCCTCACCGGCACGGTATTCCTCGCCGAGGTGGTCGGTGCGATCATCACGGGCAGCCTCGCCCTGATGGTCGACGCCGGCCACATGCTCACCGACATCTCGGTGCTCGCCGCATCCACCGTCACCGCCATTCTGATGCGGCGCAAGCCCAACTCCGAACGCACCTGGGGCTGGGCGCGACTCGAGGTGATCACCGCGGCCGGCGGCGCGCTCGCCCTGCTCGCCGTGGGCCTGTACGCGCTGATCGAAGCGGCCATGCGACTGTTCGGCAACGGCGAGGAGGTGCAGGATCCGATCCTGCTGCTTATCTTCGGCATCATCGGCTTGGCCGCGAATCTGGGATCGTTGTTCATTCTGATGAGCGACCGCAAGGCCAACATGAACATGAAGGCCGCGTTCCTGGAAGTGGCCAACGACGCGCTTGGTTCGGTGGCGGTCGTCGTCTCCGCCGTGCTGGTCATGACGACCGGCTGGGGCAATTTCGATTCGATCGCCGGCGCGATCATCGCGCTGCTCATGATTCCGCGCGCCGGCAAGCTATTGCACTCCAGCATGAAGGTACTGCTCGAGGAGACTCCGGAGGGACTGGATCTCGAGGAGGTGCGCACGCATCTGAGCAACGTGGAGCACGTGGTGAACGTGCACGACCTGCACGCGAACACCGTGGCCACGGGCATGCCCACGCTGAGCGCGCACGTGGTGGTGGACGCCGATACGATCGGCGACTACGAGGCGATTCTCAAGTCGCTGCAGCGTTGCGTACGCGACCACTTCCCCGTTTCGGTGGAGCATTCCACCTTCCAGATCGAGCCCGAGGGATACACCAACATCCGCGACGGCGTATTCCACGACTAGGAAAGGCTCCTCATGTTCTCTCTCCCCCGAGGGAACTGAGTTCGCTCAGTTCTCCCTCCAAGGGAGGGAGATGTCACGACGAACGTCGTGACAGAGGGAGGGATACGACTCTTGTGCGGATTCAATCCCTCCCTCAGCCCGGCTGCGCCGGACAGCTCCCTCCCATGGAGGGAGCACACGCTATGTGTGTCGGCTGTGCGTCGGCTGCGCCGACAGCTCCCCTCAACGAGGGAAGCCACAATGCCCTGATCCCGACGTCCTACAGCGTGTAGGTGTAGTCGCAGGACTTGGCGAGATCGCGATCCTCGGTCACGATCACCACGCAGTGATCGTCCTTGCGGGTGAAGGAGCGCAGCAGCTTCATCACCTCGTCACGGCCGTCGTCACCCAGCTGACCGGTCGGCTCGTCGGCAAGAATCACCGCCGGCTCGCAGGCCAGCGCACGCGCGATGGCCGCCTTGCGTCGATCGATCTCCAGCAGTTCGCTCACCGGAACGTCGTTCTTCTCATCCGGGAAATCCACGTTCTCAAGCAGCTCCGCCGCCAGAATCGGCTTGGCCTTGAGGAAGTTGCGTCCCGACGCCTCCATCGTCATCACGATGTTCTGCACCGCGCTCAGATACGGCAGCAGCGCGTACCGCTGCGGAATCATGCCGACGAAGTGCCCGCGGTACTCCTGCGGCATGAGCTCGAGCAGCTCCTGGCTCTTGAACATCACCTTGCCGTCGGTCGGGCGCATGAGACCGGACAGCAGACCCATCACGGCCGCGCGCTCGTTCTCGGCGTCCACCAGCACCGCGTGCGTCTTGCGCGCATAGAACTCCATGCTCACGTCGTGCAGCACGTCGCCGCCCTTGCGGTCCGACGCGTACGACGCATGCTTGAGCGCCAGCGTCGGATACGTCTTGAACTTGAAATCGTTCTTGTGACGGATCTCGCGGTCGATGTGCTTGGCCGTGGACTCGGCCTCCACCACCTCGACGGGCTTCACGGTCGCAGGTTTGGCAGCCGGCTTGGCGGCAGCGGTGGTCTTGGCCTCGGACTGGGCGTTTGCCGCATCCGCAGACTCGTCGGAGGTCTTATCGGCTTCGTCGGCGTTGTCGTCGTCGGTCGTGCCGGCTGCGTCGGCTGCGCCAGTCGTGCCGTCCGTGTCAGCCGTATCGTCGGCCGCGTTGTCCGTATCGTCCACACTGTCGTCGTCGAACACGATGTCGAACTTGGTGATCACGTCATCCGCATCCGCGCCGACCGTCGTCGTCTCGTCGACCGTTTCGGTCGACTCGGTCTTCTCGAGATCCTTGTCCGGCTTGGTCGTCTTCTTGTCGTCGCTCATCGGGTCTCCTCCATTCGCGATCCCAGCATCGTCGTCGCAGTGGTCAGGTTCGCACGCACCAGGCAGATCACCATCGTCGCCACAAGCGTGCCCAGACCGATCCACACGACCGTCCACACGGTTCCGGCGGCCACCGTGGCGTTCGTACCGGCGGCCAGCGCGTTCGACAGCGGCTTGGCGGCGAAGAATCCGCCGGCCGCGCCCGCAAGCCATCCGACGAGAATCGGCAGCAGATTCTCCAGCGAGAACTGCCAGCCGATACGGCCGCGCGTCACGCCGACCATGGTCAGGAAGCTCACCTCGCCGGTACGCGCGCGGCCGATGCCCCACACGAGCAGCAGCAGCGCGATCACGCCGCCCGCCACGTACATGGCGATCACGCCCACGCGCACCTTGGCGGCACCGTTCTTCAACGGCTCGATCTTGTCGTTGTACTTGTCGATCGTCGGCGACGTGATCGTGTAGTCCTTGCTCAGACCGGCCTTGCGCACGGCCTTCTCGAACTTCGTGTAGTCGGACGGGCTCTGCAGCACCATCGCGATGTCGAGCAGATTCGCGGTGCTGGCGGTGTCCGTGCCGGTCAGACCGGCCGACATCGTCACGGCCGTGGACGCCAGAATCGTGTTGTCCTGATCGATGCCGGTCTGCGCCTCGGAACTCTTGGACTTGGTCTTGTAGATGCCCGAGATCTTCACCTCCAGCGTCTGGCTGGAATCGCTCGGATTGACGAGCTTGATCGTATCGCCCACCTTGAGATTGTTCTTGGTGGCCAGCGCCTGCGGCACGAGCACGGTGCTCGCCGCGTTCTCGTCGTTGTTGGTGTCGTAGCTGAGATCCTTGCCCTTCACCACGGTGTACGAGCCGTTGAGACTGTCGGCCACGGCGTCGGCGTCGGAGAATCCGGTGATCGCCAGCTGCACGCCGTCCTTGGTGGCGCTCACGCCGTCGACGTTCACCTTCGCGGTCTCGGCGGAATGCGCGTTCGCCAGCTGCACGCCGGCGTTCGTGGCCTTCTCCACGTACGTCGAATAGTTCTCCCACGACAGGTTGTACTTCGTCCAATCCACCTTGCTTGCGTCTCCGCCCTCCTTGGCGATGACGCGCGTACGGTCGACGCGGAACATGACCGACGGCGTAAGCGCGTTGTAGGTGGTCGTGGTCGCCGTGTTCGCGGCGTCGAGGATGGACAGGCCCACGACCGAGCCGAACGATACGGCCACGGCGGTCAGGGCCAGCAGTATGGTCTGCGCCTTGTGGCGCCCCATCGCGGCCCAGGTGTTCTTCAGGACGAACATGTACTTCTCCAGTTCCGTTTACAGTGTCGGGCCGGTTCGACGGTCGCGCTCGCGTGCATGCCGCGCTCGTCGGCGTACGACGTGCGACGCGCGGCGGTACGGCGAATGCCCGGACGATGTCAAGGCAAAATACGGCCCCTGTTCACTATGGGCACAGTATGTGTGCGTTCACTGTTCCCTTTCTAGGCTACTCCTGTGGAAAAACTGGGAGATTTCTGAGGGGAGGGGTGGATTGGGGTGTTCAGACCCTTGTGTGCCGGTTTGTTAGTGTGATCACACTAAGGATGCGCGAGGGCCCGCGCGCGTATGGGTGGTTCTAATATGGGCGATATGATTCCAAGCTATGACGATATCGATGATCTGCACCGCAAGTATGCGCCCTCGCAGGAGGCCTACGAGCTGGTGTACCGCCACTGCATGATCGTGGCGAAGATGGTGCGTGAGATCTGCGTCTTCCGCAACCGTCTGTTCGTACAGGCCGACGTGCTGGGCAAGGACATGATCCAGCAGTACACGACCAAGGCACCCACCCGTCTGCTCGACACCGACAAGGCTGTGGTGGGTGCGCTGCTGCACGACATCGGCACGTACGAGGTCATCGACAACGACGGCTCCAACGGTGAACCCGTCTCGTTCAACCGCGACCGCTATATTCTGCACGGTCTGGCCGGCTACGACCTGCTGAAGGCGGAGGGCGTGGACGAGGAGATCGCCCAGTTCTGCCGCAACCATACGGGCGTGGGCATCACCAAGGAGATGGTGGAGCAGCAGCATCTGCCGCTGCCCGTGGCCGATTACGTGCCGCGCACCACCGAGCAGGAGATCGTGATGTACGCCGACAACTTCAACAGCAAGTCCGAGCCGCCGCGCTTCGTGACCGCCGCCAAGGCGATCCAGCGCTGCGCCAAGTTCGGCGAGGCCAACGAGCAGCGCATGCGCGAGCTGGTGGGCATCTACGGCGAACCGAAGAACCTCAAGGAGATGGCCGAGCAGTACCACATGGTGCTCATCGACGCCAAGTAGACGTCTTTCCGCATCTGCGTGCTCCCTCCAAGGGAGGGAGCTGGCACGCATAGCGTGACTGAGGGAGGGAATGCGCGCCCGCAAAGGTAGTCAATCCCTCCCTCTGTCATGACCTTCGTCATGACATCTCCCTCCCTCGGAGGGAGAACAAAGGGCGCTCTTGACTGGATCGGCCTCCCAGGGGGAGAACGTCTGATTCTGCGGTCATGTCCTCCTTTATGAGGACACGGTCAAGCGCGGCCGGGGAAGAGACCCCATGCATCTGTACAACGAAGAGAGAACACAATGACGACCAGTGAATCCGGCGAAGAAACCATAACCGAATCCGGGGGAGCGGCCAACGCCGATGCCTCCGGTACAACCCCCAAGGGACCGCATACCCACGCCATCCACACCAGCCTCAAGCGCGGCATGGAGGCCCGTCACCTGCAGATGATCTCGCTCGGCGGCGTGATCGGTACGGGTCTGTTCCTCAGCTCCGGCTATACGATCCACCAGGCCGGCCCGATCGGCACGATCCTCGCGTACGCGATCGGCGCGGTGATCGTCTATCTGGTCATGCTTACGCTGGGCGAACTGTCGGTGGCCATGCCGGTCACCGGATCGTTCCATGTCTACGCGGACAAGTTCATCGGACCGGCCACGGGTTTTGTGGTCGCGATCCAATACTGGCTGACCTGGACGGTGGCGCTCGGTTCGGAGTTCACCGCGGCCGGTCTGCTCATGCAGCGCTGGTTCCCCGGCACGCCCACATGGATATGGAGCGCGGCATGCATCATTCTGATCTTCACGTCCAACGCGCTGTCGGTGCGGTTCTTCGCGGAGACGGAGTTCTGGTTCGCGTCGATCAAGGTGGTGGCCATCTGCGCGTTCATCCTGATCGGTGGTCTGGCGATCTTCGGCGTGCTGCCCGTGCACGGCTATGATTCCGCGCCGCTGTTCCACAATCTGGTGAAGGACGGTGCGTTCCCGAACGGATTCATGCCGGTGTTCGCTACGATCCTCACCGTGAACTTCGCGTTCTCCGGTACCGAGCTGATCGGCGTGACCGCGGGCGAGACCCGCAATCCCGAGGTGGCGGTGCCCAAGGCGATCCACACCACGCTGTGGCGCCTGGTGCTGTTCTTCATCGGTTCGATCGTGGTCATGTCGGCGCTGATCCCGTGGCAGGACGCGGGCGTGGACGAAAGCCCGTTCGTGCTCGTGTTCAACAGCATCGGTCTGCCGTTCGCCGGCGACATCATGAACTTCGTGGTGCTCACGGCCGTGCTGTCCGCGGCGAATTCGGGCCTGTACGCCACCACGCGCATGGTGTGGTCGCTGGGCCACGAGCGCATGATCCCCGTGTGGTTCGCCAAGACGAACCGTCGCGGCGTGCCGATGCTGGCCCTGTGCGCCTCCATGGCCGGCGGTCTGCTTGCGCTGCTGTCTTCCGTGGTGGCGGCGAGCACGGTGTATCTGGTGCTGGTGGGCATCTCCGGCCTGTCGGCCGTGGTGGTGTGGATCGCCATCGCCTACTGCCAGATCGTGTTCCGCAGGCGTTGGATCGCCGAGGGGCATACGGTGAGCGAGCTCAAGTACCGTACGCCCGGTTATCCGTGGACGTCGTGGGCGGCGTTCATTCTGTGCACGGTCTCGTTCTTCCTCGTGTTCTTCGACGTGGAGCAGCGGTTCGCGCTGATCGCGGAGTTGATCTTCCTGGCCGCCTGCTATGGCATCTACTTCCTGCGTCAGCGTCTTGAACGAAACCGCAAGGTCGACGTCGTCGATGTTCCCGACGACAAGCCCTGGGTCGCCAAGGACTAACGGTCGGCTAGCGGTCGGCTGGTTGTCGGCTAGCGAACGGGCCGCTATCGTGCTCCCTCCCTGGGAGGGAGCTGTCCGGCGAAGCCGGACTGAGGGAGGGAACCTAGCGTCAGGGGCTGGTGGTGGTGTTCTCCCCTCAGTCAGCCTGCGGCTGACAGCTCCCCTCAAAGAGGGGAGCCGGCGTAAGAGGTCCAATATTGCCATTGGCTGGTGGAATGGGAAAGGTTGAGGGGAGCCTGCGTAGGGGGCAATACTTCGGCTTCTTGTGGGCGGCGTTTTGCGTGTGCTCTTCCACTGAGCGCCCATGTCCTCTGGCTCCCCTCTCTGAGGGGAGCTGTCTGCGTAGCAGACTGAGGGGAGCCTTGGCTTGGTATCCGATCATCGTCTGCACGCGAAGCGGTACAGCGCCCAGCCTTGTGCGTGCTCGCCGTAGGCGCTGTAATCCTGAACTATGGTCATCGTGCCGGTCTGTACGTACTGGTCGATCAGCCGCTGATCGTGGAACGGATCGTACTGCTGCTTGAACGTGAACATCTGCAGACTGGCCGCCTGCGGGCCCATCGCCAGGAAGTACGCGCCGTCGCTGCCGCCGGCCGGGCAGACCGTATCCAGTACGCGCTGGCCGTCGCCCGACGCGAACGCGTCCTCCACCGCGCCGAAGATCGCGCCGTTCTTGGTGTGCTGCGGGTTGTACACCGGGTAGAGCATGTTCGCGTCGAACATCGTGCTCGCGTACATCGAACCGTTCATCGGGTCGGAGATGATCGCGGCATGGGTGCCGGTCTTCTCGATCATGCGTCGCATCACGTCCACCTTGTCGGCGGTGAGTTGCTCGTACGGGTCGCTCTTGTTGTAGCCGGCGTTGCGCGTGATCTCCTCGCTCATCGTGGAGCGGATGGGATTGTACGTCTGCGCGAGCGCCATCGTCGCGGTCATCGACACGGCCAGCACGATCGCCGTGGCGAAGGCGATGGCGTTGCGCGTGTGGCCATCGGCATGTCGGTTGACGGATGCGTCGACGTCGCCGATACGGAGGTTCCACTTCGTGCCGTCCGGGCCGGGCAGTACGGCCGCCTCGGTCACGGCGCGTTCCACGCACGACAATCCGAACGCGAGCAGCGGCAGCAGCACGAACGGGAACATCGTCACCGTGCGGGCGTCCGAACGGTACCAGGGTGCGGCGAGGATGTTTGGGATCGCGCCGGTGAGCGAGGCGCTGCACACATACACCACGATCACGAACACGTAGGCCATCACTAGGGCGATGCCGTCGCGCAGACGGCTGCCGGCGAAACCGAGCGCGGCGATCGTTGCCGCGATCAGCGCTAGGAATGCGAACGCGCCGGCCACGGGATTGCCGCCGATCACGCCGTTGGAAAGCGACGACAGGTGGTCGCTGAACGCGGTCCACAATGCTTCAGGCACTGTTTTGGTCGGCACGAACGTGTGGAACCACGCTCCCGGATCGGCGTAGCGGTTCGACGGGTAGAAGCTGATCATGAACACGAGGAACGCGCCCGCGCCGGCGATCATCGCCACGAATACGGCGAGGATGAACTTCCACGGCAGGCGCGTGAGGACGAACGGCAGGAGAAGCAGCGCGTAGGTGAAGACCACGCGGGGATGGGCCGCCACGCATAGGATGCCGATCGCCGCCGTGGCCAAGGCCTCCAGCAGCAGGGTGCGGACGTGCTCGGCGCGGTGGCCTCGTTGAGCGTGGATCAGAGCGACGAGCGCGTCGAGGAGATGCAGCGAGCGATGTAGCAGGAACGGCAGCAGCGTGCTGGCCAGACCGAATGCGATCAGCGGCCCCGAATACAGCATGTGGAAGGGGTGCGAGGCCGAGGCGACCGCGAGCAGCGGGATCATCAGGTTGGTGAAGATGCGCGTGATCGGGGTGGCGCTGCGCAGGAAATACGAGCAGAGCAGCAACATGCCGGCCGGCCAGAGGATGCCGGACGAGACGAGCCACACCACGTCCAGCGCGGTGAACACGCTGAGATGCACGCCGAAGAGGGCGGTCAGCTTGACGGTGCCGGCGGCGAGCAGATGGAACAGCGGGGGATAGTAGCCGCCGTTCGGCAGGAGCGAGAGGGCCTTGGCCGGGCCCTGTTCCAGCAGTTCGCGGATGAAGTAGTAGTGGGCCGGGGCGTCGATGCCTTGGATCGGGCTGTTCCAGATGCCACGGGGGAACCATGCCAGCACGATGACGAATGCAAGCGCGATGCCGATGACTCCCGAGATGCGGGCGGCTAGGGTGAGTTTTGTCGTGGCGGTTGCCGGCTTGGTTGTTTGGGGTGTGGTTGCCGGTGCGGACGTTGTGGGAACTGCAACCGGGGTTGCGGTTGTCGGGGTTGCGGCGGCTATATCGGACGTGGGCGCGGCGATCGGCGTTTCACCGGGGTTGTTATCGTTGCGGGTGCGAGCCGCGGGCGCAGGGTTGTTGGCTATCCGGAGGCTGTTGGCCGTCTGGGAGGTGATGTCGGTGCCTTCCCCTGTGGAGGGAGCCTGGCCGGGATCCGTGGCAGGGAAATTCGCCGGGGATGCCTCGTTCGGGGTGTCTGGGGTTTCGGAAGCCTGCGTCGAAGTCATACGCCCACCCTATCGTGCCCGCCGAATCGGGGGCTTGGGCGTTGTCGCGGGCCTAACCGCCGGTTTGGAGGTCTTTGGGAGGCTTTGCATGGCGCTAACCTCCGATTTGGAGGTCCTTCGCTGGGAAGAGACGTGGGCGGGTGTTGCTCATTATGATCGGAATGGTTCGATAACTCTGTTTTTGAGAGCTTTATGCGGGGGATTCTGGTGTGAGCGCCGATTCCGGGGATCGGAGCTACTTAGGTGAGAACCTCCCAATCGAGGGTTAGCTCCATGCAATGGGCGCGAAGGACCTCCAAACCGGGGGATAGGTCGGTTGGGGGAGGTGCGCGGCGGGAGAGCGGCCGGCTATCGGGCCTTCCCTAGGTGGAATTGCACGGCGGCGCCGACATAACCACGCTTCGCTAGGTTCCTGCCTAAGTAGCCTTCGCCGTATTCGATCACGTTTCTGCTCTGTCATGGGAGATACGGGGCATATTTGCCCGTAAAGCTAGCTTTTCATGATTCCAGCTATATCGGCGACAACCTAGGGAAGCGCGGATAGACGTCTGCAGCGATGACTAGGAACCTAGGGAACAAGGGATACCGGGTTTTGGTGGGGAGGGGGCTTAAGGTCGAATTCAACGCATAAACGTCTAAACACCCTCGTCGCGTTTCTGCGACCGGTAGGGGCTCCCCGCCAGAAGTGCGTTTCCGTTTGTGCTTCCAAGTTGGGAGTGCCTTGGCTGTGCGCGTGATGGCCCGGATCGGTAAACGGCGGTCTGCGATTCTTTCGAACCTAATGGCGCGGATGCGACGCCGAGATCATCCCGGCATCGCTGCGCCAGACCTGTCGGTATGCTTGTGCTGTTCAATTGAGGGCTGGTGGTGGAAACGCCGAGCGGAGACATAGGAGATCGTGATGGCACGGGGTTTCAGAACGCGCAAGGAAACCGAATACACCGGTCCGATGTTCGCATGGGACAGACAGACCTCCGTTCCGGCCGATGAATCCCTGGGCGCAACCGATGCAGCGGCGGAACCTCTGATGGAAGCGGAGACCGAGGTCATCGACCTCGCCGCCGAATTCATCGATCTCAATTCGGTTCCCGGCTCCGGCTCGGGCAGGAAGTCAGGATCGGAATCACCCGATGGTTCTGACGGTTCAGGCTCCCCCTCCCAGGGGGAGCTGTCCGCGCAGCGGACTGAGGGGGTCCACACCGACTCCTTCCAGGATCCAAATCCCCACACGAACTCCCACCCCCGAACGCGAGGATCCCGTTCCCGTCACACGCCCGCGACCCCGCCTCGCCGCCCTCATGCCACCGCCGCAACGCGTCGCCACGGCAAGCGATTCGTCGCCATCGTTGCCATCGCAGTGATCCTTGCCCTGGTGCTCATCACGGGCGGCGCGCTCGCCGGCTACCGGTACTATCGCCTCGCCATCTCCGACTGCATGCACTACCAGTACGCGTACCAGCAGAGCCGCGCGCACCTTGAGGCCGTGGCCGCCGAAATCGACAACGCGGGCGACATCACGGTCAGCGAGCCATCCGGCATCTACGACGACTCGTCCTGCAACGCGAAGCAGCTGCCCACCACGCTCGCCGGCCGCGCACACAAGTTCAAGACGGCATGGCAGCAGGTGGAAACCGAAATCACAAAACTGCGCAAGCAGGCGGCATCAGACTCCGCGAACACAACCGCCGGTACGACCTCATCCGCCACTGACACGAGTCTCCTTCCCATGGATCTCAATCTCTCCGGCAGTACCACGGCCTTCGCGAACGCGATCGCCCACGCCCAGTGGATGCTCGATACTTCCAAGGACACGGTGGCCGACTCGTCCACGCGCATCAAACTCCAACGCGCCATCGAATCCGCGCTCGCCGACACGGGCGCGGTGCAGGGGACGCAGCTTTCCACCGGCACCGATCTGGCCACTCGGGATGCCGCGGCCGACACCGCGAATCCCGCGCTCGACTCTACGGCCATCGCTAAGTCCGCCGACACCGCCTCCGGCTCCCTGCCTCTGCAAACCGAAATCAGTGCCGTGCGAGCCCGCGCCGGTCACGTGAAGGCGCTGAACAAGGCGGTGAACGCGGTAGTCAAGTCGCAGAACCGCAAGCTCGGCATCGACTGCAGCGTGCAGAAGTGCGTGGCGCTCACGTTCGACGACGGTCCGAACGAGGTGAGTCCGCAGGTGGTGCAGACGCTGCAGAACGAGGGTGTGCAGGCCACGTTCTTTGCCGTCGGTCAGACGGTGGGCGCGGGGTCCGATAGCGGCTCCGATAGCAGCGCCGACGACTCTGCGATGTCTTCCACGATGTCTTCCACAATGGCCAAGGCATTGGCAACGGGCAGCGTGATCGGTGACCACACGTGGAATCACACGGATCTGCCGTCGATGAGTTCCGCCGATCGCGCGCAGCAGCTCGTTGACACGAACCGTGCCGTGCAGTCGGTCACCGGTCAGCCGGTGCGGCTGTTGCGCCCGCCGCACGGCGCGTTCGACGAGGCGTCGCGGCGCACGGCCGTGGCGATGAATCTCGGCCTGGTCGACTACGACGTGGACTCATACGACTGGAAGAGCCTGAACGCGCTGAAGACGCGGGAGAAGATTCTGGCGCAGGTGCGTCCGGGGTCGATCGTGCTCATGCACGACATCCATCAGAGCACGGCGGACGCGCTGCCCGACGTGATTCACGATCTGCGTCGATTGGGCTTCACGCTCGTGACCGTGCCGCAGCTGCTCGACGGGTATCCCGCTCCCGGCGAGGTGGTGTACTCCCGCGCCATGCGCGTGCAGTGGTAGTGGCTCACAGGATAGCGGTCGGCTACAGGGCGGCCCGCAGCTGCAGAGCGATCCGTCCATAAGGAGCGGCCGGCTGTATAGCGTGACGGATGATCGCATAATGACGGTGGAACGGCAGAATGCGACGGCGGTGCTGTTCTGGCTGGTTCCTTACCTTCTTGGCAGTGCTGTTCCCGGACCGCTGTTTGGGGCGCGAAATTCCCGAATTCCGCTCTTTGGGGCGTCGAATGCCCGAAAATCGGCTCAAAAACGGGATGTTGACGCCCCAAAGAGCAGATGTTTCCGCATAGTGAACCCAATATGGCGCATGATTCCAGAATGCGGTCATTGGTGACTGTGTGGGGTGCGGGTGCGGCGGTGATGGCGTAAAGCGCGGTCATGGGTGCGGCGCGGGGAAACGAAAAAAGGGATTCCGGCGAACCGGAATCCCTGATGGCGGAGAATACGAGATTCGAACTCGTGAGGGCTATTCACCCAACACGCTTTCCAAGCGTGCGCCATAGACCACTAGGCGAATTCTCCAGCGTTACCATCCTGAACTCGTGAGATTTGCTCAGTCAGGCAACTTGAAAAGAATAACATGCTTTCCGGAGAACGCAAAAACGCGGGGTGGATTCGTTGCGATTTCAACGTCTTTTCGGCGTGTCGTACATGGGGTGTTTGTGCCGCTGCCGCGACCGCGCCTCACTTTCACACCTGCGTCATGCCTGTGCCACGCAGGCGCTCGCACGCTACTCCCGTGCCAGCTCCATTTGCTGCGCGATCAGCAGCTTCGCCTCCGACAGCGTGGGGCAGCTCGGCTCGCCGGTGACGGTGTCGGACCTCGACACCGCAATCGACGACGCCGCGTTGGCCACCTCCACCGCCTCCTCAAGGTCGGCGCCGCGGGCCAGCATCGCGCACAGCACGCCGGTGTGGCAGCCGCCGGCCGACTGCGTGTGCGTGGCCTTGGTCGCATATCCGGGCAGGTGCGTGATCGAGCCCTCGGAACTGCCTGCGTAATCTGGCTCCCACAGCCACGCGCCACCTGCGCCGGTGCGGATGATTACGGGAGCCTTGAGCACTTCGCCCAGCCCCTCGATCAGCTCCGGCATGGTCGCTTCGGTGCTGCCGTTGACCATCACCGGCTCCGGATCGGTGATCGGAATGCCCAGACGCAGCGCCACCGCTCGCGCCTCACGCTTGTTGCACGTCCAGATCGGCCGGTCGAGCACCAGCGTCTCGATGAGCTGCTCATTCACATGTCCGATCACCGCGCCCGACGGGTTGATCACGATCGTGTATCGGTGTCCACGCGGATTGCCGTGCTCGTCGAATCCTCCGTAGTCGCTCCAATGCTCGTCCTCGCGACGCATGAACGCGAACACGGCGCTTGCGGTGCGGTTGGTGAGCGTGTTGCCGCTGATGTGCAGCACGTCGTTGCTTTCGGGGCTGATCTCGTCGAACGAGTCGAACGTGCCGTGCGCCTCCGCGCCGAACTTGGCGATGAGTGTCTTGCGCGGACCGCCGTCGCTGAGCAGCACGCGCAGGCCGGAATCCTCGTCGAGTCGATCCTGTCCGGTGTGCACGATGCCTTCGTCGTCGAACGCCTTGCGGATCATACCGGCCCATGGTCCGTTGCCGATGATGCCGGCGTGCTCGGTGCGCACCCCCATGCGCGCGGACGCCTGCAACGTGGAGAAACTGCCGCCGATGCCGGTGCCCGCGTTCTCCGCGTAGGAGAATCCGCCCGGCTGCGGAATGGTGTTGACCCCCATGATCAGATTGACCGCCACCTCGCCCAGCGATATGACCTTGCCGGGTGCGTTGGATGCGTCGTGTGTGAATGCCGGAGTCCCCGAAGCTCCTGACGCGGTGTTTTCATTGTTTTCATTGCTGGCAGACATTGACGGACCTCCTTGCAAAACGTGGTGCCCATGTCCCATGTGGTGATCGGCGTCGTCGCCGATCTTTTCCCATTTTATCGTCGGGGGTATTCGTGGACAATCAACATTGCGGATGATTGTGGCGTGTTTTGCGGGATCGTCGTGGCATGGCGGTTGTGAGGGGGTCGCGTGTGCGTTGTTTGATTACGTTCTGTTGTGGATGCGGAACCGATCGTATTGGTGCAGTGCGCCTGATTGCGTTGCGTTGTTGATGTGGAGCGAAACGTACCCGAGTGGTGTGGTTCGATTACGTTGCGTTGCGAACGTGATGCGGATCGTACTCGTGCGGCATGGTTTGGTTACGTTCTGTTGTGAATATGAAGCAGATCGTACTTGTGGGGTATGGTTCGGTTGCGTTCCGTTGCGAATGCGATGCGGATCGTATCGGTGCGGTGTCGCTTGGTTGCGTTGCGAGCGTGATGCGGATCGTACTTGTGGGTGGTGGTTCGGTTACGTTCCGTATCTGGTGTGAGTTGAAACGTACCCGTGTGATGTTGTTCTGATTGTCCCGTTGCGAGTGCGAAACGAGTCATGCCGGTGCGGCGTGGCCTGATTGCGTGCGTGATTGTTGCGTTGCTGTAGCGCTGCGGAGTGCGGTACCGCTGTCTCTGTCTGTAGTGCTTGGGCTGCTGCGTGAGCCCGGTAAATGGCGACTGGATATTTGGTGTCGAAAAGGTGAGCGCAAACACAGATTCTTCAAATCGTTGCAATATCAAGGAAAGTGGACGTCAGGAAACGACACGCCGACAAAACGGCGGAATACCAACCACTTGGTAGGTTTCTTTGCGCCAGCGCTTGCGCAAATTGCGCAGGTGGTCTATGGTTAATCATGTCAGCCAAACAAGGCAGACAACAAACACACAGAAAAGGGAACAGCATGAACATCAAGAACAGCATGATGCGCGGCCTGGCTCTGTACGGAACTTCCGTGGTGGCCGGCTCCTACAACAAGGATCTGAACCAGACGGTCATCGATCTGGCTCGCGAATCCCGCTGAGCGCAAAGACCCCGACGGGTCGCGGATAGATAACCGACGACCGCAGGGCACCCAAGACTTACAACTGAATACAAAACCGATCAATACTTCAACAACAAGGAGAACATCATGAACATCAAGAAGAGCATTCTGCGCGGCATGGCCCTCTACGGCGCTTCCACCCTGGCTGCCAACCCGGTCGCCGGCAAGGCTATCGCCGACACCCTGGCTGATCTGCAGAACGACGCTCGTTGAGCTCGATAACGCAAGGATCTGACTCAAGCTGTAAGGTTTCGACCTTCTGATCGCAGCCGCTGAAATGCCGCCGGTCCACAAGATACGGCCGGGCATGCAGTTAGGCAGATCGCAAATTCGCCCTTGGAAAGGCCTCTCGCGGAAACCCCGCGGGAGGCCTTTTTTCGTGGGTGGCCTATGTTGTGAGCATTGACTGGGCTGCGCTATCGGGGGTGTTGCTGCGGTGCTTGGGCCTTTACTCGGCGGTCATGTGCGGTTTTTGAGCGGTTCTTGTGCCGTAATGCTCGGGATTGTGCTTTGGCGCTTGCGGTCTCGGGAATAGGCGACGCACAAAACGAAGATACCCGATATCGAGCGTTGAAATTCCGCGGGTGCATTTTGGGTATCTTCGATTTGTGAACCGCTCTCTCCCCAGACCATCTCTCCTACTGAGCACATCACCAGAAAAATCGAACATCGACCAATGGTGAACTCTGCGAGGGCCGGACTATGCGCGTGGGAAACCCCTGCAGCGGCGGGTGATGGCGATATGAAGTATTACGCCACGAACCGGATATAGGTGCGGTCGTCAAAGGACTCCGAGCCCGGAGCGAAACCCTTGGTCGTGCGGAATTCGCGCACTAGATGAGGGTCCTCGCGCCGCAACCGTTCCAGCTCCCGTTCCGACTCGTCTAATGTGGGGCGGAGTTTCGGATACCCGTCGCTCGCCAATACCACCTCGTCGCCCGGGCGCACGGGAATTGTGTGAATCGGATACTTCGGGTCGGTGAACCCATCGAAAACAAAGTACCCGTACTCTCCCCGTCGATTCGCGAACTGCGACTGCAGCCGCAGGAACGGCATGATCAGTTCCCGGGCGGGATCCGGAACCGTGGATCCATCAGTGGTCTCGCGAGTGGGATTGTTGTTGAGGCTGAGGTCGTTGTTGGGCTCCCTGCGGGGATTAAGCCCGCTCCCAGTGGTGGTAGCGTCGCCATTGTTCGCGCTGGCCGCATCAGCCTCGCGCTTTCCCGACTCGGTCTGTTGCGAGCGCTGCAATTCCAACGCCTGCCAGGCAAAACTCCGTAGTTCACCCAGCAATATATCCACGCGTTTCGTCGTGGGAACCGCACGCCCATTGACCATCGCCTGACAATCCCCGAACAGCCAGATCTCATGCAAAGCCTCCGAGTAGATCACCGCGTTGGCCTGCAGACGGTCATTGGGGTGATCGCAGAAATACGCGGTCGTAGAATCCTGCCCGGACGTGATCTTTCGGTACTGCGCGCGAAGCGCTTCGTCGACCAGCTGCTGCATGCCGCGCATATCAGTGTCGTCAGGTGCCGTGCACAATGCTTCCAGAAGCGTATTCTTCGCCACTACGCCTGGCGTCGGTTCCCATATATTGGCGCGACTCTTGCTCGTCACCCCATCCACCACGGCCACGAATCCATTGCCCACATGCAGACCATCTTCATTGAGTCGCTCGTCCTCATGCTTGCCCAGCGTCCGTTGTTCCAGAATTCGCATTCTCCCGGAGCCTCCGTCAATTGCCAAATCCGCTCCCAGTGTAGTTTCGTCTCGCGCGCCTTTCTCCATACGCCATTCCTGAATCCCGAAGTCGGTGCGCTATCGTAATGGTCAGAAACTGTCGAATGGGAGGCTGGTTGTCATATGCAGAAGGATCATCACATTGTTCCCGGTGCCGACTCCAGCCAGAGGAATCCATCTCGGCCTGCTCGTCCCATGGGCATTGCACCTGCTTCTCTTGCGGAACGTCTGGTGGAGGCGAGCGCGTATCTGCATCATCAGGCTGATGCCCGCGACATTGCTCGATACGTCAGTATTCTCGCGCATCAGCTTATACCGGCCGCTGATGGTGTGACGATAAGCGTGCGCGTACATGGTGTGGGCGGGTATGCCGTATTGGGAGTATACGGTTATCCGCATTTTCCCGGCACGATGATCATCGACGCCGACAGTGAAATGGCACAGCGGGTTCAGCAGGAATTCTGGCTGAGGACTCCCGACGAGATTATGCAGCTCTTCACCGTGGACGATGATGACAACGGTCGACGATTCCTCGCTACGGAATCTATGGGAATCCGTCACAACAGCGTATTGGGAATGCCGATGCGGATACGACGGCAGAACGATGAAGACGATGTCGTAGGCGCTGTCTGGCTGGGAAACTGGACTTTGCATAATCCGTTCACCGCCAATGACCATACACGACTGCGGTTATTGACGCAGATTGCGGCACTCGCCTTTGACGATGCCGAGTATGCGACCATCTATCAATCTGACGGTCAGTCAGTTCGCCGGTGGATGCGAGAACTGCCATATGACGCCGAAACAAGACATGCCGATCGTGGCGATAAAAACGGTGTCAAAAGGGTTGATGATGACAGTTCAGAGAGCAATGATTTAGACTTTGCCGTGGAAGTTCCCGAATTTTCCGAACGTGAACTGTCCGTTCTACGCTTGATCGGCGCCGGTATGACTGCCAGAGAAATTGCGGAACGCCTGTATATCAGCGTGAATACGGTACGTACCCATCGGACCAATCTGCTGAACAAACTGGGCGTTCATAGTAGTACGGCCGCAGTGGCACGTGCCCGTGAACTTGGCGTTCTGTCCTGACCGCAGCAATGGTCCACGACACTAGTGCATGTTCATGCAAATGCGTGAACTCCATGATCATCAATCATGCATGCTCACCCCGTTCCGCTACTGCAATTGCCTCATAGGATGAAGCCAATCGCAGCGAGGCGATGAGCGTTACAGGAAGGGCTGTGCATGATGCAACAGATTCGACAACATATTCCGCAAGTGCAGGGACCGTTATCGGTCAGTGCCGATAGCTACCCGTTCAGCACCATGGCTCATGCGAACGAGCCGTTGGATCTCAGCGAGTACGGATACGTGGAGGAGGAGTATCTTCTCGAAGGCGATGCCGACACGTATTCGGAACGCATAGGTGATGATTCCGAGTCCAAAGTCGGTACCGCGATACCGGACGGGCGGCCCACGCACTACGTCACTCGTGTGCTGGTCCGTAGACCGGTGGAAGAGACGTCGCAGAACGCATGGCTGAGCATACTCAACGCATCACAGGGATACGACATTGAAGATGACTGGCGCCGCGCATGGGATTACATCATTGCCCAGCGCGATTGCTATGTTGGCGTAACCAGCAAGCCCATCAATGCGGATGCACTGCACAACTTTGATGGCCGGCGCTATGCCCGGGTGACATGGGGTGGGAAACTGCCGGGATTACATGCCGAACCGGGGTGGAACCCATTCCAAATCATTCCCGGTAGCGAGGAAGGGCTGGCTTGGGACATACTTGCTCAAGCCGGTGCATGGGTCCGATCGGGATCGTCGTTCCCGGCACCAAACCATGTGGTCATGATGGGGCAGTCGCAGTCGGCCGTGTACACCAATACGTATCTGACGTACTTTGACTCACTGCTAACGGGGCCGAACGGAGAACGGATCTTTGACGGGTACCTTCCCGGTGCGGGATCGGTGCTTTGCCGTGAGCTGCGGCAGATGCAGCTTTCCGACTCGGATCCTGAATCAGCCACTGTGGTGCACTCCGGCGTCAAGGCCACATTCATCCCCCGGCTTCTGCCGCCGGCTCAGATAGATGCGCCGGTAATCACCATCACGACCGAAGCTGACACGCATCTGTTCGCTGGGCTTGGCAGTGGAGCCGAGGCATTCATGCTCGGTGACGGTCCCAAGCGTCGCCACTGGCATGTGGCTGGGGTGCCGCATTCCGATGCGCGCTCGCGAGTGATTCCTTGTGATTCCGAGATTCTCAAGGCCGGCCGGCTGCCGCGCAATCGTAACGAGGAATGGCTGCGGTCATTGATTACGCTTCCGGTGGAGCCTGTGATCACTGCGGCCATGAGCGCGATTGTTCAATGGATTGATCAAGGTATTCCCGCGCCGGACAGTGCGTATTTCGATACGCAGACACGGTCTGATGATCGTGTTGATGTTCGGGACGGTTCTGACGGTTTCGCTTCTGGCGGTCGTCGGTTTGTGAACGATGCACACGGCAACCGTGCCGGAGGTATTCGACTCGGCATGCTGGAGCATCCTATCGCCGATTTCCATCCGGCAGCTCTTGAGCAGGGCGTCAGTGGCACCATGACCTTGCATGATGCGACGCAGGTCAAGGCACTGTACCCGACCTACGAGTCGTATCAACATGCCTGCGACGAGATCGATGATCGACTGCAAGCTGAGGGATACCTCGAAGCGCATGGACGTCGCCTGCTCCACAATGTCGAAGCGGAACTCTGGCGCCGTTGCGTGGAAGATTCCGCTCCGCTGGAGTACACCCCTCAGGAAGTCTGAGTTCCGATATCGGACGGCGACCTATGTCCCGTCGCTTCTCGCCACCTCTATCTCTGATGCACGGGATGCGCTGCGTTGTAGCGGCGTTGCCCGTATATGCCAAAGTCATTTTTGCCGATTCAAGGAGGAATAGGGCAATGTCTCAAATCACACCGTCACAGAATACGGCGACATCAGCAATCGTGTCGCCGGTACAGGATTCCGAAGCCGCGATGTCGGCCGAAGATCGCAAGAACGCGCGTCTCGCGGCAGTCTCCGGATTCTTCGGATCCACGATCGAATACTTCGACTTCGTGTGTTTCGCCACCGCTTCGGCGCTGGTCTTCAATAAGGTGTTCTTTGCCGGATTCGGTGCAGTCGGCGGCACCATTGCGTCGTTCGCCACATTCGGCGTCGCCTATATCGCACGACCGCTCGGCGCGATCATCTTCGGCACGTTGGGTGATCGCATTGGCCGTACCCATACGCTGATCGTCACGCTGCTGCTTATGGGAACCGCGACTTTCCTGGTCGGATGTCTGCCTACCGCGCAGACCCTAGGCATCGCCGCGCCGATCCTGTTGGTCGTATTGCGACTGGCACAGGGGTTGTCTGCCGGCGGCGAGCAGGCGGGCTCGAATTCGTTGAGCTCCGAGAACGCCCCAAAGGAGAAGCGTGGCGTGTTCACCGGTTGGACCATGATCGGCGTGGCTGTGGGCACGATGCTTGGCTCCGTGGCGTTTGTGCCGATCACCGCTCAGGGTGAGGATTTTCTGCTTGGATTCGGTTGGCGCATTCCGTTCCTGATTGCAGGCCCGCTTATGTTGTTTACGCTGTGGATTCGTTCTCAGGTGAAGGAGCCCAAGGTTTTTGCCGAGCAGAAGGCTCTGCGTGAAAGCGGTGCCGTCTCCGAGGCTGACGCTGGTACCTCGTCGGGCAAGTCGGGGAAGAAGGATTCCGCTCCTTTGGCTGAGGTGCTGCGCTACCACTGGAAGAATCTGCTTCGTGTGATCGTTTGTTCTCTGTATGCGTTGATGGGATCCATGTCCAGCGTATTTGGACTCACCTATGCCACGCAGTACGCCGGATTGGAATCGGCGAAGTACCTGGGATTCACTTCGGTTCTTGGTCTTGCCGTCATTCCGATCAGTCTGATGTGGGCATGGGTGAGCGACAAGGTCGGTCGTCGTCCGGTGTTCATTCTTTCGGTGCTGAGCTTGGCGGTGCTGTTCCCGGTGTTGTTCGCAGTGATGCACACGCATAACTGGGCGTTGATTCTGGGCGTTCTGGCGCTGCTGCAGATCCTGGGCTCCGCGGGCAACATTGTGCAGGCGCCGATGTACACGGAGATGTTCCCGTCGCGTGTCCGTTACACCGGTTACGCGGTGGGTACCCAGTTGGGCCTGATCGTGGTTGGATTCGCACCTACGATCGCTGCCGCGTTGGTCAAGCCCGGTCCTATGGGCTGGGTGCCTGTGGGCATTTTTATCGCCGTCTGTATGGTTGCTGCCGCCATCTCAGCCTTTACGGCTCGTGAGACCCGAGGTCTGAGCCTCGCAGAGCTGGATGAGGGCTGATGGAACAGGACTAGCGGATATTTGCTGGATCCCTATGACATGGTGTCTGCACGAGATATCTTGTGCAGACACTTTTCGGTTATTGCCGGCTTACCCCGTCCCCGACAAGGACGTTTGCAATGATTATGCCGATATCCCGAGGAGAATTGCCAACTATATTTACTCGTTCGCATGGCTGGGGGCTGATTGTGGGGCTATCTTCGGGTTGTGGTGTTGATCTGAGAGGTTGCGGGGTCCTAACTGCCGATGTGGAGGTCTCTGTCAAAGTAGAGGGGACCGTGAATATGTTGAATTCTACTAGTTTTGGGCTTGGAACTATCTGCATTGATGCAGCTGGGGCGTGTGTGTACTTTGACAAGGACCTCCACAACGGAGGTTAGCCTCGATTTTGGTCGCGCGGCTGCGCACCGGCGGCGTGTGGCGTACGTTCAGGAACGGGTGACCCGAGGTGCGGGTAAGTTCGAAATTACGTGTGCCTAGAAGGAAGTGGGTGGAATATGGGTATATGGTCCCGGATTGTGAAGGCAGTAGTTGGGGGAGTGGCTGCGACGGCAATGCTGATGCCGGTGGGCGCGGCCGTGGCTGCGCCGGCCGATGACTCCACGGTTGCCGGAGGAGTGACCTCCGTTGCTTCCGCGGCCAATTCCGCGCAGACTTCCTCGTTCGCGTCGCAGAGTGATTCCGGCGCTGCCTCCACGGTGACTGATACCTCCGTGGATGGTCCGGCGAAGGTTGAGAAGACGCATGTTCCGCAGACCGCGGAAGAGTCGTTCGTTTCCGCTTCGGACGCGTCCACCTACGGGTTGGATGCGCAGAGTGATGAGGGGGATGAATCCGGGGACGCCCAGGCTGATGGCGCTCAGCCCAATGGTTCCAATGGTTCCGAAGGGGATAGCTCCAAGTCCGACGGGCTTGCCGACGGCACCGGGGCCAACGCCCTGATCGCCGCCGCCGACCTCAACGGCCTGGCTACGGTGGGTGTGACCTGGAAACAGCAGGACATGACCGACACGGCCAAGGCGCCGAAGCTCGAGCTGCGCTACTTCAAGGACAACGCGTGGAGCGAATGGCAGACCCTGCCCTCGGTCGACGACGATCTCGGCAAGATGGGCTCCAGCCCCGCATACTACGTAGGTCTGGCCACCGAGGCCGAGGCCCGTCTGACCCCGGTGGACGGCCAGACGATCACCGAGGCGAAGTTCATCACCGTCGACCCCGGCTACTCCGCCGAAGGTACCGCAAAGACCAGTGCCGACACCAGTGCGAATACGAACAGTTCGAATGTGAATAACGGGGACAAGTCTGCGGATTCCGCCGCGGCCGTCGTCTCGTCGTCGGCAACCGAGTCCGCCACGACAGTGGATAACGCGGAAAACTCTGTGGATAGCAACACCGCGAGCGCCACGGCACAACTGCAAACGACCGAGGCAGCATCTGCCGCATCCACCTCAGCTACCACCCCCTCCGTCCGCACCGCCGCCGACGCCATCACCTCCGCCGGCCGCATCCACACCCGCGAGGAATGGTGGCAGTCCGGCAACCCGGCCCGCCAGTGGAAGCCCGACAACAGCGGCCACTGGCAGGGCGCCGTGGTCCACCACACCTACCAGCCCGCCAACAACTACACGCAGGCCGAGGTCCCCGCCCTCATCAACGGCATCTACGTGTACCACAACACGTCCAACGGTTGGGGCGACATCGGCTACAACCTCCTCGTCGACAAGTACGGCGGCATCTGGGAAGGTCGCGACGAAGGCGTCGACAACCAGGTCGTCCCCGCCAGCGAGGCGATCGGCGCCCACTCCCGTGGCTTCAACTCGGCCACGTTCGGCGTGGTCGTGCTCGGCGACTTCACCACCCAGGCCCCGTCCGAAGCCGCCATCAACTCGGTGTCCGCAGCCATCGCCTGGGAGTTCAACGCGCTCGGCATCACAAACGCCAAGGACACGTTCGAATACAAGGGCACCCAGCCGCGCATCACCGGCCACGGCGACAAGTCCCACCAGTCCGACAGCGCCAACAACACCGCCTGCCCCGGCCAGAAGATGTGGGACCGCATGGACGACATCCGTAACAAGGTGCAGAAGCTGCTCGTTCCGCAGATCGACACCCTCGCCAAGGTCACCATCCCCGACGGCGTCTACTACATCAACGCGAAATCGCGCGACTCCGCCGGCCTCGACGTGCCCGACTACAGCACCGCCGACGGCACGCAGCTCCAGCTGTACTCCTACAACAACTCCACCGCGCAGCGCTTCAAGTTCGCCAAACAGTCCGACGGCAGCTACGTGATCACCAACGTCAACTCCGGCAAGGCGCTCGACGTGGCAAACGGCAGCGCGTCCAACGGCGCGAAGGTCCAGCAGTTCACACCCAACGGCAGCGCCGCCCAGCGCTGGTTCATCCGCAATTCCGGCACCGGCTATTACCTCCAGTCTGCGCTCGGCAACTGGGTGCTCGACATCACCGGCGGTAACACGAGCGACCGCACCAAGATCGACCTCTACACGCCCAACGGCACCGACGCGCAGAAGTTCCTGATCGCGTCCGCCACCAAGACGATCACCACCAAGGCCGTGAAGATCCAGTCCGTGGCCGCCGCGTCCGGCAAGTCCGGCACGAGCAGGGTGATCGACGTGTCCGGCGGGTCCGGCAGCAACGGCGCGCGTCTGCAGATCTACGACGACAACGGCACCGACGCGCAGCTGTTCCGTTTCAAGCAGGTCGGCAACGGTGTGTACACGATCACCAACGTCAACTCCGGCCGTGTGATCGACGTCGCGAACGGATCCACCGGCAACGGTTCCACCATCCAGCAGTGGGATTCCAACGGTTCCGCCGCCCAGCACTGGCTCGTGCGCACCGCGGAAGGCGCCGACGGCACGACCGACGTGGCGGGCAGTTCCTCCGCGTTCTCGCTCATCGGATCCGGCTCCAATCGCGCAATCGACCTGCCCGGCGGCGCCACGACCAGCGGCACCGGACTGCAGATCTACGCCGCCAACGGCACCGCCGCCCAGCAATGGACCATCGCCGAAGCGCCCACGTCCCGCGACAAGTTGAACACGCTCGCCGCACAGCACAAGGACGACATCAAGGACGGCACGTACAAGGTGTCGACCAAGCTCAAGGATTCCGCCGTGCTCGACGTGACCGGCGCATCGTCCGACAACGGCGCGAACGTGCAGCTCTACGGATCCAACGGCACCGCCGCCCAGACGTGGACGGTATCGCATGACGACAACGGCTACGTGACGTTCACGAACGCCAACTCCGGCAAGGTACTCGACGTGTCGGGCGGCACGGCCAACTCCGGCGTGAACGTGCAGCAGTACGATTCCAACGGCACGACCGCGCAGAAGTGGGTCGTGATCAAACAGTCCGACGGTTCGTATGCGATCCGCTCCGCCGCGAATGCCAAGGACGAGATCGTGCTCGACGTGACCGGCGCATCCTCCACGAACGGCACGAACGTGCAGGTTTATTCGTCGAACAATTCCAAGGCGCAGCGCTGGACGTTCACCGCCGTGCAGACCGCGCGCACCCGACTGAACGCGCTCGCGGCCGCGCACAAGTCCGATGTGGCCGACGGTACGGTCGAGATCGCCTCGACGGCGAAGAAGACGATGCGTTTCGACGTAGTGGGCGGTTCGCGTGACAACGGCGCGAATGTGCAGCTGTATGCGTCGAATGGCACGAACGCACAGGCGTGGAAGGTGTCGCATGATTCCCTCGGATACGTGACGCTGACGAACATGAATTCCGGCAGGGTGCTCGACATTTCCGGCGCGTCCACGGCGAACGGCGCGAACGTGCAGCAGTGGGATTCCAACGGCAGTTGGGCGCAGAAGTGGATCGCCGTGAAGAACAGCGACGGTTCGATCACGCTGCGTTCCGCGCTCAAGGAGAACTTCGTGATTGACGCCGCCGGCGGAGCGATCGGCAACGGCACCAACATCCAGATGTGGACGTCCAACGATTCCACCGCCCAGCGCTGGACCTTCAACAGGAAGTAATCACACGCTGAGCCCCAGCCTGTGTGCTCCCTCCGAGGGAGGGAGCTGTCCGGCTATGCCGGACTGAGGGAGGGCGTGCGTCCGCATAGTCGCTCGCGCAGCGGCTTCCCCTTGAGGGGAAGCTGTCACGCGCAGCGTGACTGATGAGGTGGGATCGGCGTAAGCCGGAAGATAGGGATGCCGCAACTGCAGTGCAGTTGCGGCATTCTGTGTCTTGGCCGACTATCGTCGGCGTCACCTCATCAGTCGGCTAGCGCCGACAGCTTCCCCTCAAGGGGAAGCCGGGTTAGCGGGGCGTCGGCTTGGACTTGTCTGAAAATGTTGCTGGCGTTTTCTCTATGGCTCAGCCCCTCGCGGGAAGGTGGGTTTCAAGGATTCGAGCCCTCCCTCTGTCACGGCTTTGCCGTGACATCTCCCTCCCTTGGAGGGAGAACGATGGGGTGGGTCCGCCTTCCTCGGGAACGGGCGCAATCGTTGGCAAATTGGGGCGGGGCTTATGCTTACCGAATGGTAAGATTCGTGATGTTTGACCGGTTCGGCGTGAAGACAATTGAGGAGTCTTCCGTCGGCTGCATATGTGGGTTCATCTGCAGTCATGCGCGTGGATCCGCATGAGGAAAACAGCAGGAACACACGAAGGAAGAGAATGAGCAGGAAACCCCTGGCTGCGGTATGCGCTGCCGTGGCGGCGCTGTCGATGCTGGTTCCGGCGTCGATGGCATCCGCCGCGACAACGTCGAGCACCGCGGCAAACACCACTGCAAACGTCGGGCAGGATTACGCCTCGTCCAGCGCCGCCAAACGGGCCGAGGCCGCAAAGAACGCGGCGTCCGCGCAGCAGCAGCTTCTTGAGGAGTCGTCCCAGACTCCGGCGTCCGCCGCGCCCACCGCGGAGAACCCCAACTATCCCCCGGCATGGAACGAGGGCACCGACACCGGCGTGACGAAGCTTCCGGCCAGCGTGACCGGCGTCTCCTCCATGACCGCCGACACTGTGCGCGGCGTGAACCTCACCTCGTACCAGGCCGAGAAGACCGCGGGCGTGAAGTTCCACGACTTCAACGGCAACGAGATCGACGACGCCGGCCTGATGCAGCTGCTCAAGGCCAGCGGCGTGAACTATGTGCTGCTCAAGGTGGCCGTGAACCCCGCCGACGCCAAAGGCAACACCTACGGCGGCGGCAACCCCACGCTCGACAACGCGCTGAAGACCGCCAAGGTGGCTCAGGCCAACGGTCTCAAGGTGAACATCCAGTTCCTCTACTCCGACTTCTACACGTCCAAGACCGTGCAGAAGCTGCCGAAGGGCTGGCCCACCTCCAAGGACGACCTGAAGACCAAGGTGGCCGACTACACCAAGCAGTCGCTCGCCACGCTCAAGTCCGGCGGCGTGACCCCCGATATGGTCACGATCGGCAGCGAGATCAGCTCCCCGTACTACGAGGACAAGGCGCTGCAGGGCGGCTTCCTCGGCATGGACAACTGGGAGGCCATCGCCACGCTCATCGAGGAGGCTAGCAAGGCCATCTCCGCCAACAGCAGGAACACCAAGATCGCTGTGGGCGTCTCGTCCGTCACCCCGGTGCTGGTCACCACGTACGTGGACATGCTCAAGTACTACAAAGTGGACTACGACGTGCTCGGCACCAAGGTGTACGCCGCGTACGACGACCTTGCCGCCCTCGCGCAGACCCGCAAGATGGTCTCCGAGGAGTACGGCAAGTCCATGACCGTACTCGACACGCTCTACCCGTTCACGCAGTACGATTCCGACGGCCAGTCCAACACCACGGGCGGCGACGATCTGATCGCCGCCGGCAAGACGCTCAGCCCGCAGGCGCAGGCCGACTACATGCGCAGCCTGTGCAAGTCGATCGTCTCCGCCAAGAACAACGCGAACGGTGCCGGCGTGTTCTACGGCGACGCCACGTGGATCGCCGTCAAGGCCGGTCTGTGGCACGCCGACGACAACTGGAACGCCGCCAACGAGTACGGCACCGGCTGGGTGAGCAAGTACGCCGCCGACTACGTGGACTACGCGAACAACGGCGGCGCCTCCCAGCAGGATGACGCCGCGCTGTTCGACGATCTCGGCCAGCCGCTGCAGTCCCTGAAGATGTTCGCGCAGCTCGCCGCCGCGAACCCGTCCGACGCCGATCTGGTGCCCGCCGCGCAGGACCCGTACGCCGACGGCTCCGACACCGGCGCATCCAAGGAGACCGCATCCGTGGAATCCATCCCCACGGTGACGAACGACACCATCCGCGGCGCCGACGTCTCCAGCTACCAGGCGCTCTACGCGGCCGGCGTGCGCTTCAAGAACTTCGAGGGCAAGGAAGAGCCGCTGTTCAAGATCCTCAAGGACAACGGCATGAACTGGGTGCGTCTGCGCCTGTTCAACGATCCGAAGGACGCGCAGGGCCGCTCCTACGGCGGCGGCAACAACGATCTGAAGAACGTGACCGAAATGGCCAAGGAGGCCACCAAGTACGGTCTCAAGGTCAACGTCGACATCCACTACAACGACTTCTACTCGTCGTCGTGGCGCACGCCCAAGGCGTGGAAGGGCCACTCCTACGATCAGCTGAAGACCGACGTGGCCGACTACACCGCCGAATTCATGAAGGCCATGAAGGACAACAACGTGGACCTCGGCATGGTGCAGATCGGCAACGAAAGCAACTGCGGCCTGCTCGGCGTCACCGTGTGCAGCAACGGCTACAGCTTCGACAAGGACCCTAACTGGGGCAGGCTCGTCGAACTCATGAACTCCGCCGCCAAGGTGATCCGCAAGGAATCCCCGAGCACGCAGATCGCCGTGCACATGATGTATTCCGATTCGTGGACCGTCAACGTGATCGCCGACAACTTCCAGAAGTACGGACTCGACTACGACGTGTTCGGCATGACCTACTACCCGTTCTGGTCCGCCGGCAGCGACAACACCGACTCGCACGACGGCATGGCCGCGCTCGTCAAGAGCGAGAAGGTCATCACCGAAACGTACAAGAAGAAGTTCGCGGTCATGGAGTTCAGTCAGCCGTTCACCACGAGCGACAGCGACGGATTCGCGAACAACCTCACCGACGGCGGCGTCAGCGACTACGCGGCCAGCGCTCAGGGCCAGGCCGACGTGATCCACGACATCATGAAGACCGTGACCGAAACCGACAACGGCACCGATCTGGGCCTCGGCGCGTTCTACTGGGAGCCCGCGTGGATCGCCGTCGTGCCCGGCACCAACCACTGGCAGATCAACCGCACGTACTCCAACGACTACGGCACCGGCTGGGCCAGCGAATACTCGAAGGATAACGATCCGAACAACACCGAGTACGACAGCTGGGGCGCATCCGGCTGGGACAACCAGGCGCTGTTCGACGATCACGGCAACGCGCTGCAGTCGCTCAAGGCGTTCACGCAGATCATCGCTGACCGTACCGTCTCCTTCGACACGCAGGGCGGCGACGCCATGCAGTCCGTCACCGTTAAGGACGGCTCCACGATCAGCAAGCCCGCCGACCCGGTGCGCGCCGGCTACTCGTTCACCGGCTGGACCACCGACAAGGAAGGCAAGAACGCGGTTGACTTCTCCAAGCCCGTGACCGGTGACACGACGCTGTACGCGCAGTGGGGCACCAACTCCTACACCGTGCGCTTCCACGCGAACGACGGCTCCAACCCGGAGAAGACCAGCGATCAGAAACTCGCCTACGGCAAGGACGTGGAACTGACCAAGAACACGTTCACGCGCGACGGCTGGACCTTCAACGGCTGGAACACTAAGGCCGACGGCACCGGCGACTCGTTCGACGACGGCCAGAAGGTGAGCAACCTCACCGACCAGGCCAACGGCGTGTTCGACCTGTACGCCAAGTGGACGCCCGGCGTGACCGGACTCGCCATCACCGCGAACCCGACCAAGACCAGCTACCACGTGGGCGACACGTTCGACGCCACGGGCCTTACCGTGGCCGCCAAGCTCGCCGACGGATCGCAGCGCACGCTCGACCAGTCCGAGTACACGGTCTCCAGCCCCGACATGAGCACGGTCGGCACCAAGACCGTGACCGTCACCTACGCGCCCGCCGGCTCGCAGAGCGGCAAGCAGACCGCCACGTTCGACATCACCGTCGAACCCGGCGACCGCAACAGCCTGCAGAACAGTCTCAACGCCGCCGGCAAGCTCAACGAGAACGACTACACCGCCGACTCGTGGAAGGCGCTCGCCGACGCCCGTGAGAACGCGCGCAAGGTGCTGGCCGACCAAAACGCCACGGACAAGCAGATCCAGGATGCGGCCGCCACGCTGGGCGAGGCCACGTCGAAGCTGGTCCGTGCGTATACCGTGCGATTCGATTCGCGCGGTGGCTCCTCCACTGCCGAGCAGAAGGTGGCCGAGGGCAAGAAGGCCGAAAAGCCTGCCGATCCGACCCGTTCCGGCTACACGTTCACCGGTTGGACCACGGATGCCGAAGGCCGTGACGCCTACGACTTCAACACCGCGGTGACCGCCGACGTGCAGCTGTACGCGCAGTGGAAGAACATCGTGGCCGTTGCCGCCCCGGATGCCGTGAGCACGCCGGCCCGCAAGGCGCCGACCCTGCCCAAGACCGTTGAGGTCACGTGGTCCGACGGCAAGACCGCCAAGGCCGACGTGAAGTGGGACGCCGTCGCCAAGTCGCAGTACGCGCAGGTGGGCTCCTTCGACGTGCACGGCACGATCGACGGCTGGGATCAGGGCGTGACCGTGCACGTGAACGTCACGATCGGCACCGGCACGTACGCCATCGCCACCGCGCTGAACGGCGGCGAGCGCGTGTTCGACATCCCCGGTGGCTCCACCGCGGCCCGCGCGAACGTGCAGCTGTATGACCGCAACGGCACCGCCGCGCAGAAGTATCGCGTGACCGCGCTGAAGAACGGCAACTACACGATCGTGAATCAGGGTTCGCGTCTGCCGCTGGCCTACTCGCTGCGCGCCGGCAACGGTTCGCGCATCCAGCAGCGTGAGGGCTCCGACACGTACGGCACCGAATGGCGGATCGACCTGACGGACGACGGTTCGTTCACGATCCGTCCGGCCGTCAACGGCCTGGAGAACATGGCGCTCGACGTGCCCGGCGCGAACAACAGCAATGGCAGTCTGCTGCAGCTGTGGTCGTTCACGCAGGACGGCGTGAATCTGGCCCAGCGTTGGAAGTTCCTCGACGCCACCAGCCCGCGTGAGAAGCTCGACCGCCTGGCCGACGATCATCGCGACGATCTGAAGAACGGCACGTACACGGTGTCGTCCGCGCTTAAGGATTCTGCGGTGCTCGACGTGACCGGCGCTTCGACCGGCAACGGTGCGAACGTGCAACTGTACGGTTCCAACGGCACCGACGCGCAGATCTGGAAGGTGACGCACGACGACGACGGTTATGTGACGTTGAAGAACGCCAACTCCGGCAAGGTGCTCGACGTGTCCGGCGGTTCGGCCAACAACGGTGCGAACGTGCAGCAGTACGACTCCAACGGCACGTACGCTCAGAAGTGGGTGGCTGTGAAGTCTGGCAACGCGTTCAAGCTGGTCTCCGCGCTGAGCCCGAACCTGGTGATCGACGTGTCGGGCGGCTCCTCCGCGAACGGCGCGAACGTGCAGATCTGGGATTCGAACGACACCAAGGCCCAGCGCTGGTCGTTCTCCGCGGCCAAGACGCTGCGCACGCGCATCGATGAGCTTGCCGCCGAGCACAAGTCTGACGTGGCCGAGGGCACGTATGAGATCGCGTCGACGGCTAAGGATTCCATGCGCTTCGACGTGGTGGGCGCCTCCCGTGACGACGGTGCGAACGTGCAGCTGTACGGTGCCAACGGCACGAATGCGCAGCGTTGGAAGGTGTCGATCGACGCCAAGGGCTATGCGACGCTGACCAACGTGGCCTCGGGCAAGGTGCTGGACATCTCCGGCGCATCCACGGCCGAGGGCGCGAACGTGCAGCAGTATGGTTCCAACGGATCGTGGGCGCAGAAGTGGATTCTGGAGAAGAACGCCAACGGTTCGATCACGCTGATCTCCGCGCTGCGTGAGAACTTCGTGATCGACGCGGCCGCCGGCGGCACCACGAACGGCACCAACATCCAGATGTGGAGCTCCAACGGTTCCGCCGCCCAGCGCTGGACCTTCGTGAAGAAGTAGGTTGCTCCACATGCCCTGCGCAGCGGCTTCCCCTTGAGGGGAAGCTGTCACGCGCAGCGTGACTGATGAGGTGGGGCCGGCGTAGCTGGAGAAATAGGATGCCGCAACTGCTTTGACAGTTGCGGCATCCTGCGTTGTCGGCCGACTGCGTCGGCATCACCTCATCCGTCAGCCTTCGGCTGACACCGTCCTGCAAGTGAGGACGGTCTTCGACCGCGTCTTTTTCTGCTCGCCTGTCGGCTCGCCCTCGCCTGAAAACGCCGCTGGCGTTTTCTTTACGGCTCGGCCCCTCAAGGGGAAGCCGGGGTAGTGGGATTCGAGCCCTCCCTCTGTCACGGCTTTGCCGTGACATCTCCCTCCCTTGGAGGGAGAACGAAGCGTTGTATATGACGGTGAAACGCAACTGTTTCGTGTGCGGTTTTTTACGTAGTGTGATCACACTTTTGGGCAAAATATGGCAAATGTGAGCGCTAACTCCCCTTGTAATGTCTACTGATCTTATAATTCGCGTGACTTCGCCCGTCGAGGTGCGGGCGGAAGAAGGGAATTATGAGGTATGAGTAAGGCGAAGAACCCGAGCGGTGCGGCAAGGGCACCGTTCAAAGTGATCGCCGCGTTATGTGCCGTATCCATGGGTATGGCAATGGCGGCGGTCACCACATCGGCTGCCTCGGCGGCGCCCGCAACGGTGCAGACCACCGCGGACGCATCCGTGCAGACCGCGGCCGACACCACCGACACGTCCAACGAGGAACTGGAGATCGCGAAGTCCGGTCTGCCGTCCAAGACGGCACCGTTCGATCAGACGGTCGCATACTTCCTCTGGCCGTATCAGTGGGGTACGCAGAACGTCGGCGACACCAAGACGCCGAAGCAGAGCACGCTGCAGGTGGATCGTGCATCCACCGCGGATGTGAACCAGACCGAAAGCGCGTCGGGCAATGATGCCGACGCTCCGCAGGCCTACAGCCAGAGCGATCTCGCCGCCGGCGAGTACGGATGGAAGGGCCCGGGCACGCGCCCGACCGAGCCGAATCTGAAGTCGCTCGACGCGCAGATCAAGCTCGTCAAGGAATCCGGCATGACGTACGTGAAGACGTCGTACCTGATCAGCCCGCTCAACGCGGCCGACCCGAACTGCGACCAGTCGGTGCCGGGCAACTGCTCGCCGAGCACCGATCTGCCGGATCAGATCATCCAGCACATTCTTGACGCCGGCCTCAAGCCGGTCATCTACTTTAGCCAGGGCAACCCCGACCCCAAGGCCGTGAGCAACCCCGATCCGAACCAGGTGTACAAGACCGTGCCGTCGTTCACCAAGCAGCAGGTGAAGGACACGATCGCCCACGCCATCCAGAAGTTTGCCAACAAGGGCATCATCTGGGAGTCGTTCAACGAGCCGGAGTCCGAGGAGCACTGGCCCGGCGGCAACAACAAGGACGAGGCCAAGATCCAGTGGATCGAACTCGACCAGTTCATCGGCGACACCATCCAGCAGTATGATCCGAACGCCGCCTACGTGTGGGGCAACTTCTCCGGTCCGGGCAAGCTCAGCCAGTACCAGGACGAGATGAAGGCCGCGCACGCTACCGCGCTGTCCGGCCACGGCTACTGGATCAGCTCCCCGGAAGGCCCGCTCGCGTCCAGCCCGGTCGCCGGCTACGACTTCATGGATTCCGAGTTCGGCTGCTCCGCCGGCGGCACCGAGACCAGCTGGTCCTGCGGCTTCGACAAGATCCCGAAGGATTCACGACTGCAGGGCATCTGGCTGATCCGCCAGCTGCTCGTCAAGGACATCAAGGGTCTGAACCTCGCCTCGCCGTACCGCATGGTTGGCTATGATTCGTTCAGCATCAACGACGACAACGATGCGAGCAACCCCGGTGCCGTGAAGACCACCGAGTCGTACGACATTATCAAGAACGTGACGCTGGCGCTCAAGGGTTACAGCTACGTCGACGGCACCTTCCAGAACGCCGACGACGTGTACCGCGCGGTCTACAAGAACAAGGCCGGCAAGCAGAAGCTCGTCTACTGGACGGCCGACAAGCCGACGCTCGACAACGATGAGCAGACCAAGGACGTCACCATCAACTTCGAGAACAACGGCGTGAAGCTCACCGCCAAGGCCGAGCCGCAGGTGTACGAGACGCCCGCCGCCCCGCAGGAGGGCACCTACCTGACCAACCTCACCGCGTGGAAGACCACCGACGGTCAGGTGATCCAGGCCCACGGCGGCTCCGTGCTCAAGGACGGCGACACCTTCTACTGGGTCGGCCAGGGCGCGCCCGACAACGTGCCGACCGACTACAACGGCGCCGGCGGCGTGTTCGCGAACCAGTGGCTGTACACGACGATCAACATGTACAAGTCCAAGGACCTCGTCAACTGGCAGTTCGACAACGCCGTGACCAGCATCGACGACGCGAACGCCGCGGAATACTGCGACGGCAACGTCGACGGACTCACGTCGAAGGTGCTCAACTATAACGAGGGAACTCAGGAAAAGGGCCGTGACGAGTACAAGGCGTTGGTCAAGAAGCACCCGCAGTACCTGCAGAACTCCAAGCTCGGCTGCAAGATCGAACGCCCGCACATCCTCAAGAACGCCAAGACCGGCAAGTACCTGATCTGGGCGCACTGGGAAGGCACCGTGGGCTACGGCTCCTCGCAGCTCGTGGCGTTCCAGTCCGACACCGTGGACGGCAAGTACCAGCCGCTCAAGTGGCAGGACGGCCAGGTGCACGCCCAGCCAAAGGTGAACGTGGACGGCAAGCTCACGCCGGTCGCCTCGCGCGATCTGTCCGCATGGGCCGACCCCGACACCGGCAAGGCGTACATCGTCTCGTCCACCGAGAAGGTGCGTTTGTTCCGACTCAACGACACGTACACGGGCGTGGACCCGGACGGTTCCTACCAGTTCCCGAACGTGAGCTACCGTGAGGCGCCGAGCCTGTTCAAGGAGAACGGCCGTACGTACATGATCACGTCCGCCCAGGATTACTGGGATCCGACGCAGACCGAGTACGCAAGCACGTCGAACATTGAGGACCCGAACGGCTGGACCGGCCTCACCGAGCTGCAGAGCCGCGACGAGGCCCGCAAGAACTGGGGCAACACCGACTCCAATACCCGCACGTACATCGGCCAGCCGACCTACGTGCTGCAGTATCAGGACGCCAACAACAAGCCCACCGTCATGCTGCTCGCCGACGACTGGAACCCGCTGCACAGCAAGACCGCCAACGTGGACACCACCAAGGCCAACTACGTGATGACCCCGGTGAAGCGTCTCGGCGCCAACAAGATCAGCACCCCGTTCCAGCGCACCGTGGTGCCCATGGCCGCCGGCCAGGACCCGTCCAAGATCGTCTCGGTGAAGAACCCCGACCCCGTGACCACCGCGATGGGCGTGGCCCCGAAGCTGCCCACCACCGTCAAGGGCGTGTGGGCCGACGGCAGCGAGACTGATGAGGCTGTGTCGTGGGATGCGGTTTCTGCGGATTCGTATGCGAAGCCCGGTTCGTTCGAGGTGAAGGGCAAGGCGGCCGGTCTTGATGTGACGGTGAAGGTGACGGTGGAGAACGCTCCGGTGAGTGTGGAGAAGCTTGCGGATGTGACCACGAATGTGGGTACGGTGGCGCAGCTGCCCAAGACCGCGAAGGTGAAGTGGGCCGATGGTTCCACGACCGAGGAGGCCGTGGACTGGAGTTCCGTGGATTCGCAGCGGTTCTTCACCATCGGTTCGTTCACCGCGACGGGCAAGGCGAAGGGTCTGGATGTGACGGTGAACGTGGACGTGACGTTGAAGGACGGCACGTATGTGATCGCCACGGCGATGGAGGATGGTTCGCGCGTGGTGGATATGACCAATGCGTCCAAGGCCGTGGGTGCTCGTGCGCAGTTGTATTCCGCCAATGGCACGATGGCGCAGCGTTTCAAGTTCAGGCATCTTGACAATGGCAACTACACGATCAAGAACGTGAACTCCGGTCTGTTCCTTGCTCATGGTGATGTCGCCGGTGAGGCCGTGACCCAGCAGAAGGATGATGCCGGCGCGGCGATTGAGTGGGAGTTGTCGGGTACTGATTCCGCGTTGACCATCGCTTCGGCCAGCACGAGTCTTGCGCTTGATGTGCAGGGTGGCGTGAATGCCGATGGCATCGCGGTTCAGGTTTTCGATGGCAACGGTTCCGTGGCCCAGCAGTGGAGGATCAGTGGTGCGGAGACTCCGCGTGATCGTCTCGACAGGCTGGCCGACGAGCATCGCAACGACATCGCCGACGGTACGTACAAGTTCGCCGCGGGCAAGAGGAACGCGGAGGTGCTTGACGTGTCGAATGGTTCGCATGATGATGGCGCGAACGTGCAGATCTTCTCCGGCAACGGCACCGACGCTCAGGCGTGGACCATCAGGCACGACGCCGACGGCTATCTGACCATCACCAACGCCGGCTCCGGCAAGGTGCTTGACGTGTCGAATGGTTCCACCGATCCGGGTGCGAACGTGCAGCAGTTCTCCGGCAATGGCACCTGGGCTCAGAAGTGGATCGCGGTGTCCACCGCGAACGGCTTCACGATCCAGTCCGGCGCCGCGGAGAATCTGGTGCTCGACGTGGCTGGCGGCGACACCGCGGATGGTACCAATGTGCAGATCTTCTCTTCGAACGACTCCGCGGCCCAGCGCTGGCGTCTGAAGAAGACCACCACGAGCCGGGATCGTCTCGACAAGCTGGCCGCCGATCACCAGGGTGATGTGGCGGACGGCACGTACGAGATCGCGTCCACGGCCAAGAAGGCCATGCGCTTCGATGTGGCTGGTGGCTCCTCGGATGATGGCGCGAACGTGCAGCTGTACGAGTCCAACGGCACCGACGCCCAGGCGTGGAAGGTGTCGCACGACGGGAACGGCTACGTGACGCTCACCAACGCCAAGTCCGGCAAGGTGCTGGACGTCTCCAACGCCTCCACGGGCGATGGCGCGAACGTGCAGCAGTGGTCGTCCAACGGTTCCCGTGCCCAGAAGTGGGTGCTGGTGAAGGACAAGAACGGTGCGGTCACCCTGCATTCCGCCCTGCGCGAGGACTTCGTGATCGATGCCGACAACGGTGGCACCACGAACGGAACCAACATCCAGATGTGGTCGTCCAACAACTCCGCCGCCCAGCACTGGACCTTCAACAAGAAGTGATCCAGTACCGCGCATATCGCCATCGGCTTCCCCTTGAGGGAAAGCCGCTACACGCAGCGTAACCGATAAGGTGAACCGGCGTAAGCCGGGAAAAGGAATGCCGCAACTGCTTTGGCAGTTGCGGCATTCTGCGTTGTTGGCCGACTTTGTCGGCGTCACCTCCCGGCAATCACGGCTATCTATCAATCTATTAACGATAAGATAAGATAAGATTTAATAAGATAAGATAAGATATAAGATCGGATACGGCAGGAGAATGATCGATATGGTGGAATCGTCGGAGGGACTGCATACGGAGTTCAAGCGGGACTGGGTGCAGGGCGCCAAACGCTCGGCAGTTGCGTTTGCGAATACGGATGGTGGAACCATCTGGCTTGGCGTGGATGATGACGGGCGTATTTGTGGTGTGGAGAATGCCGATGAGTCGATGAGACAGGCCACACAGGCGATTTCCGATGGCATACGTCCCGATCTGATGCCTTTCGTATCGGTTGAATCGGAAGCAAGAGATAAGGCTGTGGTTGTTGCGGTGCGTGTCGGGCGCGGGACGAATAGGCCTTACTATTTGGCGGACAAGGGCATTCGCCCGGCCGGAGTATATGTGCGATCGGGGGCCGCGTCGATTCCTGCTTCGGAATCTGCGATCGTGGACATGCTGCGGAACACGGCCGGCGATTCATATGAGGAGGCTGTAAGCATTACGCAAGACCTGACGTTCCGATCGGCGGAGCATGCGTTCCATAACGCTGGAATGGCATTCACCACTGCATCTATGCGTACGTTGGGCATGGTGAATGCGGATGGCATGTTCACGAATCTGGCATGGCTGCTGTCTGACCAGTGCACGGTGTCGATCAAGGCGGCAGAATTCACCGAGTCTGACAAGGAGACGTTCTTGGACCGTCAGGAGTTTTCCGGATCCTTGTTCGATCAGATCGATCAGGTTGCGGCATTTGTGAATCGTCATAATCCGGTAAGCTCCCGGACCGAGGGACTGAAACGCGTGGATGAGTATGCGTATACGCCATTGACATTGCGTGAGGCGCTGCTGAACATGATCGTGCATCGTGATTATGCGTTGGGCGCTCCCTCGTTGGTCAGCGTGTTCCCAGATCGTATGGAATTCCTCAACCCGGGTGGCTTGCCGGACTCGTTGACTCGCTCTGACATGTTCAACGGCATTTCGTGCCAGCGCAATCCCAAATTGGCGAATGTGTTCTACCGGCTGCATCTTGTGGAGGCCTACGGAACGGGAATTCGCCGTATTCTGGCGGATTATTCCGGAGAGGCCGATCAGCCGGAATTCAACATCAGTGATCATGTGTTCCGGCTTGTACTGCCTCGGAGACGTTTTGCCGGTCAGGGAACGGGTGACGATCGATCGCATAGTGATTCTCCGCAGCCGGTGAATGACCGGGAACGTAGAATTCTTGATTATGTCGAGAAGCATGGTGTCGCTACCCGTGCCGAGGTGCAGTCGCTGTTGGCTGTTTCGCAGGCGACCGCGGCGAAGCTGCTTCGTTCTCTTATGCAACGGGACATGATCGTGCGCGAGGGCAACGGCCCGGCAACGGTGTATCGCCTGACTGAATAAAGTATGGCGAAGTCATGAGGCAGTAAGGAATCTGATATTGAGCTTAATTTTGAACTGGATTTCGTTGGATTCAATATACTGAAGGTGTCGATGAAAGGGCCGGCTCAACTGCGAAGCACTTTAGGTGGCCACTTGAACGTTCAGCTTCGTTGGGTTCTGATTCGATAGGGCGATTAAGGCGTCCTCTTTAGCTGCAAAGGCCGTCGATGATACGACATCGGCGGCCTTTAGCATACGTTGAGGCGGATATCCTTGTCCGCGACGTCCGCAGCGGTATCGGAGGGGATGCGTAGGGGGCAGGCGCGTCGTATGATGGGCGCAGACGGCCTCGGCCGTTGCAACAGGTGAGACGACAAGGCTGTTGTTTGTGTTTTTGCCGCCTCGTTGGTTCGAGAGATCAAGGCATCATGATGACGCATGAGAACACCGTATGGAAAACGGCGTTGGGCGTGATCGCGGCCGGGGCGATGGCGCTTGCCGTCGCAGTGCCGGCCAATGCGGCCACGACCACGTCGGAACAATCCGATACCACCATCACTTCAACAAATCAGACGACCGATCCGGCCACATCCGAATTCCCCGGCACCCCCGGCGAGACCGAAGCCAAGGACACCACGATTGACTTCGCGTCCACGGACGGGCTCAAGGATGCGTCCGGCAATCCGATCGCCGCGGACGCCACCGGCACCGCGAAGATCGAGCAGGCGCAGGGTTCGTTCAACGCCGTCAAGGTCGACGCGACCGCGACCGGCGCCAAGTTCGCCGTCCGCTCCACCAACAAGGACGCGCAGATCAACGCCGGCACCGTGCTTTACATCCCCGTCGCGTATGACGCCAAGGGCGTGAGCGTGAAGATCGCCGCCTCGCAGGGCAACACTGCCATCGTCGTGGATGGCGCCGACCACACCACGAACGAGGCTGTGACCGTCGCGGACGCCAACAAGGCCGACTTCCCCAAGTACGTGAAGGTCGAGTTCACCGCGGCCAACTATGCCACCGCGATCGTGATCGACTACGCGTCCGACAGCGGCTACGGCACGCCCGACGTGCAGGCGAAGGACAAGACCTACACATTCAACGCGTCGAACGCCAGCCTGCTCAAGGACGCCAACGGCAACGCGGTGGACGCCGCGAACCCGACCGTACAGGGAGCCAAGGGCAGCTTCGACGACATCAAGATCGACGCCACCTCCGGCAAGGTGTACCTGCGCGCATCCGACACCCAGGTGAACGGCGGCACCACGCTGTACCTGCCGATCGCCGCCGACGCGCAGGGCGTGAGCGTCACTGTGCAGGGCAACAACAACGCCAATCTCGGCCTCCAGCTCGACGGCAATGACATCGCCGTGGGCAAGGCGGCCGCCGTCCCCGCATCCTCGGATGGCAGCGCCCGTTACGTGCCGTTGAGCTTCACCGGCACGGGCAGCTTCTACCTGACCACGATCAGCGTGGACTACGGTTCCGATACGCCGGCCGCCACGACCCGCACGGTCACCGTCGGCAAGGGCGCGGACTACCAGTACCAGACCATTCAGGACGCGCTCAACGCGAACGACTCCTCGCTCACCGACCGTCTGACGCTGAAGATCGCGCCCGGCGACTATCAGGAGCAGGTGACGGTGACCAAGCCCGGCGTGGTGTTCCGCAACGCCGACGAGACCGCCAAGCAGGCCGTGACCATCCACGAGGCGTACTACGCGGCGATGGGCGACGTGACGCCCGACAAGGACGCGAAGTACGACAAGGCGCACGCGGCCGGTACGAACACGTCCGGCACGGTGCTGGTGAAGGCCGACGGCTTCAGCGCGTACGGCATCACGTTCCAGAACGACTTCAACATCACCACGCACCCCGAGGAGGGCTCGCAGACCCCGGCCGTGGCGTTCTACTCGTCCGCCGACAAGGTGAATCTGGTGAACTGCCGTATGATCGGCCGCCAGGACACGGTGTGGTTCAACGGCAACGGTCGCGTGAACGTGGAGAACAGCTACATCGAAGGCACCGTGGACTTCGTGTTCGGCTCGGCCGACGCGTATATCTACGACACCACGCTGCACATGGCTCACTTCGCGGGCAAGGACAACGGCTACTTCACCGCGCCGAACACGAATAAGGACCACACCGGTCTGGTGTTCGACAAGTGCGTGTTCACCGTTGACGCGGGCAATGGAAGGCGACGCTGGGTCGTCCGTGGCAGACCGAGGTCAAGCAGGTGACCGACGCGTCCGGTGCCATCACCGGCTACGATTTCACGCAGCAGGAGACCGGCAAGTATCCGGCGGGTGCGTCGAGCGCCACCACGGTGCTGGAGTCCAAGGTGTCGGGTGTGAAGGCCACGGTGACCAGTGGCGGCCAGAAGGTCGATACGCGCTGGAGCACCTGGTCGCGCAAGCTCGACGGCAAGAATGTGGACGTGAGCTACCATCCCGCCGTGCGATTCGTCGAATACAACTCGACCGACGAGAACGGCACGGCCGCGCCGACCTACGACTACACGGTGACCGACAACGCCCAGCGCAAGGAATTCCTGGTGGGCAAGGGCGTGACGCTGACCGCCGATCAGCTGACGTCCACGCGCTCTGATCTGCTTTCCAAGATGGACATCGGCACGGGCGCCGGCAAGTGGGATCCGTCCGCTGATAACAGCACCACGCCTCCCGAGCCGCAGAAGACCGCCGTTTCCGTTGCCGCTCCGGCCGGTGTGACTACGCAGGCCGGTACGGCTCCGACGCTGCCCGCCACTGCGAAGGTGACGTGGTCCGATAATTCCGTGACCGATGAGACGGTGACATGGGATGAGGTACCCGCCGAGTCGTATGCGCAGGCCGGCACGTTCGAGGTCAAGGGTAAGGCGGCCGGTCTTGACGTGACGGTCACGGTGACTGTGGAGGCGGCGCCCGCTCCTGAGAAGACTGCGGTTTCCGTTGCCGCTCCGGCTGGCGTGACGACCCGCGAGGGTGTGGCTCCGACATTGCCGAAGACCGCGAAGGTGACGTGGTCTGATAATTCCGTGACTGATGAGGCTGTGTCGTGGGATGCGGTTTCTGCGGATTCGTATGCGAAGCCCGGTTCGTTCGAGGTGAAGGGCAAGGCGGCCGGTCTTGATGTGACGGTGAAGGTGACGGTGGAGAACGCTCCGGTGAGTGTGGAGAAGCTTGCGGATGTGACCACGAATGTGGGTACGGTGGCGCAGCTGCCCAAGACCGCGAAGGTGAAGTGGGCCGATGGTTCCACGACCGAGGAGGCCGTGGACTGGAGTTCCGTGGATTCGCAGCGGTTCTTCACCATCGGTTCGTTCACCGCGACGGGCAAGGCGAAGGGTCTGGATGTGACGGTGAACGTGGACGTGACGTTGAAGGACGGCACGTATGTGATCGCCACGGCGATGGAGGATGGTTCGCGCGTGGTGGATATGACCAATGCGTCCAAGGCCGTGGGTGCTCGTGCGCAGTTGTATTCCGCCAATGGCACGATGGCGCAGCGTTTCAAGTTCAGGCATCTTGACAATGGCAACTACACGATCAAGAACGTGAACTCCGGTCTGTTCCTTGCTCATGGTGATGTCGCCGGTGAGGCCGTGACCCAGCAGAAGGATGATGCCGGCGCGGCGATTGAGTGGGAGTTGTCGGGTACTGATTCCGCGTTGACCATCGCTTCGGCCAGCACCAGTCTTGCGCTTGATGTGCAGGGTGGTGTGAATGCCGATGGCATCGCGGTTCAGGTTTTCGATGGCAACGGTTCCGTGGCCCAGCAGTGGAGGATCAGTGGTGCGGAGACTCCGCGTGATCGTCTCGACAGGCTGGCCGACGAGCATCGCAACGACATCGCCGACGGTACGTACAAGTTCGCCGCGGGCAAGAGGCACGCGGAGGTGCTTGACGTGTCGAATGGTTCGCATGATGATGGTGCGAACGTGCAGATCTTCTCCGGCAACGGCACCGACGCTCAGGCGTGGACCATCAGGCACGACGCCGACGGCTATCTGACCATCACCAACGCCGGCTCCGGCAAGGTGCTTGACGTGTCGAATGGTTCCACCGATCCGGGTGCGAACGTGCAGCAGTTCTCCGGCAATGGCACCTGGGCTCAGAAGTGGATCGCGGTGTCCACCGCGAACGGCTTCAAGATCCAGTCCGGCGCCGCGGAGAATCTGGTGCTCGACGTGGCTGGCGGCGACACCGCGGATGGTACCAATGTGCAGATCTTCTCTTCGAACGACTCCGCGGCCCAGCGCTGGCGTCTGAAGAAGACCACCACGAGCCGGGATCGTCTCGACAAGCTGGCCGCCGATCACCAGGGTGATGTGGCGGACGGCACGTACGAGATCGCGTCCACGGCCAAGAAGGCCATGCGCTTCGATGTGGCTGGTGGCTCCTCGGATGATGGCGCGAACGTGCAGCTGTACGAGTCCAACGGCACCGACGCCCAGGCGTGGAAGGTGTCGCACGACGGGAACGGCTACGTGACGCTCACCAACGCCAAGTCCGGCAAGGTGCTGGACGTCTCCAACGCCTCCACGGGCGATGGCGCGAACGTGCAGCAGTGGTCGTCCAACGGTTCCCGTGCCCAGAAGTGGGTGCTGGTGAAGGACAAGAACGGTGCGGTCACCCTGCATTCCGCCCTGCGCGAGGACTTCGTGATCGATGCCGACAACGGTGGCACCACGAACGGAACCAACATCCAGATGTGGTCGTCCAACAACTCCGCCGCCCAGCACTGGACCTTCAACAAGAAGTGATCCAGTACCGCGCATATCGCCATCGGCTTCCCCTTGAGGGAAAGCCGCTACACGCAGCGTAACCGATGAGATGGCCGACTCCAACCCCAAAGGAGTCGGCCACCTCTTTCCACATTCCTTGGCGGATGCCGGCCCATTCGTCTGTTCGGGAAGTCGTTTGCAGAAGCCGCAACGATCCACCAATCTATTAAACGATCAGATAAGAAAGACTATAAGGTCGGATGTGGCAGGGGGATGGGCGCTATCCGTGCCGAGATGCAGTCATTGATAGATGTTTCGCAGGCGACCGCGGCGAAGCTGCTTCGTTCTCTTACGCAACGGAATCTGATCGTGCGTGAAAGTAGAGACCCAGCTATGGTGTATCGCTTGGCTGAATAAAATATGGCGAAATCATGAGACAGTAAGAAATCTGGTATTGAACTTAACTGGCTCTCGTCGGATTCAATATACTGACGGTGTCGATGAAAGAGCCGGCTCAGCTGTGAAGCACTTTGAACATTCAGCTTCGTTGGGTTCCGATTCGATAGGGCGATTCAGACGTCCTCTTTAGCAGCAAAGGGCTGTCGTGATATGACGTTGGCAGCCCTCCGTGTGCAAGGCTGAAACCGTGATGTACTGAGTAATCATCCGGTTACCGGAGTGATTGCTTGGTGGATTCTTTCCGCAGCGGTATTCTCTCTATCTTGCTTCGGCGAAAGGCTGAGACGCTCTACTTCGATGGCCTCGGCATGTGTTGCTGAGGCCATTTGTCTTTGTCTGAATGATAGTTGCCGGTAAGCGGGACTTCCTTCAACTTTCGGTAAGGAAAATGTTGACTGGGCCTCAGGGGTCGAACGGGTTAACAGACGATGATAATCACGAGTAAAGCTCGTTTTCGCTCGCAGGGTGGGCTGCCCAGCTATGCCGGACTGAAAGGGCCTCCACTTTCTTGTGTGTCGTGTTATCCCAGATCCCTCATGAGGTCGTCGATGCTGGTAAAGACCTTGCCTTCGTGAGCGTTGGCCTGCTGCCGGGCTTCGATGTTCTCGGGCTTTTCTCGGGGCGGGTGATGTTCAACTATGGGGTGCTCCAGATCGGCATACTGAAGCACATCTTCGCCCTCGTCGAATATGCGATCGAGTTGATCGCCGGTGAGTGTTCCCTTACCGGGCTTGTTTCCGCTTGCGCTATTCATTAAAAGCCTCCTCGTTCTTGTGTGATTTTGAGCGTCTTCTTGCTTCAGCTATATGTTATATAGATACTTAATTGACATCAGACGGACATCATATCGATGTTGAAGCAGTGGCGTTTCTGCCTACTCCGTATGACTAGCCGCAGTACTATGAAGTGTTCGGCTTAACAGCGATCGCCCCGCCGATGGCGTTGTGATTGCAATGCTCTCCCTTATTGGTTGATGGGGCATCATTATTCATCGTCGTTATGCGGTCTATGGGGCATTAGACCTGTTAAGAATGCTCATAACCGGCACGGTCACATTGGGTATGAGCAATCCTAAGAATCTTATGGGGTAGAATCCTGTTAGCTGTGTGTAATACGAAAATCTACGGCCCTTCACTGGGGTGAGGGGAGAAGGTATGAGGCGAGGACGAACATGAGCGAGCGAAAGAACTCCTCAGAAGATTCGATGAAGCGGACCATCACGGTTCTTATTCCGTGCTACAACGAGCAGGAGTCATTGCCGATCCTGTTCGACCGCATGGATGCGCTGGTCTCGCAGTCCGAGACTCTGGACTATACGTTGCTGTTCGTTGACGACGGGTCCAAGGACGATACCCGTCCCCTGATCAAGGAATACGCAAGCAAGCACTCGTACGTGGAGTACATCTTCCTGTCCCGCAACTTCGGCAAGGAAAAGGCCATGTACGCGGGCATCGAGAACGTGCATACGGATGGTCTGGTAATCATCGACGCTGATCTGCAGGATCCGCCGGAACTGATTCCTCAGATGGCTGAACTGTGGATGCAGGGGTATGACGATGTGTATGCGCGTCGGCGTTCGCGTGAGGGAGAGAGCTGGCTGAAGAAGGCCACGAGCCGTTGGTATTACGATCTGCTGCAGAAGGTATCCGGTGTGGCTATTCAGAAAGACACTGGTGACTTCCGCCTGTTGGATCGCAAGTGCATTGATGCGCTGAAGCGTCTGGACGAGTCGGAGCGCAACTCCAAGGCGTTGTTCAGTTGGATCGGTTTCAAGAAGATCGAGTTCCTGTACGATCGCGACAAGCGTGTGGCTGGCAAGACCAAGTGGAACTATCTGAAGTTGTTCCATCTGGCTATGGACGGCATTACCAGTTTCACAACGGCGCCGCTGAAGATCGCAACTTGGGTGGGAAGCATCGTTTCTCTGGCGGCGGTCATCTACGCGATTGTGATTTTGGTTAAGACATTTGTGTGGGGCATTGACGTACCCGGCTACGCGTCGACCATGGTTGTAGTTCTCATCCTTGGCGGTGTCCAGCTGCTCAGCCTTGGCATCATCGGCGAATATCTTGGTCGCATTTTCATGCAGACCAAGGGGCGGCCGAATTATCTGGTGCAGGAACAGAAGATTTCCGAGTAATTACTCAATGAAGGAACCTTTTAAGATGCATTATTCGAAGAGGGGGAGGGTAACGGTTGTTGCCCTCCTCACCTTGTTTGTAATTGTAAACGTTCCAATGTTTATGTCTTACCTGCCGATTTCCACGGCAGGGCATGATCTAGTCTTTCATTTATATCGTATACAGGGAATCGCTGATGCTTTTAAAGAAGGTCAGTTTCCCGTTCGTATGCAGTACTCTCAGTTAAACGGATATGGATATCCTGTCTCCATTCTGTATGGGGATTTATTGCTATATCCCTCGGGACTGTTGAGGTTACTCGGACTGTCAGTAACAAGTGCCTATAAGGTATTTGTTCTCTTAATTAATTTATTTACAATAATAATCACCTACTTTGTAGGGCGGAAAATTTTTAATTCCGTAATGATGGGGATTTTGGCGACCTATTTATGGACGTTGTCTCCATATCGTTTAGAAGATGTGTATCTGAGGGCATCCGTTGGTGAATATACAGCACTGCTGTTCTTTCCGGTGCTTTTTTATGGTCTTTATTCTATGTTTTTTGATCGCGTAGATCGATTCGGATTCTCTTGGATATGGGTTGCTGTTGGAAGCTCAGGAATTTTACTATCACATACTGTTAGTGTGATTTTGGTTCTTCCTGTTGTTGTCGCATTTATTATTGCAGGGTTAATTCGCAATCATTCAGCTCTTATCTGGAAGAGACTTTTCGCATCGCTGGGTCTCTCTATTGGCCTGACTTTGTGGTTCCTTGTGCCATTCTTGGATTTTTACCGGAATGTCGATATGAAGGTCGGATCCTTAAGCGTAGAAGAAAAAAATGGACTCGGCAGCGCTCCATGCGCTTCAGCCGTCCCAGTTGTTTATGCTTTTTGTGCCAATGAGGGGCGCAAGTGTTGAGGGCGTCGATATGTCACAGGATATGCCCTTTGGCGTTGGATGGTCTCTTCTGGCAGGCACCGTTGTGTTTGTCGTCGCAGCGATTTTGACCGACCGCAATAGGTTCAATAAATCGTGGATAAGAATTGGTTTACTGACTGCAGTAATCGTATTTTGTGTCCTTTTTGCATCGACTACGTTCTTTCACTGGTCTTATTCTCGATTTGATTTTTGGAATAAGCTAATATCGATAGTTGCGACAGTCCAATTCCCGTGGAGATTGCTTGGTGTCGCAAGTATGCTTCTTGTATTTATTTCCTGTATTGGAATTTTTGTATTAAAAACAAACGGTGGTTATCGAACGCTTTATATGTCGGTTGTGGCCTCTCTCATTGCTCTTTGCGTCATTGAGTGCGGAGTCGCTACAACTACCTGGATGCAGAATACTGAGCCGGTGGGCGATATTTCCTCATCAGAATTTAAACCGACCGGAAATTATGGTGTTATGAGTGGAGAATACCTACCTTCGAAATCCGATGTTGGTACTTTGATCGCCAATCAGGAAAAATATCCGTCATCAAAAAACGTTTCTATCTCTACTTATGAAAAGAATGGCGGAAAAGTATATATGATGGTTACCTCTGCATCCTCCGGGGCTGAGGTAACGGTTCCTCTGCTTATGTATCCGCATTATGTTGTGCAAGCGGAGAAGGACTCTTCCGCTTTTAGGTTATCTGCGAATCAAGATGGTGTTATGGTTCTGCATATCCCTAATGGGTATAGAGGTTCCGTAACAATTCATTTTATAGAGCCAATTTCGTGGCGCATTGGAGAAATTATCTCGGTAGTCTCGTCACTTGTGATGGTGGGGGTTGTGATTTTCTGTCGTAAGAGGGCTGCGTAGGTGCGGTGCTTTTTTAGAAGCACCGCACCCACTAGGCTGACTAGGACTTTATGCGATTGATCACTTGGCTAAACTTATCGGCCGTTATCACCAAACCAGCTCCGGCAAAGGGGATCATTACTATGTAGGCTGGCATGATGTATTGCGATTGTGCTTCCCAAAGGAGGTAAAGCAAGGCCATTCCTAAGGGTATTATGGCGGGGGCTATTTGATGAATTGACAATTCCTTGCGTTTGTAAAATACGGTTACCGTAGTTCCGAATAGAAGAAGGAATTGCAGGGTATCCATTAGTAAAAGGATCATTTTATTGGCTTTTCCATAATAAATGGAGTGCAGTACAGGACTGATTTCTCGTTCTGACATTATTGGTCGATCATTTCCTCGATGTGACCAGTTACTCGCCAGCAGGGATTCGTAAAGCGGATCTGTCCATTCGGATAGAAACTTTTTGGAGAAAAAGGTCCAAGCGTATGCAGGGTCGTTTTTGAAATCGGAAATGGATTGTTTTATCGATTCTTTGGACTCGACCTCAATCTGGGAGAGATCGTAATTTTCTGGAGCCCATTTAAGAGGGTATCCGTTATACCATCCATAATTATTAGGGCTTGATTTGGAAGGTTTTTGCAAGCCCATCGCGATCCAAACTGTTTTTGGTTCACCATTATTTGGGTTCAGGCCCAGATATTCAGCACTCGCCGAAGTGATGAACCCAGAGGTTATGTAAAAAACAATAGCGAGGATGATGCAAATGCCATCTCGAAGGCTCCTGTCTTTTAGTGCGGCAATGATCCAAATAACCACCATTGCTGCTAAGACATAGATCATGCTGGATTTGAATAAAAGACCAATTACTAGACAAACTAGCGAAATGACCGCATATCGTAGTTGTCGATTCTTAAAATAATTGACTTGCAAAATAAGTGCGGCAATGAGGAAGGGGAGGGCGAGAGTATTTCCATATGCAAAGGTTATATAGAAAATTAGCGGAAGGAATGCGAAACAAAGCAGAAGTGTTGTGTTCGTGAAACGCTTTTCCGAGAAAATATATTCGGCTAATTTTCCGAGAAGATAGAAAGTTGCCGCCGTGCAGAGTACATTAATAAACTCAAATGCTAGATAGGTTCCCGTTCCAAAAATATAATATAAAAACTTATCGAACAAAACTAATGGGATCTGATAGGGGGAACGTTCGAGATATCCGCCTGGACAGAGGATCCAGGAAACCTCATCTCCGGGGCATTGCAGCTGTAAGCTAGGATCTGATGTCGCCTGAGCTGCTTTTAAGACATAGAATGGGTCCCATTCGGGCCAGACATTGGCTAAAGCAGCCCAAAAGACGCCGAAAATAACGCTATACCCTACTAGAACGTGAGATAGAACTCTTGTATCAATCTTCTGCAGTATGTCTTTATGGCTTAGAAGGCTAAGAATTGATACAACGACAATGGACAGTATTAAAACGATCCACCAATTTCTAGTAGTAAATTGTACGTTGTAGGTGTAATCCGGCATCGTTGTGGTGATGATTAAAGAAATCATCCCGACGATAGAAAAGAAAATGATAGACGCCCAAATGGCCAGTGTCTGTATCCCATTTCCAATTGTGGAAACCCGGAATAGTTTCTTGGTTTTCTCCCGCGGTGGGGAGATCGTCGATCGTTCAGTATTCATAAAGTTCTCAGTATCTCTCTGTGATCTTCGGGATTAATGTTAGATATATGTTATGCCTATCCTTGGAGAAGTCCGGACGTTGCAATGTTATAGGACTTATGCTCAAATATCCTTTTGCGCAGTTTTGATTATGTATTTTTGATTATGCATTTCAGAACGCCGGCATAATTTATATATGTGATATATAGTTATGGCATATATCCGAGCAATGAATGATATGGGGGTGTACAAGTGAAATTGTGCAATGGCTTCCGGGGCCGACCGACGATAGATGGGAAGGGCGTTGATGAAACTTCTAGAAAACTTAAAGGTGGATTTTTCGATGGTCACTTTGTTTTGGGTACCATTCCTCTTGTTGCATGTTCCAGTGCAATCAGCACATTCTCATCAACGGTCTCATTTTCTAACGAAAAGATATTTTTGGATTACACCTCCTTCTCCGAGGATATAGCTCGATATTTAGGAAGCCAGAATGCTATTACCGGTTTTCTGATTTTTTGTTCGATATTTGTCCTTGAGCTTATTGGATTTCTATGCTTTCTGCAGGAGGAAAACCGAATTCGATGTTGGTCGGTTATATCCGGTGCCCTGCTTGCTCTTACCGTATCGGTGCCGCTTCATAATGCATCTCATGTACAACTGGATCCCTTATCCGTCATCATTTTCACTCCGTATGTGGGCGATCAATATCGGACCATATGGTATTGGACTTATACCATAACGCGCTATATCGGGTATGTACTTCTTTTCTGTTCATTGTTTTCATTGTTCTTTTCGTGGTGGAACAATAGTCAGAACGATGTTTCTTTGAAAAAAATTCATATTTGTTTGCGTTCTATTTTAAAGAGATATGTTGTTGAATCGTCGTCTGGTATTGCGCGATGCTTGAATGAGCTATTTCATTTATGTGCGACTGGTGTAGCTAAATGTTTTATCTTTATTTTTATCTGCTGGTTGCCTTGGACATATTTTCTTTGGCCGGCTAATATTGCGGCGGATACCGTTGCTCAAATAATGTGGGGTAGAACCGGTCAGGCTTGGGATCCTTCAACTGGCAAGGTTTTAGCAGGATATTCTATTAGCGATCACCATCCATGGTTGGATACCGTAATATACGGTTTCTTTGATCATCTGGGTCTTTACTTTGGGAGTGAGGCATGGGGATTATGGTTACTTGCCTTTTTGCAGGTTGTATTGACCTCTCTGGCTTTTGCGATCATTATTTGTTATTTGGGAGATGTTTTGCGCCTCTCTTGGAGAATATGTTTCGCCTTACTGCTCTTTGTGAGTTTTAACCCTATTTTTCCGCGACTGGAAATGTCGATTGTTAAAGATTCAACAGCCATGCCGGTATTTCTAATACTGATGCTTTTAATTGTTGAATATATTCGAAGAATAAAGCGAAGTCTTCGTATAGCGCCTTCGTTGGTTGTCGGTATTATTATTTTGTCACTTCTTTGTGCTGAAATGCGTAAGATTGCGCTAGAAGTAGTGGTAATCACTTTTCTTGTGTTTTCTCTCTTTCTGAGGAAGAGGATGGTTTCTTTATGTATTGCCGCGGTGGTACCGGTTCTTGTTGCAGTAATTTCTATTCTGGTTTTTCCTGTGCTGCATATTACTCCTGGCGGAAAGCAGGAAATGGTGGCAATCCCCCTGCAGCAGACTGCATACACTGCAGCGGTTCATTCTAATGATTTTTCGGAAAAGGACCGGCGCATATTTAATGCAGTAATTATATGTAATGTCTCACAATTAGACAATATTTTTACTGTTGATACGAATGACGGGAAAGAGATCAACAGTGCGGATGAGATTAAGGATCAATGTTTTAATCGGAATGCTAAGACCTCCGACATATTCAATTTCCTCTTTCTTTGGGTAAAGCTAGGGATACGGCACCCTGGTAGTTATCTTCATTCCGTTCCGTGGTTGCGCGATCCATTTGTTATAGGTCCGTACTATGACGAAGGCTGGTATGTGCGATGGGGGTGGGAGCAAATGGGAAGTAATTTGATTCTTCCTGAGTACAAGAGCACCTTTGAATCTGCAGATCGTTCTCAGCCGCAAAAGTACGGATCGGCACTTTATACGGTGTTGACGCATATGCCGGGGATCTCTCTATTTATGACTGAAGCGATTTATGTATCTTGGATTCCTCTGCTCTCATTCGCGCTATGTTGCATCCGGCGTAATTATGATCGACTGATATTGTTCGTGCCGTGGTGGCTTACCATAGCTACTTTGATGCTATCTCCCGCACACCAAACCCGATACACATGGACCTTGGCTTTCGGCGCCATAATGATCATCGCCATACCGTTTATCGAATTGAATGGTCGCAAGAGTGCAACCGAGGCTTCCGCAGTCAAGGAATGATCGTTTGAGTTCCAGCATGCTGGTTGCTGAATTGCAAGCAGGCGAATTGTCTGCAAACGGTTCCGAGCTATCGGCATGCCGGAACTTTTCCAAAGCCTCGATTATTCCCGCGACTACTGTTGTAATCGAATGCTCGGGGCTTCCCACTAGTTCACCCTCTCTTCACCTCCTGTTCACGTATTACTATGTAGTAATCACCGAAACTCTGTAGTACCTACGCTGAGGAGAGGAAGAAGTTATGTCCTCGTTCCATAAGTTTGCCGGGCACCTGCCCTCATCGAAGCGGGCGGTCGCCCAGACGCGTAATGAGCTCGAAGATCTGCGTCGAGAGATTCATGAGATCAAGGATGTGCTGTTTGCGCGCATCGAGCAGGCCGACAATGGCATCAACATGAATCTGAACTACAAGGTGCACGAGGTGCTGTTGCCGCGATTCGACCGTATCGACGCCGATCTGGACGCGCACGATTCGCACATGAAGATGTTCGCGTGGGAGAACTATCGCCGCGACGACGAAACCCTGCAGCAGGCCAAGGAGCGTTTCTTCCACTCCCTGCCCAAGGCTACGGGCGCCAAGCGTCTCATCCAGAATGGTAGTGCTCGGCTTATGGAGGAGTTTGACCAGCTTTGCCGACGTTATGATCTGAAATACTGGCTAGATTTCGGTTCTCTTCTGGGTGCCGTGCGTCACGGCGGATTCATCCCGTGGGACGACGATACCGATCTCGGCATGATGCGCGACGACGTGGACCGACTGATCTCGATCGTCAACGACAAGGATTCCGAGGAAAGCCGCAGGTACCGGGTATCGATCGTGCTCGACCCGTACGTGTTCTGCCGTCAGATTCGATTCATGTCGGCCGATACTACCAATCCCTGCTTCGTGGACATCTTCCTCTATGACTACGTGAACACCACTTCCGTCTCGCTGTACGACGAACGTCAGAAGGTACGCGACCGTCTGATCGAGAATCTGCGCACAGACAACTACGAGCGCTGGCTGGATCATGGCTACTTGCAGTCCACGGAACCGGAGGCGGGGGAATTCGCCGAAATCTTCGCGCAATCCCAGCGGGAGATGGAGAATCTGGGTCTCGTGGTGTCGAAATCGGAAGCCGCGGGCGTCATGTACGGCATCGACAACATCGACAATCGCGCGATCCGACTGTACGACATTAATGACATGTTCCCAAATGGCTCGCTGTCATTCGAAGGCCATGACTATCTGGTTCCGGCTAAGCCAATGACGGTCCTCAACCGTAATTACGGCGATATCTATGCGCTGCCGAAGGACATCAACAGCCATTTCGTTCACGTTGACCCCACGCTGGTGGAACAGTCCGACGTCAGGGATTCGATTGCGAAATCCGTATCCACGGAATCGGCTGACGCCGACAACTCCTTCGGTGACAACGCATCCAACGACTGAGAAGAAGAATAGAAAGACGATACGAGAGGACAACACCAACATGCGACGTGTAATCACTTACGGCACGTTCGACCTGCTACACTACGGCCACATCAACCTACTCAAGCGCGCCCGTGAACTTGGCGATTATCTGATCGTCGGTCTTTCGACTGACGAATTCAACGCTGGCAAGGGCAAGAAGGCCTATTTCCCCTATGAACAGCGCAAGGATCTGCTGGAGTCACTACGATACGTGGATCTGGTCATTCCCGAGGAGGCATGGGAGCAGAAGCGCAACGATGTGCTGCTGTATCGGGTCGATACCTTTGTGATGGGCTCCGATTGGGAAGGCAAGTTCGACGATCTCAAGGACGTGTGCGATGTCGTGTATCTGCAGCGCACGCCGGAGATCAGCACGTCCAAGATCAAGGGGGATCTTGAGCATCTGGTGCCTGAGGCGTGATGCGGTAAGAGAGCGATATATAAGGCATACGAGAAACATCTGAGAAGAGGCGGCCCTTGTGGGTCGCCTCTTGGCGTTGGGGGTTGTTGGGTGGGCACCTCATCCGTCCGCCGTTGGCGGACACCTTCCCCTCAAGGGGAAGGATAGAAAGAAAGGAGTCCACCTGTGGTAGGCGGACTCCTTCAGAGGGAAGGACGGGACGCCGCTCGCTCAGCCGCGCTTGAGGAGGCGGGCCTTCTCCTGGGCGGTGGCCACGAGGCTCGACGGGGCGAAGCGCTTCATCGTGTTCACCGCGTTCTCGCCGATGCGGAAGCGGGCGGAGCGATGGATCTCCTCCAGGGCCTTGTCGCGGCCGAAGATGCCGTCCTCGTCGGCGAGCGCACGCTCCTCCAGCCACAGGTCCAGCGTGCGCTTGCCGCCGAACGTGATCTTCTGGAAGTTGTTGAACGCGTCGGTGTCGTAGAAGTACAGCGCGCCGTGCTTGTCGATGTCAAGCGTGGCGGCCACCTTGTCGAGGTACGTGTCCAGGAACTCGGTGATGCGTTCGGGCGTGTAGCGGGTCTGCAGACCGAACATGAAGCTGCTGAGCAGCATGTTCAGGTAGCTCTTCTCGAATGTGTCGTACACGCCGCGCTCGTGCAGCATCTCGCCCACGGCCAGCACGGACTCGATATCGGTCTCCGGCTCGGAGGTGTAGGGGATGATCTTCTCGAGCGACAGCCAGAACGCGCCGCCCACCTGCTTGCGCTGGATGTCGCGGATGTCCCAGTCGGTCTTGAGGTCGAGGAACACCAGCGACTCGGTGGCCAGCAGTGCCTGCGCGCCCAGGCCGAGCAGGTTGTCGGCGATGTCGTGCTCGTCGGCCTTGAAGCCGTGGTTCTTCAGGAACGCGGTGTTGTACACCTTGTGCCACGAGTAGTCGCGGTTCGAGGCCATCGCCAGTTCGGGGATGTCGGTTGCGGCGAACGGACCGTAGATCGGGCCGCGCTTGTTCTCCGGGGCGTCCATGTAGGACTCGGGGGTGCCGTAGCCCTTGTTGATCAGCTTCTCGATCAGGTAGTCGCAGTGGATGTTGCCGATGTCGAGCAGCGCGATGTCGGAGTTGGTGCGGCGGGCGCCGGCCAGGGCCGCGCGCAGCGTCTTCTCGCCGATCACGAAGTGCGAGGGGATGAACATGGTGTAGGTGCCGCGCACGGTGGCGAGCGCCTCGTCCACCAGCTCGGTCATGGTGGCGTCGGACGGCAGCTCCCGCACGGTGAAGCGCTTGTCCTTGGCCGCGAACTGACGGGCCACATTCACGGTGCTGTCCTGCGAGCCGGCGTCCACGATCACGAACTCGCACGGCAGGTTCTTGAACTTCGAATACGCCTCGAACGCGTCCACGATCCAGGAACGGGCATCCTTGGTGAGCAGCACGATCGACAGCTCCGGAGCCACCGGGCGCTCGTGCGGGTGAATCTCGTAGGATTCGCCCATGAAGTCAAGGTAGTAGTCCACGAACTCGGGGCGCAGGCGGCCGAGCATGAGCAGCACTTCCTTGCGGTCCATGGAGTCGAAGACCTCGCGGATGAGGCTGCGGATCTCCTCGTCCTTGTCGTCGAATCCGAACTCGCCGATCACGGAGGTGATGTAGTCGAACTCACGCGAGTAGAACGCGTGACGCACGTCGTCGGAGATGTCCTGCGTATCGAGGAACGCACGCATCTCGCGCAGACGGTCGAACGGCATGTGGTAGTCCTTGAGCAGCGAGGACGCGCCCGGGTTGGTCTGACGATAGTAGTAGTACTTGCCGGGCAGCCAGGAGATGCGGTCGGCCAGCACCATCGTCTGTGCGAAGAACGGGTTGTCGGTCCAGCCGGCGCCGGGAATGGGCTTGAATCGGATCGTCATGCCGGCCTTGTTGTCGCCATTGAGGAAGGCCTTGCGGTAGATCGCCGACCAGATGGACGGGTGGTGGTAGAACGGCTCCGCGAACTCGTTGAGCGTGAACTCGGTGCGGCGCTGCGGCATCATGTTCGACAGGTTCGGGGTCAGCAGCGCATCCTTGTAGCCGTCGTGGCCGTCGTAGAACAGCCAGTAGGAGCTCTTGATGATGTCGACCGTGCCCTGCGTGGACGAGGCGCTGCCCAGCAGTCGGGCGTACATGTTCGGGTCGATGAAGTCGTCGGGCTCGATGATGCTGATCCACTCGCCCTGCGCCATTTCAAGGCCGCGGTTGCAGGTGGCGCCGTAGCCTTCGTTCTTCTTGTCGATGACCTTGAAACGGTCATCCTTGGCTGCGAAGGACTTCATGATGTCCAGCGAGCCGTCCTTGCTGCCATCGGAGAACATCAGGCATTCCCAGTCCTTGAACGTCTGTACTCGGATGGATTCAAGACACTGCGTCAGGTAGGTTTCGACATTATAGATCGGAACGATAATCGAGATTTTGGGCATACTTTCGATAATACCGTGCAGCATGCCATTGAATGGCTGCGTCGCCCATAATGTATATACTTGGATATACATAGTTCTGATTAAGGAGGCGGCGACAATGACTACGTTGACACTCAGCAAGTGGGGCAATGCACAGGCCGTACGTCTGCCCAAAGATATGCGCGAACAGGTGGGCATGACCGATGGCTCCCGCATCGAAGCAACCGTCAAGGACGGCGCCATCGTACTTCGTCCGATTCGCAAGAACGTCAGAATCATCCGAGTCCCGCGTCTGGCCGACGTATTCCGTGATCGCACCGAGGAGTACAAGGCCGTCGAAGAGCTTGGCGGGTCTGCCGTGGGCGAGGAGGCATTGTGACCGCATGGCGATACGGAGACGTGCTTCTCGTCGATCTCGATCCGGCCAAGGGACATGAGCAAAGGAAACGTCGTCCCGTTGTCGTCGTCAGCAACGACGACTTCAATCGAAACTGCAGCCTCACCGTCGTCATCGCGATCTCTCACGGCCGTGGCGACTTCGAACTGCATCTGCCGATCACGCCCGTCCGACGGGAGGACGGCGACGGGTGGATCGACGGCTATGCGCAGGTCGAACAGATTCGTGCCCTTGACCTAGAGGAACGTAACCCCGTAAGAATCGGCCGTCTCAAAGCCGATGACATGGATCAGATCACGGGAACACTGATCAGCTGCTATATCCAGCCCGAGATGATGGTCATCCCAAGTTACGAGTAACGGGCTGCCTCCCAAACGCCAAACGGGGACAAAGTGCGGTACTTGCCTATGCGCAGACCATGTGCCCATCGGACGGCTCGCAAGCGTTGTTATATCGGCTCGCTGATACGATGGAACGCCGTGAAGACAGTGATGAAACGAATCCAGGACCGGTACAGCTACGCGCTGATCGTGCTGCGTGGACTGGTCAAGACTGATTTCAAACTGCGATACCAGGGCTCGTTCCTCGGCGTGGCATGGTCCGTGCTCAAGCCGCTGATGCTGTTCGCAGTGATGTATGTGGTGTTCGGCAAGTTCCTCCGCATGACCGACGGAACCCCCACATACCCCGTCGTGCTGCTGCTCGGCATCTGCTCGTGGAACTTCGTGGCCGAGGCCACGTCCATTGGTCTGCACGCCATCGTCGACCGCGGCGACCTGCTGCGCAAGATCCACTTCCCGAACTACATCGTCGTGGTGTCGGCGACCTGCGGATCCATGATCAGCCTCGCCATCAACTACGTGGTGGTGCTGATCTTCGCGCTCTTCAACCATGTGCAGTTCACGTGGCGCGTGCTGCTGCTGCCGCTGAACGTGATCCAGCTGTGGGCGCTCGCGCTCGGCATGGCATTGATCTTCAGCACCATGTACGCCTACTACCGCGACATCGCGCACATCTGGGAGGTGCTGCAGCAGCTCATCTTCTACGGCATGCCGATCATCTACCCGCTGAGCTACGTGACCAGCAAGGGCGGCTTCTACGCAGAGGTGGCCCGATACGAGCTGCTCAACCCGATCGCGCAGACCATTCAGGACATCCGCCACAACTTCATTGCGCCGGAGACCCAGCCGACCGTGTGGAACCAGTTCGGCCACTGGTGGGTGCCGGCGATCCCGCTGGCCCTGACCGTGATTCTGCTGTGGGTCGGCATTCACGTGTTCCGCGTGAACAGCCGCAAGTTCGCGGAGGTGATGTGATGAGCGAGAAGAACGTGACCGACAACTATACGGTCTCCGAAAACGGACAGGAGCTGAAGACGTCCAAGACCCCGTTCGCGGACGCCCCCGTGGTGCTGTCCGTGAACCACGTCGGCAAGAGCTTCAAGCTGCCGACCGAGCAGGCCACCGGCCTCAAGCAGGCGTTCATCAACTGGACCAAGGGCATCAAGGGCTACAAGACCCAGGAAGTGCTCAAGGACATTGACTTCCAGGTGCATCAGGGCGAATTCTTCGGCATCGTCGGCCGAAACGGTGGCGGCAAGTCCACGCTCCTGAAGATCATCTCGCAGATCTACTACCCGAACAAGGGCAGCGTGAGCGTGAAGGGCAAGCTCGTGCCGTTCATCGAGCTCGGTGTGGGCTTCAATCCGGAGCTCACCGGCCGAGAGAACGTGTATCTCAACGGCTGCCTGTTGGGCTTCACCACCGAAGAGATCGACGCGATGTACGACGACATCGTCGAGTTCGCCGAGCTCGAGGAGTTCATGGACCAGAAGCTCAAGAATTACTCGTCCGGCATGCAGGTTCGACTTGCGTTCTCCGTGGCCATCAAGGCCCAGGGCGACATCCTCGTGCTCGACGAGGTGCTGGCCGTGGGTGATGAGGCGTTCCAGCGCAAGTGCGACGACTTCTTCACCGAAGTGAAGAAGGACCCCACCAAGACCGTCATCCTCGTGACGCATGACATGGGCTCCGTGAAGAAGTACTGCACGAACGCCATCATGATCCAGGACGGCGAGATCGTGGCCCGCGGCAACACCGAATCCGTGGCCGACCGCTACACGCTGGCCAACATCGAGGCCGAGAAGAAGAAGGGCGAGAAGGCTGCCGCCAAGGTGCGCGAGCAGGGCATCTACCCGAACGGCCTGAACGAACGCTGCCCGATCCTGCGCACGTATGCCGAGTCCGGCGCCGTGTGCAAGAGCTCCGACACGTTCCGCTTCGCCGTGGAATACCAGTACGACGAGCCGGGCGACTTCTACCTGGCGATCGCGCTGCACGACATTCGCCGTGGCGGCATCACGTTCGACACCGGCGCCAAGACGTTCAAGATGAAGGAGCACGGCCACCACACCGTGCACTTCGAAATGCCGCTTAGCCTGTTCAACAACGGCGAGTTCCGACTGTTCACCTCGCTGCGTACGCCCAGCCCGGCCAATCCGAACAACACCGACATGGTGGCTGTGGCCGTCGATGAGCGCGCCTGCACGTTCGTGATCCGCGACCCGCGCAACTGGGACTATGCGCTGATCAACAACCGCGTGCTGCAGATCGAACCCGTCGGCGACGACGTGGAGATCACCGGCAAGGTGGCGCAGATCGAAGCCCAGAAGAAGGGCAAGATCGGTGTGTCCGTCGCAGCCGACGATGCGGCTGAGACCACGGCTGCGACTGATCAGGCAGCGAAAACCGAAGGAAAGTGATAGCAATGGCTGATTCCAAATCCGACTCCGCGTCCCGCATCTGGGAGACCGTGGTCCGCATCGTCTACCCCACGCGCGACGCCGATCTGACCATGCCGCTGTACGCGATCGACTGGACGCCCCAGCATCTTTCCGAAACCATGCTGGATTCGCGCATCGACATGAAGACGCTGGAATTCGGACAGATGAACGAGTCCAAGTTCCAGCATCTCGTACGCGGCTCGGTGACCGGCGTCGGCGCATCCGGCGGCGTGCGCACCGACTCGTTCACCGTCACCTCGCGCGACGAGATCCGCGTGACGGCCGGTCAGCGCACCTCGCTGTGCACGTTCTTCAACGCGTTCCCCGCCAGCTACTGGCGTCGCTGGACACGCGTCGACTCCGTACGATTCGTCGCCACCGCAAGCGGCACCGGACGTGTGCTGCTCTACCGTTCCAACGGACGCGGTCTCTCCTTCCCGGTCGCCACGATCACCGTCGAGGGTTCCGGCTCCACCAAAGCGGCACGCAACCGCACCATCGCCGCGGAAGTGCCGATGACCGATCTCATGGACGGCGGCTACTTCTGGTTCGACGCCGAAGCGTCCTCCGCCAACGATCTGACTATCACGCACGCCGCATGGCAGGTGCCGCAGGACCGTCGCGTGGCCGACGCCAACACCACGCTGTCCATCGCCATCGCCACGTTCAACCGTCCGTCGTACTGCCTCAACCAGCTCGTCGCCATGAGCGAGGCCACCGAACTGCGCAAGCGTCTCGACACCATCTACTGCACCGATCAGGGCAACGACCTGGTGCAGAACCAGACCGGATTCCCGGCCGTGGCCAAGGAACTCGGCCCGCAGCTCACCTACATCCGCCAGCGCAACCTCGGCGGCTCCGGCGGCTTCTCGCGCGGCATGTTCGAAACCGTGGAGGCCGGCAAGAGCACGTACTGCTTGCTGCTCGACGACGACGCCATCAGCGAGCCCGAGGCGATTCTGCGCGCGCTGCAGTTCTCCGACTACACCGTGCGTCCCACGCTCGTCGGCGGCGGCATGCTCCACCTCGACAACCGCACCGTGCTCTACTCGCAGGGCGAGCGCGTGGACTGGTACCGCATGTGGATGGTCCCGTCGCGCGGCATGGGCTACAACCACGACTTCTCCGTCGAACCGCTGCGTGACGCGCCCGAACGTCATCAGCGTGTGGACGAGGACTTCAACGGCTGGTGGATGTGCATGATCCCCGTCGCCGTGCTCAAGAAGATCGGTCTGTCGCTGCCCGTGTTCATCAAGTTCGACGACATCGAATACGGTCTGCGCGCCAAGCGCGCCGGATTCCCGACGGTGTGCCTGCCGGGCGTGGCCGTGTGGCATCAGGCGTGGCACGGCAAGGACAACGCGCGCACGTGGGAGGAGTACTTCACCAACCGCAACCGTTGGATCGCCGCGCTGATGCTCAAGCCCGAACCGTCGCGTCGCGTGATCTTCGAGAACCTGTACAGCGACGCCAGCCTGGGACTGCGATTCATCTATTCCGCCATGGCGCTGCGTCACCAGGCACTGCGCGACATCCTGCGCGGACCGCAGTACATCGTCGACTGCCTGCCCACCAAGCTCGGCGAGATGCGCGAACTGCGCGGGCAGTTCACCGACGCGCAGGCCAAGCCCAGCTTCGACGACTTCCCGGAGCCGGATCACGAGCTCGTGTCGCCGCGCTACCGTCCGCAGGGGGCGAAGGCCCGTCGCAAGGGCGGCATCCGTCAGATCGTGCGCAGCCTGATGCCGGGTCGTCGCGCGCGCGTGGGCGCGAATGCCAAGCCCGACGTGGCGATCACCGCGCAGGACACCGCGTGGACGTGGCTCGCGTTCGCCGGCATCGACTCGGCGCTGGTCACCACGCCCGACGGCAACTCCGTGGCCTGGTTCAAGCGCGACAATCCACGATTCCGCAAGAGCATGTGGGAGGGCTACCGTCTGGCCAGCGAGCTCGTGCGCAACTGGAAGCGGCTCTCCGCCGAATACCGTGCGTACGATCTGCCGTCGATCGAGACGTGGCGCCGCATCTTCGCCGTGGACAAGGCGGCTGCTGCTGCGGAGCAGGGTGGCGACTCCCTGAAGAAGTAGGGTCTGCGCTATTCGGGCTTGTTGACGCTCCGGATGCTGGGATTTGGGGCGCCAATATCCCGGAATCCGCTCTTTGGGGCGTCAACATCCCGTTTTCGCGTCGATTTTCGGGAATTTGGCGCCCCAAAGAGCCGGAAACGTCCATTTGACGCCCCAAAAGTCTGGCAAGGTCGGCGGAATCTGCGATTCACAGCGCCTATCGGAAGTCTGAGGCCCCTCGCGGCGGGTGTTTGGTGCTGTGAATAGCAGGGAACGGGGTATTCGCGCTGTGAATCCCGCGGATTCAGGGCCTCACTCCGGCCCCTCTCCATGCCCATATTCGCCATCCGCAACACAGCTCGGACCGTTGGCCGCAGATCGACGCGGTCAGACACGCCACTCAAGCCGACGGGTGAGCGAATCGGTGCGACCATCCTCGCGCTCGCACCCGCCAAAGGCGCTTGGCATCGTCGCAAGTACTATGGTCCGTAGCGGAAAATCAAACATAGAAAGGTTGCACATGGCTGAGAACACCTACCCGGATCTGGTGATCGTCGGCGCCGGTCTGTTCGGACTGACGGTCGCGCAGCAGGCGGTGGAGCACCTGGGCGTGAAGGTTGAGATCATCGACGTCCGCGATCACATCGGCGGCAACGCCTACTCCTACGTGGACGAGGAGACCGGCGCCGAGATCCACAAGTACGGCGCGCACCTGTTCCACACCTCCAACAAGCGCGTGTGGGACTACGTCAACCGCTTCACCGAGTTCACCGACTACGTGCACCGCGTGTACGCCACGCACAACGGCGAAGTCTACCCGCTGCCCACCAACCTGGGCACGATCAACCAGTTCTTCCGCGCGCACTACACCCCGGCCGAAGCCAAGGCGCTCATCGCCGAGCAGGCGGGCGAGCTGGCGGGCACGGATCCGCAGAACCTCAACGACAAGGGCATCCAGCTGATCGGCCGCCCGCTGTACGAGGCGTTCATCAAGAACTACACCGCCAAGCAGTGGCAGACCGACCCGAGCGAGCTGCCGGCCGACATCATCAAGCGTCTGCCCGTGCGCTACAACTACGACAACCGCTACTTCAAGGACACCTGGGAGGGCCTGCCCAAGGACGGCTACACCAAGTGGATGGAGCGCATGATCGACGATCCGCGCATCCACGTGACCCTCGGCGTGGACTTCTTCGACGAGTCCCAGCCGTTCAACAAGAAGGCGCTGCTCGCCGCCGGCGTGCCCGTGGTCTACACCGGCCCGGTCGACCGCTACTTCGACTACGAGCTCGGCGACCTCAAGTGGCGCACCGTGGACTTCAAGGAGGTCCGCTACGACGAGGACGACCACTTCGGCTGCCCGGTCATGAACTTCTCCGACGCCGACGTGCCGTACACCCGCGCCATCGAGTTCAAGAACTTCAACCCGGAGCGCTACGACCAGCAGAACCACGAGAAGACCGTGGTGTGGGAGGAGTACTCCCGCTTCGCCGAGCGCGGCGACGAGCCGTACTACCCGGTGAACACCGACGCCGACAAGGAGCTGTACGCGCGCTACGCGGAGAAGGCCGCGGCCGAGCCGAAGGTCGTGTTCGGCGGCCGTCTCGGCACGTACAAGTACTACGACATGCACAACGTGATCGACACCGCGCTCACCGCGTACGAGGAGCAGGTGGAGCCGCTGCTGAAGAAGTAGGGAGTGATTGCGTCGGCGGTCGGAATGATGCATAAAGCGCTCGCAGGAGCCTTTCGATCATTCCGGCCGCCGTTTGCGTTATGGGGGTGCGAGGATACGCGGAATACATGGGCGCGTGGAAGGTTCGCGGCCGGTGTTTGAGGCCTTACGGCGGAGTCTGTGAGCTCATGTGCGGGAATGGGGTGTTTTGTGAGCTCCTGGAGGGCGGATTTTCGAGGTCTTTGGGGGCGGCGGTTCACAACTCGAAGATACCGTTATTCGAGGCTTGAAATTTAGCGGTTCGATTTTCGGTATCTTCGAGTTGTGCGATGGTCGGTAAAAACACCCCCTATCCCACACCCCAAAACCGAACATTTTTCGTGTGGCAATGTTCGATTTTCGTGTTCACTCGCACATTACATCTGAAAAGCCAAAAAAAGATCGTTCAAAGAGTCTCAGGATTGCTGGAATCGGCTGAACTCCCGGCATTCTGGGAGTAGTCTGACTCACAGTGATGAAATTCCTACGTAGTGTGGAGGACCAATGACCGACGCCAACGGCACCGTGGCCGCTATCCGTACCGGACTCGAATCGAACCTGATCGTGCACGACGAGAAGGTCGTGTTTCAGGGTGATGACGAGGCCCAGTTCACCGTTATTCAGGCCGATGTGAGCGTGGATGACACCCCCGTGGTTGCGGGCGCGGGCGAGAGTGCCCCCGAAGGCGCCGATGAGGCGGCGCAGGTGCATCCCATCCTCTTCGCTCAGGTGAATGGTGGCCAGCCCGGCGCGGTGTGCATCGCCGTGCACGAGGGTCGACTGCTGCTCGCCCGCCACTGGCGCATCGCCACCGACTCGTTCGAATGGGAGTTTCCGCGCAGCATGGGCGCCCCCGGCGAGGTCTCCGGCGCCACCGCCGAGCGCGAGCTGGCGAGCGAGGCCGGTGTGAAGGCCACGTCCCGTCGCCTGCTGCAGATGATGCACGCCGACACGTGCAAGCTGCGCGACTCCATCGCCGTGGTGGAGCTCGACGTTGATTCGGATTCGCTCGACGAGGCCGGCGTGCTCTCCGACGGCAGCCTGGCCGGTCTGGACGACCTCGACGGTGCCACCCTCGCATGGCTCACCCCCGAGGAGATCGACACGATGATCGCCGAAGGCAACATCATGGACGGCATCACCCTGGCCGCCTACCTGATCTGGAAGACCCGCCGCGAGGTAGAAGCCGAAGAGAAGTAGGGCGAGGTCGGGGAGCGGAGCGAAACCGAATCGGGAAGTAGGGCGAGACTGAAGAGTAGCGCTCGCTCCCCTCAGTCATCTTCGCTGACAGCTCCCCTCAGCGAGGGGAGCCAATGCTCATAACGGCTGGCTCCCCTCGCTGAGGGGAGCTGGCTGCCGGAGGCAGACTGAGGGGAGCCGACGGCGACGAATCGACGAGGCAATAGCTCGTCCTGCAAGTGGAATAATCCTTCCCCGACCCACCTCAAAATCAGTGGCCCTGAAGCCGGTACTTTTCCTCGGTGGCGGCCTTCGCGGGGCGCCACCAGTCCTCATGCGTGCGATACCAGTCGATCGTCTGATCCAAACCGCGCGCGAAATCCGCATGCCGCGGCCGCCACCCCAACTCCCGCATGATCTTCGACGCATCGATCGCATACCGGCGGTCGCCGCCCGGCCGATCGTTCACATGATCGAACGCGTCCTCCGGCAGTCCCATACGAGACAGAATCATGCGCAGCACATCGATGTTGCTGCGCTCGCCGTCCGCGCCCACCAGATATGTCTCGCCCACGCGGCCGTGCGTGAGAATCCGCCACACCGCGTCGCAGTGATCGTCCACATGAATCCAGTCGCGCACGGCCAGCCCCTGTCCGTACAGCTTCGGACGGATCCCGGCGAGGATGTTCGTGATCTGCCGCGGAATGAACTTTTCCACATGCTGGTACGCGCCGTAATTGTTCGAACAGTTCGAGATCGTCGTCGCCAGGCCGTACGTGCGATGCCACGCGCGCACCAGATGATCGCTCGCCGCCTTCGACGCCGAATACGGGCTCGACGGATTGTACGCCGTGGTCTCCGTGAACTTGCGCGGCTCGTCGAGCGCCAGATCGCCGTACACCTCGTCGGTGGAGATGTGATGGAAGCGGATATCGCGGCCATGCTCGTCGCGTTCGCGGCGCACCGCCTCGAGCAGTGTGTACGTGCCGGTCACGTTTGTGGTGAGGAACGGTGACGCGTCGAGAATCGAATTGTCGTTGTGCGATTCCGCGGCGAAATGCACGACCGTGTCGATGCCATGTTCGTGCAGCAGTCGTTCGGCCAGCGTGCGATCGCAGATGTCGCCGCGGACGAACGTGAGTCGATTCGGATCGACGCCGTTGAGGCTGGCGCGATTGCCGGCGTAGGTGAGCGCGTCGAGCACCGTCACGTGCACGTTCGGATGGTTCGCGGCGATCCAGTGCACGAAGTTCGCGCCGATGAATCCCGCACCGCCGGTGACGAGCAGGTTGCGGGGCGTGTGCAGGGGCGTGTGCGGGCGCGCGGTGCCCGGAATGGACGCGGCGGTCGGTTCAGGGGAAGGCGTGATGGTCATGGCCTCCATGATATTGAACGATGATGATTCCCCGCCGCGTCCTGTTTTGGTTTTCGAAGTCGGCGGGCTCAGTCGGCGAACTCGCTGCGAATGATGTCGGCGATCGCTTCGGCCAGACGGGCGTGGCTCTCCGGGCCCATGTGGAGCTTGTCAAGATCGCTGGCCTCGGCCACGGTGGAGGCGTCGAGAAACATCCAGCCGTTCCTCTCTGCAACCTCGCGGTAGAACGGGGCTAGACGCTGCGAGCGCTCCACGGCGTCCTCCTCGAATCCGACGTACGGGCTGCGCGAGATGCCGGGCTTCACGGCGATGGGGGAGACGAGCAGGATCCTTGGAGCCGGGCCGCAGCCGCCGTACGGGTAGTCGCGGATCGCGGCGCACACCTGCTCGGCCGCCGCGGCGATCGTGCGCGGGGAGGCGTGGAAGATCTCCTTGAGATCGTTGGTGCCGAGGCTCACGATCGCGCAGTCGAGCGGGCGCTGCGACTGCAGTACGATCGGCAGCGCCTGGATGCCGGCGCGCTGCGGTTCGAGCGGATTGTCGAACACCGTGGTGCGGCCGCCCATGCCTTCCTCGATCACGCGCCATTGCGGTCCGAGCAGCGTGGTGAGACGTCCGGTCCAGCGCACGTCGAACGGGTGACGGGTGCCCGGCTTGGCCGGATTGGTGCCGAACGTGTTGGAATCACCGAAGCAAAGTAGGTTCTTCATGATTCCACTGTAGGTGTGGGCGGCGGGTTGGTGTTGCAGTTGCCTGTATTTGGTGTTCGCAGAAAAGCCATGGGGGGGCTGTTCCCCTAAGTAGGCTCCCCTCAGTCGGCGGCCGGAGACGGACTGAGGGGAACTGGAGGATCGGAAGAAGGGCCGGGCTCACGCCTGACGGTAGACCTTGGTGTAGGAGCCTTCGGCGCGCGGGCGCACCACGATCTGGTCCACGTCCACCGTGTCGGGCTGTTCGAGCGCCCAGCGCACGCATTCGGCGATGTCCTCCGCCTTGAGCGGATCGGGCACGCCGGCGTACACGGCCTCGGCCTTGGCGGCGTCGCCGTGGAAGCGCTTGACGGAGAACTCGTCGGTGTGCACCATGCCCGGCGCGATGTCGATCACGCGCACCGGCTCGCCGATCAGCTCCAGTCGCAGCACGCGCGCCATCACGCGTTCGGCGAACTTGGACGCGCAGTAGCCGGCGCCGCCCTCGTACGGTTCGATGCCCGCGGTGGACGAGATCACCAGCACGCTGCCGGACGACTCCTTGAGTGCGGGCAGCAGCTTCTGCGTGATGCGCAGCGTGCCGAGCACGTTGAGCTCGTACATGGCGCGCCAGTCGTCGAGGTTGGCCGTGGCGACCGGATCCTTGCCGATCGCGCCGCCCGCGCAGTTGACCAGCGCCTTCACCGGGCCGGCGGCGAGAATGCGATCGACCGCGGCCTGCGTGGATTCCTCGTCGGTGATGTCGGTGACGATCGGCGTGCAGCCGGTCTCCGCGGCGAGCGCGTTGAGCTTGGCTTCGCGACGGGCGAGTGCGAACACCGTCCAGCCGGCGGCGGTGAGCGTGCGGACGGTTGCGGCGCCGATGCCGCTGGACGCGCCCGTCACCACGGCGGTGCGGGCGGATGTGGAAGAGGTGGGGGAGGAGGATTCCTGTGACATGGTGTGCTCCTTTGCGTGGGGTTGCGTTCGGTTCCGATTCTAGTGTCGCAACGATGGTTGCCCCCGTGTTCTCCCTCCGTGGGAGGGAGATGTCGCGACGGAGTCGGGACAGAGGGAGGGGTTGCGCGCGGTGTGGCTTGGGTTTTTGGTCTGTGCCGGTGTCGGTTCCCTCCCTCAGTCGCGCGTTTGCGCGACAGCTCCCTCCCTTGGAGGGAGCACGGTGGGGGTATGGTGGCTCTTTTCTGGAGAAGCACGGTGAGAAGAGCGCGGCGGGGAACGAGATTTACTACGTAACTATGGGGAATTTTTACGAAACTACGTAGAAATCGGCGTTTTTGGCGTACGATGAAAGAGCGCCGCGCGGCATCGCTGCACAATCTCACGATTGGATGTCGTGCGGTTGCTTTTCTGTTTGTTTCACGCTGATTCACGGAGGAATGGCCATTGAAGCGCTGGATCATCGAGGTGCTTAAACGTGAAACCGTACTTGTGGTAGCCGCGATCCTCGCGCTCATCTCCTGCTTCATCGTCCCCCCGGACGCCGAATACGCCGGCTACATCCATATGAACACCATCTCGCAGCTGGCCTGCCTGATGCTCGTCGTCTGCGGATTCCAGCGCATCGGCGTCTTCCGCATCATCGGCGCGAAGCTGCTCGGCCGCGTACGCACGGCCCGTGGACTGATCCTCACGCTCGTGGCGCTCCCGTTCTTCTCCGGCATGCTCGTGACCAACGACGTGGCACTCGTCACGTTCATCCCGTTCGCCGTGGCCGTGCTCATCATGGCCGACATGGAGGTGCAGATCTGCCTGGTAGCCACGCTCATGACGCTCGGCGCGAATCTGGGCGCCATGCTCACGCCAATTGGCAACGCGCACAACCTGTATCTTAAGGCCGTCTCCGGCATTGGCACCCCGGAGTTCCTGACCATCATGGCGCCGTATTCGGGACTCGCGGCAGTGCTGCTCGTGGCGATCATCTGGTTCGTGTTCGGCGACCGCGAGGTCTCGCAGTTCGAGAACCTCGGCGCGCAGGGCATCGAGCAGGGCGTGCTCGCGCCGAACCCCACGCAGCCGCAGCCCGACGAGATCCGCATCACCGGCTATGGTGCGGGGTACGGCGGCTGGCGCACCGTGGTGTATTCGTTGCTGTTCCTGATCTGCCTGCTGGGCGTGGGCGGCGTGCTGCCGCTGTGGCTCATGGTGGCGATCGTGTTCGTCACGTTCCTGTTCTGCGACCGTCGCGCATTCGCCAAGGTCGATTGGTGCCTGCCGCTCACGTTCTGCATGTTCTTCATCTTCATCGGCAACATGCGTCGCGTACCGGCGTTCTCATCGCTGGCCGAGTCGCTGGTGGGCGGGCACCCGCTCGAGCTGGGCGTGGCGTTCAGCCAGGTGATCAGCAACGTGCCGACCACGCTGCTGCTATCCGGCTTCTCCGACGCGTGGCGCGAGCTGATCATCGGCACGAATCTGGGCGGCATGGGCACGCTGATCGCGTCCATGGCGTCGCTGATCTCCTACAAGGGCGTGGTGGCGAAGTATCCGGAGCATCGCGGCCGCTATCTGGCCGTGTACACCGGCATGAATGTGGTGTTTTTGATCGCGCTGGTGGGTCTGGCGCTCGTTATCGAGTAGGTTTCTCGCCGAAAAAATCGCAGAACTGCAAAGTAGCGTAATGAGAGCGTTGATATTCCAAGGCTTGATTTTCGCTACTTTGCAGTTCTGCGATTTTGAAATCGATGATTCAGACCGGCGCTTGATCCGGTTGAGCGAAAACGAACATTACCGGACGTCAAGGGATTGGAAACGAACGTCGCATGTTCGATTTATCCCACGGCCTGTCCCGCTCACGGACTTCGGAATTCGTGAATGACTAATCTGGAGCTCATGAGGATTCTCCACACTTCGGATTGGCACATCGGGCGGCGGTTCAAGGGCCTGGACCTGGCCGAATACCAACGGCGGGCGCTCGACTGGCTGGTCGACACCGTGCGGCGCGAACACGTTGACGTGGTCTGCGTGTCCGGTGACGTGTATGACTCCCCGATGCCCTCCGCGGCTTCGGTGGATCTGCTCGATGACGTGCTGACACGGCTGACTTCGCTCGAGGATGACGAGGGACGCCCGGCAGTGGATGTGATCGTGACGCCCGGCAACCATGACTCCGCGCGCAAACTCGGGTTTGGTTCAAGAATGATGCGCCCGAATCTGCACCTGTGCTGCGACACCGCGCGGATCGCGGAACCGGTGATCGTGACGCGCGGGGGAGATACGACCGGCGAGCGCCTGGCCGTGTACGCGATGCCATACCTGGACCCGGACGTGGCGCGGCCCGTATTGGAGAAACTGCTCGTGGAAGCGGGCGAACATGCGCCCGTCGATGACGAAGTCGCCGGACCCGCCGCAGGCCATGCCTTTGAAGGGGACAACCTCCAAAACTCTGGGGATAACCCGGACGCCTCCGCTTCCCGCATCCCGCGTTCGCACGAAGGCGTGATGACTGCTGCGATGCGTCTGATCCGTGCCGATCTGCAACGTCGTCGAGCCGAAGCGAAGGCCGACGGCGTGCCGTTCCATGCGGTGCTCATGGCCCACGCGTTCGTCTCCGGCGCATCCCCTAGCGATTCGGAGCGGAACCTCACCATCGGCGGCGTGGACAGCGTGCCTGCCGCAGTGTTCTCCGACAGTGGCCTGGATTATCTGGCGCTCGGCCACCTGCATCGCGCCCAGCAGGTGCGCATCCCTGCGTCGGCTGGCGTTGCGGCTGGCATTTCGTCCGATACGACGACTGACGTTCCGGCCGGTGCCTCGGCCGGCGTGGTTGCGCCGATGCCGCCCATCGCCCGATACGCGGGATCGCTACTCGCCTACTCGTTCTCGGAATCGTGCACGCCGCCGACGGTCGGCAACGGCAAGAGCGTCACGATCGTCGATCTGCCTGCCGACTCAGCTGCATCCCGTTCCGGCGATCTCACCGTCCCCGACTCTCCCGCCGACCCGGCCGCACTACAGTCTGTCGTCACCGGCGTCTCCGCCGACTCCACCCCTACCGACTCTGACCCTACCGACTCGGTCGTATCACATTCCATCGAGCCCAGCATCGCCGCCGGCATCGGCAACTCCGGAAACTCCAACAACCCCAACGGCTCCGCCGGTTCCGATACGCGTCCGTGCATCGCCGTCCGCACGATCCCCGTGGAATCCGGTCAGCCCGCACTCGTCCAGCTCAAAGGCTCTCCCGACGAACTGCTCGGCACCCTTGCCACGGAATATCGTCACGACTGGGTGTCGCTCACCGTGGTCGCCGACGCCTACCCGCACGGCATGTATCAGAAGCTCGACGTCGCGTACGACAACGCGTTGGAGAAGAACTTCGAAATCACACGACGAGCCGATCACGGCAGCATCAACGGCAACGACCGCACCATGGCGAACCTACGTGAAACGCACAGCGAGATCGATGTGCTCGAAGGATTCGTCCGGTACACGCTCGGCCGCGATCCGAACGACAGCGAACTCGCCGTACTGCGCGACGCCGTCGAACGCGTGCACGCCGCCGGTGCCGGTACGAAGGACGATGCGAAAGGCCGAGGGAACGTCGCGGCCAGGAACGAGAAAGGAGTCCGCGCATGAAACTCATCGGCATGCGGTTCAAGGGCATCGGACCGTACGAACAGGAGTATTCCATCGACTTCGCGGCGCTCAACCGGTCGCACATGTTCCTGATCGAGGGCGAGACCGGCGCCGGAAAATCAACGATCCTTGACTGCATCAGCTTCGCGCTGTATGGAGACGTGTCGGTGGACGTGGCCAGCAAGGACCGTCTGCGCTCGCGTTTCCTCGGCACCGACCAGACGCCGTCGTACGTGGAACTGATCTTCGAACTCAACGATGCGTTTTATCGCGTACGTCGCGAGCCGGCCTACGAGCGTCGTAAAAAGCGCGGCGAAGGCACGGTGTCGGTGAACGCCAAAGGCGTGCTGTGGAAGGTGGACGACGGTCTCGAAGCGCTGCTGCCGAATGGGTCTGACGCGCTCGACGGCACGGCCACGCGATACTTCGACTACGCCGAGGACGCGGACCATCACACGGTGCTGGCGAGTCAGGCGCGTGACACCGGTACGGAGATTCTGCGGCTGCTGCATCTGACGCGCGATCAGTTCTCCAAGACCGTGATGCTCGCGCAGGGCCAGTTCTCCGGTTTCCTACGGTGCAAGCCGGAGGAGCGTACGCAGCTGATCAAGAGCCTGTTCGAGGCGGACGTGTACGAGTCGATCCAGAAAACGCTCGACGAGATGCGTAAGGCTCAGGCCGATGACGTGACCGCGCAGCGCCGTGATGTGGTGGCCGCGATCCGCGATGCGCGCAGCAACGCCGAGGCGATCGAACGACGTGTGCGCGACGTGGATGCCGATGGCGATGGTGCTGGCGGCGATGGTGTCGATGGTGCTGACGGCGACGCTGTCGGCGGTGTCGACGGGGGAGATGCTGCGGCGGAGACCGATGCGTCCGCTGTGATTGCGGTCGAAGACGAACGTGACGGGTCCTTTGAGCTCGGGGATTTTGATTTCGAGTCCGCAGGACTTGACCTTGACTCGGCGTCATTCGATTTCGGAAGGACCGACGATCTCGGTGATGACGGCGATGCCAGTGCTGGTGCCGACGCCGAGAACAGTGCCGAGAACGATGCTCCTGCCGATCCGTTGGACGTGATCAGGGCGAACTGGTGCCTGACCGACGACGGCGATCTGGCCGAGCCCGCCATGAGCCCGTCCGACATCGCGGACGCGCTCGACCGTCATGTGACGGCCATTGCCACGGCGTCGGCCGATCTGCTTGAACGCAGTCACGACGCGTTGACGATGGCATCGACCCGACTCGACAACGAACAGCGCAGGCTCGATGCCATGCGTCGACTGTCGTCCGTCGATAAGGCGTATCGGGATGCGGTCGATCGGCGGGATGCGCTGGAACGACGCCGGCGCGATATCGACGCCATGCGCGACCGGCTGCGGGATTCCGCGTCTGCCGAACCCGTGGCGCGCGCCCAACGCGAACTGAACGCCGTACAGGGGCGTCGGGCGGAAAGCGACGCCGCATTGCAAAAGGCCAAGTCCGAGCTCGACGCGTACGAGCCTATGGACGAGCTGACCGCCGCGCGCGAACGAGAGAACGCCGTGGCGGCCGGTCGTCCCGCCGCCGAAGCGAACCTGCGCGCCGCCAAGGAACTCGGCGTGCGTGCCGGTGCCGCTCGTGCCGCGTGGAACAAGGCCGATCGTGCCCGGTCGCAGGTCCGGTTGTGCGAGGATGCGACGGAGTCGGCCCGTGCGACGCTGCGGGAACTGGACCATGAGGCCACTGAAGCGGAACTGCGGCAGCAGCTGGAGGACGCGATCCGTCGCGAAGCCACGCGGTCGGGTCTGCAGGATCGCTTGCAATCCGCCCGAACCGTGCTCGACCATGCGCGCAAACGGCAGACCGAGGAGGGCCGACTGGTGGATCTACAGACCGCCGTCGAGCGTGCAATGCAGCGGCGGCGTGAGGCTGACGACGCCTACACGCAGGCGCGGCGGGCGTTCTTCGCTGCGGGTGCCGCGCGGCTGGCGGGAGAGCTCGCGGACGGACAGCCGTGCCCGGTGTGCGGCAGCGTGGATCACCCGCATCCGGCCGTGCAACGGACTGCGAGCGCCGATACCCTCGCGGGCGAATCAGTGCCCGACGAGGCAAGGCTGAACCAGCTCGACCAGGCGGCTCGCCGCGCCGCACAACACGTGACCGAAGCCGAAGGCGCGGTGGCGGTGTGCAAGGCGCGTATCGAGGCGGAAACCGAACAGTCCCAAGACATGAGCGTCGCGGACGCCGAAGCCGCGGTCGCACAGGCTCGCAAGGAACTGGACGGCATACGCGAGCTCGGCAAGGAACGAGCCCGGTTGGAAGCGCGACTGCAGAAGCTTCATGACGCCGGCGATCGGGTCGCCCAATGCGAGCATCGCGCGGACGTGGCAAAGGCCGAGGCATCCGGAGCGCTGGAACTGGCTCGTGCGGCCGTGGAATCATGCGCGGCGGCGGTGCAGGCGATGCCTGCACCGGGGAAGGCGGAGGCATCCGGTTACGAAGACGCTGCCGTCAATACGCTGAATGATGCGGTCGCGACGAATGTCGAGTCCGGGACGGCAGCAGGACTCGAATCTGGTGTGGATGCCGGGGTGCGCATATCCAAGGAATTCGTTCCCGACGTATCCGATGACACGAAATCCGGTGAGTCCGTCATGTCCGCGTCGGACGATGCCGCCATATCCGATGAGTTGGCCGCGCTCGCCGAACGCATCGACGACGTTGCCGAGCGTGCGGTCGTTGCCGAGCGTGCAGCGAACGACGTCATTGCCGTGTGCGAGCGTGCAGCGCGCGAAGTCGACCGGATCGATCAGAAGATCAAACAACGCAACGCTTTGGAGCAGCGGGTCGGCGCGCTTGCCGCCGCGTTGCAGGAGATCAAACGCCAGCTGTCTGCAGTGTCGACGGCGTACGACGAGGCGTTGGCGCAGAGCGGTTTCGAGACGGTCGAAACGGCGTTGGCGGCGTGCCTCGACACTGCCGCGGCTCAGCGGTTGCAGTCCGAGATCGACCGATTCGACCGCGACGATCATGCGACCCAGGCCGAGGTGCGGCGCACCCTGGACGCGTTGCGGGTCCAGCTGGCGTCGGACATCGTGCGGTCGGTGCTGGCGCAGTATGCGGCTGATGCCGGGGCTGATGATGGTGTTGAGGGCGACGGTGATGGCGATGCAGATGGCAATGGTATGGACGTCGGTGCTGATGCCGGCGGTGCGAATGGCGACGGTACTGACGTCGGCAGCATATTCACAACTGACGGCGGGGAAGTGTCCGAGGTCAACGCATCTGTGGCAGGCGATACCGTCGAATCGGAGACGACCCCCGTGCAGCGGTTGCGTCAGTCGCAGCAGTCGCGTCCATCGACCGACGAGGCACTCGAATCGTTGCCCGAGCCCGACCGGCTGAGCGCGATCGTACGGGAACTCGAATCGACCGTGCGCCGCGCGGAATCCGACCGCGACGCCGCCATCCGTATGGAGGAACAGGACCGGAATCTCGACGTGGAACGTGAACGGACCGCGACCGCGCTGCGGGCGGCGCTCGATCTGTGGGTATCGTCGTCGGCGCGATTCGTGCCCGTACGCGACATGGCGCTACTCGCCGGCGGCCGCGCGGGATCACTCGCCACCGGCACCGCAAACGAAGGCCTCTCGCTCGTCACCTACGCCGTCACCGAACGATTCCGCGACGTGCTCGACCGAGCCAACGAAATCCTCCGCGACATCAAGGGCGGTGTCTACGAACTGCGACTCGGCGCGCACGAGGGCCGTACCGCCAAGACCGGTCTGCCGATCGAAGTATTCGACCGGCGCAGCGACCTCGCGTGCGAGGCCACCACGCTGTCCGGCGGTGAGACGTTCTTCGTGTCGCTCGCGCTCGCGTTGGCGCTCGCCGACATCATCCAGGCGGAGAACGGCGGCATTTCCATGGATACGTTGTTCATCGACGAGGGATTCGGCTCACTGTCGGAGGAGTACCTCGACGACGTGCTTGACGTGCTGCGTGCGATGAGCCGGCATCGTGACATCGGTGTGATCTCGCACGTAGGACAGCTGAAGGATCAGATCGCCGAACGGATCAGCGTGACCCGCATCAACGAGGACTCCGCCAGCCGCCTCACCGTAACGGTGTGAGCACGATTCCCGCACGGCTCAAATAGCGTCGGCTCCCCTCCCTGAGGGGAGCCGACACGCAAAGCGTGACTGAGGGGAGCATGCGGGCAAAATACCAGCGGTGTGCATGAGAACTCGGGCAAGTTCGCCGGCGAGCCACATCGGTCCCGCACAGATCGATCCACCATCCGAGGGACGGCCACAGTAGCTCCGGCTCCCCTCCCTGAGGGGAGCTGTCACGCAAAGCGTGACTGAGGGGAGCATACGGGCAAATGCCATGGGACCAGTGCTCCCCCCAGTCGGCTTTCGCCGACAGCTCCCCTCAGCGAGGGGAGCCTGTGGGTGGGGAGCGTCTGGCCGACTATTTCGATAGGCCCTGCATCCTAGGGAGCCTACGGATGAAGGCGTTCGCTCAGATTCCGAGATTATCGGATCAGCCGAAAAGACGGCCGAACAGTTCGCTCGCGGCGTCGCTCAGGGATCCCGCTGCGTCACCGAGCGACCCGGCGGCGTCCTGCAGGTTTGCGTTGCCGAGCGCGTCCCCGGCCGCGCCGGCCAAGCCGTCGGTCGCGCTCTGCAGCGTGCCACCCAGATCGGCATCGGCCGCGGACAGACCATCAAGCGCGCCGCTGAAGTTGCCGCTGGTCACGCTTTCCCATACGCCGCTCGCGGCATCAGTCAAACCGGAACCGGCCAGATCGCTGAGCGCCGTCTGCCCGGCATCGGCTAGGCCTGCGCCGGCATCGGCCAGTCCCGAACCGGCATCAGACAGTCCGCTCGCGGCGTCGCCTAGTCCAGCTGTCGCGTCCTGCGCGACCGAACCAAGATTCTCGGTGGCGCCGGTCAGTCCCGATACCGCATCCTGCGCGGTCGCGCCGAAGTCGTCGGCGGCTCCGGTCAATCCACCTGCCGCATCGGCGAGCCCGCCTACCGCATCCTGCGCGGCGGCGGTGCCATCACCCAGCACCGAACCCACGACGTCGGAAAGTCCGGCGTTTTCGGCCACCTGACCGAGCAGATCGCCGGCGCCGTTCGACAACGCGTCTTTGAGAAAACCGAATACCATGATGTCCCCCTTCGTTGGTCGGCGCCACAATGGTCATGTCGCCGATCCGTCAATGACACGGCGAATCTGATCGCCATGCCGTGCGCGTGGCCCGCGCGGTTTCCGTTGTAATCCGTGCAGTTGCGGTTTGTGTGTCGGTCAGGTCGTCATCGTCGCCTTGAAACGACACTGTTGCATGATCTGTTGAAATAACGATCTGTATATAGCTAAGCCGACGCGGCTGGAAGTCGGCTGGGAGTTTGGTGGAGATTGGGGTGGGGAAGGGTGGTCGCCGATCGTTTGGTTTGCGGACGTCCCGACATGATCTCGATAAATCAGTGCAGGATGGCCGCTGTGGAAAGTCGACGCAGTGCAAAACGCAACTCGCCGCAGTCGTAGTCCTCGGGGGAGTGTAGCTTATGAGAGTTGCCCATTTTGGGCACGCGCTTACACACTCCTGCCATGGACCGTCCATGGCCTTTAGTCCGAAGGAGGTGGGTGATGTCTGCGCACAAGTATGAACTGATGCTCATTGCCGATCCCGAGCTGGATGAACGAGCACTGAAGAAGCTCACCGAGCAGTTCCTCACGGTTGTCACCGATGAAAAGGGCACCATCGACAGCACCGATTACTGGGGCCGTCGCAAGCTGGCCTACGAGATCGCCGGCAAGACCGAAGGCAACTACGCCGTCGTCGAGTACACCGCCGAACCGGCCACCAGCGCCGAGCTCGACCGTCTGCTGAACCTCAACGAGTCCATCATCCGTACGAAGATTCTTCGTAAGGACGCCAAGTGATCCTTCGGGCATAGCCCGAATCACTTCCCACGTCTTACACGTCTAGAACCTCTAGAGCATAGAACGTCAACGAAGTACGATTCCCGGCCGAACCCAAGCCACGGCGAGGGTGCGGCGAACCAGGAAGGCTGAATCATGGCAGGAGATACCGTCATCACGGTCGTGGGCAACCTCACGGCCGATCCTGAACTGCGTACCATTCCGAGTGGTGCCACGGTGGCGAACTTCACCATCGCCTCCACCCCCCGCACCTACAACAGGCAGTCGGGTCAGTGGGAGGACGGCGAAGCGCTGTTCCTCCGCTGCTCGGCATGGGATTCGAACTACAACCCGATCGCTTCCAACATCCAGGCGTCGCTGGCCAAGGGCATGCGCGTGATCGCGCAGGGCCGCCTGACCCAGCGTTCCTACACCGCCAACGACGGCAGCACCCGCACGGTGGTGGAGCTGCGCGTGGATGAGATCGGACCCGCACTGTCGCGCAACACCGCACAGGTGACCCGCAACAGCAACGGAGGCAACGGCGGCTACCAGGGCGCAGGCCAGGGTGGCGGATTCGCCGGTGCCCCGCGCAACAATGCGGCTCCCGCGCAGGGAGGCTACCAGGGCGGATACTCCGGTGGATATTCGGGCGGATACCAGGGCGGTGCAGCCGCTCAGGCCGCTCCGCAGCACCAGTCCGCGCCGGCCGCCCCCGCGGCCGATCCGTGGTCGAGCGGTGCCGACGCCTCGGGTTCGTACGGTTCGTTCGGAGCCACCAACGATTTCGGTGGCGGAGACGACGAGCCGGAGTTCTAACGCTTACCATCGTCAACCGTCAACGGCGGGCACAGGCCACAGCCGGGCGGCATGACGAACAGACAACAGACACAAAGTCGGCACAGGCCGACACAAAGTCAAAGACATCAGTCGTAATTTGTAAGGAGTGCATATGTCACGCAAGAGGCCGCAGCCGCCGGTGAAGCCGTTCAAGAAGAAGCCGAACCCGCTGAAGGCTGCCAAGGTTACCGAGATCGATTACAAGGACGTGGCTCTGCTGCGCAAGTTCATCTCCGATCGCGGCAAGATCCGTTCCCGTCGTATCACCGGCGTCACCGTCCAGGAGCAGCGCGAGCTCGCCAAGGCCATCAAGAACGCCCGCGAGATGGCTCTGCTGCCGTACGCCACTTCCGGCCGCTGATAGGAGGATTTAGCAATGGCTAAGGATACCAAGGTTATTCTCACCACCACCGTTAGCAACCTGGGCCACTCCGGCGACGTCGTCGAGGTGAAGCCGGGCTACGCCCGCAACTACCTGATCCCGCAGGGCCTCGCCTTCGCGTGGAGCAAGGGTGCCGCCGCTCAGATCGAGCAGATGCAGCGCGCTCGCCGTGCCGCCGCTCTCGCCACTCGCGAGGACGCCGTGGCCGCCAAGAACGCCATCGAGGGCACCGTCGTCGAGATCGCCGCCAAGGTCTCCGAGTCCGGCAAGCTGTTCGGCGCCATCTCCACCAAGCACGTTGCTCAGGAGCTGTCCGCCAAGGGCACCGCCGTCGAGGCCAAGGACATCACCGTGGAGAACATCAAGACCACCGGCGAGTTCGCCGCTACGGTCCAGCTCCACCCGGAGATCTCCGCCAACTTCACCATCAAGGTGGTCGCCGCCTGATTTCGTTCACCGCGGTTCGGTCCGGTTTGATTCCGTTTAATTCGGTTTGATTCCGGGCTTCGTGGGAATGATGTCAGTCGATAATCGACCGACCCGAGCTTAAGCCCAAAGGGCCCCGCAGATTCGCGCATTGCAGTTGCGCGTCTGCGGGGCCCTTTTTGTTTGTTTGGTGGACTTGGCACGGCGCATCATAACCCATGGCTCCCCTCGCCGCCGAGGGGAGCTGTCCGCCGTATGGCGGACTGAGGGGAGTCCTGCATTCCGGGAAGCGGGGAGTGTTTCCCTGCGTCCAAACAGACCCCGCAGGCAAACCGTGCTATCCCCTGTGGTGTGTATCTCCATCTCCCCTCAGTCGGCTGCACCGACAGCTCCCCTCAGCGAGGGGAGCCATGGTCGAGCGCGAGGGGCTCGCGACGGAGAAAGACTAGAAGTTGCGGCCGCTCCAACCCCAGTCCGTCGTCGCCGTGTAGCGGATGTAGACGCGGTTGGAGGGGATGCCGAGCACATCCTCCAGCGCGGCGTCGATCTGGCGGGTGAGCTCCTCCCAGCTGGCGCGCGGGACGTCGCTGCCGAATACGTTCACCTCCACGTAGGCGGCGGGCTTGCCGTCGTCGCCGCCGAAGTAGATCGGCATGTTGTCCTCGAAGGGGCACATGAGCCAGCCTTCGGACTTGCCGGGAACCGCGGTGATGGCCTTGCCGTACGCGGTCTTCAGGGCCTCGCGCTGCTCCTTGCTGATGTTGGTGCTGGCATGGGTGTGAATGACGGGCATGATCGCTCCTTTGATTGATCGGTTACTGTCCCGATTCCAGCGTAACCCGCCCCTCGGGCGTTCCACGTGAACCGAATTGTGCGGTTTTCGGGTGTCGCGGAGGCGATGCTCCGAAGCAAACATCGCAGAACTGCAAAGTACGGGTTCAGCGGCCTTGAAATTGCAGCGCTGTAATTTGGCTACTTTGCAGTTCTGCGATGCCGGTCTCGGCACATACTGGTGATGTGTCCAAACAATGCGGCAAATCGCCCGGAATCGATCCTTAAATGTGCGGTTCTGTTCGGGGAATGTTCCGATTCGAAGAGGCTCGAGCTGCGCCGGTTCACAAATCGAAGATACCGAAAAAAGACGGCGGTATTCTCCCAAAAATCTGAGCTATCTTCGATTTGTGAACCGCCGTACCTTGGGCCCGTAACAGATCTCTCCCAAAACCCCACAGAATCGAACAATCGAACGGTCCCAACCCGTAAATCCTTCAAATCGTAAAGATCGGGGAGGGGTTTCCCACCCCCGAACCCGCCGGTCAGGGTGCCTGAGTTAAATGGGGCGGGTGAGAAAACTGATTGCACAGCTTATGAAATTCGGCATCGTGGGTGTCATCGCCTTTGTCATCGATTACGGCCTGATGAACCTGCTTCTGATGATGCACATGCACAACATTCTGGCCACGTCGATCTCTTTCTTCGTATCGCTGATCTTCAACTATCTGGCGAGCATGAAGTTCGTGTTCAAGCACCGCGCGGACATGGCCCGCTGGATGGAAATCACCATCTTCTTCACCTCCTCGTTCATCGGTTGGATCATCAACGAGGTGATCGTGTGGATCAGCACGTCGTGGATGCCGCACGATTCGATGTACACGATGCACACGCAGTACGTGATCTGGACGAACATCGGCAAGCTCGTGGCCACGGCCGTGGTGATGGTCTGGAACTTCGTCATCCGTAAGTGGCTGCTCGACGACACACACACCAACGCCATGAACCGCCTGCGTTCCGGCGATCACAAGCTCACGGAGGAGGAGCTAGAGGCCAAGCGCGAGAAGAGCTTCTCGCATCGCCTGGGCATGTGGTCGATCGAGCACGCGCCGTTCGGTTGGAAGTAGCGGAACAGCTTTGCCGTTTGGCGCTTGCGCACATCGAGTTGGATTGAGGGTTCGTCGGGAGTCTCCAACGAACCCTCAATTGGTATGTGGCGGCGTACGGGATATACGCAACGGCACCGCGACCGCTGCCTGATACCACCTGGTGCCGCACGCTGCGGGTTCGTTCGTGCAAAGATACATACCCGCAGCGGATACGAGCCCACGCTGCGGGTTTGATGCGCTCGACGAACATACCCGCAGCGAACGAATCGGTTCGGTGCGGGTATGTATCGGTTCCATGACAGACCCGCACCGGGAGCCGCGCCACGCTGCGGGTTCGTTACAAATCCACGCCATACCCGCAGCGTAGAAGGCGGCAGCCCGCAGCGTAGGAGCGGCCCAGCCCCGTCACACGTGCACTTCGGCGAGGATCGGCGTCTCGGTGCTGGACTTGATCTGCTTGAAGCCCACGAACGCGATCACCAGCGAAGCGAGCGCGAGCACGGTCACGGTCATGAATCCGCCATGCGAACCGTACCGGTCGATGAACTGGCCGGCGATCGCGGATCCGACCGAGGCGCCAATCGAGTTCATCGCGCCCATCCACGCCACACCCTCGGTGAAGCGCGACGGCGGCACCAGATGCAGCATGATCTGGTTGCCGTTGATCCACGTGGGCGCCTGGCACACGCCGCACAGCAGGTAGATGATCATGATGACCCACAGATGTTTGGCGAGCACGAAGCAGCTGATGCCGATGTTCACCACGGCGAGGCAGAAGTAGAAGCGCTTCCACAGCGGGATCGTCCAGTTCTTCGCGCCGTACACCAGTGCGCCGCACAGTGAGCTGAACGAGAAGCAGGCGAACACGAAGCCCGTGAACTGGGCCATGTCCTGCTCCTTGGCGAACGCGATGATCGAGATGGCGGTGGCGCTCTGGAACGCGCCGAGTCCGAACCAGGTGACGCACACGGCGATCAGACCCGGTCCCCAGATCGAATCCTTGGCGTTGTCCGCGTCGCCGCCCTGAATGGCCGCCGCACGGGCCGCCTCGCGCTCGCGGTACTCCTTGCGCGTGAGTCCGGCCGCGCGCGCCAGCTGCGTCTGCGACGGCGGTTCGGTGGTCAGCTCGGTGAGGAACATGAGCGCGCCCACGAGCACGCACACGCCGGTGAACGAAAACGCGAGCACGCCGGAGATCACGGCGAGGATCGAGGCGAGTGGGTTGCCGACCACCCACATGCATTCGTCGAACACGCCGGACAGCGACAGCGCGCGGTTGATCTTCTCGCTGTCGCCCTTGAGCTGGTGCGTCCAGCGGGCGCGGCTCATGGCGCCCCACGGCGGGATGCATGCGAGGAACGGCGTGATGCAGTACAGGATCCATTCGGGCGCGCGGTGCGTGATGCATGTGACGAGCGCGATGGCCGACACCATCCACAGGATGATCGTGGGGATGGAGACCTGCCGCTGGCCGAACTTGTCGGTGAGCTTGCCGAGCAGCGGCGTGAGGATGGCGAGTGCGATGGCCTGCACGGCGGTGAGCGCGCCGGCGAGTCCGTAGCTGCCGTAGTAGGTTTGCACGGAGATGGTGATGGTCATGCCGACCATGGGGAACGGCATGCAGGCGATGACCGAGCCGATGGCGTAGCGTGCGGAGTGCGGCATGCGGAGAAGCTCCGCATAGCCGCCGAATACACGATGGTTGACGTCTTTGATCGCTTGGATGAATGTTGACATGCCTTGCCTCTCCTCCTTTGGTGGTGCTCGTGGCGTTGCCGGCCGCGGTCCGCTTTGGCCGCGCTGCCGTTCCGCCCGTGACAGGGTTGGTGATCGATTACGTTCGTCGATTCTTTCGGTTATGTTCGCATACCGACCATTCGGTTACTGCATGCAAACTTGAGCTAGCCTATACCTTTTCCCGACCCCGACACGCAGCATTCGTCCAGTATTCATATGAATTTTCTGTGACCTCGCGGACAGTCGTCGGCGGTCGTCGCGGACCATCTATCGCGGTCTGTCTGTCGTCATTCGCCATCGATTACCGCTAATGCTCATGTCGCCGTACGCCCGACAGTGGGGAAGCCGACACCATACGGGTAGACTGGATGGCAGCGATAACAACGTTCGTCGTCGGCGGCTGTCCGAGTGACTGTATCGGCTGTCTCAGCGGTTCCGCTCCAGCGGTTTGCCTTAGCGGTTTGCCCTGACGGTTCCGGTTCAGCGATTTGCCTCGGTGAGTCCATCCCGACGAACCCGTCCGACGATCCCAGTAAAGGAGCCTCATCGACGATGCCCGCAACCACCATTCATCTGGTCCGTCACGGCGAAGTGTTCAACCCGAACCACGTGCTCTACGAACGTCTGCCCGACTTCCATCTCTCCTCGCGCGGCGTACGCATGGCCCAGGCTACGGCCCGCTACATCGCCGCGCATTCCGGGCTCAACCATGCGGCCGCGGTCTATTCGTCGCCGCTCGACCGCACGCGCGAGACCGCCGGCGAGATCCTCAAGGCGCTCAACTCGGTGCGTGAGGAGCGCGGAGAGCAGCCGCTCGAACTCACCACCGACGAGCGCGTGATCGAGGCGGGCAACGAGTTCCGCGGCAAGCGCATCGGCCACGGCGACGGCGCGCTGTGGCGGCCGGAGAACCTGCGGCTCATCCGCAACCTGCACAAGCCGTCGTGGGGCGAAAGCTACGATCACATCGGCCAGCGCATGAGCGACTTCGTGTACGAAAAGGTGGGCGAATACCCCGGCGAGCAGGTGATCGTCGTGAGCCACGAATCGCCGATCTACTCGTTCCGTCACCTCATGGAGACCGGCAGCGCCGAGCACTGGATGTGGAAACGTCACACCGCGCTCGCCTCGGTCACGTCGTTCACGTTCGACTCGGAGACGCGCGAACTGCTCGCCGTCGCGTACGCCGACCCGGCCGCCGGCGTGCAGTGACGTGCGCGGTCTCGCACGTTTCCCGAGCGGACCGTCATTGGTAATCGTCATTGTTGGTCGTCAACGTGATCTTGGTCACGAAAACCGCCCGAACGCGGGTCAACTTGGCGAAAACCGCCGGATTTCTCCGTCAGCGCGACCATACTGAAAGGTATGAGCAATACCACATGGATTTCTTCCGTGGCCGCGCTGAAGCAGCTGCCGGCCACCACTGCTGCCATCGAAGTCGGCAAGGAACTGACCGATCTGTGGCCCCTGCACGATCACGTGCAGATCGACAACGACGTGAAGTACGCCGAATCCTTCCAGGTGCGCGTGACGAGGCAGTTTGCCATCGCGCTCACCGGCGAGGACGTGACCATGCCCGACGCCGAATACGTGTACGAGGGCGCCGACGAGATCCCCGGCCGTCCGCAGACGCTGGTCGACGCGCTGCTGAACGCCAACGACGCGTACGACACCTCCGTCGACTTCTCCGAGGACGGCGACGCCGAGCGCATCGTGGAGTCTGCCTCTCAGCTCGGTGACGTGTGGGACGACGACACCGTTGCAGCCGCGCGTGAACTGATCGCCGCCGCTGCCGCCGAAGGCTCCGCTCTGACTGCAGACGACCTGCCCGGTCGCTACGCGCTGGGCGCCGCCGCGTTCGCGCAGATGCTGGCGCTCACCGCCGGCGACGACGAGGAGACCGCGCTCAAGGCCGCACTGCCCGCCGTGCTGTACTTCAACGAGTTCGACGAATGGCTGGGCGTGCCGCGCGTGTTCCTCGAGCTGGACACCGTGAAGCAGCTGCGTGAGATCGCCGTCGCCGGCCCGGATGATGGTGGCGCCGCGAAGTTCATCGACGTGCTCGCCGAGCCCGCCGCAACCGAATGGCGCAAGCATCGCGAGGACGTGCTGTGGGATCCGGCCGAGGCCAAGAAGAAGGCGCGCGAGGAGGACGAGGCCAAGAGCAAGGCCGCGCTCGCCGCCAAGTTCGCCCACGTCAAGGACGATCCCGGCAAGGAGACCGTGGAGCTGTAAGGCCTCATCGCCTTTCGCCCAATATGCAACTGGCTCCCCTCGGTCCACCGTTGGTGGATTGAAGGGAGCTGTCTGTCGTAGACAGACTGAGGGGAGCACGGCCAAGTTAGTGTCTGGCCAATGCTCCCCTCAGTCAACTGCGTTGACAGCTCCCCTCAACGAGGGGAGCCATCGAATTAATCCCCCCCTGGCTCCCCTCTCTGAGGGGAGCTGTCCGCCGTATGGCGGACTGAGGGGAGCCAATGCTGTATAGCTGTTTCAGCAGATCACGCGTTCGGACGATCGAAGCGTGCGCCCTGCGGATCGCTCGGCGCGATGTACAGCACGATGCTGGTGATGCCGCCCGCGATCAGCAGCAGGAATCCGACGATGATCAGACCGATGCTGCTCACACCGCCGCCAACACCGCCGTTGCCGGTCGCAGCCAGGATTCCGGCGCCGCCGCCGATGAGCATCACGATGATCGCGAGCACGATCAGACCGTACGGCAGCAGCACCCACCAGCCGCTGCGGTTCGCGTCGTGCATGCGGCGAATGGCCAGCGCCACGCCAGGCACGAGAACCGCAAGGTTCCAGATGCCCTCCAGCCCTTCGATGATCGTGCTGCCGTCAGTGGCCGAACTCAGCAGGCTGAACACCGCGCCAATAATCGCGCTGAACAGGAACCACCACCAGTACTCACTGCGGGAGGCGCGGCCGTGGAACACCGCGTACTTCTTGAAGAAGCGCACGATCGCATTCGGGAACGAAATGCCGTACCACGGGGCCCACAGCGGCGGCTCGCCGGTCGCGCTGTACGCGTTCTGACCGCCGTACTGCGGTGCCGGCGCCATCGGCGGCTGCTGACCGTAGCCCGCGCCCGCCTGACCCGGCTGGCCGTACGGGTTCGTACTCGGCTGTCCGTAAGGGTTGGAGCCCTGACCGTACGGATTGCCGCCGTACGGGTTCGTGTTCTGCGTGTACGGGCTGCCGCTCGTCTGGCCACTGGTCTGGCCGTAGGGAGACTGGCCGTAGGGGCTGGCTCCCGTCTGCTGTCCATACGACGGCTGGCTCGGCTGGCCGTACGGATTGGCTCCGTTGCCCGACTGTCCGTAATTCTGGCCGTAGCCCGACTGGCCGTTCTGCCCGTAGGGGTTCGTGTTGCCGCCGGTGTACCCGTTGCTGTTCGGATCGGTCATAGATATCCCTTCTTTGAGTGCGCGTCGGCGCCGTCGTGCGAAGGTGATCGTCGGGCGGTGTCGTGCCGTGCACATTCGTTGATCCATCACCATTCTCCCACATTGTGTGGTGAAAATGTAGTGGTGACTATTGTGCGATTATGAGAACCCCTGATCGATTGCTCCGATCGAACGAACAACGACGGTCGGACTACTCCTCGGCGTCGGGATCCTCGTCGTCGCCGGCAGGTCCGAGCAGCACGCGTTCCGACAGATTCACGACGAGCATGAGCACGGCCGTCAATGCCACGATCACGAACGTGGCGGAGAAGATCAGCGGCGTGCGGAACGAGTTGTACGCAGCCTGCAGCCAGATGCCGAGCCCCTTACGTGCGCCCAGATATTCGGCCGTGGCCGCCGTGGCGAAGATGTACGCGGCGGAGATGCGCACGCCGCCGTAGATCTGCCGGGCCGCGACGCGCAGCTTCACATGCCACAGCGTCCACGTGCGCGTGGCGCCGCAGGTGAGTGCCACATCGGAGTAGAACTGCGGCACCGCGTCGAGGCCGCGCACGGTCTGCACGGCGATCGGGAACAGGCCGAACACGGCCACGATCACAATCTTGCCCGACGTCTCGAAGCCGAACCAGATGATGAACAGCGGGGCGATGGTGATCAGCGGCATCGTCTGCGCGGCCGCCAGCAGCGGGAACAGCGCGGCGTTGAGCGTGCGCGAGCAGTGGAATCCGATGCCGATCATCACGCCGAACAGCACCGCCAGCAGGAAACCGACCACGCCCTCGTACAGCGTGACCGTGGTGGCCGGCCAGAGCGTGGGCCACGTCTCGATGGTCGCCTGAACGATCTCGCTCGGCGACGAGATCATCATGGGGGAGACGTTGCCGAGACGGCACCACGCCTCCCACACCGCCACGAGAACGATCACCGCGATCACGGTGGGAAGATACTGCCTGACCTTGTTCACTTCACCTTGCCTCCTGCGCGTGTGCGCCACGGTCGATGACGGAGAACAGTAAGGTGAGGAGCCTGCGCGCCGATCGGCCGGGAAATCGATTGATCCAAAACCCACAGTATGCCCCTATGACGGTACACAAATCGAAGATATGCCCCGAACCGCGTTGGAATTCCAACGAGGACTAGTCGTATCTTCGGTTTGTGTACCGATAGGCGGGGAGCCCTACTTCATCTCCGTGGGCGAGCTCGTGCCGTCGCCCCAGCTCAGCGCCTGACCGTCGGAGGTGGCTGCCACGCTGCGGCTGCCACCCGCCCCGATCGCGGTGGCGTTCGAGACGCCGACCTGCACCGGAACCGTGCTCGAACCGCTGCCGGATCCCAGCTGGCCCTTGTCGTTCAGACCCCATGCCCAGACGCTGCCGTCGGATCCCAGTGCCAGCACGTGCGAGTCGCCGGCCGAGATCGCCGTGATGCTCGGCATGCCATCCGCGTCCACCAGCTGCGCCTGCCACGCCTTCGGGTTGCCGTCGCCGAGCTGGCCCTTGTCGTTCTGCCCCCAGCCGTGCACCGTGCCGTCGCGATGCAGCACGATCGAATACTGGTTGCCCGCATCCACGGCCGCCACATCGCCGGCGTTCGGAATCGGCACCGGGCCATCGGTGTTCGAGCCGCCGCCCCACGTCCACGTCGTGTATTCGCCGGAATTCGTGAGCGCAATGCCATGCTTCGTGCCCGCTCCGATGTCGATCACACCCGACAGGCCGGCGATCTGCTGCGGTTCCAGCGTATCCTCGCTGTTGCCGATGCCATGACCGGTACGACCACCGTCGCCATAGCCCCACGACCACACCGTGCCGTCGGACTTCAGCGCGAGGGAATAGCGGTCACCCGCATCGATGTCGGTGACGCCGGACAGGCCGGTCACCTTGGTGGGCTTGCCCACCGACACCGCAGCACTGCCATCGCCCACCTGACCGTGATCGTTCGCGCCCCACGCCCAGACGCTGCCGTCGGAGGTGAGCGCCAGACCATGATCGGTGCCGGCCGCCACCTTGGTGACCGTGCCCTTGATCGCCACCTGCACCGGCTTGGTGGACTGGGAGTCGCTGCCGGTCGCGCTGCCGAGCTGACCATGGCCGTTGTAGCCCCACGCCCATGCCTTGCCGTTGGCATCCACCGCCAGATCGAAGGAACCGCCCGCGCTCACCGACACGACCTTGCCCATGGTCTGCTCCGGCGTGCCCGCGCTCGCCTCATCCGATCCGCCGTAGACGGGGGACTGGCTGGACTGTGCGGACTGAGCGGTGGACGTGGAATCGTTCTGCCGCATCAGTGTGGCGACCGCAATGCCTCCCACGAACGCAACGGCCACGAACGCCGCGATGATGGCGATCATCTTGTTCCTGTTCTGCGTCGGAGCGGGAACGGCCGCGGCGCCGGGCATTCCCGCTCCGACGGACGCGCCTCCGGGGAATCCGCCGCCATTGGCATTGGCGCCGCCGGGAACGTTGATGGTGTTGCCGACGTCGATGCTCCCGGGCGTTCCGGGCGCGGCTGTTCCGCCGGGCGCGGCCATCGGCTGTACCATCGACGGATTCTGCGGCATCGACGGCTGGGGCGTCGGAGACTGCGGCGCCGACATCGGCGTCTGGCCCGCACCGGCATTCCGGAAGTCCATCGGCCGCTGCCCGTAGCCGTAACCCTGATTGTTGACGTGCACATGACTCTTGCCATCGTCGGCGTTCGTCGCAGGCGGCTCCTGCGCGGGATCGTGCTCCAACGGTGCGCCGCACACGGTGCAGAACATATTCGATTCGTCGTTTTTGGCACCACAGCTCGTGCAGAACATGGTCTTCTCCTTGTCGGACCCTACGGGTCGCAACGGTTTTCTCTTACTGACGTCTTCACTTATCGCACAACATGTTCCACACTAACCCCCCTGCATGATGTCCGCAATGAAACCGTTCATCCCGCGCATCTGGAATCCTCCCGCATGGAGTCCCGCGAATGGTCTGGTATCCGTCGCGTCGGCGCGGCACAATAGGGCGTATGACTGAAGAGCATTCTGAAAACGCAAAGTCCGCAGCAAAGCCCGAACTTCCCAAGGACGTTCGTGTGCGCTTCTGCCCGTCGCCCACCGGCACCCCGCACGTGGGCATGATTCGTACCGCTCTGTTCAACTGGGCCGAGGCCCGCGCCACCGGCGGCAAGCTGGTGTTCCGCATCGAGGACACCGACGCTCAGCGCGACTCCGAGGAAAGCTACAACCAGATCCTCGAATCCCTGCGTTGGCTCGGCATCGACTGGGATGAGGGCATCGACGTCGGTGGCCCCCACGGCCCGTACCGTCAGTCCGAGCGCACCGACATCTACAAGGACGTTGCCGCCAAGCTGTTCGAGGCCGGCTACGCCTACGAATCCTTCTCCACTCCCGAGGAGATCGAGGCCCGCAACGTGGCCGCCGGTCGTCCGAAGGCGTTCGGCTACGACGGCTACGACCGCAACCTCACCGAGGAGCAGAAGGCCGCCTTCCGCGCCGAGGGCCGCAAGCCCGCGCTGCGCATCCGCATGCCCGACGAGGACATCGCGTTCGACGATCTGATCCGCGGCACCATCGAGTTCAAGGCCGGCTCCGTGCCGGACTACGTGATCGTGCGTCCGAACGGCGACCCGCTGTACACGCTCACCAACCCGGTGGACGACGCCATGATGGACATCAACGTGGTGCTGCGCGGCGAGGACCTCCTCAGCTCCACCCCGCGTCAGATCGTGCTCTACCGCTACCTGATCGAGCTCGGCATCGCCAAGCAGACCCCGCTGTTCGGCCACATGCCGTACGTGATGGGCCAGGGCAACAAGAAGCTTTCCAAGCGTGACCCGGAGTCCAACCTGTTCAACCATCGTGACGCCGGTTTCATCCGCGAGGGTCTGCTCAACTACCTCGCGCTGCTCGGCTGGTCCATCGCCCCCGACCGCGACGTGTTCTCCATGGACGAGATGATCGCCAAGTTCGACGTGCGCGACGTGAAGGCCAACCCGGCCCGCTTCGACATCGACAAGGCCATTTCCATCAACGCCGAGCACATCCGCGCGCTCGAGCCCGAGGACTTCCTGCGTCGTTCCGTGCCGTACCTGCACCGCGACGGCGTGGTCTCCGCCGACAACTGGGATGCGCTCACCGACCGTGAGAAGGCCGTGCTGACGGCCGCCGCGCCGCTCGTGCAGCCGCGCGTGCGCCTGCTCGGCGAAGTGGCCGGCATGGTCGGTTCGCTGCTGTCGACCGAGGGCTACATCGAGCCCGACGCCGACGCCCGCAAGCAGCTCAAGGATTCCGCCGCCGACGTGCTCGACAAGGCCATTGCCGCGCTCGAGGCCGTTGACGAGTCCGAGTGGAAGACTGATCCGCTGCACGAGCTGCTCAGCAAGGTGCTCGTGGAGGAGGGCGGCTACAAGCCGCGTCTGGCGTTCGGCCCGGTGCGCGTGGCCATGTCCGGCCGCCGCGTGTCCCCGCCGCTGTTCGAGTCCATGGAGATCGTCGGCAAGGACGTGACCGTGGCTCGTCTGAAGGGCCTGCGCGAGCACCTGTGATCGTTGATCCGGTCGTGTGATCGCTGTGATTGCATGGCCGGAAGCCGCTCGCATCTGCGCATATTGTGAGGCTTGTGGGGCGTCCGTCGCATCCGGCGGGCGTCCCATTTGCGTGTATGTGCGGGGACTATGCATGCTATGCATGTGTGGGCCGCGTATGCGCGGGCGTCGACGTGGATGATCGACGTTCTGGCCGGGCTGCCGTGATCGGCGGAATGGCCTCTCAAAGAGCGATGAAACCGGTTTTGTCAACCAAAGGGTCACAATGTGACACGCCGTAGTTGACGAAAATGGAATGCTCCCGTAAATTATTCACTCGTTGCGGTTCACGCCGCAGCCGCTGAAAAGTGAAGATGCCCCCATCGTCTAGCGGTCTAGGACTACGCCCTCTCACGGCGCCAACACCGGTTCAAATCCGGTTGGGGGTACAAGCAAAGGCTCCGGCAAACACCGGAGCCTTTTTCGTATCTGCGGGCATTTGCCTGTATCCGCTGACTTCGTCACATGCCGGCAGCTGCCTGCTGCACCGATCGCGTCATATAGGTTGCGTCGTCTATGCCATCCGTATATCGGAATGTATGAGACTCGAATATTCGGTATGCGAGAACATTTGCTCTTCACAGCATCAAATACCCGTTTCGGAGTGGTTGAGACGGGTGTTTGGCGCTGTGAATTGCGGGATGGATGGCGGCTGCGGCGAGGGTGAGGTGGTGTTGGCGAGGTGGCGTTGGCGGTGAGGCTGGCATGCCGGGGGCCATGGTGTGATGATCGAAACCGTTGCAAATGCTTGCGACACGCCGTAAGTTGCACAAGCGCTGACGTTCGCGTATATTAATCACTCGTTGCGGTTCACGCCGCAGCCGCTGAAAAGTGAAGATGCCCCCATCGTCTAGCGGTCTAGGACTACGCCCTCTCACGGCGCCAACACCGGTTCAAATCCGGTTGGGGGTACGACGACGAAACGGCTCGCCAAGGGCCGTTTTGCTTGCCAATTGGGGTATGGTGTAATTGGCAACACAGGTGATTCTGGTTCATCCATTCTTGGTTCGAGTCCAGGTACCCCAGCGAATAACCTCGCCAGATCATTGATCTGGCGAGGTTTTTTGTTATTCATTAGACCTGTCGAAGGCGATCTGGTTGGAGTCCTACCGGCGGCGTCGGTGACACCGGCAGTAAAGACCGGAATTAAGGCACCGATGGTTGTCGCTGTGAAATGTGATTGGAGCTATAGGAACAAAAGTGTTGCTTATGTTCCGGGTTTGGCCTTGCGGCAGTAGGTGTATCGAGGTGCTATTTTCTTGAAGGGAATTAATGACGCCTCGATGCGATTACTGCTGTACCCCCCCCCCAACCCAGAGCATAAGCACCGCGTTTAGTTCCTATAGCCCCTATGACCCTGCCACTGGGCATTGGGGCTCCTGTGGCACCTATCTTCAAGTTCTGAAGTGATTTGAGTCCATTGCAGACATCAATCTCGAAGTTCTGAAGTACGAAAGGCGCAAATCCAGAGTATGACCGTTGCGATTGCATGGATCGTACTCGCGTTATTCCCCGTGGGAACTTCAGAACTTTGAGATTGGTGTCCGCAGAAACCGCAGATTACTTCAGAACTCGAGGATTGCTCCTGCGCGGGCCTCTGCGCGACGGTCGGGGGCGGGAATCTTGACGACCTTGCTTGTCGGATAGGCTCAAGTTCGTTAAGCCGGTCGGCGTCTTGGCGAATCTTACGCATTCGGCATACGGTGACGTGCTTTCGGTTGATTCTCAGGTTAGGTGAAGTAGGGTTGAAGGTATGAGTGAACGAATTCAGCGTGGATCGGCCGCCGACGAGGAACGACCCATCTCCGTCTCCGCTAAACTCGGACGCCTCCAATTCCACCGTTCCGGCAAATTCCGTGTGCTGCAGCTCACCGACATCCAGGACGGTCCCAAGGTGGCATCCGACACGATCCGCCTGATCGAGGCCGCCTGCGACGCCGCACGGCCGGACCTCGTCGTCTTCACCGGCGACCAGATCGCCGGATACGATTCCGCCTACACTAAGACCTTCCGCAAGCGCGCATGGGATTACCCGAAGGCCGGCGCGACGAACCCTGCGGAACTCGACCATACGCGAGAACTCGTGCGGGGGTGCATCCGTCAGTTCGTTCAGCCGCTTGTCGACCGGGAGATCCCGTTCGTCGTGACCTACGGCAACCACGACTTCCAATGCGGCCTCGACAACGCCGAGCTCGACGCCATCTACCGTGAATTCCCCGGATGCGTGAACCCGGCCATGGCCGCGCCCGAGCAGACCGGCGCGCTCGCTGCTCAGCCCGCCGACGCCAACGGTCTGCTCAAGGACCAGACGGCGTACGCGTGCGAGCCTGGCACCTTTGCACTGCCCGTGGCCGACGTGGACCACAAACGCAACGTGATGGGGCTGGTGGTCGTCGACTCCGGCGATTACGCGAAGTCCGGCGGCTACGGCGCTCCCAGCCAGCGCGCGCTCGACTTCCTTGACGCCGTGCCCGCCGCTATCGGGGCGAAATCGCTGATCTTCCAGCACATCCCCATTCCGCAGTTCTACGACGTGCTCAAGGCCGTGCCGTCCACTACCGCATACGCGATCCAGGGCTACCGCAGCTTCGACGGCGCCTGCTACGTGCTCGACGAGGACAAGACCCTGCCCGGAGGTTACCTGTGCGAGGGTGTGAGCTGCCCCGACGTGGATTGCGGGGAGTTCCACATCATGAAGGAGACCGACGGATACTTCGGCCTGTTCGCGGGCCATGATCACCGCAACGGGTTCGTGGGCACGAACGAGGGCATCATGCTCGGTGCCACGCCCACCTGTGGATTCGGCTCGTATGGCCCCGTACCGGCCAAGCGCGCGGCCAGACTGTTCGAGTTCGACATCCGTCACCCGTACGAGCCGCGCACGCAGCTGCTCGAGTTTGGTGACATCGTGGGCAAGCCGTCGTCGCGCAAGGTGTACACGTTCGCGATGAGCCACGTGCCGACCAATCCGGGGGATGCGTGGAATCTGCTGCGCAAGCCCGGAACCCTGGCCACGATCGCCGCCGGCTTCGCTGCCGCGGTGGCGTCGCTGGGATTCACGGGAAAGAGAAAATAGGACCCATCTGCGTGCTCCCTCCGTGGGAGGGAGCTGGCCGCCGTAGGCGGTCTGAGGGAGGGATTGCGTCCTGAAGGGGTTTGGATCCCTCCCTCTGTCATGACTTTCGTCATGACATCTCCCTCCCGTGGAGGGGGAACAAAGGGGCGGGGCCGGTCAAATAGTTGGTGCTCCCTCCGTGGGAGGGAGCTGGCCGCCGTAGGCGGTCTGAGGGAGGGATTGTGTCCTGTGAGGGTGCCTGATCCCTCCCTCTGTCATGACTTTCGTCATGACATCTCCCTCCCCGGGAGGGAGAACAAAAGGGTTCGGGGTTTACATGCCCGCGCCGGCGTGGGCGCGGATCAGGGCATCGGACAGGTACTTGCCGGCGGCCATGACCAGCGGGGCGAAATGCTGACCCGGCGTGGTGCCCATGCGGTTCGTCGGACCCGAGATCGAGATAGCGGCGATCACCTGACCGGAGGCGTTGCGAATCGGCGCGCTCACCGAAGCCACGCCCGGCTCGCGCTCGTTCACCGACTCAGCCCAGCCGCGCTTGCGCACCGTCGTCAGCTTCGCCACCGTGAACTTGGCGCGGCGAAGACCCTGATGCATACGCTCCGGATCCTCCCAGGCGAGCAGAATCTGCGCCGCCGAACCCGCCTCCATCGACAGGATCGCGCCCACCGGAATGGAATCACGCAGACCGCTCGAACGCTCCACCGCGGCGATGCACACGCGCTGATCGCCCTGACGACGGTAGATCTGCGCCGACTCGCCCGTGCGGTCGAGCAGCGTCTGCAGGATCGGGCCGCACGCCGTGAGCAGACGATCCTCGCCCGCCGCCGCGGCCAGTTCCGCAAAGCGAGACCCGAGCACGAACCGGCCGTGCTGATCACGTACGATGAAGCGATGCTTCTCCAATGCGATCGCCAGACGGTGCGCCGTCGGTCGGGCCAGGCCCGTCTCGTTCACCAGCTGCGCCAGCGTGGCCGGACCGCCCTCAAGGGTGTCGAGGATCTTCGCGGTCTTGTCGAGCACGCCCACGCCGGAATGCACTTCCTTGCGGCCGTTGATGGTGCGTTCGGCACCCGTCTCATCGCCCTGTGCGCTCGGGTTTGAGGCATTTCGCTGATTTGTCAATACTTTTGCTGAATCTTTTTTCGTCTGCACCGGTCCCACCGTTGAAGTCGCGCCGTTTTCGATTGCCATGATTGGGATTATGCCATCTCAGAATGTGAAATGCAAAAGTCTCGAATTTGGCCGACGCACCATACTCAATGTGACTAGGCTGTTCGCAGGAACGGTCGACTGAAGAAATCGATGAGGAACAGACGTCGACGGACGTTGCACAAACGTTGGAAACGTTGCAAAACCCTGACTCCAGGAGGTTGTTATGGGAACCACATTGGCCGAGAAAGTCTGGGCCGACCATCTCGTTCGCAAGGGCGAGAACGCCGAGCCGGACCTGATCTACATCGACCTCATGCTCATGCACGAGGTGACCAGCCCGCAGGCGTTCGAGGGCCTGCGTCTGGCCGGCCGCAAGCCGCGTCACACCGACCTGCTCATCGCCACCGAGGACCACAACACCCCGACCGTCAACATCGATCAGCCGAACCCCGACAAGACCTCCGCCACCCAGCTGAGCACGCTCGAAAAGAACTGCAAGGAGTTCGGCGTGCGTCTGCACCCGCTCGGCGACGCCGAACAGGGCATCGTGCATCAGGTGGGCCCGCAGCTCGGCCTTACCCAGCCCGGCATGACCGTAGTGTGCGGCGACTCCCACACCTCCACGCACGGCGCGTTCGGCGCGCTCGCGTTCGGCATCGGCACCAGCGAGGTGGAGCACGTGATGGCCACCCAGTGCCTGAGCCTCAAGCCGTTCAAGACCATGGCCGTGAACGTGGAGGGCGAGCTGCCCGAAGGCGTGACCGCCAAGGACATCATCCTTGCCATCATCGCGAAGATCGGCACCGGCGGCGGCCAGGGCCACGTGATCGAATACCGTGGCGAGGCCATCCACAAGCTCAGCATGGAAGCCCGCATGACGATCTGCAACATGTCGATCGAGGCGGGTGCCCGCGCCGGCATGGTCAGCCCCGACGAGATCACCTTCGAATACCTCAAGGGTCGTCCGCACGCACCGCAGGGCGAGATGTGGGACAAGGCCGTTGAATACTGGAAGACGCTGAAGACCGACGACGACGCCGTGTTCGACAAGGAAGTGACGCTGCGCGCCGAGGACCTGCAGCCGTACGTGACGTGGGGCACCAACCCAGGTCAGGGCCTGCCGATCACCGCCAATGTGCCCGACCCGGAGACCATCACCGACGAGACCAAGCGCGTGGCCGCGGAAAGCGCCATCAAGTACATGGGTCTCAAGCCCGGCCAGCCGATCAAGTCGATCGCCGTGGACACCGTGTTCATCGGCTCCTGCACCAACGGCCGCATCGAGGATCTGCGTGCCGCCGCCGCGATCATGAAGGGCCACCACAAGGCGAAGAGCCTGCACCGCGTGCTCGTGGTGCCGGCCTCCTCCCGCGTGCGCCTGCAGGCGGAGAAGGAAGGACTCGACAAGATCTTCAAGGACTTCGGTGCGGAATGGCGCAACGCCGGCTGCTCCATGTGCCTGGGCATGAACCCGGACAAGATGGTGGCCGACGAGCGTTCCATCTCCACGTCGAACCGTAACTTCGAGGGCCGTCAGGGCAAGGGCAGCCGCACGCATCTGGCATCGCCGGCCGTGGCTGCCGCCACCGCCATCCGCGGCACCATCTCCAGCCCCGCGGACCTGTAAACCGTCGCACGGCTCGTATGACTGAGGGCAAGCTTCTCCTTGAGGGGAGGCTGTCGGACGCCAGTCCGACTGATGAGGTGACACGACGAAGGCGCGACGTGCGTTGACTGCATTTGCGCGTCGGCTTGTATGTCGAGCACCTCATCCGTCTGACTGCGTCGGACACCTTCCCCTCGAGGGGAAGGCAGACCTTCGGTCTGTTCGAGTCGTTTCGTATTACCAATCGCAGATTTTCACAGACTTTCAAAGGATCGCAATCATGGAAAAACTTACTGTCGTCACCGGTGTGGGCGTGCCGCTGCGCCGTTCCAACGTGGATACCGACCAGATCATCCCCGCCGTGTTCCTCAAGCGCGTGACCAAGTCCGGCTTTGACGACGCGTTGTTCTACGCGTGGCGTCGTAACCCCGATTTCGTGCTCAACCAGGAGCCGTACCGCAACGGCAAGATTCTGGTGGCCGGCCCTGACTTCGGCATCGGCTCCTCCCGCGAGCACGCCGTGTGGGCGCTGCACGACTACGGCTTCCGCGTGGTGATCGCGCCGCGCTTCGCCGACATCTTCTACGGCAACACCGCCAAGAACGGCGTGCTGGCCGCCATTATGCCGATGGAGTCCATCGAGCTGCTGTGGAAGCTCCTTGAGGAGGAGCCCGGCCGCGAGATGACCGTAGACCTGGGTGAGCGCACCGTGACCTGCGGCGACGTGACCCTGCCGTTCGAAGTGGGCGACTACGTGCGTTGGCGTCTGATGAACGGCTACGACGACATCGATCTGACGCTGCGTCACGAGGACGACATCGTGGCGTATGAGAAGATGCGCGCCGAGAAGTTCCCGTTCAAGCCGACCACCCTGCCGGCCCGCCACCTGCCCGAAGAGCCCATTTCCTCCGCCCGAGAACCGGAAGAGGATAATTGGCTGGGGCCGTTGGCCGATCGAGACAAGTAGGCATTCTTAAGCGCACCTCCCCTCAGTCTGCCTTCGGCAGCCAGCTCCCCTCGGAGAGGGGAGCCAGAGTGATGAAGAGTGGCTCCCCTCTCCGAGGGGAGCTGTCGGCGCAGCCGACTGAGGGGAGTGTGCGCTGTTTGTTTTCAGCCGCGACCCTCGAGCGGCGGAGCCAACAAAACGCGGCCGAAAGGCCGTCCATTCTTGCCGGACCGGGGCCGTTGGTCGATCGAGACTAGTTGGGTTGTGACCCCTCCCTCAGTCGCGCTTTGCGCGACAGCTCCCTCCCTCGAAGGGAGCACAAAGGGGGAGGCCCTTCCGGGAGCTGTCTGGCAGAGTCGGGCTGGGGGAGGGATCCCGAAGCTTTTGCGGAGAATCGATCAGTTTTGATCGGTCCAATCCGTTGCAATGGGTATCATGGCGGATACACATATCCTTGGGTAGGGATCGGAAAGGAAGCCATGGATCTAGAAAGCTTGCGCGGAAAACGCTGGAAGACACGAGTCGTGGGCGTGGTGGCCGCAGTGGCCGCCGTCGCGTCGCTCGGGCTTTCCGCAACCGCAGCAAGCGCGGCCGAATCATCCGCTGGATCCACTTCCGAGTCCACATCGACGTCGATTACGGCGCCGTCCAACGGCTCGTCCGCATCGTCCTCCATCATCTCTGCTGCCGCGGGATCGACGTCCGCGTCGGCTTCCCCCATTACTTCATCTTCGTCTTCCACCGACTCGAACCTGACGCAGACGACGACGTCGGCTGAATCGACGACCCGTATCACCAGCGTGGATCCGCCGTCCAAGACCACGGAAACGAACTCCGGAAAGAAGCCGAAACTGCCCGCCAAAGTGACCGCACACTGGTCCGACGGCAGCGAATCGCAGACGCCCGTCGCGTGGAACACGTCGGGCGTGGACTTCTCCAACCGCACCGGCAAGGACCGTACGGTGACCGTGTCCGGCACGGTGTGCCCGGGTGATGGCGCCACCGCGAGCGCTGCCGACAGCAGCAACGCTAACGGTGCCTCCTCGTCGCAATCGTCGCAATCGTCGCAATCGTCGGCATCGTCAACGTCAGGCAATGCCATCGGCGTGTGCGCCAAGGCCAGCGGATCGTCCTCGAACGGCGATTCCAACACGTCCGGCACCGGTGCGGCGTCATCCGGGAACGCTACGAACGCCTCCGCGACTTCCTCCGACGACACCGTGAGCGTGCAGACGTCGGTTGTGGTGCACAGTGCCGTGGTGACCAAGGCCGTCGTGGACGGATCGACGTCGATCACCGTGGCGTCCGGCACCAAGCCGCAGCTGCCTTCGAACGCGAAAGTGTCGTGGAACGATGGCGGCGACGACAGTCTTGAAACCATCGACTGGCCGCAGTTCGACGGCTATCGCGAACGCAACGGCGGTACGTTCACGCTGGGCGGTCTTGTGGCTGGCAAAACCGTGAACGTGCGGGTGACCGTCAGCCCGGCCACCGTGAAATCCGTGGACGACACCGTGACCGTGACCACCCTCGTCGGCAAGGCGCCGACCATGCCCAGCACCGTGAAGGTGACCTGGTCGAACGGCGATGTGACCGAGGAGTCCGCCACGTGGGACACGATCTCCGCGGATTCGTATCAGCGTCCCGGCACGTTCACCGTGTCCGGCACGGTCACGCCCGGCAGTGCCGATGCCACTGACGGCACGAATAGCAAGGCCGACGGCACGACCGCCGAAAGCCAGACCGTTTCCGCCAAGGTCAGCGTGGGCACGGTCGCGTACGAAGTACAGTTGGGCGATGGCGACGGCACGACCACGAAGTCGGAGTCGAACGGCACCGGCGTCAACGTTCCGTCCGACGACAAGACCGTCACCACGGATACGCGTCAGGTGAGTCAGAGCCAGCTGTCCAAGACCGGTACGGAGGTCGCCGCGATCGCGGTGGTGGTGATCGTGCTGGCCGTGATCGGCGTGGTGACGATGATCGTGGTGCGTCGGCGTCGCTGACGGTTCGTGTTGTTCCGCCGCGTTGAGGCCCGTCCGTGGTCAATCCAACCCCCGGTCGTACAATCGGACTGGACGCATTCGAGCAATTCTTCGAGCACATCGAACGATTCACAGGAGAGACCATGAGCGAGGAAACCACGGGAATCATGCCGTTCTACGACGTCGATCGCACGTACGAGGACAACTACCGCTTCGGCCCGTTCGGCGCGTTTGCGGAAACGCTCGGCGGGGATGCGAAGACCGGCGTGAGCGACGATCAGGTGAAGCGTGCGCTGGCGGCCGCGCCCTCCGATGGCGATAATGCCGCCACGCCTGCCGAATCGTTCTTCGGTGTGCCCGTCGACCTGCCGTTCGGCATTCCCGCCGGCCCGCTGCTCAACGAACGTTACACCACCGGCGCGTTCCGCATGGGCTTTGATCTGGCCGTGTACAAGACCGTGCGCTCGCGCGCATGGGGCTGCAACCCGTTCCCGAACGTGCTCGCCGTGCATCCCGCGTCCGCCGACGGCATCCTTACGCCCGGCAGCGCCGAATGCGACGAGGGCGTGCTCGCCGATCATGAATTCGAAACCCCGATCTCCATCTCCAACTCGTTCGGCGTGCCCTCGCAGGACCCCGACGTGTGGCAGCCCGATATGCAGCGCGCCATGGAACGCGCCGGCCGCGGACAGCTGCTCGTCCCCAGCTTCCAGGGTTCGCGCGTGGACGGCATGACCCCCGAACAGTACGTGGCCGATCACGCCACCACCGCGCGGCTCGTGCTCGAAACCGGCGCCAAGGTGATGGAGATGAACACCAGCTGCCCGAACGAGGGCCACAACCGACTGCTGTGCCACGCGCCCGACCAGGTCAGCACGATCTGCGAGGCCGTGAAGAACACGATCGGTGACGTGCCGCTCATCGTCAAGCTCGCGTACCTGCCCAGCGACGACGATCTTGAATACATGGTGTGCGTGACCGCCGGCCGCGGTCTCGTGCAGGGATTCGCCACGATCAACACGATCTCCGCGAAGCTCGTGGACGCCAAGGGCGCGCAGGCGCTGCCCGGTGCCGGACGCGACCGCAGCGGCGTGTGCGGCGCGGCGATCAAGCCCAGCGGACTCGACATGGTGCGCCGACTGGCCGGACTGCGCGAACGCCTCGGCCTCGACTTCGGCATCGTGGGCGTGGGCGGCGTGACCGAGCCGGCCGACTACTTCGAGTATCGTGCCGCCGGTGCGGACGCCGTGATGAGCGCCACCGGAGCGATGTGGAACCCAGATCTCGCGCAGCGCATCAAGCAGGCGCGGTAGGCGGGCGTGACGGGCGTCGGCGGGGCACAGGGGATGAGCGGGTGACGTGCAACGGTCGGCTGCGCATCGTACGCCCCGGCGATCGTGATCACGCAACTCGTGTATCCCACTGGCATACGGCGCTCATCCGGCGGCTGATATGCCAGTGGCGATTTCACTGAGTCGCCACACCTGATATGGCAAACTAAGAGGTAGTCTTTCCCGGTCAACTGGAAGAAGCCGGCGAAAACCAAGAATTTCAGACGAAATCGAAGGAGCGGTTCGTGAATTCTGAGAATGACGTGTTGCGCGTAGTCGGCGGCAAGCCGCTGAACGGCAAGATCAAGGTGCGCGGAGCCAAGAACTTCGTCAGCAAGGCGATGGTCGCCGCGCTGCTCGCTCCGGGCGTTTCCGTACTGAAGAACGTTCCCGAAATCCGTGATGTGCACGTGGTGTCCGACCTGCTGCGCCTGCACGGCGTGAGCGTGAACGTGGACGGCGACAAGGGCGTCGTGACCATCGACGCCTCCCACGTGGAGCTCGCCAACGTGGCCGATGTGGACACGCTGTCCGGCTCCTCCCGCATCCCGATCCTCTTCTCCGGCCCGCTGCTGCACCGCCTCGGTGAAGCGTTCATCCCCGCGCTCGGCGGATGTGCCATCGGCGGCCGACCCATCGACTTCCACCTCGAGACGCTGCGCAAGCTCGGCGCCACCGTGGACAAGGAGCACAAGGACGGCATCCACATCACCGCGCCGAACGGTCTGCACGGCGCCAAGATCCACCTGCCCTACCCGTCCGTCGGCGCCACCGAGCAGACCCTGCTCGCCGCCGTGCTCGCCGAAGGCAAGACCGAGCTGTCCGGCGCCGCCATCGAGCCTGAAATCATGGACCTCGTGTCCGTGCTGCAGAAGATGGGTGCCGTGATCTCCGTGGACGTGGACCGTACGTTCCGCATCGAAGGCGTCAAGGAGCTCAAGGGCTTTACCCACACGTCCCTCACCGACCGCATCGAGGCTGCATCGTGGGCGTCCGCGGCGCTCGCCACGCACGGCGACATCTTCGTCAAGGGCGCCACCCAGCCCGAGATGATGACCTTCCTTAACGTGTTCCGCAAGATCGGCGGCGAGTTCGACATCCAGGACGAGGGCATCCGATTCTGGCATCCGGGCGGCGACCTCAAGCCCGTGGCCATCGAAACCGACGTGCACCCCGGCTTCATGACCGACTGGCAGCAGCCGCTCGTCGTGGCCCTCACCCAGGCCAAGGGCCTGTCGATTGTGCACGAAACCGTGTACGAGAACCGCTTCGGCTTCACCAAGCCGCTCGTGCAGATGGGCGCCACCGTGCAGCTGTACCGCGAGTGCCTCGGCTCCCTGCCGTGCCGCTTCCAGCAGCGCAACTACAAGCATTCCGCGGTGATCTTCGGACCCACCCCGCTCACCGGTCGCGACATTGACGTGCCGGATCTGCGCGGCGGATTCAGCCACCTGATCGCGGCGCTCGCGGCCGAAGGCCCGTCCACCGTGCGCGGCATCTCGCTGATCGATCGCGGCTACGCCGACTTCCGCGGCAAGCTCGCCGCCCTCGGCGCCGACTTCGAGTAGAGGCGGGGCGCTGGTCGGCCGTTGGATCCGGGGCTTGGGTTTGTGAGGCTTGAGCTATGGTGGCGGCTGATCGTTGGTTGGCGTTGACTGACGTTTTGAAGAACGGGAGATATGCGTTCCCAGTGCTTTGAACAGCATTGGAGCGTATGTCTCCCGTTTTTGCGTGTGGCGGTGATGCGGTTGCGCGTGTTCTGGGGTTATAGGGGCTTTTGTGGTGTTTATAACTGGGGTTTGAGCTTGCGGCAGTAGATGCATCAAGGTGTTATTTTCCTAGCAGGAACTAATGGCGCCTCGATGCGCTTACTGCTGCAGGTCCAAACTTAGAGCATAAACACCACGTTTAGTTCCTATAACCCTGTGCGTTGTGACTGGGGTTGTGGCTGTGACTGGTGTGATTGTGACTGGTGTGATTGCGTTTGGTTGAGGTTGTGTCTGTTTATGGTGTGTTCTGGTCTGTTTGCGGTATGAGCCCTCCCTCAGTCACGCTGCGCGTGACAGCTCCCTCCCTCGGAGGGAGCACCACGGGGTTGTGCGTCTTCTGCATGTGCTCCCTCCAAGGGAGGGAGCTGGCCGCCGGAGGCGGTCTGAGGGAGGGATCCATTCCTTGGACGGTTCCGATCGCACCTTGTCTCGCACAACCCCGCCCACACCTTGCGGCACAATGGGGAGCATGGTATCTCCCGGAAAACCCTCACCTCGCTCCGCAGTCAAGCCGTTGAGCGACGAACAGGTGGCCAGGCTGGCCCGCAAGCACAAGCTCGTCAATCCGATGCACAATCACCCCACCGGTCCGCGTCGCGACAACGTCGATGAGATCAATGCGCAGAACCCCAAGGCCACGCAGCGGCTGCTCGACGCCTGCGCGTGGGTGGTGCGCTCTCGGTGCAAGCCCAAGGCGTGGGGTTTGGAGAACGTGCCGGAGGAAGGCGTGTTCATCACCGCATGCACGCACGTCACCCTGTTCGACGTGTTCATCCCCATGGCGGCCATGTTCTATCAGGGGCGCAGGCCGCGCTATATGGCCAAGGCGGAGATGGCCAGTTGGCCGATCATCGGCAAATGGTTCCAGCTGGTGGGCATGCAGCCCGTGCCGCGGCGCAAGGGCGAGGCGCTGGCCATTGAGAACGAGTCGATCCGCATCCTTACCTCGGGGCGTCCGCTTACCATCTGGCCGGAAGGCACGCTCACGCGCGATCCGCAGAAGTGGCCGATGAGCCTCAAGCCCGGCATGGCATACATCGCGCTCGAGGCGTGCCGCAAGCTCGGCCGCGAGATTCCGATCTTCCCGGCCGCAACGTGGGGTGCGGCGAGCATCAACCACTGGTGGCCGTGGCCGCGCAAGAACGTGGTCATGGGCTACGGTTCCGCCATCGAGTACTCAGACCTGCTGGCCGACATGGATTCGTGGGGGAGCGCACCGCCCAAGGAGGCTGTGACCGAGCTGACCCGACGCGTGCGCGTGCGTCTCGAGGAGATCGAGGCCGAGATCCGCGGCGAGGAGCCCCCGGCCGAAGGCTACTGGGACTACCGCACCATGAAGCGCGTCCCCCGCAACTAGCCGACAAATAGGCCGTGGCTCCCCTCTTCGAGGGGAGCTGTCTGCGCAGCCGACTGAGGGGAGCGCGCTGCTGTTTCAGCCGCGATGCTCGAGCGGCGGAGCCGGTAAGGCGCGGCCGTAGGACGTCCTTTCTTGCCGGACTGGGGCCGCTGGCCGATCAAAACTGGTTGGTGTTTTTAGCGCAACTCCCCTCAGTCTGCCTTCGGCAGCCAGCTCCCCTCAAGGAGGGGAGCCGTCTCCTGTTACTCTGGCTCCCCTCCCGCGGAGGGGAGCTGTCCGGCCGTGCCGGACTGAGGGGAGTCCCGAATAGGTGAACGCTTCCGCTTTCCCTATACCACCATCACTTTCCTCACACCGCTTCCTTCGCGTCACCCTCCGCCGTCCTCACGTCCCCGCGACGTTCCGACGCCATCCTCGTTTGTCCTGAGCGCGGGTAGAATTGCGACTGTTTGCCATATATGGCATCAGTATCAGAGAGAGCATCGCGAATCCAAGGATCCTCGGGGACCCATGTCCGTTTTTTCACGGACGCCACAGGCCTCGAAGCGCATTACGGCGGATCGCACGTTTCAATACCTGAAGGACGATTGTGGAATACTCGCTTATGACCAAGCTTGCCGCCGAGTTCGTCGGCACGGCAATCCTCATGATCTTCGGCAACGGCTCCGTGGCCAACACCGAGCTCAAGAACACCAAGGGCTACCACGCCGGATGGCTGAACATCGCCATGGGCTACGGCTTCGGCGTGATGTTCCCCGTGCTCATGTTCGGTGGTGTCTCCGGCGCACACATCAACCCGGCCATGACGATCGCTCAGGCGGTCAACGGCATGTTCCCGTGGAACGAGGTCGCCCCCTACATCATCGCCCAGCTGCTGGGCGCCGCCGCCGGCCAGCTCGTGGTGTTCGCCACCTACTACCCGCACTACCGCGACACCGAGGACCCGGAGGCCATCTTCGCCACCTTCTCCACCACCGATGCTGAGGGTTCCCGCTTCAACTACTTCCTCAACGAGTTCTTCGGCACGCTCGTGCTCGTGCTCGGCGCCCTCTGCTGCCTGCTGCTGCCGTGGGGTGCCAAGGATCTCGCCGCCGCCTCGATCGTGGTCGGCTTCATCGTGTGGGGTCTGGTCACCTCGCTCGGCGGCCCGACCGGTCCTGGTCTGAACCCGGCCCGTGATCTCATGCCGCGCCTCCTGCACCAGCTTCTGCCGATTGCCCACAAGGGTGGCTCCCGCTGGAACGAGGCCTGGATCCCGGTCGTGGCCCCGATCGCCGGCGCCATCGTGGGTGCCTTCCTCTACAAGGTGCTCTTCGCCGCCTGATCCTAAGGATCTCGACGTCTTTTGAAAAGCCCGATGCCTTACGGCACCGGGCTTTTTCTTTTCCGGTTCGAGACCAGGGCCGTCACAATTCCCCTCGAAAGGGTTAGAACGCTCATTTTCGTCTGTTGTTTTCTCTTGAAAAATCGCAGAACTGCAAAGTATGGTTCTTTGACGCTTGGAATTCCAAGGGTGAGTTTGGTCTACTTTGCAGTTCTGCGATTTTTATTTTGAGCCGCATCGAAGCTCGATACCATTTGTTCGAAAAGTATTCGCTTTCTGTGCGCGAAACTGGTAAATTGTGAGATTTTGTGAAGCTCCCCACCGGATGGGCATTGTTGCCTCGTTCCTACAGTCGAAAACTCTGGTTCGTGCGTCTCATATCGCACGCATCCCACAAGGAAAGAGGCTTTTCTCGAACCTGAATATCGACGCCTTGCCTCTGAAACGTGATCCCGATGTTCTTCATGAACGCGAGCATCGCATCTTCGCTGCGCAACGTAGCTGCAGTCGCTACAAATGTGTGCCATCCAGCTGCGGTCCATCGGTTGCGTTTCTCCCAATCTGCTTCCCACTGTCGCTCGTTAGCGAGATGGTGCCGGCCATCGTATTCCAGAATGATCTTGTAGTCCGGGTATCCCATATCCGCATGGTTCATCCGATCATTTGTTTCTATGGGAAAGTTGACGTCTGGCCCCGGGAGTCCATACTGAATGGTGCTGATGCGCAGTGCTGATTCCATGGGTGAATCCGTATCCTCTCGCAGAACCGGCAAAACGCGTTTGAACCGGCGTTTACCTCGGAATGCTCCTCCGGCCGCAGCGAAATTCCGGAGCTCTTTGATGCTGGAGCGTTTGAGATCGTCGTTTCTGCATAGCAGTGAATCCCCGAATATGGCGAGCCCCTCAAAGTCCAGATGCGCGGCCATTTGCGCGAGCAGGGCTTCAGGACGCAGGCAAGGAATACCGGATACTTCGGTGACAATCGGAAGCATGGTGATCAAAGGCCATGTGTGCCAAATGACGCCGGCAAGATAGGGGCGTCTGTCGGTCGGGTCGGCAACGGTGACATGGACGCCATCGGCAAGTTTATGATGCTTCGGGGGTGTAATGCCCAACAACGCGCACGCCGTGGTATGGCTGAAGACTGCGGTCCCGGGAAGCTTGGGGAGCAGGGGTTGGAGGCGGGAGATCGTGGTCTGCTGGGTTGCCGCGAGTCGGGAGGCGAGGAGGTCGGTGCTGGGGATTCCGGTGAGTTCGTACATGGCTGCGAGCGTAGGCGCGTGCGCCAATTCTCGCTCGAGCGCCCAGTGAAAAAGTGGATAAGTGGAATAACCAAGGAGTTATCCACATTCCCTGTTCCCACTGCCCTCCCGCGATTCGGGTACACTCAGGGCGGAAACATCGTCATGGGTGAAGGACTGCGTGGAATGGCTGAATGTCGAATCGTTGATGGCGAGCATCGGAACGATCAGAATGATCGGGGTGCGCGCGTCGCACTTCCGACCTCCCCTTCCGTCCCTGATCTCCTGGACTTCTCCGTTCCCTCCGAACCGTCCGGATCTCAGCCCCGAGTGGGCCGCCTGGCCCCGTCTCCCACTGGCCGCATGCACATCGGCAACGTGTACGCAGCGCTCGCCGCGTGGTTGAGCGTGCGCGCCCCGCGCCCGAGCGATCCGAACGACGGTCATCGCCCCGGCCTCCTGCGCCTGCGCATCGAGGACGTCGACACCCCCCGAGTACGCAAGGACGCCGACCGCTGGATCATGGATGACCTGCATTGGCTCGGCTTGGATTGGGACGGCGACCCGGTGTACCAGTCCGAGCGCAACGACCTCTACGATCATGCGCTGCACGACCTGCGCGAAGCCGGCCTGCTCTACCCCTGCTTCTGCTCGCGCGCCGAGATCCGCGCCGCGTCGGCCCCGCAGGAGGGCGACGGCTACGTGATTTACCCCGGCACCTGTGCCCGACTCGATCCGGCCGAACGTGCCCGGCGGCTTGCGGAGGGACGCCGCCATTCCTGGCGCGTTCATCTGCCCGCCGTGGAACAGCGATTCGATGACGTGGTGTTCGGCGAGCAGCGGTTCGACTTGGCCCGCCAGATCGGTGACACGGTGCTGCGCCGTTCCGACGGCCTGTACGCGTATCAGCTGGCCGTAGTGGTGGATGACCTGCTGATGGGCGTGAACGATGTGGTGCGTGGCCGCGATCTGCTGCGTTCCACCGCTCTGCAGCTGTGGATCCGCGACCGCTTGGCGGAGAACGGATGGCAGCCTGTTGACGGCGTTGACAATTCTGGGGATCCCCACGCCGAAAACGTTCGCGATAGCGCGCACGTCCCCGCAGCCGCCAGCGTCCCCGCTCCCATCCGATTCGCGCACCTGCCGTTGGTGGATGATCCAAGCGGCAAGCGCCTGGCGAAACGCAACCGCGCGCTCGACCTTGGCGTGCTGCGCGAGGAGGGTGTGACCCCGGAGTCGGTGATCGGCTACTGTGCTTGGCTGCTGCGTCTGCGTGAAACCCCGCAGCCGGTGAGCGCGCACGATTTGCTGGCCGATTTCTCTTGGAATCCATTGCGCGCCGACCATGAAGATCGCGTCTGCGACCCGACCGTGTTGTTTGGTTAATTCCGCGAATCGCCTCCGCGAATTGCCGTTATTTGCGAACGGGGGTATGGCAAAGGAGGCGCCGGCGTTAGGATTGTGGCGTTGTGCTGCGTGACCTCCCGGTTGCCGCCGTGTCCGGTATGAACGACACGAAGGATACGGCCGGTATGACCGTCGGGAGATGTCTGACGTAGCCGACACAAATGCTTATGGATGGGAGTCGGTAATGTTCGGTGGTCGTTCCTCTCGGCGCGCAAGGTCCGGTGGCCGTCATGCGGGCGGCGAGTCGGCGTCGGCTTCCGCGTCGGCAGCTTCCGCCGTCTCCCCTACTCCTGCGTGGGTACCCACTCCGTTCGACGAGGCGATCGACATCACCGACGTCGTTCAGAATCAGCGTCGTCTGCGCCGCAATCTCATTGTCATGCGCGTGATCACCGCGCTGCTGCTTATCGCCGCCGTGTGCGTGGCGGGCTTCCCGCTGGCGCTGCAATATCAGTCGGCGCAGCGCTTGGCGCAGACGTCGAGCGACGCGCAGAAGCATGTGGCCGGCTGGCCGTATCCGAAGGCCGAGGAGGCGTTCAAGGCGGCGAAGGCGTACAACAAGCGGCTTGCGGCGTCCGGCCAGCCGGTGCTCGGCGAGGCGGTGGATCCGTTCACGGCGGCCGCCGGCGGCTCCAAGGCGAGCGACGAGGATTCCGCTTCGTCGAAGGATAAGGAATACCAGTCGCTGCTTGACTCTGGTAACGGCGTGATGGGCACGATCCGCATTCCCAAGGTGTCGATTGATCTGCCGATCTATCACGGCACGTCCGAGACGGCGCTCGCGTCGGGCGCCGGACATCTGTATGGGTCGAGCCTGCCGGTGGGCGGCAAGTCGACGCATTCGGTGATCACCGGACATCGTGGTCTGGTGGAGGCGATGATGTTCACGCGTCTGGATGAGTTGAAGAACGGTGATTTTTTCTACGTTGAGGTGATGGGTGAGAAGCTGGGCTATGAGGTGGATCGCATCACGGTGATCGAGCCGAATGACACGTCGCAGTTGAAGATCGTGCCGGGGGAGGATCGCGTGACATTGATGACGTGCACGCCGTACGGTGTGAACACGCATCGTCTGCTTGTGTCCGGACATCGCGTGGCGATTCCTGTGCCCGCGCCCGACCCGAACGATCTGCATGACGGTCGCACCGCGGGAATCATGACCGCGTCGATCATGCTGGCCGCCGGCTGGTTCCTCGTGACGCTGTTGCGTCGTCTGCGCCGCATGCCCTGGCGCGCCATGCACCACGCCAGCCTCTGGCCCCACCGCTGGTAGTCTTCCTATAATTCTGTGCTCCCTCCGAGGGAGGGAGCTGGCCGCCGCAGGCGGTCTGAGGGAGGGATTCCCTCCATTCACCTCCCCAAACTTTGCCTCAAAAGCGCGCACCGTCGCGCACAATCGCGCCCCCGATTATTGCAATGAGGTGAATTTTCGAGCCTCAAAACGACTTTTCCCTAACTCGGGGGTGCATGTCTGAATCGCTGCCATCCGTAGCCCAAGTGTCCGCCAATGGGGGTGCGACACGAAAGTTAGTGGGTATATAAGGGGTGGCGTGGGGTAGGGGGCTTCAGTCTACAGTGCCGTTCTGTTGGCACTGTTATGCGGCATGAGCATGCGTAGGGGTGCATGGCACTGCTGCAATCTAGCGCCCGGCAAGGCGCAGGAAGAAGACATGACGAGAATGAAGAAGAACGAGAAGCCAGGAAGGGTAGGGGGTATTGGGGCCCGCCTTGTGGCAGTCGCTTCTGCCGCGGCGATGTTCCTAGCCGTTGCCGTAAGCGGCACGGCCATCGCCGCTACGACCGAGTCTCCGTCGTCGTCCACGTCGCAGACGCAGACGACGCAGTCCGATCAGAAGACCTCGGACGCGAATTCCACCTCCGCGTCGGATGCGACCAAGTCGTCCACTCCGGCGCAGACCGAAACCTCCAAGTCCGGCAAGTCCACGACTGATGCCGCCATCTCCGACAGCAAGGTCGTCTCCAAGGACAAGCAGGCCGCCGCCACCCCGGCCCCCGCCTCCGTGGCCGCCGCCCCACAGGCGCGCGCCGCCGCATCGCAGGCCGGTTGCACGTATGCCAGCGAGAGCCTGCTCCAGCCCGTCTGCTGGATCGATATGGAATCGTTCGGTCAAAACCAGTCGAGCGGCACTACGCGAGATATGACCATCGATCTTGGCGGCGGATATACGCTGTCGTTCACTGCCAAGTACACCAGCGGTGGCGGCAGTCAGACTTTGAGCGCGACCGCCGCTCCCATTAGCTGGTCGACCGGTGACGGCGGCCACGCCGCATTCGGCCAGGAACTGTATGCCGGCATCGCCGGTAAGGGCAAACCGGTGCTGTACACCAGCCAGATGAAACAGGGTTCCGGCACGGTTGCATTGAGCAACATTCGACTGACGAAGAATGGCGCGGATGCGTCCAACGTCAAGTATTCGCTGGTCATGGCCGATGGCGAGAGCACGGCCGAGCACGAGTCCATGACTTATACGTCCGATGTGGCGATCAACGGTTTCGCACAGTCCGCAGGTTATGGCATGTGTGATGTGTCCGGCGAGGGCACAAGAGAGGTCACATGCGTCGGCAAGAACCAGGACAGCGGTGATAACGGACAGGTTCAGGGCATTCGCCTGTTCAAGACCGATAACCCCAGTAGCGTCTCCGTCAAGTTGCAGGGCAATCAGGAAGGTGTCGTGTTCGGCGTGCTGACCGCCTCCGCGGACACTGAGATCAGGTCCAATGGCGTCGCCAACGGCGATGCTGGATCCTTCACCGCCACGGTGACCACTGAAGACAAGGCTTCCGAGTCCGTTACGCAGACCGGTGCCGGCAGCTCCAACAGCCAGGTCATCCAGATGCTTTCCGAACAGGACTCCGCCAAGGGCGTGACCTTCACCCTCACCGGCGCAGATCCGAGCAAGTACACGGTGACGTTCGCGTGCACGAACGGTTCACAGCAGTGCACCAGCGCCTCCGCCGCCCAGTACAACGAGTCGACCAAGACCTGGACCGCAACCGCCAAGGTCAACGCACTCGGTTCCGCACACGGCAAGTGGGTCGTGTCCCCGAAGCTCGGCGCTCCGGAGCATCACAAGCGCATCAAGAGCAACAATGACGGTACGTACACGCTGAACCTCGACGTGGTGGGCAACTCCACCGAGTCGACCCAGACTGTCACCACCCCGCTGGACATCAGCCTCGTGCTCGACGTTTCGGGATCGATGGATGATCAATTCTCCAACAGTGATTCGACCCACAAAATCAGCGCTCTGAAGAACGCGGCTAACGCATTCATCGATGCCACGGCAAAGGCCAACGAATCGCTGCCTGCCGGTGCGGAGAAGAACCAGATTGCTCTGGTGAAGTTTGCTGGTGATGAGAACGACAACGTCGGCGATGATACATACCGAGATGGTCGGTATACATACAACTATTCGCAGATCGTCAGCAAGCTTACCGATAACCTCAGTGGTTTGAAGACGAGCGTAAATGCTCTTAATCCGGGCGGCGCAACGCGAGCTGACTATGGCCTTGCCAAGGCCCAGGAAAGCCTGACCGAAGCCAACGGAGCTCGTGCGGACGCCAAAAAGGTGGTCATCTTCTTCACTGATGGCAAGCCTACTGCGAACAGCGAGTTTGAGGACGACGTGGCCAACAATGCCATTCTCAAGGCTGGCGCATTGAAGAACGACGATACGACTGTGTACAGCATCGGCGTCTTCAGCGGCGCAGATCCGTCCGATACGAGTACGAATACGAACGCGTACATGAACGCGGTCTCCAGCAACTACCCGTATGCGACGACCTACGAGACTCTGGGCGCTCGCGCCGAGAACGCCGACTATTACAAGGCGGCCTCGAACGCCAGTGACCTGAACAAGATCTTCTCCGACATTCAGCAAGAGATCGTGACCGGATCCTCGTACACCAACGTGGCCATCACCGATACGCTGTCGAAGTACGTGAAGCAGCACAACATCGTGACGGAAGGCAAAGCCGATGCCAATGGCTTCAAGCATGTGAAGTCCGGAGTGAAGCTGAATGTCAAGGACTCCAGCGGCAAGACCGTGACCCTCGACTCGAGCAAGTACACGATCCTTTTCAACGAGGCAGGCCATGGCACTGTCAAGGTGCAGTTTGCTTCCGGCTACAAGCTGGAAAAGGGCTACACGTACACGCTTGCCTACGATGTGGAACTCACCCAGACCGCATATGACGAATACGTCGATGAGTCCAAGGGGTATAACGCCACCGGTGATAAGGACACCGATATTGCCGGCAATACGACCTCTTCCGATCAGTCCGGCTTCCACAGCAACGATTCGGCGACGGTCACTTATACCGCCAATGGTCGTACTGACACCGAGCTGTACCCGCACCCGGTGGTTCAGGCCAAGAGCGGCAACATCAAGGTGACCAAGAACTGGAAGCCCGCCGAATCCGCTCCGGCCGACGGCAACGCCTCGGTGACGGTCGACCTGTACAAGGGCGAGTCCGCAACCGGCAATCCGTTCAAGAGCCTCACCATCAAGAAGGGTGAGGACGGGCAGTGGGCTGGCACGTTCGAGAAGCTTGCCCCCGGCACCTACTACCTGCAGGAAGCTCCGGTAAACGGATACACCGCATCGTACAAGGACCAGACCGTGACGATTAAGGCTGCGGATCTGTGGACCGACAACGACACGGTGAAGACCTACGGGGCCACGGTCACCAACACCCGTAACACGGTGGATCTGGCCGAGGGCAAGATTCCGGTGAATAAGACGCTTGCCGGTCGTGACTGGAAGAACAACGATTCCTTCAGCTTCACGATCAAGGCCGCCGACGATTCCGCAAAGAACACGCCGCTGCCCGATCCGACCACGGTGACGATTGACAACAAGTCCACGGCCGTGACCGGACAGGACAAGACCAAGACCGCCAACTTCGGCAAGATCACCTACAACGCGACCGGTGACTACAAGTACGTGGTTACCGAAACCAAGGGCGACATCAAGGGACTGCACTACTCACAGGCCTCCTACACCGTGACGGTGAAGGTGGAAGCCAACGATGACGGTTCGCTGAAAACGCCGACTGTGACGATCACGCCGACGGCTTCCGATGACGGTACTGCGATCACCGACGGCAAGTCCGTGGATGCCGCAGCCTTCACCAATGCCTACGTGGCTGTGTCCCAGCTGCCGCTAACCGGTGGCACCACGGGACGGGCCTGGCTGGTTGCCAGCGGTGTGCTGCTGGCGATGGCCGGAGCAAGCTACGCGGTGTGGCGCAAGCGTCAGATGGCGTGAGGTTCGGTTCCGAACAGAACAAGATTTGCGGTCGTGGAAGGCGTGAGTCTTCCGCCTCCGCGACCCATAAGAAATATCAAGTAAGGAAAGAGAGGGTTTTCTCATGAAGTTGAGGAAGCTTTTCGCGGGCGTCGCTGCTGCGGCGACCCTGCTCGGTGGCATGGCCTTCGGCGCCGCCACCGCCAACGCGGCTGAAACTGTTGTTTCGGATAATGCCAAGTTCACCTTCACCGCCACCGATACCAAGCAGCTGACCGGTCGTACGCTTGAAGCCTACAAGCTGGCCGATTACGTGAACTACGGTGGTGATTCTGCCACCTACGGTGTAAAGACCGCCACCACCGTTACTGATGTTTCTGCCATCAAGGCAGCGCTGACCGCCGCTGGCGCTGAGGTTCCGAACAATGTGACCGACTACATGCAGTGGGCGCTGTCCAACGGCAAGCTGGATGTGGATCAGCCTGATGCTAATGGAGCGTGGGCGAACACCTCCACTTCCCGTAAGTTTGTGGAATCCCTGAAGACCGCCACCGACAAGCTCGGTAATGCCACTGAGAAGACGCTGAAGGCCGATCAGTCCGGCAAGTCCGCCACAGTGGAGCTGCCTGCTGGCGTGTACCTGTTCCTCGATAAGGATTCCACCGGCACCAACGTCAATGCGACTCCGACCATTGCCATCCTCGTTGCTTCCGGTTCCATCAAGGGCGGTGTCCTGACTGATCCGACCGCTGGCGCTACCATCCAGCTGAAGAACCAGATCACCGCTGTGACCAAGCTCGTCAACGGCAAGGAGTCCACCACCGCGTCCGTCGGTCAGACCGTGACCTACACGATCTCCAGCAAGCTGCCGCAGAACACGCAGTACTACACCGACTACGACTACACCTACACCGATACCCCGTCTGCCGGCCAGACCGTGAACGTTGACAGCCTTAAGGTCACCGTGGACGGCGTTAAGGACGCGCTGACCAAGGATACCGACTACACCGTCACCGCCAACAAGGCTGGTTCCTTCACCGTGACGATCAAGAAGGCCGTGCTCGACGTCAACAACGGCAAGGCCATTACCCTTACGTACACCGCCAAGGTCACTGAAGCTGAAGCCGCTGGAGACAAGGCCGTGACCAACAAGGTCGTGCTTTCCGACAAGGGCGCTCAGGCTGAGGACACCACTTCCATCACCAACGCCGGATTCAGCTTCACCAAGACCGACGCTCAGGGCGATGCCCTGCAGGGTGCCACCTTCACCATCGCTGCTAAGGACAGCGGTGCGACTCCGGCCGAGCCGGGTTCCGCCACCGCTACCTCTGCGGCCAACGGTGCTGTGAGCTTCAAGGGTCTGGCCGACGGTACCTACACCGTTACCGAGACCGCCTTCCCGAACGGCTACCAGCACACTGCTGCCGCCTTTGAAGTGACCATTGCCGGCGGCAAGGTGACCAACATCAAGGGCACCGATATCTTCGGTCTTGCCGGTAATGCGACGACCGATGCCGGCTACTCGGTCAAGAACGTGAAGAACCTTTCCGAGCTGCCGAAGACCGGTGCCGCGGGCATTGCTATGTTCGTGGCTCTGGGTGTGATGCTGGCTGGCGCCGCCGCCACGGTGTACGCCAAGTCCCGTCGCACCAACGCTGCGCTGCACGCCTGAGTGATCGGGCGCTGAGAGGCGCGTAGCCCTCCCTCGGTCACGCGTTGCGTGACAGCTCCCTCCCATGGAGGGAGCACGATACGGAGGAATCCCTCTGTGGTCACGCTTGGCACGACAGCAGCTCCCTCCCTTGGAGGGAGCGCGTGGGGGAGGACAGCCTCCCTCGGTCTGGCAGCCCCCTATGAGGTGGCCTCCGATGGAGGGGAAGTGCAAAAACCGCCGAAAGGCCGGGGTCGAACTAATCATTCGATCCCGGCCATTCGTGCATCCAGTGGACAATGCATTCCACATCATCCCTGAAAGTCCTGAAAAGTCAATCATCACCCCGCTTCAAAGGGGTATGGCGAGAGGGGTTTGAGGGGTATAATGCAAAACAGATCTGATGCCGTATGAGATAAAGCGCTGCAGCCGGTTTCGCAACGTTGCGTCCCCAGACATCATCATGATGCGCCCCGCCGTCGGCAGCGCCCCATCGCAACATCGCCGCCGCGTCCGCATCAATCCCATAACGCAAGGCCCGCGAGTCATGACGGGCGTTGCAATGCGCGCGCATCGGTTTTCACGCGCAAACCTGGCAAAAATCCATATGAGGGGGAAACTCATGAGAACCGGTGAATTCACCCAAGAGGAGATCACCTACCTGAGGTCGTTGCGGGCCGTGGCGCGCGTATCGAACGGCCGCATCCGGTACACCGAGGAGTTCAAACGCGAATGCATGCGCCGATACGCGGCGGGCGAATCCCCGGCACGCATCTTCCGTGACGCGGGACTCGACTCGGCGCTGATCGGTTACAAGCGCATCGAACGCTGCATTTCACGCTGGCGCGGCATGGAAAGTGCTCCCAAGGAGTCCTCATCGTCCGCATCCTCGTCTTCCGCCAGCACTGCCGACAATCACGCCCAGACCGGCGACGACTATTCCGACGAGGCGTTCTCGCCGAATCTGGTCGTCCGTTCCGGCCGCCGTGACCTTCGCGACCTGCTGATCGCCCAGCAGGTGCGCCGCATCGCCGAACTCGAACACGAAGTGGCCGAACTGCGCACCGAAGTGCTCGCGGCCATCGACCACAGTGACGGCAGCGCCGGTCGCGCAGCCGAGGTGAACGGCCTGACGGACCTTACTCCCACGCCAATTGCCAATCCGGCTGCCACGACAACCGCCGACTCCGAAACATCCCGGGGGGGGGGCGTCTCTATGACAGTTTCGAAGGCGTCGTCTCCACTCTGGCGAGCCTTCCGCTGCCGACGTTCTTCCATCACGGCGCCGCCGTGCTCTCCTGCATGGCATAACGGAACACCTCACGCCGATCGTATCGGTCGCATCGATCGGATGGATCATGCACGAGCTGATCGGGTGGTGCGGCAACGTCGCAAAGCGTACTAGCATAGCGTGCAGTAGCCTTGCCGACGCCTGCACCTTCCACGCGAGCGACGTCCGGCGAGGCATATGACAACGGCATACGACAAGGGGAAGCGGACCGCGATGGTTGCATACATGGAGCACAAGAATCTGGCCAACGAGACGATCGACGACGAGCGCAAACAGCAGATCGCCGACGGCGTACACAAGGTGCTCGACGGCATCGCCGCCGCTGAGTCCGGCGCCGGCCGTGCTGCCGGATCCGTGCGACTGCTCGCCGCCACCAAAACGCGTGACGTCGGCGAGATCATGGCCGCCATCGACGCCGGCGTGCGCATGATCGGCGAGAACCGTCCGCAGGAGATCGAAGTCAAGGCCCCCGGCCTCGTCCGCCAGTGCGCAAGCCGCGGATTCGCGCTCGGCGAGGCCATGAACGCCGGCACCGACGACGCGCAGGCCGCCATCGAGGCTCTCGGCAACACGTCCGCCGCCGATCTCACCCCGCTGCCGTTCCACCTGATCGGCCAGCTGCAGTCCAACAAGATCAACAAGGTGCTGCCGCACGTCACCACCATCGAATCCGTGGACAACCTCGCCCTCGCGCAGAAGATCGCCAAGCGTGCAGTGACCCGCGGCATCACCGTTGGCGTACTGCTCGAAGTCAACGAATCCGGCGAGGAAAGCAAGTCCGGCTGCGAACCCACCGAAGCCGCCGACCTGGCCGCGCAGATCGCCGAACTCGACGGCCTCCACCTCGAAGGCCTCATGACCATCGGCGCGCACGTGCACGACGAGGCCGTGATCCGCCGCGGATTCGCCCACCTGCGCGAGACCCGCGACGCACTGCTCGCATCCGGCGATTCCGCGCTCGCCGACTGCCGCGAGCTGTCGATGGGCATGACGCAGGACATGGCGATCGCCATCAGCGAGGGGTCCACCATCGTGCGCGTGGGCACCGCCATCTTCGGCGAGCGCGCATTCATCTGACGGGCGTCCGCCGGGCGGCTGATGGGGTGCTGTCGGACGGCCGCCAGCCGTGTTTATCAAGACCTTCATTCGAGCCGCGTTCAGCCGGATTGCAATTGCAGCGGCTGATCGCAGCCGGTCGCGTTGAACTGCGGCGGTTGCGCTGAAATTGTGGCGGTCGCCACCGCTTTCATGACGTCATCATCGTATTTGTGATTCGATCGTTTTATGCCGATCCGGTGATCGTCCGGCGACCATTCGGTGATCGAATCGCGGACGTATGTCCATATATATACGGAGCTTGTGGGCAGGCCGAGCGGTGCGATCCGCAACCGTGGTTCGTGGTGATACTTTTTGCTGCGAGGCGATCGAAGTCGATCGTTTTCGTTTTCAATCGTCCGCATACGATCGGAACACGCCGTGAAAAGGGTGTGACAGGGTGGGTGTCGACCACATTGCCCCCTTGTCAAATACCCTCGTTGAAATCTTCGACCGGGGTGGTTCAGAGTTCAAATTTCACCAAAAATATGACGAAGATTACATTTTTTACATCACTTCATGCTTGAGATGTCAAAAACGGGGGTATAACTAACTGATAAGGGGTCATCGATACGTGGTGTATTATCAGGTGGATTCCCAACGCACACTTTTGAATAACCACAGGAGTGCTGCACAACGAAGACAGAGGTGAATCGAACAGGCACCGGCTCCCGTCATTCCTGACGGGGGGGGGTGATAGTTGCCGTGCGGGGAACGGTCCCCCGAGCGTGTGGTTTTCCTGCGTGGCAAAGGAGGATGGACATGATGGAGCGTAAGAAGTTTACGCGCAAGCAGGCGGCATATCTGCGCTCGCTGCCTGCCGTGGAGCGGGTGGTCGACGGACGCGTCACCTATTCCGAGTCGTTCAAGCGACACTGCATGCGGCGTTACGCGGCCGGAGACTCCCCGGCCGTGATCTTCCGCGAGGCCGGACTCGACTCCAGCGTGATCGGCTACAAGCGCATCGAACGGTGCATCGCCCGCTGGCGCAAGACCATCATGCCGTCCATGGAGGAATCCGGCGAACTCACGCCCGAAACCATCGCCGAAGAGGCGGCCGGCGTGGTCAGCGCGGAATCCGAACCGTTCCGCATGTCCTACGAAAAGCTGCTGGAACGACAGATCAACCGCATCGACGAACTCGAACACGAACTCAGCTCCCTGCGCCGCCAGCTCGTCCGTCAGCAGAAGCAGGCGCTCGCCGAACGCGACAAGGAGATGCGTGAGAGGGTCGCCCGTCAGGCGAACGCGCAGCAGATCGGCGATCACAACGCAGGCGCCGACCTGACTGACCCGGCCGACTCGGCTGAAATGTGATCTGGCGGCCGGCGTCGTACTGGCGGCCGGCGGCTGACGGCTGACGGCTGACGGCGTAAACGACGGACCACGGCATACACTGGTCGTATGAGAATCGCACGTTTTTCCCTCAACGACAAAGTCCGCTACGCATTCGTGCAGACCGACGAGAACGACGGCAAGGACTATCTGGTGGCCCTTGACGGATTCCCGCTCGGCGCCCAGGAGGTCAAGCCCACCGGCGAACGCTACGCCGTGGACTCCGACGGCATCCGTCTGCTCGCCCCCATCATCCCGTCCAAGGTGTTCGGCCTGGCCAAGAACTATCAGGCGCACACCGAATTCATGGCCAACAAGGGCCTGTCCGACATCAAGGTCGCACCCGAGGAGATGGTGATCTTCACCAAGCCGTCCACCTCCGTGATCGGACCCGACGATCCGATCGTGATCCCCAGCTTCTCCAACGACATGAACTACGAGCCCGAAGTGGCCGTGATCATCGGACGCATCGCCAAGAACGTGCCCGTCGAAAAGGCCATGGACTACGTGCTCGGCTACACCTGCGTGAACGACGTGACGCTGCGCGACGTGCAGGGCTTCGACCCCATGTGGACGCGCGCCAAGGGATTCGACACCTCCTGCCCGCTCGGCCCGTGGATCCAGACCGACCTCGACTGGGCCAACACGCACATCGGCTTCAGCCTCAACGGCGAAGTGGTGCCCGAAGCCGCCGGAACCACCGCCGGACTGATCCACTCCATCCCCGCGCAGATCGCGGCCATCTCCCAGTTCTCCACGCTGCTGCCCGGCGACGTGATCCTCACCGGCACGCCCAACGCGTCCGGCACTCTGCGCCCCGGCGACGAGGCGATCGTGCACGTGGAAGGCATCGGCGACCTGCGCAACGTGGTCGTCCGCGGCTGACGGCATCACGCGGAAGACGGGGCGCCGACGGGGTTGGGCGACCTCCCCTCAGTCGGCTGCGCCGACAGCTCCCCTCCGGCGGGGAGGGGAGCTTCTGGTGTCGGGACTCATATGCCGGTGTTGGGTTTTAGGCTCTGGCTCCCCTCGTTGATGAGGGGAGCTGTCCGCCGTACGGCGGACTGAGGGGAGTCCCCGAATCCTCGTCCCCTGGATCTCCCCACGCGGCACGAACGTCGTTTCGGCACTAGGGGATCTCCTGAATCCTCCTTGGACGTCCTCATTGCCCATATCCTGCATCGCCGCCCCGCCATCTCAGCGTTCTTTCAGCTTCTGTGAAAAGCATTACAAGCATTTTGTTCAGTAATGCGGAGGCTGGTGGGGTGGTTCTCCAAGAAAACGGCGGTTATATAAGAACTGTCAACGGAACAACACCGATGACAACCACCGATCGGGGTGATCAACCTCACACAGCCTCCCGGTCAGCGGACATAACTGAAAACGCATAACTTCAACCTCATAATTGAATCTCTTCTTCCTCTCTTCCTCTTCACCCCGGCGGTCCTCTTCCTCCCGCCGGGGTTTTCCTTTTGCAGACGGGCTTTCGGCCTTCCATACAGTGAAACCAACCGTCGAAACCGTTCCATCATGCGAGAATATCCGCGATTCACAGCGCCAAACACCCGTTGTCATAGCGCATTCGCGGGTGTTTGGCGCTGTGAATTGCGGGAAACGGGTATTTGGCGCTGTGAATCCCGGTTTGCGGACCCATGCGGAGGCCCCGGGACCGGACCCACCCATGTCGCCGTCTTCGCCCTATAATCGTCACGCTTCACCGCCAATGTGTGGCAAACCGACGTCGTCAAACCGTTCGGGGACATTGGGCGAGCGGGGACCGGGCCCTCCATATCGTTCTCTGCCCTGTTCCCGTCTGGCACTCCCAGAGAACGATATCCGAGGAAGAACTAGGGAATCATCATGACGAATCGTCGTACCAATCGTTTCGGTCGTCTCTCCGGCATGCTGCGCAAGGCCGTGGCCGTGGCCGCCGCGCTCGGCCTCGCCGGCACGCTCGCCGCATGCGGATCGTCCAACGACGCCGACAGCAGCGCCAACGGACTGAAAAAAGTGACATTCATGCTCTCCTGGGCGCCCGACACCAACCACATCGGCGTGTACGTGGCCAAGAACAAGGGCTACTTCAAGGACGCCGGACTCGACGTCGACATCGTGGCCGTGGCCCAGGCCGGCGCCGAACAGGCCGTGAACAACGGCGCCGCCGACTTCGCGCTGTCCAACATGACCAACACCGCCGACTACAGCGTCAAGGGCGCCAAGATCAAGCAGGTCATGCAGGTGCAGCAGAAGCCCAGCGCCATCTGGTGTGCGCTCGCCAGCAACACCGAGATCAAGAGCCCCAAGGACCTCGACGGTAAGACCTTCGCCACGTTCGGATCCAACGAGTCCGACGCCGTGGTGCGCCGCATGATCCAGTTCGACGGCGGCAAGGGCGAGTTCGACAAGGTGACCGCCGGCACCAACACGTTCCAGACGCTCAGCTCCGGCAAGGCCGACTTCGGCGGCTTCTACGCCACCTGGGAAGGCGTGCAGGCCGACATGTACGGCCCGAAGCTCAACTGCTTCACCGAGCCCGACTACGGCGTGCCCGGCAACGCCGACTCCATCGGCATCATCACCAGCGACAAGACCATCAAGAACGATCCCGAACTCGTGAAGAAGTTCGTGCAGGCCTCGCAGAAGGGCTACGAGTACGCATACTCCAACCCGGACGACGCCGCGAAGATCCTCGTCAAGGAGGCGCCCGACGCCAACCTCAAGGAGGACTTCGTCAAGAAGAGCATGCACGTGATCGTCGACGGCCAGTACTGGGGCGACCCGGCCAAGATCAAGTCCGGCGAGTTCGTGCTCGGCACCAACGACTTCGTGGAGACGCAGAAGTACTTCGACTTCCTCTCCGAAGCGCACACCTACACCGACAGCAAGGGAAACACGGTCGACACCACGCCGCAGGCCAAGGACGTGGCCACGAACGAGTTCCTCGGCAAGTAGGGTCGGCGGATCCGGTCGCTTGGGCCGGGTTGCGGTCGCTTGGGCCGGGCGATCCACGTGATACGGTTTTCAAAACGTTGGAATTGCAACGGTTTGGAGCGCGTGTCACGCGGCTCGCCCGGCCCGCGTGATATTAGGCCGATCCCGGTGATCGGGATGCCGGGGTATCGGCCGGGATATCGGGATAGATATCGGGATATACGGGCGCGCATGCACGCGGCGCGTAGGCAAGGAGGACATGACATGACGGACGAAACGAGACGAAACGACGGCCGGAGTCAGACGAGGATCGTGCTGGACGTGGACACGGGCATCGACGACACTTTGGCGCTGGCGTATCTGCTCGCGTCGCCGGAGGCGGATCTGCTCGGCGTGATCGGCGTGTACGGCAACGTGACCGCCGAGACCGCGGTGCGCAACAATCGCGATGTGCTGCGGCTGTTCGGGCGGCCGGATGTGCCCGTGCTACATGGCATGCCGCGTCCGTCGTGGGCCGACTGCTTCGAGGTGGACGAGGGGTGCGCCCGGTTCCATGGCGCCAATGGTCTGGGGAACGTGGATCCGAAGGGGTACATGGGGGATGCGGGCGGTTCTGGTTCTGGTTCTGGTGCTGGTGCGGATGCCGGCGCGGATGCCGATGGGGCCGGCAGGGCCGGCGGGGAGTCGCATACCTTCGCCGCGCGAGGCCGGGTGAAGTCGGTCGGCGGATACCGTGCCGAGGGGGAGGCCGAGCTTGAGGAGGTGGTTGCCGCGGAGCGTGCCGTGCGCCGGGCCGAAGCCGAGGGCGTGAAGTTCATCGTCGATGCCGTGCGTCGCTATGGTCGCGAGGTGACGATCCTCGCCACCGGTCCGCTCACCGATGTGGCCGCCGCGATCGAGGCCGCTCCCGACATCGTGGACTCGCTGCGCGTGGTGATGATGGGTGGCGCGCTCACGCAGGAGGGCAACTGCTACGACCTGGTGTGCGAGACCAACATCATCCAGGACCCGGAGGCCGCGAACCGCGTGTTCCGCTCCGGCGCCGACGTGACGATGGTCGGCCTCGATGTGACCCATCAGTGTCTGCTCACCCGCGCCGACGCGCAGGTCTGGCGCGACGCCGGCGCGGCCCGAGGTCGGTTCCTCGCCGACATGGTGGAGTTCTACATCAACGCGAATGAGGACGCCGATCCCATGTTCCTCGCCGGAAGCCCGCTGCATGACCCGCTGGCCGCGGCCGTGGCGCTCGACCCCACGCTGGTGCAGTGCTTCGATATCAACATGATGGTGGAGACCCGCACGGGAGACGGTCATGGCTTCCGAGGCCGCACGATCGGCGATCCGACCCGCCTGCGCAAGCCGCGCAAAATCGCGCACGTGGCGCTCGGCGTGGATGCGGAGCGTTTCGTGCCGCAATTCCGCGACCGTGTGGCCTCGATCTGCCGCTGAATGTTCGAGAAAGCACTGTCGGGTGCCATCGGAGGGGCCTATCTCGAGGCTGTGTAGTTGATAAGGCCCCGTGCATGGTCCCAACCCTCGATTTGGAGGTTCTTGCGAAAGTAGCCCGGAATGGCGGCTCCCTGGAATTCCGCCATTCTTGGTCGTCCTCGGCCGGATTTTCTCGACAATGGGGACCGGAATCCCCGAGCAAAGGACCTCCGAATCGAGGGTTAGCACCGTGCGGAAGGCCCGCTCAACTACACGACTCGAAGATAGCCGCCACGGACTCGTGCGTCACGCGCCGGGCAGGAGCGCATGGGCCACGGTCATGGCTACGAGGCCAATCACGGCGGTCACGGTGAGCGAGAACCCGGCGAGCTTGGCGTTGCCGGTGAGCGAGTCGGTGAACTTGGTGGAGAAGATCGTGATCGGCGAGAACGCGGCCAGCACCAGAATCTCGCGGATGCGCATGTCGAACGGCATGATGTACCAGGCCGCCAGCGCGATCACCACGCTGAACGCGGCGCGCCATGCGATCACTTTGAGCAGTTCGATCCGGTCCTTGTGCTCGGTCGGAATCTCCATCATCAGCCCGATCATGGCCATGGTCATGAACGCGTTGGCGTTGGCGAACGGCGTGATCAGCGTGACGATCGGGTCGGGGATCGTGATGTGCGCGAACATGAACACCAGCATGAGCATGTAGATGTCGAACGACACCGATCCCAGAAAATCATGCGCGATGCCGCGCAGTCGCAGCACAAGCGGCAGTGTCTTGAAGTTCTCGTCCATGTGCAGCAGCGTGCGCGTGATGGTGAGCGCGCCGGCCGTGGCCACCATGGCGTTGCCGATATCCATCATGATCACGGGCAGTCCGGCGGACGCGCCCATGAACGTCTGGATGACGGGCAGGCAGAACGCGCCGAGGTTGAGTCCGCTGGCGTTGAGCATCTGGAACGCGCGGTAGGGCTTCTCGTCGCCGCGCGAGCCGAAGTACACGATGAAGAACGGCACGAGGCAGCAGATGAATCCGAACAGCACGATCCACAGCATGTGCATGTCGTGCTTGTTGGTGGCGAAGGAGAGGATGATGGCGCATGGCAGCGTCATGTTGAAGACGAGTCCCTGCGCCACCTTGTAGTCGCGCGGCCCGAAGATGTGCAGATGCTTGAGCGCGTAGGCGCCGACGATGACCAGCAGCAGCGCTCCCGATTTGAAGATCATGATGACTTCTGACTTTGTGTTTCCCGATGTTCTGATTGCTTCGCCGATGATATGACGAGGTTGAGTATAGGAATCGCACGTTGCCGCCGCCTTTCGGGGTCGGATGGTGGAACGGATGGCGGGGGATCGGTGGAGCACGTATCGCCAATTTCAAAACTTGAGTCAAACACGCTCAAGTTTTGGGAATAATATGGATGCAGGTCCGGTTGTTCGTATCAGACAACGACTTCAACCGAAGGCGACGCCCGGCAACACGGAACGCCGCCGACATGATATGGGAGGGAACATCATGGAACAGAACTTCACAAGGATGGCCCAGGAGGCCATCGGCGACGCCATCCAGAGCGCTTCCGCCGCGGGCAACGCGCAGGTGGAGACCCTGCATGTGCTCGATGCGCTGCTGCGCCAGCAGAACGGCGTGGTGCCCGGCCTCGTGCAGGCCGCTGGCGGCGACGTGCAGACGATCGGCGCCGCAGTGCGCAACGCCCTGGTCAAGCTGCCGAGCGCCAGCGGTTCGAGCACCTCGCAGCCGCAGGCCAGCCGCCAGCTGACCACCGCGATCGCGCAGGCCGAAAAGGAAATGAAGGAGATGGGCGACGAATACGTGTCGACCGAGCACCTGCTCATCGGCATTGCCGCATCCGCTCCGAACGAATCCGCCGAGATTCTGAGGAAGGCCGGCGTGACGCCCGAGGCGCTGCGCAAGGCCGTGCCGTCGATCCGCGGCGGCCGCAAGGTCGACAGCCCGGACGCCGAAGGCAGCTACAAGGCGCTGGAGAAGTACTCCACCGACCTGACCGCCCGCGCCAAGGAAGGCAAGCTCGACCCGGTGATCGGCCGTGACCAGGAGATCCGTCGCGTGATCCAGATCCTGAGCCGTCGTACCAAGAACAACCCGGTGCTGATCGGTGAGCCCGGTGTCGGCAAGACCGCCGTCGTCGAGGGTCTGGCCCAGCGCATCGTGGCCGGCGACGTGCCCACCACGCTGCAGAACAAGAAGCTCATCAGCCTCGACATGGGCTCGATGGTGGCCGGCAGCAAGTACCGTGGCGAATTCGAGGAACGTCTGAAGGCCGTGCTCGACGAGATCAAGAACGCCGACGGCCAGATCATCACGTTCATCGACGAGATCCACACGATCGTGGGCGCCGGCGCCGCCGAAGGCTCCATGGACGCGGGCAACATGCTCAAGCCCATGCTGGCCCGTGGCGAGCTCCGCCTGATCGGCGCCACCACGCTCGACGAATACCGCGAGAACATCGAGAAGGACCCCGCCCTCGAGCGCAGATTCCAGCAGGTGTACGTGGGCGAGCCCAGCGTGGAGGACACGGTGGCGATCCTGCGTGGCCTCAAGCAGCGCTACGAGGCGCACCACAAGGTGACGATCGGCGACGACGCCCTGGTGGCCGCCGCCACGCTGTCGAACCGCTACATCTCCGGACGCCAGCTGCCTGACAAGGCCATCGATCTGGTGGACGAGGCGGCCGCGCACCTGCGTATGGAGCTCGACTCGCAGCCCGAGGAGATCGATGAGCTGCAGCGCAAGGTCACGCGTCTCGAAATGGAGGAGATGCAGCTGAAGAAGGCCGAGGACCCCGCGTCCAAGGAGCGTCTGGGCAAGCTGCAGGCCGATCTGGCCGACACCCGCGAGAAGCTGGCCGGACTCAAGGCCCGCTGGGACGCCGAGAAGGCTGGCCACAACAAGGTCGGCGACCTGCGCGCCCAGCTCGACGCCAAGCGTGTTGAGGCCGACAAGTTCACCCGCGAGGGCAACCTCGCCGAGGCCAGCCGCATCCTGTACGGCGAGATCCCGGCGATCCAGAAGCAGCTCGCCGCCGCCGAAAAGGCCGACGCCGAAGACACCGAGGACGGCGGCAACAAGCCCGAGCCGATGGTGCCCGACCATGTGGACGCCGACTCCGTGGCCGAGATCGTCGCCGACTGGACCGGCATTCCCGTCGGCCGCCTGATGCAGGGCGAGAACGAGAAGCTCCTCCACATGGAGGACTACCTCGGCAAGCGCGTCATCGGCCAGAAGGAAGCCATTCAGGCCGTGTCCGACGCCGTGCGCCGCTCGCGTGCCGGCATTAGCGACCCGAACCGCCCGACCGGCTCGTTCTTGTTCCTCGGCCCCACCGGCGTGGGCAAGACCGAGCTCGCCAAGGCGCTCGCCGACTTCCTGTTCGACGATGAGAAGGCCATGGTGCGCATCGACATGTCCGAGTACATGGAGAAGGCGTCCGTGAGCCGTCTGATCGGCGCGGCCCCCGGTTACGTGGGCTACGAGGAGGGCGGCCAGCTGACCGAGGCCGTGCGTCGTCGTCCGTACTCGGTGGTGCTGTTCGACGAGGTCGAGAAGGCCAACCCCGAAGTGTTCGACGTGCTGCTGCAGGTGCTCGACGACGGTCGTCTGACCGACGGTCAGGGCCGGACCGTGGACTTCAAGAACACGATCCTGATCATGACGTCGAACCTCGGCTCGCAGTTCCTGGTGTCGCAGGACCTCGACGAGGATGCCAAGCGCAAGGCCGTGATGGACGCCGTGCACGCGAACTTCAAGCCGGAGTTCGTGAACCGTCTGGACGAGCTGGTGATCTTCCACCCGCTCACCCGCGACGAGCTCGGCGGCATCGTGGACATCCAGGTCAAGCAGGTGGCGTCTCGCCTGACCGACCGCAGGATCACGCTCGACGTGACCGACGCTGCTCGCGAGTGGCTGGCCGACACCGGCTACGATCCGGCGTACGGCGCCCGTCCGCTGCGTCGTCTGGTGCAGACCGAGGTCGGTGACCAGCTGGCCCGCATGCTGCTCGGCGGCAAGGTGCACGACGGCGACACCGTGCTGGTGGACCAGACCGGTGGCGAGCACCTTGAACTCACGGCCATGCCGGAGGATCCGCTGGCCGGTCATGCCGGTGACGATCCCGACGTGAGCGTCGACCACATCGAAGCCGACTGATGTGCCGATGTGACGGCTGACAACTAGGCTCTGAATTTCGATCGGGCCCCGCGCGATTCGTTGCGCGGGGCCCGATTTGTGTCTGTGTGTCGCCGGTCGGGTTCTTCAGCCGAGGCTGATTTCCGCTTGGGCCCCGGCCGTTTACCCATCCTGGGACCCCGGCCGTCTGCTCGGCCGATTCCCCTCTGGGGGGGGGCGCCGGGACTCTTTGGGGATGGGCGGTCGGGTTGGTTGGTGATCCTAAGCCGGGGCGGCTCCCCTCAGACCGTCTACGACGGCCGGCTCCCCTCAGAGAGGGGGCACTGGTGTTTGGAGCTTGCCGATATTCCTTCCGGCTCCCCTCTCTGAGGGGAGCTGTCAGCGAAGCTGGCTGAGGGGAGCCTCGGTCTCACCGGTGAAACCAGCCCGCTGAAACCCATACACCGAATCTGAGCGGCCCGGTTCTGGGTGTAACCGGACTCCGTCCAACCGGTTCTGGGTATAACCGGATCACGGAGACCCCGAAATCGGTTACTTCATGGTCCGGTTATACCCAGAACCGCCCAAACCATTCGGTTATACCCAGAATCAATAGCCCGGTTTTACCCAGATTCCGCTGGACGTGGTCCGGTTTTACCCAGATTCGGTTGATTCAGGGTTGGATTCGGTTCGGTTTGAATTGATCGGGGACGTCCGTTCTCCGTTGATCGGCGGGCCAATGGGTTAGGGGAACCTATGAGAGCGATAACATCCTATAGGGGGTATGGAGGGGCTGTTGCCCACCTCCTACCATCGATGTGATGAATTGACGTAGCTTCTGTCCTTCCGCTACGTAATCTACGTCGTTGTGTTACCTGCATCACATGTTCGAATATGTTCATTTGTTGCCAAAACGTGCCAAGAAATCGTTGGCGCATAAGGCCTCTTCGGCGTGTCGCGATAATCGGTGACCTTGTAGGGCGGAATTTCAAGGTTTCCCTTGATGTTCCCTAGGGTTTTCCTTGAGGTTGTCCCCTCGTGGTCGCCTTGCAATGTCGCGTTAGGGGGTGTAAGGGTAGTGATAGATGGTGCACGAGGCTGTGTGCGTCCCATCCGTGATATTGCAAGACAATGATGTTCGTTTGGAGGTTTCGCATCATGCGAAATTGGAAGAAGAAGACGCTCGGAGGCGTGCTTGCGGCAGCGATGCTGGTGAGCCTTGTCCCCGCTACGAGCGCACTGGCGGCAGACAATACCGCCAAGACGACTGACTCGCAGAGTCAGTCCGTCACCAGCTGCAGCGTGAATTTCCGCGTCAATGGCTATGTCGTTCAGGCTGGCACCGGCGTCGGCAGCCTCGGCTGTGATTCCACCGTTGCCCAGGCCGCCGCCGCGGTGAAGGCCTCGTTCAACGTGCCGTCCGGCAAGGTCATCTCCGGCTGGACCCTCAACGGCGCCAAGATCAACACCGGCGCCAAGCTCAGCGAACCCGAGTTCGCCACCAACTCCGAAGGCCTGCCCGGCGGCGCCATCCTCGACGCCGTGCTCAAGGACGCCCCGAAGCCGGCCGCCACCTTCGTCGTGACCGTGCACGCCAACGGCGGCACCTTCCAGTCCGGCATCGACAAGGGCCACCAGGGCGACACGTCCTTCACCGTGACCAACGGCTCCAAGTTCGTGAGCAAGCTGCCCAAGGTCTCCCGCCTCGACTACGTGTTCACCGGCTGGACCTACGACAAGGCCGGCAAGAGCAAGGTCATCGACACCGATTTCATCTCCGCCAACACTGAGGTGTACGCCCAGTGGAAGGCCGTCGACGTCGATCCGGGCGCCAGCGTGAACACCTTCACCCTGACCGTGTCCACCAACGGCGGCGTGATCCAGAACGGCCAGTTCGCCGGACAGTCGGGCGACGTGCAGAACACCGTCGGCCAGAACGAGAAGGTGCTGTCCTCGGTTCCCACCGTTGCGCGTGACGGCTACAAGTTCGTCGGCTGGTCCTACGACCAGGCCGGCAAGTCCGTCGTGATCGCCAACGACTTCATCTCCGCCGACACCCACGTGTACGCCCAGTGGACCAAGATCACCACCTCCCGCGTGATCGTCCACTCCAACGGCGGCACGTTCCAGTCCGGCAACGAGCAGGGCAACGTCGGCGACGACTCCATCGAGGTCGTGGACGGCGACACCTTCGTCGACAAGCTGCCGAAGGTCTCCCGCCTCGACTACGTGTTCACCGGCTGGACCTACGATCAGGCCGGTAAGAGCAAGGTGCTCGACTCCGACTTCGTGTCCGCCAACATCGAGGTGTACGCCCAGTGGAAGGCCGTCGACGTCGATCCGGGCGCCAGCGTGAACACCTTCACCCTGACCGTGCACACCAACGGCGGCACCATCAAGGGCGGCGAGTTCGACGGCCAGATGGGCGACGTCATGACCACCGTCGGCCAGAACGAGAAGGTCGTCTCCGTGGCCCCGTCCGTGGCTCGCCTCGACTACGCGTTTGCCGGCTGGTCCTACGACAAGGACGGCAACTCCAAGGTCATCGACACCGACTTCATCTCCGCCGACACCGAGATCTGGGCCCAGTGGAAGGCCGTTGACGTCGATCCGGGCGCCAGCGTGAACACCTTCACCCTGACCGTGTCCACCAACGGCGGCGTGATCCAGGACGGCGAGTTCGCCGGCCAGGCCGGTGACGTGCAGACCACCGTCGGCCAGAACCAGACCGTGCTGTCCGTCGTGCCGACGGTGACCCGCGAGGGCTACACCTTCAAGGGCTGGAGCTACGACAAGGCCGGCAAGTCCGTGGTGATCGCCAACGACTTCATCTCCGCCGACACCCACGTCTACGCCCAGTGGACCAAGCAGCCGGTGCGCTACACCGTCGTGTACAACACCAACGGCGGCAACATCAACGGTGAGGTGGGCGACTTCCAGATCCAGGTGAAGAAGGGCGAGACCCTGCTCGACAAGCTGCCGACCTCCGACACCCTCAAGCGCGACGGCTTCACCCTCAAGGGCTGGACCTACGCCGAGACCGGCACCAAGCTGGACGGCAAGGCCGTGAAGAAGACCGACAAGGTGAAGGGCAACGTCTACAAGGTCGTGGCCCGCTGGGATGCCAACGACGTTGACCCCGGCATGCAGGTCGAGCAGTTCAACGTGGTGTACAACACCAACGGTGGCAACATCAACGGTGAGGTGGGCGACTTCCAGGTGCAGGTTGCCAAGGGAGACACCATCCTCGACAAGCTGCCCGGCGCCGACACGCTCGTCCGCGACGGCTACGTGCTCAAGGGCTGGAACTACGCCGAGACCGGCACCAAGCTGGACGGCAAGTCTGTGAAGGCCTCCGACACCGCGACCAGCGACATTTACAAGCTGATCGCCCGTTGGGAGCCGACCGACGTCGACCCCGACATGAACGTCGAGCAGTTCAACGTCATCTACAACACCAACGGCGGCAACATCAACGGCGAGGTCGGCGACTTCTCCGTGCAGCTCGGCAAGGGCGAGACCATCCTCGACAAGCTGCCCGATGCCAACACCCTGGTGCGCGACGGCTACAAGCTCAAGGGTTGGGTCTACGCCGAGACCGGCACCGACAAGGACGGCAAGGCCCTGACCAAGACCGACGTCGTGGAAGGCAACGTGTACAAGCTCGTCGCCCAGTGGACCAAGGTCGTCCCGGCCGCCACCCTGACCCCGGCCCAGAAGACCGAGAACAAGGCTGAGAACAAGACCGACAACAAGACCACGACCTCCACCAACAAGAAGGTCGACACCAAGAAGGCCGCGACCAAGAAGAAGCTGGCCACGACCGGTGCCGCCGTCGGTGGTGTGGCCGTCGTGGTGGTGCTGTTGGCCGCCGCCGGTTTCGCTCTGCGCAAGCGCGCCTGAGTGATTCACGACCGTCGGTGACGACCGTGTGCAGTCTGCCTCCCTGCTGACCGTCGTCACCCGACCCTGCCCCGCATCCGATCCCTCGGGTGCGGGGCCTTTTCGTTTTCCGTCCGTACTCCTAGTGTGATCACACTGCATTCCTGACGTGACCGCACCGGAGAAAAGAGGGGGTATAGTGGTCGGCGGCGGTTTCGGCCGCCCACTTGCAAGTGACGGCGGATCCTTGCTCCTCCTCGCAGGATCCGTCATGGCCCCGCGTCTCGTTCCTCCGAGCGCGGGGCTCTTTCATCGTTCGGAGTTTGGCATCGTCGACCGTGATCGTTCCGGCCGTTATCCCCAGCCTTGTCCACGGCCGTGGGATAAGGCTGGGGATAAGGTGAAGGCATGAGTGAACAGAATTCCGCGGGATTCCGCAAGACCGGCACGCCCGACGTGCGCGACGACAACAACGGCGCCGCCTCCGGCGCATTCGGACTGGCCGACGACTTCTTCGACGCCAAGGATCTGCTGCGTCGCATGCTGGAAAAGGAAGTGTCCGACAAACCGTTCAGCGAGCTGACCGCCGTGGCGCTCGACCATCAGGGCAACGGTCTGATCGGCCACACGCTGCTCGACACGATCGAGGAGCAGGGCTACGGCCTCGACGACTTCGACGCCGTGGGCGCGCTCACCGCCGCCGCCGTGCCGCTCGCCTGTGCCATGGTCTCCGCCGCCTCCTCCCGCGGTCAGGATCTCGACGCGTTCGTGATGGACTTCGTCTACCCGGGCGTCAAGGGCCCAAGCATCAAGGGCAAGCGTGTGATCCTGCTCGACTCCTGGCTGAGTGAGAAGTCCTACGTGCAGACGTCGTCGCTGGTGACGCTGCGCAACGGCAACGAACTGAGTCTCGACTTCGGCATCGTCGAGCATGAGGGTGCGGAGATTCTCGCCGTCGCGGCGCTGATCGGCGGTGTCGACATGACCGAACCGAAGATCGACGTGATCAATCCGGTGACCGGCGAGGAAAGCGAACTGCCGTTCATCGAAGTGTTCAAGGAAAGCGAACTGCGTGACCACGTGCCGTCCTCGCCCGTCGACGAGAGCACCGACGACTCCGACGACTCCGACGACGAGGAGACCCCCGAGGCATGAGGGAGCCCAATCCGATCACCAAGGCCGCCATGGAGTCCGGCGAGCCCACCTTCCGCGAAGTGGGCGTGGGCCCGTGGTCCGAGACGCATCCCGGCCGTCCCCGTCCCGACGATCTCGGCGACCCCGCCAACTACGATCCGCGTTACGACACCGCCCTGCTCGACGATGGCGACCGTCGCAACGTGCTCGACAAGTATCGTTACTGGAGCGTGCCGGCCATCAAGGCCGATCTTGACGCACAGGGCCGTCACACGTTCGAGGTGGCCATCGAGAACTGGACACACGACTTCAACATCGGATCGATGGTCCGCACCGCCAACGCGTTCGCCGCGGCCCGCGTGCACATCGTGGGACCGCACAAGTGGAACCGCAAGGGCGCGCTGATGACCGAGCTGTACCAGCACATCCAGCATCATCCCACCGTCGCCGATCTGGTCGCCGACTGGCATCGACGCATCGCCGCCGCGATCGAAGACACCGAGCACAACGCCGCCGAGGCCGCCCGCCGCGCCGACTATCAGGGCACCGCATACTGGCAGTCCGAAGTCGACGATCTCAAGGCCGCGCGCGTAATCGCCATGGACATCATCCCCGGCGCGGTGCCGATGGAAACCTACCGATTCCCCAAGCACTGCCTGCTGCTGTTTGGCGCGGAAGGCCCCGGTCTGAGTGAAAAGGCGCTCGAACTGGCCGACGACGTCGTATACATCTCGCAGTTCGGATCCGTCCGATCCATCAACGCGGGCGCGGCGGCCGCCGTCTCCATGCACGCGTGGATCGCCCAGCACGCGAGGATCGGCGGACGGGCATAATCAGGTAACCGACAGTCGGAATCATCCCCGTGGCGGATTGCACACGAGGGGGGTACACGGGTAAGTTGGAATCATGCTAGAGATAGAGGAGCTTTCCAAGGCGTTCAGGGGGAAGAAGGCCGTGGACCGGATCTCCTTCACCGCCCGCAACGGTCGGGTCACCGGATTCCTCGGACCCAACGGCGCCGGCAAATCCACCACCATGAAGGCCATGCTCGGGCTCATCCGCCCCGATTCCGGTCGTGCACTCATCGACGGTCGCCCATACAGCAAACTCTCATCGCCCATGCGCGCGGTCGGCGCGGTGCTCGACGCCCGGTCCGCGCACAAGGGCATGAGCGCCTACGCACATCTCAGAGCGCTCGCCCTGACCAACGGCATCCCCAAATCCCGCGTGGACGAAGTAATCGCCATCACCGGCATTGACAGCGTGAAGAAACGCAACGCCGGCAGCTACTCGCTCGGCATGAGCCAACGACTGTCCATCGCAGCCGCGCTGCTCGGCGATCCTTACAATCTCATTCTTGACGAGCCGATCAACGGACTCGACCCCGAAGGCGTCAAATGGGTGCGCGAACTCTGCCGCTACTACGCGGCGCAGGGCCGTGCCGTACTGCTCAGCTCCCACCTGATGAGCGAAGTCGCGCTCACCGCCGACGATCTGGTGATCATCGGACAGGGGCGCATCCTGCAGCAGGTGAGCGTTGCCGACTTCGTACGGCAGCATTCCGGCGACGGCATCCGCGTGGTGGCGCCCGACCCTGACCGTGTACGCAACGTACTCGTCTCCACGTTCCCCACCGTGCGCGTGGAGCCGGTGGAACGCAAGGAAAGCGATCCGCCGCGCGGGTATGCGCTGCGCGTGACCGGCGCGCCGCTTGAATCAATCGCGCAGGCGCTGGCCCACAGTCAGACCGTGACCTATCAGTTCGTGCAGGAGCGCGGTTCGCTCGAGGACGCGTATCTGGAACTCACGCATGCGTCCGCCGAATACCGATCGACGTTGCCGGGACGGGAATCCAGTGCCCCGCAGTCCAGCGCGCAGTCGGCCGGTGAGGCGCCCGCCAATGATCAGGCCGACGAACAGCAGGGGAGGGGACACTGATGGCAGCACCACGACGAGGACGACACGCACGTCCGGCAACCGACGCCGCTGATGAATGGCGGCCGATGATGGAGGACGAGCCGGCGGATCAGCAGCAGGCATCACGGTCAGCATCGCAGTCGGTTCAGTCGGTTCAGTTGCAACCGGTCCAGTCGGCTCAGCCGCAGCCGCAGTTCGCCGCCCCGGCAGTCGCCCGGCCTCCGGAACCGCCGCATCCGGCATCAATCCGTCGGCAGGAGCAGAACGCCGCCCAATCAGGCGACAATCCCCGGAACACGTCCCGTCGCCGTCCGCGCGCCCGCCGTCCCCAACCCAGCAGCGTGCCCAACGGGCGTCTGAACCTGTGGGGCTGCATTCGCGGCGAATTCGTCAAACTGTTCGCGCTCGCCTCCACCTACTGGCTGATGGGCATCACGCTCGTGCTGCTGCCGGCCGGCGCGGCTATGAACGCATGGGCCGTCCACTGGACCGCGAGCATCGACCCACAGACCGGCAAGACGCTCGCCACCCCGAACCCGGTGGACGTGGCCGATCTGTGGATATCCGTCGGCGGCTTCGTCTCCACCGTGGCCATCGTGACCGGCATCTTCGGCGTGCTCGCCATCACCGCGGAATATTCGACCAAGTCCATCCAGGCCACGCTCACCGCCAATCCGAAACGCATGACCATGATCGTGGCCAAGTTGATTGCCGTCTCGCTGATCGTGTTCCTCGTCTCGCTCGCCGGACTGCTGATCTCATGGGCGGTCGTGGCGATCATGTCGAATGACTGGTCGATCACGCAGCTGTCCGGCCGCGAATGGCGACTGCCGTGGATCACACTGTTCGGCGGCGCGGCATCGCTCACGCTGATGGCATTGCTGGCGTTCGGCGTCGGCGCGATCTGCCGTAGTACGCCCGGCGCGGTGTTCGCGTACATCGCCATCCTGACGATCCTGCCGAGCATCCTGTCGATCGTATCGATCGTGGCCAAGGAGTTCGGTTGGGTGGGCACCATCGCCTCGGTCATGCCCAGCGGCAGCATCGGCCGGTTCCTGCAGATGAACGTGTCGTCCGCGCTCACCAGTTCGGTCAGCTACGACTACTTCGTGCCCAACTGGTGGCAGAGCCTCCTCGTGCTCGTGGGCTGGACCGTGGTATCCGTGGCGCTCGGCTCCTTCGTCATCAAACGCGCCGACGTGAAATAGCAACCTTCGTGCTTCCTCCGAGGGAGGGAGCTGGTCTGGAGCTTGAGGTGTTCGACGCCCCAAGTCCTGTGCTCCCTCCTGAGGAGGGAGCTGGCGCGTGAAGCGCGACTGAGGGAGGGAATGCAGCCGGATGGTTTTGGAGCCCTCCCTCTGTCACGGCATTGCCGTGACATCTCCCTCCCTGGGAGGGAGAACGTCCTTTTCCCGCCACTCAGTCCGCCTCTCCGATTCGCTGATGACTGTCCGGGCGGGCGTTCGGAACATGACCAATCCGTGTCACATACGGCACTTATAGTGAAGGGCATGCCTACTTTTTCACGTGAAGAAATCGTGCATTTGGGCGACCTTGCCCGAATTGCGCTCACTGACGAGGAAATCACCCGACTCCAGGGCGAACTGAACGTCATCGCCGACTCCATCAACGAAGTGCAGAAGGTGGCCGGCCCCGACGTGCAGCCCACCGCAAACCCGGTTCCGCTCGAGGCCTACCTGCGTCCCGACGTGGCCGAAACCCCGCTGACCCAGGCCGAAGCCCTTGCCGGCGGTCCCAAGACCGAGGCCGGCATGTTCGTGGCCCCGCGCATCCAGGAATAACAAGGGGAGAAACGAAACCTCATGACTAACGCAACTGAACTGGTGAAGCTTTCCGCCGCCGAGATGGCGGCCAAGCTCAAGGCCAAGGAAGTCTCCAGCCGCGAGCTGACCGAAGCCCATCTGGCCGTGATCGAGAAGGCCGAACCCACCGTGGACGCCTTCCTCAAGGTAGCCTTCGAATCCGCGCTCGCCGAAGCCGACGCTTTCGACGCCAAGAACGCCAAGGGCGAGACCGAGGGCCTGCCCGAGCTGGCCGGCGTGCCGATCGCGATCAAGGACATGATCGTGACCAAGGGTATCGAGACCACCGCCGCCTCCAAGATCCTCGAAGGTTGGGTCCCGCCGTACGACGCCACCGTGATCTCCAAGATCAAGGCCGCCGGCATGCCGATCCTCGGCAAGACCAACCTCGACGAGTTCGCCCAGGGCTCCTCCACCGAGCACTCCGCCTACAAGACCACCAAGAACCCGTGGGATGCCGAGCGCGTGCCCGGCGGCTCCGGCGGTGGCTCCGCCTCCGCGGTCGGCGCGTTCGAGGCCCCGATCGCCCTCGGCACCGACACCGGCGGCTCCATCCGCCAGCCCGGCGCCTTCACCGGCACCGTCGGCGTGAAGCCCACCTACGGCGGCGTGAGCCGTTTCGGCGCCATCGCCATGGCCTCCTCGCTCGACCAGATCGGCCCGGTCTCCCGTACCGTGCTCGATTCCGCCCTGCTGCACGAGGTGATCGGCGGTCACGACAAGCGTGACTCCACCTCCATCCCGCGCGAGGTCCCGCCGGTGGTCGCCGCCGCCCGCGAAGGCCTGAAGATGGACCTGACCGGCCTGAAGGTCGGCCTCGTCAAGGAACTGTCCGGCGACGGCTTCCAGGCCGACGTCGAAGCCCGCTTCAACGAGTCCGTCAAGCTGCTCGAAGGCATGGGCGCCGAGGTCGTCGAGGTCTCCTGCCCGCACTTCCCGGCCGCACTGGGCGCCTACTACATCATCATGCCGTCCGAGGTGAGCTCCAACCTGGCCCGCTACGACGGCATGCGCTACGGCCTGCGCGTCATGCCGCCGGCCGGCGTGCCCCAGACCGCCGCCAACATGATGGCCTACACCCGTGAGGCCGGTTTCGGCGACGAGGTCAAGCGCCGCATCATCCTCGGCACCTACGCCCTGTCCGCCGGCTACTACGACGCCTGGTACGGCAGCGCCCAGAAGGTGCGCACCCTCGTGATCGAGGACTTCAAGAACGCGTTTGAGAAGGTCGACGTGCTCGTGTCCCCGACCGCCCCGACTACCGCCTTCAAGTTCGGCGAGAAGACCGCCGACCCGATCACCATGTACCTCGGCGACGTGACCACCATCCCCGCCAACATGGGCGGCGTCCCGGCCATGAGCATCCCCGCCGGCCTCGGCGACGACGGCATGCCCGTCGGCTTCCAGTTCTTCGCCCCGCAGATGCAGGACGAGAAGATGTACAAGCCGGCCGCAGCCCTCGAAGCCGCGCTGGAGAACCAGTGGGGCGGCCCGATCTGGAACAAGCTCAACACCCCCTGGCTGGCCGACTGAAAGCGCGCATTAGGAGCAGATAATGGCAGAAAAACTCATGAAATTCTCCGAGGCCGTCAAGAAGTACGATCCGGTCATCGGTCTGGAAACCCACGTTGAGCTGAGCACGAACACCAAGCTGTTCTGCCCCGCCCACATCGAATTCGGCGGCGAGCCCAACACCCAGCTGACCCCGGTCTCCCTGGGCCTGCCCGGCAGCCTCCCGGTGATCAACAAGACCGCCGTGGACTACGCCATCAAGCTCGGTCTCGCCCTGCACTGCGAGATCGCCGAGTGGAGCCAGTTCGCCCGCAAGAACTACTTCTACCCGGACATGCCGCGCGACTACCAGATCTCCCAGTACGACAAGCCGACCAACGGCAACGGCTACCTCGACGTCGAGCTCGACGACGGCAGCGTCTTCCGCGTGCCGATCGAGCGCGCGCACATCGAGGACGACGCCGGCAAGAACACCCACATCGGTGGAGCCGACGGCCGCATCGAAGGCGCCGACCATTCGCTGGTCGACTACAACCGCGCCGGCGTGCCGCTGATCGAGATCGTCACCAAGCCGATCGAAGGCGTGGGCGACCGCGCCGCCGAGATCGCCGGCGCCTACATGCGTACGCTGCGCGACATCGTGCGCGCCCTCAACATCAGCCACGCCCGCATGGAACAGGGCAACATGCGCGCCGACGTGAACGTGTCGCTGCGCCCGAGCCCGTCCGACCCGTACGGCACCCGCTCCGAAACCAAGAACGTCAACTCGTTCCGCGGCATCGAGAAGACCATCACATACGAGATCCGTCGCCAGGCCGCCCGCCTCGACGAAGGCAAGGAGATCCTGCAGGAGACCCGCCACTGGGACGAGTCCACGCAGACCACCGCCGGCGGCCGACTGAAGACCGACGCCGACGATTACCGCTACTTCCCGGACCCCGACCTCGTGATGCTGCACATCACCAAGGAGCACATCGCCGAGATCGCCGCCGAAATGCCGGAAATGCCGCGCGAGCGCCGCAACCGCCTGCAGAAGGAATGGGGACTTTCCGACCTGCAGATGCGCGACATCATCAACGCCGACGCCCTCGACCTGATCGAAGAGACCGTGAAGGCCGGAGCCAAGGCCGCCGGCGCCCGCAAGTGGTGGCTGGGCGAGCTGAGCCGCGAAGCCAACAAGAAGGAAGTCAGCCTCGAAGAGCTGCCGATCACCCCGGCCGACGTGGCCGAAGTGGAGAAGCTCATCGCCTCCGGCAAGCTCAACGACAAGCTCGCCAAGCAGACCGTCGCCGGCGTGCTCGCCGGTGAAGGCACGCCCGACGAGGTCGTCAAGAAGCACGGCTACAAGATCGTCGAGGACACGGGAGCCATCGAAGCCGCCGTGGACGAGGCGCTCGCCGCCAACCCGGACGTGGCCGAGAAGCTCAAGAGCGGCAACATGAAGCCGATGGGCGTAATCATCGGCGCCGTGATGAAGGCGACCCGTGGCCAGGCCGACGCCAAGGCCGTGACCAAGATCGTCATGAGCAAGGTCAAGGGCTGAACCCGTTAGGAAAACGCCAAAGACGTTTTCAGGATTCAGACAAGCCGGCAGGCGAGCGCGGTCCACAGTCGCAACCTGAAAAGTGACTGTGAAAACCATGCGACTCGCTACCACAGAGCAGATTCCCCGTGTATCCTATACGCGGGGAATCTGTCATTGTGGACGGAACAGACACCTGAACGAGGCAGACAACTGAACACGGTCAGACGTGACCGATAACCGATGAGAAAGCGACCAATGTCATCAGATACAGTGAACACCGCTGAGCAGTACGCCGCCGCCGAGGCCAACGCCGAGGCGAAGGTCGGGCGCACCCTTCCGGACCGTCTCGATATCCCGGAGATCAAGGGCGAGATGGTGCAGCTGCGTCCCGCAACCATCGAGGATCTGACTCAGATGGACGAGCTTCAGGCGTTCTACAACGCATCCGGCATCACCGGCAAGGACGAGCAGGCGGAACACGCCCTGGTCCACACGTGGGTCGGTCGTTCCGTCGCCTGGGGCAAAGGACAGTCGCCCGCCGAATCCGGCGTGGGAGACCCCGAATCCCGTCGCACCATCGCATGGTCCGTGCTCGCCGACTCCAACCCCGACGATGACAATCCCGACGACCGCAGCAAGGTCATCGGCATGATCTTCCTGATCGACATCGACAGCTGGGCCAAATCCGCCCGCATCCAGGTGATGCTCGGCAAGGACTACCGCGGCCGCGGCTACTCGCGCGACGCCATGCCCCGCGTCATGACCTACGGATTCGCCCCCGAACCCGCCGGACTCGGCCTGCACCGCATCTGGGTGGCCGTGCCCGAAAAGAACACACGCTCGCTGAGCGTCTACCAGTCGCTCGGCTTCATGCTCGAAGGCACGTCCCGCCACGCACTGTGGGACGACGCCAACCAGCGTTACCAGGACCAGATCGTCCTCGGCACGCTCGTCGACGAATACGATCCGATCCGTTCGCTCGACGCGTTCGGCATGCATCTGATCGAAGACAACCCCGGAGTGCGCGAGGCGTTGGCCGCGCGCGAACACTCGCTCGCCATCGAAGTCAATCAGGGCGGCGAAAATGAGACCGACAGCGAACGTCGTGAAGAAAACGGTATGATGAGCGGGCTCGCCAACCTGATTCTGGGTGACGACGACGAAGGCAGGACGACGCACGGCAAGGGCGGCACCGGCAAGGCCGGCAAGACCGCGAGCGACGAGCAGACCGTGTGGCCGTATTCCAACCGTGACGAAGAAGGAGCCGAACGGTCGAAGCGCGCCTGGTGGCGCAACCTGGGCAACCGTTCGCGAGGGAGTGATAAATGAGCGCTGAAGATCTCGACAACTACGAGACCGATGCGGAACTGGCGTTGTATCGCGAATACCGCGATGTGATCAAACTGTTCACCTACGTGGTGGAGACCGAACGACGCTTCTACCTGGCCAACAAGGTGGACTTCAACGTGCGCTCGGCCGGGCAGGACGTGTACTTCGACGTGCAGCTCACCGACGCGTGGGTGTGGGACGTGTACCGCCCCAGCCGATTCGTGACCAACGTCCGCATCGTCACGTTCAAGGACGTGAACGTCGAGGAGGTTCAGAAGACCGACATCGACATCCCCGACGACATCAGCTGACGCTGTTGCGCCGATCGATCGCCTCGCGCCGGAACCCTTTTTCAGGTTCCGGCGCGTTGTGTATTTCCGCCGCTTTTCCCATCGCTCTCCCGCAAAGAATATGTGTGCACATTCGTGATGTGCGGTTCGTCTCCCGGGATTGCAGTAGAGTGGTGCCGCTTTGAGTTTATGCGCATGCACAGGCGTGCATGGATACGCATGACATGCATGATCTGCACGAGCAGACACCACGAAAACGCATCTGTAAGGGAGTATGACGTGGCAGAAAAGAAGTCGGTTGTGATCATCGGCGGTGGCCCGGCCGGTCTGACCGCGGCCTGGGAGCTCATCAAGGATGGCGGCTCCGAAAACTACGACGTGACCGTGCTGGAGTCCAGCCGTGAATTCGGCGGCATCTCCCGCACCGTGAAGCACAACGGCAACCGCATGGACATCGGCGGCCACCGTTTCTTCTCCAAGGACGAGCGCATCATGGACTGGTGGAAGAACGTCCTGCCGCTGCAGGGCGCCCCCAGCTACGACGACAAGAAGCTCGGACGACACCACGACCTCGAGCCCGGCGGCCCCGACCCCGAAGTCACCGACGAAGTGATGCTCAAGCGCCACCGCGTCTCCCGCATCTTCTACGGCGGCCGATTCTTCGACTACCCGATCTCGCTCAAGCCCGCCACCTTCAAGGCCATGGGCTTCGTCGTCACCATGCAGGCCGGCTTCAGCTACCTCAAGTCCATCTTCCACAAGCTTCCCGAAGACAACCTCGAGAACTTCTACATCAACCGCTTCGGCCGCAAGCTCTACTCCATGTTCTTCGAAGGCTACACCGAAAAGCTCTGGGGACGTCACCCCTCCCAGATCTCCGCCGACTGGGGCGCCCAGCGCGTCAAGGGACTCTCCATCCTCGGCGTCCTCAAGAACGCCTTCTCCAAGCTGCTGCCCAAGAAGCGCAGCAACAAGGAAGTCGAAACCTCCCTCATCGAAGAGTTCTGGTACCCCAAGTACGGTCCCGGCCAGCTCTGGGAGACCGTCGAACGCAACTGTGAGCAGGCCGGCGTGCACGTCCTCACCGACGCCACCGTCGTCGAAGTCCGCCAGAACGCCGGACGCATCTCCTCCGTCGTCTACGCCGACTCCGAAGGCAACCGCACCGAACTCACCGCCGACCAGTTCATCTCCTCCATGCCCGTCAAGGACCTCGTCAACGCCCTCGACGCCGCCACCAAGGACGAAACCGCCGAACCGGCCGCTCAGACCGCCGTCGTCCCCGCCGACATGAAGCACATCGCCAACGGCCTGCCCTACCGCGACTTCGTCACCGTCGGCCTCCTCGTCAAGCGACTCCGCCTGCGCAACACCACCAACATCCCCACCCTCGGCAACCCGCCCATCGTCCCCGACTGCTGGATCTACGTCCAGGACCCCGGCTTCACCGTCGGCCGCATCCAGGTCTTCAACAACTGGAGCCCCTACCTGGTCCAGGACGTCGACGACACCGTCTGGATCGGCCTCGAATACTTCTGCGACGAAGGCGACCGCTTCTGGAACATGAGCGAAGACGAATGCATCAAATTCGCCATCAACGAAATGGTCCGCATGAAGGTCATCGCCAGCCCCAACGACGTCCTCGACACCCACCGCGAAAAGGTCAAGAAGGCCTACCCCGCCTACTTCGACACCTACTCCCAGATGGACGAACTCGTCGAATACCTCGACTCCTTCGGCAACCTCTACTGCGTCGGCCGCAACGGCCAGCACCACTACAACAACATGGACCACTCCATGGGCACCGCCATCGAAGCCGTCGGCAACATCAAGTCCGGCCGCACCTCCAAGCGGAATGTGTGGAACGTAAACACCGAAAAGTCCTACCACGAAGAAAAGTAAAAAGTGAATGACGGAGTGTCAACGGCCTTTCCTCAGGCTTGAAGTACCTTTGTACGTCTGCGCCTTCGGACGGCCGTTGACACACGCGTCATTCACTTTTTACAGGTCCTTCGGACGGGGCGTAATTCGCCTTGCACCTTCGGTCGGAGATGCCGGCTTCCCCTTGAGGGGCCGAGCCGTAAAGAAAACGCCAGAGGCGTTTTTAGGCGAGGGCGAGCCGACAGGCGAGCGATGAAGGCGCGGTCGGAGACCGTCCGCCCTTGCGGGACGCTGTCGGCGAAGCCGACTGATGAGGTGACCGACCTCGGACCCAAATACCATGCCGGACGAGCTGCGGTTCGTCCGGCATGCGCGTATAATGGAAGAGTTGTGCCGAGACGGGGATTGCCGCATAGATTCGCGTCTCAACAGGTCCAGACCTTCGCGATCGGATCGGCACGCTCCCCGAGGGCAGACCCGACGGGATACCGAATTTTGGAGGATGTTGCCGGCGGCACGAGCCGTGGCCCATCTTCCCCCGACTTGCGCTGATATGCGGCGGCAATGGAGGAAACATCATGGTTAATGCCATCGAAGCGTTCGACGCCAAGCACCTGAAGCCGGCCGAGTCCATCCCGGCTTTCCGTCCCGGCGACACCGTCAAGGTGAACGTGAACATCAAGGAAGGCAACAACTCCCGTATCCAGGCGTTCCAGGGCGTGGTCATCGCTCGTCAGGGCGCCGGCGTGCGTGAGACCTTCGTGGTCCGCAAGATCAGCTTCGGCGTCGGTGTGGAGCGCCGCTTCCCGCTGCACTCCCCGGTCATCGACTCCATCGAGCTGGTCCGCAAGGGCAAGGTGCGTCGCGCCAAGCTGTACTACCTGCGCTCCCTGCGCGGCAAGGCCGCTCGTATCGTCGAGCGTCGCGACAACAGCCAGAAGGCCGCCTGAGTTCAGGCTCCTTCCGCGCATCGCGCGCAGCGCGTAGCGTTGCAGCAATAAGCGATAGAAGGCCCGGAACCTCCCCAACGAGGTTCCGGGCCTTCTCGTATTTCCTTTGTGCTCCCTCCGAGGGAGGGAGCTGTCCGACGAAGTCGGACTGAGGGAGGGTACAACCGGTCCGCTCCGGGATCCCTCCCTCTGTCACGACGGGCCGTGACATCTCCCTCCCTTGGAGGGAGAACTCTCGTTGGCGTCTCTTGGTTTTAGGCCTTCGTGTATTTCCTTTGTGCTCCCTCCGAGGGAGGGAGCTGTCCGACAGAGTCGGGCTGAGGGAGGGTGCGGCCGGTTTGCTTTGGGATCCCTCCCTCTGTCATGGCGGGCCGTGACATCTCCCTCCCTTGGAGGGAGAACTCGCGTTGTCCGGTTGGCCGCTTACGGAACACGGAAAACCGACGCGGTAGAATCTGAACAGCCGTACGAATTGACATAAGGGGAACACCGCATATGACCGGCATCCAGACGGATCACACCAATCAGACACCAGCGGAATCCGAACGCATGACCCTGCGCGATCTGCTCGTCTGGGCCGGCATTCCGCTCATCATCGTGCTGCTGCTCCGTCTGTTCGTCATCGGCGTATACGTCATCCCATCCGCGTCGATGGCCACCACGCTGCAGGTGGGCGACCGCGTCGTCGCCAGCAAACTCACCCCGAAATTCTTCGCCGTCAAACGCGGCGACATCGTCATCTTCAAAGACCCGAACAACTGGCTAGGTGAAACCACCTCCAGCGATCTGCTCATCAAACGCGTGATCGGCCTGCCCGGTGACACCGTGGCCTGCGCCGGCGCCGGACAGCCCGTCACCGTCAACGGCCACGCGATCGACGACAGCGAATTCATCCGCGCCGGCGTGAACCCCAGCGACTACGAATTCAACGTCACTGTAACCGCCGGCCACCTGTTCGTTATGGGCGACAACCGTTCCAATTCTGCCGACTCCCGCGTGCACCAAGGCGACGGCGACCACGGACTCGTACCGATCAACGACGTGCAAAGCGTGGCGCTCGCCGTCTACTGGCCGATCTCGCACTGGAATATTCTGAACAGACCCGACGATGCGTTCGCCAACGTCGGGGGAGTGGAAGGAGCGAAGTAATGGCTACCGTCGTCCCGCGTCTGGCCCCCACGCTCGACCGCGAAAAAGCCTTGGCCCGCAAACGATACTCGCTGATCGTCGGATTCGACGAGGTCGGCCGCGGATCGCTCGCCGGCCCCGCCATGGTGGGCGCCGCCGCACTGCTCACACGCGACATCGACGACTGGACCGTACCCACCGGCGTGGCCGACTCCAAAATGCTCACCGAAGTGCGCCGCCAGTCGCTGCTCGAACCACTCAAGACATGGTCCGCCGCATGGGCCGTGGGCTCGGTGAGCGCCCGCGAGATCGACGAATGGGGCATCGTCTACGCGCTGGGCGTGGCCGCCGTGCGCGCGCTCAACGAAATCGAAACCATGCTGATCACCGGCGACCACACCGATCTGGGCGTCGGCACCGCCGTGGCCAAGGCCGTAAGCCGTCAGGGTATCTCGCCCGCATGGCATGGCACGATCGGCGATATCGGCGGCGAAGAGCCCGACGTGCGGCTCAAGGCCGACGAACTGCGCGTGGCCGGCATCCTCGACGGTCCGAACGACTACATCACGCCCGTCGTCAACTCGTTCGACGCGCCGGAACTGCTCAAGCCGATCGCCATGACCACCGTGGTCAAAGGCGACCGACAGTGCGCCAGCGTAGCCGCCGCCGCGGTGATCGCCAAAGTGACGCGCGACCATCTGATCGAGGATCTGGCCGCCGCCCATCCCGAATACGAGGCGTACGGCTGGGCCAGCAACAAGGGATACGGGTCGGTGCCACACCGCGCCGCCATCGCCAAACACGGCCCCACCGAATACCACCGCACCACCTGGCACCTGTGCTGAAGGGTGGGACGGCTGGCGGCTGGCAACCGGAGGCCGGCAGCGGAGAATATCCCTCCCTCGGTGTGGTGGAAGGAAGTGAATCCCTCCCTCAAAGGAAGTGAATCCCTCCCTCAGTCCGGCTGTGCCGGACAGCTCCCTCCCTCGGAGGGAGCACACCCCTAATGACCTCGTGCTCCCTCCGTGGGAGGGAGCTGGCGCGCACCAGCGCGACTGAGGGAGGGATCCCATCCCCATAACGTCATACGTCATATGCGGACGAACACACCTTCCCGCCCGCCACTGCCGTTACCATGGGGCGTATGACGATTGAGCTTGGATTCGACGCGAACGCCTCCCGCAACGAGGCCCTCAACGCGCTGCTGGAACAGATCATGAACGAATACTCGGTGAGCGACAGCGAAGGTCCGCTCGCCGACGCCGTGGAACGCTACCTGAACGCGCTGCCGCACCTCACCGTGCACCGTCACGGCGACACCGTGGTCGCGTCCACCGAATACGGCAAACCCCAGCGCGTGCTGCTGGCCGGACACATCGACACCGTGCCCGTGATCGACAACTTCCCGCCGCGCTGGCTGCAGCCCGGCGACCCGCTCATCCGCGCCGAAATCGCCGAAAACAATTCCGGCGAGCGCGTGCTGTGGGGTCGCGGCGCCACCGATATGAAGCCGTCCGACGCAGTGATGCTCTATCTGGCCGCCACGCTCACCGAAGACGCGACCAACTACGATCTGACTTACATCTTCTACGATCACGAGGAGGTGGAGGCGTCGAAGAATGGTCTGCGCAAGGTGGTGGAAACCCATCCCGACTGGGTGCGCGGTGACTTCGCGATCATCGGCGAACCCACCAGCTGCGGCATCGAGGGCGGCTGCAACGGCACGATCCGCTTCGACGTGATCTGCCATGGCGTGGCCGCGCACTCCGCCCGCGCGTGGATGGGCAGCAACGCCATCCACAAGGCCGCCGAAGTGCTCAACCGGCTCAACGCGTATGAGCCAGCCACCGTGAACGTGGACGGACTCGACTACCGCGAGGGACTGAACGCCACGCTCATCAACGGCGGCAAGGGCACCAACGTGATCCCCGACGAATGCCGCATCCACGTGAACTACCGTTTCGCGCCCGACAAGACGCTCGCCGAGGCCAAGGCGCTGATGATCGGCGCGGACGCAGGCGCGGAGCTCGGCAACGGAGAACACACGGCTACGGCCGGCGTGTTCGAGGGCTTCGGCATCGAGATGAAGGACGAGTCGCCGTCCGCCCGTCCCGGCATGGACACGCCGCTCGCGCAGTCGCTGGCCGCGCTCGTGCGCGAACGCACCGGTCGTGATCCGCTCGCCAAGCTCGGCTGGACCGACGTGGCGCGCTTCTCGCAGCTCGGCATCCCCGCCGTGAACCTGGGCGCCGGCGATCCGCTGCTCGCGCACAAGCATGACGAGCAGATCCCCGAATCGCAGCTCACCACGCTCGCCGACATCCTCGAGGAGTGGCTGCGCCGTTGAGGGAGGCCGTTAGAGGTCGTTAATCGCCAAGCGGATCGTCGAACACGCCGCTGTCGGGACGTTCGGCGATCCGTACGCGAGGCATGACAGCGGCCGCAGTGATGCAGTCGAGCTGTCCGCCGGACGGCATGCGCTCTGAAGTCATCGATAACGTCATCGAGACTATTCGGACACGCTGTCCGGCAGTTTGTGCCATACTTAAAGACGGTGGTTCTGCATTGCCACCGATGTGTGATGAACGTCGATCCCCTTCCGTGGCGCATGGACAACCACTTGACGCGCCGGAAGCGACGGTGTCCGTTCCTCGCAAATGAAGACTTTTGTAGTGCCTGTGCAGTGGCGTGTTCGTACGCGGCCGTAGTGAGAGTGCGGTGTTGACAGACTGACGCAGGGTGGAACAAGGCGTGATGCAGCATGCCTTCAAGGAGAATCGTGACAACTGAAAATCACGACGGCGTTGACGCCGCCGCAGACAATACTGCCCATATCGCCCTGTCCGCATCGTCCTCGTCGGCGACGAACGCCGGTGACGCGAATGCCGCGAGCGCATCCGACACCAATATGACCGCCGCATCGCCCGCGCCGCGTCGTCGTCGCGGTGGCCGACGGGTGGTACGCGCCGCCGGTGCCGCCGGAACCAAGCTGCCGGTGAAGGTGGAATCCACGGCCAAGGCGGGGGAGCCGGTCGAGGAACCGAAGCGTGCCGACGCTCCGATCGTTGCGCCGACCGCCGCTCCGACCGCCACGGTGACGGCCGACGTCCCGGGACCGGTCGCCGCCGCCAATGCCCGTGCCAATCACGACGGTCGCGACGGTCACGCCGAGCGCGCGGATCACGCGGATCGTGAGGAATCGCAGCCGGCCACGCGCACGCGCACCCGTCGCCGTGCCGTCAAGCAGGCCGAACCCGCCGTCGATCACGAGCGCAAGGCCCGTATCAAGGCGCTCGCCGACGAACTGTTCACCGACAAGGGCATCGAAGCCGATCTGCATGAGATCCATCGTGGATCCGCCAAGCGCAACGCCGATCTGCCCGAGTTCTCGTCGCATGAGTCGTCCGAGCCCAAGGCCGCCAGTCCGGCCGTGCGCCCGATGACGTCGCTGCTGTTCCGTGAGCCCGTGCTGCCGACCGTGCGCCCGGAGGCGCCGGTTGCGGACGACGCCGATCACGCCGATCGTGATGATCGCGAGCATCGTGACATTGACGCCGAACGTGGCGAGGAGCAGCCCCTCACCCGTCGTCGTCGCCGTCGTCGTGCCGACCGTGATCATGACGAAACCCGCGACGAGCAGTCCTCGCAGTCCCGTCGCGCCGATCGTGCCGACGCTGATCATGACGAGCGCGACGCCCGTCGTGACGCCGATCGTGATGATCGTGACCGTGATAGTCGTGACGTCGATGACGAGTCCGGCGAGACCCGTCGTTCCCGTCGTTCCCGTCGACTCAATGCGCAGGAGCGTCGCGCCGCCGCCGAAGTGGAGCAGATCGAACAGGATCTCGAATACGACGACATTTCGTACACGCCGATCGACGTGGAGGCCGGTTCTTCCGACGACTCCGACGACAACGCCGGCGAGACCCGTTCCCGTCGCCGTCGTCGCCGTGGATCCGACTCGTCCGATGGCGAGTCCGCGCATGCACGCCGCGAGCGTGCCGCCAGCGCCGTCTCCGAGCGCATGGGCGAGCATGAGCGTGAGCGTGACCGTGATCGCGACGAGGACGAGGAGGACGGTACCGTCACGCGTCGCCGTCGTCGCCGTCGTGCCAAGGGCGACGCCGAGGCGCATGAGGAGCCGCGCATTCGTCGCAGCCGCAAGCAGCAGTACATCGACGAGATCACCGACATCGAGGGCTCCACGCGACTCGAGGCCAAGAAGCAGCGTCGTCGCGACAACCGTCGTGACCGCTCCCGCCAGTCCACGCTGCTTGAGCAGGACTTCCTCGCCCGTCGTGAGAACGTGAACCGTCTCATGGTGGTGCGCGAGAAGGAGAAGCACACTCAGATCTCCGTGATCGAGGATTCGATCCTCGTGGAACATTACGTGTCCGACATCCAGGAGGTGTCGACCGTCGGCAACATCTACCTCGGCCGTGTGCAGAACGTGCTGCCGAGCATGGAGGCCGCGTTCGTCGACATCGGCCAGCCGCGCAACGGCGTACTGTATGCGGGCGAGGTCAACTGGGACACCACCCGTCTCGACGGCCAGCCGCGCCGCATCGAGCTGGCGTTCAAGTCCGGCGATCCGGTGCTCGTGCAGGTGACCAAGGATCCGATCGGCCACAAGGGCGCCCGACTGACCTCGCAGGTCACGCTCGCCGGCCGCTTCCTGGTGCTTGTGCCGTCCGGCGGCATGACCGGCGTGAGCCGCAAGCTGCCCGAGCGCGAGCGCGCCCGTCTGAAGTCCATCGTGTCCAAGATCGCGCCGAGCGAGATGGGCGTGATCATCCGCACGGCCGCCGAGGGCGCGTCCAAGGAGGCCATCGAGAAGGATCTGGAGACGCTCACCCACCAGTGGGAGCACGTGCAGGAGGCGGAGAAGAAGGCCCGCAACTCCAAGCGTCCGAAGCTGCTGCAGGGCGAGCCTGACGTGGCGATCCGCGTGGTGCGCGACATCTTCAACGACGACTTCAATAAGCTCGTCGTTGAGGGCGACAAGGTCTACGAGCGCATCAAGGAATACCTGGAGACCATGGCCCCCGACCTGCAGGACAAGCTCGAGAAGTGGGATCCGGAGGAGCACAACGGTCGCGACGTATTCGACCAGTGGCGCATCGACAGCCAGCTGCGCAAGGGCATGGAACGCAAGGTGTACCTGCCGTCCGGCGGCTCGCTCGTCATCGACCGCACCGAGGCCATGACCACGATCGACGTGAACACCGGCCGGTTCATCGGCAAGGGCAAGTCGCTCGAGGAGACGGTCACGCGATGCAACCTGGAGGCCAGCGAGGAGATCGCCCGCCAGCTGCGTCTGCGCGACATCGGCGGCATGATCATGATCGACTACGTGGACATGGTGATGCCCGCCAACCGCGACCTCGTGCTGCGTCGACTCGTCGAATGCCTGGCTCGCGACCGCACCAAGCATCAGGTGGCCGAGGTGACGTCGCTGGGTCTGGTGCAGATGACCCGCAAGCGCGTGGGCCAGGGCCTGGTCGAGGCGTTCTCCGAGGAGTGCCCCACCTGCAAGGGCCGCGGATTCATCCTGCACGACGAGCCGATCGTGTCGGCGTCGTATGACGATCCGTATGCCCTCAAGGGCGGCGATCCGTTCATCAAGACGAACAAGCACAACCAGGGCACCACGATCCCCAAGCCCAAGGAGGATCCGGCCATGCCCAAGGGCTCCACGCCCGACGTGAAGGCCAAGCTCGCCCAGATCGCAGCGGCTGCGCAGGCTGCCGCGGAGGAGACCAAGGAGTAGGGATTTCGGCTCCCGAGGTTGGCGCAGCCGCCGTCGCACCCCTTGGCGGGGTGCTCCCCTCGCCTACGGACAGTCCACTGGACTGTCCGCTTGACGGCTCGGCTGCGCAGGCTGCTGCCGAAGAGACCAAGGAATAGGGATTTCGGCTCCCTTCGCGGAGGCTGAGCCCGTTAAAAAACGCTAGTGGCGTTTTTAGGGCTCAGGTGAGCCGACAGGCGAACCGGGAAGGCGCGGCCGACAGGCCGTCCGTTCTTGCCGGACGAGCTGTCCGCTATAGGCGGACTGAGGGGAGCCTCTGCACACCAACCAGGTCCCAAAACGCGCGAGCACGCAAAATCGGAGAGAGCGCCGACTGTCCGCCCTCTCCGACTTCCCCGTCCACACCTCCCAACACCCAAGAAACGCACGGCGGAGTTGCGAAAGTCGGGCGTGTTGTGTAGATTAGACAGTCGGTGTCTAGCTATGCCTGTTTGTGGGGCGTGTTTGCTAGACGACAAACAGCTTTATTTACAGGCAAATACAGGCAAGGTAGGGCTATGTACGCTATTGTTAAGGCCGGCGGCCATCAGGAAAAGGTCGAGGTCGGCGACGAGATCATCGTCAACCGTCTCGCTGCCAAGAAGGGTGAGACGGTGGAGTTCCCCGTCGCCCTGCTCGTCGACGGTGCCAACGTGACCGTCGCCGCCAAGGATCTGGCTCAGGTCACCGTCAAGGGTGAAGTCATCGACGATGAGGCCAAGGGTCCGAAGATCAACATCCAGAAGTTCAAGAACAAGACCGGCGTTGCCCGTCGCAAGGGCCACCGTCAGCCGCTGAGCGTGGTGAAGATCACCGCGATCGCCTGAGCTTCCCCAAGCTTTTAAGCGTTTATTAACTCGAAAGGACAAATCAAATGGCACATAAGAAGGGTGCGTCCAGCTCACGCAACGGTCGCGATTCGAATCCTCAGTACCTCGGTGTGAAGAAGTTCGGCGGCGAAGCCGTCATCGCCGGTAACATCATCGTTCGCCAGCGCGGTACGAACTTCCACGCCGGCCACAACGTTGGTCTCGGCAAGGATCACACGCTGTTCGCTCTGGCCGACGGCACCGTGAAGTTCGGCGTCCGTCGTGACCGCAAGGTCGTCGACGTCATCGCCGCCTGATTCCGGCGCTGATCGTCAGCCTGGCTGACACAGACGTTCAAGGGCCGCGTCCCATGCCTCATCGCATGGCCGCGGCCCTTTTGCATGCGTATGGTATGTGCGCACGCGTTATCGTCTTTCGCAATCTGGGGCATCAACTTCCCGGAATCTGCTCTTTGGGGCGTCAACTTCCCAATTTTGAGCCGATTTTCGTCCATTTTGTGCCCCAAAGAACAAAAAACGGGAAATCAACGCCCCAAAACCTCACGATCCATCATGCTAAGAGGCAGACGTATCGTTGTCTCGCTGGCTGGGGACTCCCACGGCATCAAGACGCTGTATCAGACGGCTTGGATTATTCAGATCGTCGTAGTACATGCGAATCATGCAGATCCCTTGCCGCTCCAGGCAGCGCTGGCGTTCGCGCTCATCGTCCACCACCTCCTGAATGGTGCGACGTGACGTCATGCTCGGGTCCACGTATTTTCGTGTGCCATCGAACTCGCCGACTATCAGTCTTTCGTCCTGACGTTTCCAAAGGAAATCCACGCGATGCTTCCGTCCGGAATATGTCAGGCACGGATACTCTGCCTGAATATCGGTCGGAGGTCGCCCGACGGTGATCAGCACGCCGCGGGCCTCGGACTCGCCGCCGTTCTCACTACGTCCGTCTGCCAATTCGAATGCGCGATTCACAGCCTCGCGACGTCTGGAATACTTGACGGTTTGCGGATATGCGAGGAGCGTGTCCCGACCGATTCGTTCCTGTCGTAGCGCCGAATCCAACGGGCCCAAGGCATACCGTAATGGTTGCCGTGCCGCGCAGTCGAATAGTGTTCTCGGCAGTGTGGTGACCGATATGCCATGGACCAGTTCGGTTTCCGGATGAGACATGGTATATCGGGCCAGCTGCTTGGACGAGCGCTGATGATCTTCGGGTCTGGCCACAATGCGTATGGGCAGTGCAAGACGGTATGAACAGTCCAGATCGTGCATGATGGCCGCCGTCGGTCCGCAGAATATCCAATTGGGGTGTTGCACGGCGAGAGATCGGACGATGTGCCGAACCTGCTCGAGGCGGTCGAGCGCATTCCAGTACGAGGTCCGGGCGTATAACCCGCGGTAGACGCGTGTGATTTCGCCACGTTGGGGATGAAGCCGACGCGCGATCGCCTTGATGTCCGTCGCCGTGACCGGGTGGGCGCAGCGCTTCCGCTGTTCCGCGTCGGTGAAGAGCTCTTGCAATGAATAGTGTTGAATCATGATGCCCAACGTAGAGCGTATCGGTCGGGATCGGAATGGTTCAAAGCGGATGTGCGCCAACGTGCCGGAACGTTGATATATGGCCGTTTTACGCAGATTTGGGGCGTGAATTTCCCGTTTTTCGCTCTTTGGGGCGCGCAATGCCCGAAAATCGGCTCGAAAACGGGAAGTTGACGCCCCAAAAAGCAGGATTCGGGCATTCGGTGCCCCAAATGATGAAGAAATGACGGAAAGTAACAGACTGAGGCGAGCAGGCGCAGGGCGCTCAAGCCCAGTCGGTAAGGTAGGAGATTATGAGTGATTTTGTCGATCGAGTTACGGTACATGTCAAGGGCGGTGACGGCGGAAACGGCGCGGCGTCGATCCGCAGGGAAAAGTACAAGCCGCTGGCCGGCCCCGACGGCGGCGACGGAGGCCGTGGCGGCTCCGTGATCTTCGTGGCGGACTCCAACGCCACCAGTCTGTTGGACTTCCGATTCCTGCCGCATCGCGCGGCCCCCTCCGGCACCCAGGGTCTGGGCGGTGACAAGGATGGCAGCAACGGCGAGGATATGATCCTGCCCGTGCCCGTGGGAACCGTGGTGTTCACAGCCAAGGGCGGCTCCGGCGAGCAGAAGAAGCCGGGCGAGCCTCTGGCCGATCTGCGTCACCCCGGCGACCGCTTTGTGGCGGCCGAGGGCGGCGCCGGCGGTCTGGGCAACCGTTCGCTGGCCAACCGCGCCCGCCGCGCCCCCGGATTCGCCCTGCTTGGCGAGCCCGGCGAGGAGCGCGACCTGGTGCTCGAGCTTAAGTCCATCGCCGACGTGGCGCTCGTGGGCTTCCCCAGCGCCGGCAAGTCCAGCCTCATCGCCGCGATGAGCGCCGCCAAGCCGAAGATCGCCGACTACCCGTTCACCACGCTCGTGCCGAACCTCGGCGTCGTGATGGCCGGATCTCGCCGCTTCACCGTGGCCGACGTGCCCGGACTGATCCCCGGCGCCTCTCAGGGCAAGGGCCTGGGCCTCGAGTTCCTGCGTCACATCGAACGCACCGAGGTGATCGCGCACGTGATCGACTGCGCCACGCTCGAACCGAACCGCGACCCCATGGCCGACTACGAGGCGCTTGAGAAGGAGCTCGCCATCTACGCCGACCAGCTGGAACTGCCGCTCGGCGCCATCCCGATCGCCGACCGTCCGCGCATCATCGTGCTCAACAAGGTGGATGTGCCGGAAGCCAAGGAACTGGCCGAATTCGTGCGCCCCGAGTTTGAAAAGCTCGGACTCAAGACGTTCATCGTGTCCACCGCGTCGCACGAGGGTCTCAAGGAGCTCTCCTTCGCTCTCATGGACATCGTCGACGAGATGCGCGAACGCGTGAGTGCCCAGGAGAAGGCCGAGGAGGAGGCCCGCGTGGTCATCCGCCCGCTCGAGGACACCACCCGTCGTCGCCGTCGCGCCAACGAGCGCGGCCTCGGCTTCGACTACAACATCGAGCGCGAGCAGGACGCCAACGGCGACTTCTGGTTCACCGTCACCGGCGACAAGCCCGAACGCTGGGTGCGTCAGACCAACTTCGACAACGAGGAGGCCGTCGGCTACCTCGCCGATCGTCTCGCCAAGCTTGGCGTGGAGGATTCGCTGCGCAAGATGGGCGCCCACGCGGGCGACGAGGTGCGCATCGGCCGTGGCGATCGTGCCGTGTCGTTCGACTGGGATCCGACCATCGCTGCAGGTGCGGAGATGCTCGACGGCACCCCGCAGGTCAGCCGTGGTCAGGATCTGCGACTGCAGGAGACCGACGGTCGTGCACGTCGTCGTACCAACGCCGAACGTCGTCGCGAATACCACGAGTGGATGGACGCGAAGGCCGCCGTGCGCGCCGCCATGCAGGCCGAACGCGACGCCGGCCACTGGTCCGATCCGACCGTGCTCGACGATCCCGAGGACAAGACCAGCCTGATCGACCGTCTGCGCGAGGACGGCACGATCGCCGGCGGCGAGTCGAATGACACCGCCGACTCGGACAAGTAGTCGACGCGAATAGCCGTCGTGCGTAACTCCGGACGGCGGATCCGGGATCCGAACAGACGGGACACATGGCCGCAACAGGCCATGACGTCAGACGGAACACGACGACGCTGCAACGGAACGCAACACAACCACAACGGACGATCAACGGAACAGAAGGCGCATATGTCCACGCAGTCGCAGGCCGAAGTCAGACGGGCCATAGCCGAAGCTCACACCATCGTGGTGAAGGTGGGATCGAGCTCGCTCAGCGGCAGCTCCGGCCATCTCGACCCCGAACGACTGCGCGGACTCGTCACCGCCATAGCGCAGACCGTGCGCATGGACGCCCGCGTGGTGCTCGTCTCCTCCGGCGCCATCGCCTCCGGCTTCGGACCGCTCGGCTTCGACGCGCGACCCACCGACGTGGCCACCCAGCAGGCCGCCGCCTCCGTGGGCCAGGGCCTGCTCATGAGCCACTACGAATCCGCGTTCGGCCGTTACGGACTGCGCGTGGGACAGATCCTCATCACCGCGCGCGACACCGTGCAGGCCACGCAGTACCGCAACGTACAGCGCACACTCAACCGTCTGCTCGAACTCGGCGTGGTGCCGATCGTCAACGAGAACGACGCGCTCGCCAGCAACGAGATCCGATTCGGCGACAACGACCGACTGTCCGCGCTCGTGGCGAATATCGTGCGCGCCGACGCGCTGGTGCTGCTCACCGACGTGGACGGACTGTACACGGCTCCGCCGAGCGAGCCCGGCGCCCGGCAGATCCATTACGTGCCGAACGTGCTCGACGCGTTGGACGATGTGCGCATCGGCGGCACCGGTTCGTCCGTGGGCACCGGCGGCATGGTCACCAAGCTGGAGGCGGCGCGCGTGGCCGCGGTCTCCGGCATCCCGACCGTGCTCACCTGCGCGTCGAACGCCGGTCCGGCATTGATGGGCGACCGTGTGGGCACGGTGTTCGCGCCGATCAAGCATCGCGGCACGTCACGCCGTCTATGGATCGGATTCGCCGCCGACCCGCGTGGCACGCTTGTGGCCGACGAGGGCGCCGCCAAGGCGATTCTCGGGGGACGCGCGTCGCTGCTGTCCGCCGGCGTGGTGGGCGTGCGCGGCGAGTTCTCCGCCGGCGACCCGGTGCTCATCGTGGACGAGCAGGGCAACAAGCTGGCCAAGGGCATCTCCGGATTCGATTCGGAGGAGGTGCCGGCCACGTTGGGACGCACCACCGCACAGCTGCGCAAGCTGCTCGGCGCGGAATACGCGCACCCGCTGGTGCATCGCGACGATCTGGTGCTGCTGTGACGCTGCCGCGGACGTTGTTACGTTGACGTTGCCACGGTGACGTTGCCGCCGTGATGCCGTCGCAGCCTGCAATCTGCAATCCGTGATACGCGATCCATGGCCCTGCCGTTGTGGCAGGGCTTTGTCATAGGTCGCGTTGTCATAGGTCGCGTTGTCATGGTCCGAACCCGTCCCATGTGCTCGACGGCCGTGGACCAGAGGAATCGTCGTCGATCGTTGCTCTTTCAATGATCGATGATCCGACGGTCGTCCGACGGTATGTGATCTACCGAATAGTGTGTCCCATATATAGGGAAAGTATTCCTGATGGTGGTACGCTGATGCCGATTTTGAAACCCGGGCCAGAACATGCCCGGACGAGAACCTGATCGGCGGAAGGCAGGATCATGAACAGGGTGGGGGACGCATACGAACCGATGCGTCATGACGGTCAGTACGGCAACGGCGCTACGGCGAACGGCGGCGCTGGAACGGAGGACGCCCTCACGGGTATGGGCGTCGGTACCGGCAAGCGAAGTGCAGGCAACGGTGATCCCGGGCGCGACGACAACGCGTACGGCGTACTGGGCGCCGCCGCGGGCCTCGGCTCATTCCTCGGCTCCGGTACGATCCTCGCCCTCAGCTCCACGCTGGCGCTCTGGCGCGCGGGACTGGGGCTCAGCGCCTCGCAGGTGGGCGCCGTGTCCGCCATCCTCACGTTCGCGTTCGCCATCGGATCGTTCTGCGGCGGATTCATCGCCCAGCGACTCGGCCTGACCCGCACATTCATCATCGACGTCATCGTATGCGTCGCGGCGCTCGCCATCTGCACCGTCGCACCGAACTTCGCCATGCTGGCGCTCGGCATCGGCCTGGCCGGCATCGCCGTGGGCGTCGATCTGCCGGTGTCGATCAGCGTGATCACCCACGACGTGCCGGACGAATCGCGTAGGACGCATCTGGTCAGCCGCACCCAGGTGCTATGGTCGGCGGGCATTCTCTGCCCGTACGTGCTGGCGCTCATCGTCAGCCCGCTGGGATTCCTCGGCGCGCGCATCGTGTTCGGAACGCTGACGGCGGTCGCACTGCTGACCGCGCTGTGGCGTGTGCTCGATCCGCGTATCGCGCGACTGCACCGCGAGGCGGCGGCGCGCGAACGGACGATGACGACGAACCGGGCGGAATCGACGACGGGGGAGAACGCCGGCGGCATGGGCATGATCGACGTGCTGCGCTCCGTCAACGTGCGAACCGGTCGTCCCTATGCGGTGATGTTCGCGGCGATCGCGCTGTTTTACGTGATGTGGAATCTCATGGCCAACACGATCAACCAGTTCCAGACGTATCTGCTGGTCTCGCAGCACGCCTCGCAGACGCAGGCGATGATCATCGGTATCGTCGCCGCGGTGCTGTGCGTGCTGGGCGGTGTGGCGTACGGTCGCGTGCCGAAGGGCGTGTGGCGCGACCGACTGTTCTGGGCAGGCGCGCTGGCGCAGGTGCTGGCCATGGTGATCATGGCCGTCGGCGGGTCGATGCTGTTCACCGCCGTGGCCGTGATGCTGTTCCAGTTCTTCTGCAACTTCGCCGGGGAGATGAATGCGAAGGTGTGGACTCAGGAGACCTTCCCCGTGGCCGTGTCGGCCGAGGCGCAGAGCCTGATTCTCGGCATCGCGCGCATCCCCTGCGCGTTCGCGTCCCTGGTGCTGCCGTCGCTGCTCGTGCCGGGGATGATCACCGTGGCGCTGTGGTCGTTCGTTGCGGTGGCGGTGCTGTCCGGCGTGTTCGGTGGGATGGTCGTGGTGCTGGGGAGTGCTCCGGCGCGGAGGATGGTTATTGCGTAGGTGGGTGTTGGCTGATCAGGTGGGAGCCCTCCCTCTGTCATGACGATGTCATGACATCTCCCTCCCGGGGAGGGAGAACGCGGGGTGAGGAGTGAACTGCGTACTGTTGTCTGGTTGGGCGTTTTCCCTCCCTCTGTCATGACGTTGTCATGACATCTCCCTCCCGAGGAGGGAGAACGTAGGGGGCGAGCGTGTGCCGGCCCCCACGAAACGCCGTTCAGAAGCGGTAGTACTTTTTCGCGTTATCGACGAATAGGGCGTCCTGCTCGCTGGGGGAGAGGGTTTCCACGCAGCGCGCGTAGGCGTGCACCAGGTCGAGGTACGAGCAGTGCAGCTTGTCGACGGGGAAGTTCGACGCGAACATGGTCTTGTCGATGCCGAACGCGTCGAGCGCCGTGTAGATGCCCGGCTTGATGCTTTCGATGGTCCAGTAGTGGTCCATCGATGGCTGTCCGGAGATCTTGATCACGCAGTTGTCGCGCTTGCCGAGCTCGTACAGGCCGTTCTTCCACAGCTGCCAGCCGGCCAGATCGCGGTCGGCCCACATGCCCATGTGGTTGATGATGAACAGCGTGTTCGGATGCGCGTCGATCACCTCGCAGGCGCGCGCGAACTGCGTGGGATACAGCTGCATGTCGAAGCTGAGATCGTGGTTGGCGAGCAGGCCGAGTCCGTTCAGCCATTCCGGATCGTCCATGTATGACATGTTGACGTACTGGTAGAGCGGGTGCGGATGCATGTTGAGGTTCTGCCGTACGCCGCGCAGATGCGGGTAGTCGAGTTCGCGTTCGAGTGTTTCGGCGAAGTCAGGGGAGGACAGATCGCCGCCGCCGACGATCATGATCGGCAGACCGGTCTCCTCGCTCTGCTGTTCCACGTCGGCGATCTCGGCGACCGGATCGTCGGCGTTGGCCTGCACGTGCACGGCGCCGACCACGTTGATGTTGCTGCCGTGCACCTCGCTGGTGAGGTCGGTGGCCACATAGTCGCCGGCCTGGAACAGCGGATCCCACGGGCCTTCGAAGGTGAGGGCCTTGGACGGGTTGAACCAGGAGTAGAGGGCGGTGTGCATGAGATGCACGTGGGTGTCGATGAACGGGCGGGGCGCGGCTTCGTGCTCCGGCGTTTCGGGGATGATGGTGTACATGCGGCCGGGTACCGGCTGCTGGTAATCCTCGCCAAGCGTCATTGGTTGTGCTCCTTGGATTGGTGTTGGTCGGTGGTGATGAAAAAAGCTCCCTCAGACGAGGGAGCTGATGTTGGGTACGTGCCATGCGCGACGGAGAGGGGGGCTGGGGACTGTCGGTCTTCTATCCCTCCCTCAGTCACGCGAACGCGTGACAGCTCCCTCCCTCGGAGGGAGCACGATGGGCGGAGCCACTCCGGCCGCGTGGTGATTTGTGGTGATGCGTGCGGCTTCTAGGCGCCGAAGGCGAAGGCGTACGACGGTACGTCGAATCTTCGGCAACGACGAAGACGCTCCATCACCACAAATCACAGTACGGAGCGGGTGTCGTTTTCGTAGTTATTCCGTCCCTGTCCGGTGGCTGCGGTGGTGCCGCCGTCGACGGGGACGACGAGACCGGTGAGGTAGGAGGCGCCGTCGGAGGCGAGGAAGAGGGCGAGGTCGGCGCAGTCTTCGGGCTTGCCGGTGCGGCCGAGGGCGACGCGTTCGATGTAGGGCTTGAGGCGTTCGGGGTCGGTCCAGACTTCCTTGTTGATGTCGGTTTCGATGAAGGCGGGGGCGAAGGCGTTGATGCGGACGCCGTACTGGCCGTAGTCGAGGGCGACGCAGCGGACGAAGCCGTTCATGGCGTGCTTGGTGGAGTTGTAGGCGGTCTGGCCCCAGTCGCCGTAGAGGCCGGAGACGGAGGTGTCGACGACGATGTTGCCCTTGGTTTCCTTGAGGTAGGGGAGGGCTTCCTTGGTGAGGTAGAAGAGGCCGTCTACGTTGACGGAGAAGAGCTTGTGCCAGACGTCGTCGGAGACGTTTTCGATCTCGCCGCCTTCGAAGATGCCGGCGTTGGAGACGACGACGTCGAGGTGGCCGAATTCGTTGATGACGTCCTGGACGAGGTCGTGGACTTGGTCGTGCTTGGAGACGTCGGTGATGTGGGTGTGTCCGTTTTCGTAGCCGGCGACGGTTTCCTCGAGCGGGGCGGGACGCTGGCCGACGGCCACGACGGTGGCGCCGTTGTCGAGGAAGCCGCGGGTGATGGCGCGGCCGATGCCGGTGCCGCCGCCGGTGACGATGACGACTTTGCCGGTGAAGTTGTAGGAATTAGCGGTCATGGTTGGGAATTCTCCGTTGATTATTCGCCGAGTTGTTGTCGACTACGTTGTCCGATTCCTGTACTCATCGCATAGTATATGCAGAAATAAGCGGCAATCCCAGATATAGGGACGGCGGTTCACAAAAATCCATGCGGAATGTCATCGATGTCATCACGATATCCCACATATAGGGACGCCATTCCATAGCTGGTACAGTGGCGAGTGTCGTCGATTCAAGACGCCGCAACATCGCGGTATCGATGCAACGAAGCGTCACGAAGAGACTCCATAACTCGGAACATCAGTTCGGAACGAAACAAGGACAGGCATTATGGCATTAGCTCCATCACTGAAGCTGCCCACGATCACGCACATCCGCGCGTACAGCATGGGCGGCGCCGCGGCCAAGGTGCACGGCCAGGGCGGCGGTGACTACCACGATCAGGGCAAGGACCACTGGATCGACGATCATATCGCGACGCCGATGAGCAAGTACGAGGAGTACAAGCAGTCCCGTCAGTCCTTCGGCATCAACGTGCTCGGCACGCTCGTCGTGGAGGTCGAGGCCTCCGACGGCACCACCGGCTTCGCCATCTCCACCGCCGGAACGGTCGGCTGCTTCATCGTCGAACACCATCTGTCCCGCTTCGTCGAAGGCAAGCGCGTCGACCAGATCAAGCTGATCCACGACCAGATGCTCAACGCCACCCAGTACTACTCCGGTGGCGGCGGTGTCGTCATCAACACCATCTCCTGCGTTGATCTGGCCCTCTGGGATCTCTACGGCAAGGTCGTCAAGCTCCCCGTCTACAAGCTGCTCGGCGGCGCCGTGCGCGACGAAATCCACTTCTACGCCACCGGCGCACGTCCGGATCTGGCCCAGAAGATGGGCTTCATCGGCGGCAAGATGCCGACCCACTGGGGTCCGGCCGACGGCGACGAAGGCATCGCCAAGGACATCGCCACCCTCAAGGAGATGCGCGAGCGCGTCGGCGACAACTTCTGGCTGATGTTCGACTGCTGGATGAGCCAGGACGTCAACTACGCCACCAAGCTGGCGCACGCGGCGGCCCCCTACAAGCTGAAGTGGCTGGAGGAGTGCTTCCCGCCCCAGCAGATCGAGTCCTACCGTGAACTCAAGAAGAACATGCCGAAGGGCATGCTTATGACCACCGGCGAGCACACCGGCACGCTCGAGGGCTTCAAGGAGCTCTCCGAGGCCGGCGTGGACATCCTCCAGCCCGATGTCGGCTGGTGCGGTGGCGTGACCTCGCTGTGCGAGATCGCGGCCGTGGCCAAGTCCCGCGGCCAGCTCGTGGTGCCCCACGGCTCCTCCGTGTACTCGCACCACGCGGTCATCACGTTCACCAACACGCCGTTCAGCGAGATGCTTATGACCTCGCCGCACGCCGACTATGTCCGTCCGCAGTTCGACCCGGTCCTGATCGACGAACCGGTCCCGCACGACGGCGTCATCACCGCGGAGGAGCTCGACAAGCCCGGCTTCGGCGTCGAACTCAACCGCGACTGCCCGCTCGAGCGTCCGTTCGAGCACTGATCCGAGTTCGAGGGTGACCGGTCGACCATCGACCGGCCGCCCTCGAGGCATACCCGCACCTTTCTTTTCTCACCTCCGCGACGACGCGCGTTCCCGCCGTCGTCGCATATGCCGCACGACCGACGCCAAAGGAGACCGATGGGCTACGGCACTCACCACCAAGGACTTTCAATGACATCTCTACCTCATAACGCGTTCAAGCAGGCCATCAAGGAAGGCAAGCCGCAGTACGGTCTGTGGATGGCCTCCGCATCGCCGACCATCGCCGAAATCTCCGCCGACGCCGGCTACGATTGGATGCTCGTCGACGGCGAGCATGGCCCGTACGATCTCAACACCATCCTTGACGTGCTGCGCGCCGTCGCCCCGTACGACGTCACGCCCATCGTGCGCCCCGCCGCCGCCGACCCGGTGCTCATCAAGCAGGTGCTTGACCTCGGCGCCCAGACGCTGCTGCTGCCCATGGTCAACACCAAGGAAGAAGCCGAGCTCATGGTCAAGGCCGTGAACTACGCGCCCGAAGGCATTCGCGGCGTGGGCTCGCCGATCGCGCGCTCCGGCCGCTGGGGCCGCATCCCCCACTACATGCGCGACGCCAAGAACGAGATTTGCCTGCTCGTGCAGGTCGAATCCCAGGAGGCGCTCGACAACATCGAGGAGATCGCCTCCGTGGACGGCATCGACGGCATCTTCATCGGACCCGCCGACCTGTCCGCATCGCTCGGCCACCCGGACGACGCCGCGGCCATCATGGACCAGATCCATCACGCGTTCGACGTGATCAAGGCCCACGGCAAGGCCATCGGTTCGCTTGCGTTCGACCGCCCGACCGTGGAGAAGTTCTACGAGTGGGGCGCCACCTTCGTGGCCGTGGCCGGCGACACCGACCTCTACGTGCGTGCGCTGACCGCCGACATCGCCCAGTACAAGGGCTGAACGGCCGGCCGGTCCGTATCCATCGACTTTCCTTTCCGCTGTTGCTGACCGACAGGCCGCCTGCTCCTCGGGGTGGGCGGCCTATCGCATTTCCAATGGGTCTCGACGCCGACGCCGACGGCGAGCGGTAGGCGAGCGGCCGGCACAAATCCATCGACTAAGGTTGAACGTTATGGCAGAGAACACAGTGCGCACCGAAGCGCAGACCGCAGCCCCCACCGGCACCCGCACGCTCATCCACGGCATCATGGTCGTCCGAGCCGTGGCCGCCGGCGCCTCGTCGCTGCGATCCGTGGTGGAGGCGACCGGACTGAGCCGCAGCACCGCCCACCGACTCATCCAGGCCCTGCGCGTCGAACGATTCCTCCGCGAAAATGCCGACGGTAGCCTGCAGCTCGGCCCCGCGCTCATCGAACTCGGCTTCCAGGCGCTTGACAGCGTCTCCCTGCAGACCATCGCCCACCCCATCCTCGTCGACCTCGCCCAGCAGGCCAAAGACACCGTGCACCTCGCCGTCGAAGACTCCGGCATGGCGCTCTACCTCGACAAGATCCACGGCACGCGCGGCATCGAAATCCGCTCGTGGATCGGCGCCCGCATGCCGCTTACCTACACCGGCATCGGCAAGGCGCTGCTCATCGACTCGCCTGAACGCTGGCGCAGCCAATACGTGCAGGACCGCAATCTCACCGGCCGCGACCCCGAACACGACTACGCCGACGAATCCGCCTTCTCCGCCGCCATGGCCAAATTCGCCAAACAGGGCTTCGCCTACGACCTTGAGGAAAACGAACCCGGCGTGCGCTGTGTCTCCGCCCCCGTACGCGACGGCCGCGGCAAGACCGTCGCCGCCATCTCCGTCTCCGCCGCGCTCCCGTTCATGCCACCCAAACGCATGAAAGCCCTTGGTCCGGTGGTGGTGGACGCCGCCGCCCGCATCAGCGCCGAGCTGGGCTACCACACCTCCAAGAACGATTTAGTCGGCTGATCCGGCTGATTCGGCGGAGGCGGCGCGTCTTCCGCACGGTGGCCGACTCGACGTATTGATATACGCCTTCGCCGTCCACCGTGCGGAATCCACGCGCGTCCTGCGCCGAATCAGTAGGGCCTTCGGGTTCCTGTTGAGGGTAATAAGCCGGGATCGCGCTACTGCACGGAGGCTTCGAAGCTGGCTAGGGATTCTTCGGCGCTGATGCGCACGCGGGGCAACGCCATCGGGTCGTCGCCGGTCTTGGCGCGTCCATACGTCGTGGTGAACGCGCATAGGAAACCGGCGTCGCGCACCGCCGCCTTCGCGTCGTCGGTCGTATCGCCGAACGGGTAGGCGAACGCCTGATTCGCGCCCACGATCTGCGCGGACTTCGTCAGATCATCCACGATCTCGTCATGCGTCATCGCACTGATCCGTCCGCCATGACCGACCGTGCCGCCCGCACGATGCATGTCATACGAATGCGACTGGAACTGCACGAACTCGTTCGCGTTCGCCGTCACCTTCTGCGCGGCGTCGGCGTCGCTGGCGATGATGAACGACGTGGCCGGCACGTGATACTTCGCCAGCAGCGGCACGCCGTAATGCAGGAACCCCTCCTCGCCGTCGTCGAACGTGAGCACCACGCTATGCCGCGGCAGCGAATGCGTGCCCGCCACGTACGCGGCCACCTCCTGCCACGACGGATAGTAGAAGTCGTTCGTAGACAGATAGTTCAGCTGCTCCTCGAGCTTGGAATCCAGCAGATAGTTCGCGTCAAGATGATCCGGCGCGGCACTCGCCGAATACACGTAGTGATACATGAGCACCGGAACGCCGCCCGACTGCGTGTCCATCGAATCGACCACATGCACCGTACGGTCGATGTGCGCCACATGACCCGACGAATCCGAAACGCTGTACGTGATCGTGTAATCGCCGGGCGTGGACGTGTCAACCCTGCCCGACGTGCGAATACGATCGTTGAGCACACCGTCCGTCGGCTCGCTCGCGTGCGCGCCCGCCTCCAGATACTGCTCGCCCTTAAGCACGATCGTGTTCTCGTCGCCGTTCACGCCCATTGTGATGTCGCCGGGGTCGGTCGACGGCACCGCCGACTTGCTGGCCGGCGCACTGACGGACGATGACGGGGCACCGGCCGTGCCCGGTTCGGTCGTGCGCGACGACGGCGTCCGCGCACGCAACGCGTTCACACCCATCGCAATGCCCAACACGATCACCAACGCCGCCACGACCAGGATCACGATTGACATGGTGCGGCTACGCGCGCCCGCATGACGGCCAAGACTGCTCGCATGACGCGGGGTTTCGAGGGGATTGCCGGAATTTCGACGTTTGGACATGGCTCCTCCTGTTCTCTTCTCCTGAATTCCAGAGTAGAACGACGGCACGGACTCCGCCATCGGTCCATGGGCTGATTCTCTGTTCCCGCTTGCCGTCGTGTGATCGCACGGAGGATGCCGTTCTTAGTGTGATCACACTAGGGGAGTGGGCTTAGCATGGCGGGGAGTCCTTAGTGTGATCACACTAGGGAACAGGGTGTTGTTTTTCGCCGTCTGGTTATAGGCTGGAAATCATGGCTGAACTCGAAGCATGGCAGACCCTTAGCGACCGAATCAACTCCGTTTCCCCCTCCGCCACCCTAGCGGTGGACGGCAAGGCCAAGGCCCTCAAGGCCGCGGGCGTGGACGTGATCGGATTCGGCGCCGGCGAGCCGAATTTCCCCACCCCCGAATACATCGTGAACGTGGCCGCCGAAGCGTGCCGCGATCCCAAGAACCACCGCTACACGCCCACCGCCGGCCTGCCCGAACTGCGTCAGGCCATCGCCGACAAGACGCTGCGTGACTCCGGCTACGCCGTGGACGCCAGCCAGGTGGTCGTGACCAACGGCGGCAAGCAGGCCGTCTACGAAACGTTCCAGGTGCTGCTCAACGACGGCGACGAAGTGATCATCCCCGCGCCGTTCTGGACGTCGTACCCCGAAGTCGTCAAGCTCGCCGGCGGCACGCCCGTCGAGGTCTTCTCCGGCTCCGACCAGAACTTCACGCCTACCGTGGAACAGCTCGAGGCCGCCCGCACCGAGCGCACCAAGGCCATCGTGCTCAACTCCCCGTCCAACCCTACCGGTGCCGTCTGGCCCGAAGAGACCGTGCGTGCCATCGGCGAATGGGCCGTGGCCAACCACCTGTGGGTCATCTCCGACGAAATCTACGAGCACCTCAACTACGACGGTGCCAAGACCACGTTCGTGGGCGCCGTGGTGCCCGAAGTGCGCAACCAGCTCATCGTGCTCAACGGCGTGGCCAAGACCTACGCCATGACCGGCTGGCGCGTCGGCTGGCTCATCGCCCCCGAACCCGTGGCCAAGGCCGCCGCCAAGCTCTCCGGACACATGACGTCCAACGTGGCCAACGTGTCGCAGCGTGCCGCGCTCGCTGCTGTGGCCGGTCCGCTCGACGAAGTGCACACGATGCGCGAGGCGTTCGACAAGCGTCGCCGTGCCATCGTGGCCGCGCTCAACGAGATCCCCGGCGTGGACTGCCCCACGCCCACCGGCGCGTTCTACGCGTTCCCGAACGTGGAGGCACTGCTCGGCAAGCCGCTCGGTCCCAACGGATCCGTGCCCGCCACGTCGTCCGAACTCGCCGCGCTGCTGCTCGACGAGGCGCACATCGCCGCCGTTCCGGGCGAGGCGTTCGGCGCCCCCGGCTACCTGCGCTTCTCGTACGCGCTCGCCGACGATCAGCTCGCCGAAGGCATGAAGCGCTTCCAGGACTGGGTCGCTGCCTGATCCGAAGCTCGTACCGTCTGGTCGACTTTGCGATTCTGCGATTTATGCGATCACGCGGACCGTTTCCCGGTCACGTGGCTTGGGTAACGGTCACGTGGTTCGGACGGTCCGCGTGATCGCTTTGTATTTTCGTTGAAATTGCAACGTTTTTGAACTGAGGTCACTCGGTTCGGGCGATCCCGGTGATCGTTGCTCGAGCCGAGTGACCGTGATCGGGTGTGCGTGGCGGCGGATGCGGCAGTGTATGTGACGGTGTATGCGGCGTATGCGTTGCGCGACTCGCCGCGGTTTTCGTGGGTTTTTCAAGAAAAATCCGTGGCGGCTGGACTTCATTCGTAAAAGCCGCTACTATGTCCTCTTGGCGGTTCGCCGCCTGCCTAGCACCTCCTGTTCGCGGGTGTGTGTATGATAGGCGAGGTTACTTAGGGAAGTGGCGCAATTGGTAGCGCAACGGTCTCCAAAACCGTAGGTTGTGGGTTCGAGTCCCGCCTTCCCTGCTAGAGATGAACAACGGTTGCAACAACCAGTGAGGGTGGTCATGGCTAAGAAATCAAACGCTGAAGCGAAAGTGGTGAAGCCCAACGTCTTCATGCGCATTGGCCTGTTCATCAAGCAGATCATCGACGAGCTCCGCAAGGTTGTCACCCCCACCCGCAAGGAGCTGGTGCTGTGGTCCATTGCCGTGTTCATTTTCGTTATCTTCCTCATGCTTTTTGTTACCGGTCTTGATTTCGGACTGGGCAAGCTTGTTATGCTCATCTTCGGCTGATTCCCTGTCGTATCGTTTGCGGCTTCTGTAGAATCGACGCTGGATATCACACTGAATTCTTGAATTCCTAAAGGATGCCTGTTATGACTGATGAACTTGATGTGAACGACGAGGCCGTTGAGACCCCCGCGGAGGAAGTCGCCGAGACCGAGACCTCCGCTGACGTCGAGGCTGCCGAGCCTGCCGCCGAAAACGCGGACGTCGAGAACGCCGACGCTGCCGCCGAGTCCGACGAGGATGAGGCTACTGACGCCGACGCCGAGAATGACGAGGCCGATGAGGCCGCCGACGCTCCGGCTGAGGATGCTGACGCTGCCGCTCCTGCCGCAGCCGACGAGACCGATGATTCCAGCGACGAGGACGAGGCCGCCGATCCCGGCGAGCGCGCCGTCAAGGAATTCGAGCGCCAGCTGCGCACCCTGCCCGGCAAGTGGTATGTGCTGCACACCTATTCCGGCTATGAGAAGCGTGTGAAGGCCAACATCGAGTCCCGCGTGGCTTCCTTCGGTCTGGAAGACCAGATCTTCCAGTGCGAGGTGCCGATGGAAGAGGTGGAGAAGCACACTTCCAAGGGCAAGAAGATCGTCACCCAGGTGCGCATCCCCGGCTACGTGCTCATCCGTATGACCGACGATGAGGAAGCCCGTCGCATCGTGCGTGAGACTGAGGCCGTGACCGGCTTCGTGGGCCCGACCAAGGATCCGGCGCCGCTCACTCGCAAGGAAGTCGTCTCCATGATGTCCCCGATGATCACCTCCGAGGCGCTCAAGGCCGCCGGCGACAAGCCCGCCGCCGCCCGCAAGCGCACGGTCGAAGTGGTCTACTCGGTCGGCGAGACCGTCACCGTGAACAGCGGCCCGTTCGCCAGCATGTCCGGTGTGATCTCCGAGGTGTCGCCCGCCACGCAGAAGCTCACCGTGCTGGTGTCCATCTTCGGTCGCGATACGCCGATGGAACTCGACTTCAACCAGGTGGAGAAGATCCAGTAGGAATCCGCGGATTCACGGATCTACCGCCGTACCAAGCTTCAAGCCGCTCTTCGGAGCGGCTTTTTGCGTTTTGAGGTGACATCGTCCCCCACATGGAAAAACGTGGGAACAAAAACCGTCAGCGTCGCCCGTCGGGCAGAATGGGAGGCAGGGGTGCGACGCCAATGGGGGCGTCGGCTCATCGAAAGGATGGACGATCATATGACAACGGCAACGAAGGCAAGCGACATCGTCAAATACTACGAAAACCCGGATGGCGGCCCTGTCATCGGCGTCGTCAGCAAACCCGTCATCGAACAGGACGGTCTGTACTTCAAGGATCTCGACGGCTCCGGCAAACTCGACGACTACAAGGACTGGCGCAAGTCGCCGGCCGAACGCGCCGCGTCCCTGGTCAAGGAACTCACCGTCGACGAGAAGATCGGCATGATCTTCACCAACTCCTGGCGCATGGGACAGGAACTCAAGGAAGGCGAGGAACGCGACGAAACCGGCCTGCTCAGCGAGCAGATCGTCGAAGAGGCCGACTCCATCTTCAGCGCCGAAAAGACGTGGGGCACCAAGTACTCCCTGCAGACGCTCAAGCTGCGCAACCTGATCCTGCGCGCCAACCCCACCACGCGCGAACTCGTCGACTGGATCAACCAGCTCAACGCCGTGGCCGAGGACACTGAGCACGGCGTGCCCGTACAGGTGCTCAGCAACTCCCGCAACGAGAACGGCGAGGCCGTGTTCGGCATGAACGAGGCGCAGGGCGTGTTCGCCACCTGGCCCGGCACGCTCGGCATCGCGGCCGCCGTGATCGGCACCGGCGACATGGGCGTGATCGAACGTTTCGGCAGGATCATCCGCCGCGAATGGGACGCCGTCGGCATGAAGAAGGGCTACATGTACATGGCCGACACCATGACCGACCCGCGCTGGCAGCGCACCTACGGCACGTTCGGCGAGAACCCGAAGCTCAACAGCGAGATCTTCGACCATCTGATCCCCGCCATCCAGGGCGGCGACGAACTCACCCGCGACGGCGTGGCCATGACCGTCAAGCACTTCCCCGGCGGCGGCGCGCGCGAGAACGGCTTCGACCCGCACTACGCCGAAGGCCAGTGGAACGTCTACCAGACCGAAGGCAGCCTCGAAAAGTACCATCTGCCCGCGTTCAAGGTGGCCGTGGCGCGCAACGCGGCGTCGATCATGCCGTACTACGCCAAGCCGTGCAAGGAGAAGAGCGCCGAACAGTACGATCTCAACGGCAAGCCGATCGACTGGCAGCCCGTCGGATTCGCGTTCAACGAGTTCTTTATCCAGCGTCTGCTGCGCGGCCAGATGGGCTTCAAGGGCTACGTCAACTCCGACTCCGGCATCACGCACATGATGGCGTGGGGTGTGAAGGAACTGTCCGTGCCTGAACGCGTGGCGCTCGCCGTGAACAACGGTGTGGACGTGATCTCCGGCGCGTTCAGCGTCACCGAGGCCAAGGAGGCGTGGGAGCGCGCACACAACGACTACTACGACACGCATGACGTGCCGGCCGGCTACACGCGCGAGCAGGTCACGCTCGGCGACGAGGCGCTCGACCGTGCGGTCATGCGCACGCTGACCGAGAAGTTCACGCTCGGACTGTTCGACAACCCGTACCGCGATCCGTCGGCCGCCGAAGCCGTGGTCAAGACTCAGGACGACTGGGACGAGGCTTACGAGGTGCACTGCGACTCCGTGACGCTGCTCAAGAACGCCGATCGTACGCTGCCGCTCGATGCGGAGAAGACCAACGGCCGTCTGGTGTACGCCGAGGCGTTCGGCAAGGACAAGGAGACCGGCGAGAAGAGCACCGCGTCGTTGCGCGCCATGCTGGAATCCGACTTCGGATTGACACTCACCGACGATCCGGCCGCCGCCGACTATGCGCTGATCTACGCCGACCCGCGTTCCGGCAACTACTTCAGCGCCACCAAGGGCTACCTCGAGCTCGACGTGTGCGAGAACAAGACCGTGTGCGACACCGATCCGGAAGGCCGCCCGTCCAAGGACGGCACGCACGAGGAGACCACGCTGTACGGCGTGGGACGCATCGCCGAGATCGCCGACGCCGTGCGCGCGCATGGCGGCAAGGTGATCGCGTCGCTCAACTTCTCGCTCGCGTGGATGCCCGGCAACATCGAACGTCACGTCGACGCGCTCGTGGCCGGCTACGACACGTACACCAAGGCGTGCGTGGACGTGATCGTCGGACGTCACCCGGCGGTCGGCTGCCTGCCGATCACGCTGCCCAAGGACGATTCCGTGATCGCCGTGAACGCGGACGGCGTGTGCGTGAGCCCCAACGACGTGCCTGGCTACGACAAGGACAAGTTCATGCCCGCGTCGATGAAGGACGAGAACGGCAAGGCCTACGCCTACCGCGACGCCGCCGGCAACTACTACGAGTACGGATTCGGCCTGCGGTACTGACCGTAATGCCGTAGCGTGACGGATGAGGTGACTTCGCAACACCCCGCTCACAGTGCCCCGGACAATGGTTTTGTCCGGGGCACTGTGCATAATAGGAAAGCTTGTGTCTGGAGGGCTTGTCCCGCTAGCACAGCACATAGCAACAATCGGTTGCGGGAGGAAAACCTCCGCGGCATGTCATGCCGAACGTCGTATGTCATCGAATTCGATCGCGAATGCGGACGGGTGCGATTATGCGCGGCGTCAGGCGACGTCATATGCCGTGACTGGGGTTCCGTCTGACCGCTTCACAGAAAGAAGAACCATACAATGGCTCCTAAAAAGAAGGTCACGGCGCTGATCAAGCTCCAGATCCAGGCCGGCAAGGCCAACCCGGCCCCGCCGCTGGGCCCGGCTCTGGGTTCCCATGGCGTGAACATCATGGACTTCTGCAAGGCGTACAACGCCCAGACGCAGGACAAGATGGGTCAGGTCATCCCTGTCGAGATCACCGTCTACGAAGACCGCTCCTTCACCTTCATCCTGAAGACCCCGCCGGCTGCGGCTCTGCTGAAGAAGGCCGCTGGCATCGACAAGGGCACCGATAACCCGCTGACCCACAAGGTCGGTTCCGTCACCAAGGCTCAGGTCCGCGAGATCGCCGAGATCAAGATGGAAGACCTGTCCGCCCGTGACATCGAGGCCGGCATGAAGATCATCGAAGGCACCGCCCGTTCCATGGGCATCACGGTTACGGACTGAGAGGAGAAGGACACATGGTAAAGCGTTCCAAGAAGTACCGCGCCGCTGCCGAGAAGATCGATAGCAGCAACCTGTACACCCCCAACGAGGCCATCGCCCTGCTCAAGAGCATGCCCGAGTACAACTTCGACCAGACCGTCGAGGCCGTGTACCGCCTGAATGTGGATCCCCGCAAGGCCGACCAGCTGGTTCGCGGTTCCGTGAACCTGCCGAACGGCACCGGTAAGACCGCCAAGGTGCTCGTGTTCGCCCGTGGCCCGAAGGCCACCGAGGCCACCGAGGCCGGCGCCGACATCGTCGGTGATGACGACCTGATCGCCAAGGTTCAGGGCGGCTTCCTCGACTTCGACGCCGTGGTTGCCACTCCGGACATGATGGGCAAGGTCGGCCGTCTGGGCCGTATCCTCGGTCCCCGTGGCCTGATGCCGAACCCCAAGACCGGCACCGTGACCATGGACGTGACCAAGGCCATCAAGGACATCAAGGGTGGTAAGGTCGACTTCCGCGTGGACAAGCACGGCAACCTGAGCTTCCTCGTGGGTAAGCTGTCCTTCGACGAGAAGGCCCTCGACGAGAACTTCAAGGCCGTCGCCGACGAGATCAAGCGCCTCAAGCCGTCCACGGTGAAGGGCCGCTACATCACCAAGGTCACCATCAGCTCCACCATGAACCCCGGCGTGCCGGTGGACGTGGCCACCGTCTGATTTCGGTGACTCCGGTGGGATCGCCGCGGATGGGTGGTCGGTCGGCATTGCCGGCCTGCTGACGTCTCGGCGGTGCCGCTCCAGCTTTTGACAAGCAAAGATTGCAACGGGAAGGGCCCCGGAACTGTGATTCGTCACGTTCCGGGGCCCTTTCGTATGCGCGCGGCGGGTGCGGTGTGTTGTGGTGCGCGGTGTGTACGGGTGGTTCATCGCCAACATCATCGCGCCGTACGGTCGACCGTTCGCTGCGGGTTTGTATGTGGTGCGTGACGAATCCGCAGTGGAGGAGCGCGTTTACTGCGGGTTCGTCACAACGCGTATATATACCCGCAGTGGAGCGTGATGCTTACTGCGGGTTTGTCGTGCGTCGTGAACGGACCCGCAGTGTGGCACGTGCTGCGGTGCGGGTTCGTATAAGACGCACGACGAACCCGCAGCGCAGAGTGTATCGGCACTCCGACAAGAAGAAGTGTTCGGCAGCGTCAGTCGTCGAGCATGAGGCCGATCTTAATGGCGGTGAGCAGCACGTACGCCTCGCGCGGATTCATCGGATCCCAGCCCGTCACCTCCACCGACCGCTTGAGCCGGTATCGCACGGTGTTCGGATGCACGTTGAGCTCACGCGCCGTGGCGTCGAGCGAATTGCCGGACCGCAGGAACGTGGACAGCGTCAGCAGCAGCGGATTCGTGGTGTCGTCGCCGCGCAGCACGCTGTACACGTTGTCGTACAGTTCGCGTCGGGCGTCGGCGTCGCCGAGCAGCGCACGCTCGGGCAGCACGTCGTCGCTGCGCAACGGCCGCGGCAGATCGGTCAGGCAGCGCGACGCGCGGTGACTGTTCACCGCCGCCCGCAGCGTGTACGCGGCGCCATCCAATCCCTCGCGCACCGGTCCGATACTCACCGGCGAATCGTCGGTGAAGTAGTCCGCCACCGCCTGGTAGTAGTCCTCCGGTTCGCCGCCGTCACGCGGGTCGATCAGCGCGACCATCAGCGTCTCATGTTCACCGATTAAACATTCTCCGCCAAGCGATCGCACGGCCTCGCGAATCTGACGATGAGCCATGCTCAAACTGATCTCGCCGGTATGGTCGTGCATGTGCCCGGCCATGGCGAAGCAGCGGAATTCGCTCGACCATCCGAGCAGACTCATGCGTGACGACACCTGATGGCTGGTCACGCCGTCGAGCAGATCAGCGATGGTGAGCGCCTCGAGTCGGGCATCCCAGTCGCCGCGCGCCTGCGCCGACGACGCGTATACGGTGGCCGCGGAGAACGCTACTTCGCGCGAATAGTAGAGCATGGCGTTGCGGATATCCTGCTCGCGGCCCGGCTTGGCGATGCTCGTGACGTTGCGCTCCATCACATCCACGATGAACCGCGTGAGCTCTACCGTCTGGTTCAGCGTGATCGACTTGGTGAACTCGAGCGGTGCGACGAAGAAGATGTGATCAGTGGACGGATGCAGTAACGCGTCGTCGATGGTATCGGGATTGAACGGTTTTGGAGCGGCGCCGTTCATACCGTCGGAGGCGTTGCACTGATTGGGATTCGCGGTGGTCGAAGTAGCGTCGTTTACGCTGGCGGATTTATTTGTTTTATCGTTTGACTTACGATTGGGGCGTGCTGTGGCGGTGTGCGTTGTGATGCCGGTGGACGATGTCGTACTGCCGGACGTTGTGGTGCCGGATGTGGTTGCGCCTGTGCTGTTGGATGTGGTTGCGCCCGTATCGTTCGTCGCCTCCGCGGCGCCATGCGTGGCCTGCCGTTCGCGAATCAACGTGTCGGAGAACGCGGACGTATCGATCTTGGCGAACCAGTCGACGAAATCCGCGACGGCGGTTTCGATGATCGCGCGCAGCTGCAGACGGTCGGCGTCGTTGAGCGCGCGGTACCATGCCAGATCGGTGTTGAGATGGATCTCCGCCTCCCGCACGATCTCGCGCAACGTGGGCGGCATGTCAAGCGGCTGCGTGTGCGGCCTCTGCAGGCGGAACCGTTCGATCAGCCGTTCCGCCTCGTCGGCCACGGTCGGGGGAGTGGCGATCGGCTGATGCACGGACAGGGCGGGCCGCGCGGGTCGTGCATGTGTGGACTGCTCGGCGTGGACGGACTGTGAGTGAGCGGACTGTGCGTGGGTGGACTGTGCGTGCGTAGGCTGTGCAGAACGAATGGATTGGACGGGCTGTTCTTGCGCGGACTGTGTGGGCTGCGCGGAACGATCGGGCTGCGCAGCGGGATTCCGCGCGACACGACTGGTTCGTGCGGAACGGCGCATGGGCTGTCTGGACTGCGCGGCCTGTCCTGAACGGGCTCGATCGGAGTCACTGGATGATGTTGATGTTGTGCGGCTGGACGGTGTTATACGAGCGGACGACATTGCACGGTCAGACGGTGTCGTGCGATCGGCCGGAGCCATGCGGTCGGAGTCCGTTTCGCGGTCGAATTGTGCTGCCCGCGCGGACTGGCCGGACTGGCCGAACTGTTTGGACTGCACGATAGCGGAGTTCTCGTCCATGGAACGCACGTCGGCTGCGGACTGCGAGTCAGCGGACCGAACGGCATCGTCGACGCGTCGCCGGGTGTGAGCGCGGCCGTGGCTGGGCACGTCGGTGGCGAATGCGCCCGTGCCGGACAGTGCGTCGGTCAGTGTGCTCAGTGTGGGGTCGGTGTGCGTGGTTCGCGTGGGCGCAGTCTTCCGGCGGCGTCGTGGCTGCGTGGAGGAATCGGCGGACTTGGACTCTCGGGACTCTCGGGCTTCGCGGGCGGCCTCCCGCGCCTCCTTGGCTTTTTCGATTTCGACCGCCGGCGGCACGACTTCGGTGACGATAATGCGGCGGCTGTGTCGTTCGGCGGTGCGCTTGGCTTTGACGCTGCCGGTCTTGGCATTGCCGGCTGTGGCGCTACTGGCTTTGGCGCTGCCGGTTGCGACGCTGTTTTCGGCACCTTCGTCGTGCCGAATTTCGCCGTCATCCGTTGTGTCCGTACCGTCTGCCGTCACGTTGGCGTCGGCATCGGATTTCGGTTCGGGCACCTGTGCCGACTGCTTGCTGCGACTCCCTCGCGAAAACGCGGAACGAACTGAAAATGCCATACGTTCCAGCATAGTCGGCACGGCCCGCGAACCAATGGAGCCGAGAACATTGGAGCCCATCGATATGCTGTTGCCCGCCGGACAGGTGCCAGCGGGCAACAGCAATTAGTCGGTCAGTCGGCTAGCCGGTCAGTCGCTGATGTTGCGACCGTCGCGGCGGAACCAGAGGGCCAGGAAGGCGAAGCAGAAGACCAGCGGAAGCATGTGGCGGTCGAAGTCGTTCGCCGGGGCGGTGATCATCACGCCCATGAGCAGCAGCATCGGCAGATGATAGGCGAGCGCACGCCAGCGACGGCGCACCACCTCAACTGCGCCGACCACGAGCGTGAGGATCGTCCAGAAATTGCCGTGCACGGGCCAGCCGATCACCGGAATGTGCGACCAGCCGTTCGCGAACCACGCCACCGCGTCACGCCAGCCGTGGAACCAGTGCTTGATGATCGTGGTGTCCTTCTGCACCTTGCCGTTGTTCACGTAGTAGATCGCCGACACGTACGGCACGTCGAACACGTCGAAGTAGCCGTAGCATTTGGCGAGCAGCGCGTCGATGGCGACCACCGGACTCGCCTTGACCATCTCAAGCCAGGCGCTGTTGAAGTTCTCCATGTCCTTGGCCGTGACCGTGCGCCACTTGTACGCGACCGTCTTGTCCTCGGCGCTGCCCGACGACTTCATACGGTCGGCGTCGTTTGGGAAGTAGGCCTTGGCGGCGCCGTCGAGATCGATGATCGGCTCGATCTTCTCGCGAGCGCTGGCGGGGATGCTGTCGGGGTCGCGCTGGGCGATGCGGCCGATCTGCTGCAGCTGCACGCCCTTGCTTTCGATCGGATCGCCGCCGATGATCGTGTTCGTGGCGGTGAGCGCGGTGATCATGCCCTGGAACGCGATGAGCGGGATGAGCAGGGCGACCGCGTACGTGCGCCAGCGTTTGCGGTCGGCGATCAGCGCGAGGACGAGCTGCAGGAACACGATATAGAGGCCGTACTTGGCGCTCGCCAGCATGACCAGCGTGCTCAGCGCGAGCGCGACGACGGTGGTGCGGCGGGGATGGGTGGTGGCCGTGCTCTCGGTTGTCTTGCCCGAGGTCGCGTACAGCTCATACAGCGCGCCGAACCACCAGACGAACGCGAACGCGAACAGCGGCGACTTGGTCAGCGAGATCGTGCTGAAGATCACGATCGGATTGACCAGCAGCAGCGCCAGCACGATCACGCGCGTGGCGGCGGAGGTGGTAACCCTTGTCATGGTGGTTCCCCTCTCTGAGGGGAGCTGTCCGGCGACTGCCGGACTGAGGGGAGCGCGTGTTGAGATCCCAACAAACGGTCGATTCAAAAATCGGTTCGCCGTGGCGGCACAGCAGAACGCGGCGAACACGAACTGCAGTCCGGACAGGATGATCAGTCCCGCGTCGGGCGAGCCGGTGACCGACTGACTCAGATACCCCATGCCGCCGTACAGCAATGTGAGCAGAATGTTGTGCTGGTTCGTGAGGAACGTGGGGTCGGCCGGCCACAGGTAGTGCGCGGTCGGGTAGACGTCCATGATCGTGTTGACCACGAGCGTGCCGTCGAGATACGGTTGCGGGTTGCCGTGCGTCTGCTCCCAGAACGACGTGAATTCGCGGATCTGCGAGAACACGTCCGCGCCGAACGCGCTGAGCAGCGTGACGTAGCACCACGCCCATCCGACGATCAGCATCGCGAAAATACGAATCGTGCGGTCGGTATGGCGTATGATGGTGCGCTCGTGCCGCGTGATGAAGATGGTTGCCGGGCGTGCCGCGCGGCGCAGGAATCCGCCGACTTTTCCACTGAGATCGTGGATGGTGTGCACAACGCTGGGGATTGCGCGCGGGCGTTCGGTTGTGGACGCATCGGTTGGGGATGCGGACGCGGCAAGCTCGACCAAGGATTGTGGATCGTCGGGATATGTCTGGGGATTGTCGCCGCTGCCGCGCGCTTTGCCTGAGGATTGTTTGCCATAGGATCGTCTATCGCCGATCATGGCGAGCGCGTGCACCAGCGTGAGGTATACGCAGAACATGACCACGCCGATCAGCGCGTTCCAGATCGAGAAGTCCGCGATCGTGCCGTCCGCGCGGTAGATCGGTCCGACCGCCGAGCAGAACGCCAGCCACAGACAGGCCAGCACGGCCAGGGTCCAGCGTGCAATATGCCAGAAGCCTCGGTCTTCACCGGTGGCGGCGGGGGAAGCGGCTGTGGTCGCCGCCGTTTCTTGAGCCTTGTGTGTATTGCCTTTCATCGCCATCGATTCTACGTTTCGGCTCGTAATTGGGAGTGATGTTGCGTTGTGGCTCGGCTTTGGTGATTTTCGGTCGAAGAAAAACGCAGAACTGCAATGTAGGTCATTTTGAACCCTGAAATTCCAAGGATCAAAAATCGCTACATTGCAGTTCTGCGTTTTTCTAATGTGTGTTCGTCTGCTTTTCCGGGGCGATGACGGGGCGAATCCACGGCTCAGCGGTGAATCAGCCCGGAGAAGCCGGCGCAGGCGAGCGAGGCGACGGCGGCCTTGACCAGATCGCCGGCCACGAAGCCCATCGACGCCAGCGCAACGGCGCCGAGCGGGGCGCCGGTCAGCGCGGACTGGATCACGAAGCCGAACGCGTATACCACACCCACGCAGCCGACGAGGCTCGCGCCGAAGTAACGCAACGAGGTGAGCGCACGCTGGCCGGTCGAACCGGTGCGCGCCTTGCCACGCAGCAGCGCCGCCACGATCACGCCCGGCAGGAATCCGACCAGGAATCCGGCGCTCGGACCGAACAGTGCGGCCGTGGACGCGCCGCCCGCGAACACCGGCATGCCCGCGGCGCCGGCGGCCAGGTACATGGCCACCGAGGAGCCGGCCTCACGCCAGTTGAGCGTGAGCGCGGCCAGCATCACCACGAACGTCTGCAGCGTGATCGGCACCGGCGTGCCAGGTACCGGGATCTCGCCGGCGGCGGCCGACGCCCACATCAGACCGGCGAACAGCAGCGCCTTGGCGCCGGAAATCAGCAGACGACGGGCGCGCGTGGCGTCCGCGGTCCTGGACACGGTTCCCAACGTCTGGTTGCGATGTTGTGCATTCATACAAAATCCCTTCCGTCATGGCGGCGGCCAACGTAGATCGATTGACGTCCCCATTCGTCATACACGGCCTGAAAACGTTGAAATCAAGCCGATTATTTACCGTATGGCCTCCATCCTAGAAAGCTAAGCTACGGAACGGTTTGTAGAACCATACAAAATCCCGTCGGGAATTTTGTCGGCTGTCGTCTTTCGTGCGCAACGGGTACGCGGGTAGGTTGTGGGTAACACCGGCGCATTGGGGTGTGTGCCGGGAATGTTCATCGTCAATGACGCCCGTCGCGGACGTCGGCCATCAAGGAGTCGCGTATGCAGCAGACCGATCAGCGGAACGGCGCGGAGTGCGATCGCGATCATGCGAATCGTGGATCCGTCGTCCCGACGGCTGTGGAGCGTGACGCGGTGGAGCATGATGATCGTGATGGCGTAGTCTCCGATGCCGCGGCGTTCGATCAGCTTGATTCCGTGTGTGCGCTGACGAGCGTGGATTCGACGAACACGTATGCGACGGCCGCCGTGCGCAAGGCACTGGATGGTTTGACTGACAACGCCGGTAGCGCTGATGTGGCGCGGGTGGTGTGCGGACTGTTCGGCGTGGGGAAGATGAACGTGGCAGCTCCCCTCAGTCGGCTGTGCCGACAGCTCCCCTCAGAGAGGGGAGCCGAGGGTGAAGAGCTTGGGCTCCCCTCTCTGAGGGGAGCTGTCATGCGCAGCATGACTGAGGGGAGCCGCTGCTCCGCATCGCACCGCCCGCTGCCGATGAGTGTGGTGCTGGCGGATACGCAGACGGCCGGACGTGGTCGGCTTGGCCGCGCCTGGTACAACGAGCCGGGGGGGTCGTTCATCGGCTCGTATGTGACGGCGGTGCCCAAGGCACTGCTCGATGGGGGAAGCTCAGGGTGGATGACGATGGCCGCGGGACTCGCGGCCATCGATGCGGTGGAAAGCGTTATGGGGGAACTGGGGATCAACTCCCCTCAGTCGGCTACGCCGACAGCTCCCCTCACTCATGAGGAGAGCCTGAGCGAGAACCGGCTCTCGCTGAAGTGGCCGAATGATGTGTTTCTGGGCGGGAAGAAGCTGGGCGGCATTCTCGCCGAGCTGGCCGCGGTGCGTGGTGACACGGCGATTATCGTGTTCGGCATCGGCATGAACCTGTTCGTGTCCGAGGATCGTTTACCGATCGAACAATCTACGTCGCTGCACCTGCGCGTCAACGATATCAACGATCTGCCGCCGTACGAGACGCTGCGCAACGCCATCGCGAACGGTATCGCCGAGTCGTTGCGCATCCGTCTGACCGCGCTCGCGAACGATACGACGCACGCCGTTGCGCGGCTTCGTGACGAGGTCGCCGAACGCAGCTGGACGCTCGGCCGGCACGTCGTCGCGCACCTCGCCACGGACGACGGCACGGCGAGCGGACGCACGGTGGAGGGCACTGCCGAATCCATCAACGCGGACGCTTCGCTGAGCATTCGGCTCGCGGACGGCACTGTGCACACGGTGACCACCGGGGATGTGGGGGTCGAGTGATGCACGGGATCGGCCGGCTCGAACTTGAACTTGAACTCGGAATCGGGAATATCGCTGGTCAACTCCCCTCAGTCTGCCATGCGGCAGACAGCTCGTCCTGCAATAGTGGACGGCCGTACCGGCCGCGCATTGTCTGCTCGCCTGTCGGCTCGCCTGAGTCCTAAAAACGCCGCCGGCGTTTTCTTTACGGACTCAGCCTCCATGAGGGGAGCCACCGGTGCAACCGACTGAGGGGAGTCTGCGGCGGGTCGGAAACGATACGTACGACGAATGAACTAACGCAACGTTGTGGAAAGGAATCATGAAGAAGCTGCTGATAGCGAACCGTGGCGAGATCGCGCTGCGCGTGGTGCGCACGGCCCAGGAGATGGGCATCGCCACCGTGGTGGTGTACGCCGAGCAGGATCGCGAATCCATGGCCGCGCAGATGGCCGACGAGGCGTACCTGCTGTCCGGCGACACCTACAAGGACACGTATCTCAATGAGGACAAGATCATGGAGATCGTGGATCGTTCCGGCGCGGACGCTGTGCACCCCGGCTACGGATTCCTGTCCGAGGTGCCCGGATTCGCGCAGAAGGTGATCGACGCCGGCATCACGTGGGTGGGGCCGAGCCCCAAGGCCCTCGTGGACCTGGGCGACAAGATCAGCGCCCGCCGCGTGGCCGAATCCGCCAAGGTGCCGCCCGTGCCCGGCCTGTCCGAGCCGGTGCAGGACATGCGCGAACTGCTCGACTTCGCCAACTCGCACGGCTATCCGGTGATGCTCAAGCGCGCCGACGGCGGTGGCGGCCACGGCATCACCGTGGTGCACAACGACGACGAGCTGCGCCGCTTCTTCATGAACCACGACGCGCTGCAGGGCGGCGACCTTCAGGACTACTTCATCGAGAAGTTCGTGGACCGCGCCCGCCACGTGGAGACCCAGTCCGGCCGCGACAGCCACGGCAACTTCACCGTGTACTCCACGCGCGACTGCTCGGTGCAGCGCCGCAACCAGAAGCTCGTCGAGGAGGCGCCCGCGCCGTTCCTGCCCGACGAGGTGACGCAGCGGCTCGTCGGCTTCTCCCAGCGTCTGTTCGACCAGGTGGACTACGTGGGCCTGGGCACCTGCGAGTTCATGGTCACGCCGTCCGGCAAGGTGTACTTCCTCGAGGTCAATCCGCGACTGCAGGTGGAGCACACGGTGAGCGAGGAGGTGAGCGGCCTCGACCTGGTGCGCGAACAGCTCGTCATCGCCGATGGCGGCACGCTCACCCCGGCGCCGGCCCCGCGTGGCCACAGCTTCGAGCTGCGCATCACGTGCGAGGATCCCGCCACGAACCTCACGCCGAGTTCCGGCACGCTCGAGAAGATCACGTGGCCGTCCGGTCCCGGCATCCGCATCGACTCCGGCGTGGAGGAGGGCGACACCGTCTCCCCGAAGTTCGACTCCATGATGGGCAAGGTGGTCGTCACCGCGCAGAACCGCGCCGCCGCCGTGGCCCGCGTGCGTCGTGCGCTGCGCGAGATGGAGATCGAGGGCGTGCCCACGCCGCAGACCCTGTTCCAGAAGATCTTCACCAACCCCGACTTCACCGCCGAGGACCATCCGTTCTCCGTGACCACCAAGTGGCTGGAACGCACGTACCTCAACAAGACGCCACACGCCACCGTGGTCGGCCAGCCGGCATCGCAGTCCGGCACCACCGGTCCGAACGCCGCCGAACGCCGCATGCCGTCCGCCGAGACGTTCGTGATCGAAGTGGATGACAAGCGCGTCAAGCTCACCATGCCCGAGGCCATGCTGGCCGGCATGGGCGGGGGAGCGGGCGCCCGCCGCGGCGACCGCAGGCCCACGCAGCCGTTGCGCGGTCAGGGTCTGCACAGCGCCGACACCGGCGACAGGCGTGACGACGGCGCCGCGTCCGGCGTGATCGCCTCGCCCATGCAGGCCGTGGTCACGCGCATCAACGTGGCCGAGGGCCAGACCGTGGCCAAGGGCGACCTGCTCGTCGTGCTCGAATCCATGAAGATGGAGAACTACGTGTACGCGCCGATCAAGGGCACGGTGACGAAGATCTTCGTCTCGCCGGCCGACGGCGTGGAGGCGGGCGAAACGCTCGTCACGCTCGACATCAACGGCGGCAAGAACAGCAAGACCGCCGATCAGCCCGCCGACGGCAAGAACGCGTCCGGCGATTCCGAAACCACGGACACCACGACGAATCCGACGAACGCCCAGTCCGACGACGCGAAGAAGGAGGACGTGAAATGACCGACGTCATGGGAATGCGCATCGACGCGCCCGCACGTCAGGCGCAGTCGACGCAGCCGATGCGCGCCACCATCGTGCGGGCCGCCCAGTTGGCGCGCGACGCCGAGGAGAAGGCCGTCAAACGTCAGCACGCCAAGGGCAAGTACACGGCACGCGAACGCCTCGACCTGCTGTTCGACTCCGACACGTTCGAGGAGATCGGCCGGTTCAACGGCGGCGACATCAACGACGGCAAGGCCGGCTCCGCGGTGATCACCGGATTCGGCACCGTGTACGGCCGCAAGGTGGCCGTGTACGCGCAGGACTTCTCCGTGCGCGGCGGCACGCTCGGCACCGCCGAAGGCCGCAAGATCTGCCATCTCATGGACATGGCCATGGACCTGAAGATCCCCGTCGTGGCGCTCATCGATTCCGGCGGCGCCCGCATCCAGGAGGGCGTGGCCGCGCTCACCCAGTACGGTCACATCTTCCGCAAGACGTGCGCGGCGAGCGGATTCATCCCGCAGATCTCGATCATCCTCGGCCCGTGCGCCGGCGGCGCCGTCTACTGCCCGGCACTCACCGACCTGATCATCATGACCCGCGAGAACTCCGACATGTTCGTCACCGGCCCCGACGTGGTCAAGGCCGCCACCGGCGAGACGATCAGCATGGACGAGCTCGGCGGCGGCTACGTGCACAACGCCAAGTCCGGCGTGGCCCACTACCTCGGCGAGGACGAGGCCGACGCGATCGACTACGCGCGCACCGTGCTCGCCTACCTGCCGTCGAACAGCGACGAGCAGGCGCCCGTCTACGCGTTCGCGTCCGGCCGCGCCGAACAGGAGGCCGCCAAGCGCCTCGCCACGATCATGCCCGACAACGATCGCCAGCCGTACGACGTGCTCGACGTGATCCGCTGCATCGTCGACTACGGCGAATTCGTACAGGTGCACGAACTGTTCGCCCGCTCCGCCGTCGTCGGATTCGCGTGCGTGGACGGCCGACCGGTCGGCATCGTGGCGAACCAGCCGAACGTGAACGCCGGCATCCTCGACGTGGACGCCAGCGAGAAGGTGGCACGATTCGTGCGCCTGTGCGACGCGTTCAACCTGCCCGTCATCACGCTCGTGGACACCCCCGGATACAAGCCGGGCGCCGACCAGGAGCACGCGGGCATCATCCGCCGCGGCGCCAAGGTGATCTACGCGTACGCCAACGCGCAGGTGCCCATGATCACCGTGATCCTGCGCAAGGCGTTCGGCGGCGCATACATCGTGATGGGATCCAAGGCCATCGGCGCCGACGTGAACGTGGCATGGCCCAGCTCCCAGATCGCCGTGCTCGGCGCCACCGGAGCCGTGAACATCATCCACCGCAAGGACCTGCAGAAAGCCAAGGAGGCCGGCCGCGACGTGGACGCGCTGCGCGCCGAACTCGCCGCCGAATACGAAAGGACCACCGTGAACGCGAACCTGTCGCTCGAAATGGGACAGATCGACGCGATGATCGACCCCGAGCAGACGCGCGACGTGATCGAACGCTCGCTCAAGCTGCTCTCGACCAAGCGCCGCCACCGCCCGACCACCAAGCACCACGGCAACCAGCCGCTGTAAACAGACTTCATTCAACAAACCGATCGAAGGAACAATCAATGACTAGCAACTTCTTCCTGGACCGTCTCGCCGGCCAACCGCACGCGCTGGCCTTCGCCGGGCAGGGCACCCCGTGGCCCGTCGCGCTCGCCGACCAGACGGCCAACCCCGATCTCGACAAGGCGCTGCACGATCACGTGGCCGCCGCCCACACTATGCTCACCCCCGTGGCCGCCGACCTGCTTGCCACCACCGGCCGTCCGGTCGACCTGTTCGGCTTCGAGCCCAACCCGGCCCGTCTCGGTGCGGCCGCCGCGGCCCCCGCCAGCGTGCCCGGCATCGCGCTCACCCAGCTCGGCGCGCTGCTCGACGCCCGCGCGCTCGGCTACGACGTGGCCGCCACCAAGCCCGTCGCCGTGCTCGGCCACTCGCAGGGCATCCTCGCCGTGCACATGGTCAAGGCCATCCAGGCCGCCGGCTCGTTCGAGGCCGCGGCCCGCCAGATCGACGAGATCCTCGCCACCGCCACGCTCATCGGCGTCGCCGGCACCCGCCAGGCCCGCCAGATCGCGCTCAACTCGCGCAGCGGCGAAGCCACCCCGATGCTCAGCGTGAAGAACGTCACCCGCGCGCAGATCGATGCGCTCGTCGCCCGCGTGGTCAACCCTCGCGGCCCGATCGTTATCGCCGTCACCAACTCCGCCAACCACTACGTGCTCTCCGGCTATCCGGAGGATCTCGGCGCGTTCGAGATCGAGGTCGGCAAGGAGCACGCCCGACAGGCCCGTCTGCGCGAGGAGAAGGTGCGCGGCGGCCGCGTGTTCGACCCCACGCTCGAATACCTCGACGTGACCCTGCCGTTCCACTCGCCGCTCATGGCCGACGCCGTGGAACAGGCCGTGGCATGGGCGCGCGCCTGCGGCATCGACGCCGACCGTGCCCGCGCGCTCGCCGATGAGGTGCTGCTCAGCCATGTGGACTGGGCCGCCCGCGTGCGCGAGACCATGGAATCCACCGATCCGGCCACGCTGTGGGTCGTGGACTTCGGCCCCGGCACGGTCGTGGGCAAGCTGCTCGCCACCGTGGCGCAGGGCACCGGCGTGGGCGTGGTCGACGCGTCCACCACCGAGGCCCGCGCGAAGCTCTCCACGCTGGAGTCCGATCCGGCGCGCACGCAGAACTGGACCCGCTTCGCCCCGCGCGTGCTGCACACGCCGGCCGGCGACAAGGTGCGCACCGCGTTCAGCGATCTGACTGGCAAGCCTCCGGTGCTGCTCGCCGGCATGACCCCCACCACCGTTGAGCCGGAGATCGTGGCCGCGGCAGCCAACGCCGGCTACTGGGCCGAGCTCGCCGGCGGCGGCCAGGTGACTGCCGAGGTGTTCGACCGTCACGTCGCCGGACTCGAAAGCGAGCTTGAGGAGGGCCGCACGGTCGAGTTCAACGCCATGTTCATGGACCGCTACCTGTGGAACCTGCAGTTCGGTTCGCAGCGCATCGTGCCGAAGAAGCGCGCCTCGGGCACGCCGATCGACGGCGTGGTCGTCTCCGCCGGCATCCCCGAGCTCGACGAGGCCGTGGAACTCGTGAAGACCCTGAACGCCGACGGCTTCCCGTACGTGTGCTTCAAGCCCGGCACGGTCGATCAGATCCGTTCCGTGATCCGCATCGCCAAGGCCGTGGCCCCCGTCAAGGTGATCATCGAGGTCGAGGGCGGTGCAGCCGGCGGACACCATTCTTGGGAGTCGCTCGACGACCTGCTGACCAGCACCTACGCCGAGGTGCGCGAGCAGAGCAACATCGTGCTCGTGGCCGGCGGCGGCATCGGCACGCCGGAGCGCGGCGCCGACTACATCACCGGCGAATGGTCCCGCGCCTACGACTTGCCGCTCATGCCGGTCGACGGCGTGCTCGTGGGCACCGCCGCCATGACCGCCAAGGAGGCGCACACCAGCCCGCAGGTCAAGCAGATGCTGGTCGATACGCCCGGCATCACCGCCGCCGCGGACGAGACCGATCCGTTCGCGCCGATCGGCGAGCGCTGGGTGCCGTCCGGCAAGGCCGTGGGCGGCGTGACGTCCGGTCTGAGCCATCTGCATGCTGACATCTACGAACTGGAGAACTCGTCCGCGCAGTGCGGCCGTCTGCTGGTGCGCGTGATGAAGCATCCGGAGGAGCTGGACAGTCGTCGCGAGGAGATCATCGCGGCGCTGAACAAGACCGCCAAGCCGTACTTCGGCGATCTGGAGACCATGACGTACCTGGATTGGGCCCGTCGTTTCGCCGAGCTCGCCTTCCCGTGGGTGGACGACACGTACGCCGATCGTTTCCTGCATTTGCTGCAGCGTATTGAGGCGCGTGTGCGTGCTCAGGATTCCGGCGAGTTCGAGTCGCTGTTCGCCTCCCGTGAGGATGTGGAGTCCGATCCGAACGCGGCGATCGAGCGTTTGGCCGATGCCTATCCGCAGGCCGGCGAGATCACTGTGGTGCCCGCCGACGTGGCGTGGTTCCCGGTGTTGGTGCGCGAGTATCCGAAGCCTATGCCGTTTGTTCCGGTGATCGACAACGATCTGCTGCGCTGGTGGGGTCAGGATCAGCTGTGGCAGTCGGAGGATTCGCGTTACTCCGCCGATTCCGTGCGTATCATCCCCGGTCCGATCTCCGTGGCCGGCGTGACGACGGTGGACGAGCCGATCGCCGACATCCTCGGCCGCTTCGAGCATGCGATGGTCGAGCGCGTGAACGCCGCCGATCATGATGAGGCCGCCGACGTCGACGTCTTCTCCCAGCTGGGCGAGGCCGCGTCCGCCGAGGAGTTCATCCGCAAGAGCCCGAACATCTCCTGGGTCGGTCATCTCATGGCCAACCCGGCGTACGGCACGCCGAACGGCGACAAGTACTACGAGATCCGCAAGGTGGCCGACACCGACCGCGGAGAACTGTTCGATCTCGACATTCATCTGGACACCTACTGGGACAACGATCCCGACGGCGGTGTGAGCAAGCACGCCGTGCGTGACATCGTGATTCCGCTGCTCGTGGACGGCTCCGAGCCGGGCCGCCTGCCCGTGGTGGACCGCGAGACGCTGCCGAAGCACGTGTACGCCATGCTCGCCGCCACGGCCGGCATCGGCAACACCGCCATCACCGGCGACAAGCTGACCGCCATGCCGACGATCGAGGAGCAGGACGACAAGTCCGCGTACCCGTTCGGTCTGGCTCACGCCACGTACACGCTGTCCGCCAATCTCGGATTCGACCATGAGGCGGCCACCGGCGGTGCGCTGCCGGCTAGCCTGATGGCGTCGCGCATCGCGCCCGACGCGCTGGTGGGTCCGGCATGGCCGGCCATCTACGCGGCGCTCGGCTCGGTGTACGTCAACGGCTTCCCGGTGATCGAGGGCCTGCTCAACGCCGTGCACTTGGACCACCTGATCGAGCTCGAGGTGACCGAGGACGAGCTGCTCAAGCACACCGGCGAGACGATCACGCTCACCAGCTGGGCCGAGGACTACTTCGAGTCCGCGTCCGGCCGCGTGGTCACGATCCATGTGAACCACGCCGCCGCCGACGGCACGCTGCTCGCCCGCGAGACCGAACGCTTCGCCATCCGCGGCCGCGCCTACTCCGACGCGCTGCCGCCCGAGGCGCCCGACTACGGCGGCATCGACGCCGATGTGCTCGACACCCCGCGTCGTCTGCTGCGCCGCGTGAAGGTCACCGCCCCCGGCGAGATGACCGCGTTCGCACGCACGTCCGGCGACTTCAACCCGATCCACACGTCGCATCGCGGCGCCGCCGTGAGCGGTCTGGCCGCCCCGCTCGTGCACGGCATGTGGCTGTCCGCCACCGCCCAGCACGCCGTGCAGGCCACCGACGACAAGGGCGCGCACTACGAGATCGCCGGCTGGACGTACAACATGTACGGCATGGTCCAGCTGAACGACGAGGTCGAGATCTCCGTGGAACGCGTGGGCAAGGTGAACCACGGCGGCATGGTGCTCGAAGTGACCAGCCGCATCGATGGTCAGATTGTTTCACGTGGAACAGCGATCGTCCGTGCACCCAAGTCCGCGTTCGTGTACCCAGGTCAGGGCATCCAGAAGCAGGGCATGGTGCTCGACGAGCGCGCCAAGTCCCCGGCCGCCCGCGAGGTGTGGGAGCGCGCCGACAGGCTCACCCGCAGCAAGCTCGGCTTCTCGATCCTCGCCGTGGTTCGCGACAACCCCAAGGAGCTCACCGCCAACGGCGTGACCTACCGTCACCCCGAAGGCCTGCTCAACCTCACCCAGTTCACGCAGGTGGCGCTCGCTACCGTGGCGTTCGCCCAGACCGCGCGTCTGCGCGAGGCCGGCAGCGACATCTGGCCCGCCTACTTCGCCGGCCATTCGCTGGGCGAGTACAACGCGCTGAGTTCCTTCGCCGACATCATTCCGCTGGAGACCGTGCTTGAGCTCGTGTTCCACCGCGGCTCCACCATGCACCACCTCATCGAGCGTGACGCGCAGGGCCGCTCCAACTACCGCATGGGCGCGCTGCGTCCGAACCAGTTCGGCGTGGGCGATTCCGGCGTGAAGGCCTACGTGGAGCAGGTGTCGAAGGAGTGCGGCGAGTTCCTGCAGATCGTCAACTACAACCTGGCCGGCGCCCAGTACGCCGTGGCCGGCACGATCGCCGGACTCAAGTACCTCAAGGAGGACGCGAACCGCCGCGCCAAGGAGGCGGGCGGCAAGCCGGCGTTCATGCTCGTGCCCGGCATCGACGTGCCGTTCCACTCCACGCTGCTGCGCAAGGGCGTGCCCGAATTCCGCGACAAGCTCGACGCGCTGCTGCCCAAGCACATCGACTACCGCGGACGCCTGGTCGGCCGCTACATTCCGAACCTCGTGGCCGTGCCGTTCGAGATGACCAAGGAATTCGCCGCGAAGATCCTCGAGGTCGTGCCGTCCGAGCGCATCAAGGCCGCGCTCGACGATCCGGCCGTGTGGGACTCCTACGCCGCCGACGATCAGAAGCTCGGGCGACTGCTACTCACCGAACTGCTCAGCTGGCAGTTCGCATCTCCGGTGCGCTGGATCGAAACCCAGGCGCTGCTGTTCGGCGACGCCGCGCACAACGGACTCGGTGTGGAGGAGTACGTGGAGGTGGGCCTCGGCAACGCGCCGACGCTCGCCAACCTCGGTGCCAAGACCCTGCGTCTGCCCGACTTCAAGCACCGTCACGTCACCGTGTACAACGTGGGCCGCGACGAGGGCCGCGTGTACATGACGGATTCGGACTCGCTGGTGCCCGACGAGCCGGTCGAGGAGACCTCCGCCCCGGCGTCGACCCCGGCCGCCGCGCCTGCCGCTCCGGCAGCCGCTGCCGCCCCCGCTCCGGCTCCTGCCGCTGCGCCCGCCGCCTCTGCCGCTGCGCCCGCCGCCGACTCCGCGGTCGCCCAGCTCGGCTCCGCGCCCGCCGGCCTGGTCGACGACCTGCCGTTCAAGGCGTCCGACGCCATCGGCGTGCTCATGGCCTACTCCACCAAGGTGCGCATCGATCAGATCGGCGCGAACGACACCACCGACACGCTCACCAACGGCGTGTCCTCCCGCCGCAACCAGCTGCTCATGGACATCAGCTCCGAACTGGGCGTGGCCAGCGTGGACGGCGCCGCCGAAGCGACGCTCACCCAGCTCGCGCAGATCGTGAACAAGGTGGCCCCCAACTACAAGCCGTTCGGTCCGGTGCTCTCCGAGGCCATCCGCGACCGTCTGCGCTCTCTGTTCGGCGCGGCCGGCGTCAAGCCCGCGCACATCCGCGACCGTGTGACCAACGTCTGGCAGCTCGGCGAGGGCTGGGTGGCTGCCGTGACCGCCGCCCTGCTGCTCGACACCCGCGAGGGCGCCAGCTCCCGCGGCGACGACCTAGCCAAGCTGCCCACCGGTGCCGTGGCCAACGCGGCCGCCGCCGACAAGCTCATCGACGACGCGGTGATGCTGGTCGGCCAGACCAAGGGCGTGGCCGTCTCCAAGCCGTCCGCCGGTGGTGCGGCCGGCGGTGCCGTGGTCGACTCCGCCGCGCTCGACGCGTTCGCCGAGAAGGTGACCGGCAAGGACGGCGTGCTCGCCGCCACTGCCCGGTTCGTGCTCAACGAGCTCGGCGTGGCCGCCCCGGTGGCCGAGCCCGGCGAGGACGAGAACGCCGCCGTCGTGGAGGCCGTGAACGCCGAGCTCGGCTCCGACTGGCCCAAGCAGGTCGAGCCGCGCTTCGACGCGAACAAGGCCATCCTGTTCGACGACCGCTGGGCGTCCGCCCGCGAGGATCTGGCCCGCGCCTTCTACCACGACGATCCGGAGGAGCTCGAGGGCTCGTTCCGCGGTCTGGGCAAGGCCGTGGCCGACGAGGCCGCATGGTTCGCCGGCAAGGCCCGCGCGAACGGCAACGAGATCCTCGCCGCCGCGTTCGACGCCATCGCCAGCGAAGCGCTCGAACCCGCGTCCGACGATGAGGCCGCCAGCCGCTACGCCGACGACGTGGCCGTGGTGACCGGCGTGTCCGCCAACTCCATCGCAGGCGAGGTCGTGGCCGGCCTGCTCGCCGGCGGCGCCACCGTGATCGCCACCTCGCACAGCTTCCGCCCGTCCATCAAGGCCTGGGCCAAGCGCGTGTACCGCGAGCATGCGGCCGGCGACGCCAGCCTGTGGCTCGTGCCCGTCAACCTGTCCAGCTACCGTGACGTCGACGCGCTCGTCGACTGGATCGGCAACGTGCAGAAGAAGGTGAACGGCGCCACCACGACCATCCTCAAGCCCGCCTACGAGCCGAGCATGTTCTTCCCGTTCGCGGCCCCGCCCGTGCACGGCACGCTCGCCGACTCCGGCGAACTGTTCGAATCGCAGGCCCGCCTCATGCTGTGGGGCGTGGAACGCGCGATCGCCGGCCTGTCCGCCATCGGCGCCGACACCGACGTGCAGCACAAGCTCCACGTCGTGCTGCCCGGCTCGCCGAACCGCGGCATCTTCGGCGGCGACGGCGCGTACGGCGAGGTCAAGAGCGCGTTCGACGCGATCGTCAACCGCGCCCGCGCCGAAAAGGTGTGGTCCAACAGGGTCACGTTCGCCCACCCGAAGATCGGCTGGGTTCGCGGCACCGGACTCATGGGCGGCAACGACCCGCTGGTCGACGTCGTCGAACGCCACGGCATCCACACGTACTCCACCGCGCAGATCGCCGAGAAACTGCTCGGCCTGTGCACCGCGGAGCAGCGTGAGGCCGCCGTCACGGCGCCGCTCGACGTGGACCTGACCGGCGGACTCGGCAACGATCCGATCGACATCAAGGCACTGCGCGCCGAGGCCATGGCCGACGCCGCGAAGCACGCCGACGACGACAATACGAACGAGTCCGCCGAGGCCGACGCCGCGGCGAAGACCGCCACGCTCAAGGCGCTGCCCACCCCGCACGTGCCGCATCAGGCGCCCGTCGATCTGGCCGACTGGACGAACGTCACCGTCCGTCCGGAGGACGAGATCGTGATCGTGTCCGTGGGCGAACTCGGACCGTGGGGCTCCGGCCGCACGCGCTTCGAAGCCGAACTCGGCATCCACCCCGACGGCACCGTCGACCTGTCCGCCGGCGCGATCCTCGAACTCGCGTGGAACATGGGACTGCTCACTTGGCAGGACAGCCCCAAGCCCGGCTGGTACGACACCGATGGCAACCTCGTTCCCGAAGAGGACATCGCCGAACGCTACCACGACGAGGTCGTGGCCCGTTCCGGCATCCGCCCGTTCGAGGAGGGCATGGGCGCCGACTACAAGGACGGCGCCGACGAGGAGGAGGCCGAGGTCTACCTCGACCACGACGTCGCCTTCTCCGTGCCCAGCGAGGACGTCGCCCGCGAATACGTGAAGCTCGACGAGGCCCACACGAGCATCGCCAAGGACGAGGAGTCCGGCGAATGGACCGTGACCCGCCACGCCGGCTCCATGATCCGCGTGCCGCGCCGCGCCACCATGACGCGCACGGTCGGCGGCCAGTTCCCGAAGGGCTTCGACCCGGTCAAGTGGGGCATCCCCGCCTCCATGGTCGGCGATGTGGACGAGATCGCGCTGTGGAACATCGTGACCACCGTGGACGCCTACCTGTCCGCCGGCTTCACGCCCACCGAGATCCTGCAGTCCATCCATCCATCGCTCGTGGCCAGCACGCAGGGCACCGGCTTCGGCGGCATGCGCTCCATGCGCAAGCTGTACCTCGACCGGTTCCTCAACCACGAGATCCCGACCGACATCCTGCAGGAGGCGCTGCCGAACGTGGTGGCCGCACACGTGATGCAGTCGTACATCGGCGGCTACGGCAACATGATCCAGCCCGTGTCCGCCTGCGCCACCGCCGCCGTCTCCCTCGAGGAAGGCGCCGACAAGATCGCGCTCGGCAAGGCCGACTTCGTGGTCACCGGCGCGATCGACGACATCGGCGTGGAATCGGTGATCGGCTTCGGCAACATGAACGCCACCGCCAACTCCGCGGAGATGTACGGCAAGGGCATCGACGCGCGCTTCTTCAGCCGCGCGAACGACCGTCGCCGCGGTGGCTTCCTGGAATCCCAGGGCGGCGGCACGATCCTGCTCACCCGCGGCGACATCGCGCTGCGCCTTGGCCTGCCGGTCGCTGGCGTGATCGGCTTCATCCACAGCTACGCGGACGGCGCGCACACGTCGATCCCGGCCCCCGGCCTCGGCGCACTGGCGGCTGGACTCGGCGGACGCGATTCGAAGCTCGTGCACGATCTCGCCAAGCTGGGCGTCGCGCCCGACGACATCGCCGTGGTCTCCAAGCACGACACGTCCACCAACGCGAACGACCCGAACGAGTCCGAACTGCACAACACGCTGGCGCACGCCATCGGCCGCACCGACGGCAACCCGCTGTTCGTGATCTCGCAGAAGACGCTCACCGGCCACGCCAAGGGCGGTGCCTGCATCTTCCAGGTCAACGGACTGACGCAGCTGTTCAACTCCGGCGTGATCCCGGCCAACGCGTCGCTCGACTGCGTGGACCCGAAGCTGCGCCGCGACGACCACATGGTGTGGCTGCGCTCGCCGCTCACCGTGGGTGCGGGTGCGGTCAAGGCCGGTCTGGCCACGTCGCTCGGCTTCGGTCACGTGAGCGGTTTCGCCGCGATCGTGAACCCGGGCGCGTTCGAGGCCGCCGTGGCCCACACCGCCGGCGAGAAGGCGCTCGAGGAATGGCGCAAGCGCGCCAACGCCCGACTGGCCGCCGGCCAGCGTCGCCTCGAAAACGGCATGATGGGTCGCGCTCCGCTCTACGAGCCGATCGACAACCGCCGCTTCCGCGAGGACGGCACGCGTCTCGCCAACGGCGGCCGCTACAACGGCCACGAGGTCGAGAAGGCCATGCTCCTCAACCCCGACGCCCGCTTGGGCGCCTCCGGCTACTTCGAAGCTTGACGCGCTGCCTGATGTAGCGGCTCCCCTCAGTCGGCTAGCGCCGACAGCTCCCCTCAGAGAGGGGAGCCGCGGGTATTTGGCCGCGCTTTTCTTTGGTCGCCTCATCCGTCAGCCTTCGGCTGCCACCTTCTTCGGCAGGAATTGACGGACTGCGTCCGGCGTATTTCTGCTCGCCTGTCGGCTCGTCTGAGTCCTACAAACGCCTCCGGCGTTTGCTTTACGGACTCAGCCTGAGGGGAAGGAAAATGCAGAGAGCCGAAGGTATGGCGGTGGCTCCCCTCCGTGGGAGGCTGGGCCCGTAAATCAAACGCCGGCGGCGTTTGTAGGGCCCGGGCGAGCCGACAGGCGAGCGGATATAACGCGACCGTAAGGTCGTCCGTTCTTGCAGGACGAGCTGTCCGCCGCATGGCGGACTGAGGGGAGAGATTCGTCCTGATCGCCCTCGGTTTCCATGACTGAAA
>NZ_QXGJ01000006.1 GCF_003952005.1 Bifidobacterium callimiconis
GGTCAATAACCTCAATAAAGATCTTGTCGGTAATGCAATGGTTCTTGTGCCGGGTAAGCATGAACAAAAGTTGATTGGTGGTTGCCTTGATTCTTTGGATTCCCTTATCACCCTTCATCAGCGTAAGTTGGAATTGCTGCAAAATATCAAGAAATCACTGCTTGAGCAGATGTTCGTCTGAGAATCGGAGGGAATCATGGATCGCAAACGCATCATGGAAGAGGCCATTCATTCCGGCGAGATGGAAGGCGCATACGTCTCTGCCGAATTTCGCAGTGACGCCGAACAGTACGTGAAGGGCGACTTTACGATCGAAGAGCTCATGACCAGAACCAAGCGCCGGTGGAAGATTGATAAGCCTGAAGCTAGGGTCGCTCATGCCTGATCGATTCGTTGACCCATATCTTGATCCGGCAAGCGGTGTACTGCGCAACCTCATCGGTGCTACAACCTATGATGAACTGCAGAACGCGGAAGGCGAGTTCGTTGCATTGCGAATGAACGAGTTTTTCACCCGCCCGATCCCTCATATGAGCGGATCGTTGGATGATTTCCGCATGCTGCACCGCAAGCTGTTTCAAGATATCTATGCTTGGGCCGGTGAAATCCGTATCGTGGAGATTCGCAAGAACGTTGCCGGAGCTGAGTTCTTCCTACCCTCCACAAACATCGCCATGGGTATCGGCTGGGCGCAGAATGAACTCAAAAAAGACAACATGCTGGTGGGATTTGAGCCGGAACGATTTGCGCAACGACTGGCCTACCATTACGACAACTACAATTTCGTGCACCCATTTCGTGAAGGCAATGGTCGGGTACAACGGCTGTTCTGGACCCTGCTGTGCCATGATGCTGGATACGACCTCGACTGGCGACTCGTCAGCGGCGAGGAAAACGACGAAGCGAGCCGACTCGCAGCGGAGAATCAGGATTATGAAGCGTTGGAGGCGATGTTTCAACGCATCGCGTCACCATGCGATCCACAAATGCCCATCAATGGAGAGTCACTGAGCGTTGGGCATCTACGTGCTAATGCGTAAGGAATGAGATACAGGAGGCGATCGTGATATTCGATAAGGAGTCGGATTTCGAGGAGAGCGTTATTTCGGTGCTTCAGCAGCATGGCTGGACGGACGGCGTGCTCACATATCCTACCGAGGCGGAGCTCATCGAGAACTGGAAGGGCATTCTCAACCGGCGCAATGCAGGCAAGGACTGCCTCAACGATCAGCCGTTGACCGACGGCGAGATGGCACAGATCATCGAGCAGATCGAAACGCTGCGCACCCCATTGGCGCTAAATTCATTCATCAACGGCAAAACCGTGTCCATCACGCGAGACAACAGAGATGACAAGGCTCACTTCGGTAAAGAAATCAGTCTAAAGATCTATGACCGCAACGAAATCGCCAGCGGCCACAGCGTCTACCAGATCGCCCAGCAGCCGGTCTACCCAGCCAAGAACAAGATGGTCAATTCCCGACGCGGCGACCTGTGCCTGCTCATCAATGGCATGCCACTCATTCATCTCGAACTGAAACGTAGCGGCATACCGGTGAGTCAAGCAATCAACCAAATCGAAAAATACGCACATGAGGGCGTCTTTACCGGGCTGTTCCGTCTCGTGCAGATTTTCGTGGCCATGAATCCGGACGATGCCTTGTACTTTGCCAATCCGGGAGTGGACAAGTTCAACCCGAGCTACTACTTCCACTGGGCGGATTTCAACAACGAGCCCATCTGCGGAGGTAACAAACCGGGTGCCGACGAATGGAAGACTTTCTGTGCAACGCTGCTCTCTATTCCCATGGCACACAAGCTTATTGGCTTTTACACCATTGCCGATTCGGCGGACGGCTGTCTCAAGGTACTTCGTAGCTACCAGTACATCGCCGCAAATGCGATTTCTGATACCGTTAGCACCTGCGATTGGGATTGCAAGCCTGCTTTGCCTGGCCGGCCTGGTGGCTACGTGTGGCACACCACTGGTTCTGGCAAAACCATGACTAGTTTCAAGTCCGCGCAGCTCATCGCCGACTCCAAGGACGCAGACAAAGTAGTCTTTCTCATGGACCGTATTGAACTCGGTACCCAGTCCCTGAAGGAGTATCGCAGCTTCGCTGATAATGAAGACGACGTGCAGGGCACCGAAAACACCGGCGTGCTGCGTACCCGACTCGCCAGCACTGATCCCTCAGACACCCTTATCGTTACCTCCATCCAGAAGATGAGCAACATCAAACTCGGCGAAGCCGGCGTCACCCAAGCTGAGCTGGACAGGATGGCGGACAAACGCATCGTCTTTATCGTGGACGAATGCCATCGATCCACCTTTGGCGACATGCTGCAGGATATCCGCCGGTCCTTTCCCAACGCGTTGTTCTTCGGCTTCACCGGTACGCCGATTCTGGATGAGAATCAAAAGAAGAATTCCACCACAGCCATGGTGTTCGGCAAATGTCTGCATCGTTATAGCATCGCCGACGGTATCCGAGATCATAACGTACTTGGTTTCGATCCGACCATGGTTACCACCTACCGAGATGATGATGTGCGATTGCGTGTGGCTCTGGATAAGGCGAAAGCTTCTGATGTGCCTTCGGCGTTAGCTGATCCGACCAAGGCCAAGGTATACGAACACTACATGGACAAGACCACAGTGCCGATGGGCGCGACCGTTTCCGAAACAGGTGAGCGCATAACTGCCATCGAGGATTTCCTTGACCGCGATCAGTACGGTGTCGGCAGTGATCATGAAGACATGGTCATCGCGGATATCCTCAGGCAATTCCCCGTGCTCAGCCATGCGAACAAATTCCATGCCATGCTTGCCACAAACTCCATTCCAGAGGCAATCAGCTACTACCGCTTATTTAAGGAACGAGCGCCCGAACTGCGTGTGACCGCATTGTTCGATCCGAACGTGGACAACAGCGCCGGCGCCACCGTGAAAGGCGACGCGCTCGCCGAAATCATGAGCGACTACAACGCGGCGTACGGGAAGGATTTTGGCATCGTCGACTGGCCTGCCATGAAGAAAGATATCTCAGCGCGTCTCTCGCACAAGACACCCTACGGTACCATTGATGCGAACCGAGAACAGCGACTCGATTTGCTCATCGTGGTCGACCAGATGCTTACCGGGTTCGACTCGAAATGGGTAAACACACTGTACTTGGACAAGGTGATCGAATACGAGAACATCATCCAAGCGTTCAGCCGTACCAACCGACTGTTCGGCCCGGACAAGCCGTTCGGCACCATCCGGTACTACCGGAAACCGCATACCATGCGCAAGAACATCGAACGTGCCGTGAAATTGTATTCCGGTGACCGGCCGCTCGACCTATTCGTACAGAAGTTACCGCAGAATGTGGAATCGATGGATTCACGGTACAAGGAAATCCTTGACGTGTTTTCGTCATCGGGACAGGGAGATCTACGGCAGCTACCCGAATCAGTGGAGGACAAACGCAAGTTCGCTAAGGAGTTCGTGGAACTCAGCCGATTCCTCGAAGCCGCGAAAGTGCAAGGATTCACTTGGGAGAGTGACTCGTTCGTATTCACGGACGAGAACGGCGAACAAGTGAGCGTACAACCGGAACTTGACGAACGCACGTACCTGATTCTGGCGCAACGATATAAGGAACTATTTGATGATCAGGAGCAGGGAGACGGTCAGGGAGACGGAGATAACGCGCCGGAAGCTCCTTACGAGCTGGACGGTTATCTGACCGCAATCGATACCGGTCTCATCGACACCGACTATATGAATGCCAACTTTGTCAAGTGGCTTAAGGCATTACGCGAGAATAGTCCTGAGCTGGAAGCAGCAGCCGCTCAGTTGCACCGCTCGTTCGCCACGTTGTCCACTGACGACCAGAGATTGGCGGAACTGTTCCTGCATGATGTGGAACGAGGGGACGTGGTTGTCGAGAATGGTTTAACCCTACGTGACTACATCACTCGATATGCAAAGCGTGAGAAGAATGAGCAGATCGACAAACTTGTGGAATGCTTCGGTGTGAAACGTTCACTGGTGGAGGAGTTCCTTGCCCGTCGTATCACCGAGACGAACATTGACGAATTCGGACGCTTTGGCGATTTGTATGCATCTGTTGACAGGAAGCGTGCGAAGGCCATACTTGAGGAATGGCAGCATACGACCATACCTCAACCCAAGGTGAACCGTAAGGTGCGCAGCCTGCTCCGGCGATTCGTACTCGAAGGTGGATTCGATATTGATGTGGCGCTCAGTCAAGGCGATGACTGAAGTGGCCCCCGATGTATCCGCGCGCTGATAGGCTGGCAGACGGTCGAAAACGTACGGAACGTTGATTTCGTTGATTTCCGCAAGCACTCAAGTACAAGCACCAAGCACAAGCATCATGAAGGAGAACATGCATGGCTGAGCAGTCCGAACACCTCGCCCTGTGGGGCGGCCGATTCACCTCCGGTCCCTCGCCCGAGCTGGCCCGTCTGAGCAAGTCCACCCAGTTCGACTGGCGACTGGCCGACGATGATATCGCTGGCTCCCGTGCGCACGCCCGCGCTCTCGGCCGCGCCGGACTGCTCACCGACGACGAGCTCAAGCGCATGGAGGACGCCCTCGACGAGCTGCAGCGCCGCGTCGACTCCGGCGAATTCACGCCGATCGAGGACGACGAGGACGAGGCCACGGCCCTCGAACGCGGTCTTATCGACATCGCCGGTGACGAACTCGGCGGCAAGCTGCGCGCCGGCCGCTCCCGCAACGACCAGATCGCCTGCCTCATCCGCATGTGGCTGCGCCGCCACTCCCGCGTGATCGCCGGCGAACTCATCAAGCTCGTCAACGCGCTGATCAAGCAGTCCGAAGCCGCCGGCCACACCGTGATGCCCGGCCGCACCCACATGCAGCACGCCCAGCCTGTGCTGCTCGCCCACCAGCTCATGGCCCACGCCTGGCCGCTGATCCGCGACATCCAGCGCCTCATCGACTGGGACAAGCGCATCGACGCCAGCCCGTACGGCTCCGGCGCGCTCGCCGGCAACACGCTCGGCCTCGACCCGGAGGCCGTGGCCCGCGAGCTCGGCTTCTCCCGCGTGACCGACAACTCCATCGACGGCACCGCCTCCCGCGATCTGGTGGCCGAGTTCGCGTTCATCGCCGCCATGACCGGCGTGGACATCTCCCGTCTTTCGGAGGAGATCATCATCTGGAACACTCAGGAGTTCGCCTTCGTCAAGCTCGACGATGCCTACTCCACTGGCTCCTCGATCATGCCGCAGAAGAAGAACCCGGACATCGCCGAGCTCGCCCGTGGCAAGTCTGGCCGTCTGATCGGCGACCTGACCGGTCTGCTCGCCACGCTCAAGGGTCTGCCCACCGCGTACGCGCGCGACCTGCAGGAGGACAAGGAGGCCGTGTTCGATCAGGTCGACACGCTCGAGGTGCTGCTGCCCGCCTTCACCGGCATGGTCGCCACCATGCGCTTCGACGCCGACCGTCTGGAGGCCGAGGCCCCCACCGGCTTCGCTTTGGCCACCGACATCGCCGAATGGCTGGTGAAGAACGGCGTGCCGTTCCGCCACGCGCACGAGCTCTCCGGCGCCTGCGTCAAGATCGCCGAAGGCCGCGGCCAGGAGCTGTGGGATCTGACCGACGACGACTTCATCGGCGTGTTCGCCGACTTCCTGCCCGCCGACAAGGCCCCGCAGGTGCGCGAGGTGCTCTCCAGCCGTGGCTCCGTCGACTCCCGCAACGGCAAGGGCGGCACCGCCTATGGTCGTGTGCGCGAACAGATCGTGGACGCCAAGGCCACCGTGGAGCCGCTCAAGCTGTTCGCCGACTCCACGTCGGACGGCTCCGCCTACAAGTCCCCGCGTGAGGTGCTGCGCTAGTCCGCATAGACCTGCACGGTCAAATCGCATGCGCCGCATGCGACAAATGTGATGTTGCTCATGCTCATTCTGCCGGCCGCGTTTCTTCAACGAACCTGAATCGCGGTCGGATACACTGGGCGTGGAAGCACAATGGTCGTACCGATCACGACCTTTTCGGAAAGGAATGTGCATGGGCAACTACATCAACACCGAAGTCGAGGACTTCACCGTCAACGCGTACCACGACGGCGAAATCGAAACCGTCTCTAAGCAGGATCTGCTGGGCCACTGGTCCGTCATCTTCTTCTACCCGGCCGACTTCACCTTCGTGTGCCCCACCGAGCTGGGCGATCTGGCCGACCACTACACCGACTTCAAGGCCGCTGACGCCGAGGTCTACTCCGTGTCCGAGGACACCGAATTCGTGCACAAGGCCTGGGCCGAGGCCACCGACACCATCGCCAAGGTGAAGTACCCGATGCTCGCCGACCCGGCCGGCAAGCTCGCCCGCTTCTTCGACGTGCTCGACGAGGAGTCCGGTCTGGCCTTCCGTGGTGTGTTCATCATCGACCCCGAAGGCAAGATCAAGTCCTACACCATCAACGACAACGGCATCGGCCGCAACGCCGAGGAGATCCTGCGTACGCTCGAGGCCGCCAAGTTCGTCCGCGAGCACGGCGACAAGGTGTGCCCGGCCAACTGGCATCCGGGTGAGGACACCATCGCCCCGAGCCTCGACCTCGTCGGCAAGATCTGATCGTCGCAGTCACTCCATCGATGATCAATCCGTCGATCATCGGCGATAGCACAACGCGATAACGTATCGTTTCCAAGGCGCCCGAATCATATTCGAGCGCCTTTTTCAGCAGTAAGGCAAGAATCATCATGAGCAACGAACATATCTACGACGTCGTCATCGTGGGCAGCGGTCCCGCCGGACTCACCGCCGGCATCTACGCGGGCCGCGCCACCATGGACACCCTGATCATCGAGAAGGACCAGGTCGGCGGTCAGGTCACCACCACGTCCGTGGTAGTCAACTATCCGGCGGTCAAGGAGATCGAGGGCACCGCCCTGATGAACCTGATGAAGCAGCAGGCCGAGGACTTCGGCGTCCAGATCGCGCACGACGACGTAACCGCCTACGAGCTCGACGGCGACGTGAAGGTGCTGCACGGCAAGAACCGCGACTATCGTGCCCGTGCCGTGATCATCGCATCCGGAGCCCAGCCCCGCCAGCTCGGCATCCCCGGCGAGCAGAAGCTGCGCGGCAGGGGAGTGGCCTACTGCTCCACCTGCGACGGCGAGCTGTTCAGCGGCCTGCAGGTGTTCGTGGTCGGCGGTGGCTACGCGGCCGCCGAGGAAGCCGACTACCTGACCCGATACGCCCGCAAGGTCACCGTGCTCGTCCGCGGCTCGCAGTTCAGCTGCCCGCCGCTCACCGCCGCCCGCGCACTCGACAACCCCAAGGTCGAAGTGCTCTACAACACCGAGGTCGAATCCCTCGACGGCGACGACTACCTGACCGACGCCACGTTCGTGAACAACAAGACCGGCGAGAAGACCCACTACCACGTGGCCGACGGCGATAACGTGTTCGGTATGTTCATCTACGTGGGCACCAAGCCTGAAACCACCGGTCTGGACGTGCTCGCCAAGGACGATCGCGGCTACATCACCGTGGACTCCTGGCAGCAGACCAGCATCCCCGGCGTGTACGCGGCCGGCGACGTGGTGTCCAAGCCGCTGCGCCAGATCGTGACCGCAGCCTCCGACGGTGCGATCGCCGCCACCGGCGCCGAGGAGTATGTGACCGCCGAGAAGAAGCGCCTCGGCATTCCCGTGGTGCCCAAGACCGCCAAGCCCAAGACGTCCGACGCCAAGAACGGCAATGACGGCGCCAATGCCAATGCCGCCGCCGCGACCGCGCCGAAGAAGTCCGCCACCGTGGGTCAGACCAGTACGATCTCCGACACCCCGTCCGTGCCGCAGCACAAGGGCGTGTGGTTCAGCGCCGAAATGAAGCAGCAGCTCGTCGGCATCTTCAACCGACTGACCGAGGATGTGACCCTGCTGCAGGTGGACGACGGCGGCCAGCCGAGCGTGGAGCTCGCCAGCTTCGCCAAGGAGTTCGCCTCCATGCACGAGCGTCTGCACTACCGCAGCGTGGCCGCCGATTCCGACGAGGGCAAGGCGATGATCGGCACCGCCGCCATCGTACGCTACCCGGTCTTCGTGCTGCTCGACAAGGACGGTACGTACACGGGCGTGAAGTTCAGCGGCATCCCCACCGGCCACGAGGTCAACTCGCTCGTCCTCGGCGTATACAACATCGCCGGTCCCGGCCAGGCCGTGGAACCGGAGCTCGCCGAACGCATCAAGGCCCTACCCGAAACGCACATCGAGATCGGCGTCTCGCTCACCTGCCACTTCTGCCCGGACGTGGTGGCCGCATGCCAGCACATGGCCGCCATGAACCCGAACGTGACCGCCGAGATGATCGACCTCGGGCTCTTCCCGGAGCTGCGCAAGGAGCGCAGGATCATGAGCGTGCCCGCCACCACCATCAACGACGGCGACATCCTGTTCGGCAGCCAGACGCTCGAACAGCTCGTCACCGCCTGCGAGAACGCACCCGCAGTCTGAGCGTTCATGACGCACTGGTGACCGGCATGTGACGGCCTTGTCAAATCATCCATACGGACGAAGTCATGCCCGTTATTGGTCATTTACAATCGGACTGACCAATAACGAGCATGACTTTTGTCGAAAAGGGGCTATTGTGCTGGCACGCCAGAGAATCCACGAAATCGTGCACGAATACGGGCGGGATGTACTCGAACACGAACGGATGCGCATCGAAAAGCACTGCTATCAGCATGGTGCCGTGACCACGTTCGAGCATTCGGTTCGCGTGGCCTGCCTCGCCGTGTATTTTGCCGACCGTCTGCACCTATGGCGGCACGTGGATCTGCGCTCGCTGGTTCGTGCCGCGCTATTGCACGACTATTTTCTGTACGACTGGCATTACGACGGCGACGGCTCGCACAAGCTCCATGGCTTCACCCATCCGCGTCGCGCGCTGACGAATGCGCTGCACGACTTCGACCTCAATCCCGTGGAACGTGACTCCATTCTGCGTCACATGTTCCCGCTCACACCGGTACCGCCTCGCTACATCGAAGGCTATCTCGTCACCATGGCCGACAAGATCAGTGCCACGCGTGAGACGTTCTCCATGGCGCGATTCTCCAAGCCCCAGCTCGACCCTGTTCCCGCCCGTCTTGCTCTGACCGACGGATCCGAGTCCGCGCAGAAGACGAACGACGGCGACGACGAGGCCGAACATCAGGAGGAAACCATCCGGTGAGCCATGACATCGTGTTGAGTGCGGGCATGACGTCCATGGACGCGGCTGTCACCGTACTGTATCTGGAGCATCTGTTCTTTTGGGCCGTGTGCTACAGCTTCCTCGGCTGGGTGTATGAGACGATCCTCGTTTCCGTTCAGGAACGACGATTCGTGAACCGAGGATTCCTCAACGGCCCGCTCTGCCCGATCTACGGTACCGGTGCGGTGGTCGCCATCGTGGTGCTCACCCCGTTGAAGGACACGCCGATGGCTGTGCTCACCATGTTCCTGCTGGGAGCCGTGGGAGCGTCGGTGCTGGAATACGCCACGTCATGGGTGATGGAAAAGGCGTTTCATGCCCGCTGGTGGGACTATTCGCATTTCAAATTCAACCTGAACGGACGCATCTGTCTGATCGGCGCGATCGTGTTCGGCGTGTTCGGCGTGCTGATCGTGGACGTGGCGCAACCGTGGGTGGAACGATGGACCGCACTGATCCCGTTGACGGCGTTCCATATCATCATCGCGGCGCTTGTGATCACGATCTTCATCGATTTCCTGATCACCGTGATCGGCCTCAGCGGCTTCGCCAGGCGTCTGGCCGAATTCACGCAGGCATTGGAACGCAGCCGCGACATCATTCGCGAACGGCTGGGCGACTATGGGCTCGATCCGATCGAGGCGCTGCAGCGGTATAGCGACGCAGCAGCCGGACGACTGCAGTCCTACACCGGTGCCGCCGCGGAGCGAATGCGTGATCTGGCCGACAATCTTCCCGAACTGCCGTCCTTGCCATCTCTGCCGCGTGTGCATGGTGTCGGCCGTCTGTATGACACATTGACCGACGCGCTCAACGCACAGCAGAAGCGTATGCTCCGTTCGTTCCCGCGTATGACATCCGTCGATTATGGCGAAACGATCAAGCAGCTGCGTGAGATGCTCAACCGCAACGACCGCAAGCACGACGACAAGTAGGGTCAGTTATTTTCCTTCCCCTTGAGGGGAAGGTGGCCGTCGAAGACGGACGGATGAGGTGACTGAGTTTTGGTGCCTTGTAGGGACGGGATCCCTCCCTCAGTCCGCCTTTGGCGGCCAGCTCCCTCCCTTGGAGGGAGCACGAAAAATTGGAGGTTCCCTCCGTAGAGAGGGGAACCTCCGCAAGAACGAACTCTGCAAAGAGCCAGGATCAGTGCAGGTAGCCGGTGGTGGGGCTGGACGGCACGGCCTGGCCTTCCGTCACCTTGCCCAGACCGGCCAGATAGGCGGCACGGCCGGCCGCGATCGCATCCTTGAACGCGCGAGCCATCAGCGGAATGTTGCCGGCGCTCGCCACGGCCGTGTAGGCCATCACCGCGTCGGCGCCCATCTCCATCGCATCACACGCCTGGCTCGGGCGGCCGATGCCCGCGTCAATAATCACCGGCACGTTGGCGTTGTCGATGATGATGCGAATGAAATCGCGCATGCGCAGACCCATGTTCGAGCCGATCAGCGAACCCAGCGGCATCACCGCCGCCGCGCCCGCCTCCTCGAGCTGACGGGCCGCGATCGGATCCGGGAACATGTACGGCATGACCACGAACCCTTCCTTCGCCAGCATTTCGGTGGCACGGATCGTCTCCGCGTTGTCGGGCAGCAGATACTTGGTCTCATGCTCGATCTCCACCTTCACGAAATCCGTATGGCACACCTCACGGGCCAGACGCGCGATGCGCACCGCCTCCTCGGCGTTGCGGGCGCCCGATGTGTTCGGCAGCAGCGTGATGCCCTCGGGAATGTAGTCGAGCACGCTGTTCTCCGTGGTCTGCGCACGACGCAGCGCCATCGTGACGATCTGCGTGCCGGCATGCTCCACCGTGGCCTTGATCAGGTTGAGATCGTAACGGCCGGAACCCAGAATGAAGCGGGACTCGAACTCATGGCCTCCAAGGTTCAGCGGCTTGTCGACCACCTCGGGAACGGGGGCGGCGGTGCCCACCGGATTCGTGACCGCCGGCTGCGGCGGCAGGGGAGTGGCGGCGACGGACTCTTCGGTGACGGGATTGGGAATCATGGTTACTCCTTTGTGCAATCGGCGCGATTGGGGTGATCAACGCGATTGCGTTCCAACGATTACGGACAATGAATGAACTGGCTGACTATTGATGATGTCTGTCGGCATGACCCGAACTCAGCCGCCTTGGACGAACTGGACGATCTCCATTACGGACTGATCGCCGAGCATGACGTCGGCGCGCTTGTCACGCGGCACAATGGCACCGTCCAGCTCCACCGCCACACGTTCGGCACGATAGCCGTGCTGCTCCAGATAGTCGGCGACACTCACCGCCTTATCCAGCGTGACCTGTTCTCCGTTGACCTGCATGGGCTCCTCCAAACTCGGCGAATATGAAAAAAGGGTGCACGAAACCAAGCCGTACCCTACGTGGTGCGCCCGTTCATGAACCCGTCATGCCATATTCGGTTATCGTCGTGGACACGGGATCGCGAAGAAAGCAAAGAAGAAACAGCCGTTCACGACGTGGGATTTGAAGACCATGCACTGCGTTGCGCAATCGAAGACGATTCCTTACGGCGGCATGACCCGCACAAGTTCCACGGTCGAAGCGATGCTTCCTCTCAGCCTTGCGGCTCCCGTTCGTTCGCAATCCACCCTACCCGTCCGCCCAGACTCCGGCGTGCCGCCGACATGTGCCGGGGCGGCGATGAAGGCACGGCGGCGGAATGACGGTAAGGTGGAAACACGGCCCCGATATCGCGGGGCACCGATTCGAAGGGAATCATCATGATCGTCACCACCACCCCCAGCGTCGAGGGATACACCATCACCGGCTACTACGGCATCGTGTTCGGCGAGGTCATCTCCGGCGTGAACATCCTCAAGGATCTTGGCGCCGGGCTGCGCAACGTGTTCGGCGGCCGCAGCCAGGGCTACGAGGACGAACTGGTCAAGGCGCGCGAGGAGGCGCTCGCCGAGATGCAGCAGCGCGCATCCGCGTTGGGTGCGCACGCCGTGGTGGGCGTGGACATCGACTACGAGGTGCTCGGTCAGGGTGACATGCTCATGGTCACCGCGTCCGGTACCGCCGTGCAGCTTGCCGCCAAGGGCTGATATCCGTCCAGCCTTGAATTCAAGATGTTGAGCGACCGACCGGCAAGGAGAACGACTTCATGGAACCGCAGCAGACCCAGCAGACGAACGCACCGAAACCGCGCATCTCGCTTTCGGACGACCAGGTCGAACGGTACGCCCGCCATCTGATCCTCAAAGGCGTGGGCGTGCGCGGTCAGAAGCGTCTGCTCGCCGCCAAGGTGCTGATCGTGGGTGCCGGCGGCCTCGGTTCCCCGGTGGCGCTGTATCTGGCCGCCGCCGGCGTGGGCACGCTGGGCATCGTGGACGACGACGTGGTCGACATGAGCAATCTGCAGCGCCAGATCATCCATGATTCCGGCAAGATCGGCACGCCCAAGGCCGAATCGGCCAGGGAAAGCATTGCCCGGCTGAATCCTGACGTGACGGTGAACACGTACGTGACGTCGTTCAACGCCGATAACGCCGCCGAACTGATCGCCGACTACGACGTGGTGGTGGACGCCACCGACAATTTCGCCGCGAAGTTCCTCATCAACGACGCCTGCGTGCTGGCCGGCAAGCCGTTCGTGCACGGCGGCGTGGTGCAGTTCGCCGGGCAGGTCATGGACTATGTGCCTGGTGAAGGCCCCTGCTATCGCTGCATCTTCCGCGAGATGCCCGCCGCCGGCGAGGTCCCCACCTGCAAGGAGGCCGGGGTGCTCGGCGCCGCCGTGGGCGTGATCGGCAGCCTGCAGGCCGTGGAGGTCGTGAAGATGATCACCGGGGCGGGCGATCTGCTCACTGCACGCATGCTCACCGCCGACCTGCTCACCATGCGGATCCGCACTGTTCCTCTGCCGGAGCACGAACCGGACTGCCCGGTATGCGGCGATCATCCCACGATCACCGCACTGGAGCCGGACAACTACATCCAGCCGGCGTGCGCGATCTGACATCGAACATCACGCTTGAACGCCTGCACATCGGAAGAGACAAGGAACGACAAGGGGAGACCATGATCGGTAACGAATTCGACGAGGTCGAGATCCGTCAGATGTCGCCGGAGGAATTCGCGGCACTGGACTATTCCACGGTCACGCTGCTGGACCTGCGCGAGCCTCATGAAGTGGCGGCGCACGGCATCGAAGGCGCCATCAACGCGCCATTCGACCCGTTGGCCAAGGTGCTGCACACCGTGCCGAAGGACAAGCCGGTCATCGTGTTCTGCCGGGAGGGCAGCTGGAGCGAGGAGGTGGCGGAGATCCTCATGGATCGCGGGTACGACGCCGTGAACCTGACCGGCGGATTCCAAGCGTACGAGCGGTATCTCGCACAGCGCGGATAATCATGACGCGCACTGTCGTGATGTCCTGAGAAACTGTAGTGTTGCTGGAACCAGCAATATTCAACACGATTGAGGAGTGACAGGGAACACATGTCTCAGGTCAGAAGCTACAAGGAAGCGGGGTTCGATTCTCTTCTCGAAGAGCTCGAATGGCGCGGTCTGGTCAATCAATCCACTGACAAAGAGCAGCTCGCCGAAGCATTGAACGGCGATCCCATCACCTATTATTGCGGCTTCGACCCCACGGCCGCCTCGTTGCATATCGGCAATCTTGTGCAGCTGATCAACATGCGTCATCTGCAGGAGGCCGGCCATCATCCCATCGCGCTGGTCGGCGGCGCCACCGGTCTGATCGGCGATCCCCGCCAGTCCGGCGAGCGCACGCTCAACCCCAAGGAGACCGTGGCCGGATGGGCCGACCGTCTCAAGGCCCAGATCGGCCGATTCCTGAAGACCGAGGGCGACAATCCCGTGCGGTTCGTCAGCAACTACGACTGGACCGCTGAGATGAGCGTGATCGACTTCCTGCGCGATGTGGGTAAGAACTTCCGTCTCGGCACCATGCTCGCCAAGGACACCGTGGCCCGTCGTCTGAACTCCGAGGAGGGCATCTCCTTCACCGAGTTCAGCTACCAGGTGCTGCAGGGCAACGACTTCCTGCACCTGTTCGACGAGTACGGCTGCACGCTGGAGCTTGGCGGCTCCGACCAGTGGGGCAACCTCACGTCCGGTCTCGACCTGATCCGCAAGGTGCGCGGCGAGAGCGTGAACGTGTTCACCAGCCCGATCATCACCGATGCGCAGGGCAAGAAGTTCGGCAAGTCCGAGGGCAACGCGGTGTGGCTCGACGCCACCATGCTCAGCCCGTACAAGTTCTACCAGTTCTGGTTCAACCGCCCCGACGTGGAGATGGAGAGCCTGCTCAAGGCGTTCACCTTCCTGCCGAAGGACGAGATCGAACGTCTGGTGGAGGAGAGCCGTACGAACCCGGGTGCCCGCGAGGCACAGCGCACTCTGGCCTGGGAGGTCACCAGCTTCGTGCATGGCGAGCAGGCCACGCAGGCGGCCATCGATGCGGCCGCGGCCCTGTTCGGTCGTGGCGGCGATCTGTCCGCGCTGGACGAGGGCACGCTCGAGGCGGCGCTGGAGGGCCTGAAGGTGGACGGTGCATTCCCGCAGTCCAAGGCCGGCGAGCGCATCATCGATGTGGCCGCGGCGGCCGGGCTGTTCAAGTCCGCGTCCGAGGCACGTCGTGCGATCAAGTCCGGCGGACTGTACCTCAATAACGCACGTGTGGAAGAGCAGGAACAGACATTGACCGACGACGACTTCCTGCAGGGACGTTTCGCCCTGCTGCGTCGCGGTAAGAAGGCATTGGCAGCAGTGGAGGAGACTCGATGAGCGAAGAACGCAACCATTCCGCGGGACGCGGTGGACATTCCGGCGGCTATGGCAAGGGTCGCGGCAACGGCGGCGGTTACGGCAAGGGCCGTGGCGGCAAGTCGTTCGGCGGCGGCCGCGGCCGTGACGACCGTCGTGGCGGCTACGGCAACCGTGGAGGCAACGGCGGTGGCCGTCGTTTCCAGCGCGACGGCGAGTTCCGTCGTTACAACGACGATCATGGCGATCGTCGCGAGGGCCGTGATGGCGACGATTCCCGTGGCGGCTTCAAGGGCGGCTACAAGAAGAGCTACGGCAACCGTGGCGGCAACGGCGGCTTCCGTCGTGACGGTGAGCGTCGTTTCGACCGTCGTGACGACCGTCGCGATGGCGGACGTCGTGATTTCCATCGTGACGACCGCCGTTTCGATCGTCGCGATCATGACGGTGAGCGTGACGATCGTCGTTTCGAGGGTCGTCGTGACTTCCGCCGCGATGATCGCAGGGATGATCGTCGTGATGGCGAGCGCAAGAACTTCCGTCGTGACGGTGAGCGTCGTTTCGACCGTCGTGACGACCGTAAGGATTTCCACCGCGACGACCGCAGGGGCGGTTTCCGCGGAGACCGTGATGATCGCAAGCCCCGTCGTTCGTTCGACGACAAGCCGCGCAATCCGCGCTACGCGAAGGATGGCGACGAGTTCAAGGGCGGCGATCGCCGCGAGCGCACAAACAACTACAACCGTGACGGCAAGGGGTCTCACGCCTTCTATCAGGGTGGTCGCCGCAACTCCGACGGCACTGTGTCGTACCCGTCGCAGAACCCGTACACGGATCGTCGTCCCGATGAGCCCAAGATGCCGAAGGGTCTGGAATGGTCCATGCTGTCTCCGGACGAGCGCGAGCGTCTGCGCGGTCTGAGCAAGGAGCACGCCGAGAACATCGGTCTGCACATGCTGGCCGCCTACACGCTTGAGGAGAGCGACCCGGAGTGGGCTCTCGAGCACGCCAAGTGGATCGCCCGTCAGGCGTCCCGCATCGACATGACCCGTGAGACGCTGGCTCTGGTGGCCTACCGTCAGGGTGACTACAAGCTGGCCCTGCGTGAGTTCCGCACCGCCTACCGTATGAACGGCTACGTGGACTACCTGCCGTTCATGGCCGACTGCGAGCGCGGTCTGGGCAATCCGAAGAAGGCCATCGAACTGGCCATGTCGGACGACGCCAAGCAGCTGCGCGGCGAGGCCAAGGCCGAGATGTTCCTGGTGGTGGCCGGCGCGTACGCCGATCTGGAGAATTGGGACAAGGCCATCGACATGGTGCACACCATCGGTCATGCCAAGGGCATTTCCGGCGGTTATCGCATGCGTGCCGTGCAGGCCGAGCAGTACTTCCTGGAGCAGGCCGGACGTACCGAGGAGGCCGCGAAGCTCGACGACTTCGTGGGTCGTCTCGAGGATGAGTACGCGGATGTCGAGGACGATGACGACACGATCATCGACAACGATCTTGAGGACATCGACGACGAACTGCTTGAGGGTCTGGGCATCGACCCGACGGCGTTCGCCGACGACGAGGATGATGAGGAATCCGACGATGAAAGCGCCGATTCCGATGATTCCGATGACGTCGAGAACGCGGAGGCCGTGTCCGACGAGGACGACGTGACCTCGGACGAGATCGACGTGGCCTCCACCACCGTCAACGAGCTCGACGAGCACGATACGGACGCCGACAACCCGCGCAATGCCGACGATGAGGAGACCCTCCCCGCCGAGGAGACCCAGCAGGGCGCCGACTCCGATTCCGATCCCTCCGATCCCGATGTCTCTGACGGCACCGAGGATGACGCCTCCGATGCGGAGGCCGAGGACGGCGTCGAGCAGGCCGAGTGAACAGCACACACGAGTAAACACGAATAGGGGAGCGGCATGACGCAATACATCAAGGGTTCGGACGCGCCGATCAGCGAGCGATACCGTCTGGCGCTGCTGGATCTGGATGGTGTGGTTTACCGGGGCAAGAACCCGGTGGAGCATGCCGCCGACTCCATTCGACAGGCGCAGTCGGCGGGCATGGTCATGGAATACACGACGAACAATTCGTCGCGCTTCCAGGCCGTGGTCGCCGACCAGCTGCGTGGGTTCGGGCTGGATGTCGAACCGTGGCAGGTCATCACCTCGTCGGTGGTGGCCGCCCGCATGGTGGCGCACCATGTGCCGGCCGGCGCCAAGGTGCTGGCCGTCGGCGCGCCGCATCTGCGCGAGGAGGTGACCCGCGCCGGTCTGACGCTGGTCGACCGTGTGGAGGATGGCCCGGACGCCGTGATTCAGGGATGGTATCCCGAGATCACATGGAACGAACTGGCATCCGCGGCGTTTGCCGCCCAGCGTGGAGCCCTGTATTTCGTGACCAATCGTGATCTGACGATTCCCCGCGAGCTCGGTATCGCGCCGGGTTGCGGGTCTCTGGTCAATGCCGTGATCGAGGCGGTTGGCCATCAGCCCCTCGGCTCGGCAGGCAAGCCCGAGTCCGCCATGTACGACGAGGCTCGTCAGCTGGTCGCCGACTCGCTGGCCGAAGCGTCGGGCGACCATGTCGACCCGATCGCCAAGGATCGTTGTCTCGCCATCGGTGACCGTCTGGATACAGACATCGAGGCGGGCAACCGCGGCGGCTACGATTCGCTGGTGGTGCTCACCGGCGTGTCCACGTCGAACGAGATCGTGCTTGCCGAACCGGTGCTGCGGCCGTCGTTCATCGCCAAGGATCTGCGCGGACTGAACGAAGCCCATCCGGAGGTTTTGCCGCAGGCCGACGGCTCGTGGGTATGCCGTAACGCCGTGGCCCGCGTGGCCGATGGCACGCTGCAGGTGCAGGAGAACGGCGATGCCGATCAGGCACTGGGCTCTCTGGACGCGCTGCGTGCCGCATGCTGCGCGGTCTGGCAGGCCATTGACGCCGGTGCGGACCGAGACGCCCTGACCATCCCCGAATTTCACATCTGAACATCTGAACATCACCACATCCGAGGACACGGCATGGCAGCAATGCATGACACAGCAATGATGACCGTCGACGCGCCCGCGGCATCGACCACCGAACCGGCCGATGATCGGCTCGACGTCTCGTCGGAATTTCCCCGTCTGTCCGGGCTCGATGAACGATCGTTCGACGATCAGATCGCCGCATATCGTTCCGTGCTCGATCAGCTGAAGGCGGAGCTCGACGGACTCCGCATCGAATCATGAGCAGGCTGGATCAGGAACTGGTCGAACGCGGTCTGGCGCTGTCCCGTTCCAAAGCACAGCGTCTGATTCGTCAGGGCGCCGTGACCGTCGACGGCGCGACTGTGACCAAACCGGCTGCCACGGTCGACGCCACGTCGGCAATCACGGTGACGGCCGACGACGATTACGTCTCACGCGGCGCGTACAAGCTCGTGGGCGCCTTTGACGCGTTCGGGCCACAGGGGCTGCCAGCTCCCGAAGGCTTTGACTGTCTTGACATCGGCGCATCCACCGGAGGGTTCACCGACGTGCTGCTGCGCAACGGTGCGGCTCGCGTCGTGGCGCTCGACGTGGGTCACGGTCAGCTCGACCCGCGTATCGCCGGCAATCCTCGGGTGATCGAAATGAGCGGCGTCAACATCCGCGACGTGCACGCCGAGGACCTGCCGTTCGTGCCGCGCATGATCGTCTCCGACGTCTCGTTCATTTCGCTGACGTATGTGATTCCCGTGATCGCGCGCATCGTTGGCCCGGTCGTGGACATCGTCCTGCTCGTCAAGCCGCAGTTCGAGGTCGGCCGTGGCAATCTCGGCAAGAACGGCATCGTGGAGAGCGAGGAACTGCGTCGGGGAGCTTTGGACAAGGTCATCGCCTGCGCCCGTGAACACGGATTGTCGGTGAAGGCCACTGCCGACTCGCCCATCGAAGGCACACACGGCAACCACGAATATCTGCTCTGGCTGCAAGGGCGGCAGTAATAGCGACGGCGGATAGTCGGACTTGACGACAGACGATGACGGCAAATACCCGAACGGGGGAGGGGAGTGACCGTGGGTGGATCCGCAGGGGAACTGATCGCCACTGTGATGCACTGGTGGAAGCGGTCGCTGCCCGGACGCCTGATCGACCGCTATCTTTCGCATCGTGGTTCGCTCATGGGCAACGGACTGGCCTACGGACTGCTGTTCGCCTTCTTCGGCGGCGTATGGATGGCGCTGTCGCTCGCCGGCGTGATCGTGATCGGCAACGAGCAGCTGCAGCGGATGCTGATCGACGCGGTGAACACGGTGATTCCCGGCAGTGCCGACACGTTCCTGTCCGCATCGGTACTGGCCAAGGCCTCGAACACCTTCACTTGGACCGGTCTGGTCACCGTCGTCATCTTCTGGTGGACGGTCACCGGATGGATGGATTCGCTGCGCACCGCGGTGCAGGACATGTTCGACGACTATCATGACGACGTCGATCTGGTCAAGGCCCGTCTGCGCGACACCGCCGCGGCCATGATGGTGACGCTGCTGTTCATCCTGTCGACCGTCGCTGGCACCGTGTCCAGCGGTCTGGTGCGCGCCCTGCTGACCTGGCTGGGCATTCCCGGCGATTCGTTCGCCGGATCGCTAGCGTTGGACGTGGTCGGTCTGTGCTCCGGACTGATATTGAACTTCCTTCTGTTTCTTCTGCTGTTCCGCGTGGTCGCGCACATCCATGCCGGCCGATTCATGATCGCCGCATGCGCATTGGGAGCGGTGACGCTTACCGTCATGCAGCTGTTCGGCACCAAGCTGCTCGGCGGCGCGTCAAGGAATCCGCTGCTCGCGCCGTTCGCCGCCATCATCGGTGTGCTCATCTGGTTCAATCTGGTGGCGCAGGTGATCATGATCTGTTCGGCGTTCATTGCTGAATGCCGTCACGATCCCTCCCTGTGCGTTCCCACGTCGGGTGATCGCACTGTGAACGACCGCACTGTGAGTAACCGCACTGTGAGTGATCGACCTGTGAACAATCACACGGCGTCGGACGTCGTGGAGGATCACGGGGAAACGGAACCGTCACGGCATGACTCGCGTTCGCTGTGAGCGTAGAGCCAGCCAAATCGTCTTGGTTGGGTTGATACCGCGGCTGACCGACCGGTCATATTCCGTTAACCCTACCGTATACCGAGATAAACCCTATGAATATCCTAGGTATTCGCTATAACACTTATTTGTACTTTTGTACCCTGATATGGCCCTGACCCATGCGGAACATGCGGACGGAATGGGACCTGTGATGTTCAGGCCGCCGGCAACGGCGGAAGGAAACAAACGAAGAGAGGTACTCGTGCAGAGTAAAAAGATTCTCGCGGCGCTCGTGTCCGTCGCCGCGATCGCGTCGCTCGCAGGCTGCGGCGGCGTCAAGGATGACGCGTCCTCCGCGGATTCCAACGCCATCACCATCGGCACCACCGACAAGATCGTCAGCCTCGATCCTGCCGGTCAGTATGACAACGGCTCCTTCGCCGTGATCATCAACGTGTTCCCGTTCCTGTTCTCCCAGAACTACGATGAGTCCGAGATGAGCCCGGACATCGCCGCCGACGACGGCAGCTGGAACGCGGACGGCACCGAGTTCACCGTCAAGATCAAGCCGGGCCTCAAGTTCGCCAACGGCCACGATCTGACCTCCTCCGATGTGAAGTTCTCGTTCGATCGCGTCAAGAAGATCAACGACGAGAACGGCCCCGCCTCGCTGCTGGCCAACATCGAGTCCATCGACACCCCGGACGACACGACCCTCGTGTTCCACTCCGCCGTGAAGAACGACGTGACCCTCAAGCAGGTCCTCGGCTCCCCGGCCGGCCCGATCGTCGACGAGCAGGTGTTCTCCGCCGACAAGCTGACCGACGCCGACACCATCATCAAGGGCAACGCCTTCGCCGGCCCGTACAAGCTGACCTCGTTCAAGCTCAACGAGGCCGTGGCCTACGCCAAGAACGACGCCTACAAGGGTCTGACCCCGGCCAAGAACAACGCCGTACAGGTGAAGTACTTCGCCGACGCGTCCAACCTGAAGATGGCCATCGAGCAGGGTCAGGTCGACGTGGCGTACCGCACGCTCACCCCGACCGACATCTCCGACCTGAAGAAGAACAACAAGGTCAAGGTCGTCACCGGCCCCGGTGGCGAGGAGCGCTTCATCACCTTCAACATGAAGGTCATGCCGTACGGTGAGTCCCAGCCGAACGCCGACGCCAACAAGGCTAAGGCCGTGCGTCAGGCCGTCGCAAGCCTGATCGACCGCGAGGAGCTCGCCAACACCGTGTACAAGGGCACCTACACCCCGATGTACTCCTACATCCCCGACGGTCTGACCGGCCACGAGGATACCTTCAAGACCACCTACGGCGACGGCAAGGGCGGCCCCAGCGTCGACAACGCCAAGAAGATCCTCTCCGACGCCGGCGTGTCCACCCCGGTGGACCTCAAGCTCCAGTACAACGCCGAGCACTACGGCTCCAGCTCCGCCGACGAGTACGCGGCCATCAAGTCCCAGCTCGAGCAGGGCGGCCTGTTCAAGGTCGATCTGCAGCAGACCGAGTGGACCCAGTACCAGAAGGAACGCGTCGTCACCGACAGCTCCGACGGTGCCTACCCGGCCTACCAGCTCGGCTGGTACCCGGACTACTCCGACCCGGACAACTACCTGTCCCCGTTCTTCCGTGATGGCAACTTCGTCAACAACGGCTACTCCAACAGCCAGATCAACGACCTGATCGTTCAGCAGGCCGGCGAGCAGGACTCCGCCAAGCGCGTGGAGCTCCTGAAGCAGATCCAGCAGCTGGAGACCGAGGACATCTCCACCCTGCCGCTGCTGCAGGGTGCTCAGGTGGCCGTGACCGGCACGAACATCTCGGGCGTCAAGCTCGATGCTTCGTTCCGCTTCCGCTACTCCTCTGTGACCAAGTCCTGAGGCTGACCCACGTAGAGAACGGCGGTCCCGTGACGTTCGCGACGTTTTCGTGAAACATAGCAGGACTACGCTCTACACATAAATTGCAAGGGGGATGCCCGACGCCGCCAGTCAAGGCGCGTGCCGGACATCCCCCTTTACCCAGTAAAGGCCCTGAAACGATCGGGGCACCAATCCAAGGAGAAACGAGTGGCGTCGAAAGCCCAAGCTCTCAACGAGCAGCCGCAGAACGCAGCGGCTGAAACTCCTGAGCAACCCAAGAAAAACAGGATATCCGGCGGGTTCTTCCGATTCGTCATCGTCCGATTCCTGCTCATCATCCCCACCATCTTCATTCTGGTCACCATCGTGTTCTTTGTGATGCGAGCCACCGGTGACCCCATCACCGCGGCCCTCGGCGGACGACTGACCCCGCAGGAGCTGCAAGCCCGAATCCATGCGGCCGGATACGATCGACCGCTCATCGTGCAGTACATCGACTACCTTGGTGACCTGCTGCACGGCGACCTCGGCACCACGCTCACCGATAACCAGCCGGTGATCTCCGTGCTCAGCCGCTATGGCGCCGCCACCTTCGAGCTGGCCATCATGGCCCTCGTCATCGCGCTGATCGTCGGCATCGGCCTGGGTCGCATCGCCGCCCGCCGCCGCGACCGCGCCGTGGACGCCGGCATCCGTACCTTCGCCATCCTGTGCTACGCGACCCCCGTGTTCTTCCTGGGTCTGCTGCTCAAGCTCATCTTCTCCGTGTGGCTGGGCTGGCTGCCGAGCTCCGGCCGTTCCTCGCTGTCGTCCGAAATGCAGTTCAGCCGTCTGGTCTCGCCCACCGGCCTGTACATCGTCGACGCGCTGCAGCTGGGCGACATGACCGTGCTGGCCGACGTGCTCCAGCACGCCGTGCTGCCCGCACTGGCCCTGGGCCTGCTCACCGCCGGCGTGTTCATCCGCCTGGTGCGCACCAACGTGATCAGCACCTACACCTCCGGCTACGTGGAGGCCGCCCGCTCCCGCGGCGTCTCCGAAAAGCGCCTGCTGAGCAAGCACGCCTGGAAGCCGGCCCTGATCCCGATCATCACCGTGATGGGCATGCAGATCGCCCTGATGCTCGCCGGTGCCGTGCTCACCGAGACCACCTTCGAATGGAAGGGCCTCGGCTTCATGCTGTCCACGTATCTGAAGGCGCGTGACTTCACCGCCGTGCAGGGCATCGTGATCCTCATCGCGATCATCGTGTCGGTGGTGAACTTCATCGTCGACGTGATCAGCGCCCTGATCGACCCGAGAGTGAGGTACTGACATGACCGCCGCCAATTCCACGCCCACCGTTCCCGGCGACGATCGTCTCGCCGAGCTCAAGGCCAAGAACCAGCAGTCGTTCTTCTCCAAGCTGCCGATCGTCAAGCAGCTGCGCATCGCCGTCGGCTGGCAGAAGGGCATGCTCATCACCGGTCTGGTGCTGTGCGCGTTCTTCCTGCTCGTGGCCATCTTCGCCCCGCTGATCGCGCCCTATGGATACTCGCAGATCAAGGACGCCAGCGGCAAGGCGTTCCCGACGCAGGCCGCGCCGAGCGCCGACCACATCTGGGGCACCACCGTGGGCGGCTTCGACGTGTTCAGCCGCACCGTGTGGGGCGCCCGCACCGCCGTCATCGCCATCCTCGTGGCCGTGGTCTGCTCGATCTTCATCGGCGTGATCCTCGGTCTCGTCTCCGGCTACTTCGGCGGCTGGGTCGACCGCGTGCTCGTGGTTATCGCCGACGCCATCTACTCCTTCCCGTCGCTGCTGCTCGCCATCCTCATGGCCATCATGATCTCCGGCGGCCAGTCCGGCCTGTGGGCGGGCATCCTCTCGTCCGGCCTGTCGATCACCGTGGTCTACATCCCGCAGTACTTCCGCACCATCCGTGCCGAGGTCGTGCGCATGAAGGAATCCGCGTTCATCGAATCCGCCCGCGTGATCGGTGCTCCGACCTGGCGCATCATGACCAAGCACCTGCTGAAGAACTCCACCCGTACGCTGCCGGTCATCCTCACGCTGAACTCCTCCGAAGCCATTCTGACCCTCGCCGGTCTGGGCTTCCTCGGTTTCGGCATCGAGCCGACCGCCGCCGCCGAATGGGGCTACGACCTCAACCGCTCCGTCTCCGACGTGACCGCCGGCATCTGGTGGACCGCCGTGTTCCCGGGCGTGGCGATCGTGCTCATCGTGCTCGGCATTACCCTGGTGGGCGAGTCCCTCAACGATCTGGCCGATCCGCGACTGCGTGCCCGCAAGTCCGCCGGTGAAGTCATCGGCAGCATCGAGGACACCTCCGTCGACCCGTCCACGCAGAAGGACGCCGCCGAGGTCGTCTTCACCGATCCGAAGGTCGCCGCCGACTCCGCCGCCGGCGAGACCGAATCCACGTCCACCGCGAGCAAGGGAGAATGATCATGGCTGATTCCGTGAAGAACACTGCCAACGCCGTGAGCGACGGCGATCTCGCAGCGATCAAGGACCTGAGCGTCTCCTTCGTGACCGACGCCGGTCCGATCAAGGCCGTGGACAAGGTGAACCTGACCATCCCGCGCAAGTCCATCGTGGGCATCGTGGGCGAGTCCGGTTCCGGCAAGTCCGTCACCGCGCGCTCCATCCTCAAGCTGCTGCCCGAGACCGCGTCCACCGCCGGTGCCATCTACCTCAAGAGCCGTGACGGCTCCAAGGAGATGGACGTGCTCTCGCTGTCCGGCGAGGATCTGCGCAAGATGCGCGGTGAAGAGGCGGCCATGGTGTTCCAGGAGCCCAACTCGGTGCTCAACCCCGTGTACACCATCGGCTGGCAGATCGCCGAGGGCCTGCGCGCCCACGGCATCACCGACAAGCACGAGCAGCGCGCCAAGTCCATCGACATCCTCAAGAAGGTGGGCATCCCCGACGCCGAAACGCGCATCGACTACTACCCGCATCAGTTCTCCGGCGGCCAGAAGCAGCGCATCGTCATCGCCATGGCGCTCGTGCTCAACGCCGGCCTGATCCTGGCCGACGAGCCGACCACCGCACTCGACGTGACCGTGCAGGCCGAGATCCTCGACCTGCTGCGCATGGCCCGCGACGAGTTCGACGCTTCCGTGCTGATCATCACCCACAACATGGGTGTGATCGCCGACGTTGCCGACGACGTGATCGTGATGTACCGCGGCCACGTGGTGGAGCAGGGTAGCGTGGAGCAGATCTTCTACTCCCCGCAGCACGACTACACCAAGCGACTGCTCGCAGCCGTGCCCCGCATCGGCCAGAAGCTCATCGTCAAGGACGAGAACGGCAATGTGATCGACCGCAAGGTGGACTGGCGTACCCAGCCCATCGCCGTCAAGGCCCGCGGTCTCGAGATCACGTACCCCGGCCACCTGATGCAGCCCGACTTCAAGGCCGTCCGCGGCATCGACTTCGACATCCACCGTTCCGAAGTGGTGGGTCTCGTGGGTGAGTCCGGTTCCGGCAAGTCCACCACCGGCCGTGCCATCGCCGGTCTGCAGCGCATCTCCGGCGGTTCGCTCAACGTGCTCGGCATGGAGATGAAGGGCTTCAAGGAGCGCGACTTCAAGCCGAAGCGTGCCGACATCGGCTTCGTGTTCCAGGATCCTGGCAGCTCGTTCAACCCGCTGATGACCATCGCGCAGAATGTGGCCGAGCCCCTGCTCGTGCACAAGAAGTACGATTCGCTGGCCTCCGCCCGCAAGTATGTGGAGGAGCTGCTCGAGATGGTGCAGCTGCCCAAGGCCTACATGGACCGCTTCCCGCACGAGCTGTCCGGCGGCCAGCGTCAGAGGGCCTCGCTGGCCCGCGCCCTGGCGCTCAAGCCGCCGCTGCTGATCGCCGACGAGCCCACGTCCGCGCTGGACGTGTCGGTGCAGGCCAAGGTGCTTGAGCTGTTCAAGCGCCTGCAGGTGGAGATCGGCTTCGCCTGCCTGTTCATCACCCACGACCTCGCGGTGGTCGACATGCTCGCCGACCGCGTCATGGTGATGCACAAGGGTGAGATCGTGGAGCACGGTGACACGGATGACATTCTGCGCAATCCGCAGAACCCGTACACCAAGAAGCTGCTCGCCTCGCTGCCGATCCCGGATCCGCGCGAACAGGCCAAGCACCGCGAGCATCTGCACGCCCTGCTTGCCGAGGAGAACAAGTAGTCTCCATTCGCCGCGACCATAATCGCCAAGGCTCCCGCCCCCCGTTCATGGGGACGGGAGCCTTTTTGCGATATCGACCGGTGCCGGTGTCAGTGTCAGTGCCGGGGGATAGGGCGGCAATGATCCGAAACCGTGCCGTCGTGAACCGGAAACAAAAGACATCTGTTTGGTTGTTTCAACTAACGAAGGGGAAACCGAAGCGCAACATGGCAGACGGATAGTCAGGGCAATCCCGCACATCGAGCGGGAGCGTCAGGAGGAAGACGAATCCCATGAATATCAAGAAGATCGGAGCGGCCATGGTATCCGTGGCCGCCGTGGCGTCGCTGGCCGCATGCGGCGTCAAGGATGGCGGATCGTCGTCATCATCGTCCGGTGACACGCTGACCATCGGCACCACCGACAAGATCGTGAGCCTCGACCCGGCCGCGTCCTACGACAACGGTTCGTACGCCGTGCAGATTCAGGTGTTCCCGTTCCTGTACGCGCAGGATTACGGACAGTCCGACATGAGTCCGGACATCGCCGCCGACGACGGCAGCTGGAATGCGGACGGCACCGAGTTCACCGTGAAGCTCAAGTCCGGCCTGAAGTTCGCCAACGGCCACAAGCTCACCTCCTCCGACGTGAAGTTCTCGCTCGATCGCATCAAGAAGATCAACGACGAGAACGGTCCCGCCTCGCTGCTCGCCAACGTGGAATCCGTGGCGACTCCGGACGACACCACCGTGGTGATCAAGGATTCTGTGAAGAACGATGTGACCCTGAAGCAGGTGCTGGGGTCGCCGGCCGGCCCGATCGTGGACGAGGAGGTGTTCAGCGCCGATAAGGTGACCGACGCCGACACCATCGTCAAGGGCAACGCCTTCGCCGGCCCGTACAAGCTGACCTCGTTCAAGCTCAACGAGGCGCTGGCCTATGCGAAGAACGATTCGTACAAGGGTCTGACCCCGGCCAAGAACAACGCCGTGCAGGTGAAGTACTTCGCCGATGCCTCCAACCTCAAGCTCGCCATCCAGCAGGGGCAGGTGGATGTCGCCTACCGTCAGCTCACGCCGACCGACATCGCCGACCTGAAGAAGGACAGCAAGGTCAAGGTCGTCAACGGCCCCGGCGGCGAGGAGCGCTTCATCACCTTCAACATGAAGATCATGCCGTACGGCGAATCCCAGCCGAACGCCGACGCCAACAAGGCCAAGGCCGTACGCCAGGCGGCGGCCAATCTGATCGACCGCGAGGCGCTGTCCACGAACGTGTACAAGGGCACCTACACCCCGCTGTATTCCTTCATCCCCGACGGCCTGTCCGGTCATGACGACACGTTGAAGAGCGCGTACGGTGACGGCAATGGCAAGCCGAGCGTGGAGAAGGCGAAGAAGGTGCTCGAGGACGCCGGCGTCTCCACTCCGGTCGAGCTGAGCCTGCAGTACAACGCCGAGCACTACGGCGCGAGCTCCGCCGACGAGTATGCGGCCATCAAGTCCCAGTTGGAGAACGGCGGCCTGTTCAAGGTGAATCTGCAGCAGACCGAGTGGACCCAGTACCAGAAGGAACGTGTGGTGACCGAGGATTCCGATGGCTCCTATCCGGCCTACCAGCTGGGCTGGTTCCCGGACTATTCGGATCCGGACAACTACCTGTCCCCGTTCTTCCGCGATGGCAACTTCGTGAACAACGGCTACTCCAACAGTCAGGTCAACGATCTGATCGTGCAGCAGGCCGGCGAGCAGGACAAGTCCAAGCGTGAGGATCTGCTGAAGCAGATCCAGCAGCTGGAGACCGAGGACCTGTCCACCCTGCCGCTACTGCAGGGTGCTCAGGTGGCCGTGACCGGCACAAACGTGTCGGGCGTCAAGCTCGATGCCTCGTTCCGCTTCCGCTACGCTTCCGTGACGAAGAGCTGACCGGCGATACGCAGCGGCCGTACCTTACGGGTGCGGGCGATTCCATGATCCAATGATCATGAGAGTCGCCCGCACCCGTTTTTCGTGTCCGTGTTCGCGTGTTCGTTCATGTATTCGCCCCATGCGGCATCGTGCCATAATGAAATGCGGCCGCTGGCCGAATCTTGCCGAATGGGGAATGCAAGGAACACGAATAGGGGGAAACGGACGTTGACGTATCTGTCATCGTATGGCTTGGACCGTGGCGTATCGGGACCGATCCGATCGTTGTGGAGACATGTCGGTGTTCTGATCGGCGCATTGCTGATGACTGTGTCGGTGCTGCTGCTGTCGGGCTGTGGGGGAGTGAGACCCGACACGGCGATCTCCGGCGACGTCATATCCGTTGGTACTACCGACAAGGTGAACATGCTCGACCCGGCAGGCACCTATGAGACCGGTTCGTACGCGGTATTCATGCAGATCTACCCGTTCCTGTTCTCGCCCGACTATGGGCGGTCCGACATGAGTCCGGATATCGCCGCCGACGACGGCACGTGGAGCGCGGACGGCACCGAGTTCACCGTCAAACTCAAGCCGGGTTTGAAGTTCGCCAATGGCCATGCACTGACATCCTCCGACGTGAAATTCTCGCTCGACCGCATCAGGAGGATCAACAGCGCCAACGGTCCGTTGCCGCTGATGGCCAATATCGAATCCGTGGAGACGCCCGACGACACCACCGTGGTGATCAGGGATTCCGTGAAGAACGATGTGACTCTGAAGCAGGTGTTGGGTTCTCCGGCCGGTCCGATCGTGGACGAGCAGGTGTTCAGCGCTGGCAGGCTGACCGACGATTCCGTCATCGTCGCATCCAATGCATTCGCCGGTCCGTATACACTGACCGATTTCAAGCTCAACGAATCTGCGATCTATCGGCGTAATACGGCGTACCGTGGGCTCACTCCGGCAAGGAACGCCGCCGTGCAGGTGCGGTACTTCGCCGATGCGGCCAATCTCAAACTCTCCGTCCAGCAGGAGCAGGTGGATGTGGCATACCGGACGCTCACGCCCACCGATATCGCCGATCTGCGGCGTGATTCCCGTGTGCGGATCGTCACCGGTCCCGGTGGCGAGGAACGATACCTCGTCTTCAATATGAAGATCATGCCGTATGGCGAGGCCCGTCCGAACGCCGACCAGGGCAAGGCGTTGGCCGTGCGCGAGGCGGTCGCGGATCTGGTGGATCGGTCGGCGTTGGCGAACGGCGTGTACAAGGGGACGTATACGCCGCTGTATTCCTTCATTCCCGACGGTCTGTCCGGTCATGACGACACGTTGAAGAGCGCGTACGGTGACGGCAACGGCAAGCCGAGCGTGGAGAGGGCGAGGAAGACGTTGACGGACGCCGGCGTGTCCACTCCGGTCGTACTTGATCTGCAATACAACACCGACCATTACGGGGCCACGTCGACCGACGAATACGCAGCCGTGAAGACCCAGTTAGAGAACGGCGGTCTGTTCAAGGTGAATCTGCAGCAGACCGAGTGGACCCAGTACACCAAGGACCGTGTGGTGACCGACAAGTCCGACGGTTCGTATCCGGTCTACCAGCTGGGCTGGTTCCCGGACTATTCGGATCCGGACAACTACCTGTCTCCGTTCTTCCGCAGCGATAACTACCCGAGCAACGGCTACAGGAACGCGCGCATGGACGAGCTGCTGGCGGCCCAGGCCGGCGAACAGGACTCCGCCAAGCGCGAGGATCTGCTCAAACAGATCCAGCAGCTGGAGACCGGGGACTTGTCGACCATCCCGCTGCTGCAGGGCTCACAGGTGGCCGTGACCGGCAGGGATGTGTCGGGTGTGAGGCTCGATGCCTCCTTCCGCTTCCGCTACGCCTCGGTGACGAAGGACTGAGCTGGCCGCAACGTCCGGTAGGTATTCAGATTGCGGTGTGGAACATCACTGCTTCTCCGATGCGTCGGACGATGCCGACGAGCTTGGTGTGACGTCGATGCCGGGCAGTGAACTCCAATCGATATCCTGCAGGCCTTCGACCAGGTAGTACACGTTGTTCGCGTTGGGTGCCTGCTTGAACGGTTTCATGCTCGGACCGGGAGAGTAGGGATCGACGGTGAGTGTGGAACCGTTGTCGGCCTTGACCGTCTTGTACGCGGAGTTGTCGCGGCGGATCAGATACACGCGGTTCGCGTCGGGCTTGTAGTTGGATGATCCGTCGAAGTAGCCGTCTGCCTTGAGCTTGTCGAGATCGGCTCCGACCGGCATGACCACGAAGAATTCCTTGGGAACGTAGGTCAGGTCGCTCTGGTCGCCGCTGGCGCCGGATATGCCGGAGGTGCCGAATACGGTCTTGCCGTTGACGCAGGAGACGGGGCCGTCGCCCACGAATGGATTGTCTCCACAGTTGGGCAGGCCGAAACCGGAGAACAGTTCCATGGCGCCGGTGTCGCCGTCGATGAGGAAGTCCTTCATGGAGTCGGTCATGTAGCTGGCGCTGGGGTTCGGGACGCAGCCGTAGGCGTCCTGCGAATATGCGCAGAGTGAAAGACCGTCCCAGACGGTGTCGGAACCATAGTCGCCGACGTTCTGCTGTCCGTCGACGGCCAGGGTATACGGCTTGCTGCTGGTCGCGGCCGTCTTCAACGTTACGCAGTCGCCGTTGTCCGTGCAGTACTTGCCGGCCAGAGCCGTGGTGTTGGTCATGGCGATGTCGGTGCTGCCATATCCGAGTTCCTGTCCGACGACGTCGTTCTTCTGGCTGGCGTCCACGCCGTAGTACAGCGTCACCGCCGATCCGGCGCTGCGGACAACGCCGGGTTTCGGTTCGGAGTCGACGATCTTGCCGAGATACTGCTTCGACGAGAAGCGCGGTGTCATGGTCACCGTAAGTCCCTGGGAGACGAACTTCGACTGTGCCTCGTCCTTGTCCATGCCGATGACGTCGTAGCCGACGGTGTTCACTTGCGTCGTGGCGGTGGCCACGCCGACCTGGATGCCGGTGGACTTGTCGGTGACCGCCGCGCCGTCGGCCGGATAGGTGGCGAGAACCGTGCCCTCCGGATGCTTCGACGTGTCGGTGACCGGCATCTGGTGGAACGTGACCGGCACGTTCATGTCCTTGAGCGTGGTCACGACATCGGCGGCCTTGCTTCCTTCCGTGCCTTTGGGCACGCCGGGACCCATGGACTCGTTGACGGTCACGGTCTGCCCGTTTTTGACGGTGTCGCCGGGCTTCATGCCGTCATATCCGGTGAACGCTCCTACGGTCTTGCCGGAGTAGACCTTCTGCACCTTGGTCTTGATGCCCTGCCTGCGCAGTTCGGCGACGACGTTGACCGCGGTCGGATTCTTGTCGCCCGTGGTGCTCGAACCGTTCGACTGCGGGATTTCACTGGCGGCGGGCAGTGCGTACGCCTCGTTCCGCTGCCAGCCTTGATGATAGGTGAAGAACAGGGCGCCCAATACGACCGCCACGATCGCGACGATGAGCAGGATGTTGAGGGGGAGTCGTTTTGCCGTTGCGGCGGACGTCGGTGAGGTTGCGGGCGTTCCGTTCGTCATCGTTCCGGTCGGAGGTTGGGTTCCCATCGGGGATGTGCCGTTCGATGGCGGTGTGGATTGCCACGAGGGTGTTGCGGCCGGCGTCGTTGGCGTGGACTTCAGCGGACGGCCGCATCCGACGCAGAATTTCTCGCCGTCATTCGCCTTCGTGCCGCAGTATTTGCAGAACATGGGTGCCTCTTCCTTCATTGATCGCCTTTCTCCAGTGTATTCCCCCGTGGAAGATCAACGGATGGGGCTGATCGCGTGACTGGCAGAGAGACGTGTGGCGGTGATGAAGAGTTGGGTGAATACCCCCGATGGCATGTGGCGTCCGGCGGTGGCGACACACCGGATAGCCAATAAGTTTTTTGATTTGACAAACATTATTCAATGGTTTTACTATATAGATGTTCGCGGCGGGCGGATGAGGTTTCCGACAGGCCGTGGGATAGTGCATCATCGCGATGCAGGGCAAGAATATGACTTCGCCAGACAAGAGCAAAGGAGTTCTCATGGCACTGTGGGACATCGACAAGATTCCGTTCGTTGGCAAGGAAAAGGGCCTGCAGCAGGGCCTCGGCTTCCATTACTACGACGCCGACCGTGTGGTCGCCGGCAAGAAGATGAAGGATTGGCTGCGCTTCGGCGTCGCCTGGTGGCACACCTTCGACGCCGAGCTCGTCGACCCGTTCGGCGTGGGCACCGCGCATCGTCCGTGGCAGGGCAAGTACTCCGATCCGATGGACGAAGCCCTCGCCAAGGTGGACTACGCCTTTGAGTTCTTCACCAAACTTGGCGTGGAGTACTTCTGCTTCCACGACCGCGACATCGCCCCCGAGGGCGACACCCTGCGCGAAACCAACGCCAACCTTGACAAGGTCGTTGACAAGATCGAGGAGAACATGAAGTCCACCGGCGTCAAGCTGCTGTGGAACACGTCCTCGCTGTTCACCAACCCGCGCTTCGTGGCCGGCGCCTCGACCTCGCCGTACGCCGACATCTATGCCTACTCCGCCGGCCAGCTCAAGCATTCGCTGGAGATCGCCAAGCGTCTCGGTGCCGAGAACTACGTATTCTGGGGAGGTCGTGAGGGTTACGAGAACCTGTGGAACACGCAGATGAAGCGCGAGCAGGAGCACATGGCCAGGTTCTTCCACATGTGCCACGACTACGCCAAGGAGATCGGTCTGGACGCCCAGTTCCTGATCGAGCCGAAGGCCAAGGAGCCCACCACCCACCAGTACGACTTCGACGCCGCCACCGCTATCGCGTTCCTGCGCGGCTACGATCTGATGGACGTCATGAAGCTGAACCTGGAAGGCAACCACGCCAACCTGGCCGGCCACACCTACCAGCATGAGATCCGCACCGCCCGCGACGCCGGCGTGCTTGGCTCCCTTGACGCCAACCAGGGCGACAAGCTGCTCGGCTGGGACCTCGACGAGTTCCCGACCGACCTCATGGAAACCGTCTCCGTGATGTGGGAGGTGCTCGACGAAGGCCAGATCGGTCCCCATGGCGGTCTGAACTTCGATGCCAAGCCCCGCCGCTCCTCCTTCTACGCCGAGGATCTGTTCCGCTCGCACATCGCCGGCATGGACACCTACGCCGCCGGTCTGCTCGTGGCCGCCAAGCTGCACGAGGACAAGGTCATCGAGAACCTGACCGCCGACCGCTACAGCTCCTACGACTCCGGCATCGGCGCCACCATCGAAAACGGCACCGCCACGCTGGCCTCCCTGGAAGAGTACGCGCTCGACAAGCCGCAGTCCGAACTGATCGCCGCCACCAAGTCCGATCACCTCGAGTGCGTCAAGTCCACCTTGAATAACTACATGGTCCAGGCACTCGCCGAAGCGTGATGTTCGGTCTTCTGAAACCGGCCCCGTAAGAGGAAGCCCGGTGTGTCCCAGTGTGGGATGCGCCGGGCTTTTCTGATGCTTCTTTGACGCGCGCCTGTGTCGAATACGCCGCGCGGGAGGGGCTTTGGGTCCTCTTTGACGCATGCGTACGACAAAGAAACACCGTACCGTCCTCTCCAGTGCTCAACCGACGCGAATGTGCGTCAAAGAAGCATCGAAGAGGACGGTACGGTGGAATCCCGATATGCGGCCTTGCTCAGCCGCGACGCCTGGCGTAGGCCTCGTAGACCTCGGGCGTCGGCTCGGCGGACTCGACGCCATCGATCGTGATCCGCCATGCCGGGGGTTCGCAGGCCGTTCCCGAGTCGGTCTGGGCCGCGGCCAGCACCCAGGCCGCCTGACGGGCCGCGCCGATGGCCACGTACTCGTCGGTCGCGGGCAGCGTCACGTCCATGCCGAACACGGCGGGCGCAAGCGCACGCACGGCCGGGGACTTGGCGCCGCCGCCGATCAGCAGAATGCGGTCAATGCGTGCGCCGAGTGCGCGCACCAACTCGATGCAATCGCGCTGCGAACACAGCAACCCCTCTACGAACGCCCTCGCCAGATGCTCGCGCGTGGTGTTCGCCAGCGTCAGGCCCTCCAGACGGGCCGTGTCGTCGGGACGGTTCGGCGTGCGCTCGCCGTCGAAGTAGGGGACCAGTGTGATGCCGCCGGCGCCGGGTTCCGACGCGAATGCCAATGAGGCGAGTTCGTCGTAATCCACGCCGAGTGCGTGACGGCCGGCGTCAAGGATGCGCGAACCGTTGATCGTGCAGGCGAGCGGCAGGAAATGACCGGTGCAGTCGGCGAATCCGCTGATCGCACCGGTGAGGTCGTACGTGGGGTTCTCTGCGATGGCCGCGGCCACGCCGGACGTGCCCAACGACACCGATACGTCGCCAACACCCATCGACAGGCCGAACGACGCCATGGCGTTGTCTCCGCCGCCGGGTCCGATCAGGCATCCGCCTTTGACGGCGCCGCCGGCGATCTCCGGAGAAGTCTTGATCGGCGCCGCCTCGGACGGGCCGAGTACGCGCGGCAGGATGACATCATGCCGGCCGAGCGCCAGATCAAGCAGATCGAGACGGTACTCGTTGGTCGCGGCATCGAAGTAGCTGGTGCCGGACGCGTCAGAACGGTCGGTGAACAGCGCATCGAGATGCGCGTTCTCACCGTCGGCGACCGGCCCATAGCCGGCGATGCGCCAGCTCAGCCAATCATGCGGCAGACAGATCGCGGCGATGCGCGCCGCGTTGTCCGGTTCGTTCTCGGCGACCCATGCCACCTTGGTCAGGGTATAGGATGCGACGGGGGAGGAACCCACCGCCTTCACCCAGCGTCGCACGCCACGCGCGTGGATCGCGTCCTCGTCGTTGCCGTCCGGTTCGTCGCTTTCGGCGTCGGTCGTTCCAAGTGTGCGGATCAGAGCCTCGGCCTGCGGCGCCGAGCGGGTGTCGTTCCACAGCAGCGCGTCGCGGATCACGGCACCGTGTTCGTCGAGCAGCACCATGCCGTGCTGCTGGCCGCCGACGGCGATCGCGGACACGTCGTCGAGTCCGCCGGCCTGTCGGGCCGCTTCGCGAAAGGCCTTCCACCATGCCTCGGGGTTTACGCTGGTGCCGTCGGGGTGCTTCGCCGAGCCGAATCGTACGAGTTCTCCCGTCTTGGCGTCGGTGACGCGCACCTTGCATGATTGTGTGGAGGTGTCGACGCCGGCCACCAGAATCCGTTCTGTCATAACCGCTCCCATCTGTTCGTTGTCGATATGGTGATGTGATATGCATACGTTCGTCCGGCCTCGTGGCGTCACGGCGATCGACGTCATCGTGATCGGCCCGGCCGGATTCCGTCTTCCAGTATACCAATTAATTAGACGAAAAAACTAATTGTCGGGAAAGTGATGACGAACCAGTGTGACGGCTCAGGATTGCATCGCGCCGAACATGTTGTAAGGTAAAGGAAAAGCACTTAGTTCAACGACGTTCCAAACTGACGCATATGCGGCGACGAAGCATACCCGGCGCGGCGTCATACAACACGGGATCATAGGATCAAAAGGACACTGTCATGTCGCGATCGCGAAGTATCAATCAGGACGACCTGCGTAACCACAACCTGTCGGTGGTGCTGACCACACTGCTGCAGTCGGATGCGCCGATGAGCCGTGCACAGCTGGCCAAGTCAACCGGTCTGACCAAGGCGACCATGTCACTGCTGTCCGACATTCTGCTGACCAACGAAGTGGTGGAGGAGCTCGACCCGCAGCAGAAGGCGGGAAACGGGCGGCCCAGCACGCCGCTGGCGTTCCGCCCGGGCTGCTGGGTGGGTATCGGCATGCAGATCAATACCGATGGCTACGGCTACACCGTCACCGACATCGCCGGCGAGACCGTGATGGGGGAGTGGGTGGACCGCCCGATGACCGGTGTGACGCCTGATGAGGCATTCGCCGCCCTGGATGAGCTGCTGCTGCCGGCGGAGGCCACCCTCAAGCGTCGTAACTACCGCATTGTGGGCACCGGACTCGCCTTGCCCGGTCTGATCGCCGGACAAGGAACCGGAGAGCAGCGTTTGCTCATGGCACCGAATCTCGGTTGGACGAATATCGACCTGCATCAGTACGACGCGGTACGGCGTCTGGAGGCGTTGGCCGACAACGAGGCGAATCTTGCCGCCATCGCGCAGATCCCCGGATACGCGTCGTGCCGTCCGACCGCGCAGGTCGAGGATGTGGCGCGGGAGACGGAACGTGAGCATGCCGATGAGGATGCACGGCCCGGGGAGACGCTGTCTCCCAACGACTCCTTCCTGTATATCTCCACCGACGTCGGTGTGGGCGGAGCGTTCGTGCGTTCGGGGGCTCTGGTACGTGGCGATCACGGATTCGCCGGTGAGCTCGGCCACGTGTCCGTGGACATGAATGGTCCGCAATGCCGGTGTGGCAGGCGGGGCTGCTTGGAAATGTACGCGGGACGGCGTGAACTGGTGCGTGCCGCAGGAATCGCCGACGGCGACGAGGCCGTGCAGAGTCGATACGTGCAGGAGCTTCATGACCGGTGGCGCGATGGAGACGGCAAGGCGGCGAGTGCCATCGATCAGGCGTTGAATGCCATGGCCTCCGTGGCGGCGACGGTCATCAATGTGCTGGACGTCGACACCATTGTGCTCGGAGGGTTCTGGTCCGTGTTCGGCGAGGAGCTGGCCGCCCGACTGCGTGAGCGCGTCGTGCCGCAGATTCTCGCCGGCGGTTCGATCGACCTGCGTGTGCTGTCCTGCGCGTCGCAGGAGCATCCGGCATTGCATGGTGCCGCCGCCTATGGTCTTCGCCGCTTCATCGAACGGCCGATGGATTTTCTGGACATCTGAACGATATCCGTTGAACGCATGATGGGAGTGGAACCGGCCATGTTCGGCTGGTTCCACCCCCATCATGATTCTGATCGTCGGCCAGGGGCGGCCGATGTTTGACGGCGTCAGCGGAAGTCGAAGATATCCCAGTGCGAGGCAAGGAAATCGTTGATCGGACGCAGGTGGCCGATCACGTATCCCACGACGGCGGTGATCAGGATCACCCAGGACTCGGTGTCTGAGCCGATGAAGTACATGCAGATCAGCATGCCGATGAGCGCGACCACGAGCACGAGCGACAGGCCCATTTGGGCGCCGTCCATCATGCGTGCGCTGGTCGGCAGCGAGGCGAACAGCACGCCGATCACGAACGCGATGATGCCGAAGATGATGGTGAGAACGGACATGGATTCCTTTCGGTAGAGGATGGGTGGATGATGCGGGGAAGGACTTCGTTGGCGATGGGGCCGCATCTGATGGTTGGAGGAGGTCGGAGGGCATGGAAGGATTCCCTCCCTGTCACGGCATACGCAGGTGTCGGGCCCTCCCTCAGTCCGGCTGCGCCGGCCAGCTCCCTCCCTCGGAGGGAGCACATGCTCTTTCTCTTCGTTCTCCCTCCTGGGGAGGGAGATGCCGTGGCGCAGCCATGGCAGAGGGAGGGCCCAACCCGGTCCTCAGCGTCTACTCCAGCGAGAACAAGGCCTTCCCGTCGCCGGCGTCCTTCCATCGGCGCACGTACCCCATGCGCTCCACGGTGGTGGCCGCCAACGGCGAGGGCAGATCATCCACGTCGAACCAGCCCACGTTCAGACTCTCGTCGTCACCCACGAACGGATCGGTGTTGCCGCCCTCGGTCAGCCGGCAGACGAACAGATGGTCCATGTACATGGCCTGGTCGCCGTTGCCATAGGTGAGCATGCGCGTGGACGACTTGACGGACACCAGATCGGTGGGCACGCAGTCCACGCCGGTCTCCTCCTTCACCTCACGCACCACGGTCACGGCCGGCTCCTCGCCAGGCTCGTTGATGCCGTACACCATGGCCCATTCGCCGGTGTCGCTGCGGCGACCCAGCAGCACGCGACCATCGGCGTCCTCCACATAGGCGGAGACGCCGATCAGCCACAGCGGGTCATGACCGATCTTCTTGCGCAGCTCGAGAATGAATTCCGGAGTGGCCATGCTCAGCGCTCCTCGGCACTGGAGCTGGCTGCACCGGCGGCGGCACGCTCGGCCATCCACGCCTCGACATCGTCGGGCTGCTTCGGAATGTCATGGCTGATCCATTCGGGACCGTTCTCCGTCATCAGCACGTCATCCTCGATGCGGATGCCGATGCCACGGTATTCCGGCGGCACGAGCAGATCGTTCTCCTTGAAGTAGAGACCTGGTTCGATGGTGAACGTGATGCCCGGCGTGATCGGACGCTCCTGATACGACTCGAAACGAGCCTGCGCGCAGTCATGCACGTCGAGCCCCAGATGATGCGCCACACCGCAGGCGAGCCAACGACGATGCTGCTGGCCCTCGGGGGAGAGGGACTCCTCCACGCTCACCGGCAGAATCCCGAACTCATGCAGCGACTCGGCGATCGAGCGCATCACCGCATCATGGATGTGATGGTAGGTGACACCCGGCTTGGCGGCGTCGAAACCGGCCTGCTGCGCCTTGAGCACGGCCTCGTACAGGCGGCGCTGGAACGGTGTGAACTTGCCGTTGGTGGGGAAGGTGCGGGTGATGTCGGCGGTGTACAGGCTGTTGACCTCCACGCCGGCGTCGATGAGCAGCAGATCGCCGGTGTCGATGCTGCCGGTGTTGCGCACCCAGTGCAGCGTCGCGGCGTGCGCGCCGGAGGCCACGATCGTCTCATAGCCCTCGTCGTTGCCTTCCTCGCGGGCGTTGGCGTTGAACGCACCCTCCAGGATGCGTTCGCTGCGCGGCTTGTCGAGTGCGCCGGGCAATGCGGTGAGCATACGGTCGAAGCCACGCTTCGTGGCGGCCACGGCCTTGCGGATCTCACCCACCTCGTACTCATCCTTGACCATGCGCGCCTCGGCCGCATACTCGTGCAGACGATCGTCGGCGGCACGGTTGCGGTCGGGATCGGCCCAGCCGTTCTGCTCGCGGATGCGCTCCACCTCGCCGGTGATCTGCGGATCGGCCTCGCGCACCACGCGCAGCTGCACGGCGCCCTCCTCCGGGCCCACGTCCTTGGACAGCGCATCGAACAGCTGCGAGATGTCACGGGTGTCCAGACCGGTCATCGTGGTGAATTCCTTGAGACCCGGACGGGCGCCCACCCAGTATTCGCCGTAGCCGGAACGATAGTAGTCCTCGGTCGTCTGATCGGCGCGCGGCTTGAGGAACAGCGTGGCCGTATGCGTGCGTCCGGCCTTGGCGTCCTCCCCGTTCGGATCCACCGGGTCGAGCACCAGTACGGCGCCAGCCTCGTAGTCCTCGCCGAGTCCCGTATAGTAGGCGAACGTCGTATCCGGACGGAACGCGTAATCGCAGTCGTTGTTGCGGGTCTTGGGCTGGCCGGCCGGGATGACGATGCGGCTGCCGGGGAATCGCTTGCCAAGCGCCTCAAGACGTGCGGGAATGTACTTGCTGGACTCCAGCGGCGTGACCCCGGGATCCACCTCGCCCCAGCCCTCGGTCATGAACTGTTTGAATGATTCCGAACGCGGGGAGAGCGTACGATTCGCCACGCGCTCGCCCACGGCCTGCGCGCTCAGCTCCTCCTCGTCCTGCTGATACCTTTTCTCCGCCTGTGCGCTTCGTGCCTCGTCGCTTGCCGACATCGCGCCGCTCCTTTCGATCGTGCCCGTGCAGCGTCCGCATGACGTCTGCATCGCTATCGCTCATCTTAGGAGATGCTTCACGCGAATGGCGTTCATCATGCCACCGGCGTCGTCACGATGTACGCCCGCCGCGTATGGGCGCGCATGGTCACAGCGATTGCCTAGAATACATCGAGCATCGATGTGCATCGACCATTGCCGTGCGCATCGGATACTTCAGACGTGACGCGCGGAAAGGGCATGAAGGCAAGAGGTATGTCTTTCGAACATCCGAACACTGCAGGAACAAGCCTCAACGAGGTGTATCGCACGATCATGAAGCGGGCTCCCGAGCACGATTTCGATCCCACGCTCGACCGCATGCAGATGATGATGGACCTGCTGGGGCATCCTGAGCAGTCGTTCCGTGTGGTGCACATCACCGGCACGAACGGCAAGGGGTCCACCGCCCGCATGGTCGAGTCGATCTGCCGCCATTACGGTCTGCGCACCGGACTGTACACGTCGCCGCACGTGGAATCGATCACCGAACGCATCTGCATCGACGGACAGCGCCTGTCCGACGACGAGTTCGTTGACATCTGGGATCAGATCAAGGACTTCGTGGACCTGGTCGACGCCAAGTCCGTCGAGCAGGGTGGCCCGAAGATGAGCTTCTTCGAAGTGCTCACCGCCATGGCCATCTGGGCATTCGCCGACGCGCCGGTCGATGTGGCCGTGATCGAGGTCGGCATGGGCGGCCGGTGGGACGCCACCAACGTGCTCAATGGCGACGCGTCGATCATCGGTCCGGTGGACATGGACCACATGCAGTGGCTGGGCGACACCGTGGAGCAAATCGCCACCGAGAAGGCCGGCATCGTCAAGCCCAACTCCACCGTGATCGTCGGCCCGCAGACCCATGAGACCGTGCTGCCGATCATCGAGGAGGCCGTACGCGAGCAGGGCGCACAGGGACTGGTGCGTGATGGCCAGGAGATGGAGGTCGTCTCCCGCCAGCTCGCCGTCGGCGGTCAGATGGTCACGCTGCGTACGCCGAACGGCGTGTACGAGCAGGTTCCCGTCGCCATGTTCGGCGAGCATCAGGCGCACAACGCTTTGTCCGCGCTCGCCGCGGCCGAAGTGGTGATTCCGGTCAACGGTCCGCTCGACGGCGACGTGGTCGCCGAGGCTCTGGGCAGCGTGAAGGTGCCCGGTCGCATCGAGGTGGTTCGCAACTCGCCAACGATCATCGTGGACGGCGGCCATAACATCCAGGCGGTCACCGCACTGCGCGAGGCCATCGAGGAGAACTTCTCCTTCCAGCACCTCATCGGCGTGGTCTCCATGATGGCCGACAAGGAGGTCGAGTCCGTGCTCGGCATCCTCGAGCCGATCCTCGACACCATCGTCGTCACCCAGAACTCGTGGACGAGCCGCGTCATGCCCGCCGAGGATCTCGAGAAGATCGCCATCGACGTGTTCGGCCCCGACCGCGTGATCCGCAAGGACTTCCTGCCCGACGCCATCCAGGCCGCCGTCGATCTCGCCGACGAATCCGACGAGACGGGCATCGGCTACGGTCAGGGCGTCCTCGTCTGCGGCAGCTTCGTCACCGCCGGTGACGCCCGTCATCTGCTGAAGGAACAGCCGAACGCCGACCTCGCCAAACCGAAGTCGGAGCGCGCCTAGTGTATCTCAAGGAACTCACGCTCAAGGGCTTCAAATCCTTCGCCTCCGCCACCACGCTCCGCTTCGAGCCCGGCATCACGGCAGTGGTGGGACCCAACGGCTCTGGCAAGTCGAACATCGTCGACGCCCTCACCTGGGTGATGGGCGAACAGGGCGCGAAGAACCTGCGCGGCACCTCCATGGAGGACGTCATCTTCGCGGGCACCACCTCGCGCCCCGCACTCGGCCGTGCCCAGGTGTCGCTGACCATCGACAACTCCGACCGCGTGCTCGACATCGACTACACGGAAGTGACGATCAGCCGCACCATGTTCCGCGGCGGCGGTTCCGAATACGAGATCAACGGCACACCATGCCGTCTGCTCGACATCCAGGAACTGCTCAGCGACACCGGACTCGGCTCGCACATGCACGTGATCGTCGGCCAGGGACGACTCGACCAGATCCTGCACGCCGACCCGGCCGGCCACCGCGCGTTCATCGAGGAGGCCGCCGGCATCCTCAAGCACCGCAAACGCAAGGAACGCGCGCTCCGCAAGCTCACCGCCACCGAAGCGAATCTGGCACGCCTCGACGATCTGCTCGGCGAAATCAGGCGCCAGATGGGACCGCTCGGCCGCCAGGCGCGCATCTCACGCAAGGCGGACGCCATCCAGGTGTCCGTGCGCGACGCGCAGAGCCGCATCATGGCCGACGACGCCGCACAGCTGATCGAACGACGAACCGCCAACCGTGAGGAACTCACCCGCGTGCGCGGCGAACTCGCCGGCGAACAGCGCACTCTGGCCGAGGTCAAGATCCGCATCGAACAGGTGGAGGCCGCCTCGCGCGAATCCTCGCCGACCATCGCCAAGCTCACCGCCACATGGCATGAGATGAGCCAGATCCACGAACGACTCGAATCCCTCGCGTCCCTGGCCGACGAACGACGCAGCTCGCTCCTCGGCCAGATCACCGACAATCTCGGCGAAGACCCGGATCTGCTCGCCCGCCGCGCCGACGAACTTTCCGTACAGGCCAAGGACCAGCACATCAAGGCCGCCGAAGCGCAGCAGACACTCACCCAGGCACAGGAGCATCGCGCCGATCTCGAACGTCAGCTCGCATCCCTGCGGCAGACCATGACGGAACTGCGCAAAAGCACCCGCGAACGGGAAACCCGCATCGCCCAGCTTCGCGAGCTCATCGCCCGTGAAGAGGCGCTGCTGCAATCCACCACGGCGCAGCGCACCGATCTCAATGGCCAGGGGGAAGCCCTACGAGCCCAACTGGATACCGCCGTCGCCGAACAGGCCAAACTCGAACACCGAATTCCGACGGACGATGAGCCCGACGACACTGCGCTCGTCGAAGCCCGTACGGCGCTCGATCAGGCCCAGGCGCAGGTACGAGAGCTTGAGGACCGCCGCCGCTCGGTAGAAACCCGTATTGTCTCACTCACCGCCAAGGCCGACGCGCTCGCGGACACCCTCGATGGTCGCAACGCGGCAGGTGCGCTGGAACAGGATCCACAGACGGGCGCACTGGGCCATCTCACCGACTTCATCCAGGTGGAGGATGGCTGGGAGGAAGCGGTCTCCCACGCACTCGACGTGTTCGCCGGTGCGATCGTGGTGGCCGACGACGAGAACATCGATCATGCGTTGACCCGCGCAAAGTCGGACCGGCTGGGCAAGGCCGTCGTACTCAGGACGATCGCCGCGGCGGGAACGGGTGAGATCCCGTCTCCGACGGATCGGACGGAGACGTCTGCCGCCGACCGGGCCGATCTGCCCGGCATCGCCGACTTCATCCACGTCAATCCGAACGCCGCGAACGCGGACACCGCACAGGGTACGGTCCGAGCCGTCCGCCGGCTCATCGCCGACGTGGCGGCCGTACGATCGCGCGACGAGGCCATGCACGCCGTCCGTCACGGTTGGCACGCCGCGGTCACCATGGACGGAGAACTGTTCCGTGGCGGTGTAGCGGCGGTCGGCGGTTCGGCCCTTGCCCAGAGCGATCTGAGCTTGGCCGCACGCCGTAATCGTGCACTGGCCGAAGTGGATACGCTGAACGGCGAACTTGCCACGCTGGACAACACGCTGACGACAGCCCGCGAACGATCGGGGCAGGCCGCTGAACGGGTGCAGACCGAACAGTCCCGGCTTGCCGAACATCGTCTGCAGGTCCAGCGATCCCGCCAGATGCTGCAGGCCGCCGGCGAGCGCACCGAGTCGCTGCGCGGCAGACTGGATGCCTTGGAACACAAGGCCTCCGCAATCGACGAGGAACAGCGCGCCCATACGCTCAAGCTCAACGATCTCAATCGGGCCATGACCTCCGCGAACGCCGCTCAGGACACGCATACGGACATCGACGATCTGGACGCCCGCGAGCACGAACTGGAGAACGCGCTGGCAGTGGCCCGCAACGACGAACTCGCCGCCACCATGGCCTGGAACGAGACATCACGTCAGGCGCAGTCGTTCGCCCGCCAGGCGGCCCTTCTGCGTGACAACGCGCATCAGGCCGAGCAGCGTCGCAGCAGAATCGAAGAGCTCAACGCCAAGCGCCGCGCACAGGCCGGACAGGCCGCCCGCGTCGCTGAACGTGCCAGAGCCGTGGCTCGGGATCTGGCACGACGCATAGCCCAAGTGGAGGAGCGTCGTACCACCGAGCAGCGATCCGCCGCCAAAAACGACGACGCGCTCGCCGACCTGCGTACCCGCCGCGACCACCTGGAGCCGCGTGTGTCCGATCTGCGCAGCCGGGAACATGGTCTCGACATGAATCGGGAACGTATGGCCGCCGACTACGAGCAGCTCGCCGACCGTATCTCCGAGACCCTGGGCATGACCGTGGAGGAGATCGTCCGCGACTACGGTCCCGACAAACCGGTTCCGGTGTTCGACGAAACCGGAAATCCGAACGGGGAGACCGCCTACGTGCGCGACGAACAGGTACGACGACTGGAGCAGGCCAAGCGCGACCTCATCAAACTCGGCAAGGTCAACCCCCTTGCCACCGAGGAATACGATGCGCTCAAGGCCCGTAACCAGTACCTCAACGATCAGCGCAACGACGTGGCCCGCTCCCGCGACGACCTGATGGCCCTGATCAGACAGCTCGACACCACCATGGTCGAGGTGTTCCGCAAGGCGTTCGACGACACCGCCGAAGCGTTCACCACCATGTTCGGCGTATTGTTCCCCGGCGGCCACGGCATGCTGAAACTCGACAACCCGAACGATCCGCTCAACTCTGGCGTGATCGTGCAGGCCCGTCCCGCCGGCAAGCGCGTGAAGCGGCTGAGCCTGTTGTCCGGCGGCGAGCGCTCGCTGACCGCGTTGGCGTTCCTCTTCGCGATCTTCACCGCACGTCCCAGCCCGTTCTATGTGATGGACGAGGTGGAGGCCGCGCTTGACGACGTGAACCTGACCCGTCTGCTCGACGCGTTCGAGAAGCTGCGCGAGCACGCCCAGCTGATCGTCATCACGCATCAGCAGCGCACGATGGGCATCGCCGACGCGCTGTACGGAGTGACGATGCGTGCCGACGGTGTGACCGCCGTGGTGAGCCAGAAGCTGGAACGGGAGAAGGACCTGATCGGCGCGTGAGCGCGGTCATGACGTGGTGCCTGATTTTGTTGAATCATGCACCACGTCATAGTGAAACAACAAGGCCGGTGGGTGGCCGCAGACATGTATCAATGTCTGCGGCCACCCACCGGCCTTTATATGTAGTAAGCGATACTCCCCTCAGTCTGCTGCGCAGACAGCTCCCCTCAGAGAGGGGAGCCAGGACGCAATGAGACGATCATCCGCGGAGGGCCTTGGCGCGGGCGACGGTGTCGTCCACGAGGATGGCCTGCGCGTCGATGATGGGCTTGTCCGGCATGGGGAACGCCTCGTTGAGCACGGACAGTTCGGTGCAGCCGAGGATCACCGTATCGCAGCGGTAGTAGTCAAGCATGGTGTCGATGGCTGCCTTGTAGCGTTCCTGATTGAGCTCGCCGGTGCCCTTCACGTCGTGGTAGATCAGATAATCCACGCGATACTGCATGCTCTCGTCCGGTTCGACGAACTCGTATCCGGCTTCCTCCACGGCCTTGCGGTACACGCCCGAGGCGCGGGAGCCCTCGGTGCCCATGAACCCCACGCGTCGGTACTCGCCGGCCGGATACAGGCGGCTCATGCGCCGCACGGCGCCGCGCGGCATATGCAGGATCGGCACATCGGTGAGCGCCTGGAACCGGTCGTAGAAATAATGGGCCGTATTGCAGGTGAGCACGATGAAGCTCGCCCCCATGGCCGTGGCCTTCTCGATATCGTCGGCGATCACGGGGAAGGGATCCTCGTCGCTGCGGCCGAGAATGAACTCGGTACGATCGGGCACGCTGGCGTCGTTGAACACCACATAATCAAGGAACTCCTGATCACGATGCGCGTGCGTGGCCTGATTGACCAGACGCACGTAGCTTTCGGTAGCCAGGGATCCCATACCGCCCAGAACAGCGAAAAACGGTCGTTTCATGTACGCTCCACTTGCCTTGTCCGCCTCCTGCGGCATCGAAGGTGTCCGGAACGATCCGGAACCTCCGCTGCCGCGAGGCATGTTCGCGTTGATTGTCGAGGTTATTGTCGAATTTGCCTGAAAAGCAATGATAGCGCGGGATCCGCCTACTTCTTGATGAAGTACTTGGCGTAGCTCTTCTTGTAGATGGAGAACATGTGGCGGATCATGAGCCAGCGCAGCGGATTCATGTCCTTGGCGTACTCGAGCGTAGTGCCCCAGTTGCCCGCCTTGAGCATGGACTCGCCGCGACGCTTGTCGTCGCCCTCGGCCACGTAGTCGGTGAAGATGGAACGCGGGATCTCCAGCCACAGCTTGGATCCATGACCGAACACGGTGTTGCCGTCGAACGGCGTGTCCTCCACCAGATCGTCCACGAAGTACTTGGCCAGATTGAAGCCGTTGAGCGTGACGAAGTAGCTGGAACGGCCCTGACGCAGATTGATCTCGAACAGCTTGTACTTGCCGTCGCGCTCGTCGTACTTCATGTCGAAGTTGGCGACGCCCTCGTACTTGATGTCCTCGAGGAACGTCTTGATCGTGCGGAACACCTCCTCGTTGTAGTCGGGGATGATGGCCGCGTAGTTGCCGGCCGCCACGGGGGAGGGGTCCTCAAGCAGCGGATGGCCGAGGAACATCATGCGCACGCGATGATGCTTGTCCACGTACGCGTTGAGCACGCGCATACGGCTATCGTCGCCGGGGATGAAGTCCTGGATCACCATCTCGGACGTGTATCCGGCGTCGTAGGCGCGCTTGATGATCGTCTCGAGCTCGGCCGGATCCTGGAAGATGTACGCCTTGCGACGGCCCTCGAAATCGATGTTCAGCCATTCCACGCTGTTCGCCGGCTTCATGGCCACCGGATAGTCGAACGGCAGGTTCCGGTATTCGCCGGCGCGCACCTCGTCCGCGGTCAGGGAGCGGGTCTTCGGATGCGGCAGACCATACTGCTCGCAGATCTCATAGAACGTGGTCTTGTAGGCCAGACGGCGCGACAGACGAATATCGAGCGTGTTGTACACGAAGCATTCACGCAGGTCGTCGCCGCACTGGCTGAGCAGGTTCGCGTACACGTCGCCGCAGGGGATGAGCAGCAGCGTACGATCCGGGTCCTCGGCCTTCATGCGCTTGCCCAGATCGAGCATGAAATCACGGAACTTCACGAAGTTGTTGAAGTCGTCCACGATATGCACGTTGACGATCTTGCTGAACTTGGTGGGGCTCAGCTGGAAGTAGGCGTACGCGTCGGACACGATGCCATACTCCTCGTGGAACGCGCGGGCCATGCCGTACACGTTGATGTCGCTGCCCAGCAGAATCGGCTGGAATTTCTTCGCCATGATGTGTTGTAGTCCTCTCTTTGGGAACGGTATATGTCAGTCCAGTCCGAGCTCGCGGCGCACGATCGTGGCGTCGCCGGGCCAGTAGACGGCCTTGCCGTCGATGATGTTGCGCGTCTCGTGGCCCTTGCCGATCACGAGCACGATGTTGAATCGGCCATCGTGGTCCACGGATTCACGACCCTCACGGATCGCGGTGATGATCGCCTGCTCGCGGTCCACGATGATCTGCACCTCGGCCGACTCGTCGCTCACGAACGACGCCATCTCCTCGCAGATCTTGCGTGGATCCTCGAAGTTCGGATCGTCCAGCGTGAAGATGAACGACTCCGCGCGGCCCAGCGCACCCTTGACGATGCCCTCACGGCGGTCGATGGCCTTGCCGCCCGTCGTGCCGGCCACCAGCGTGATCCGCGGATTGCGCTCGCCGTATACGCGCAGCATCTCGTCGACCAGCGCCTTGGTGGACAGGTAGTTGTGTGCGAAGTCCACGTACACATGCAGTCCGTCGCCGCCGACGAATCGCTCCATACGGCCGGGCACCTGCACACGTTCGATCGCACGCATCGCCGGGTCGTCGAACGGTACGCCGGCACGCATGGCGAGCGCCACGGCCGAAGCCGCGTTGAGGAAGTTGAACTCGCCGAGCATGTCCAGTTCGAACGATTCCGTGACACCCCCATAGGTGAGGTCGAAGCCGGTCTTGCGACTCGGGTCGGGCGTCATGATCACGTCGACGACGGTTTGTGATTCGTGTCCGCCGTCCGCGGCGTCGATGCCGAACGTCGTCACCGTCACGTCGTGTCGTGTCGCCTCCTGCATCAGCAGACCGAGATGATCGCTGTCCGCGCCGATCACCATGGTGCGGCTGTTGGTGATGATCTGGCGTTTGCAGTGGAAGTAGTCCTCGAAGGTGGGGTGTTCGATGGGGCTGATGTGGTCGGGGCTGATGTTGAGGAAGGCGCCGACGTCGAAGGTGAGCCCGTGGACGCGGTGGACCTTGTAGGCCTGGGAGCTGACCTCCATGACGAGGTATTTCATGCCGTTGTCGACCGCCGTGCGCATCATGCGGAACGCATCCAACGACTCAGGCGTGGTCAGATGCGCAGGCTCCCACGTACGGCCGTCAAGACAGACGGCGATCGAGCTCATCATCGCGGCGTGGCCGTCGGAATACGCGTTGAGAATCGCGTGGGTGAAGTAGTTGGTGGTGGTCTTGCCCTTGGTGCCGGTGATGCCCACCACGGTCAGGGAGTCCTGCGGGCGGCCGTAGAACTCGGCGGACAGCAGACTCATCGCCTTGTGCACGTCGTTTACGATCAGACCAGGTGCCGTGGTGCGGTCCTCATAGTCGGTTTCCGCCACGTAGCAGGCGAGACCCTTGTCGTCGATGTTGTCGAGGAATTCGGGCTCGAACCGTCCCTTGACGAACAACAGGCTTCCGGGCCGCACCTCGCGGGTGTCGTAGGTGATGGCGGTGAACGGCGTCTCGCTATGCGGCAGATCATGCGCGTCGAGCGTCCACGTGTCGCCGGCGATGATCTCACGCAGCAGTCCGTGCTGGGTGAGCAGTTCCACGGCCGAAGCCAGGCATAATCCGGAACGATTCGATTCCTCGGGCATACGGTCCTCTTCCTAGATATCCGTCGTGCATGCCATAACCACAACCGGCACGCACGACGGATATTCTACAGCGACCGCGTTCCGCCGTCACTCCTGTGTGCCGAACAGTCGGGCGACCAGACGATCGTCGCCCTCGTAGGCCACATGACGGTTGTGATCCTTGATCCAGCGTTCGTCGCCCTTGCCGATGAGCAGCAGCACGTTGAGCCGATCCTGACGCTCGCGGGCGCGGTCCACCGCCCAGTTCACCGCCTCGGTGCGATCCACGATGATCGTGGACGCCACGTTCGGGTCGGTGATGTAGCCCTGCATCTGGTTGCAGATGTCGAGATACGGTTCGGTGTCGCTGTCCTCGGTGGTGAACACGAACTGGTCGATGCGCGACTGCGCGGCGTTGACGATGCCGTCGCGACGGTCGTACGCCTTGTTGCCGGCCGAACCGGTGACCAGCGTGATATGCGGATGACGTTCGCCGAAGCGCTTGTCCACGAAGTCGAGCAGCGCGTTCACGCTGGCGTAGTTGTGCGCGTAGTCGACGATCGCCACGGTGTCGCTGTGCGTGTCGTGGAACTGCTCCATACGGCCGGCGATGCGCACGGTATCCATGGCGTGCAGTGCCGGATCGCCGTCCGGCACGCCGATCACGTGGGCGATCGCCAGCGCCGCGGCGGCGTTCGCGTAGTTGAAGTCGCCGTCGATGGCAAGATCATGCGACTCCATCACCTGTTCGCGCGGCGCGGTCTCGGTCACGTCGATGCCGGCGCGGGCCGCGTCCTGACGGATCAGATCGGCGTGCGCACAACCGTCGCCGAGGACGAGTGCGCGGCTGTTGGTGATGATCTGGCGTTTGCAGTGGAAGTAGTCCTCGAAGGTGGGGTGTTCGATGGGGCTGATGTGGTCGGGGCTGATGTTGAGGAAGGCGCCGACGTCGAAGGTGAGCCCGTGGACGCGGTGGACCTTGTAGGCCTGGGAGCTGACCTCCATGACGAGGTACCTCATGCCGTTGTCGACCGCCGTGCGCATCATGCGGAACGCATCCAACGACTCAGGCGTCGTCAGATCGGATTCCTCGTAGTGCTTGCCGTCGAGGCAGTTGTCCACCGACGAGAAGAGGGCGGCCTTGCCGCCGGACCAGGCGTTGAGCACGGCTTGGGTGAAGTAGGCGGTGGTGGTCTTGCCCTTGGTGCCGGTGATGCCCACCACGGTCAGGGAGTCCTGCGGGCGGCCGTAGAACTCGGCGGACAGCAGACTCATCGCCTTGCGCGCATCATCCACGATCAGGCCGACGGCATCGGTGCGCTCGGAGAAGTCGGTTTCCGCCACATAGCAGGCGAGTCCGGCCTCGTTGGCGGCCGTCAGATACTCGGCCTTGAAGCGGCCCTTGCAGAATAGCAGCGTGGTGGCGTCCACGGCCCGGGAGTCGTAGGTGACCGCGGTGAATGCGATATCGGTGAAATCCTGCGGATCAAGCGACCAACGATCGTTCTGGATGATTTCTCGAAGCAGACCATGCTGGTCGAGCAGGCGGGCGGCGGATGCAAGTGAGAGCGTCATGGTTTCCATTGTTCCTGACTGGGCGTTGCGGATGATCGGTAAATCCGTCCGGCGGTGGTTCGAGTCATGCCCGTGTCGCCGGAACCGGTGACAGTGTATCTCTGCGCACGTTCAAGAACGCTGGGAACAGCGTGGTAATTCTGTGATGATCTCGCTTGTCTTCTGGACTTTCGATGAATCATCCGATCAATGGTTCGGCCGGACTATTCGAACCAGCCGCCGGTGATCGGGGAACGCCCCTTGGAGACAAGCCACTGGTTGAACGAATCCTTCCAACGACGGTGGGCGTCGCGCTGCCAGTCCATGATCTCCCCGAGCGTCAGCCGGCCGGTCTGCGGATAGAGACGGGTGATCGGTTCGATCAGATCCACCGCGGCCGTAGTATCGGCGGTGGCGTTATGGAAGTCGCCGTGCGGTTCCACGCCGTAGTAGAAGGTGGTGTCGGTCAGCGTGCGCTTGCCCTTGCGATGCGAGATCTCACGGTCGATCACCAGCGGGTCCACCACGATCAGTTCGCCGTCCAGCCGATCGTGCAGCGACTGCAATCCCCATCGGGCGAGGTCGCCTTCGAGCATGTCCACGTCGAACGGGGCGTTGTAGGCGAGCAGCGGAATGCCGTGACGTTGCGCGGAGGCGATGATGGAGGCGATCCGCTCCAGCAGTTCCGTAGGCTCCCCGCCGTGCTCCTGAAGGAATTCATCGGTGAATCCGTTCACACGGCTCGCGGCCGGCGAGATCGGACGATGGGGGTTGATCAGCCATTCACCGACCACATCGCCGTCATAGCCCTTGTCGGGGTCACGCAGCACCAGGGACGCCGAGCAGATGGCGTCCCGTCCGGCGGCCACGCCCGTGGTCTCGGTGTCGAACCCCAGCAGCCATGAATCGGCCAGTGTCTGATCTGCGGTCTGATTCGGTGCGGCGTCGATCGCCGTAAGCAATTCGGTCATGCCTTGTATTGTCTGTGTGCTCAACGACAAAGGATCGTCGACTACCGGCTTCGCGGTTCCGCGGATCGTTCGTGGCACAATGGAATGGTGGTTGACAACAAGACTCCAGGCGTAACGGACGGGGACAGGCGCGCCGAATTCGAGGCGCTGGCCATGCCCGTGGTGGATGGCCTCTACCGTCAGGCGATGAAGCTGACCAACAATCCCGAGGACGCGCAGGATCTGGTGCAGGACACCTTCGAGCGTGGATTCAAGAACTTCGATTCGTTCACGACGGGCACCAATTTCGCGGCGTGGATGACCACCATCGAACGCAATCTGTACTTCAATCAGTACCAGAAGGCGAAGCGCCGCCCCCAGCGAGCCAACGATTCGACCGGCGAATACGACGACTGGGACATCTACTCCGCGTCCGAGCACAGTGGCGAGGGGCTCAAGTCCGCCGAGCAGACCTACTGGGATGCTTTTGCGCCCGAGGAGATCATGGCCGCGCTGAACAAGCTCAGTCCCGAACGTCGTCAGGTGTTCATCGACGCCGCCATCGACGGCAAGTCGTATCAGCAGGTGGCCGACGAGCAGGGGGTGAAGATCGGTACGGTGATGAGCCGGCTCAATCGTGCCCGCACCCAGCTCAAGCACGAGCTGGAAAGCTATGCGCGGGAACGCGGATACGGCAAGGCCGCGGTTTCACCGAACGCGAACCCCAAAGGCGACGATCCGGGCGATAATGGACGTAGGAAACGATCGCATGCCGGTCGACGGGAAACGACCGCCGGCCATAGCGGGAGGAAGGAGCGCTCATGAACGGTCAGATCGAACGCCATACCAGCGTCAGCATCACGAGCGACCCCAGCGGCGCGCTCCGCCATACGACGATCACCCAGACCGTGGTCAATGTCACGCCCGTTCCTGCGGTCCCGGTGGCGCCCGCGCCCGAAGGACTTGCCGCGTCGAACGGCGAATGCTTCGACATCAATACCTGCTGCGATGACCGGGAGAAGGCCATGATCGAGATGCTGCGGGCCTATCTGCGTCCCGACGGCGCCCCCGAATGCCTGATCGAACGCCTCCACCAGTGCCTTCGCAACGACGCCAGCTGAATTCCATCGGAGTGCTCCCTCCACGGGGGGGGGGCTGGCCGACGAAGTCGGACTGAGGGAGGGATAAAAACCCTCGCATACGAAAAAGAACCCCGGACGCATATCGCGTTCCGGGGTTCTTTCGCTTGGAAAAGCCTGCCTTGAAGATCAGGCATTCGGCCTCTTGCCGTGGTTTGCAGCCTTCTTACGGCGGTCACGACGCAGACGTCCGCGCTTGCCCATGATGGACTCCTTTACTGATGATGAAATAAGCCTGATGGATTATCCCATATTTGCGCGACAAACACAACTTGGGATCAACCCACGGTTCACTGTGCGGTCATTCGGCTCGAGCCACCGGGCGTCGGCACGTCTTGCTCGGCGTCACAGGCTGGCGTTGATGAACAGCTTGCTCGTGAAGGTCTCGCCGGGCTTGATGCTCACCAGGTCGATGCCGGTGTTGAAGGTGTTCGCGTACGCGGTCTGCGGCTCCACCGCGGTGCCGGCCGGGTGCATGAACGCGGGGAAGCCGGTGCCGGTGCACACCTGGAACGAGGTGATGGTCTCGTCGCCGCCCACCTTGACGGTCAGTCCGTCGGGGCGCGTGAACGTGGCGGTCACGGTGCCGTCGGCGTCGTGATGCAGGTCGGTCCACGCGTCATCGAACGGCTGGTTCACCAGCAGCGGGCCCTGACGCAGGTCGTACTTGGTGCCGTCCACGGATTCGGTGCCGGTGGGGATCAGGTTCTCATCCACGGTCACGTGCGTGTCGCCAGGCACGGTCAGGTGGCACTGCGCGTTGGCGCCGTCGATTTCGTCGCCGTAGCCGTTGAAGCCGTTGTCGAGCCACGGGTGGATGGCCATCGCCCACGGGGCGTTGATGTCGCCGTTGTTGTAGGCGCTCACGGTGACGTGCATGCCGTTCTCGTCCAGTTCGTGCGTGCAGCTGACCAGCAGGTCGAACGGGTAGCCGTTCATGTTCGGCACGCGCCACGTCTGCGTGACGGAGGATTCGGTGAGCGTCTCGAGATTCCAGAAGGAGCGGTAGCCGTAGCCGTGGATGGCGTTGTTGCGGTCGTGCTCGTCGATGGGCAGCTCGTAGGTCTTGCCCTCGAACGTGTACTTGCCGTCCTTGATGCGGTTGGGGAACGGGATGAGCAGCTGGCCCTGGCAGCAGGTGATCGGATCGTCCGGGCCGAGAGGCACGATCACGTTCTTGCCCTTGTAGGTGATCTTGCGCATCGTGGAGCCGAGTTCGGTGATCACGGCCTCGTAGTCGCCGTATGAGATCGAGTACTGCTGGCCGGTGCGCGGCGGCAGGTTCTTGGTTGCCATATCCATCACTCCCATAGTGAACATCCATGCGAACGCATGTCGATTGGTCGGTGCGATAACCGAAATGTTACCGCTCTCATAAGTGTACCCCGCGAACGCCGCGTGCGTTTTTTCGTATCGCACCGCCGCGATGCCTTACCATGGGTTGCAGTTCGCACGGCAACGATAGGGAAAGGCTGTATTCATGGGCAAGGGCATTGTACTGGCGGATCCGCGCGGCTTCTGCGCCGGGGTCGACCGCGCCATCCAGACCGTCGAGACGATCCTCAAGGCGGCCAAAAACAGTGCCGACGAACGCCCGCAGGGGCTTCCCCCCGTATATGTGCGACGTCAGATCGTGCACAACCGTCACGTGGTGGGGGACCTGGCCGCCCAGGGCGCGGTGTTCGTGGAGGAGCTCGACGAGATCCCCGACGAGGCCGTGGCCGCCGGCATCCCCGTCGTGTTCTCCGCGCACGGCGTGTCCCCGGCCGTCCAGCATGAGGCCGCCAGGCGCGGCATGCACGTGGTGGACGCCACCTGCCCGTTGGTCAGCAAGGTGCATCGTGAGGTGCTGCGATACGTCAAGGATGGCTACGAGATCGTCTACATCGGACATCGCGGCCATGACGAGGCCGTGGGCGTGGTGGGGGAGTCGCCGAAGCACGTCCACCTGATCGAGCACGCCGACGACGTGAGCGCATTGGACTTCCCGCCCGAATCAAAACTCGTCTACCTGTCCCAGACCACGCTGTCGATCGACGAGACCCGTGCGGTGATCGAAGCACTCAAGAATCGTTTCCCGTGGATCATCGAACCGCCGAGCTCCGACATCTGCTACGCCACGCAGAACCGGCAGACCGCCGTCAAATCCGTGGCCGAGAAATCCGACTGCGTGGTCGTGGTCGGTTCGGCGAACTCCTCGAATTCGGTGCGGCTCATGGAAGTGGCCGAACAGGCGCTTGCCGGCCGTGGCCGTGCCTGGCGCGTGGACGACGCGAGCGAGCTCGACCCGGCATGGTTCGAACACGCATCCTCGGTAGGCGTGACTTCCGGCGCATCCGTGCCCGAGGCACTGGTTTCCGGCGTGGTGACGGCGCTGAAGACCATGGGGTACGAGGACGTGTCGTATGTGACCACCACCAAGGAGAAGATGCATTTCGTGCTGCCTGCCGAACTGCGTCGCGCTCGCTGAACGGGCGGAGGCGTGGATCGTTCGCCTTCCGTTCTACAATATCCAGCGATTGTCGTTGAGGGAATGGAGAGGCGATGAAATGCGGTAATTGCGGGGCCGCCTGCGAAGACGGTGATGTATTCTGCCCCAGTTGCGGTGCTCCGGTGGAAACGCCGAAGAAGAAGGCCGAGCCGAAGCCCAAGCAGCAGGAGCCCAAGGCTGCGCCGAACCCGGCGTCTGCGCCCCAGACCGCTCCCGCCGATGAGGCGACCCAGGTCATGAACCCCACTGGGCTCAGGGCCGATGCCGGAACCCACACGCCGAGCACATGCCCCGTCTGTGGTCGTGCACTCGACCCCGACGAGGCGTTCTGCAGTGGATGCGGCGCCCGTATTCCCGGCGTCGTGGCTCCCGAGGTGCCGCCGGCCCAGTCCGCGCCCAACGGCCCGATGCAGGGGCCTGGACCGATGCCATTCCCCGGGAACGTTCCCGGTCAGCCGGGCATGCCGAACGGCCAGCCGGGCATGACCGCTGCCGTGAAGAAGAAGATCCCCCCGCTGACGATCGCCCTGATCGCCGCCCTGATCGTGGTGGTGCTCTTCGCCGCCGTGGCCCTGTTCGGCGGCAAGGGCAATTCGAGCAGCGGCACGGCCGGGACGACCGCCTCGGATCAGGGAACGTCGTCCTCGTCCTCATCGTCGTCCGGTGGTTCGTCGACCTGTAGCACCGCGCCCAAGGCGACCGTCGCCACGGTCGACACGATGAACGACTATCTGGTGACCACCGTGCATTTCTCCTCGTCCTGCTCGGGCTCGTCCAAGGACGTCTTCGGCTCGAACAACACCGAGATCAAGATTTCCGACTCCGACGGTCTGGTGGCATCCGCCGTATTCGATTTCTCCTCCGATCCCGTGGATATCTCCTCGTCGTCGGCGCAGGCCCGTCTCGCCTTCGCCACAAACCAGTACTGGCGCGTGCCCGAGCAGATCGACGCCACCGACCTGACCGTGACCGTAAGCACGGCCACCGCGGCCGACGGCTCGGCATCCTCGCCGGCCAGCGGCGTGATGGCCGGCGCCAACGCCATGGGCAACGACGACCGCGAATCCGCCGCCCATCAGGCACTGGAAGACCAGATCAGCCATGACAAGTCCGCGGCGTCCGGCTTCTACTACACGTACACCACGCAGCTGTCGAGCAAGCGGCTCGACCTCGATGCGGAAGGCAAGGTCTGGTCGTATCAGGACATCTGGGCGGAGTTCCTCGGATTCAAGAGCCGGTATCCGAACGCGCTGCTGATCTGGTCGAACGATTACCCGACCTACACCAAGAAGGGGCCGAGCGAATACTACGTCACCCTGTCCGGCGAATCGTTCTCCTCAACGGACGACGCCACCGGCTGGTGCTCGGCCAACGGCTACGATTCCGACCACTGCCTCCCCGTCGACCTGTCCTGAAAACCGAACCTCACCACGTGGCGATCGGCGCGGTGACGGCGTTCAGCACGGCGATCAGGTCCTTCGGAGCCACGCCGATGCTCAGTCCGCGCTTGCCTCCGGAGACCAGCATCTCGTCAAAGGCAAGCGCTCCCTCGTCGATCACCGTGCGATGATGGGTCTTCTGACCGAGCGGCGAGATGCCTCCCACCACATAGCCAGTCTGCCGCATGGCCTTCTTCGGGTCGGCCATCTGCGCCTTCTTCGCGCCCACGGCCGCCGCCAGCGCCTTCATGTCCAGATGCCCACTCACCGGCACCACGGCGGTCACCAGCTCATCACCGGTGTCGGCCAGCAGCGTCTTGTACACCTGATGCTGGTCGTAGCCGAGCTTTGTGGCGGCCTCCACGCCATAACCGTCGTCCATATGATCGTTGGAATGCTCGTACTCGTGCAGGGTGAACGCCACTCCCGCGTTCTCCAGCTGCAGCGTGGCGGGTGTGGATCCCTTGCCTTTGGCGTTCTTTGCTTTCTTTGACATGCCTTCAGTAATACCCTCAGCGGTCAACTGCGCCATGCCGTACGCCATGCCGGTGTCGCGTCGGTCAAATCAATCCTGAGGATGATGACTATGATGCCGTGCCGGGCCTATCGTTTCTGGGTTGGGAATCCAATCAACGATACATGGCATGCACGTGACAAAACGGGAGGTGATCCGGCGTGCGTTCGAGGTGGGTTCGGGAGCTGTTGCGTATCCGCATCGACTCGGGATGGCTGCCGATCGGACTGTTCGTACTGGTATGCGTCGGCGTGGTCGTGCTGTTTGCGCTGTCATTCGGTACGACGTCCGGCAAGACGGTCGTGGGCGACGATGGCGAATCGGAGAGGGCCGGGAGGTCGTGGCGACGGCGGTCCGTGCTCGGTCGCGGTCTGTCCGCGCTCGCCGGGCATCGCGTATGGTGGATGCCGTCGGGGATGGTTCTTGGATTCATCGGCGGTTTCGGCATCGCATTCCTGCTTGACCGACTGTTGGTGTTCGGCGTGGAGCTCGGGCTCAAGGTCGATCTGGTCATCGGGCTCGGCTGCGCGATCGTCGGCGCGCTGATCGCGGCCGTCGCGCTGTTCCGTGGCCGGCGACGCGTGCTGGCCGCCATACTCATACCGTTCGCCGTGCTGTCCTGCGTCGTGAACGTCAACGGAGTGTACGGGGAGTATCCCACGGTGAGCAGCGTGCTCGGCATCTCCACATTCCGCGAATTCGATCCCTCGACGATCCACCGCGCCACGACCACGGTCGAACGATGGAACGCCGCCGCGGAACAGGGCAACGCGCCGCAGACGCCCAAGCACGGACTGGTGGCTTCGGTGGCCATTCCAGCGACCAGATCGGGATTCAAGGCCCGCGACGCCGTCATATACCTGCCCCCCGCCGCGCTGGTCGACAACCCGCCGAAACTGCCGGTGTTCATCATGATGGCCGGTCAGCCGGGCAGCCCCGATCGCGCATTCCTCGCCGGGCATCTCAAGGAGATCTTCGACGACTATGCGGCCGCCCATCATGGTCTCGCGCCCATTGTCGTATCCCCGGATCAGCTCGGCAACGCCTTCCACAACACGCTGTGCGTGGACTCAAGCAAATACGGCAATGCGGAGACCTACCTGACCCGTGACGTCACGGACTGGATCACGCGCACCCTGCCCGTCGAAACCGGTGCCGAACACTGGGCCATCGGCGGGTTCTCGCAGGGAGGCACCTGCACGATTCAGCTTGGCCCGTCGCATCCGGATCTGTACGGGCACATGTTCACCGTGGGCGCCGAGCTCGGTCCGCACAACGGCAGCGAACGGTCGATGATCCACACGTTCTTCAACGGCGACGAGCAGGCCTACCGCCGGCATGTGCCGATCGATATCATGCGGGCGCGCGGTCATTCCGATCAGACGCTGATCATGGCCGCCGGGGAACTGGACGACGAATCCGTGTCGAACATCACGCAGGTGGCCGGCGTGGCACAGGGCATCGGCATGGAGGTGACCACATTCGTCGTGACCGGCACCGGCCACGACTGGCACGCCGTGCAGTCCGCGTTGCGAGCGAGCACCGATCGTTTGGGAGCGCAGCTGGGACTTGGTGGCGAGGCGCGACCATTGCAGGATTTCACCAACGTACGGCCACTTGAAGTGGCGACGATTCCACGGGAGGAGGAACGATGACCGATACCACAGCAGACAACGTCAAACCGGGCGAACCGGTCGGCTCAGGCAACCCTGTCAGTCCGGACGAACCGGTCACGACGAACGAACACGCTCAGGCAAACGGGCAGCAGGACCGGAAACCTACGAGGAACGAGCAACCGAGGAACAAGAAGGCAAAGGGCTCATCCGAACACGGCCGTTTCCGCTCCTTCGGACCGGTGATGCGGGACGTGACTGGGTGGGTACGTTCTCATCCGCTGACCGTATCGTTCGCCGTCGTCGTACTGGCGATCAATCTGGCCTTCGTCGTATGGGCCGCCGTCACCGACGGCGTATTCCCGCCGCAGCCGGCGCGCATCAGCTACGACAAGCTTGTCCAGGGCATGCTCTATGTGGTTCCGCTGGCCCTGCTGCTCGTCATGCATCCGCTGCGTCTGCTGCTCGACATCCCCGTGCTGCTAGTGGCCGGTTCGGTCGCCGAATCACGGTTCGGGGCCGCCAAGACCGCATGGGTCGCGCTGATCTGCTCGATCGGCGGCATTGCCGCGGGTATGGGCGTCTCCGTCGCGGTGAACGGCCATAGCGTGGCATGGAGTTCCATGGCACGGCTGGGCACCGTGCTCGGTCCGCTCGCCGTGGCCGTAGGCCCTCTGATGGCGGCCAGCGCATTCACATCGCTGCTGTGGCGTCACCGCATTCGCGTGATCGGCTATGCGATCGTGGCCACGTTGGTGCTCTACCGCGGCGAGCCCGGCGACTATTGCATTCTTGCGGCCGCGCTGTTCGGCCATCTGCTTGGCTATCTCATGGCGCAGCGCGACGAGGAGCACATGCAGTGGAACCACGGCAGCGTGTTCGAGACCAGGCGCATGCTGGGCATCGTCTCTGCCGTCTTCGCGCTTGGCCCTCTGGTGGCCATGTCGTCGCCGATCCACCATGGGCCGCTGTCCACGCTTGGTTTGCTGCTCGGTCCGAACTCGCTCGACAACACCCGTCTGCAGCAGTGTCTCAACGGCGCCAACTCCATGGACTGCTTCGTGCAGTATCGTCTGCAGCGCCTCTCCATGCCGGGCGGCATCATCGTCTCCCTGCTGCCATGCGCCTTCATGCTGGCCGTCTCATGGGGCCTGTTCAAAGGACGCCGTCTGGCCGCATGGACCAGCATCATCGCCAACATCGGCACTGCTGCCCTCGCCGTGGTGTACTACCTCGTGTTCCCGCTCTCGCAATCGCCCGACGGCATGCGTGCGCTGATCGCGCATGGCGCATGGCGTTCCGCGCTGTTCACCGCCCTGCTGCCGATCGCGTTCGCCCTCGTCGTGGCCATGTCCATGCGATGCTTCCGTCTGAAAACGAGCGGACGTCGTCTGGCGACGGCACTGACCGGTTCGCTCGGCGCCCTCATCGCGTTGTGCGCGGCATACCTGATCATCGGACTGACCCGTCCGAACGAGTTCACCATCCGTCCGGGCATGGGGCTGCTGATCGAGGAGATGCCACGTCGATTCCTGCCCATCGGATTCCTCAACGAGGTGACGCCCGACTTCCTGCCCCGGCCGCATACGATCGCCTCCGCGGTCTACCAGGGCATCGGGCCGGTGTTCTGGATCGTGGCGATCCTCGCCGCGCTCTGGTGCTTCACCGACGCCGCGCTGGAAGGCCACGAAGCGCAGGCCAAGGCCTCGAAGCTCGTGGAGATCGACGGCGAATCCATGTCGTTCATGGGCACATGGGACGGCAACCGCTACTGGTTCTCGCCGTCCGGCAACTCCGTGATCGCCTATCGTGTGGAGCACGGCATCGCCCTGACCGTCACCGGCCCGTTCGGCGACAAAACCGAATGGGAACAGGACTTCAGGGACTTCATCGCCTACTGCACCGAACAGTCCTGGACCCCGGTGTTCTACAGCGTGCATGCCGAACAACGCGAGCTGCTTGCCTCAATGGGATGGCAGTCGCTGGACGTCGGCACCGAAATGGTGGTGCTGCCCGCGCAGTGGCAGACCCGCGGCAAGAAATGGCAGGACGTGCGCACCGCCATCAACAAGGCCAAGCGCGACGGCGTCACCGACGTGCTCACCACATTCGAGCAGGCGCCGCTGAGCGTGCAGTCCCAGATCATGGACATCTCCGAACAGTGGGCCGAGGAGAAGTCGCTTCCCGAGATGAAGTTCACCCTCGGCGGCGTGGAGGAGCTGCTCGACCCGCGCGTGCGACTCCTATGCGCCGTGGACGCCGACGGCACCGTGCAGGCCGTGACCAGCTGGCTGCCCACCTGGCGCGACGGGCAGATCGTCGGCTGGACGCTCGACTTCATGCGGCATCGTCCCGACAGCGCCAACGGCGTGATGGAGTTCCTCATCGCCCGCATGGCCGAACGGCTCAAGGACGAGGGCGCCGAGTTCATGAGCCTGTCCGCCGCACCGCTCGCCGGCATCAGCGTGATGGAGCTCGAGAATCAGAGCGCCGGCGTCGAGTTCCTGCAGCACGTGCTCATGGCCGTGGCCGACATCATCGAACCCGTATACGGCTTCCACTCGCTGTTCCGCTTCAAGAAGAAGTTCCAGCCGCAGGAGCAGGGCGTGTACATCTGCTATCCCGATTCCTCGCGTCTCGTGCAGATCGCGCTCGCCGTGGTGCAGAGCTACCTGCCTGGCATGAAACCCGCCGATGTGGTGCGATTCGTCAAGGCGTTGCGCGACTGAACGCGGAACGGGTCGATCGTTTGCCGTTCGGACCGTCGGTCTGGACGGCAAACGACACTTCAGCGACAAATGGACAAACTTTCAGCGGAAACCCCCAAAAAGTACAGATAACCAAGTAGTATGGGGAACGTTGGCAACAGCTGGCAGAGGTGTGCGAACGCTCACATGGGTGTTCGTCTCATGCGCCCCCGCCACTTCCATTCAGGAGATAAATAAATGACAGTAAAGATTGGTATCAACGGCTTCGGCCGCATCGGTCGTCTCGCTTTCCGCCGCATCTTCGAGCTGCAGGCTCGCGGTGGCCAGGCTGGCGATATCGAGGTCGCCGCCATCAACGATCTGACCACTCCTTCGATGCTCGCCTACCTGCTCAAGTACGACAGCACCCACGGCACCTTCCGTCACGATGATGGCACTCCGGTCGAGGTCTCCTCCACCGACACCGCCATTGTGGTGGACGGCAAGGAATACACCGTGTACGCCGAGAAGGATGCTAACAACATCCCGTGGGTGAAGAACGATGGCGTCGAGTACGTGCTCGAGTGCACCGGCTTCTACACCTCCGCCGAGAAGTCCCAGGCTCACATCAACGCTGGCGCCAAGAAGGTCCTCATCTCCGCTCCGGCCAAGGATGACACCACCCCGACCGTCGTGTTCGGTGTGAACCACGAGATCCTCAAGCCCACCGACGTGATCGTGTCCGCCGGTTCCTGCACCACCAACTCCATGGCCGCCATGGTGAAGCTGCTGCAGGAGAAGTGGGGCATCAAGGCCGGCTTCATGACCACCATCCACGCCTACACCGGCACCCAGATGATCCTGGACGGCCCGCGTGGTTCCAAGCCGCGCAACAACCGCGCCGCCGCCATCAACACCATCGAGCACTCCACCGGTGCCGCCAAGGCCATCGGCAAGGTTGTGCCCGAGGTCAACGGCAAGCTGCAGGGCCACGCCCAGCGCATCCAGGTCCCGGACGGCTCCGTCACCGAGCTGACCTCCGTGCTTGAGAAGCCGGCCACCGCCGACGAGATCAACGCCGCCTTCAAGGAAGCCTTCTCCAACACCGAGTACTTCGGCTACAACGGTGATGGCATCGTGTCCTCCGACATCATCGGCGACACCCACGGTGGCGTGTTCGACCCGACCCAGACCGACGTCAACACCGTTGACGGCGTGACCCTGGCTCGTACGGTCACCTTCTACGACAACGAGTACGGCTTCACCTCCAACATGATCCGTACCCTGCTGTACTTCGCCGAGATCTCCGAGTGAGTATAGCGAGACACTGATCGTTACTGATTAGTCAACAGGGGCCTCTCCATCCGGGCGACCGGGGGAGAGGCCTTTTCGTTTGCCATCCCACCTCATTCACCATCAGACAAGGACCGCACCATGACCCAGCCGCTCTTCCTCTGTCACCCCCGTTGCTCCACCTGCGCCAAGGCCCGCGCATGGATGGGCGAACACGGCATCGACCATACGGAGCGCGACATCCGCATCGACAACCCCACCGTCGCCGAGCTCACGCTATGGCATACCGTCAGCGGTTTGCCCATCCGCCGTTTCTTCAATACCTCCGGTCGGCTTTACCGGTCCATGGGGCTTAAGGACAAGCTTCCCTCCATGAGCGACGAGGAGGCCATCGCCTTGCTGGCCACCGACGGCATGCTTGTCAAACGACCGTTGCTCGTCATCCCTGACGGCGCCGGCGATCCCGTTACAGTTCTCGTCGGCTTCCGGCAGAACGAGTGGGAGGCCGCACTGCTGTAGAAAGCCGACGACAAGCAACGCATCGTCGGCGATGCGTCGTATCCTGCCGTGCCTTCTACCGGCGGGCCAGCAGGGCCGATATTTCGGTATCGAGCCCGCCGAGTGCGTTGGGTCCCTCCGTCTCGTGCGTGGTGCGCCATGTGGGGGAGGGCGCTTCGGCGGCGAAGGTGATGCTCAACGTGCCGTCTCCCACGCCGATCGTCGCCGGCCGTCCGGGCAGGAATTCGTTGCTCACGCCGAGCGCTCGCGTATTGCGCAGCTCCACGTCGTCCACCTCGTACTTGAGGCCACGAATGCTCACATGTTTGGCGCGGTCGGAATGGGCGAACACCGAGACCATGCGTCGCTCCGGCGCGTCCCATGCGGGGAAGTCCAATGTGGCGTCGGCGATCGCTGTGGCGACGAATCCGTTGCCGTGCAGGAAGCCGATGCCGCCGTGATAGGCCATGCGGGCAAGCATCTGCATGTTCGCGAGCGTATGGTCGAGTCGTCCGCCGAGACCGCCGTAGATGTGGAAGCGGCGCGCACCCTGCGCCCAGCCGATCTTCACCGCGGAAAGCATGTCGGTCTCGTCCTTTTCACTGGGCAGACGGGTGATGTTCCTCAATCCGATATACGCGGAGAAATCGTCGGCCACCGAATCGAAGTCGCCGATGATGGCGTCGGTTTCGATGCCGTAGGAGCGCGTGTGATCGAGTCCTCCGTCGGCGGCCACGACATACGCGTCCTGTGGGACGTCCGGAATCTCGTCATAGTATTCGCCGGCGCCGAAGATCACGCAGTCGGTGATGCCTCGATCGACGGATTCGTGTTCATGAATCATGCCCACTGTCCTGTGCTCCTTGTCATTCCTGATCGTCGCCGTCATTCCCGGGGAAGGCTGACGAACACGTTGCTCATGATAAAGGCGATGAACCGGTCGATCGGCATCCGATTGCTCATCGACAGCCATGTGGTCACCGCCGCCACCAGCCCGGACAGATAAAACTCCTTGAGCAGTCGTCGCTCGTCGTCGCTCATGTCGGGCGACTTCGTAATGCCGAGGTACCGGTCCACCAACGGCCAGATGATTTCCTTGAACCGGGTGACGAACGTGGGGTCGCCGCGGTCGCCGAGCAGCACTGACATGTAGGCGTAGTGCGATTTCGCCGCCTTGAGGATCACGCCCATATTCGACTCGATGTCGATGCGGTCGTCGTCCACAAGCATGTCGGCCACCAGATCGTCGATCATGTTCAGCAGACTTTCCTCGATCTGCGAGAACATGTCACGTACGTCACGGTAGTACAGATAGAACGTGCCGCGGTTGTACCCCGCCTTCTCCGTGATCTCCCGGACCGTGATCTTTTCGATCGGCCTGATGCGATACAACGACCAGAACGCCTTGCACAGCATCGCCTTGGTTCGCTCGGTCACCTGTGGTTGCTTGTTCATGGCCGCTCCCTGTCCGTCCGTTCCGTTCGTCCGATCACCGTTCGACATGCGCCGACACCGGCCGATATGCGCGGGAACCACGTCGCACGCCCACGGCGTCGGGAGCGTGTCGCGAATCGCACATCGGCGGTGATCGCTTCAATTCCAACCGTTTGCCGGAACATCGCTCAACATCATGCACCGCACATGTTGAGTGATGGCCGTCAACGATGCCGATACAGTGATTGTATAACACAACATGATGTTCAGTGGCGAGCCTCGGGAGGTGTGTGATGGCCTACATCGAATTCAACGACGTGACCAAACGATACGGTGCCGGCGACACGGCGATCCTCGCGCTCGACAAGGCGTCGTTCCACGTGGAGAAGGGCGAACTGGCGGTGGTGCTCGGCGCATCCGGCGCCGGCAAGACCACAGCCCTGAACATCCTTGGCGGCATGGATCGCGCCACGTCCGGCACGGTGAGCGTGGACGGCCGCGACATCACCGCATGCGGCGAGAACGAACTCGTCGACTACCGTCGCTTCGACGTCGGATTCGTGTTCCAGTTCTACAACCTCGTCCCCAACCTCACCGCACTCGAAAACGTGGAACTCGCCTCCCAGATCTGCGAGCACGCATTCGACCCCGCGCAGACGCTCGCCAAGGTCGGACTCGACCATCGCATGATGAACTTCCCCGCACAGCTGTCGGGTGGCGAACAGCAGCGCGTGTCCATCGCCCGCGCGTTGGCCAAGAACCCCAAACTGCTGCTGTGTGACGAGCCGACCGGCGCGCTCGACTACGCCACGGGCAAGCAGATCCTTCAGCTCCTGCAGGACACCTGCCGCAAAGACGGCATCACCGTGGTGCTCATCACGCATAACTCCGCGCTCGCGCCCATGGCCGACCGTCTGATCCGATTCCGTTCGGGAACGGTGACCGACATGACATACAACCCGCATCCCACGCCCATCGCCAACATCGAATGGTGAGGTGAGACCAATGACGCAGCAGACGGCAGCAGGGCGGATCCGACCCCGTCGAGGACCAGGCAGGAGGCGCCCGGCGCATTCGGCCAGGGGCCGGCGCCCGCCACGCTTCAACACCGCGTTCGGCAAGGACATCCGACGTACGATCGCGCACAACGGCAAACGATTCGTCTCGATCCTCATCATCACCGCGCTCGGCGTGACCATGGCCACCGGCCTGCACGCCGCGTGCGATGATCTGCTCAGATCAGCCGACACATTCTTCGACAGCCAGGATCTGTACGATGTATCCGTGGTCTCCACCACGGGACTCACCGACGACGACATCACGGCGCTCGCCAAGGTCAAGGGGGCGGACGCCGTGCGAGGCGGACGTTCGGAAGAGGTCGGCGTCACCGTGGACGGCGGCAGGACCACCGCCACGCTCAGCCAGATCGTCACGGACTTCAATACGCCATACGTGCTCGATGGCCGACTGCCACGCAACGGCGACGAGGTCGCGACCACCAGCGCCTACCTCAACGACAGCGGCGCGAAGATCGGCGACACGGTGAGCCTCGGCGACGCCGCGAACGACGACGGAACCGACACCGCGCAGGACGATGCCACGCGGATCTTCGCCCGACGCGACTACACGATCGTCGGCACGGTGATCGACCCGACCAACACCAACAACAGCGAAGGCGCCACCGCGTTTCGCGACACCTCGGCAACCCCCGACTACACGTTCTTCACGACCGGCGAGGCCGTGGACGAATCGGCGAAGAACACCTACACGGCGGCCTACATGCGCGTCGCCGGCGCGTCGTCGGAACGCGCCTACTCCGACGCCTACACGAATCTGGTGGATGCGACGAAGAACAGGGTCGAGGCCATCCAGTCCGACCGGGAGAAGGCACGAACGCAGTCGCTCAAAGCCGATGCCTCGGCCACCGTGGACGAGGAGGAGCGCAAGGCCAACGACGAACTCAACGACGCCCAGACGAAGATCGACAACGCCCGCGCCGAACTCGACGACCAGCGGAACCAGCTCGACGAGCAGGAACGACAGCTGGACGCGCAGGAGGCCCAGCTGAAGGAAGCCCAGAACACCGGACAGACAGAGGAACAGACCGGCGGTCAGGAATCCCGAAACACGGCGGGAAGCGCGCAGGCCCAAACCCGACTGCAGGCGGCGCAGGCCCAAGCCGAAGCGGCCGCGCAGCAGATCGCCGACGGTCGCGCCCAGATCGAATCGGCACGGCAGCAGATCGCCGATGCACAGCACCAGATCGACACCCAGCAGGCGGAGCTCGACCAGAAGAAGGCCGAGGCACAGCAGAAGATCACGGACGCCCGAGCCGACGTGGAGAACATCGACGACACCCGCTGGTACGTCCGCGACCGCATGGGCCTGAGCGGCTACGCCAGCATCGACAGCGACACCAAATCCATCAACGCGATCGGCACCGTCTTTCCCATCATGTTCCTGCTGGTCGCCGTACTCATCAGCCTCACCGCCATCACCCGCATGGTGGAGGAGGAGCGCGGTCTGATCGGCACCTACAAGGCGCTGGGCTACCGTCGCGGAGAGATCCTGCGCAAATACGTGGTCTACGCGCTGCTCGCCTGCCTTGCCGGTGGCGTACTCGGCGACCTGCTTGGATTCATCGCCATGCCGAAGATCATCTTCTCGATCTTCGAGACCATGTACCTGCTGCCGGCATTCACCCTGCACTTCGACTGGGTGTACGGTCTGGCGGGAATCGCCCTGTTCGTCATCGCCATCGTGGGCAGTGCCGTCTGGGCGTGCCGCAGCGAACTGCGGCTCAGCCCGGCCGCGCTCATGAGGCCCAAGGCACCGCGCGCCGGCAAACGCATTCTGCTCGAGCGCATCGGCTTCCTCTGGAAACGCATGTCGTTCCTCAACAAGGTGACCGCACGCAACCTGTTCCGCTACAAGTCACGAGCCTTCATGACCATCGCCGGCATCATGGGCTGCACCATGCTGCTCATGTGTGGATTCGCCATCAAGGACTCCGTCGTCGAACTCTCGCCCAGCCAGTACGGCGGCGTCTACGACTACGATCTCATGGCCGTCACCGGCGACAACGATCACGATTCCGCACTCGACGAACTCGGACACAGCAAGCAGGTCAAGGACGTGCAGTCCGTACGCATCGACTCCGGTACGCTCAACGCCATCGGCGGCAGCCGTGAGGAGAGCGTGCAGATCATGGTCGTGCCCAAGGGCGGCGACATCAGTGGATACATCCATCTACGCGAAGCGCAAAGCGACTATAGCGCGGCGATCGGCGGGGGAGCGGCGGTGACCCTGTCCGACTCCGGCGTGGCCGTGACCAAGAACGCACAGCAGATGCTGGGGCTCGCCGAAGGAGGCAAGGCGCATCTCAAGGACTCGGCACTCAACGGCGTGAACGTGACCGTCGACTCGGTGGTCGAGAACTACCTCGGCAACACCGTGTACATGACACAGCCGCTGTACGAGAAACTGTTCGGCGAATACAAGGCCAACGGCATGCTCGCCCATCTCAACGGCGACTCGGACAAGCAGATCGCCTTCTCCGACACACTGCGGCACGACGACCGCTACCTGTCCGTCACCAGCACCGCCGAACTCGTCCGTGACTTCCGGAAGAACTTCACGCTCATCAACACCGTCGTCTACGTGCTGCTCGTACTTGCCGGCGCGCTCGCCTTCGTGGTGCTGTTCACCCTGGGCACCACGAACATCTCCGAACGACAGCGCGAACTCGCCACCATCAAGGTGCTCGGCTTCCGCAAGAGCGAGGTACGGCATTACGTGAACAAGGAGATGATCATCCTGACGCTGATCGGCGTGCTGCTCGGCCTGCCGTTCGGCCGGCTCGTGGCCGAAGGCTTCACCGTGGCGCTGCGCATGCCGAGCATGTACTTCGCCGTGCACGCGCACTGGATCAGCTATGTGTATTCCGCGGCGCTCGCGCTCGGCTTCGCGCTGATCGTCACACTGGTGACCAACCGCATGCTCGACCGCATCGACATGGTCTCCGCATTGAAGAGCCCGGAATAATCCGATCGAGGCGGAAGCAATGGCACGGAGTGATGTTTCTCACAGGTTGAAATCATGTGCGCCATCGCCGTTGCGGAGTAGGGTAGACGTTGGACGGAACCGAACGTTGAAAGGATGCATATGGCAACGCTCACCGCTGAAATGAAGACCTTCATCGAGAACAACCTGGGTTGGATCGCCACCCAGAACGAGGACGGCACGCTGGACCTCGGTCCGAAGATGTCGCTGTTCGTGCTCGACGACAACCACATCGCCTATCACGAGCGCACCGCCGGTCAGGCCTACAAGAACCTGCAGGCCAACGGCAAGCTCGTCATCGCCTTCGCCAACCTGGCGGAGAAGAAGGGCTACCGCTTCCGCGGCAACGTGGTGCTGCACACCGACGACGCCATCTACGAGGAGCAGGTGAAGGTGGCCGAGGAGAAGGGCACCAAGAAGCCCGCCGCCATTCCGGTGCTCGAGATCACCGAGATCGAGGACCTCGCCTCCGGCCCCACCGCCGGCAAGACCATCGTCAAGGACTGATCGCCGATCCCCGCTGATCGTCGTCATCTCTCAATCGATTTCAGGGCCCCCCTAGCCGGAGGCCCTTTTTCATGCCGTCACACTATGTGCTCCTTCCGGGGAGGGGGCTGTCACGCAACGCGTGACTGAGGGAGGGCGTGCACCCGACGATCGGAATATCCAAAGATCCCCATCAACCCCGATCCCGCACAGGCCCGGACGACTCCCCGGCACCCGACGCCCAATCATGCAGACGCTGCGCCTCACCGGACCGTATCACGCTGAACCGCAGCCACGAATACCCGTTCATCACGAACAGCGGCAGATCCAATGACTCCACGCCCGCGGCGACGCGCCACGGCAGCACACGGCGCAGCACGCACTGGATGCGCGACCGGTGCGTGAACATCGTGACGAACCCGACTCCGCGGGCGCCCGTGACGACGATCCGTCCGTCGTCGAGCAGCGCATACCCCTCCGAATGCAGCTTCATCCAATGGCACAGGACCAGGTACCCGCCAAGTGACGCCGGTATCAGGGCCAGCCACAGCAGCCATAGGACTCGGAACGCTCCCATGAGCGAATCCGAATCCGCTCCGTCCGACAACGTCGCGGCGGTCATGGGAATCCCCGTCTGCGAGGCGCGGTAGGCGGCGAACGCCGTCACGCCGATCACGATCGCGGTCACGGCGACGAGCGTGCCCAGCAGGGGAGCGAGCAGCAGGTATCGGCCCAATCCCCGTGCCGTGCGACGCACGCGCGGGCGTGCCAGATCCCACTCCGGCAGCATGTTCCGCAGCGTCCCGTACAGTCTCCGATCGGCGATGACCGGCAGGATGCCGCCATGCATGCGCCTGTCCTCGTCGTCATGGGATGCGCCCGTCGTGGCCAAACCCACCTGGACCGAACTCAGATGCAGCAGCCTGCGCAACACCGACTGCCGTATGGTGACGGTCTGGATATGACGGACCGGGATCGTCACCGACTTGCGCGTGACCAGCCCCCTCACGATGATCAGTTCGCCGCCACGACGCCAGACCTCGAACCGGTAGTAGCGCATCAACGACCTGACGATGCTGATGACCAGCATCGACGCCAGAACCAATACGATCGTCAGCACGATGCTCAACGTGCTGTGCGTGGACAGGCGAATGACCGAATCCTGCGCGGAATCGTAGACGTTTCCCGGAACCACGTCGCGCAGATTCTGCACGAACCCGTAGAGGACCGCCAGAGCGGCGAGGAAACCCAGATCGGTCACGGCGAACAGCAGCGTGTCCCGGATCGACGCGCGGAACACCAGAATGCGTTCCACGTTGCCGCTTCCACGGCCGCCATCGACATCGGTCATAGAACGGGAACGACGAACGGCGTCGATGCTGACGGCGGAGGATCCGCAGTCCCGCATAGCATCCCGGCGCAATCGCTCCAGACGATCCGGAAGCGTTGCCGGCACTGCGGACAGTGTGATCGACGAGCCATCCGACGAGCCGCCCGAATCCACGATCATCGTCACCAGTCCGAACGGTCGGAGGATCATCGGCGACGAGACGTTGACAGCGTGCATGTGGTCATAGGGGATGGTCGTGCGCGTGGTGGTGAACAGGCCGGACCTGACCGTAAGCGCATCGTCGTCCAGCCGGTACCGTCTCGCCGACCATGCGGCGACGCGGAAGACGACGCCGACGATCAGCGTCGCCGCGGTGATCGCGCATATGAGCCGGAACGACAGATGGAATCTGGAGAACACCACCAGCATGGAGACGACGAATCCGATGATCCACCTGCCCCATCCATAGATGTCGAAAATCAGCGACAGCGGATGCGTCCGATGCCACGAATGCTCCGATATGCCGCGGGCCATGGAACCGGATGCTGGCGTGGTGGTTCGGGACGGGACCATCACACGTCATCCCTCGACGCCAGCACGCGGGCGCTGATCTGCTCCACGATCGCGGCCGCCTGCGCATTCTCCAGCGCGGGTATCTCATGCTCGCCCACCGCGGTATGGATCTCCACCGCCGTCAGGCCGAACCTACGCAGCAGCGGTCCCTGCTTGGTCTCGACATGCTGCACGCGATTGTAGGGAATCGTCGTGGTCGTGCGAAGCAGCCATCCCCGGTGCAGCATCACGTCGTGCTCGCCGATCGAATATCGGCTGAACCGATAGGCGTATCGTGTCTGCAATGGTTGGGTGGCCAGTTCCAGCATGGCCAGCACGACGATGCTTGTCAGCACGAGCGTATGGCACCATGACCACCATCCGACGATGTGGCAGACAACGGCCGTCATCCCGCACGCCGCGATGACGCACAGATCCATGATCAGCGACCGCAGCAGCCACACCCGTCTGACGGATTCCGGCAGACTTCGCCACGGTCGCACCGTACTGGATTGCGTCATGAAGCCTCCTTCGCTCGCGTTGGAATACAGCATAGCCGAAGCCGGCGGAGACCGTGACCGGGAATCTTGATAAGCTGAGGCCGGAAACGCAATGGAGGGAGCCCACGCATGACACAGCAGATCAAGGCCGCGTTCTTCGACATCGACGGCACGCTCACCAGCTTCAAGACCCATGAGGTTCCGCAGTCCACCAAGGACGCCATCGAGGCGCTCAAGGCCAAGGACATCAAGGTGTTCATCGCCACCGGACGCTCGCCCACGCAGATGGGCGTCGTCACCGAACATCTCGGCATCACCTTCGACGGCTACATGACCATGACCGGACAGTACTGCTTCGACTCCAATGGATTCCTCTTCAAACACGACATCGACAAGCGGGATCTGCGCATCTTCTTCGACTACCTCGCCGCCCACCCCGATGTCGGCGCCAACTTCGCCGAAGAGGATTACGTGTACTTCAACCAGATCAACGAGACGATCCGCATCCAGTATGCAGGGCTCGGCGCCACCGCACCCTCGCTGGTGGTCGACGACGTCAACCGCGTGTTCGACCATCCCACCTACCAGTTCAGCGCGTTCGTCGGCGAGGACGAGGAGCGCCGCATCGTCGACATGCTGCCCAACTGCCGTTCGGTGCGCTGGCACCCCATGTTCTGCGATTTCATTCCCGCGGACGGCGGCAAACCCGCCGGCATCAAGGCGTTCCTGAAACTGTACGGATTCAGCCGTGAGGAATGCATCGCGTTCGGCGACGGCGGCAACGACGCCGACATGCTCGCCTACGCCGGCATCGGCGTGGCCATGGGCAACGGCGGCGAACTGGCGAAGGCCGCCGCCGACTACATCACCGCCGACGTGGACGACGACGGCATCCTCAAGGCCCTCCAGCACTTCCACGTGCTGTAGGGAGTCGTGCTGTAGGGAGTTCCGTATCCAATGTATACGGAACGATGACAACGAAAACGGTCAGTGCGTGCAGGCCTCGATGTTGTTGCCCTCGGGATCGTGCACGAACGCCGCATAATACGTCGGACCGTAGTTCGGGCGCGGTCCCGGCGCGCCATTGTCGGTGCCGCCGGCCGCAAGCCCGGCCTCATGGAACGCCTTGATCGCGGCCTCGTCGCCCGTGAACGCCACATGCGCCGGCGTCACGTCGCCGTCCGCCTGACTCACCCACACGCTGCTGCCGTCCTCGGACACGAACTGCACGGCACCGGGAAACTCCACGCCCTTCGCATAGCCGAGCGGGGCAAGCGCCGCCGCATAGAACGCGGCCTCCTTACCGACATCCTTCACCTTGATCGTCAGATGGTCGATCATCGTATCCTCCTTCGTCATTGATGGAACGCAACACCCACAATTCTAGACTTCTTCCCATAATTGGGTGGAATGCCATCACGAACACGACGTAAGGCGGAAACCATGAGGAAGACCGAACCGAGCAACCGACCGATCCTGAAATCGAAGATCTTCCTCTACGTCACCGAATTCTTCTCCGGCATGGCGGTCATGGCCGCCGAGCTCGGTGCGTCGCGACTGCTTGCCCCATACTTCTCCAGTTCGCAGATCGTATGGACCATCATCATCGGCACCATCATGATCGCCCTCGCACTGGGCGCCGTGATGGGCGGACGCTGGGCCGACCGGAACCCCGATCCCGACCTGCTCTACCGACGCATCGCCATCGCCGCCGCATGGATCGCGCTGATCCCGCTTGTCGGCAAATACCTGATCCTGCTCATCTCCGGACTGCTGATCGTCACCGTATCCACGAACTTTCTCGCGATAGCCGCGTTCATCAGCTGCATGATCATCTTCGTGCCGCCGCTCTTCCTCCTCGGCACCGTCACCCCCGGACTGGTCAAGTTCACCACCGACTCGCTCGACGACAACGCCACCATCGTCGGACGGCTCTCCGCATGCAACACGGTCGGATCCATCCTCGGCACGTTCCTGCCCACGTTCGTCACCATCCCCGCGGTCGGCACGTTCGTCACCTTCCTCATCTTCTCCGGACTGCTGCTCGTCATCGCCCTGGTCTACTTCATCGCCTCGCGCATCAAACCGATCACCGGAGCCGTATGCACCGTGCTGTTCATCGGCTCGGCGGTCTGCTCGCCCATGAGCGGATTCGCGTTCTGGGAGAACAACCTCGCCTACGAAGGCGAATCCATCTACAACTACCTGCAGGTCAAGAACCTCGCCGACCGCACCATCCTGTCCACCAACGTGCTGTTCGGAGTGCAGTCCGTCACCATGAAATCCGAAGGCCTCACCGGCATGTACTACGACACCGCACTGGCCGCGCCCGCGCTCGCCGATCACGCCGACTCCGCGCTGATCCTCGGCATGGGCACCGGCACGTACGCCCGGCAGCTGCGCCGATACTATCCCGACATGAAGGTGCAGGGCGTGGAGATCGATGGAAAGATCACGCGGCTGGCGGGGGAGTACTTCGACGAGCCGAGCGACATTCCGGTGAGCACATACGACGGTCGTGCATGGCTGGCCGCCAGCGACGAGACCTATGACGTGATCATGGTCGATGCGTATCAGGACATCACCATCCCGTTCCAGATGAGCAGCGTCGAATTCTTCCGCATGGTCGAACGCCACCTCAATCCGGGCGGCGTGATGGTGGTGAACATGAACATGATCTCCGACGGCGAGGGGTCGATCAACGAATCGCTGCAGGCCACCATCGCGTCCGTGTTCGGCAGTGGCAACGTGATCACCGCCGACGTGCCCGGCACCACCAACCGGGAGCTGTTCGCCAAGACCCAGGGTGAGGACAAGTCGTTCAAGGGTGTGAGCGATCTGGCCAAGGACTCCAAGGCGATCCCGTTGCGCGCCATCACCTACATCCGCACGCACGACTCCGAACTGCGCGACTACATGTCCGACGTGGCGCACCGGTTCGTGAAGGTGGAGGAGCCCGACCCCGACAGCCCGCTCATCCTCACCGACGACAAGGCGCCCGTGGAACTGCTTGGCATGCGTGCCATCGACCAGCTCATCGCCGAGGAGGCCGGCCCCTACCGGACGATTCTGAAGGAACAGGGCATCCGAGGTCTGCTCGACGCGGTCCGCTGATCGTCAATGCCGTCATGGCCATATGCGACACGCGCCACGCTGGTTGCGCGACAGAAAAACTGTGGTATTATCTTCAAGGCTTGAGAAATCAAGAAAGTGGAGAAATCCCACCTGGAAGCCTCTTATGGCCTCGGGTCCAAGGCCTACAGCCTTCCGAATCTCGATCGTGAATCATTCCGATCATCGGATTCGGCCGGTGATGTCGCGACATATGACATTGCCGAGGAATCGCACGCCGCTCATCGTCGTGTTCAGGATTCCACACACGTATGGTCGCCATTGCGAAGCATGCCTTCATGAATGGCGGTCGGTTGGACGTGTGCATGCTGTATGTTTCGGACGCAGATGGAATTTCGCCGGGCAGTAGGGAATGGAGTCATCATTAGCGCCGAACCACGTATCAACGAAGAGATTCGCGTACCGCAAGTACGCCTGATCGGCCCGAAGGGCGAGCAGGTGGGCGTCATCGCGACCTCTGTCGCGCTGAATCTTGCGCGTGAGGCCAGCCTCGACCTCGTCGAGGTGGCGCCGAATGCGAAGCCTCCGGTGGCCAAGCTCATTGACTACGGCAAGTACAAGTACAACGAGAAGATCAAGGCTCGTGAGGCTCGCCGTAACCAGAGCACCGCGGAGATCAAGGAGATTCGTTTCCGCCTGAAGATCGACGACCATGACTTCGACGTCAAGAAGGGTCATGTCGAGCGGTTCCTTTCCGGCGGCGACAAGGTCAAGGTCACCATCATGCTGCGTGGCCGCGAGCAGTCCCGTCCGATCGGCGGTGTGGAGCTGCTGCGTCGTCTTGCCGACGAGGTGGCCGAGCTGGGTACGATCGAATCCCAGCCGCGTCAGGAAGGCCGCAACATCATCATGGTGCTGGCCCCCAAGGGCAAGAAGGTGCACACCCAGTCCGAGCAGCGCCGTCGTGGCGCCTCCGCCCGCGCGGAACGCCAGGCCCGCCAGGCCGCGCGACTGGCCGCGAAGAAGGAAGCCCAGGCCGAGGCCGCAGCCGAGGCCCATGCCGAACTGAACAAGACTTCCGTGAAGGAACATACTCAAAAGGAGGGCAGCAATGCCGAAGATGAAAAGTAACTCCGCTGCATCCAAGCGCGTCCGCGTCACCGGTACGGGCAAGCTGATGCACGCTGGTAGCTCCATGCGCCACAACCTTGAGCACAAGTCGGCTCGTATGCGCCGCGCTCTGAAGGCCGACAAGGTGCTGGCCAAGACCCAGACCGCCAACCTGAAGAACATGCTCAACCACTGATCCGTGGTCTGCACAGAAGACGACTTAGGAAAGCTGAGGAATTAAGATATGGCACGTGTCAAGCGCGCAGTCAACGCCAAGAAGAAGCGTCGCGTCGTTCTCGAAAGGGCTTCGGGTTACCGCGGCCAGCGTTCCCGCCTGTACCGCAAGGCCAAGGAACAGCTGCTTCACTCCTTTAACTACAACTTCCGCGACCGCAAGGCTCGCAAGGGTGACTTCCGCAAGCTGTGGATCCAGCGTATCAACGCTGCCGTCCGCGCCGAAGGCATCACCTACAACCGCTTCATCCAGGGCCTGCGCCTGGCTGACATCGATCTCGACCGTCGCGCTCTGGCCGAGCTGGCCGTCTCCGATCCGGAGACCTTCAAGACCATCGTCGAGGCCGCCAAGGCCGCTCTGCCCGAGGACGTGAACGCCCCGGTCAACGCCTGATCCATTTTCAGGTTCGATGATTGAAAACCCCGTCGCGCTTCCCGCGTGACGGGGTTTTCTGGTATGGCGGCACGAGTGATATGGCGGCACGAGTGCGGAGGATCATTCGGAGGATCATTATGGACAAGTCGGAGTCGAATGGAACGGTCGGAGCCGCGTCGGATGCGTTGAACGGGCTGATCGAGCGCTTCCTGGCCTACATCGACGTGGAACGTGGATTGGCCAAGGCCACGGTGAACGCATACCGTTCCGACCTGCGCCGGTACACGCAATGGCTGGATGCCCGAGGCGCCGACTCGCTGGCTGAGGTCTCGCGTCACGACGTCGAGGACTTCATGGCATCGCTCGCCGAGGAAAGTCCACGAAGCCGTGCCCGGCGTCTCGCCGCGGTGCACGAGCTGCACCGATTCGCCGTCTCCAACGGCGAGGTCATGACCGACGTCTCCGAGGGAGTGAAGCCGCCCAAGGGCGCGTCCACGCTCCCCGACGTGCTCAGTGTGGACGAGGTGGCCGCACTGCTCGACGCGGCCGCGCCACAAGGGGCGAACGACCCCGTCTCCCTGCGGGATCGAGCCCTGCTGGAATTCATGTATGCCACCGGATGCCGCGTCTCGGAGGCGGTGGGGGCCGACCTTGCCGACATCGATCTCGACCAACGCGTGGCTCGGCTGACCGGCAAGGGCTCCAAGCAGCGGCTGGTCCCCATCGGCTCATACGCCTGCGCCGCCATGCGCGAGTATCTGGCCAACGGCCGTGAGCCGCTCACGTGCAAGGCGAAGAAGAATCCCGAACTACGCGCGATCTTCCTCAACAAACGTGGTCGTAGACTCTCCCGGCAATCCGTGTGGGAGATCGTCAAAACGGCGGGGGAGCGGGCCCATATCGACAGGCCGCTGCATCCGCATACGCTTCGCCACTCCTTCGCCACGCATCTCATCCAAGGCGGCGCCGACGTGCGCACCGTGCAGGAGCTGCTTGGCCACGCGAGCGTCACCACCACGCAGATCTACACGCATGTGAGCCCCCAGGTGCTCATGGAGACGTATCTCACCTCCCACCCGCGGGCCCGGTGACGCCGCCGTCCCCGGCCATCGCCGCTCCCATGGCCACGATGCCGACCCACGGATGACACGTCGACGAATTTCCGCGATTCGGGTGCCGAAAACTAGGCACGGTTGTTGTTAGCATGGAGATTATGCCTACTGATCTGTTAGGGCGCGAATATGAGACCTTCCCCGCGCCGCAAGCTTTGGACCATCACGGACCCGCACGAATCATCGCCATGTGCAACCAGAAGGGCGGCGTAGGCAAGACTACCTCATCGATCAACATCGCCGGAGCGTTGACGAACTTCGGACGCAAGGTGCTCATCGTCGACTCCGATCCGCAGGGCGCGTCCTCGGTCGGTCTCGGCATCAACGCGAACTCCGTGGACAACACTATCTACACGGCCATGTTCAACCCGTCGATGGACCCGCACGAGGTCGTGCACCATACGCGGTTCGAGGGGCTGGACATCATTCCCGCGAACATCGACCTGTCCGCTGCCGAGGTGCAGTTGGTCACCGAGGTGGGCCGCGAGCAGGTGCTTGCCAGCGTGCTGCGTCCGCTGCGCGATGAATATGATCTGATCATCATCGATTGCCAGCCGTCGCTGGGCCTGCTCACCGTGAACGCGCTGACTGCAGCCGACGGCGTGATCATTCCCGTGGCCGCCGAATTCTTTGCGCTGCGAGGCGTGGCGTTGCTCATGCAGTCCATCGAAAAGGTCAAGAGCCGCATCAACCCCGGCCTTGAGGTCTACGGTGTGCTCGTGACCATGTACACGCGCACATTGCACTCCGAGGAGGTGCTCGACCGCATCTACGAGGCATTCCAGGAAAAGGTGTTCCACACCGTGATCACCCGATCGATCAAACTGCCCGACGCCACGATCGCAGCGGCCCCGATCACTATGTATGCGCCGGAGCACAAGACCGCCAAGGAGTACCGCGAGGTGGCGCGTGAGCTAGTGGCGCGCGGAGTGGTGGCGTGACGACCACCGACACGATCGCGGATATCTCCCTGTCGCAGACCGGCGGTGATGCCCTCGAATCCGAGGCCACCGCCGGTTTCCATGTCGAACTCGACTCCTATCAGGGACCATTCGATGTGCTGCTGGGATTGTTGGCCAACAAGCGACTGGAACTGACCGAGGTGTCGCTGGCCACGGTCACTGAGGAATTCATCGCCTACATCAATGCCATGGATCTGACGGCGAACATGGACGAGGCGAGCGGCTTCATCGATGTCGCCTCGGTGCTGGTGGAGGCAAAAAGCGCCGCCCTGCTGCCGTCCTTCGATGACGGCGAACGCGACGAGCACAGCATGGACGCATTGCGCGAACGCGATCTGCTGTTCGCCAGACTGCTGCAATACAAGGCGTTCAAGCAGGCCGGCGTGGATTTCCGCACACGTATGGCGGCCAATGCCGGCAGGGTGGACCACCCAGGGTATGTGGATGATGCGATCGCCGCCATGATGCCGAAACTGCAGTTGACGGTCGATGCGGAATCGCTGGCGCGGCTGGCCGCCCGCGCGCTCGCCGGCGCTCCGCCCGAGGAGGTGTCGGTTAGCCAGTTGCATGTGCCGCTGGTGGATCTTCGCGAGCAGGCGTCCATGGTCAGGGATCGTCTGCGTATGCTTCCCGCGGGCGATTCCATGACGTTCGATCAGCTGACGGCCGACACGGATACCCGCATCGAGGTGGTGGCCAGGTTCCTGGCGGTGCTGGCGTTCTTCAAGCAGGGCGATCTGCAGTTCAAGCAGGAGGGGCCCTATGCCGATCTGCATCTGCGATGGGCGGCCGGCCTACGGTCCACGGCGGATTCCGTCAAGGGCGGGGACGCCGGGAGCGACAGTGATGACGGTGACGTGATGATCAGTGAAAAGGATTTTGCATAGATGGTGAATGTGGATGAGTTCCCCGGCGGTTTGGCGGCCTGTCTGGAATCGGTGTTGATGGTGACCGACCATCCGCTGACGGAGGATGCGTTGGCGACCGTGTTCGGCGTGGACGCCGATCGTGTGGCTCAGGTGCTGGAGACCTTGCGCGACGACTACGACGGCGTGGATGGCGCACGCCGTCGCGGCTTTGAGCTGCGGCACACGGTTCGTGGATGGCGTCTGGCCAGTCGTCAGGAGATGGAGTCGGTGGTGGAGGCCTTCATCAACGATGGCAGGACGGCTCGTCTGTCGCAGGCCGCCATGGAGACGCTGGCGATCATCGCGTATCAGCAGCCGATCACGCGTGCGCGGATCTCGACGATTCGTGGAGTGAGTTCCGATGGTGTGATCCGTTCGCTGACGTTGCATGGTCTGGTGGAGGAGCGGGGCAACGATCCTGATTCGCATGCGGCGCTTCTGGTGACCACCGATCTGTTTTTGGAGAACATGGGTCTGGACGGCCTGGATCGTCTGCCGTCCCTTGCGCCGTTCCTGCCCGAGTCGGCGAGCGCCGTGGAATCCGCGGGACAGGAGTCGGTAAAGCAATAGTGCAAGAAAAGACACGTTCTTGATATAAGTTTTCAAAAACTGGAATTTATTTCTGAAAATTTTGCAGAAATTTGCGTTACGATGGGAAAGTCAACAAAGTCAACGATGTCATTGTGTCTTTCCCGCGAAACGAGGTTCCAATGGAAACGATATCCATGCCAATCACCAAGGAACGTCTTCAGCAGCTCATGGACGTCATGATCGCCAATCTGGTGTCCATCTCCAGCAAGGACGGCGACGGTCTATGGACGCAGGGCGGCGTCGTGGTCGACGACAAAAGCTGGGACGTATGGAACTGGCCGCAAGGCGTAGGCCTGTACGGCCTGTGCCGCAACTACGACGTCACCGGCAACGAAGCCGCCTGGCAGGCCGTGATCTCCTGGTTCGACCGTACCCTGGCCAAGGGCACACCGTCCAAGAACGTCAACACCATGGCGCCGCTGCTGGCCATGGCGTTCCTGTACGAGCGCACCGGCGAATCCCGTCTGCTGCCGTATCTCAGGCGTTGGGCCGACTGGGCCATGACCGCCATGCCGCGCACCGAAGAGCTCGGCATGCAGCACATCACGTTCGGCGAGCCGCACCACAACCAGCTGTGGGCCGACACCCTGGTCATGACCGTGCTGCCGCTGGCCAAGATCGGCATGCTGCTCGGACGCAAGGACTACGTGGAAGAGGCCAAGTACCAGTTCCAGATCCATGTCAAGTACCTTATGGACCCATCCACCGGCCTGTGGTTCCACGGCTGGACCTTCGACGGACGCAACAACTTCGCCGGGGCCCACTGGGCGCGCGGCAACTGCTGGGCCACGATGGCCATCCCCGAGATCATCGACATCCTGGAGCTCGAGCCCGGCGACTCCCTGCGCACCTGGCTGGTCGAGGTGCTCAAGACCCAGGTGGACGCGCTGGCGAAGCATCAGGACGAATCCGGACTGTGGCACACGCTGATTGACCACGACGACACGTACGTCGAATCCTCCGCCACCGCCGGCTTCGCCTACGGCATCCTGCGCGCCGTGCACGGCGGACTGCTCAACGAGTCGTACGCGGCGATCGCCTACCGAGCGATCGAGGGACTGGCCGATCAGGTTGGCGAGGACGGCGCGGTGGCCAACGTGTCGGTGGGCACCGGCATGGGGAGCGACCTCGACTACTACCGCGCCATCGAGCGCACCCCGATGCCGTACGGCCAGTCGCTGACCATTCTCGCCTTCACGGAGATGCTCGTCTCCTACTGCTGATCCGACACCGAGCCGTCGTCGTGGCGTCGACGGCGTTTCGGCGCCACGAACGCCGTCGGCATGCCATGATGCCGATTGGGCACTGTCAAGGAATACGGCTACTATTGGTGCGGTTTGTGTATAGGGAAACGGCAACGACCAGTCCGAATACTCCAAAAGCGACGCAAATACTTCATTGCGACACAAATAGACAGTCAATTAAGAGAGGTTTTCATGGCGGTACGCGGTGATATCCGTAATGTGGCGATTGTGGCTCACGTCGACCACGGCAAGACCACGCTGGTGAACGCAATGCTTCAGCAGTCCCACGTGTTCAACGAGCGTGAGGAAGTGCCGGATCGTGTGATGGACTCCAATGATCTGGAGCGCGAGAAGGGCATCACCATTCTGGCCAAGAACACGGCCGTCGAGTACACCGGCCCGCTGGCCGCCAAGTACGGCCACCCCGAGGGCATCACCCTCAACATCATCGACACCCCCGGCCACGCCGACTTCGGCGGCGAGGTGGAGCGCGGCATCTCCATGGTCGACGGCGTCGTCCTGCTCGTGGACGCCTCCGAAGGCCCGCTGCCGCAGACCCGCTTCGTGCTGCGCAAGGCCCTCGAGGCCAAGCTGCCGGTGATCCTGTGCGTGAACAAGGTGGACCGCCCCGACGCCCGTATCGAAGAGGTCGTGGGCGAGACCTCCGACCTGCTGCTCGGTCTGGCCGACGACGTGCAGCACGAGGGCATCGACCTCGATCTTGACCAGCTGCTCGACATGCCGGTGATCTACTGCGCCGCCAAGGCTGGCTACGCCTCCACCAACCAGCCCGCCGACGGCGGTCTGCCGGACAACGACAACCTCGAGCCGCTGTTCGAGGCCATCATCAAGAACATCCCCGCCCCCGAATACGACGAGGACGCCCCGCTGCAGGCCCACGTGGCCAACATCGACTCCTCCGACTTCCTCGGTCGACTCGGTCTGGTCCGCATCTACAACGGCACGCTGAAGAAGGGCGCCACCTACGGCCTGTCCCGTGTGGACGGCTCCATCGAGAACTTCCGCGTCTCCGAGCTGCTGCGCACCCAGGGTCTCGACCGCCAGCCGGTCGAGGAGGCCGGCCCCGGCGACATCGTGGCCGTCGCCGGTGTCAACGACATCATGATCGGCGAGACCATCGTCGACCCCAACGACCCCAAGCCGCTGCCGCTCATCCACGTCGACGACCCGGCCATCTCCATGACCTTCGGCGTCAACGACTCCCCGCTGGCCGGCACCGAGGGCAAGGACCACAAGCTCACCGCCCGCATGATCAAGGACCGTCTGGACCGCGAGCTCATCGGTAACGTGTCGATCAAGGTGCTGCCGACCGATCGTCCGGACGCCTGGGAGGTCCAGGGTCGTGGCGAGCTGGCGCTGGCCGTGCTTGCCGAGCAGATGCGTCGCGAAGGCTACGAGCTGACCGTCGGCCGTCCGCAGGTGGTCACCAAGACCATCGACGGCGCGGTCAACGAGCCGATGGAGAACACCACCATCGACGTGCCTGAAGAGTACATGGGCGCCGTCACCCAGCTCATGGCCGACCGCAAGGGCCGCATGGACAACATGACGAACCACGGCTCCGGCTGGGTGCGTCTGCAGTTCACCGTGCCGTCCCGCGGTCTGATCGGCTTCCGCACCGCGCTGCTGTCCGCCACCCGCGGCACCGGCATTGCCTCCTCCATCTCCGCTGGATACGCCCCGTGGGCTGGCGAGATCACCATCCGTCAGAACGGCTCCATGGTCTCCGACCGTCAGGGTGTGGCCACCCCGTACGCCATGCAGCGTCTGCAGGCCCGTGGCAACTTCTTCGTCGAGCCGCAGTCCCCGGTCTACGAGGGCCAGGTCGTGGGCATCAACAACAAGCCCGACGAGCTCGACGTGAACATCACGCTGGCCAAGCACATGACCAACATGCGTTCCGCCACCGCCGACGTGCTGGAGACGCTCACCCCGCCGATCAAGATGAGCCTCGAGGAGTCCCTCGACTTTGCGAACGAGGACGAGTGCGTGGAAGTGACCCCCGAGTCCATCCGCGTGCGCAAGATCATCCTCAAGCGTGACGATTGGTACAAGTGGCGCGCCAAGCAGCGTCGCCAGAACAAGAACGCCTGATCGGTAAACACTCGTTTCCCGAACGTTTACCGGGCGTTGGCCGTCGATCTCGGCAGGTGGAATTGTGAAGCACTTGTAGAGGCCGGCGGCCATACTAAACCATATGACTACACGAATGGAGATGACTCCACGGCGAGGCCGGGCGGATCGAAACGCCCTCAAGCCGTGGAGTTTTCGTTTGCCCCTGTGGGGTCGCATCCTTGTCAGTGCGGCCTCGGGTGCGCTCGTCGGCTTCGTCGGCGCGGCGGCCCATCGCATGGGCGTCCAGTGGAGCATCCCCTACGGACTGGTGCTGTCGTTCCTCCTACTCGGCATATCCACATGGTCGGCGCGGGCGAGATCCGGCAGCGCGGGCGTGGGATTCCATCTCATCGCCTCCGGTGCGGTGACCATGCTGATCCTGCAGATGTCCACCCAGTCCCGTGCGATGCTGATTTTCGGGTATACCTCGGACTCCTACACCTTCTTCATGCAGAAGACCGGCATCATCTGGATGCTGGGCATGGTGGCGTTGCAGGTGTTCATGCTGCTGCTGCTGCCGAAACGATGGTTCGACGTGCCCGATAGAAGGATTCGCTGATTATGACCGTGTCATTGCATTATCTCGGGCCGCAGGGCTCGTTCACCCATCAGGCCGCGTCGGCCGCCGCACAGCTCATCCCCGACGGTGGCGAGTGCGTCGCGGCGCCGAACGTGCCGGCCATCTTCGACGCCGTGGCCAACGGCAACGGCTGGGGAGTGGTCGCCTGGGAGAACAATGTGGAAGGCTATGTGGTGCCGAATCTCGACGCCCTGATCGACGCCGAGGATGTGGCCGGATTTGCCCGCGTGCGCGTGGACGTCACGTTCGACGCGCTGGTTCGTCCCGGCCATGGCGATCTGACCGTGGTCCGCGCCCATCCACACGGGTTGGCGCAATGCTCCAAGTTCATCGCCGAGCATGCGCTGACCGCCGAACCGTCGTCGTCGAACGCCGCCGCATGCCGCGACATCGCCGCCGACGAGGTGGCGCTCGGTCCCTCCATCTGCGCTGGATTGTACGGGCTGAACGTGCTGTGCAAGGGCGTGCAGGACTTTGACGGCGCCTCCACCGATTTTCTGGTGCTCGCCCCGCGCGAGCAGGTGCGCGAACAGCTGGTGCAGGCCGAATCGCAGGGCGTGACGGAATTCGAGTCCATCGTCGCGTTCATTCCGCTGAATACCGGCCCCGGTGTGCTTGCCGACCTGCTCGACGTGATCCGCGACGCCGGTCTGAACATGACCAGCTTCATCTCCCGCCCCATCAAGGGCCATGCAGGCACCTACAGCTTCATCGCCACGCTTGACGCGGCGCCGTGGCAGCCGCAGTTCAAGGCCGTGCTCAACACCGTGGTGGCGCACGGCGACTGGGTGAAGACCCTGGCCGTCTATCCGCGACAGGACCGGCCCAATCCGCCGGTGAGTGCGTGGATGCTGCCCGAGGGCGGTGTGCGGCGCACTCCCGAGGACGTTGCCTCCGGCATGCCGTTCGAGCCGACCGACGACAAGGAGCTGCTATGGGCGTGAACACGGAACCGGACGTCCTGCCCGAGGCACGTGTGATCGCCGTCGCCGGTCTGGGGCTGATCGGCGGTTCGCTGGCCCGTCGTCTGGCGGAGTGCGGTCGTCGTGTGATCGCATGGAACCATCGGCCGGCGCCATACGAGCAGGCGCGTGCGGCCGGCATCGAATGCGTGGACGACGTGACCGATCTGGCACGGGCCGTCCCCGACGTGCTGGTGCTGTGCACGCCGCTCAAGGCCATGCCCGACGTATTGGCGAAGCTGGCTCCGGTGCTCGATTCCCGTACCGTGCTCACCGACGTGGGCAGCGTCAAGGGACAGGTGCGCGACGAGGTGAAGGCAGCCGGGCTGAACGACCTCTATGTGGGAGCACATCCGATGGCCGGCAACGAATTCTCCGGCTATGCCGCCTCCGACCCATCGCTGTACGACGACGCTCTGTGGGCGGTGACCTTCGACGAGTGCACGTCCTATGACCGTCTGCTTGTGGTGATCGACATGATCTGCGAAGGCGTGGGCGACCGCATCATCGCGATCGACGACGACACGCACGACCAGGCCGCCGCGCTGATCAGCCACATGCCGCACGTGGTGTCCACAGCGCTGGCCAACGAGCTTGCCGAGACCCCCTCACGCAACATCGCCCAGGCACTGGCCGCCGGCTGCTGGCGCGACATGACCCGCGTCGCCCTCACCGACCCCGACCGCACCCGCGCGATGGTGGAGGAGGACGCCGCCAACGTGGCGCAGCTACTGCACCACATGAGCGATCGACTGGAGTCCATGGCCACACTGCTGGAGTCGGGTGACGACGAGGCGCTGGCGCAGGTTCGCGACTTCTTTGCCGTAGCCCGTCCCTATCGTGAATACAAGGCCCGCGAGCGCGGGGGAGCGGCGCACGAGAGCGTGACCGTGCGCATCGGCGGCGACGAGGCCTCATGGCGCGACCAGCTGCTGGCCTCCGCCAAGCGAGGCGAACACATCATGCATATGACCGACCGCACGCACGCCATCGCCGAGATCCGCACCGCCCTCGTCTAACGGTTCCTCAGTTCAGCAGGTCCGCCGGAGCCAGCGTGCGCGCATGATCGATGATCGTGGCGATGGTCTCCGGCGACTCCTCGCATCCACGCTTCAGCCACAGCCAGACGATGGCGGTGAGCGACGCCGCAAGCATTTCGCGCGCATATACCGCGGGAATGTTGTCCCGTCCGGGCTTCTTACCCACCTTCTCCGCCTCGATGAGCAGCAGCTCGGTGATGATGTCCTTGGTGCGGTTGTACAGCTGCATGTCGTTGCCGCTGTGCGAGATGGCGTCGAAGAACGCGAAGTCGTTCTTGATGTAGCGCAGCCCGCCGAGCAGGGCCGCATAGGGGATGAGCTGTCCTTCGGGGCCGGAGGTGGCGGGCTGTTCCAATGCGGAGCCCGGATTGAGCATGATCTGCGTCAGATCGCTCATGGCGTTGGCCAGCAGCTGCTGGCGCAGATCGAACTTGTCGGTGTAATGCGTATAGAACGTGCCGCGGTTGATATGCGCCTCGCGGGCGAGATCGCTGACGGTCATGGCGTCGAAGCCCTTGGCGTTCGTCAGCGTGATGAACGCCTCCTTGATGGCGCCTTCGGTGCGGGTGTTCCTATGCTGGACCATAACCTCTCCTCGTGATCGGTGATGCCGTGCAAGTGCGTTTCGTCCTAGCCTATCACCGGTCATGATCAACACGTTGTTCGTATAGTCCGGGGAGAACGACGTTGCCGTCATATGCGTGGAGTCGTGAACCGCGGACGTTCGGGCACCGGCTTGAGTCGTACGATGCTCGTCGCGTCGACGGAGACGATCTCGGCCTTTCGCCGTCCGTTCGCCGACTCGTCGCGCAGCATGGTCAGCGTCCGGCCGTCCCAACCGGTGACATGACCCACGTAATCGCGATACTTCTCCCGGCCGTCGTTTTCGTCTACGCCGATGAGGGTGCGCACCACAATGCGCGCGCCGATCGGAATGTGCTTCGGTAGGATCATGGTTTCGAGTCTAGTCACGAGGTGGGGCCATCATACGGATGACGTCTGATCGCCGCTGGTGTGATTTGCGTCACATCAATCGGTTGCCATCGGTTTCCTCGAGGTGCCGTACCACGGTCAGGAGTAACGTGAATACCGATTGGTGGGAAGCCCTGCTCCGGACGAATTTCCCGGATGCCAACGGGGATGAGAAAAACCTCTTCGCGGACAATGATGTGCGAAGAGGTTTTTCTTTGCGTTCAGGTTCGGTTTGTGATGGTTCCCGTTCTGTGCGGTGCCATGGAACGGGAACCACGGATCGATTGCTACAGACCGGTCACCACAGGCCGATGATCTTCCACCATCCCATGCCCACGGTCAGCCAGATCGCCACCGTTACGATGCCGCACAGGAAACCGATCTTCAGAAACTCCGGCGTCTTGAGATAACCGGCACCGTAGATCAGGGCGGCCGGGCCGGACGCGTAGTGCGTCATGGCGCCGATCAGACCGGTGGCGCAGCCCAGCATCAGCGCCGAGGCGACCGGGGGAGCGCCGGCCGCCACGGCCACGCCGAGGAACAGCGTGTACAGGGCCACCGCCTGGGCCAGCTCGGCGGCGAACATGTAGTGCATCAGGAAGTAGCAGACGGTGAGCAGGGCGAGCACTGCCATCCATGGCATGCCCAAAGTGGCGTCGGCGATCAGATCGCCGGCCCATTCGGTCACGCCAAGCGCGTTGAGCGGCGTGGCCATGCCCACCAGCACGCCGAAGAAGATCAGCGTGGACCATGCCGACTTGTTGGCGGCCATATCCTGCCAGCCGATGATGCCGGTGGCCAGCAGCACGGACACGCCCAGGAACGCCACGGTGGTCGCATTGATGCCGGTCATGGAACCGGTGGCCCACAGCACGAGCATCACCACGAACGTTGCGGCCATGATCCATTCCTGCGCGCTGAGTCGTCCCAGCTGCCGCAGCTCCTCACGGGCGTCGGACTGGGCGGACGGCACGTGCTTGATCGTGGGCGGATACACCTTGTACACCAGTGCGGGGATGATCAGCAGGCTGAGCACGCCGGGCACGATGCCGGCCAGCGCCCACGTGCCCCAGCCGATCGTCACGTCGCTGTCGGCGGCGAGCTGCACCACCACCGGGCCGGCGGCCATGGACGTGACGAACATGGCGGAGGTGATGGCGTTCACGTTGTTCGCCGTCACGGCCAGATACGCGCCGATGCGCCGACGGGACTCGTCGTTCTCCGGCGTGGACTGCTGCACGTCGCTGATCGACGTGATGATCGGGAACAGGATGCCGCCCAGACGCGCGGTGTTCGACGGCGTGGCCGGTGCCAGCAGCAGGTCGGCCGCGGACAGGCCGTAGGAGATGCCGAGTGTGGATTTGCCGAGCAGACTGATGAATACCAGCGCCACACGACGGCCGAGACCGGTCTTCACGAATCCCTGGGCGATGAAGAAAGCCGCCACGATCAGCCAGATCGAGGCGCTGCCCAGACCGGAGAACGCCGCCGTCTTCGGATCCATCGTGCCGGTGAGCATCGCCACCGTGAGCCCGATGATCGCCACCGCGGCAGTGGGTAGTGGCTGCAGGATCAGGCCGAGGATCGTGCCGAGGAAGATCGCCAGCATATGCATGGCCTGTGGTTCAAGACCGTCCGGCGCGGGAATGACGTAGATCGCAACGGTGACGGCCACGCAGATCGCCGCCTTGATCAGTCGCATCGGTTCGATGGCTGTTCGTGACGAGTCCTTGGTGGTCCGTGCGGCGGTGTTGATGCTCGCTGCTGCTGCCATGATGTGCTCCTTTACACGAAAGATGGGTGGCTCGTCGCGGCGTCCTTGTGGCGACGGACTATGGTCCCGAGCATAGAAATCTGTGACCAGCCTCACAAATAACAAATGGCAATATGGGGCGACTCACCGTGCCGCATGCCGTAATCGTTGCGATATCAGGCGTGTCGTGCATATAAACGATCGTTATTTGTGAGGCGGACGGCATCTTCCTAATTTGGGAGACAACAACCGGGCAAGGAAGCCCACCCCATTCCAAGAAACGAGGATGATCGACATGACCGGATTCGCCACCCTGAAGGACTCCTTCGTCAACAAGGGCATCGCCTATACCGCCGATGAGCGTGTGGCCGCGGACGTCGACGGCCTGCTGCCCGCCGCCGTGCAGTCGCTCGACCTGCAGGAGCAGGTTATGTACGCGCGATTCCAAAGCTTCGACAAGGACATCGAAAAGCGCCTGTACCTGATGAGCGTGTGCCGTGAGAACCGCCGCCTGTTCTACCACGGCATGGCCAAGCATCTGACCGAATACATGCCGATCGTCTATGCACCCACCGTGGCCCAGTCGATCCAGCGCTACGACGAGTTCTACTTCGGCTCCGACGTGGCCTACGTGTCGATCGAACACCCCGAACGCATCAAGGACGCGCTGCGCCAGTACGCGCAGGATCGTGACATCGACCTGATCGTCGCCACCGACGGCGAAGGCATCCTCGGCATCGGCGACTGGGGTGCGCAGGGTGCGGAGATCCTCACCGGCAAGCTCGCCGTGTACACGGCCGCGGCTGGCATCGACCCGGCCCGCGTGCTGCCCGTCATGATCGATGTGGGCACCGACCGCAAGGAACTGCTCGACAATCCGCACTACGTGGGCAACCGGTTCCCCCGCGTCCGTGGCCAGCGCTACGACGATTTCATCGAAACGTTCGTGCGCGACAGTCTGGAACTCTATCCGGATGCGCTGCTGCACTGGGAGGACTTCGGCCGTCCATGCGCCGCGCCGATTCTGGAACGCTACCGTCACGACGTGCTCACGCTCAACGATGACATCCAAGGCACCGGCGTGACCGTGCTCGCCGCGCTCGTGGCCGCCCGTCGCATCGCCGGTACAAGCTATGACGATACGCGCATCCTCGTATTTGGCGCCGGCACCGCCGGCGTGGGCATCGCTGACCAGCTCGTCGACGACATGGTGCTCGAAGGCGGCATGGACCGCGCTGACGCCATGAGCCGTGTGGCGCTTGTGGACCGCTATGGTTTGATCCTCGCCGGACAGGACGGGCTGACCGAAGGCCAGGCCAAGTATGCGCACGATCCGGCCGAATTCGCCGGCCTCGACGACATTACCGATCTGGCCGCCGTGGTCGACGCGTTCAAGCCGTCCGTGCTCATCGGCACCTCCACCCGTCCCGGCGCGTTCAACGAGCAGGTGGTTCGCGCCATGGCCTCCCATGTGGAACGCCCGCTGATCTGCCCGATCTCCAACCCCACCGAACTGGCCGAAGCCAAGGCCGCCGACGTGATCCGCTGGACCGAAGGCCGTGCGTTCGTGATCACCGGCACCCCGTCCGCCCCCGTGGAGTACGACGGCGTGACCTACCACATCGGCCAGGGCAACAACGCGCTCATGTACCCCGGCATCTGCTTCGGCGCGATCGTCGGCAGGGCCCGACTCATCAGCGACCGCATGCTGCTCGCCGCGGCCCACGCCATCTCCGGCATGATCGACGTGAACGAACCCGGCGCCGCCGTGCTGCCGCCCGTGTCGTCGCTCACCGAAATTTCCCGCCGTGTGGCCATCGCCGTGGCCGAACAGGCCATCGCCGAAGGACTCAACCGTGAGCCGGTGCCGGATGTGGCCGCCGCGGTGGAGGCCAACACCTGGCATCCCGAGGCATAGTGGCATAGGGCATATGCTCCTCGCCGCGTTATGAGCCTCCCCGCCACTTCCCGGGTTCTCCACGTACAATGACTGGAGAACAACGGTTGGAAGCGGGGAGGCTTTGCTCATGGCGTCAATCGACAATGTGCGCGACATGGAACTGTTCCAGCTCGTCGCCGAGCTTGGCAGTTTCACCGACGCGGCGTCCGCGGCCCGAGTCTCCCAGCCCACGGTGTCGTTGGCGGTCAAACGCCTGGAGCAGCGTCTTGGCGCGACTCTGGTGGAACGTCACCGGTTCGGGGCCAAAGGCGGGATTTCCCTCACCGAAGCCGGACTCGTGGTCATGCGGCATACCGCATCCATCCTCAACGAACTTGACCGGCTTTCCGAAGAGCTGCAGGAGACGCAGCGCGCGAGCCGATACAACGTGGGCCTGCCACCCATCATCTCCGCCTATCTGCTTGGCGCCGACTCGCTCGGTACGCTCGCTCACCGCCTTGGCGGACAGGTGGATGTGCAATCCGTGGGCTCGCAACGGCTCATGCGGCAGATCGAACGGCATACCGTGGATTTCGGCGCCGTGGCCAGCGTGGACCAGGCGCCCAGCATCGGCGGCATCCGGACGTTCCGCATCGCCTCGTTCCCGTTCGTGCTCGCCTACGCGATCGGCAATCCGCCACAGGGCCTGACCGCAGTGGGGGATCGCACGGTCTTCGACTTTTCCAATACGGCACTGGTCGATTCCCTGCGATTCGTCACGCTCGGCGACGATTTCGTGCATTCCAAGGCCGCCACCACGTTCCTGCGTTCGCAGGTGGACGCCACGCGACTCATCGAAGTGGCCGATGTGAACACCATGAAGGCGATCATCGCCTCCGGACTGGCCGTGGGGCTCATGGCCTCGGTGGCCGTCGACCATGACGACCGGCTGGCCTCGATGCCGGTCGTCGGCGTGAACCTACCCGACTTCGACGTCTACGTGTTCAACGACGAGACACGTGAGGCCGCGAACCGGGACGGCGTGGAGGATTCCGGCCGTGAAACCCCATCGCAGACCTTTCTTGGCATCATCGGGGAGCATCTGTCCCGGAGCTAGGTGGGGTGTATGGGGCTGTAGCCCTCCCTCAGTCCGGCCTCCGGCCGGCCAGCTCCCTCCCTCGGAGGGAGCACGAAGGGAAGAAGCATGTGCTCCCTCCGAGGGAGGGAGCTGTCACGCGCAGCGTGGCTGAGGGAGGGATCCAAGCCAATCACCCTCAGTCACGCTGGAATGACTCTCCTTTTCCGTGATCGCTCCGGAAGTCACTCCTCCCGATCCGTATACCGGGCCAGCAGCGCATCGGCCAGAGCATCAAGCTCCTCATCCGTGTAATCGCGATCCGCATCCAGCACGATCTCATCATCCGATTCGCCGCCAAGATTCACACCGGCAAGATCGGCGACATCATGCACGCCGTCATCGCTAACAGTCAGCGGCGTGCCATCGGAGGAGTACACGCGCACGTCATCCGAATCGTCCTCCGCGTCGTTCGCGATATCCGGGTCGACCGTGGGGCCGTCTCCGTCATCGTCGCCATCGGAGTCCGCGTCGTCATCGCCGTCGTCGTCCGGCTCATCGTCGTACAGGCGCACCAGATCACCGAACGCCAACGGCAGATGCGCCGCCACGTCGCCGGCGCGAATCGGCAGACCCAACGTGCCCGCGACCGCATCATCCGATGCGACCTCCGGTTCCATGGCATTGAGGAACGCGATCGGATGCTGACCGTCATAGACCACTGGCTCGCATAGGCCCGACTGCGTGGAAGCGGACGCCATGGCCGCAGCCAAACCATGAATATAGGCGCCGACCGCCGCATAGATCGCCGTCTGATCGGGAAGCTTCTCCAGCGTCATGGCATTCTGCGCCATCACGGCGCCCAGCGTACCGGCCAGCACGTCACCCGCGCCGGCGCTCGCCAGCCAGGCCGGAGCCGAACCGGACACGAACGTCTGCGCATTGCCATCGCCGTCATCGCCCACCACCACGGTCACCGCGCCCTTGAGCAATACGGTCGCGCCAGTGAGCTCCCACGCGCGCGTGGCCCAGACGAGCGGCTCGGCCATCACCTCATCGGCGGTCACATCCTCGTCACGTTCGGAGATGAGCCGCGCCAGTTCGCCGGCATGCGGGGTGATCAGCACCTGCGGTACGCACGACTCGGGCAGCAGATCCAATGCCCCGGCATCCACCACGATCGGCGGCATCTCGTCGCTGCCCTCCTCATCCACGGCATAATGGGCGAGCAGCGCGGCGATACGCTTGCGCTGCGGATCCATATCGCCCTCATCCGGTCCGGCGGGCACGCCCGAACCCACCACCCAGGACTGCACGTGCCCCTTGCCCATCACGGCTTCAGGCACGCCGCGCAACACCATGTCCTGCGCGCGCACCGGACCCACATAGCGGATCATGCCCACGTTCGCGCTCGCCGCCGCCTCGCTGGACAGCACGGCCGCTCCCGGATACTCGTCCGAGCCGGTGACCAGACCCACCACGCCGCGTGAATACTTGGCGTCGTTGATATGCGGCAGGCGAATGGCCTGCGCGGCGGTACGACGGGTGACCGCCTCAACGGCCGGAGCGAACGGCTCGGTGTCGAATCCGAAGTCCACCAACACCTGACGGCCGCACACATACGTGGCCGGTGGCAGCAGATCGCACGGCTTCAGCGCGCCGAACGTGATCGTCACATCGGCGGGAATGTACGGGCCGGGCAGGGAACCATCGTTGATGCCCACGCCGGACGGCGTATCCACGGCCAGCACAAGCGGGAACTCGTCACCGCCACGTCCATGCGGCAAAGCGATCGTGTCAGGCAGCTCGCCGTTCTCGCCGATCTCCGCGGCGATATGCGCGGGAATACCCCGCAGTGCGCCGTTCAGTCCGATGCCGGTCATCGCGTCGATCACCAGATGCGAGGTCTCGATCACGCCGATCGCATCATCGAACAGATCGGCGGCCTCCTGCTCGTCCTCAGGGCCGGAGAATCCGGGAATATCCGCGTCGGGGTCCAGCACGATCACTTCGCCGCCCTCGGCGCGCAACGCGGCCAGACCCTCCTCGTGCAGACTGCGACCCACGGCCACCACGGTCACTTCGACGCCGTCATGCGCCAGCTCCGCCGCGGCGAACAGGCCGTCACCGCCATTGTCGCCGCCGCCGGCAAGCAGCACGATGCGCGCCGTATCGGGGGAGACATGGGCTCTGGCCATCATCACGCGCGCCGTCATGGCGGTCGCCGAAGCGGCCATGCGCATCAGCGGCACGCCGTCGTCGAGCAACGGCCTTTCCATCGCGCGCACATCGTCCGAAGTGAATGCTGCGGACTTGAACTCGTCCTCCAGCTCGGCGTCGTCATCGAACAACATCGACATCATCGTACCCAGCCTTCCCGCCGGAACCATGGTGCCCTTCACCATTGCCGGCCTGCCCCACCATTGTCCCTCACCGCGAGGAAAAACACGGATGATTCGCTGAACGTCGCGTGAATGTTCCCGGCGGGTTTCCCGATCGTCACGTCCGGCGATTGGCGTTCCGCGCACGCATCGGATAAGGTGAGGGACCGACTGAATGGAGGTTATGCATCAATGACGTCGCAAGCCGTGCTGAGGGCCATGCGTGCCGAGGACATGCCAAGAATCGAGAGGATCGTCCGTCGTACCTGGAATTACGATGACCAGGTCTCGGAACGCACCGCCGAACTGCTGGGCCGGATCGACACCTGCAACTGCCTGTCCCGCCGCACCTACATGCGTGTGGCCGACATCGATGGCGATGTGGCCGGGTTCATCGTCGTCAACGATCGGCGCAATCCCCGCCGGGACGTGCGCCTGCGAGCGCTGCAGGCCATATCCATGCTCCGTCTGCTGGCCAGTCGTGACGGTCGTGAGGGCCTGACGATGTTCCGCCGATACATGGCCACCGACCGACTGCTGGACAGGGACGCGCAGGAACAGGGCAAGCGCTACGACGGCGAGATCGTCCTGTTCATCGTCAACGACGAATACCGCGGCTATGGTCTCGGCCGTCTGCTGTTCGACGACGCGCTGCGGCATTTCCGCGAGATCGGCGTCGAGGACTTCTTCCTGTACACGGACACTGACTGCGATTTCGGCTTCTACGAGCATCGAGGCATGAGCCGTCGCGCGGCGCGATCGGTGAGTGTCACGCTCGGTGGACAGACCGATTCCATGGAGATGTACATCTATGACGATGTCGTCTCACGCCATCTTGGGAATTGAACGGCCAGGCCGGTGATCCCGAACGATTCCGGGCAGGTACCGTGCCGTGCCTCTACAATGTGTCGTTGACATGTATGGCGTCGCATCGTGGGGCTTGTGCGGCGCAAGGTATGGAAGGATGAGAGGCCGACGATGAATCTTGCACGGAAGACCAGGGTGCTGGCCGAGGCGTGGTGGGCCAAGCACCATGTGCATCTTGCCGAGGAGCCGGTGGGGGAGCGTTCCGGCGTGGTAGGGCCAATGGCCGCCGAGCGCAGTCCATTGAATCTGGTGGCCGTCGGCGACTCCATGGTGGCCGGCTGCGGCGTCGACGACCAGAAGGATGGGCTCATTCCCGACATCGCCAGAGGAATCGCCGACACGCTGAACCGACAGGTGCAGTGGCGGACGTACGGCAAGCTGGGCGCCACCATGCGTCGTGTGCGCTACCGTCTGCTGCCCGAGGTGGACGGCACCCCGGACCTGCTGATCGTATGCGCCGGGTCGAACGACATCATGGCCCAGCGCAGCGTCAGCGAATGGAAGGCCGATCTGGCGGCGGTGCTCGACGAGGCTCTGCCGCTGACCGACAACATCGTGGTGTTCAGTTCCGGACAGTTGTACAACAGTCCGTCGCTTGGCCCCGCGCTGCGCGAGTTCCTTGAGGGGCGTATCGACGCGCAGACCCGGGCCAGTCGGGAGATCTGCGCCGAACGTGGCGTGTTCTTCCTCGACATGACCCATGAGAATGTGCGCGCCGACACGGACGAGTTCTATGCGTCCGACCACTTCCATCCCGGCGCGTTCGGCTACCGGTACATGGCCGACCGCACCGTGGAACTGCTTGACGACTATTTGAAGCGCTTTCGCTGAAATACCGTGTGGCCGGACCGCTCCGACGGGCGTTCCGGCCACACGGCGCCGTGCTGATGTACAGCGGCTAGTTCACGCCCTGCGCTAGTTCACGCCGAACACGTTGTGCGCGATGCCGTAGCCGACATGCACGAGCATGCGTCCGATCGGACCGGGCACGTTGAGCAGACGGCCGATCATCGTGCGGCACACCGCCTCGTTCGCTTCCGGTGCGTGCTCGGCCAGATACGTCCACAGCTCGTCCTTGCGGCGGTAGTTCTCCTTGTCCTTGGACAGCACCATGAACACCGAGTCGATCGCCATGTTGATGGTCAGATAGTGGATCATGTACCGGTAGAGCCCGTCCGGCACCGCGTCCGGCGACGGCGTGGCGTCGATCATCGTCCGCACCACGCGGATCAGCTGATCGATGCGACGGATCATCGTGTCCTTCTCGACGGACTGGCCTTCACGGCCGATGAAGTAGCGGTAGAGGTCCTCGTCCATGTACATGAGCGTGCGCACCTGCGGCAGCGGCGCATACGCGTAGATGTTGTCCACGTAGAACGTGTGCTCCGGCAGGGCCAGGCGGGCCTTCTCGCGCAGCACCTTGGTGCGGTAGATCAGCGAATGCATGAGCAGGTTCTGATCGGGGCGGAACCGCCTGACGTCGTTCCAGCCGAGAATGCGGTTGACGGGCAGCACGCCGCGGTAGCGGATCGTCTGCTTGATACGCTTGCCCTGCTTCTCATACGTGTAGTTGGTGATGAGCAGGTCCACCGGCGCCTCAGCTTTGGCCTGGGTGCGCAGCTCGGCGAGCACGTTGCGCAACGCCACCATGTCGAGCCAGTCGTCCGCGTCGACGACCTTCACGTACATGCCGCGCGCGTTGGCCACTCCCGTGTTCACTGCGCCGCCATGACCCTTGTTCTCCTGGTCGATCACACGGATCACGTTCGGATAGCGCTTCTCGTATTCGCGGGCGAGCGCCGCGGTGCCGTCCTTGGAGCCGTCGTTGACGATGAGGATCTCGGTGTCGCTCAGATCCTGCTCGATGAGCAGCGAGGACAGGCAGCGGCCCAGATAGTCCTCCACGTTGTAGGAGGGGACCACGAAGGTGAGTACGATGTCGCCGGCCGTTGCGGTCGGATTGCTGGCGTTGTCGGTAGTGTTCACCCCTCTGTTAAACCATATATTCGCCCGGAGGCCAAACGCCACGCCCGAAATGCCCATTTCCGGTTCACGATTTGAAGGGGGGTTTGTATCGTGAACCGGGGTCGTTGATCGTGCGTTTGAGGAATCCGCGGAATTCCGGCGGTTTGAGGAATCGCGGAATGCAGGTGCCGGTTCACGATATCCAGCCCCCTCACAATCGTGAACTGTACGATGGCACATGAATGCCGATGAAAGGGGTTTGAGGTGGAGTACGACCGTCAATTGGACGCGTTCCTGGAGTATCTGGACCGCAACCGCGGACTGAGCGCGAACACCGTACGCTCCTACGGCGCCGATCTGGCCGAATGCCTGCATATCCTGCACCTGTATGGCGTGACCTCGCTCAACGCGGTGACGGTGGATGACCTGCGCTCCTGGCTCGCCCATGAATCGCGTTCGCACGCTCGCTCCTCCATGGCGCGCAAGGTGGTGTCCGTCCGCTCGTTCTTCGCGTTCCTTCAGGATCATGGCATGATCGCCTCCGACCCGGCGGCCGGACTCAAGACCCCGAAGATCCCCACGACCCTACCCGCGGTATTGAGCGAATCCCAGGCGGAGACCCTGATGAACAGCGTGGACGCCGCCGCCTCTTCCGCGCCGCGTGCCGCTTCCCCCGTCGCTCCGGATGGGGGTAGCGGGTCGAAGGATTCGTCCCACACCTCCGCCTCTCCGCAGCATCATGCCCTTGCCTTGCGTGACGCCGCGATCATGGAACTGCTGTACGCCACCGGCATCCGTGTCTCCGAACTCACCGGACTGGACCTCAACGACATCGACTTCTCCGCCCGCACCATCCGCGTGACCGGCAAGGGCAACAAGCAGCGTGTGGTGCCGTTCGGCGCCCCGGCGTCCAAGGCGTTGTCACAGTGGCTGGAAGAGGGAAGACCATGGATTCTTGAGCACGCCGGACGTTCGGAGACCGCCGTGTTCCTCGGTGCGAGAGGAAAGCGCATCGATCCGAGACAGGCGCGCACGGTGGTGCACCGGAGCGCGGCCAAGGCCGGCGTGCCGGACATCGGCCCCCACGCGCTGCGACACTCCGCAGCCACCCACATGCTCGACGGCGGCGCCGACCTGCGCGAGGTGCAGGAGATGCTCGGGCATTCCTCACTGCAGACCACGCAGCGCTATACGCACGTGTCCATCGAACAGCTCACCCGCCGCTACAATCAGGCCTTTCCGCGCGCGTGAGTCGATTGGCCCAAGCCGCCCACCGACACCGACCGCACCTACTACACTAAGGAAACCATGACGATCACGATCACCACTTCGAACATGAACGGCATCCGCGCCGCCCGACGCAAGAACGTCGGCAAATGGGTCGACGGCCACACTCCCGACGTCTGGTGCATGCAGGAGGTGCGCGCCCCGCAGACCGAGATCGATCCGATTTTCAACGACTTCGCCCGGCGGTACGCCGAACATGGCGCCGTGACCGATCCCGCCGATCTGCATCGCATGAACGAGGTGTGCCGCGTCAAGGGCCGTGCGGGCGTCGGCATGCTGACCACGCTGCCCGTGGCCGCCACCCGATACGGTCTGCCAGGCCTCGACGAGGACGTGGACTCCGGACGTTGGATCGAAGCCGATGTCGTCACGCCGGAAGGCTACACGATCACCGTCGTCTGCGTGTACGTGCATGCGGGAAGCGCCGAGGACGAGACAAAGATGGCGCAGAAGTACCGGTTCCTCGACCACATGCTCGTCCGACTCGGCGAACTGCGCGACGAGGCCGCCCGTGGCGGCAGACAGGCCGTGCTGTGCGGCGACTTCAACATCGCGCACACGCCGCTCGACATCAAGAACGCCAAGGGCAACGTCAAACATGCCGGATTCCTGCCCGAGGAACGCGCCTACGTGGACCGCTGGCTCGACGAATACGAGTTCGTCGACGTGATGCGCGACCTCGCCGGAGACATCCAGGGACCATACACATGGTGGAGCCAGCGCGGCCGTGCGTTCGATAACAACGTGGGCTGGCGTCTCGACTACCAGTTCGCCACACCGGAACTGGCCGAGACGGCCTGCGGGTTCATGATCGACAAGGCCCCCACCTATGAGACCCGCTGGTCGGACCATGCTCCGCTGAGCATCACGTACAACGTGTAACCTATGTAGCGGAAACAACGGAAACCCACCGTTCGTACGCTTGAAGAAACGAGGCACCATGGGACTGTTCGGATTCGGCAGGAAGAAGCACGCCGAGGAGGAAGCCAAGGAGAACGAGACGGACAAGGCCGTCGACACCGCCGAAGACGCCGAGACCGCCTCCGACGACTCCGAAGAGAACGAGGCCACCGAGGAGCGCGCCGACCGTCAGCCCACCGCCGACGGCGAGCGCGGCGAGAACCAGGGCCCGTGGGATGTGGACGATGAGAACATTCCCGACTACGACGACTACCTCGACATCGGTTCGCTCTATCTGCCGTTCCTGCAGGGCATCGAACTGCGTCTGAAGGGCAACCGTCAGACCAATCAGATTCTGGGCGCCACCATCACCTGGGGTGATTCCAGCCTGGAGCTCGAGGCGTTCGCCGCCCCCAAGTCCTTCGGCCTGTGGGATGACGTGCGCAGCGACCTCATGGATGCCAACCGTGGCGCCGAAGAGCAGGAGGGCACGTTCGGTACCGAGCTAATCCTGCCCGTCAAGGTGGGCAAGAAGATCCTCAAGACCCGCATCGTGGGCGTGGACGGTCCGCGTTGGATGCTGCGCGGCGTATTCTCCGGTCCAGCCGCCACCGATGAGGGCAGCGAGGAGAAGAAGACGCTCGACAAGTACTTCTCCGACGTGGTGGTCGAACGCGGCGAGGAGCCGCTCGCCCCGCGCGATCTGATCCCCATGCATCCGCCGATCGGTCCGGCCGAACGCGCCAAGCAGGCCGCTGCCGAAGGCGAGATCGAAGACGGCGAAGACGGCGAGGACTCCGGTGAGTCCAAGGCCGCAGAGATTCCAGGCAAGCCGAAGGGCCCGCTGAGCAAGACGCTCGAAACCGAAACGCAGACCACGCTGCGTCGCGGTCCGCTGTTCTCCGAAGTGCGCTGATCCGGCATGGGCCTGTTTGATCGCAAGACCGGCGACACGGGTGCTGGCGGTGTCGGCGAGAACGGCAAGCGCAGCGGCATGGCGTCCCTGGCGAATGAGGACTTCTCCGTCATCGACGCCATCGGCGGCCCCCGCGGCGTGCTCGAATCCGTTCTGCCCGGCGTGGTGTTCGTGGTGCTGTTCGTCGCCACCCGTGACCTGCATCTGACGGTCATGGTCGCCGCCGCGCTCGCCGTGGTCCAGGTGATCGTGCGCCTGTTGCAGAGACAGTCGGCCATGGGCGCGCTCGCCGGCGTGTTCGCCGTGGCGATCTGCCTGGTGTGGGCGTGGTTCAGTCATGATGCGAGGAACTATTATCTGCCGGGATTCCTGGTTAACTCGTTCTGGATCGTGGTGTTGGCGATCTCGCTGATCGTGCGGATTCCGGGCATCGGCGCGCTGGTGGAGTTCGTGCGCAATCCGGTGACCGAGCGTCCGCGCGCATGGCTGGCCGCGTGGCGTGACGACAAGCCGTTGCTGCGCGCGTACATGATCGTCACCGGACTGTGGATCGCGGTGTTCGCCGCCCGACTCGGCGTGCAGATCCCCATGTATCTGACGAACCATGTGGGCTGGCTGGGTACGGCGCGGCTCATCATGGGTGTGCCGATGTTCGCCGCCGCCATCTGGGTGACCTGGCTCATCATCGCCACCCCGCTGCACCGTCACCGCCTCGTCGAGGCCGCCGCCAAAGAGCAGTAGATACCGCGTAATGTGCTCCCTCCCAGGGAGGGAGCTGGCCGGCGAAAGCCGGTCTGAGGGAGGGATTGCACGGCACATGCTTTGCGATCCCTCCCTCTGTCACGACACCGTCGTGACATCTCCCTCCCATGGAGGGAGAACGATGCGAAATGGAAAGGAACCATACCCATATGAACACTCAGGTCCGTATCGAACGCTATGCCGATCAGGGCCGGTGCGTGGCGCATATCGACGGACGTGTGGTGTTCGTCCGCTTCGCGCTGCCCGGCGAACTTGTGACCATCCGTCTCGACGAACCGCATGATCGCGACGACCGGTTCTGGACGGGCGAGGTCACCGAGGTGATCGAGCCGAGCCCCGACCGCGTGGATCCCGTCTGGCCGCTGGCCGGACCGCTCGCATGGGGCGGGGGAGTGGGCGGCGCCGACATGGTGCACGTCTCCATCCCCGGACAACTCAAGTGGAAGTCCTCCACGATCAGCGAACAGATGCGACGCCTCGGCCATATGGACGTCGACGTGCCTGTAGCTGGTGTGCCGGACGACGTGGAGCGCCGTGGTCTCGGCTGGCGTACGCGCATCGAGATGATCGCGGACGATGACGGCCGTCCGTCCATGCGTCGCCGTGAATCGCACACTCGCGTGTCGCTCGACGCCATGCCGCTCGCCACCGACGCGCTCAACGCCGTGGCCGATGAGCTTCATGTCTGGGATGGCGGCTTCACCCCCGGCTCCCAGATCCGCCTCGCCGTTCCCGAACCCCGCAATGCTACCGCAGGGCTCCCCCCGCAGCGGGGGGAGCTGTCTGCGCAGCAGACTGAGGGGGGACTTGCATCCTCGAACTCTTCCAACTATGCCCTCCTCATCGACGGCAAGCTCAGGGCCGGCTCCCAGACCCTCACCGAAACCGTACGTCTCAACGACGGCCACGAATTCACCTACACCGTGGACGCCGGCGGCTTCTGGCAGGTGCATCGCCAGGCTCCGATCGCCCTGGCGAACGAGGTGATCGATCTGGTCCGCCAGCAGCTCGACGGCGCCACCTCGGCCGTGCTGTGGGACCTGTATTCCGGCTCCGGCCTGTTCACCCTGCCGCTGGCCAGCGCGACCGCCGAACGCACGCAGGTGCTCAGCATCGAGGGTGCCAAAACCGCCGTGAAGAGCGCACAGCGCAACCTGCGCGCCGCCGGTCTCGACAACGTGGACTCCCGCGCCGGCGACGTGTCGAAGACCCTGCGCAACATTCCGAAGAACCTCGCCCTGCCGGACGTGGTGGTGCTCGACCCGCCGCGCGCCGGCGCAAAAAGGCACGTATGCGAGCAGATCGCCGACTCCGGCGCCCGCAGCGTGATCTACGTGGCCTGCGATCCGACGAGCCTCGCCCGCGACACCGCCACGCTCACCGACCTCGGCTACGATCTGGCGCACATCCAGGGCTTCGACATCTACCCCAACACCCACCACGTCGAAACCGTGGCCCTCTTTACCAAATAGCCGCATCTGGTTGGCCAACATACAATGACGGTGATGAACAGTCGAATGGTGAGATGGGGCAGACGCGCCGCGGCGGCGGTCATGCTGACGTGCATGATGGTGCCGCTGGCCGGATGCATGCCACAGGACAAGGCGGTGGGGGACACGCAGGAGACCGCGGCGGCGATCGCGCATGATGGCGTGGATCGTGCCGACGCCACGGTCGGTGTGGTCGGCAGCACCGATGCGGCCAAGACGAGTCTGGACTCGCAGGTGGTGGAGGCGATCGGCAACGATCGCATGCCCGCGCTCTACGCCGCCGGCAATACGGACGCCGGCAGCCAGCAGAAAGCGGTGCGTGACTTCCTCGATCGCAACGTGAAGGCCATCATCCTGCATGCCGACCAGTCCACCGGCTGGGAGGAGACGCTCACCGCGGCCCGCAAGGCCGGCATTCCCGTGATCCTGCTCGCCAGCGCGATCGAACCCGACGATCAGACCCTGTACGCGGCCCGGTTCGTGGTGGTGCCGCGCGACACGCAGACCGGCGGCGTGAACTACGGCATCGGCGACGCCCTGATGCGCGTGATCGACGACAAACCCCACGCTAAAACCATGAACGTGCTGCTGACCGGAGTGGAGTAGGAGCTCTGCGGATTCCGTACGGGGAATGTACGTGTGAGCGGCAATGCGGATCGGCGTGCGCGCGGAATCGGCCTTCGGCCGATGCCGTTTGTGTTGTTCGCTTCGCTCACAACGAGTCACCTCATCCGTCCGGCTGCGCCGGACACCTTCCCCTCAAGGGGAAGGCGGCAGATCCCATATAAGCCCGTCTGCCAACCACCCGGCTTCCCCTTGAGGGGAAGCTGTCACGCGTACGCGTGACTGATGAGGTGATCCGTTTCCGCGACGGCGGAAACGAAGATACTGCATCGGCGGAGCCGATTCCAAGGAAAGCAGCCAATCCTCTCATCCCCACGGCTGATTTTCCTCCAATTCCTCCGTTCGCTACACCGTGAAACCCACCAGCGCTGACATAATGAATACGGTACGCGTGGGAAAGGCGGCGAATCGGTGGCACAGCAGATCACAATGCCCGATGTGCAGATGACGGGACTCACCGGCGAACAGGTGAGCAAGCGCGTCATGCAGGGCGACATCAACATCGCCAAGGACAAATCCTCCCGATCGATCGGACAGATCATCCGATCCAACGTGTTCACGCTGTTCAACGCGATCATCGCCGTGGCCATGGTCATGGTATTGCTCACCGGCCAGTGGCGCGACTCCGTGTTCGGATTCGTGATCATCCTCAACACGGGCATCGGCATCATCACCGAACTCAAGGCCAAGCGCACGCTCGACAAGCTGTCGATTCTTGTGGCGTCCACGTATCTGGTGCGCCGCGACGGCATCGACCAGGAGATCGCCCACGACCGCATCGTCAAGGACGACCTACTGTGGGTGCGCGCCGGCGACCAGGTGCCCGCCGATCTGGAGATTCTGAAGACCTGGGGTCTGGAACTCGATGAATCCATGCTCACCGGCGAATCGCGCACCGTACGCAAGAACATCGGCGACACCGCGTACTCGGGCGCCACCGCCGTATCCGGTCTCGCGCTGGGACGCGTCACCGCGGTGGGGGAGCGCAGCTACGCGGCCACGCTCACCGCGCAGGCCAAGGTGTACAAGAAGACGCATTCCGATCTCAACGCCGGCATCAACACCATCCTCAAGTTCATGACGTTCCTCGTGGTGCCGTTGTGCATCCTGCTCATCTGGACGCAGCTCAACACCGTGGGCGGCTGGCATGCGGCGCTCGTCACCGGCGCTTGGCGGCAGGCCGTGGTCTCCGCCGTGGCGGGCGTGGTCGGCATGATCCCCGAAGGGCTCGTGCTGCTCACCTCGCTGAATTTCGCCGTGGCGGCCATGCGGCTCGCACGGAAGAACACGCTCGTGCAGGAGCTCGAATCCGTGGAGACGCTGGCCCGTGTGGACGCGCTCAACCTCGATAAGACCGGCACGATCACCGACGGCGGCATTGCCTTCGACCGTCTGATCATGCTCGACGAGCCTGACAGCGATGCCGTTGATTCAACGAACGAACAAAACAGGAGGAAGCATGACGCCGCCCGTCATGCCGCCGAACAGGCGCTGTACGATCTCGCCAACGAGGAGCAGCCCAACGGCACCGGTCGCGCCATTCTCGCCGGACTGCGCGAGAAGGGTGTCAGCGCAAGCAGGGTCGCCGAACGCGTGCCGTTCTCGTCGGCCCGCAAATGGAGCGCCATCACAACGAACGATGGCGTGACGTGGTACATGGGCGCGCCGGAGGTCGTGATCGCCGCACTCAACGACACGTACTCCGACGTACTGAAGCGGGCGAATGCATGCGCGGCGCAGGGAAGCCGCGTGGTGCTGCTGGCACGGACGGCGGCGGAGATCCCCTCCGAGGACGGCGATGAACCGACCCTGAATCCGAACGCGGTCCCCGTCGCACTGGTGGTGTGCACGGAACGAATCCGCCCGGATGCGGAGAAGACCCTCGCATGGTTCCGCGAGCAGGGGGTGCGCTGCCGCATCATCTCCGGCGACAATCCACGCACCGTGGCCGCCATCGCCGGCAAGGTGCGACTGACCGGCGACCAGGCCCCGCGATACATGGATGCGCGCGAACTGCCCGACGTGAACGACCTCGACGCGCTCGCCGACGTCCTCGAGAACGTGGACGTGCTCGGCCGCGTGCTGCCCGACCAGAAGAAGGCCATCGTCCAGGCCCTGCATAAACGCGACCACGTGGTCGCCATGACCGGCGACGGCGTCAACGACACGCTCGCCCTCAAGGAGGCAGACCTCGGCATCGCCATGGGCAACGCCGCGCCCGCCACCAAGGCCGTCGCCCAGGTGGTGCTCGTCGACTCCAAATTCTCCCACCTGCCCGACGTGGTGGCCCGCGGACGTCAGGTCATGGCCAACATGGAACGCGTGGCCAGCCTGTTCCTCGTCAAGACCGTCTACTCGGCCATCATCTCTCTCGGCGTGGTGCTCACCGCCATGCCCTACCCGTACCTGCCGCGCCACATCACCTACGTGGGCGCGCTCACCATCGGCGCCCCCGCGTTCATCCTCGCGCTCGCGCCCAACACGCGCCGGTACATCCCCGGATTCCTCAAGCGCGTCGTCGCGTTCGCGCTGCCCGGCGGCATCGCCACCGGCCTGTCCGTGCTGCTCAGCGCATGGATCGTGCCGCGCGTGATGGGCTGGAACCTCGCCAGCCCCAAGGATCTCGAATCCCTGCGCGCCACCAGCGCGATCATCCTGTTCCTCATGGGCGTGTTCGTGCTTTCGCGTGTGGCGCGACCGCTCAACTCATGGCGCGGCGGGCTCGTCGCGTTCTTCGCCGCGTGCGGCGTGATCGGCATGTTCATCCCGTTCGTCGCGAACTTCTTCGCCCTGATCATCCCCACCGGTGTCACACTGGCCGCCACGGGTGCCGCGCTCGTCATCGCCGCGCTCATCTTCGTGGTCTGCATCTGGGGTGTCCCAAAGATCGGGCGCATTATTACACACGAAACAAAAACACGCTAGAACGGACCTGTTAATGATTTCATAAAAATCACGGAGGCCGTATGTCCATCCATGACGATCAGCTTGCCACGCTCAGCGCGGCGGGCAAGGATTATGACTACTATGCCATCGCCGACCTGCCCGGCATCGACCACCTGCCCTACTCCCTGAAGGTGCTGGTGGAGAATCTCGTACGCAACATCGACGGCGCTAACATCACCGATGAGCACGTCAAGGCGCTGCTCGACTGGGACCCGAACGCCGAGCCCAGCCACGAGATCCAGTTCACGCCCTCCCGCGTGGTCATGCAGGACTTCACCGGCGTGCCGTGCATCGTCGACCTCGCCACCATGCGCGACGCCGTCAAGGAGCTCGGCGGCGACCCTGAGGTCATCAACCCGCAGGTCCAGTCCGACATGGTCATCGACCACTCCGTGCAGATCGATAAGTACGCCCTGCCCGACGCCGTCGAGCAGAACATGGACATCGAATACCAGCGCAACGGCGAACGCTACCAGTTCCTGCGCTGGGGACAGCAGGCCTTCCGCAACTTCCGCGTCGTGCCGCCGGGAACCGGCATCATCCACCAGGTCAACATCGAATACCTGGCCAAGGTGGTCATGACCAAGGCCGAACAGAACGGCAACACGCTCGCCTACCTCGACTCCTGCGTGGGCACCGACTCCCACACCACCACCGAAAACGGCCTCGGCGTGCTCGGCTGGGGCGTCGGCGGCATCGAGGCCGAGGCCGCCATGCTCGGCCAGCCGATCTCCATGCTCGTACCGCGCGTCGTCGGCTTCAAGCTCACCGGCTCCATCCCCGAAGGCGTGACCGCCACCGACGTGGTGCTCACCATCACCGACATGCTCCGCAAGCACGGCGTGGTCGGCAAGTTCGTCGAATTCTACGGCGAGGGCATCGCCTCCGTACCGCTCGCCAACCGTGCCACCATCGGCAACATGAGCCCCGAATTCGGCTCCACCTGCGGCATCTTCCCGATCGACGACGTCACCCTCGACTACCTGCGCCTCACCGGCCGCAGCGAGGAGCAGGTCGCCCTCGTCGAAGCCTACGCCAAGGCCAACAAGCTCTGGGGCGACGCCAAGGACCCCGACTACGTGGAACCGCAGTACTCCGAATACATGGAGCTCGACCTCGGCACCGTGGTCCCGTCCATCGCCGGCCCGAAGCGCCCGCAGGACCGCATTAAGCTCACCGAATCCAAGCGGACGTTCGAGGAGACCCTGCCCGCCTACGAGACTGAGAAGACCGTCAAGGAGCCCGTGGCCGTGTCCACCGACTTCCGCGGCGACTTCGACCTCGAGAACGGCGCCGTGGCCATCGCCTCCATCACCAGCTGCACCAACACCTCCAACCCGAGCGTGATGGTCGCCGCCGGTCTGATCGCCCGCAACGCGCACGCCAAGGGACTCGTCCCCAAGCCGTGGGTCAAGACCTCGCTCGCCCCCGGCTCCCAGGTCGTGGCCGACTACCTCAAGGCCGCAGGACTCCAGGACGACCTTGACGCCCTCGGCTACGAACTCGTCGGCTTCGGCTGCGCCACCTGCATCGGCAACTCCGGCCCGCTGCTGCCCGAGATCAGCGAGGCCATCAACGCCAACGACATGACCGTCACCGCCGTGCTCTCCGGCAACCGCAACTTCGAAGGCCGCATCAGCCCCGACGTCAAGATGAACTACCTGGCCTCCCCGCCGCTCGTCATCGCCTACGCGCTCGCCGGCACCATGGACTTCGACTTCGAGGCCCAGCCTCTCGGCAAGGACAAGAACGGTGAGGACGTGTACCTCAAGGACATCTGGCCCACCAACGCCGAGGTGGAGGCCGTGGTCAACGGCACCGTCAGCCGCGAGATGTTCCTCAAGGACTACGCCTCCGTGTTCGACGGCGATCACCGCTGGAAGGGCCTCGACGTGCCCGAAGGCGAACTGTTCGCCTGGGATCCGAAGTCCACGTACGTGCGCAAGCAGACGTTCTTCGACGGCATGAAGGCCACGCCCGATCCCGTCCAGGACATCCACGGCGCCCGCGTGCTCGCCCTGCTCGGCGATTCCGTGACCACCGACCACATCTCCCCGGCCGGCGCGTTCAAGGCGTCCAGCCCCGCCGGCAAGTACCTGACCGAGCGCGGCGTGGAACCGAAGAACTTCAACTCGTATGGCTCCCGTCGAGGCAACCACGAGGTCATGGTGCGCGGCACGTTCGGCAACATCCGTCTGCGCAACCAGCTGCTTGCCTCCACGGGCAACGAGGTGACGCCCGGCGGCTTCACCTACGACTTCACCACCGGCAAGCCGTCCACCATCTTCGACGCCTCGCTCAACTACAAGGCCGCGGGCACCCCGCTGGTCGTGCTCGCCGGCAAGGAGTACGGCACCGGCTCGTCCCGCGACTGGGCCGCCAAGGGCACGCTCATGCTGGGCGTGAAGGCCGTGATCACCGAGAGCTTCGAGCGCATCCACCGCTCCAACCTCATCGGCATGGGCGTGCTGCCGCTGCAGTTCCCCGCCGGCGAATCCTACACGTCGCTCGGCCTCGACGGCACCGAGACCTATGACATCGACGGCATCGAGGAGCTCAACAGCGGCGTGACGCCGAGCACGGTGAAGGTCACCGCCACCAGGGCCGACGGCTCCACCGTGAGCTTCGACGCCGTGGTGCGCATCGACACCCCCGGCGAGGCTGACTACTTCCGCAACGGCGGCATCCTCCAGTACGTGCTGCGCAACCTCATGAAGTAGCGCATCCACCGAAATGAAGCACAGCGGCCGTCTCTCCTCAGTCCGGGAGAGACGGCCGCTGTGCTATCTCGTGCTCCCTCCTAGGGAGGGAGCTGTCCGGCAAAAAGCCGGACTGAGGGAGGGCTCCATCCCCTTCAGGAAGGCGGTTCGCGTCTTGTCGGCAATCATCCCGCTTCCGGCAGATCCGCCCGCTCCACCAGCCGCGCCAGCTGGATCCTACTCATCGCGAGCTTGTCCGATGCGCTCGACAGATGCGCCTTGGCGGTGCGTTCGCTGATGAACATCCGCTCGGCGATCTCCTGATTCGTGCACCCCTCCGCAGCCAGCACCACCGTCTCGCGCTCCCGTTCGCTGAGCATGCCCAGCAGTCGTCTCGCTTCATCCCTGCGGGCCAGTGGCTTCCGACGATTGAGATCCTGCAGCAGCTGACGCTGGCTGGCCGGGTTGAACTGCGGTGAACCGGCACAGGCGCCGAGAATCCGTCTGATGATCTCCTCGGGCGCGTCCGTCTTCGACACGAACCCTTCCGCACCGGCCTCGGCGGCGCGCTCCACCGTGTTCGACGGCGACAGCGACGTCAGAATCAGCACATGCGGGGGAGCAGGCAACGTCCGCATGCGCGCGGTGGCTTCAATGCCATCCCCATTCGGCATGGCGATGTCCATAAGCACCACGTCCGGCCGTTCGTCGCGCGCCCGTTCCACCGCATCCACGCCGTTGGTCGACGTGGACACCACCGTGATCCGACCGTCCGAATAGTCGTTGAGAATCAACGACATCGCCTGACAGATCATCGGATCGTCATCGACGATGCTCACCGTGATCGGTTCGGGCGGGACTGGAGAAGTTGCATCGGAGCCATCGGGGGTTGACGACGGTGGCAGAGCGGCGGGGGAGTCGGCGTAGGAGAGGGTCATGCCTCTCATCGTATCCGGGCGAACGGAAGACGGAAGTCGAGATGGAAATCATTGCGTTCGTCATATCCGTACTGGCAGTCACCGCCGACGGCGAGGACACGCGCCTTCAGCCCAGGCAGCCCATTGCCCCCGCTCTTGGTGTCATCGCTCTCGTTCTCTGGCATCGTGCCGTCGCCATGGTCGATCAGGCTGGTTCGTCCCATGCCGTTCACGGCGTTGAACACGGTCGGATTGGTGAATCGCACGTTCACGCCGGTCTTTGGTTCGGCGGAGATCTCCAATGCGACACGCGCTCCCGGTGCGTGCCGTCGTGCATTCGTCAGCCCTTCCTGAATGCCGCGGAACGCGATCTTGCCGATCTCCACGTCCAACGAACTCAGTTCGCGAATATCGATCCACGTGTCCAACGTCATGCCGGCATCACGGGCGTCGTCGATCACCGCGTACAACGCCTCACGGGTCAATGCGGTATCGGAGTCCGGCATCAGCAATATCTGTGCCTGCTGCGGATGGCGCAGCATGTCGATGATGCTGTGTGCCTCGTCGAGCGCGCCGGCCGCCTGCCGACGGATATCCCCGGCGCGTTCGGCCAATCGGGCGAGGTTCCGTCCCGCTTCCGTATCGCTCTCGGCTCCTGCGTATCTCGGATCCCGGCTCAGCTTCAATGCCTCCGCCTGCAGGGCGCTCGCGTTCACTGCGATCAGCGACAGGCTGTGCGCCAGCGTATCGTGCGCTTCGGCCGCCACGGCGTCCGCGAACCGTTGTGTGTTGAGATCGTTTTCCAATACATTCGCACGGTTGCGTTCCATGTCCATCCGCACGTCGGCGGCCTGTGCGTACGCCCGACTGCGCAGGTGCAGGCCGGAAAGTATCGCTGCGGCGAACGTGCAGACCGACCAGACCACAGCAGCCACGACGATCGACGACAGATCCGAGTCCACCACGGCCGGTACGCCGTTGACTCCAGTGCCGGGCTTCGCGAACAGATGGCCCCAAAGTAAATAGTCCGCAGGTCGGGCGATGTCCCGAACATGCGCCACGATCATCACGATCAGACTTGCGGCGGTACACACTCCCAATATCCTGCGATCACTGCGTCGAGCCCACACCCCGCACAATCCGAACAGACTGACCGTGGGACTGAACGGCAGCAGCAGCACCGATGCGGACGCCGCCAACGACACCAGTTCGGGACGACGTTCGCGCCATCGCAGTATGATCGGCGTCACGAAGGCCAGCAGCAATCCCACCACGGTCCACAGATAGCCGAGCTGCATGCCCATGGCCTCGAAATACGACGACGTGTAGGCATCCTCGGCAAGATTCATCATGATGGCGCAGATGATCATCACGATCGTCCATCGACGGCGGGCGGGAACCGGACAGTCGGGGCGGGATTCGGAGCCGTCATCGGTGAACGGCGTATGCGCGGGGCCGCCGGCTGGAGAGGCCGAGGGAGGAACGGGAGATGTCTGCGTCGTCATAATACCTGAAGCATACGGTTGCGCTCACGACAACGCCATTGTCCACATCGACATGACCGACCTGCCCGAAAGGGCGAACAGAACGGTCCGTTCGGACACTGACGGAACTGCTGCGATTCCCGTACGGTTGGCCTCGTCAACATCATTCGTCGACGACCATGACGCTCGTCGACGTATCAGGAAGAGAGAGGCAATACCATGACCCAGCCCATCCAAGGAAGTCCCCAGCCGGTGCAGCCGCAGCAGCCGGTTCCCCAGATGACTCCGCAGCAGGCGCCGCCGTTCCAGCAGCCGCAGCAGCCGAAGAAGAAGCCGATTTTCAAGCGTTGGTGGTTCTGGGTGCTGATCGTGGTCGTACTGATCATCGGCATCAGCAATATGAATGGCGGCGGTTCGTCAAGCTCCGATACGAACAGCACCTCACAATCGCAATCGGCCCAGTCAGGCTCGGCATCCAGCAGCGGTACCACCGAACAGAAGAAGAGCGAGGAGCCGTCCGTGCCGGCCGACTACAAGTCCGCCCTTCGTCAGGCGGAAAGCTATGCGAACACCATGCACATGTCCAAGCAGGGCGTATATGACCAGTTGACCAGCGAATACGGCGGACAGTTCTCCGCCGAAGCCGCGCAATACGCCGTAGACAATGTCAAGGCCGATTGGAATGCGAACGCGCTTGCCAAGGCCAAGGACTACCAGAAGAGCATGGCGATGTCGCCCGAGGCGATCCGCGACCAGCTGACCAGTGAATACGGCGAAAAGTTCACTGCCGATGAGGCGAACTACGCCATCGAACACCTCAACGACTAATAGGATCATGGGCGAAAGCCCAAGCAATGAGGGGATTCGGTCGGATCGCTGTTCAATGGGGTTCCGGCCAAATCAGGTATGCGTTCCCTCCCTCAGTCACGCTGTCGCGTGACAGCTCCCTCCCTCGGAGGGAGCACGCTGATGTTGAGCGTGTGCGAGAGCTGTGGGGCATGAACCTTGCCGCGCGGCATGCCCAGTACCCTGCGTGCTCCCTCCAGGGGAGGGAGCTGGCCGCCGCAGGCGGACTGAGGGAGGGATTCACTCCCATACAAGCCCGTTTCCCCCAGTCCGGAATCCGCGGTTGAAATGTCGGGGAGAAACGTAGACGTTCACCCAAGCCTCGATCGTTCGCCACCGAACTGACGCCACAACCCGTCAACGACGATGGGCAGCAGCGTAAGCACTGTGGTGGTCCAATACATCAGATCATCGAACGAAATCCCGGCGAACACCACATGATGCATCACCGGATCGGCCGCACAGATATAGATGGCCCCGGTCAGGCACGCCACCGTCCAGCACACCGCGTAACAGACGATACGTGCCCTCACACTCTTCGAATACGGCTTCAGCATCGCTTTTACACCCATCATGCACCTCGCTTTCACGACCACGGATCCGACCATGATCCAACTGACGGGAACCACGAAAATCAGTGGTTCCTCCGTCCTTCTATGGTCATTGTAGAAAGCGTTGATCCGCGAACCCAACGGCGTAGACATTCGTCCATGGCGTTCGACATCAGACGTCAGCCCGGCATATGGTGAAGGCATGAACGGACAGCAGAACACGAATCGACGCATTGCCATCGTCGACAACGACGTCCTCGCCCTCACCGCATTGCGGGCGCTGATCGAACAGCAACTGCCGCAATGCACGGTGACCTGGACCACCGACGACGGTCAGACCGCGGTGGACCGTTGCCTGACCGCGGCGACCCGCCCGGAGCTGCTCCTCGTCGACATGTCGATGGAAGGCATGTCCGGGATCAGCGTCTGTCGACGCATCCGCACCGAAACCCCCGACGTGACACTGCTCGCGGTCACCTCATTCACCGTGAACACCTACGCCGCGGCGGCGGCCTCCGCAGGCGCGCAGGGCATCGTCGGCAAGGCCGATGTGAACCGGTTGTGCCAAGGCATCGAGACGGTGCTGAATGGCGGTACCTACGTTCATATCCGCTCGGACGACGAGCCCGCGACCGATCTGCCGCCGTCCGTGACGTTCCAGACCGCGCAACAGGCGTATGAACGACTGGATGGTGGACATTCCATCGGGGCGGGAGGGAAGGAGCCCTACGCCCTATCCACACAGGAGACAACCATCATGGACCTCTGCTGCAGCGGACTGGACTTCACCGAAATCGCCGAACGACTCAACATATCGCCATCCACGGTACGCACGCACATCGGACACATCAAAACCAAGCTGGGCGCCCGCAACCTCAGCCAGGCCGTCGTGCGCTGGATGACGGGAAAGGGGCAGCTATGAACACGCTCGCCAACCGACTGCATCACTGGTACCACACCCATCCCTGGCGAATCCTCATCACCGTGGCCGCTTTTATCGTCACGCTGATCGAATTCGCGCTTATGCCGATTCCCCACGGTCCCATCGCCGACGGGCTGGTCCCGTTCCTGCTGATCTGCTACGCGTACGCCGTGGCATCCATGGCATGGCATCCTCGCGTGGGCGGCATTCTCACGGCGGTCCTCTACATTCTGATCGCTCAACTGCGCAACTGGTGCAGCATCGATCTGGGTATTCTGCCGTTCATTCCCGGAGTCATGCTTGCGCTCGCTCTGATGGTGTACGAATACACGCCCACTCTACGCAGCCGCGTGCAGGAATGGCGGGACGAAGGCATCCTGCACGTGCTGTTCTGGACGCTCGGCCTGATCTACCCGGTGGCGCTCGCCATCTACGTGCTGGTATCCACGTTCGGCTACTACATGCACGGATGGATGGACCTGTCGGCCGGAGCCTGGATGTCTTCGATCGGCATCGCCTCGCAAATGGCCATCGCGCCGTTGGTCGCCTATGCGTTGCTTTGTCGCAACCGGGCGCAGCGGGCCATCGAGGAGGCATCCCGGCTGCGCGATCGGGAACGGGAATTCAAGGCACGCGAACGCGATCTGGTGCTCGCCGGCAACATTCACGACGCGGTCACCAACGAGCTGTCGTCGATCGCGCTGATCGCCGGCCGCAAGGCGCGTTCGACGGATCTGCCGAACGGGGAACGCGAGACGTATGACGGCCTATATCGTCAGTCGTTGCACGCGCTGGACGAATTGCACCGTGTGATCGATATGCTACGCGTGCCGGCCGTCGTCGATTCGTCGGATACCGCCGGACACGCGTCGGCGTCCGCAACCGTGGACGGCGGTGCCTGCGATGCGGACGATGGGCCAGCTATGATCCGCGCGACGCTTGACGGGATCGACCATCAGCTGCATCGGGTCGGGTTCGACGGAACCGGCACGCTGAGTATTGACGAGAGCGCTCCAAAGGCGCTTTCCCCGGTCGTTGCGGATGCCATGCGTTCGTTGTTGCGGGAGATCTGCGCGAACATCATGCGTCATGCCGATCCTACTCAGCCGTACATGATCGCCGTACGCATCGGCGAGCATACGATCACCGTCACCGAGACGAACTCGTGCGCAGCCGACGAGTCGTGGCGTGGCAGGTCCGGGGGAGTGGGCCTCGCCTCTCAGCGATCGCGGATCGAATCCCTGGGCGGGGTCGTGCGCACGACCCGGCAGGACGATTCCTGGATCATTCATGTGGAACTGCCGATCGAATAAGGCGGACGGCGTCTGTGACGGCATCCTTGCCGTCCGACGCAGACATGGCAGAATGGAGACGAACCAATCGGCCCATTCAGGAGGCAACCTATGACCAGGGCATTGATCATCGTTGACGTGCAGCCCACATTCTGCGAGGGTGGCGAACTCGGTGTGGAAGTCGGCAACGCGGTCGCCGAGCGTATCGCCGACTATGTGCGTGCGCATCGTGACGAATACGCATACATCGCCACCACGCAGGACTGGCATATCGTGCCGGGGAAGCACTTCTCGGCGAATCCCGATTTCGTGGACTCCTGGCCTCAGCATGGCGTGGCCGGCACCGCGAACGCGCAGCTGCATCCGGCCATCGCCGCGCTGGACATCGCCCATCATTTCAAGAAGGGCCAGTATGCGGCCGCGTATTCGGGATTCGAGGGCATCGAGGACAATAGCGACCGGCAGCAGTCCCGTGCCGAGGTGCGCATCGCCACGGAGGAGGGGCGCACGCTGGTCAATGCGTTACGGAAGGCAGGGGTGACCGATGTGGATGTGGTCGGCATCGCCGAGTCCCACTGCGTCAAGGAGACGGCGTTGGATGCCGTGAAGTTCGGATTCCATGTTCGTGTATTCACTGACCTCACCGTGCCGGTGAGTCCTGAGCTTGGCGAGCAGGCTCGTGGCGAGATGGCGTCCGCCGGCGTGGAGTTGGAGCCATCCCGCTGAGCGTCGGCTCCAGGACGCTGGTCACGGGAATGCGGTGACCTTGCCCGGCGGATGGTTTACCCCGTCCGCCGGGCATATTCGTATGTTCGTTGAACAATCGTATCGATGTGAACGTGAACACAAGGATTGGAGACCGACCGCGTAGATGGGGTCGGACGGTGTCCGCGGGCTAGGGGGTATCGATGCACCGGGGTGGTTGGGCTGATGAAACGTAGCAAATGAGCCGACACGACACGCCAACGCTGTTCATTACGTCACGTTTTTGGACCTGTAGCTGTACCGGAGGGGGCATGTGGTCTATTGTCGAATAGTGAAGGGGCAGTGAACGGCGCATGGCAGCGGCATTCGGCGCCTTCGGAGAGAAACGAAAAATGAATAGAACAACAGCCACAGGAACAAGGGGGTCCTTGATATGACAAGCCAACAATGCGCCATAATCGGGTGCGATAGACAGGCGGAAGCCAATGGGATGTGTGAGATGCATTTCACGCGCGCACTCGTGTATGGCCAGGTAAGGACCCCGCAGCACAAGGCCGTTCTTGGTTCGACGATGGCTAAGGCGCACTGCCCGGCCTGATTCGAGAACATGACCGCCATGCACCGTAATCATACGATGCCCGACACAGTGGGGGCTGACCGACTATGACGTCGATCAGCCCCCACTCGCATATTGACGTGTCGTTATGATTCATTCATCGAACCAATGGTCGACATGCTCCGTCATGTGTCAACGACGATGCGGACGCAGCAGACGCTTCGGTAATGATGCCGGCATCTGCGCCAGTAGCGTGCCGGCAAAAATCAGTGCGCAACCCCAATAGGCGCGACCGGTCATCACCTCGCCAAGAATGATCGCTCCACCCACCACGGAGAAAAACGACTCCAACGACATGATCAACGACGCCTGTGTCGGCGGCACCCACTGCTGGCCCACCACCTGCAACGTATAGGCGACGCCCACCGAACCGATGCCGGCATAGAGAATCGGCATCCAACCCGCCGCCGCGCCCGCCCAATCGACGGAACCGTCGATCAGTGACCCGACCCAACTGAGTACGGCGGACACGACGAACTGACAGAACGACAGACGAATCGGATCCACCGAAGATCCCAGCGTATCGATCACTAGGATATGGGCGGCGAACAGCACGGCGCAGCCGAACAGAATAAGGTCGGCGCCGCTGATCGATCCGAATCCTCCGGTGATGCATAGCAGGTAGAAGCCGATCACGGCGATGACCACACTGATCACGGTGACGAACGTGATGCGTCGTTTCAGAAACACCCACGCCAGCAATGGCACGATGACGATATAGAGCGCGGTGATGAACCCGGCCCGTCCCGCCTCGTGACCCCATAGCACGCCGTACTGCTGCAGGGTGCTCGCCGTGAACAGCACCACGCCGCAGACACCGCCCACCAACAGCGTGCGCGCCCAGCCGGCATGAGCGTCGGCGGATGTCTTGGTCGTGTCGCTGACCGAACCGGAATGAGCCCGTGCGTGAGCCTGAACCAGCAGAATCGGCACCAGCGACAACGCTCCCAGCGTGAACCTGGTGGCATTGAAGAAGAAGGGGGATACGGAATCCATACCCTGCACTTGGGCCACGAACGAAAAGCCCCAGATCAGGGCCGTCAACAGCAGGCAGACCATGCCGCCCAATTCTTTCCTCTGCACGTGGCCATAACCTAACGGGCCCAGGTAACGAAGAACCCGGACGTCTCGTATGCCGAAACATCCGGGTTCTCGTGGCGCCTGTCGGTTATGCGCGTTACTCGCGCGAGCCAAGCAGCTGCAACAGGTTGAGGAAGAAGTTGATGAAATCGAGGTACAGGTTCAGCGCGCACAGGATCGACACGCGCTTGATCATCGTCGCGTCCCCGGCATACTGCTGGAACAGCGCACGGGTGAACTGCGCATCATACGCGGTCAGGCCGGCGAAGATCACCAACGCGATCGCCGAGATCACCATCGTCGCGGTCTGGCCGGGCATGACGAACATCATGATCAGTTCGGCCACGATCAGCACGATCAGCGCCACCATCAGGATCGGACCCGCCTTGAGCAGATCGGCCTTGGTGGTGAGCGCCACCATCGTCAGACACAGGAAGAACCCGGCCGTCATCGCCAGCACCAGCACGATGCTGCCCAGGGAATACACGGCGAAGATCGAACTCAGCGTGAAGCCCATCAGTGCCGCATACACGTAGAACATCACGCGCGCGGTGGTCGGATTCATCGACATCACCTTCCAGCCGAGCACCACGGCCAGACCCACCTGCACGATGGCCAGACCGATCAGACCGACCGAACCGAACGCCATCAGGAACGTATACAACAGGCCCGTGGCCTGGGTGAGCAGCGCCACCACCGCGGTGACCAGCAGACCGGCGGTCATCTCGCCGTACGCCTTGGCCGTGGATACGCGCGTGGCCTTCAGATAGTTCTCCTGCGTGTACGTGGCCTGTGCGTCCATCACCGGTTGACCGTACGCGGCGGTCCCATAGCTGTTCTGCGCGTACTGCGGCTGGCCATACGGATTGCCATACTGCTGTCCATATTGCTGCTGGCCGTACGGATTGCCGTACTGCGGCTGCTGATAGTTCTGGTAGTTCTGCTGCGCATACGGCTGCTGCCCATACGGATTCTGCGCGTTGTTGAACTGATTTCGGGGCTGGCCATTATTACCAAATGCCATGATCGCTCCTTCTATGCATCATTGCCGCCAGTCTATGGAAGTCACCTGAAGGCTTGCTGAACACTAGGGGGCAATTACGCTGAGAACGATAACAGTCGGCGTGGCAATCCGATTCGATCGTCATATTCGAATCCAAACCCATAGGATGGAACACGACACCGGTCGAGGCAAACCACGACGATGCCGCGTCTGTCATGACAAACGATCAAGGAGGATTCATGGACTTCATCACCCTCAACAACACCGTGACCATTCCACAGCTGGGACTTGGCGTATTCCAGACGCCCGAAGGCGAACAGACCGAAAACGCCGTGCGTTGGGCGCTCGCCAACGGCTACCGTCATATCGACACTGCCAAGGTCTACGGTAACGAGGATTCCGTAGGCAAGGCCATCGCCGAATCCGAAGTGGATCGCAAGGACATCTTCCTGACCACCAAACTGTGGAATGAGGATATCCGCCAGCACCGTGCCAAGGAGGCATTCGAGGAAAGCCTCAAACGACTGGGCACCGACTACGTCGACCTCTACCTGATCCACTGGCCCGCCGACGGTTGGCAGGACGCGTGGAAGGACATGGTCGACCTCTACCGTGAAGGCCGCATCCGCGCCATCGGCGTGAGCAACTTCCAGATCCACCACCTCGAGGAGCTCGCCGGCATCAGCGACATCGTACCCGCGGCCAACCAGATCGAGTCGTCGCCGGACTTCCCGAACAACGAGGTCATCGCCTACTGCAGGGAACACGGCATCACGGTCGAGGCATGGAGCCCGCTCGGCGGCACCGGCGGCAGCCTGCTGAAGAACCCGACGCTCGCCGAGATCGGCGCCAAGTACGGCAAGTCCGCGGCACAGGTCGTCATCCGCTGGCATCTGCAGCGCGGCGTGGTGGTGATCCCCAAGTCCGTGCACGAGGATCGCATCCGTCAGAACATCGACGTGTTCGATTTCACGCTGACCGATGAGGACATGGCCGCAGTCGAGGCCGCTGGCAGTGGCGTGCGCAACGGCGCCAACCCCGACACCTTCGACTTCTGATCGGGTCCGCCACATCGACGTCACTGCCGATGCCGGTACGGTGGAATGTGGAATGTGGCGGTGCACGCGTGTGTCACCAAGGCGCGGACGGTGAAGGCGTACAGATGGTACGTCGAACCGGCCGCAACGCCGGTGACACTCCGTGCATCATCGCATTCAGCCGAGCTCCTGATGGATCTGTTGCATCCGATCCTCGATGTCCGCGAGCTGACGCGCACACTCCTTCAGCGTTTCGTAGTGCTTCTCGCGCTCGCCGTCCTCGATGCTGTTCTTGTAGCGCAGACGATGCTCCAGGCTGGCCCAGTAGTCCATGGCACTGGTGCGGAACTGCACCTCGACGGGTGTGGGATGCGGCCCGTCGGACAGGAACACCGGCACCTGATAGATCACGTGGAGGCTGCGGTAGCCGTTGGGCTTGGGATTGCGGATGTAGTCCTTGATGCGGATCACCTCGATGTCGGACTGCTCCGACAGCGTATTCGCCACGGCATACACGTCGGTCACGTAGTTGCAGATCACGCGGATGCCGGCGATGTCGTACAGGTTCTGCCGGATCGATTCCACGGTGAGCGGCAGTCCGCGCTTGCGTAGCTTGCCGATGGTGGAGTCGATGCTTTTAAGCCGGCATTCCATGTGATGGATCGGATTATGCCTGTTTTTCAGCTGAAACTCATCGTCGAGGTTCTCCAGCTTGGTACCGATCTCACGCATGGCACCGGAGTAGATCTGTTCGAGCTCCGCGTACGCCACGATCTGGGATCCTTGGAATACGTCGGTGCCGATGTCAGTGGAGATCTGCGCCACCTTGGAACGGATCTCGGGGACGTTGAAGCGCTGTTTGCGTTCGAGCATCATGGGAACTGTTCTCCTTGCTAAAACCGAGGGTAGCGTAGCAAAGGTTCCGGGGAATTTGCTGAAAAAATCCTCTCCGAATCCGATCGGCGTGAACGGATCCGGAGAGGATCACATGGCGCTGGTCCGGCGTCGGCGAGCCGGGGAAGACCAGCGGAAGACCAACGATGGAAGGTCACCGCTTTCCGGCGATCGACCGGCGGAAGACGAGGAACCAGATAACGCCGAACGCCATGATCGCCGCGTAGATGAGCAGCATGTTGGACGCGTTCGCCGCCGCTCCGGTGGCGCCGATCAGGCTGCCACCGGCGAACGGCTGCATGACGATCGGCCCGCCGAACACGGCGATGCCGATGGCGCCGGCGCCCTGCATGGCCAGATCGTTGAGTCCCACGCCACGCCCGGACTGCTCGGGGGTGAGCGTGCCGAGCACCGTGTCCACCGTGGGGGAGTACAGCATGGCCATGCCGCCGTAGAACAGGCACATCGTCACGGCCACGGCCACCGGGCCGAGCCCCAGGCATAGCGCGCTGCCGAGCATGCCGAGTCCCATGAGCGTGCCGCCGGTGAGAATGGCGTGTTCACGGCCGATCGCCTTGGCGATCCTGCCGGAACAGGTACCGGAGATCGTGGCGAGGATCAGTGCGGGCAGCAACATCAGCGAGATCTGCGAACTGGTCATGCCGTAGACCTCGGAGCCGAATGCGTTGACCAACGGCGTGACCGAGAAGTTGATGAAGTAGAAGATCACGATCAGCATGATCGACTTGATCCATCGGGCATTATGGAAGAAGTCCGGCGTAATGAACGGATCCCTCGCCTTGGCGATGTAGACGGCGAACAGGATGAAGAACGCCAGCGACGCCACGATCATCCACCACTGCAGCATGGAGAAGAACAGGGTGAGCAGCAGCACCGCCACGCCGAAGATGGCGAAGCCGGGCACATCCACGTTGCCTTGGCCGCCGCGGGAGCTGGGCAGGTCCTTTGCGAGTGGGATGATCACCAGCAGCGACAGCAGCGGGATAAGGAACAGATACGACCAGTCGATGGAGACGAACAGGCCTCCGGACAGCACGCCGATGGCCGTGGCCAGCTGATAGTCGGCGGTGAACAGACCGAAGTAGAGCAGTTTCTCCTCCGGCTTCAGATATTTCGCCACGATGACCAGATACACCGATCCGGCCGCCTGGAATCCGATGGTCTGGATGATGCGGAAGCCGATCACCAGCGGCAGACTGCCATGCAGCAGGAATCCCAGCACGGATCCGGCGCACAGCAGCGCCAGCCCGAACAGGGTGATGCGCTTCAGCGACAGGAAATCGCCGAGCGACCCGTAGATGAAGCAGACGATGCCCAGCACCACGCCGGGGATGGCGGTGATCAGCGAGGCCTGATCGGGGGCACCCAGATCGGCGCCAATGTGCTGGAACACCAGATTGAACGCCTGCAGGCACACCGTGCCCAGCAGATAGATGACCAGCAGGGGAATGAGCGTACGACGAGCCTTGGCGGCGACGTCGTCGGTTCCATGAGTGGTTCCATGAGTATTCATGAACGGTCCTTGTCTTGGATTTCTTCGATGAAATTCGACTCAGGCTTATGCGGGGGAGCCGGAGGGCCGCGTATATCAATGATGCCCCGCGTCTTCGACAGGAGAGCGGGGCATCAGCAATGGGATCCGTCGGATCGTGTGTCACGGTCCGACGGGGCGCCGGATCACGCCTTGGCGAGACCGGTGATGCGGGTCATGAACTCGTTCAGGAAGCGGGGCACATCCACGCCCACCGCCACCTGCATGGTCTTGACTGGATCGTTGAGACGGTCGTTGTCGCCGATGGTGCGGCCGCGGGTCGGGCCCTCCACGTCGACCTTCATGTTGATCTTCAACGTGTCCACCAGAGTCGGGTCCACGGCCACGCCCACGGCGAGCGGATCGTGCAGGCCGCAGCCGCCGAGCTTCGGGGCCGTGGTCTCGTAGGCCTTGATGTAGTAGTCGGTCATGTCGGCGAGGAAGCGGCCGGCCGGGGTTCCCAGTTCGCGCCAGGTGGCGGTCTCCTTGTACGTGAGCAGCGTCTGCAGCGTCACGTCGAGGCCGACCATCGTCACCGGGGCTCCGGAACGGAACAGCTTGTCCGCCGCGTCGGGATCCTGCGAGATGTTCGCCTCCTGCCACGGGTCGACGTTGCCGCATACCGTCAGCGCGCCGCCCATGAGCACGATCTTGCCGATCTCGTCCTTGATTTCAGGGGCCTTGGCCAGTGCGGCGGCGATGTTGGTCATCGGGCCGGTGGGCACGTAGACCAGATCCTTGCCGTAGGTCTTGACCGCGTCGATGATGAAGTCCACCGCGGAGCCGGACTCGGGGGAACGATCCGAATCGGGGATCTCCACGTCGCCGATGCCGTTCTGGCCGTGGATGAACGCGGAGACGGGAAGCACCTCGAACGAGTCCTTGCGGCTGGCATGCGGCAGGCCGGCGTACACCGGAACTTCGGGATGTCCGAATAGGTCGGTCACCGCCAGTGCGTTGCGCACGCCCTGCTCCACCAGCACGTTGCCGTATGTGCCGGTGATGCCGATCAGCTCCACCTCGGGGCTTCCCAGCGCGTAGGCGATGGCGAGCGTGTCGTCGATGCCGGTGTCGAGATCCAGAATCATCTTCTTGCTCATATTGCGCTCCTTAACGGGGCGGCGGCCCGAAGACCGCCGCGAATCATTGCACGGGAATGGTCGGGGATCCGACCGGGATTACCAGATGAACAGGCCGACCATGGCGGCGGACAGCAGGGAGACCAGGATGCCGGAGAGCAGCATGCGACCGACCTGCTTGGAGATGGCGTCGTTCTTCTCCTTGTCCACGATGCCCTTGAAGCAGCCGATGACCATGCCCAGCGTGGAGAAGTTGGCGAAGGAGGTGATGAACACCGTGAGCACTGCCTTGTAGTGGGCCGCGTAGGAGGCGACCTCGCCGGTGATCTGACCCATGACGACGAACTCGTTGGTCACGAGCTTGAGGCCCATGAGCTGCGAGAAGTCCCAGGCGGTGGCCGGATCGAGACCCATCAGCCAGGCCGGGATGTACATGACCACACCGAGGATGGATTCGAGCGACAGCTTGTCCCAGATCATGCCCAGGAAGGCGTCGATCAGACCGGCCAGAGCCACGAAGGCGATCACGTTGGCGGTGATGATGAGGATCAGCTTGCCGGCGCCCAGAATGGAGTCGCCCAGGAAGGAGAAGAACGGCTCCTTCTTCGGAACGGACGGGTCGTGCTTGTAGATCTTCTTGTACCAGGGCAGGGCGTTGTACTCGGCCACGGCCTTGTCCTGCTCCTTCTGCTCGGCCTCGGTCAGCTCCTGGACCTCATCCTCGGAGGCGGGATCGCCCAGCGTGTAGATGACGTCCTCGTCCTTGGTGACGGCGACCGGGTAGAGCATGTGGCTGACGATCAGGGCGTTGATGCAGTTCAGCGGGATGGCGGTGATCACGAACTCACCGGGGACCATCTGGATGTAGGAGCCGATGATGGCGGCGGTCACGCAGCTCATCGACATCATGGCCAGCGTCACGTTACGGCCGGCCTTCATGCGCTGCAGCTGGATCTTGGAGACGGCCAGAGCCTCGGTGTTGCCGAGGAACATCATCTCGACGGCGTAGAAGGTCTCGAACTTCGGGCGACGGGTGATGAAGCTCAGACCGCGGCCGATCCACTTGATGATCCACGGCAGGAAGCCGATGTAGGTGAGGATGTCGAACAGCGGCACGATGAGCAGGATCGGCAGCAGTGCGCTGACGATGAAGTTCACCGGGGCGGGGTTGGTGCCGTCGGCGCCCACCCAGTTGGCCACGGCGAAGTTGATGCCCTTGTACGAGATGTTGACGATCCATGCGAATCCGTCGGCCGCGGCCTTGACGGCGTCACGACCCCACTGGAAGCTGGTCAGCAGTGCGGTGATGACCAGGTTCAGCACCACCATGCACCCGACGGACTTCCAGTCGATGCTCTTCCGATCGTGGGAGAACACCCAACCCAGGGCCAGGAAGACCAGCAGGCCCAGAATGTTTACGGCTAAATACATGTTGTTCCTTCTTTCCTTATGCCGGGAGATGGCCGATCTCACGGTCTTGGTGTGCGGCATGGCCTGCCACGGCCGACCTCTCTCTCCGGTACGTGTTCCAGCGTACTCTGCGGGGCGCCGGATTCAGTGGATATCCGGGGTCCGACGCCCTACGCGCCTGCACGTTGACTCAGACGATGACCTGATGGATCAGCGTGATCGGATCGGCATGATCGCCGATGACGATGTTGTCGAGGATCAGACGCTTCACATCCTCCACATCCTCGCGGTTGGCGTGGATGGTCAGCAGACGGTCGCCGGCCTTCACCGTATCGCCCACCTTGCGGTCCAGTGTCAGGCCCACCGCATAGTCGAGCTTGTCGTCCTTGGTGGCACGGCCGCCGCCGAGCATCATCGAGGCGATGCCCATCTCGTCGGCTTTCATCGAGGCGATGACGCCGTCGGCCTCGGCGAGCACCGGAATATGGTACTTCGCCTGCGGCATGATCGTCGGATCGTCGACCACGCGGCCGTCGCCGCCCTGCGCCTCGACCATCATGCGGAAGCGCTCCAACGCCTTGCCGTTGGCGATGTTTTCCTCCAGCATGCCGCGGGCCTCCTCGAGGCTCTTCGCCTTGCCGGCCATCACCGTCATCTGGCTGCCGATGGTGAGCACGATGTCGAGCAGATCGTCGGGCCCCTCACCCTTGAGCAGGGCGATGGACTCCTCGATCTCCAGCGCGTTGCCGATCGCACGGCCGAGCGGCTGGTTCATATCGGAGATCACGGCCATGGCGTTCATGCCCACGCCCTTGCCGATGTTCACCAGCGCGTGGGCGAGCGCCACCGCGTCCTCCTCGCGCTTCATGAACGCGCCGGATCCGGTCTTGACGTCCATGACCAGCGCGTCGGTGCCGCTGGCGATCTTCTTGCTCATGATCGATCCGGCGATCAGCGGGATCGAGTCTACGGTGTCGGTCACATCACGCAGCGCGTAGATCTTCTTGTCGGCGGGCGCGATGTTGCCGGTGGCGCCGGAGATGATGCATCCCACGTCGCGCAGCTGCTTCTTGAACGCGTCCTCTCCGATCTCCACGGTGTAGCCGGGAATGGCCTCGAGCTTGTCGAGCGTGCCTCCGGTATGGCCGAGGCCGCGGCCCGAGATCATCGGCACCACGATGCCTAGCGAGGCCACCAGCGGGGCGAGCGGAATGCTCACTTTGTCGCCCACGCCTCCGGTGGAGTGCTTGTCCACCTTGACGCCGGGAATGTCGGACAGGTCGAGACGGTCGCCCGAATGCAGCATGTCCATGGTCAGGTTGCGCGTCTCCTCGTCGCTCATGCCGTTGAACCAGATGGCCATGAGCAGGGCGCTCGCCTGATAGTCGGGGATGTCGCCGGCGGTGTAGCCGTCGACGAAGAACTTGATCTGTTCGGCGGTCAGTTCGCCGCCGTTGCGCTTGGCGTCGATGACGTCGACCATACGCATGATTGTGACTCCTTTGTCGGTTGGTTTGGAAGAACGGATGTGCGGAAACGAACGGTCAGAGTTCCACTGTCGGATGGTCCAGCAGTTCGGCGGCACTGACCTGGTCGATCACCAGCGTGTTGGCGTATCCGGCGGCCAGTGCGCCGTGCACGGCGGGGACCTTGGACGGGGATGCCACCACGAGGATGGAGTGGGGCTTGGCCTTCAGATCGTCGAGGTCGATGCCCACGGTCCTGCGGTTGATGTCCTCGTCCGCTGGGTTGCCATGCGCGTCGATGAATCGTGAGATCACGTCGCCCACGGCCGTCTCCTGCAGTCTGCGCTGCTCTTCGTCGGTCAGGTAGCCCAGTCGGAACAGCAGGGCCGAGTCACGCACCGTACCCACGGTGAACACGGCGATGTTCGCCCGGCGTCCCATGTCGATGATGCGCCGGATGTAGGTCTCGCGCTCCACGAGCTCCTTGGTCTGGATGTGCTCGAAGATCACGGGCAGGGGCAGATACTGCGGCAGCGTGTGGAACGCGTTGGCGAACGCGTTGGCGCTTTCGAAGCCGTAGTTGTTGCTTTCCGTGTTCGACACGGATCCCTTGATCTGCACAACGCTGACGCGGCGCACGTCCTTCGGGGCCAGATGGGTGCCGATGCTGTAGAGCGTACGTCCCCATCCGATGCCGATGATGTCGTCGTCGCGCACGATGCCTTCGAGATAGAGCGCCGCGGCCTGGGCCACGGTGTCGAGCTGATCCTTGGGCGCCACCCCCTGGATCGGCACGACGATCACCTTGGCCAGCCCGTACCGCTGCTGGATGGTTTCGGCCATATCGGTGGCGTCGGTCATGGGATCGGCGATTTCGATGCGTACCAGTCCCATGTCCCGTGCGTACTGCAGCAGTCGGGAGACGGTGGGACGGGAGATGGACATGATCTTGGCGATCTCGTTCTGGCTGTAGTCCTGCTGGTAGTACAGCTTCGCGACCTTGAGGCTGTCGGCGTTCTTCCGTGCCTTGGCGTCCATCTCCCGTCCTCCCGTATTGCCGTGATCAGTGGGTGCAGCGGCTCGTTCCGCGTTCCTGCGGGGACGTGCTACTTGCCGGCGATCGCGGTTTCCAGAGCGATCGTGATCATGTCGTTGAACGTCTTCTCGCGTTCCTCGCTGGTCGTCTTGCCTTCGCTGAAGATCAGATCGGAGACGGTGAGAATCGACAGCGCGCGGAAGCCAAGCTTGGCGCCGAGCAGGTAGAGTCCGGCGGATTCCATCTCGGTGCCGAGCACGCCGTAGTCGGCCAGCTTCTTCATATCGAGCTCGTCGTTGTAGAAGCGGTCGGCGGCGAAGATGTCGCCGACCTTCACGTTGACTCCCTGCTCCTTGGCCACGTGGTAGGCGGTGTCGAGCAGCTCGAAGTTCGCCAGCGGGGCGTAGTGCACGCCATGGCCGAACGTGTTGGTCACCACGGCGGAATCGGTGGTGGACCCGGATGCGAGCAGCACGTCGCGCAGCTTCACGTCGGGGGCCATGCCGCCGCAGGATCCCACGCGGATGATGGTCTTCACGCCGTAGATGGTGGCGAGCTCATTGGTGTAGATCGACAGGGAGGGGATGCCCATGCCGCTGGCCTGCACGGAGATGCGGTGGCCCTTGTAGGTGCCGGTGAAGCCAAGGCAGTTGCGCACGCCGTTGACCTGCACGACGTCCTCGAGGAACGTCTCGGCGATGTACTTGGCGCGAAGCGGATCGCCAGGCATGAGCACGACGTCGGCGTAATCGCCCGGTTCGGCTTCGATGTGGGGTGTTGCCATGATGGATGTCTCCTTAGTACGTTTCTGTGTTTCGTTGTGGTGTGCCGACGGTCGGCGTTCAGCTGATCTGCTTGAGGAAGCTGGTGCCTTCGCCGTTGCCCTCGACGCCGAAGTTGTCGAGGATGGTGGCGCCCATGTCGGAGGCGGTGTCGCGGATGCCGAGCGAGGTGCCGGGGTTCGGCATGCCAGGGGAGTAGGCCAGGATCGGTACGAACTCGCGGGTGTGGTCGGTGCCCTTGTAGGTGGGATCGTTGCCGTGGTCGGCGGTGATGAGCAGCAGGTCGGTGTCGTGCATGTTGTCCATCACATGGCCGAGTCGTTCGTCGAACGCCATCAGCGCTTCGCCGTCGCCTTGGGCGTTGCGGCGGTGGCCGTACATCGCGTCGAAGTCGACCAGATTGGTGAAGCACAGTCCGGTGAAGTCGGAGGCCATGGCCTCGTCCACATGGTCCATGCCGTCCATGTTGCTCTTGTTGCGCCAGCCCTTGGTGATGCCGTGACCGGAGAAGATGTCGTTGGTCTTGCCCACGGCGAGCACGTCGTAGCCGGCCTCGTTGAGGAAGTCGAGCACGGTGGGCTTGATCGGCTCGAGTCCGTAGTCATGACGGTTCGCGGTGCGGACGAAGTGGTCCTTGTCCGGTCCGACGTACGGACGGGCGATCACGCGGCCCATCACGATCTCGGGGCCGTTGATCAGCGTGCGTGCGTATTCGCAGATACGGTACAGTTCGTCGACCGGGATCACGTCCTCGTGTGCGGCGATCTGCAGCACGGAGTCACCGGAGGTGTACAGGATCAGGTCGCCCGTGGCCATCTGCTGCTCGCCGTAGTCGTGGATCACCTCGGTGCCGGAGTACGGCTTGTTGACAATGACCTTGCGGCCGGAGAACTTCTCGAGATCGTCGACGATGTGCTGGGGGAACCCATCGGGGAACGTGGCCATCTCGAAGCGCACCGGCAGACACATCATCTCCCAGTGGCCGTCGAGCGAGTCGTTGCCGTGGGACGTGATGGTCATCTTGCCGAAGCAGCCTTCGGCCGGTTCGGCCGGCGGCACTCCCATGATCGGATCGTCGGCGCGGATGTTGCCCAGACCGATGCGGGCGAGATTCGGCAGGTGCAGTCCGCCATCGAAGAACTTGCCGATGTGGCCGAGCGTGTCGGCTCCGACATCGTCGAAGCGCGCCGCGTCGGGCGCCTCGCCGATGCCGATGGAGTCGAGCGCGATCGCCAGCACTCGCTTATAGGTGTATGACATGTGGTGTCCTTCCTTCGTCGTTGAAGGGTTGTGTGGTGCTATGACGATTGGTAGTTGTTACTGGCGTGCGGCTTCTTCGAGGATGGCCACGGACGCGGAGACGCCGAGTCGGGTGGCGCCGGCCTCGATCATGGCGTAGGCGTCGGCCAGATTGTGGATGCCGCCGGCGGCCTTCACGCCGAAGTCGGGACCCACGGCCTCGCGCATCAGCTTCACGTCGGGGGCGGTGGCGCCGGCGGTGGAGAAGCCGGTGGAGGTCTTGACGAAGTCCGCTCCGCCCTTCACGGTGAGCTTGCTGGCGCGGATCTTCTCGTCGTCGGTGAGCAGCGCGGTCTCGATGATCACCTTGAGCAGCTTGCCCTTGGCGTGGGTGGCTTCGGCCACGGCGGTGATGTCGGCGAGCACCACGTCGTCATGTCCGGCCTTGAGTTCGCCGATGTTGATGACCATGTCGATCTCGTCGGCGCCCTTGTCGATGGCGTCGTTGGTCTCGAACACCTTGGTCTCGGTGGTGTTGGCGCCCAGGGGGAAGCCGATCACGGTGCAGGTGGCGATGTCGGTGCCGGCGAGCGCCGCGTGCACGCGGGGGATCCAGTAGGGGTTGATGCAGACGGATGCGGTGTTGTACTTGATGGCCTCGGCCACGACCTTGTCGATCATCTCCTCGGTGGCGTTGGCCTTGAGCAGCGTGTGGTCCATGTACTTGGCGAGCTGGGACTGGGTGAGCATATCTTGGTGTTCCTTCCCTAATCGATCCCGCCATCGTTGGCGGGGCTTACCGTTTTATCATATCATCGTTTTTTACATTCGTCCATCAAAATCACTGCACGTATGTTCATTTTATGAGGGCCGGCGACTGAACCGACGTCCGTCGACCGCCGATGGCACAAGGCCTGCGGCCATCGATCGTCGCGCTCCAAGTCACTCGGTAGGATGGAGCACTATGAACGAGGACATGATGACGATTGAGGAACGCAACCCCATACCGGCCGCCGCGCTCACGGGAACGGGCGACGGGGCCATCGCCAAGGCCCGCGGCAAAGGCGTGTACTATGTGCATACGCTTGGATGCCAGATGAACGTCCACGACTCCGAACGCATCGCCGGCGTGCTGGAATCCGAAGGCTACGTGCAGGCCACCGACGAGCAGGTAAAGACCGAGGACGTCGATCTGATCGTGCTCAATACGTGCGCCGTACGTGAGAACGCCACCGAGCGCATGTACGGCACCATCGGCCGATGGGCCAGACTTAAGCGCAGGCGCCCCAACATGCAGATCGCCGTAGGCGGATGCATGGCCCAGAAGGACCGCGAACGCATCACCAGCCGCGCCCCATGGGTCGACGCGGTATTCGGCACCAAGAACATCGGCTCCCTGCCCAGGCTGCTCGACGACGCCCGCGCCGCCGGACGCTCCCAGGTTGAAATCTCTCAGGACCTGGAATACTTCCCCAGCCAGCTGCCCACATCCCGCGCATCGAAGATCTCCTCTTGGGTATCGATCTCCGTGGGATGCAACAACACCTGCACGTTCTGCATCGTGCCGGCCGTACGCGGCAAGGAACGCGACCGGCGTCCCGGCGACGTGCTTGAAGAGATCCAGCGGTGCGTGGCCGACGGCGCCAAGGAGGTGACGCTCCTCGGCCAGAACGTCAACTCGTATGGCTACTCGATGGGCGACCGCATGGCCTTCTCCAAACTGCTGCGCGCCTGCGGCACGATCGAAGGACTGGAACGCGTGCGTTTCACTTCACCCCATCCGGCGGCCTTCACCGACGACGTGATCGCGGCCATGGCCGAAACCCCCAACGTCATGCATCAGCTGCACATGCCGCTGCAGTCCGGCTCCGACCGGATTCTGCGCGCCATGCGCCGGTCCTACCGCTCGGCCAGATTCATGGATATCCTCGGCCGCGTGCGCGAGGCCATGCCCGACGCGCAGATCAGCACCGACATCATCGTCGGCTTCCCGGGCGAGACCGACGAGGACTTCGAGCAGACCATGCGCGTGGTCGAGGAGGCGCGGTTCTCCTCCGCCTTCACCTTCGAATATTCGCCCCGTCCCGGCACCCCGGCCGCCGTGATGGACCAGGTGCCCCATGAGGTGGTACGCGAGCGATACGACCGTCTGCACGTACTGCAGGAGCGGCTCACCGCGGAGAACATGAAAGGTTTCGAAGGTCGTGACGTCGAGGTGATGGTCTCCGCCACCCAGGGCCGTCGCGACGGTGACACCCATCGCGTCACCGGACGAGAACGTACCGGCGTGCTCACGCATATCGGCATCCCCGAAGGCGAGCCCATGCCGCAGGTCGGCGACTTCATCACCGCCACGGTCACCCGCGCCGCCGACCACTACATCATTGCCGATCCCAATCCGAAGGCAGGCCAAACCTATGTCGTCCGTCACTGAGCCGCAGACAACACCGACAACACCCCAGCTCGACACCATGCGCGTGGTCTCCATCATCGGACCGACCGCGTCCGGCAAGACCGGTCTGGCCATCGCGCTCGCCAAGGCGCTCGCCGATCAGGGGCAGCGGGCCGAGATCGTGAACGCCGACGCCTACCAGATGTACCGCGGCATGGATATCGGCACGGCCAAGGCCACGGCCGAGGAACGGGCCGCAGTGCCCCATCATCTGGTCGACATCATCGATCCGAGCGAGACCATGACGGTGGCGCGCTTTCAGGACCTGGCGCGCGAGTGCATTCATGACCTGCTGTCCCGCGGGATCCGGCCGATTCTCGTCGGGGGATCCGGCCTGTACGCCAGGGCGGCGATTGACGATATCTCGTTCCCTGGCACGGATCCGGATGTGCGGGCGAAACTGGAACGGCGTGCCGAAACCGAAGGCCCCGGCCTGCTGTTCGAGGAGCTGACCGCCAAGGATCCCGAGGCCGCATCGCGCATGGATGCCCATAACGTGCGTCGCACCATTCGGGCGTTGGAGGTCATCGAGATCACCGGACGTCCATTCTCCGCGAGCCTGCCAAAGTACCGCTATGTCATTCCCACCGTGCAGATCGGTCTCGATCTGCCGCGCAAGGAACTTGACCGCAGGATCGCCGAGCGGACGATCGCCATGCGCGATCAGGGATTCCTGGCCGAGGCCGAGCGGCTTCGTGACCATCTCGGCCCCACTGCTGCCCGGGCACTGGGCTATCAGCAGATGATCGACGTGCTTGACGGCATCCTCGACGAGGACGAGGCGTTCGCCGACATCGCGCAGAAAACCCGCCGTCTCGCCCGCAAGCAGATGGGATGGTTCGGCCGTGATCCCCGCATCCACTGGCTGCAGGCGCTCAACCCGGCATTACTGAACAACACGTTGGCCATCGTACGTCACGCCGACGCCGGCGACTACGATGCGATCGACGCGCAGGCCGACGACTACGTGCAGCACCATCTCGGCGACATTGACTGACCGGATCGGCTGATCGGATCGACTGACCGGTAACTCCCCGCATCGCGACTCGCCGTGGTGCGCAATGGTGTGAATATCGTGGACCCGATCCGAACGTTTCCTGACGGGACGGTAATATCAGGCATTGCTATGGCACAGAAATCATCCCCACGTTCGGCTTCGGGCCGATCCGCGAGTTCACGCAGAACATCGTCGTCGAAAGGCACCGGCACCCAGGGCAGACCGCCGTTGACGCACGGGCCCGAATCGGCATGGCATCGCACCATGCTGTTTTTCGGCCTGCTTGTGGCGGCGGTGCTGTTCTGCGCCAGTGAATGGTTCCGCGTCAATGGCTCGATCGGACAGTTCCTCCACGCCATCGCCGCCACGCTGTTCGGCGTGATGAGCGTGCTGTTGCCGGTAATTCTGCTGTACGCGGCCCTGTGCGTTGTCAGTTCCACGCTACGGTCCATCAACCGTCCTCGGGTATTGGCCGGATTGGGATTGCTGCTATGGTCCGTCTGCTCGATCATCGACGCGGTTCGTATCGGCAACGTCCACGAGTTCAATCTGAAGATGGTGCAGGGCTCCGGTGGTATCCTCGGATTCGCCTTCGGCTCGCCGCTTACCTGGGGACTGTCCAAGGCGTTCTCCGTCATTCTGTTCGTTATCGTGGCCCTGCTGTCGCTGCTGCTGATCACAGGCGTCACCATGACCGACATCTCCTCCTACGGTCACGCCCTTCGTCTGCGCTGGGAGGAGGATCATGAACGCGAGGCGGAATCCGAGCGACGGGACAAGACGGCGTCTCAGCGTTCGCCCAGTGAGGTGACGCTCGGCGACGATACGCTCGTGCTGGCGGACGGCGTCCCCTCTCACGACGAGGCCGCGGCTCCCGCTGTGACGGAAGCCGAACCGGCATGGAAGTCGTGGTGGCGTCGGCTGTTCTCCAGCGGTGCCAAGGACAAGACGGACGACAAGCTCGACTCCTATGCCGCCGACACCGCTTTCGACAAGGCCGCACGGTCGCACGGCGACACTGCCGAGACCGCCGTGGAATCCGTCGACGGGCTGCCCGCACACGCGCCGCGCTCCGTCTCCTCCGCAGGAGGCCCGGCCTCCCAGCCTGAGCCGGAGACCCGCGCCATGGGCGTCGACCCCTGGGCCACCGCCATTCTCGATCCCGTCTCCGATTCCGCTGCGACGGGGGAGGAGGGGCCCTCCGGCACCACGGTGCTCAGCCAGGGCACGCCCATCGTGTCCCCGACCGTCTCTGCGCCCGCCGGTACGGCCGTGGTTCCGGCTCGTTCCGTCCCCTCATCCGAGACGAACGCCGTCGTTCCGGCACAGCCGTCGTCGGATTCAATTCCGGCGGCATCGTCGCCTGCGGCCGCTCCGGCGCCGGCCAACGCCGATGGATACGAATACCATCTTCCCGATCTCGAGCTGCTTGCCCATGGCAAGCCCCACGCCGCACGCACGCCGGCCAATGACAAGGTGATCGCCGCGCTACGCTCCACCTTCCAGCAGTTCAAGGTGGACGCCCAGGTCGTCGGATTCCTCCGTGGCCCGTCGGTCACCCAGTACGAGGTCGAGCTCGGCCCCGGCGTCAAGGTCGAGAAGGTCACCAATCTGCGGCGCAACATCGCCTATGCGGTGGCGAGCTCGGACGTGCGTATCCTTTCCCCGATCCCCGGCAAATCGGCCATCGGCATCGAGATCCCGAACGTCGACCGTGAGATCGTGCATCTGGGCGACGTACTCAGAAGCGACGAGGCCGTCAAGGACCACAACCCCATGCTCGCCGGCGTGGGCAAGGACGTGGAGGGACGCTTCGTCACCGCCGACCTGACCAAGATGCCGCATCTGCTGGTGGCCGGTGCCACCGGTTCCGGCAAGTCCAGCTTCATCAACTCCATGCTCACCTCCATCGTCATGCGAGCCACCCCCGAACAGGTTCGTCTGATCATGGTCGACCCGAAGCGCGTGGAGCTGTCCGCCTACGCCGGCATCCCCCATCTGCTCACCCCGATCATCACCGATCCGAAAAAGGCCGCGCAGGCACTGGAGTGGGTGGTCAAGGAGATGGACTCTCGATACGATGACCTGCAGTACTTCGGATTCCGTCATATCAAGGATTTCAACGAGGCCGTGCGCGCCGGCAAGGTGCATGCACCGGAGGGCTCCAACCGCAAGATTGCGCCCTATCCTTACATCCTCGTGGTCGTCGATGAGATGGCCGACCTCATGATGGTGGCGAAGAACGACGTGGAAAGCTCCATCCAGCGCATTACGCAGCTGGCGCGAGCCGCCGGCGTGCATCTGGTGTTGGCCACGCAGCGTCCGTCCGTCGACGTCGTCACCGGTCTGATCAAGGCCAACATCCCGTCCCGTCTGGCGTTCGCCACGTCCTCGGCAACCGATTCGAGGGTCATCCTTGACACCACGGGCGCCGAAAGCCTCATCGGCCAGGGTGACGCGCTGTTCCTGCCCATGGGTGAGGCCAAGCCCAAGCGCGTGCAGGGATCGTGGGTCTCGGAGTCCGAGATCCGCGCCGCCGTCGACTTCGTGCGTACCCAGCGCAAGCCGCGCTACCGCGAGGACATCGAACAGATGGCCAAGGAAGCCGAGAAAAGCGCCGTCGAGCCGGACGAGGACATCGGCGACGACATGGAGGTGCTGCTGCAGGCGGCGGAACTGGTGGTCACCACGCAGTTCGGCTCCACGTCCATGCTGCAGCGCAAGCTGCGCGTCGGCTTCGCCAAGGCCGGACGTCTTATGGATCTTCTGGAATCCCGCGGCGTGGTAGGCCCCTCGGAGGGCTCCAAGGCCCGTCAGGTGCTCGTCCAGCCGCAGGATCTTCCTCAGGTGCTGGCGTTCATTCGTGGCGAGACCTCGTCGATCACGCCGTTACAACCGGAGCCGGGCGGACAGTCCGGCGAGTGACCGGATGCAGTGGGGCGCCGATTCCGGCGGGATCGCCGTCATGCCATGGGCGTTGACGACGATCTCGTCCCCGTTATGGAGCGGCGGTACGATACCATGCGCTACCCTAGGGAATCGCAAACAAGGTTATGTTGATGGTCCGGGAACGGATCCCCATATATGGGCGTTTCCGCGAACGGATCGAGGAGTGATCGATGTCAGACAAGAACAATGCGTCGCAGCAGGCCAAGAATCCTCTGCTTGTGGGATGGAACACGCCGGCGAATCTCGTCACCTACGCCCGCATCGTGCTCGTCCTCGTCTACATCGTGCTGACCGTGATGGCCGGCCCCGAAGGACGTAATGACCTGATTCTGCGCTGGGTGGCCGCCGTGCTGTTCATCGTGGCGGCCAGCACCGATAAGATCGACGGCTATCTCGCCCGCTCCCGCAATGAGGTCACCGAACTTGGCAAGCTCATGGATCCCATCGCCGACAAGCTGCTCATGTGCTCCGCGCTGATCGTGCTGTCCGCGTTCTCCGAGTTCCCGCTCGCGTGGCTGATCACCGTGCTGTTCCTCGTGCGTGAGATCGGCATCACCGTCATGCGCTTCTTCGTGATCGACACCGGCGGCAAGGTGATCGCCGCCGCCTGGCCGGGCAAGCTCAAGACCGTGTTCCAGTCGGTCGCCCTGTCGTTCTACATGGTGCCCATGTGGTCGCTGGCCGGTGCTGATGCCGGCGCAAACGGCGTGTATACCGGTTGGGTGCGTTGGTATTATCTGCTCGCCTACGCACTGCTTGTCGTCGCGCTGGTGCTGTGCCTCTACTCCGGCTACGAGTACCTCAAGGGCGTGTTCGTCAAGCCGGCGGGTTCCTCCGACGCCAAGGACGCGCGATGACCGCGTCCAACGATATCGCCGCACGGTCGAGGCGGGATGATCTCGCCGCCCGGGCGTTGCGTATCTGCGAGGAACGTTCCTGGCACATCGCCGCGGCGGAATCGCTGACCGGTGGACTGCTGGCGGACTCGTTCGTGCGCATTCCCGGCGCGTCCAGGGTCTTCCTGGGCTCTGCGGTCACCTACGACATTCATGCCAAGGCCGGCATTCTCGGCGTGGACGCGGATCTGCTCGACCGCGAGGGCGCGGTGCACCCGCAGGTGGCCATGCAGATGGCGTGCGCCACGGCGCGGTTGTACACCACGCTTCCCGAATACCACGGTACGGTGGTCGGCCTGTCGACCACCGGCGTAGCCGGCCCCGGCCCCGACGGCGACAAGCCCGCTGGACTCGTCTACATCGGCATCAGTCTGCCGTGCGAGGGGCGGACGGACGAGAACGTCGTCGAGGCGCAGGAGCTGCATCTTTCCGGCACCCGCGAGCAGGTGCGTCTGGAGACGGTGGAGGCGGTGCTGAAACGTCTGAACGCACTGCTAGATCGATCAGTTTGACCAAATTCAGTCATTCGACGATGTCCGGCACGGCCCAGACGGCATATCGGACTTATTGCGTAAGACCGGATTGCGTGTCGTCCGGGCGGAAGCAGGTGCCCAACCGTGTGAATTGCATCACATTATGTGACATTTCCTACCAAAAGCGGAATATCCCGCCCCATGACCGGTTGGGGAAGATAGAGAATTTTCGAGAAAACGGGTTGGACTAAGGAGTGGATATGACGACTACGGCAACACGATACGAAAACGACGTCAAGATGCGTTCCGCGGAACGTTCCGCCGTCGCTGTTCCCGACGGCAGGGCCATGGCCAAGAACCTCACCCCGGCACAGCGGCGCGCCGTGGCGTTCGCGCAGCAGCAGATCCTGCGTGCCCGTGCGGCCAAGAAGGCCAAGGATGACCGTCAGGCCGCCCTGAACCGCATGTGGGCCAATGCCGACCGTGAGGACGGTCTGGCCGACAAGGCGAACGATGCCGAGCGCACCCGTGTGGTGGCCGGCGAGGATGGGCAGATCTCACTGCGCAAGGTCATCGGCGAGGTGCTGCGTTCGCTGCGTACCAAGGATCACAAGACACTGCGCGAGGTCAGTGGTAAGGCCGGCGTCTCGCTCGGATATCTGTCCGAGGTCGAGCGCGGCCAGAAGGAGGCCAGTTCCGAGCTGCTGGTGTCGATCACCCAGGCGCTCGGCGTGCGTTTGAGCGACATGCTCATGATGGTCGCCGATCGTGTGCGTGAGGTGGAGGCCCGCAACTAGATTCGTTCGGTATGAGGGAACGTGAATTCTGGCAGTTGGTGGATGAGGTCTTCGGCCGGTCATACGGTCGAAGCCTGTCCCGTGATCAAAGTCTGACGGCGCTTGACTCGATGACCTCGGTCGAGGCGTTGGCGGCCGGCGTCCAGCCTCGTGTGGTGTGGAACGTGCTGTGCGATCAGATGGATATCCCCGATTCCCGCAGATGGGGGCGGGAGCATAATGCGCCGCCGATGCCGGCGGATGGCCGTTTCTGATCGATTGACTGTCGAGTGCCGATTATCCCAGCCGATTCCGATGCTTTCGGAGTGTCGCACAGATTTCGAACAAATGTTCGGGTATAGTCATAGGAAGTGACTGCTGGACGACGGTGACTCCGTGTGTCCCCGATCGCCATGAGACCTGATTGCGGGTCGAATTCCGATCGCCGGGGGAGGGGGCTCTGTTTGTTCACATCACCGGCATGGCTGGCGTCATCGGTGCGGCCGTGCATACGGTGACAACGCAGTTGGAAAACGTTGCAAGGAGACAGTGATGGCACAGCAGACTAAGAAGGATTCGGCCGACCAGCTGGCCGCGCGGCGGCAGGCGGCTCTTGATACAGCATTGGCGCAGGTGGAGAAGAGCTTCGGTAAGGGTTCCGCCATGCGCTTGGGCGACAAGCCCATTCAGAACGTGGAGGTCATTCCCACCGGTTCGTTGGCACTGGATCTGGCGTTGGGCATCGGTGGTCTGCCGAAGGGCAGGATTGTCGAGGTCTATGGTCCTGAATCGTCAGGCAAGACCACGCTGGCGTTGCACGTGGTGGCCAATGCGCAGAAGAACGGCGGCGTGGCCGCCTTCATCGATGCCGAACACGCGCTCGACCCCGAATATGCCCGCAAGCTCGGCGTGGACACCGATTCGTTGATCGTGTCGCAGCCGGACAACGGCGAGCAGGCGCTGGAGATCGCCGACATGCTGATCCGTTCCGGTGCGCTTGATGTCATCGTCATTGATTCCGTGGCCGCGCTGGTGCCCAAGGCCGAGATCGAAGGCGACATGGGAGACAGCCACGTGGGTCTGCAGGCAAGGCTGATGAGCCAGGCGCTGCGCAAGATGACCGGCGCGCTGGCCCAGGCCGGTACCACCGCGATCTTCATCAACCAGCTTCGAGAGAAGATCGGCGTGTTCTTCGGATCCCCGGAGACCACCACCGGTGGCAAGGCGCTGAAGTTCTATGCGTCCGTGCGTCTGGACATCAGGCGTATCCAGACCATCAAGGCGGGCGAGGATGCCGTGGGCAACCGTACCAAGGTCAAGGTGGTCAAGAACAAGATGGCCCCGCCCTTCAAGTCCGCGGAATTCGACGTCCTGTACGGCGAAGGCATCTCCAGGGAGGGCTCCGTACTGGATATGGCCCTGCAAAGCGGCATCGTCAAGAAGTCCGGTTCCTGGTTCACCTACGACGAGGACCAGCTCGGTCAGGGCAGGGAGAAGGTCCGCCAGTTCCTCAAGGACAATCCCGGTCTTACCGATGAGATCGAGCACAAGGTCAAGGTCGCCTTCGGCGTGGAACAGCCCGATGAGCGTGACGCCCAGCCTTCGGAGGATGCTGAGAAGACCCCGGCTGAGGACGGTGCCGCGGCGGCTTCCGCCAAGCCGGCCGATGCCAAGTCCGCAGCCGGCGCCAAGACCTCGGCAAAGGCCTGACGGTGATTTCCGTAGAGGAGTTTCTGCGGACCAATCCCGTCCGGCTGCAGGACGGCGATGCCGCTGGATCGGTCGCCGCAGCCGGCGGCCGATCCCGGTTCACCCGTGACGATAAGTCCCATGGTGGCCGCCCTGAACGGACCATGCCGCGTCGCGGGGGATTCGGTTCTCGTGGATCCTTCGGGGAAGGCCCGGAGGATCCACGAGACGGTGACGCCTGTCGCGAGGCGGCGTTGAGCCTGCTTGATGCGGCGCCGCGTTCGTCGGGCGCCTTGTCCGACCGTCTGAAGCGCAAGGGCTATGAGGAGCAGGTCGTCACCGACGTGGTGGACGGCCTGATTCGTGTCGGTCTGGTCGACGATGAACGCTATGCGCAATCCATGGTTCGCTACTGCCTGTCCCGGCATTTGGGCGAGGCCGGAACGATTCGCGAGATGACTCGCAAAGGTGTGGACCGTGCATTGGCCGCGCGTGTGGCCGCGGAGGCGGCGCGGAACGGCGACTTTGTGGAGTCGGCCTATGAGCTCGGGCGTGTCGTGGCGCGTCGCACCGTCGGCATGGAACGGGACAGACGACTTCGCCGGTTCTGGTCGGCCGGAGGGCGAAAAGGCCATGCGCCGGACCTGATCCGACAGGTTGCCGCCGACGTCTTCCATGACGACGACGGTTGCGAAAGCGATTGAATGAGACCTCCGATACCCCGGGTTCTGTCACGTGAACCAGTCACGCGGATGGCCATCCATCTCGACCTGACGTCACCGCCAGGCTCTAGCAGCCTACCCGAAGACACGAGCGAGCAGCCCTTACCGTCTTCTGCTTGGCCTTGCTCCCGATGAGGCTTGCCATGCGGCCTCTGTTACCAGAGGCCCGGTGGTCTCTTACACCGCCGTTTCACCCTTACCGGCCTAAGCCGGCGGTCTGTTCTCTGTTGCGCTATCTCTCAGGTCACCCTGGGCGGACGTTATCCGCCATCGTGCTCTATGGAGCCCGGAAGTTCCTCAACGGCGAAACGCCGTCGCGGCCATCAGGAGGTCTCGGCGGACAAGCATACCATGTCCCGAGACATCCGCGTCGCCATAGCAGACGCACCCGGGAGAACACGGAAAAAGAAACGATGATTTTCGTTACGCGGATTTCCGACAAATCCGTAAATCGTCAGTTAAGATAAAAGCAACCTTTCGCGAAGATGCTGTTAGGTGTCCACAGCGGCTCCGATGCCGCTCGATAAAGGAGGTCCACATGGAAATCGTCGTTACCGGACGTCACACGCAGATCAAGCAGCGCTTCCGTGATGTCGTAGAGAGCAAGATGAATCGTGTGACCGCAATCGCCCCCGACGCACAGCGCGCTCAGGTGGTCGTCACGCACGAGGGCAACCCCCGTCAGGCCGACACCGCCAAGAAGGTGGAGATCACCGTGATCGCCGGCCGCACCGTGGTGCGCGCCGAAGCCTCGAGCGCCGACGAGTTCAGCGCTCTCGATCTGGCGCTGGACAAGCTCACCCTGCGTCTGCGCCGCTCCCGTGACCGCCGCAAGGATCACCGCCGCGGCTACACCAACCCGCAGCCCATCGACCTCGGTGTGGTCGAGCCGCCGCAGGCTGAGGAGCCGGTGGCCGAAGAGCCGAGCAACAGCCCGGCGGACGCCGTCGCCGGAGACCTCGGTCCTGGCGAGTCCGTCGAGGTGCAGGTCGGCGACACGCCGATTGTCATTCGCCGCAAGCTGCACATCGCCGAGCCGATGAGCATCGACGAGGCCCTGTACGAGATGGAGCTGATCGGCCACGACTTCTTCCTGTTCGTCAACAAGGAGACCGGCCGTCCGTCCGTCGTCTACCACCGCCACGGCTGGAGCTACGGCGTCTTCGAGATCGACACCCCGGAGAACGTCGATAAGGCCAAGTAAGCCTCTCAACCCCCGTCAAACGCCCCCGGAATCATTCCGGGGGCGTTTTTTGATGCCTCGAATTATGCTGTTCGAACGGATTAACCGTGAAAATCGCAATGATCGCGTAATATAGTTGCAGTTTGTGCCCGAATGGAAAAGAAATCGGGCTCAACCACCAACTTACCGTCAAACGTTGAGGAGACGACTCGTGGTAGCAGTTCTGGACAAGATCCTGCGTATAGGCGAAGGACGACAGCTTCGCAAACTCCAGTCAGTGGCGGAAGCGACCAACGCCTTGGAAGATAAGATCTCCTCGCTGTCCGACGACGAACTCAAGGCGCAGACCGCCAAATTCAAGCAGCGCATCGAGAACGGCGAGGATCTCGACAAGATCATGCCGGAGGCGTTCGCCACGGTTCGTGAGGCGTCCAAGCGCACGCTTGGCATGCGTCACTTCGATGTCCAGCTCATGGGCGGCGCGGCCCTGCACTGGGGCAACATCGCCGAGATGAAGACCGGTGAGGGCAAGACCCTCGTGGCCACCCTGCCGAGCTATCTTAACGCCCTGGAGGGCAAGGGCGTGCATGTGGTCACCGTTAATGACTACCTTGCCAGCTATCAGAGCGAGCTGATGGGTCGTGTGTTCCGTTTCCTGGGCATGACCACCGGCTGCATCATCACGGATCAGAAGCCGCCGGAGCGTCGCAAGCAGTACGCGGCGGATGTGACGTACGGTACGAACAACGAGTTCGGCTTCGACTACCTGCGTGACAACATGGCGTGGGACAAGGCCGATCTGGTGCAGCGCGAGCATCATTTCGCCATCGTCGACGAGGTCGATTCCATCCTGATCGACGAGGCCCGTACCCCGTTGATCATCTCCGGTCCGGCCGAGGGCGATGTGACGCGCTGGTACCGTCAGTTCGCCAAGCTGGTCCCGAAGCTGAACCGCGACGAGGACTATGAGGTCGACGAGAAGAAGAAGGTCGTCGGCATCCTCGATCCGGGCATCACCAAGGTGGAGGACTACCTGGGCATCGACAACCTGTACGAGCCGAGCAACACCGCGCTGATCGGCTACCTCAACAACGCGATCAAGGCCAAGGAGCTGTTCTTGCGCGACAAGGACTACGTGGTACAGGGCGGCGAGGTGCTCATCGTCGACGAGCACACGGGCCGCATGCTGCCGGGCCGCCGCTACAACGAGGGCCTGCACCAGGCCATCGAGGCCAAGGAGGGCGTGGAGATCAAGGCCGAGAACCAGACCTTCGCCACGATCACCCTGCAGAACTACTTCCGCATGTACGACAAGCTCGCGGGCATGACCGGTACGGCCGAGACCGAGGCGGCCGAGTTCATGAACACGTACAAGCTGGGCGTGCTGCCGATTCCGACGAACCGTCCGATGATCCGTCAGGACAAGGACGATCTGATCTACCGCACCAAGAAGGAGAAGCTGGCCGCCATCGTCAAGGACGTGGCCAAGAGGCACGCCAAGGGCCAGCCGGTGCTGCTGGGCACCGCGTCCGTGGAGTCCTCCGAGGTCGTCTCCTCGCTGCTCGACGTGGCCGGCATCCCGCATCAGGTGCTCAACGCCAAGCAGCATGCGCGCGAGGCCGCGGTCGTGGCCGTGGCCGGCCGCAAGGGCGCCGTGACCGTGGCCACCAACATGGCCGGTCGAGGCACCGACATCATGCTCGGCGGCAACGTCGAGTTCCTCGCCGATCAGGAGCTCAAGAAGCAGGGCTACTCCCCGGAGGACACCCCGGAGGACTACGAGCGTCTGTGGCCCGAGACCCTGGCCGCCGTCAAGGCGCAGGTCAAGGACGAGCACGAGGAGGTCAAGAAGCTCGGCGGCCTGTACGTGCTGGGCACCGAGCGCCACGAGTCCCGTCGTATCGACAACCAGCTGCGTGGTCGTTCCGGCCGTCAGGGCGATCCGGGCGAGTCCCGCTTCTACCTGTCGCTCGAGGACAACCTCATGCGTCTGTTCAACACGCAGCTTGTGGCCCGCGTGATGGCCAAGGGCATGCCCACCGGCGAGCCGATCGAGGCCAAGAGCGTGTCGAAGGGCGTGCGCAACGCGCAGAAGGCCGTTGAGTCGCGCAACTTCGAGATCCGCAAGAACGTGCTCAAGTACGACGACGTGATGAACAAGCAGCGCACCGTGGTCTACGCCGAGCGCCAGGCGGTGCTCAAGGGCGAGGACATCAGCAAGGACATCCAGCGCTTCCTGTCCGACACGGTCTCCTCGTACATCAAGGGCGCCGCCCAGGGCAGCGACAAGCCCGCCGACTGGGATCTCAAGGGTCTGTGGAAGGCGCTGGGCCAGATCTACCCGATCGGTCTGGACGTCGAGGACGGCGAGAAGGCCGTCGAAGGCCTCAAGTCCGAGAAGGCCGTTGAGAAGCTGCACGATCTGATCGTCGAGGACGCCAAGGCCCAGTACGCCGAGCTCGAGAAGATCGCCGGCGCGGACGGCATGCGCCAGCTCGAGCGCCGTGTGGTGCTCGCCGTGCTCGACCGCAAGTGGCGCGAGCACCTGTACGAGATGGATTACCTCAAGGACGGCATCGGCCTGCGCGGCATGGGCCAGCGCGACCCGCTGACCGAGTACCAGCGCGAGGGCTACCAGATGTACAACTCCATGGTCGAGGGCATCAAGGAGGAGTCCATCCGCCTGCTGTTCCACCTGGACATCCAGCAGTACGCGCGCACTGAGGACCCGAACAGCAACGCCGACGAGGACCAGGCCATCGCCGAGGCATCCGAGCAGACCGCCGACGATGCCGAGACCGCATCCACGGACGAGCTCGAGACCAGCGCGCCCGCCGAACCGGAAACGGTCGACGAGGACGCCGATGAGGCCGAGGTCGCCGAAACCGAAGCCGAAGGCGAGTCCGCCGAGCCGGTGAAGACCGAGATGGGCAGCGTGACCGGTCCCAAGCCGATCAGCCATGCCGACGCCAAGGTTCCGGCTTCCAAGCGTCCCAAGAGCAACGAGGCGCACGCTCCGGAATCCGACGGTCGTGTCTTCGAAGGCACGCCGCGCAACGCGCCCTGCCCCTGCGGCTCCGGCAAGAAGTACAAGCTCTGCCACGGCAAGAACGCGAAGTGACCGTGACGGTAGATCACCGTTGCCGGTGATCCGCCATCGGTTATGACCGATCGTGTTGAGGAGGCTCCCGCACATTCGTGCGGGAGCCTCCTTTTCGCATAATGGACTCCTTGGTGACGATGCTAGTGTCCGCAACATGCAACCGTTACAATGACAGCGGAATTTGTACAGAGCGCATGCCTATGTGCGCCAAGGAGGAACAGCCATGTCCGAACCATTCACGTGGAAAGCCATCCTGACCAAGCTCGTCGGCGGCGAGCACCTGAGCGCCGAGGAAAGTGAGTGGTACGTCGACGACCTCATGCAGGGCAAGGCCAATCCGGCGGCCGTCGGTGCGGTGCTGGCCACCCAGCAGCAGCTCGGCCTCACCAGCGAGGAAGTGTCCGGCGCGGCCAAGGCCATGGTCGCTCACGCGGTGCCGCTGCAGGTGCAGGGCGAGACCACGGACATCGTCGGAACCGGTGGTGATGGTGCCGCTACGGTGAACCTGTCGACCATGGGCTCCGTGGTGGCCGCCGCAGCCGGTGTGAAGATCGTCAAGCACGGCAATCGTGCCGCGTCGAGCAAGTGCGGTGCCGCCGACTGTCTGGAACAGCTTGGGCTGCCGCTGAACATCGCTCCGGAAGCGGTTGGTGAAGTCGCCGACGAGGTCGGCATTACCTTCGCGTTTGCCAAGACGTTCCATCCCGCCATGCGTTTCGTCGGACCGGTGCGTGCGGCACTGGGTATTCCCTGCGTATTCAATGTTCTCGGACCGCTGACCAACCCAGCCAACCCCAAGCATGTCGCCATCGGCTGCGCGAATCGTGCCATGAGCCCGATCATGGCCCAGGTGTATGCGAGCCGTGGACAGGACGGCATGGTCTACACCTCGTCCGAGGGGCTGGACGAGATGGCTCCCACCGGCCCGGTAAGCGTGTGGGAGATCCGCGACGGCAAGGTGACGGAGACTGAATTCGATCCCACGGTCGAGCTCGGTCTGGCGCGCATCTCCGTGGCGGATCTGCGTGGCGGCGAGCCGGAATACAATGCCCAGGCCATGTGCGACTTCCTCGCCGGCAAGGACCTGCCGTTCCGCACCACCGCGCTGCTCAATGCGGCGTCTGCGATCGTGGCCGATCACAGTCTGCTGCCGAACCCGGATGGCACGCTCGCGGAGCGGTTCAAGGCGGCCTATGATCTTGCCGCCGAAACAGTGGATTCCGGTAAGGCCGAAGCGTTGCTCGACCGTTGGATCGCCGCCGCCAAGGCCAAGGCCGAGTAGGAGCGGCAAATGATTCGCTGACGATCGGTCCGATCTTGGCGTCGGTTTCATAACCGTGAGAAACGAAGTGATGTCCCGTTCCGAACGATTCGGAACGGGACATTGTCGTAAAGCGGCATAAGTCGGCAACAATAAGCAAAATGAACCAACCGATTGGTAGGTCTTTGGGCGTGTCGCATAAAACATTGCTATCATGACAGTGTTGTTGAACGTTCTAATCCCTTACCGTTTTCGGAAGACGCATCAGTGATGAGCCTCTTTCGGACATGGTCGAAAGATGGAGGTTTTCATGTACACGCTCGGTATTGACATCGGTGGAACGAAGATCGCTGGTGCGGTTTGCGATGAGAACGACAAGATCCTCAGCCAGTGGCGCGTTCCCACGCCGACTGAGCCCGAGGACATTAACGACTGCATCATCGAAATCTACAACGAGGCGCTCAAGCTGCATGACGAGATCCCCACGATGGGCATCTCCGCCGCCGGCAACGTCAAGGCCGATCGTCGTACGATCAGCTTCTCCGCCAACATCGCCAAGTGGATCGATTATCCGCTGGCCGATCGCATCGAAGAGCTGACCGATCACAAGTGCAAGGTCGTCGTGGAGAACGACGCCAACTGCGCCGGTTGGGGTGAATACATTCTCGGTGCCGGCAAGGGCAGCCGCAACATGGTCATGCTGACCGTGGGCACCGGCCTGGGCGGCGCCATCGTCATCAATGGCGAACTGTATCGCGGATCCTTCGGCATGGCCGCCGAACTTGGCCACCTGCCCATGGTGTCCGATGGTGATTTCTGCGGCTGCGGTCTGCGCGGCTGCGCCGAGCGTTATACGTCCGGCAACGCTCTGGAGCGCTTCGCCCGCGCCGGTATCCGTCGTATGCCGCAGAAGGCCGAGCGCCTGCTCGAGCTGTGCGGAGGAGACGTGCACGCGCTGGAAGGCAAGATGGTCTCCCAGGCCGCTCAGGAAGGCGATGAACTGGCGCTGTACGCCTTCGGCAAGATCGGCGAGTGGCTCGGCCGTACCATGGCGGCCATCGCCGCGGTGATCGATCCCGACACCTTCGTGATCGGCGGTGGCGTGGTGTCCGTCGGCGACATTCTGCTCGAACCCGCGCGCTACAACTACGTTCGATTCCTGCAGGCCGCCGCCTACCGTGAGCATGCGCAGATTCTGCCGGCCACCGCCGGTGGCGATGCGGGCATGATCGGTGCAGCCGACCTTGCCCTGCGCGCCGTCAACGCCTGATCGTCGAGATCGGAACTGCTGAAATCGGAACGAGCTGATCGTTCCGATGCATTGCTACACGCGCGCACCGTCGTCGAAGGCGTCGGTGCGCGTTTCCGTATGTCCCTTGTGCTGGAAGAACATGCCGGCGGCACCGATGAGCGTCATCACGCCACCTACCGTGCCCAGCCATGCGGACAGCGCCGGAATCAGAATGGACACCGTAAGCGCGCCCATGCCGATCACCAGCAGGGCTACGAACAGCATTGTGGATTTGCGGACGTTGCCGATCGACGGGTTCGGGGGAGTGAACGTCGACTCCCCATCCATAACGTCATCGGTGTCCAGCCAGCTACGTCCCTGAAAATCGCGCGGACCGGGCTGCCGAGTAAACGCCTCCGGCTTGAGATCATCCACACTCAGCTGGGCCTGCTTCTCGGCCTTGCGCGCGGCCTTGTCGAACTTGCGAGCCGTACGCGACCGTTCCAGATCATCCAGTTCGTCCTGATGGGACGACATGAACTCCGCCCATGCATCGTCGGGCCCGTCGGCGTTGCCCGAACCATCGCTTGAGTGAGATCGGTTCTCATTGCTATTCTTGTTGCCAGTCATATGTATAACTGTAGCCGTGAAGCCGACGTTTTCACGGTACGGAGGTCGTTGTGCTGTATTGGTTTTTCGTCAAGGGATTCGGACCCATCGCCCGTCGTCGTCTGGGGCCAAGCGCCAAAGGCGTGAATAACATTCCCCGCAAGGGCGGCGGCATCATCGCCGCGAACCATCTCGCCGTCATCGACGATGCGCTGATTCCACTCACCTGCCCGCGCATGGTGCATTTCATGGGCAAGGCCGAGTATTTCGAAGGCAAGGGCATCAAGGGCAAGTTCAAGAAGTGGTGGTTCACCTCGGTCGGTGTTTTCCCCGTGGACCGTTCCGGTGGCTCGAAGTCCCTCGGCGCGCTCGAACACGCCAGGGAGATTCTGGAGGAGGGCCACCTGTTCGGCATCCACATTGAGGGAACCCGCAGCCCTGACGGGCGTCTGTACAAGGGACACACCGGTGTGGCACGACTCGCCTTTGAGACCGGATGCCCGATCATCCCCACCGCGATCATCGGTTCGAGGGAACTGCAGAAGCCCGGTACGGTGATCCCGTCCAAGGGCACCACGCAGGTGATCTACGGACGTCCGATCCCGGTCACACGCAATCCTAACGCCACTCATGATGATCTGCGTGAGCTCACCGATCGTGTGACCCGCGAGATTCAGGTCATGAGCGGTCAGGAATATGTGGACGAGTACGCGCAGAAGGTCAAGGAGCGCCTCGCCGCACAGCAGCAGTGATGACCACGGTGCCAGACGCACACGTCGCATAACGCGTACATGCGGCACCAAACGGTGCGAAAGACCGGAGATGAGCAACGGGAGGTCCGACGAATACCACGTCGGACCTCCCGTTGCGTTTCCCTTCGTTGGTGATTGAACCGATTCGGCGACGGCACATGTCACACGACGGTGAGCGTCACCGTCGTGGCGTTGCCCTTCGTATCGCGCAGACGCACCTGCTGACCCGGCGCCGGATCCTGCAGCCGTACGGTCTGCGTCAGATCGCCGAGCGGTGCGCTGATCTCCACCTTCAGTCCCAGCGCCTCCAACGTCTGCTTGGCCTCGCTTTCGCTCTTGCCTCGTACGTCGGGGATCGTCACCATTTCAGGCCCCTTGGACACCACGATGTTTACCTGATCTCCCCAGTGCATCTGCGTGCCCGCCTTCACCGACGTGGAAATGACCTTGCCGGCCTCCACGGTGTCCGAATACATTTCGGACGTGGTCACCTTGAGCTTTGCCTCGTTCAGTGAAGAAAGCGCATCATCCTTGGTCTCTCCGACGATGTTCGGCATGCTTACCGGCATCGGCCCCTTGGACAGGGTCACGGTGATGGGCTCGTTGTGCTTCAGGGTGGTGCCGGGCTGGGGATCGATGCTCAGCAGCGCGCCTTCGGGAACATCCAACGAATACTGATCCTGTGAATCATCATGCGTCACGTTGTCGAAGCCAAGCCTCTTCAGAGTATCCAGCGGAGTCTTGCCATTGTCGCTCGATGCGTCGGTGATGTCATCGGGGATGGTGGCCTCGCGCACGCCTTTGGAAACGATCACCGTCATCGTTTCGCCGTTACGTTTGCTGACACGGTCACCGATGTTCGCCGGATCCGAGGAGATGATATCGCCCCGAGCGACATCGTCACTGTATTGCCCGGTGGTCGTATACGGGATGCCGGCCACCTTCAGCGCACGCTCGTAACTGGTGAAATCGGCTCCTTTGAGCGTGCATGTCTGACCGTCGGCGCAGGTCACGTCATCGGCGGATGGCACCGTCCAGTAGCTGCCGGGACCGAGGAAATACCACCATGCGCACCCGCCGCCGATTATGCCGGCCACTGCCAGAATTACGCCGACGATGATGGCGATCCTAGTGGTCCGTCTACGACTCGTGTCGTCGGCCATGCCATCGATGGTCTCCGTGGCGGTGTCGTCGGATCGCGCGTCCGACGATGGTTGCGACGGGGACGGGGGAGCGGGGATCATGCTCGATGACAGTACGCTGGTGGCCTGCGGGCCCGCGTCCACGGTCCGGTACGACAGTTCCGCAGGAGTCAGTGTCGGCATGAGCGTCTGCAATTCCTGCAAGGCGGCCGTGGCATCAACCGGGCGATCCTCCACATGGCGGGCCGTCAGATGCGCGATGAAATCGGATACCCGCTTCGGTACGCCGGGATGACTGACGGTCAGCGTCGGTACATCCTCGTGCACATGCTTGAACACCATGGTCACGGGGTTGTCGGAGGCGAACGGCACCTCGCCGGTCAGCATCTCCCATGCCATGATGCCCACGGAATACAGATCGCCCTGAGGCAGGGCCTGATTGTCCTCGATCATCTCCGGCGCCAGGTAGGCCGCCGTGCCCAGCAGCATGCCCGTGGTGGCGAGCGTCGCCTGGGATGCAGCCTTGGCCAGACCGAAATCCGTGATCTGAACCCTTCCCCGATCGTTGATCAGAATGTTTTCCGGCTTGATGTCGCGATGCACCACGCCGGCGGCATGGGCCGCCGCCAGCCCGTCAAGCACCTCACCCACGATGCGCAGGGTTTCGCGGACGGACAGCACCCGCTGACGGTTCATCTCATACCGCAGATTCACGCCGTGCACGTACTCCATGACCAGATAGTCGAGTCCCTCAAACTCACCGGTGTCATAGATCTGCACGATATGCGGATTCGCGATGGCCGCCGCGGAACGAGCCTCACGCTGGAACCGCTGCACGAACTGATCGCGATGCGGTCCCTGTGCCAGCTGCACATGCATGACTTTGATCGCCACCGTCCGGCCCAGCTTCACGTCGGTCGCCTCATACACGGTGGCCATGCCGCCCTCGGCGATCCTGCGCGTCACCTGATACCGGTCGTCGATCATACGGCCCACGGGGCTTTCCGTCACTTCGCTCATGCTTCCAATCCTAGGATCGTTACTGTTGCTGGCATGGTCGGCGTACTCCACCGTCAATCACGAATGTCCGAGGGAATGAACCGCGCGCACATGTCGTGCAGCGTCGCCAGAGCGGCATCGTCCAGATCGAACACACGCCCCGCCTCGGCGAGCGCTGCCTGTGCCTGCCTCCACAGGGCCGTGATGCGCTCCCGGGAACGTGACACCGCTCGAGTGGAGGAAAACAGGCCGATGACACGGTCCACGGTCGCGGCGTCACGCGAGGGGACCATGAACTGTCGCTTGAGATAATCGGCCTGCTCCCGATCGGCTCCGGACAGGGCGTCCGCCAACAATACGGTCCGCTTGCCTTCACGGATATCCCCGCCCACGGGCTTGCCGGTCACCGCCGGGTCCGACACCACGTCGAGCAGATCATCCGCCAACTGGAACGCCAGACCAAGCGGCACACCAACCGACTCCGCCACATCGGACGCATTCCGTTCGTCGACTCCGGCGGCCAGCAGCGCCAGGCGGATAGGCGCGATGGTGGTATAGCTGGCGGTCTTCCAACGGAACACGGCCAGTGAGTTCCTCACAAGCTCTTCGGGGTTGTCCAGCGATACATGCTCCGCGGCGAGATCAAGCACCTGCCCGATCTCCACCTCGCGATGCATGGTCAGGAAGCCCGCCATGATGCGCTCGCGGTTCGGCAGTTTCGAAGCCGCCTCGTTGATGATGTCCACGCTGGCGGTGGCCAGCAGATCGCCGAGCATGATCCCCAGTCCCGATCCCAGAGAGGCCGCGGAGACGGCGGTCACGTCGGCATAGCGTTCGGCGGTCAGCGACTCCAGTGCCTTGTGCGCGGACGGTTTGCCGCGACGCACGTCGGCCTCGTCGATGATGTCGTCGTGCACCAGCGCCGCGGTCTGGAACACCTCAATGGCACAGGCCAGATCCAGAGCTCCGCCTCGCGTGTCGGCGTCGGAGACCCGCCTGGCCAGCGCATCGTAGAACGCGAGCAGCAGTCGTGCCCGCAGACGTTTGCCGCCCTCACTGGACACGCACGCCTGACGCACGACCTCGTCATACAGCGTTCCGCAGTCAAGCCCGGCGAGGGAATGATCGGTGGGGGCACAGTGTCGTGTGATCAATACGCCGATGCGGGATTCGATGTCGTTGCCGATGGTATGCGAAGAAGCCTGAGCAGTCATATCGTCCAGCCTATCGAAACGGTGTTGACAAACGGTGAAATTCCGGGCGGGGTTTCCATTCGACCACATTGCCTCCCGTCTCTATACGTGCGCGGCGAACACCGTCATAGTGGGAACAGGGCGGAGGAACGGCGACAACATGACGGCTTGGCAATGCCAAGGCCATGGACGCAAGGAGGCGACCACAATGACAATCGAAGTGGGACTCAGGCCGTTGGACGGCCCCTACGCCACCGCGGAAGGCCGCGAGGCGATGCGCGTGGACGACGAGACGATGACCGGTCTGCGGAAACGATTCCGCGCCAATCGGAGAAGCCAGGGAATACGACAGGCGGATGCCGACTGGTTCCACGATCCGTTCGACGAATGGCATCGATGGCTTGTAGAGGGACGGAACGACGTCTCTCCCGATTCTCTGATGAAACTGTGCGTCGGCATGCGCGAAACCCTGGCCATGCGCGACGCGATCATTCTCGCGCCGATGGCCGGCGTGACGAAGGACGATCTGCTGTCGCTGGTGACGAACCCCCATTCGGAATCCAGTTCGACGCTGGTGTGCAACACGCTGACCCGAGGATTCGAGGACCCCTCTCTCAGCCCCGACCCGGGACGCTGCCAGCGCAGCATCGATGCCTTGGCGCATATGGTCACGCTTGCCCCGGAAGATTACAGCGCGCAACCCTTGGCGGCGCTCGCCTACCTGCTGTGGTGGGTGGGGCGTGACGAACAGTCGCTGGCCTGTTCGCTGCGCTCGCTGTACGTGGATGACTCGTGCATGATGGCGTCGATTCTGCTTGGCGTAGTGCAGCGTGACATCCATCCGGCATGGATTCAATCCGATTTGCGGGAATAATCGTCCTTGGAACGTGGTTCACTCTATTAGTTGACAATTTGCTCTTGCCATAAGTGTGTCTTCGTGCTATAGGAGACGCCGACAGGACGAACCAGGAGGACAAGTTTGGCCACCGAGAAGGCAACACGGAAGACGACCCGTACCAGGAAGACGTCAGGTGCCGCAAAGACGGCAAAGACTCGCAAGAGCGCCGCCAAGAAGGCCGAGCAGGAGCCGATCAAGCAGAACGACGACCTGCTGGAAGGCGACGACCTGCTGGATGACGTCGAAGACATCGACGACGAGGACTTCGACGAGGACGATGTCGAGGACGTCGACGGTGAGGACGACGTCGAGGACACGGACGACGAGGAGACTTCGGGCGACGACTCCGATGAGGAGGAAGAGAAGCCCAAGCCTCCGGAACAGCCCAAGGAGAAGGGCGCGTTCGTCGTCACCGATCTGGACGACGACGACAACTACACCCCTTCGGGCAATCCGAAGCGTCGTGTGATCGCCACGGGCGCCACCGCCGACCCGGTCAAGGACTACCTCAAGCAGATCGGCCGAGTCAGCCTGCTGAATGCCGAACAGGAGGTCGACCTGTCCGAACGCATCGAGGCCGGCCTGTACGCGCAGCACCTGCTCGACACCGAAACCGACCTCGACTTCAAGCGCAAGCGCGAACTCAAATGGGCTGCGAACGACGGCCGCAAGGCCAAGGACCACCTGCTGGAGGCCAACCTGCGACTCGTGGTCTCTTTGGCCAAGCGCTACACCGGCCGCGGCATGCTGTTCCTGGATCTGATTCAGGAAGGCAATCTCGGTCTGATCCGCGCGGTGGAGAAGTTCGACTGGAAGAAGGGCTTCAAGTTCTCGACCTACGCCACCTGGTGGATCCGTCAGGCCATCACCCGAGCCATGGCCGATCAGGCCCGTACCATCCGCGTGCCCGTGCACATGGTGGAGGTCATCAACAAGCTCTCCCGCGTGCAGCGTCAGATGCTGCAGGATCTCGGCCGTGAGCCCACGCCCGACGAGCTGGCACGCGAACTCGACATGCCGGTCGAGAAGGTGCAGGAGGTCCAGAAGTACGGCCGCGAGCCCATCTCGCTGCACACTCCGCTGGGTGAGGACGGCGATTCCGAATTCGGCGACCTGATCGAGGACACCGACGCCATCGCGCCGTCCGACGCGGTCGCGTTCTCCCTGCTGCAGGAACAGTTCAAGCAGGTGCTGGAGACGCTCTCTCCGCGCGAGGCCGGTGTGATCAAGATGCGCTACGGTCTGGAGGACGGTCAGCCCAAGACGCTGGACGACATCGGCCGCGTGTATGGCGTCACCCGCGAACGTATCCGTCAGATCGAATCCAAGACGATGTCGAAGCTGCGCCATCCGTCCCGTTCCCAGACCCTGAGGGACTTCCTCGATCAGTGATCGAAGACGAACCTCATCCATTTCGCTCCCTCGTCACCGCGGGGGAGCGTTTCCATGCCGGCGCATGACGACAATACGGCAAACACGACGCGCGGCATCACGATACAGCAATTGCGTTAGCGAAGGAGGGCCATGGCGGCGCAGAAGGAAGAATACGGCGCAAAGGATCTGGCGGTTCTCGAAGGACTGGATGCGGTCCGCAAGCGTCCCGGCATGTACATCGGCACCACCGATTCCCAGGGACTCATGCACTGTCTATGGGAGATCATCGACAATGCGGTGGATGAGGCGCTCGCCGGCTTCTGCACCAGGATCGTCGTCACGCTGCATACCGATGGATCGATCACGGTGGCGGACAACGGCCGAGGCATCCCCGTCGACAAGGAGCCCAAGACCGGTCTGAGCGGTGTGGAGGTGGTGCTCACCAAACTGCACGCCGGCGCGAAGTTCGGTAATTCCTCGTACAACGCGGTCGGCGGCCTGCACGGCGTAGGCTCCTCCGTGGTCAACGCGTTGAGCTCCAGGCTCGACGTGGAGGTGGACCGCAACGGTAAGACCTACCGCATGGAATTCCGCCAGGGCCATCCCGGTGTGTACACCGACGCTGATCCCTCGCATCCCTCCCCGGCCTCCCCGTTCAAGAAGACCCGTAAGCGTTCCCCTACGGAACTGCGCGAGGTCGGCACGGTGGGCGCCAACGTCACCGGCACCCGTATCCGCTACTGGGCGGATCCCGAAATCTTCAACAGCACGGCCAAGTTCAGCTACGAGCAGTTGATCGACCGTGTTCGCCAGACCAGCTTCCTGGTGCCGGGTCTGTCGATCACCGTGGTCGACGAGAACATTCCCGAGACCGGCGACGAATCCATCGACGATCTGCGCGAGACGGACGAGACGCCGCTGGTGCAGGATCGAAGTGCACAGGCATCCGATCGGACTCCCGATCAGGATTCCGGAAACGAATCCAAGGACGTCGAACGCCCGGCGGAAGAGTCGATCCCGGAATCGGCGACGGTCACCGAACCGGCAGGGCATGCCCGTGTGGAGGAGTTCTGCCACACCGGCGGCGTGGTCGACTACGTGGACTTTCTGTCCAAGGGCGAGCCGGTGTGCGGCATCTGGCATATCTCGGGCGAAGGCACCTACGAGGAGGAGACCCAGGTGGTGGGCCCCGGCGGTGATCTGCATGCCCAGATGGTGGAGCGCACCTGCGGCGTGGATATCGCCCTGCGCTGGACCAACAACTACGACACCACGATCCGCAGCTTCGTCAACGTGGTGGAGACGCCCGGCGGCGGCATGCACGTGGATGGATTCCTCAACGCGGTCACCCGTCAGGTGCGCAAGACCGTGGAAGCCAATGCCCGTCGCCTCAAGGTGAACCTCAAGGATGCCGGCACCAAGATCGAACGTGACGACGTGACCACCGGACTGGTGGCGGTCGTCACCGTGCGCATCGCCGAGCCGCAGTTCCAGGGGCAGACCAAGGACGTGCTCGGCACCGCACAGGTCAAGCCGATCGTCACCCGACTCACCGACAAGCAGTTCGGCGAGATGATCACCGGTTCCAAACGCGGATACAAGGAGCCGTCATCCCGCGTGCTGGAGAAGATCGTCGGCGAAATGCATGCCCGTATCCAGGCACGCAGGACCAAGGAGGTCACGCGGCGCAAGAACGCGCTTGAATCCGCCTCCATGCCGTCCAAGCTGTCCGACTGCCAGCCCGGCAACGACGACATCGCCGAACTGTTCATCGTGGAGGGCGACTCCGCACTCGGCACCGCCAAGGCGGCCCGTAACTCCGGCTTCCAGGCGCTGCTGCCCATTCGAGGCAAGATCCTCAACGTGCAGAAGGCCTCGGTGTCGCAGATGCTGGCGAACAAGGAGTGCGGCGCGATCATCCAGGTGGTCGGTGCCGGCTCGGGCGCCACGTTCGACATCACCCAGTCCCGATACAACAAGGTCATCATGATGACCGATGCGGATGTTGACGGCGCCCATATCCGCATCCTGCTGCTCACCCTGTTCTACCGCTACATGCGGCCGCTCATCGAGGCCGGCCATGTGTATGCAGCCGTGCCTCCGCTGCATCGCATCGCGCTGACCGGCAAGCGCAAGGGCGAATACATCTACACGTATTCGGACGATGAGCTCGCCTCCAAGGTGGCGCAGCTCAGACGCGATCGCATTGGCTTCGACGAGGACATCCAGCGGTACAAGGGTCTGGGCGAGATGGATGCCGACCAGCTCGCCGACACCACCATGGATCCTCGCACGCGCATGCTGCGCCGAATCCGTATGGAGGACGCCGCCCAGGCCGCGGACATCTTCGACCTGCTCATGGGCGGCGAGGTGCCCCCGCGCAAGAAGTTCATCGTGGACAACGCCGACGACTTCGACCGATCCAACATCGACGCCTGACGATCCATGCGGCCGGTACGCGTCGTGGAATGTGGATAACTTTCGAGTTACTCCACTTATCCACATTTTCGCACCGGCCGGTGGCAGGCGATCGCCCAACGTGCCATAGTGTGCCTTGCACAGGCCTTCCGGAAGGTCCGGCAGGGGACAATGGTGCGCAAAGAAGGGTGATCATGTCCACGAATTTCAACATGGATACCACCGGATTCCTACAGACGATCAACAAGCTCGAACGTCGCTTCGACGAACTGACCTCGCGGGAATCGCAACGCCGGGTGTATGAGAACGACGGCGTCAACCCGGAGCCACTCGACCATCGGCTCTACGTGCTGGCGCACGAGGTGTTCACCAACACGGGATGGTCCATGGACCTGTTTTCGGCGGCCGCCTGCTTCGACGCCGTGCTGATGGATGAATGCCGGCGGTTTCTGCACGGATCCGCCTCGGTGGTGCGTCGGTACGGATTGCCGGTATGGCTCTACGATCTGATGAACGCCTCCACGTTGGCGGCCTATACGGGGGAGCCGTCCGAACGCATGCCGAAATGCATCCGCGTCCTTACTCCTCGTGAACTCGCCATCCGAGGCATGGCGAAGGGGCGCAAGCGCTATGGCACCAAGAAGCAGCGCAAGGAGGATGTCTGGCAGTTCGTGCGGGAGACCCATCGTCTTGGCGCCTTCACCATGCTCAAGTGGGGCGAGAACGAGCCGAGGAGTCTGTCCATCGCCCGAATGATGCTCACCGATCCCGGTATCGGCATGAGCATGCTGCGCGACGATGCCGGCGTGGACGGCATGGGCGCCGTTCCCGACTATCGATACCGTCGTGTGGTCGCCTATGAGGAGGCCCTGATGAACCAGGTCGAACAGTGGGATGCCGATCACGGGGAAACCTCCCGAACGTCCGCCGCGGACATCAAGCAGGATTCCGATTTGATCGGCGCCAGGTATTTGCGTGACGCCGACCGGCTGATCGAGGCGTATCGTCACCTGTGGGACAAGGAGACTCCGCGATCCAGCGATGTGCTGCTGTCCGCGGGCAATCGGGACGGCGGACGCAAGGATCTGCCGTTGTGGCAGAATCCGGTGATGCTGCGTAATCTGGCCATTTCGCTGTTGGGATCCACGTTGTCGTCCGATCTGATCGTAGGATTCGAGGACCGTGACCGGCGAACGTTCGACCGTGGTGTGGAACAGTTGCGTGAGGCGATGTCGATCGTGGAGGAGTCCGGTTTCGCCATGATGCCGAGGCTGCTGATCGACCGCTATGATCCCGGCGTGGACTCCCTGTTGTACTGCAGCGAGGAGGAGTCCGAATCTCGGCAGCGTCTGTTCCGTGACCTGTGCGAGGGACTGGCATGCGTGATTCTGTATCGTGTGACCGACGAGGCGTTGGCCCGCCGACTGGCGATCGCACTGATCGAATGCGAAACCGGACGATATGAGGAACTGGTGAATGGCGTCGATGCTGCTTGCCAAAAGTAGTTTAACGTTTTACCATGTGAGAGGACAGTCCTATGAGAAGGCGGTCTTCAGACGGTTTGTTGACGTTCGTTTATGTGACGTTGCGATAAAGACGGATATGCCGATGGCGAGAGCCCTCGGCCCCAACGAAGGAGTTGCCATATGGTCGAAACACTGAGCCGGGACGAAGCATTCTCCCTGCTTGATTCCTTTGCCTCTACGGACGCGGCCATCGCCGTGGTCGGTTCGATGAACGCCGACTACACCGTGGACACCGAGCGTCTTCCCGGTCCGGGCGAAACCGTGAACGCAGGTCCGCTGAGGGTGCTGCCCGGCGGCAAGTCCGGCAATCAGGCCGCATCCGCGGCGAAGATCGGAGCGAAGGTGCGTCTGCTCGGTGCCGTCGGACAGGACGCCAACGCCGAGTTCCTGCTGGGTGAACTGCGGAAGGCCGGTGTCGACGTGTCCGACGTGCTGCATGTTCCCGGCCCCAGCGGCACCACCGTCATCACCGTGGACGCGCACGGCGAGAACACGATCGTCTACTCGCCGGGCTCCAACGCCCATGTGGATGTCGACTACATCCGTGGCCACGCCGACGTCATCACCGATTCGGCCGTACTGGGTCTGTGCCTGGAAAGTCCTCTTCCGGCGGTGATCGAAAGCGCGAGGATCGCCCACGAGGCCGGCGTCAAGGTGCTGGTCAACGATTCTCCGTTCATTCCCGAGCTGCCCGCCGATCTGATCGCCAATTCCGACATTCTTCTGGTCAACGAGCACGAGATGAGCCAGCTGCTCAATTTGGCCGAGCCGGAGGACGGCGATTGGGATGGCGTCGATTGGACCGCGATCGCGTCCGCCTTGCACGATTTCGGATACGAACAGGCCGTGATCACGCTGGGTGGCGACGGTAGCGTGGTCATCGACGGAGATCAGGTGGAACGCATCAGTCCGGTGCGTGTGGACGCCGTGGACACCACGGGCTGCGGGGACTCGTTCATGGGTACCATTCTCGCCGGCCTTGCCTCCGGTCTGTCCTTGGGACGTTCCGCCCAGGTGGCGTCCTACGTGTCCGCCTATGCGGCCACCGGGTCCGGCGCCCAGGCCTCCTATGGCGACGTGCATCAGATCCGAGCACTGTTCGGCGCCTGACCGATGGGCAAACGGACAACGATCCGGGATGTCGCCGCCGCGGCCGGAGTGTCGGTCACGGCGGTGTCATTGGTGCTCAACAACCGCCCGTCTCGCGTCTCCGAGGAACGACGCAAGGTCATCCTTGAAGTGGCCGAACGTCTGCACTATGTACCCAATCAGGTGGCCCGCACACTGGTCACCCAGCGATCCATGCTGCTGGCGCTCGTGGTGCCGGACATTCAGAACCTGTTTTTCGCGGCACTGGCGAAACGGATCGAGGACGAATGCCGGCAGGCCGGGTATTCGTTGATCATCGCCAACACTTCGGATTCGCGCGCCGTGGAATCGGAGATCATCCGACGGCTTTCCGCCCGCGGCGTCGATGGCATGTTCCTTATCGCCGCGGGGGAGTCCTGCGTGAACATCGACGATCTTCGTGCCGATGTATCCGAATGCCGGTGTCCGGTACTGTGCGTGGACCGACTGATCGATCTTGATTGGTGCGACGGCGTGGGCATCGACAACCGTGCCGGTGGTCGCATGGCCGCGCAGTTCCTGCTGGAATGCGGACACCGTCGCATCGCCTGCGTGTCCGGCGACGTACGTGTCGGCAATGCCTACGAACGTCGTGATGGGTTTCTCGAAGCGCTCCGTGAGGCAACCGGGGATGAGCCCGTGGCCGTGGTGGAGGGTGACTACCGGTTCGACGGCGGATACGCATCGGCGGACACCATACTGGAATCGGGCGCCACGGCGGTCTTCTGCTGCAACGATCTCATGGCCATGGGTCTGATGCAGCGTATGCATGAACGGGGACTTGCCGTTCCGGCCGACCTGTCGGTGATCGGCTACGACGGCATCGCCGAACGATTCGGCTTCGGCAACCCGCTAACCACCATCGGACAGAAGATCGGCTGGCTCGCCCACGAATCGGCGATGATCATGCTCGACCGCATCGATCGCACCGGTCCGGACGGCGTCCGGCATGTCACGCTGCCACCGGAACTGATCCGACGCGGAACCGTACGAATCCTCTGAAATACGCGTCCCCATCGCATCGTCCATTGCAGGTATGTCGGCAAGAACGGCAAGAATCGGAAGACATGAGCGACTCCACATGCCCGGACTGGTTCACCCCCGAAACGCGGGACTGGTTCACTCATGCCTTCGGAGCGCCGACCGTCGTGCAAGCCCAGGCATGGGACGCCATCCATTCCGGCTCCAACGTGCTGGTCACCGCTCCGACCGGATCGGGAAAGACCCTCGCCGCGTTCCTGTCCGCCATCGACACCCTGGCTCGCCAGGAGACCGAATCGGGAACGAAAAACGGTGACGACGCCCCTGCCGCATCCGCCACGCCGCGTCAGGGCGTACGCATTCTCTACATCTCGCCGCTCAAGGCATTGGGCACCGACGTGGCCAAGAACCTCCGCCGGCCATTGGACGGCATCGCCGCATGCTTTGAGCAGGCGCATCATCGTGTTCCACGAATCACCGTGGGAATGCGTAACGGCGACTCCACCCCACAGGAACGACGGGCCATCGTCTCCCATCCGCCGGACATTCTCGTCACCACGCCGGAATCCCTGTACCTGTTGCTCACCTCCAAGGCGCGGCGGATTCTCACGACCGTGACCACCGTGATCGTCGATGAGGTGCACGCTCTTGTCGGTACCAAACGCGGCGTCCACCTGACGCTGAGTCTGGAACGCCTCGCCCTGCTGGCGGGAGAATTCCAACGCATCGGACTGAGCGCCACGATACGGCCGCTCGACACTGCGGCCGGATTCCTTGCCGGAACGCGTCCGGTATCCGTTATCGCCCCACAGCAGACACCATCGTTCGCATTACGGATCATCAATCCCGCCGATGATCTACATGACATCACGTCCTTGTCCAACGCCAACGATGACGACGATCGCGGATCGGTGTGGCCAAAAGTCGAACAGGCCATCCTTGACGACATCATCGCCCACCACACCACACTCGTCTTCGTCAATTCACGAGGCCTCTGCGAAAAACTCACGGCCAGACTCAACGACCTGTACGCCGAACGAATCTACGGACGGCAGCCGCTCCGCTACCGCGACCGCAGCCACTACGACGCCGTCGCGGGATCCAGCACCATGCTCGTGCACGACCAAGCCCCTGAAGACGTCATCGCCATGGCTCATCACGGATCGGTCTCCAAAGAACGACGGCACCAGGTGGAGTCCGATCTCAAAGCCGGACGGCTCAGATGCGTAGTGGCCACCAGCAGCCTCGAACTCGGCATCGATATGGGAACGGTCGATCTGGTCATTCAGGTATCCCCGCCATTCTCGGTATCCAGCGCACTCCAGCGTGCCGGTCGCGCCGATCATCGTGTCAACGGCACCTCGCACGCGCGGTTCTACCCACTCACCCGCGAACAGGTCCTCATCACCACGGCCACCGTCGAAGCCATGCGTGCCGGTCGCATCGAACAGACGACCATTCCCACCAACCCGCTGGACATTCTCGCGCAGCAGACCGTAGCGGCGGCTGCCATGGAACCGCTCGATCACGACACCTGGTACCGTGTCGTGCGCCGCGCCGCACCCTACCACACCCTTGACGAAACCTCCTACGACGCGACGATCGGCATGATGTCCGGCCAATACAACGGCGAGGAATTCTCCGTCTTCCGCCCCTCGCTCATATGGGACCGGGATACGGGCATCATCAGCGCCAGACCGGGAGCACAACGTCTCGCCGTCACCTGCGGAGGCACCATCCCCGACCGGGGCACCTACAGCGTGGTACTCACCGACGAGGCCGCCGGCAAAGGCCCCAAACGAGTCGGCGAACTCGACGAGGAAATGGTCTACGAATCCCGAGTCGGCGATGTGATCACCCTCGGCACGTCCACATGGCGAATCCGCGAAATCACCCACGACCGCGTCATCGTCACTCCGGCTCCGGGACAGACCGCACGGCTGCCGTTCTGGCACGGCGACGGTCCCGGACGGGACGCCGACAGCGGCGAAACCATAGGACGCATCACCCGCGAACTGACCAACGGACTCGACAACGAACACGGGCTCGACGGCCGGAACGGAGGATTCGACACGCCCACGCTACGCCGGCTCCACGATGACGGGCTTGACGGACACGGGCTTGACGGACTCGCCCGACTCCTCGACGAGCAACGCGCCGTCACCGGAACCGTCCCCAACGATCGCACCCTGGTCATCGAACGGTGCCAGGACGAGGACGGTGACTGGCGGGTGATCATCCACTCGCCATACGGCCGCCGCATCCACGAACCATGGGCCATGGGCATCAATATGCGACTCAGAGCAAGATACGGATACGATGGCCAGACCATGGCCGCCGACGACGGCATCGTGCTCCGCGTGCCAGACACCGACGAACCATTGCCATGGAGAAGCCTGATCGTCTTCGACCCGGACGAACTCGAAGCCGACATCCGCCGGCACATCACCGAAACGGCTCTGTTCGCCGCACGCTTTCGGGAGAATGCCGCACGATCATTGTTCATGCCACGCATGAATCCAAGCAGACGCGTGCCCCTCTGGCAGCAGCGACTGCGCGCCGCACAGCTGCAGACCGCGGCATCGGTCATCCCCGGCTTCCCCCTCATCCTCGAAACCGCACGCGAATGCCTACAGGATATCTACGACATGGCCGCACTGCGACGCATGATGACCGCGCTCGCCGACGGCCGCATTGCCGTGGCAAGTGCACAGACCCCTGTTCCGTCACCGTTCGCACGAGCGCTGCTGTTCGGCTACACCGGTGCCTACATGTACCAGTACGACGTGCCTCAGGCCGAGCGGGCCGCCGCCACGCTTGCCCTGGACCCCGAACTGCTCGCCCGGCTGCTCGGCGATGGCGGCGCCGAAGCGGAGCCGTTGCTCGATGCACAGGTCATCAAACGGACCGAGGCCGAGCTGCAGTGCATGACCGCGGAACGGCGCAAACACGGCAAGGAGGGCGTCGCCGATCTGCTGCGTCTGCTGGGACCGCTGTCCGAACATGACATCGCCGCACGTCTGCGTGACGGGGAATCGGCCGGGGAGTACGTCGCGCAACTCCAACGGGAGCGCCGGGCGGTTCCGCTGCCCATACGCGGCATCACCTATTGGGCCGCACCCGATGATGCGCGACGAATCGACGAGGATCCCGATGATTTGATTTTGCGCTATGCCGGCACGCACGGACCGTTCACCGCCGAGACCATCGCGGAGCGCTTCGGATTGCACATAGGACAGACCCGTGCGGAGCTGAATGACCTGACCCGGGAGGGGCGCCTGCTGCGGGGCGGATTCGGCATGGGAGCCGACGACGATGATCATGATGCCGCTGCCGGACACGGTATCGGCAACACGATCTCACCATCGACGGAATCGGCGCCACGCTGGCTGCATCCGAAGGTGTTCCGCATGCTCCGCCGCCGATCGCTCAACAAAGCGCGGGCGTCCATCAGACCGGTGTCGCCCGCCGCATACCAGGAGTTTCTGGCGGAGCGGATGGGGCCGCAATCAGTCGGCTGCCAACGCTATGAGGGACCTGACGGACTGTATGACGTCATCGGGCTGCTGGAGGGGGTCTCATTGCCCGCCGACATGTGGGAATCCAGCATCTTCCCCTCCCGTGTGCGGGACTATCATGCCGGTATGCTCGACGACCTGTTGACCTCCGGCGATGTGTTCTGGGTGGGATCGACGGCCAAGGGGACAGGGAAAAACCCCGGCAGAAGCATTGCGTGGTATCTTTCGGACTCCCCACTATCACAAGACAACGTGTTGAGCGGTGATTGGTCGATGGTCCCGGAAGCGTTGCGCGACGGCGACTCCTGCTATGCGCGTCAGCTGAAACCCGATGATATGACGGATGCCGCGTTCCTGACCCGCATGCGGGCGCTGATGTGGAACGGCATGATCACCTGCAGTTCGTTCATGCCGGTCCGACTGACGCTTGGCGGACCAGCAAAGTCGTCAAGGACATCGTCGCGGCGGCGCCGTACCGGTGCGATGGCCATCGGCAGGAGATTCCCGGGGCGCGCCCGTCCGACCGTGCTGGACGCCGAGCTGCCCGGACTCTGGTCGCTGACGTTTCCGGTGCCGCCGAACGACGGGGAAACGGATACGACGGCGGATGCCGAGGCCGAGATGATCACGACACGTCGGGTCGTGGACATGACGGAGGCTCTGCTCGATCGATATGGCGTGGTCAGCGCCCCGCTGATCGAGATGATCGGACTCGCCGGAGGGTTTTCCGGCATCTATCCGGTGCTGCGGCGCATGGAGGATCGCGGCGATGTGATTCGCGGCATGTTCGTGGAGGGGTTCGGCGCCGCGCAGTTCGCTCGACGGGAGACCGTGGATTCGTTACGAGCCACAGCCTCGGAACGGGACGACCATAGCGGACGGTCTCATGACGCCATGATCGCGATGGATGCGCTCGACCCTGCCAACCTGTTCGGCGCCATGATCCCATGGCCGGAGCCGATGCCGTGGCCTGACGCGCCGATCGAACCGGAAGCCGGAACGATGCTGCGGCCCACACGACGGGAAGGCGCTGTGGTGGTGATCTCCGCCGGCCGGGCGATACTGTATGCCACGCCGCGCAGCCATCATGTGCTCGTGTTCTCCGCGTCCGACACCGTTCCCCAGGATGGTACGGCGGAGACGGGGGAGCCGGCGTACCCGTCATACGATGATGATCTGCTGCGACGCGCGTTCGGCGAACTGGCCTATGCGCTGCGCAGCAGATCCCGGTCGACGACGCTGTTCTGCGATGTCAACGGCATGCCTCTGACAAGAAGGAATCCATTCTGGCAGGTCATGCACGCCGCGGGATTCTCCCCCTCACCACAGGGATTGAAAATCTACCCGTGAAAGTCGCTCAGAGACGACTCATGCGACGAAGACGATAGGGGCGTCCAGATCCACGCCGGAGCCATCACGACGCATGTCCGGTGCGGGCAGCGAGACCGGCGTTCCGGATGAAGTCGAAGCCAGCAGCGGCCACGACCCCACACAAGCCAGCAACAACGTGTTCTGTCCCTTGAGGAACCGCTGGGATCGTACGCCGCCGGTGCCGCGCCCCTTGGTCGGATACAGCTCCAACGGCGTGACCTTCGCGCTGCCGTTCTCCGTGCCCTCCAACGCCTCGGAATCGCCGGCGACGGTCAGTACCACGGCGCCCGAATACAGAGGCTCGCCGTTCTCGTCCTCCGACGTCGTCCATGCGAGTTTGCCTGCGGGCACGACCGCGAACGCGGCCACATGACATCCCTCGGCGAGCCTGATGCCCGCCATACCTGCGGAGTTGCGGCCCTGAGCACGTACATTGCCGGCATCAAAGGTCAGCAGCGAGGAATCCGAGGAGACGAACACCAATCGATCCTCGTCGGCGGCCGGTGCCGCGGCGAGCGCGACATCGTCATTCTTGAGGTCGATGACGCTCCAGGAATCCATCGTGGTGGGGGATTCCCGATTCCAGCGCTTGATCACTCCGCCCCGCGTGCCGATGGCCAGCGGACGATCGTCATCCAACGCCACCGCGGCGATCACATGCTCGCCGCTGATCGGCTCGGTGCTTTCCGTCATCGTCAGCAGCTCGTCGGCGGCGACACCGCCCGAGACGTTCGGCTCGACGGTCGTGGGCAATGTCGGCAGATCGGACACATGCGCCAGCACGAATCGGCCGGCCGAGGTCACCAGACCGTAATCCGACGTGGTGGTGGTACGGAAGGCCGAAACAATCTCGTCGTTCGCGTTCCGTTTGGTCTGTGGACCACGGGAGGCCAAGGCGTCGAGGGCGCTTTCCCCGCTACGGGCGATCAGACCGGAAGCGGACAGCAGGACCGTACACGGTTCGTCGCTGATCGTCAACGACGCTGTACCATGCTGTGCGGTCTGCGCCGCCTGTTGCGCCGCCTGCGTCGCACGGGCCATGCCCTTGGCGCCGCTGATGGCAGTTTCGGCATTGGCGGCATGATCGGCGGAGGAGATCACGGCCTCGCTGTGCACGGGGGAGAGCTCACCGCTCGGGGAAGCGTCCAGCAGCACCGTGCGACGGGGCGTGCCCCACTTGGCCACGGCCTGATCCATTTCGTCGATCACCACACGATCCAGTCTCTCGTCGGATCCGAGGATCTCGTCAAGTTCCTCGATGCGGCGGCGAAGATCATCACGTTCGGCCTCCAGCTCGATGCGGCTCATCCGGGTCAGGCGGCGCAGGCGCAGATCAAGGATGTACTGCGCCTGAATGTCGTCAAGTTCGAACACCGCCATCAAACGGGTCTTTGCCGCGTCGGCGTCCTCGGATCCTCGGATCACCTGAATCACTTCGTCGATGTCGATCAGGGCCAGCAACAGGCCCTCCACCAGATGCAGGCGTTCCTCGGCCTTGCGCTTGCGATAGGCGCTGCGTCGGCGTACCACGGAACGGCGATGGTCGATCCACACTTGCAGCAGCTCGCGAAGTCCCATGGTGTGCGGGCGGCCGTCCACAAGCGCCACGTTGTTGATCGTGAACGAATCCTGCAGCGGAGTGTGCTTGAACAGCTGTGCGAGCACGGCCTCCGGATTGAAGCCGGTCTTCACTTCGATCACCAGACGCGTGCCGTTATGACGATCGGTAAGATCGATGGCGCCAGTGATGCCCTCGAGCTTCTTGTTCTTCACCCCCTCAGAGATACGCTCAAGCACCTTCTCGGGGCCCACCATGAACGGCAGTTCGGTCACCACGATGCCCTTCTTGCGCGCCGTGATGTTCTCCACATGCGTCACCGAACGCGTGACGAACGAGCCACGTCCGTTCTCATAGGCTTCGCGAATGCCCTCGCGTCCGATGATGATGCCGCCGCCGGGCAGATCCGGACCGGGCACATACCTCATCAGGTCGTCCACCGACGCATCGGGATGTGCCATCAGATGCTTCGCGGCGGCCACCACCTCGCCAAGATTATGGGTCACCATATTCGTGGCCATGCCCACCGCGATGCCGGACGAACCATTGACCAGCAGATTCGGAATCGCCGCCGGCAGCACCTCCGGCTCCTGCAGCTTGTTGTCGTAGTTCGGGCGGAATCCCACCGTGTCCTCGTCGATGTCGGCATTCATGCCCAGTGCCGCGGGCGCCAGACGGGCCTCGGTGTATCGGGAGGCGGCCGGCCCGTCGTCAAGCGAGCCGAAATTGCCATGGCCGTCAACCAGCGGCAGGCGCATGGCGAACGGCTGCGCCAAACGGACCATGGCCTCGTAGATCGCGGAATCACCGTGCGGGTGGAGCTTGCCCATCACCTCGCCCACCACGCGTGCCGACTTCATATACGAACGATCCGGAGTCAGATTCATCTCTCCCATTTGGTAGATGATGCGACGCTGCACCGGCTTGAGACCGTCACGCGCGTCCGGCAGCGCGCGGGCGTAGATCACCGAATACGCATATTCGAGGAATGAGCGGCTCATCTCCTCATTAAGCGGCGTATCGACGATGTTCTCCCGCACCGTGCGAGGATCGAACGACGGCTTGGTCTTATGCTTGGTGGCCAACGCTTGAACTCCTTTGCGAACGTGAATCAACCATCCATATTACGACGACTTGACGGGAAGCAGTGGTTCAATGGAAGGCATGAGTGTGGAAGTGCCCGACCCGAACGAGCTGCTGAGGCTGCAGCCGACCGTACGATACGACGACCGGAACGATCAGGGTCGCGGAGGAGCCCGACACCTGAGCGCGGTGCTGCCGGCGCTCAGCGCGGCCATCGGGCATCCCATGCCGACGCCGGTTCATACCGATCCCAGGCTCGCCCGCGAGCAACTCGGTCTGCCCGAGGCCTCCAGCGCGATCATCGTGCTGGTCGACGGACTCGGCTTCTGGAATCTTGCCATGCGCCGCGGCCATGCGCCGTATCTGCGTTCGCTGCTCGACGACTCGGCTTGTTCGAGACCGATCTCCACCTGCTATCCCAGTACCACGGTGGCCGCCATGAGCACGTTCGGCACGGGTACGTGCCCCGGGCTGACCGCCATGACCGGATACACCCAATTGAACGTGCGTACCGACACCATCTGCCAGCTCATCCAATTCAAGGACGCTCCCGACCCGCAGGAGCTGCAGCGCCAGCCGACGATCTTCGAACGGCTTGCCGCCGAGGGCGTACGGGTCACTTCGTCCGGACTGCCGAAGTTCGCCTCATCGCCACTGACCCAGGCGGCATTCCGAGGCGCCGACTACATCTCCAACGTACTGCCGCGGGATCGTGTGCTCGCCGCGGCCAAGGCCGCACGGACCCCCGGCCTGACCTATCTGTATATTCGCGACGCCGACAAGACCGGGCACAACTATGGCTGGAATTCCGATCGGTGGATCGGCGCATTCGAACGTATCGACGCCCAGTTGGGACTGCTCAGTCGCAGCGTGCCCAAGGGAACGTTGATCGTCATCACCGCCGATCATGGCATGATCTCCACCGACCCCGACCGGCGCATCGACATCGCCCATGAGCCCATGCTGTCCCATGGCGTTCGTGCCGTGGGAGGGGAGCCCCGGGCGCTCATGCTGTATCTCGAACCCGATCAGCCCGCGGATGAGGTGGCCTCCCGCTGGCGTGAGCGTCTTGGCGACAGCGCTCTGGTCCGCACTCGTGACGAGGCCGTGGCCGAGGGCGTCTACGGACCGGTCGAACCGCGTGTGCTACCGATGATCGGCGACGTGCTGGTCAGCGCCGCAGGGCGGACGACCATCGTGGACTCGCGCATTCAGACCGACAAGGCGACCAGACTGCCGTCCGTGCATGGTTCCCAGACATCGGCGGAGATGGATATTCCTCTGCTGATCGACGTGGCCTGATCGCGTTCGGACGTTCGCACGTTCGCCCGTCATACGTCGAGCGATTATTCGCCGAACAGGATCTCGTCCCAACTGGGCACCGCGGAACGGCGGCTCTTGCGGCGCGGCTTGGCAGGAGCGGCATCGGTGCCGTCGGCGTGCCCGTCGGTCTGTGCGTTGGGCACCAGTGGCGAAACCTGATCGTCGGTCTTGACGTCGCTTTGTGCGGATTGGGCCGTCTGCCCGTGCTTGCCGTTGTCGGTCTTGTCCCCGTAGAGCCAGTCGCCGGTGGTCGGTGCGCCGCCGGCGGCGTTATGATCGTCGGCATTGCGGGCGGTCGTCGGCGCATCCGCGGGAGACTGCGTCGCGGAAGATGACGACGAATCGTTCGGCGATGAGGAGGAATCGCCGTTGCTGTCCGAAATATGGACATCATTTACGGAGTTCTTGACGTCCGGGGAACGGCCGAAGACGGAATGGGATTCATCCGGCTCCCCGCCGTTCGGTTCAAAGCGTTTCGCCTTGAGCAGCATGCCCGCCGTCGTGTTCATGGGCGTGACCGAATTGTCGCGCATGTCCCATGCCCATTCCGCCTTGATCAGACGTCCCGCGGTCTCGAACGACGCATGGATCCTCCACGGTTCGCGGGTATGCCGAGTGGCGGACCAGCGAACCGTATCCATGGGAATATGGGCCGCGCGCAGCGACGCCTCGACCACGTCAAGCACACTGCGGCTGCGCGACGTGGTCGAGGCGGGGGCGGAGAAGAACTGATTGATGGCGTACTTCTTCTCCGTCTCCACCGGCTGGGCAAAACGCCGCACCAGCACTTCGCTTACGGAATAGTTCTTCGCCACCTCGCTGGGACTGGCCCCCGCGCGGATCATCGACTGGATCATGGAGATGGGGATCGTGGCGGTGGACTGGGGATCCGGGGCGTCTCCACGTTCCACCCGAATCTGCTTGCTGGCGAGAATGCCTTGTTCGAGACGGTCGTCGATACGTACGAGGAAGGAATGGCCGTCCATGGAGAAGACCAGATCGCCGTTCTTATCGACACGTTCGAAATGCGCCACCTTGAGCGTTTCATCCGACATACAGGCACCCGACTTCCTACAAAGATCACTGATACATCTATTGTGCCCCACGTGTCGGAATTTTGCGGGTATTTGAAATCGTGTATCCTATGGCGCAGAACATGACACCAATGTCTTTCGAAAAAGGAAAGGAGTCCCATCATGGCACAGGATTACGATACCCCCAGAAGCAAGGACGAGGACGAGGAGTCCATCGAGGCCCTGGGCAAGAGCTCGAGGCAGAATCAGGCCGGCGACATCGACGACGATGAGAACGCCATCGCCGAGGACTACGAGCTGCCCGGTGCCGATCTGAGCAACGAGGACTCGTCTGTGACCGTCATTCCGATGCAGGGTGACGAGTTCATCTGCTCCGAATGCTTCCTGGTCAAGCACCGCAGCCAGCTGGCCTACACCACCGATGACGGCGACCCCGTCTGCGAGGAGTGCGCCGGCTGATATGGCATACGACGAGACGTACAACGGTCCCGAAAACGTGGAGGTGCTCGTCAAGTCGCTGACCGGCGAGCCCATCGACCTGCACTATGCACACGGCGGTGATGCGGGCGCCGACCTGCGGACCACGGAACGGGTGGAACTCAGACCGTTCGAGCGCGCCTTGGTTCCCACGGGAGTGGCCATGGCTCTTCCCGCGGGGTATGTGGGACTCGTCCACCCCCGTTCCGGTCTGGCGGTCAAGCAGGGTGTCACCGTGCTGAACGCGCCTGGAACGATCGACGCCGGATACCGCGGCGAGATCAAGGTTCCGCTGATCAACCTCGACCCCGAACACACCGTGGTCTTCGAGCCGGGAGACCGGATCGCCCAATTGGTCATCCAGCGTTACGTCGAAGCACGCTTCATCGAAGCCGAACGACTGCCCGGTTCCGATCGTGCCGAACGCGGGTTCGGCTCCACGGGAGTCAATTCCTGACGAATGCCGCGCCCCGCAAAACGGGGCGCGAATGCGACGGTTCGCGGGGAAACTCATTACAATGGGCACCACCACAGCCGCGTAGGAGAGGAGAGCATTATGGCCGAACAAGGCAATGACAAGCCCAAGGATATCTCCGCGCATGAGTTGGGCTGCGAGATCAGCGCCGATCCGCTCAATCCGCTACTGCCCATCCGGCAGATGTGCGAGTTGCACCACCCCGACGATGATCTGTCGATTCTGCAGCGTGCGTACGATCGTGCGGTGATCCAGCATGCGCCCCAACGGCGCAAGTCGGGCGAGCCGTACATCATCCATCCGCTGGCCGTGGCGCAGATCCTCGCCGATCTGGGCATGGGGCCGCTGGTCGTGGCCGCCGGACTGCTGCACGACACGGTGGAGGACACCGACTACACGCTCGACCAGTGCCGTCGTGAATTCGGCGATACCGTGGCCGGTCTCGTCGACGGCGTCACCAAGCTGAGCAAGATGGACTACGGCGACTCCGCACAGGCCGAGACCATTCGCAAGATGGTGGTGGCCATGAGCCGTGACGTCCGCGTGCTCGTGGTCAAGCTGGCCGATCGCGTGCACAATGCCCGCACCTGGCGGTACGTCAAGACCCCCAGCGCCCAGCGCAAGGCGCGGGAGACTCTTGACGTGTATGCGCCGCTAGCGAACCGTCTGGGCATGAACGCCATCAAGACCGAGCTCGAGGAGCTGAGCTTCAAGGTGCTCCATCCGAAGATTTACAACGAGATCGTCGTGCTTGTCGCCAGGCGTGCCGGACAGCGCGAGGTGTATCTCAAGCAGATCCTCGAAGAGGTCAACGCCGATCTGAAAAAGCAGAACGTCAAGGCGTACGTGACGGGTCGCCCCAAGGACTACTTCAGCATTTACCAGAAGATGATCGTGCGCGGTCATGATTTCGAAAACATCTACGATCTGGTGGGTGTGCGCATCATCGTTGATTCGATCCGCGATTGCTATGCGGCGCTCGGCGCCGTGCATGCGCGATGGAACCCCGTCCCCGGACGGTTCAAGGACTACATCGCCATGCCGAAGCTCAACATGTACCAGAGCCTGCACACCACCGTGGTGGGCCCCGGTGGCAAGCCGGTGGAAATCCAGATCCGCACGTGGGACATGCACCGGCGAGCGGAATTCGGCATCGCCGCCCACTGGAAGTACAAGGAGAACGGACAGGCCGGTCGTGCGCTGTCGTCCCCCGACAAGTCCGATCGCCAGCGTGAAAGCAACGACGAGTACAAGGAGCTGTCCGAGGCCGACAACCTCAAGTGGATCCAGCAGCTCGCCGATTGGACCAGCGAGACGCCGGACTCCGATGAGTTCCTCGGCTCGCTCAAGCAGGATCTTGGTTCCGCGGAGGTCTACGTCTTCACGCCGAAGGGCAAGATCGTCTCCCTGCCGGCCGAGGCGACGCCCGTGGATTTCGCGTATGCGGTGCATACCGAGGTCGGTCATCGGACCATGGGCGCACGTGTCAACGGACGACTGGTCCCGTTGGACACCAAGCTCGACAACGGTGACACGGTGGAGATCCTCACCTCCAAATCCGATACCGCCGGTCCGTCGCGCGACTGGCTGAGCTTCGTCAAGAGCCCCAAGGCGCGCAACAAGATCCGTCAGTGGTTCAGCAAGGAACGCCGCAGCGAGGCCATCGAAGAGGGGCGCGACGAACTGACGCGTGCCATGCGCAAGCGCAATATGCCCATTTCGACGCTGCTGACGCCGGAGGCGCTCATCGGTGTGGCGGAGGAGCTCAACTATCCCGACCCGAATGCGGTGTTCGCCGCCATCGGCGAGGGACAGGTCTCCACACAGAACGTCATCTCGCGTCTGGTCAAGGACGTTGGTCCCGCCGAAGTGGACGACGAGGTGGAACAGGAGGCGCTGCCGCTGCAGCGGGTCCGTAACGTCGACAACACGCCGGGCATCTCCGTCAAGGGCGTCAGCGACGTATGGGTCAAGCTCGCCAAGTGCTGCATGCCGGTTCCCGGCGATGCCATCGTCGGGTTCATCACCAAGGCCCAGGGCGTATCCGTGCATCGTGCCGACTGCCAGAACCTCATCGACCTGAAGAAGCACCAGGGTGATCGCATCGTCGAAGTGGCATGGAACAGCACGAACGGCACGTTCCTGGTGAAGATCCAGGTCGAGGCGCTCGACCGCCCGCATCTGCTCAGTGACGTGACTCGCATGCTCTCCGACCATGGGGTGAACATCATCTCGGGCACGATCTCCACCGGCGACGATCGTGTGGCCACCAGCCAGTTCGTCTTTGAAATGGCCGACCCGCAGCATCTCAACACGTTGCTGTCGGCCGTGCGCAAGATCGACGGCGTGTTCGACTGCTATCGCATCACCGGCGCCAAGGACAGTGCCGAGCCACGACTGCGGCACATGTAACGCGTAGGTTCAGCGAGTGAACGAAGGGCGGGGAGTGCATGATGCATTCCCCGCCCTTCGTCAAGTGCGCCTTGGAGTTTCCCGAATGATCAGTGCCTGTCGGGCCATGCATGCCGGGACTCCGCGTGATTCGTCGGCACACGGTAGGACACGTCGTACGCATTTGTGCCGATGCATGCATATACACGATGAGGGGGTTCCTGAACGATTTCCAATCGGAACCGTTCAAGAACCCCCTCATCAGTATCGGGATTATCGGGTGAGAGCCGTTTGCCGGACTACTTCACCGCGTTGAGCCACTGCTCCTTGGTGGCCTTCTCGGCCTCGAGCGCGGCCTTCTTCTTCGGATCGGACTCGGCGGCGATCTTCTCGCTCAGCTCCGCAAGCTGCGCGGTCAGCTGCTCCTCGAAGCTGGACTTTCGGGCGTCGGTCTCCGGATCGGACTGCGTCCACTCGGCATCCTCGACGGCCTTGATCTGCTTCTCCACGGCATCGAGACGGCTTTCGATGCGATGCACATCGCCACGCGGCACGTAGCCGATCTGATCCCATTCGTCCTGAATCTTGCTCAGGGCCTGACGGGCCTCCTTGGCGGCCTTGACGTCCTTCACCGGCAGCAGGGCCTCGGCACGGACCAGCAGGGCCTCTTTGGCGGCGAGATTCTCCTTTTCGCTGGAGTCGATCTGATCGCGATCGGCCTGACGGGCATTGAAGAACGTGTCCGCGGCCTCACGGAAACGGGCCCACAGCGCGTCGTCGTCGTTGCGTCCGGCGCGGCCGGCCTTCTTCCAACGATCCATCAGTTCGTTGAACTTGCGGGAGGTCTCGCCCCAATCGGTGGAGTCCTTGATGCCATCCGCCTCCTCGATGATGGCTTCCTTGATGCTCTTGGCGCGGGCGCGCTCGGCATCGCGGTTCTGAGCCCACTTGCGGCGGGACTGGTTGAACACGGTACGAGCGGAGGAGAAGCGCTTCCACAGCACATCGGCCTGGGCCTTGTCGATACGCACGCTGGTACGCTGATGGGCCTGCCACTCGTCGAACAGAGCGCGGAACTTGTCCGCGGTGGAACGCCAGTTCGTGCTGTCACCCAGGGATGCGGCCAGAGCCTCGGCCTTCTCCACGATGGCGGTGCGCTCCTCGATCGCCTTGGCCACGGCGGCCTTGCGGGCGGCCGCAAGCTCCTCCTTCTTGGCTGCACCGGCGGCCTTGAGCTCCTCGAACTGGGTTCGCAGCGCGGCGATATCGCCCACCACCGGCGGATTCGTGATCTCCTGCTCGAGCAGCTTGAGGGAATCATCGATGTCGTGCGGCTTGACGTTCTGCGACTTCAGACGGGTGGCCAAGAAGTCGAGCTTCGCCTTGAGATCGAGGTACCGGGTGGCGTACAGGCGCAGCGCCGAATCGTTGCCGCCGGCCTCGGTGAACTGACCGATCTCGCGTTCGCCGTCGCCGTCCTTCACATACACGGTGCCATCGTCGGCGACACGCCCGAACGCCTCGGCCTTGGCGAGCTCCTCGTCGGAGTACGAGCTCTTGACCGGAGCCACCTTCGGCGTCTTCTTGGCGAAGGCCGCGGGGGAGGGGGCGTGCGGTTTGGGGGCCGCCGGCTTCGGCGCCGCCTTCGAGGGCGCGGAGGCCTTCGGGGCGTTGGCGGATACGTTCTCGGGTGTGGTTGCAGTCTCGTCCGACATGACCAGCTCCTTGTGTTCTTGCGTGAGAGAGATTGGGAAGAACCGAATGTCACGATTTTTCCACAACTAGACCTATTATATGGACTCGTGGCAAAAGGCGCATCATTATCAGGTTTCCCGGAGTGGCTTCCCGAAGAACGGGTCGTCGAGCAGCAGGCTATCGACACGCTCCGCAGGATTTTCGAACTCAATGGATTCCTCGGCATCGAGACCCGAGCCGTGGAACAGGGCTCCAGCCTCCTGAAGAAAGGCGAGACCAGCAAGGAGATCTACCTGCTGAGCCGACTTCAGGAAGTGGGACAGGAAAACGACACGCCGGTTGAGGACCGACTCGGCCTGCACTTCGACCTCACCGTGCCGCTGAGCCGGTATGTGGTCGAGCATTCCGGCGATGTGGCGTTCCCGTTCAAGCGCTGGCAGATCCAGAAGGTCTGGCGCGGCGAGCGTCCCCAGGAGGGCCGCTTCCGCGAATTCATCCAGGCCGACATCGACGTGGTGGGCAACGGGGACCTCCCCTCCCACTACGAGGTGGAGCTTCCGCTCGTCATGGTGTCCGCACTCGAGGCGCTGCGCGCGTTCGGCCTGCCCAAGGCCACCGTGCACGCCAACAACCGCAAGCTCTCCGAGGGCTTCTACCGCGGTCTCGGCCTCGATGACATCGAAGGCGTGCTTCGCGAGATCGACAAGCTCGACAAGATCGGCGCCGATGAGGTGTCCAAGCTGCTGATCTCCGAGTGCGGTGCTACCGAGGCCCAGGCGAAGGCATGCCTCGAGCTAGCCGAGCTGAGCGCGTCCACCGGCGAGGAGCTGGAACGTGAATTCCGCGCGCTGTGCGCCAAGCACGGCATCGAGGAATCCTCCGACGCATACGCCCTGGCCGCGGAGGGACTCGCCACGCTCGCCATGATCGTGGACGAGGCGGCGCGCATCCGACCGGGTTCCGTGGTGGCCGATCTGAAGATCGCCCGCGGACTGGACTACTACACCGGCTCCGTATACGAGACCTTCCTCGACGGCGCCGCGTCCCTGGGCTCGATCTGCTCCGGCGGACGTTACGACAATCTCGCCACCCAGGGCAAGAAGAAGTATCCGGGCGTGGGCCTGTCCATCGGACTGTCCCGACTGGTCTCCTACATGCTGCACACCGCCGGCGCCCATGCGAACCGTCAGTCGCCGGCCGCCGTGCTCGTGGCCGTATGGAATGAGGAGGAGCGTGGCGAGGCCAACCGCATCGCCGAGGCCCTGCGCTCGCGCGGCATCGCCACCGACGTGGCCCCCACCGCAGCCAAGCTTGGCAAGCAGATCAAGTACGCCGACAAGCTGGGCATCCCGTACGTATGGTTCCCGGGCCGGGAGGGTGCCGGCGACGAGGTGAAGAACATCATCACCGGAGACCAGGAGGCGGCCGACCGCACGTCGTGGCAGCCGGATACTGTGTACTCCCGGCAGACCGTCGAATACGGGGACTGATCCGCATTTGATCCGAACAATTTCCGCGTGACTGTTCATCACGGGGAACCGACAACAAAGGACGGAAGATGAGCCAGACGGCTTACAGAACACATCATGCGACCGAAGTGACCGAAGCCCTGGTGGGCCAGAAGGTCACCCTCGCGGGCTGGGTCGATCGTCGCCGCGACCACGGTGGCGTCGCCTTCATCGACCTGCGCGACAACACCGGCCTGGTGCAGGTCGTGATCTACGACGAGGAGGTGGCCCGCCCGCTGCGCAGCGAGTTCGTCGTGCAGATCACCGGCGAGGTGCGCCTGCGCCCGGAAGGCAACGAGAACGATCATCTCGCCACCGGCAAGATCGAGGTCGTCGTCGAGGACCTCAAGGTGCTCGCCAAGTCCGACGCGCTGCCCTTCCAGGTGTCCACGGCGCTCGAGAACGAGTCCGAGAACAAGCTGCCCGGCGAGGACGTGCGTCTCAAGTACCGTTATCTCGATCTGCGTCGTCCCTCCATGCAGCACAACCTCAAGCTGCGCTCCGACATGGCCAAGGCCGCACGCCACGCGCTCGAGGAGATGGACTTCACCGAGGTCGAGACCCCGACGTTCATCAAGTCCACCCCGGAAGGCGCCCGCGACTTCGTCGTGCCGGCCCGTCTGGTGCCCGGTTCCTGGTACGCGTTGCCGCAGTCCCCGCAGCTGCTCAAGCAGCTGCTCATGGTCTCCGGCGTGGAGCGCTACTATCAGCTTGCCCGCTGCTACCGCGACGAGGACTTCCGCGCCGACCGCCAGCCCGAGTTCACCCAGCTCGACATGGAGATGGCCTTCGTCGATCAGGAAGACGTCATGGCCATGGCCGAGAAGGTCATCGCCGCCATCTGGAAGTCCGCCGGATACGACATCCAGCTGCCGATCGCCCGCATCTCCTGGCAGGACGCCATGGACAAGTACGGCTCCGACAAACCCGATCTGCGTTTCGGCAACCAGATCGTCGAACTGACCGACTACTTCAAGAACACGCCGTTCCGCGTGTTCCAGGCCCCGTACGTGGGCGCCGTCGTCTACCAGGGTGCCGCCGACCTGCCCCGTCGCAAGTTCGACGCCTGGCAGGACTGGGCCCGTCAGCGCGGCGCCAAGGGTCTTGCCTACGTGCAGTTCACCGCCGACGGCACCCTCAAGGGTCCGGTGGCCAAGAACCTCTCCGACGCCGAGCGCGAAGGCCTGCGCGAGGCCGTTGGCGCCCAGCCCGGCGATGCCGTGTTCTTCGCCGCCGGCTCCCGCGAGTCCTCTCAGCTGCTGCTCGGCGCCGTCCGCGTCGAGATCGCCCGCCGTCAGGGCCTGCTCGATCCGAAGAAGTTCGCCTTCACCTGGGTCGTCGACTTCCCGCTGTTCAAGCCCACCGACGATCCGGACGACGACGATGTGGCGGTCGGCCACTCCAAGTGGACCTCCATGCACCACCCCTTCACCATGCCGTCCGCGGACTGGATCGACAAGTTCGATCAGGATCCCGAGCACGCCATGTCCGACTCCTACGACATCGTCTGCAACGGCGAGGAGATGGGCGGCGGCTCCGTTCGTATCCACCGCGACGACATCCAGGACCGTGTCCTCAACGTCCTCGGCATCGATCCCGAGGAGGCCAAGGAGAAGTTCGGCTTCCTCCTCGACGCCTTCAAGTTCGGTGCCCCGCCGCACGCCGGCATCGCTCTCGGCTGGGATCGCACCGTGTCGATCCTCGCCGGCGCCGACTCCATCCGTGACGTCATCGCCTTCCCGAAGGCCGGCGGTGGCCGTGACCCGCTGACCGGTGCCCCGGCCCCGATCTCGGACGAGCAGCGCGCCGAAACCGGCGTCGACTACGATCCCGAGGAAGACGAAGACTGATCGCGGTCGATAACGGTTCATAGACAATGCGAATAGCGCCATCGGCATGTGCCGGTGGCGCTTTCGTTATATTCGGTACCAGTCGTGAATCGGAAAGCCGGGAATGGGGGAACGTATGGCTTTGGAGATACTGGACTGGCATGATGGCCGTCTGCTGGCGAAGCCGGTGTTCGATGCGTTGAACGACCTGATCGCTTCGGGCGTGGACGAGCATCTGGTCATCGGCGTTACCGAGAACACCGACGAGGAGTCGGACACCGACCTGTGGTGCCCGAAATACGGCATCCCCTTCGAGACCACCGGCAACGTCGTGGTCGTCCACACGCACAAGACCCGTAAGGCCCCGCCGCAGTTCGCGGCCGCGTTCGTCACGGCCGACACCCGGGCCGACCTCAACGGACTGGTCAAGCATACGCTCGAGGTCAGCAAGGTGTCCTTCGCGCCCATCGCTGCAGCTGTGGAGGCCACCGGCATGGAATCCGGCGGCATGTCGCCGATCGGACTGCCCGCCGAATGGCCGTTGCTCGTCGACCGCCGCGTTCTTGATATTCCCGAACTCTATCTCGGATCCGGCATCCGCCCCTCCAAACTCGTGATGAACGGCGCGATCTTCAACCACATTCCCGGAGCGCGCATCGTGGACGGACTCGGCAAGCCCCGCCCCGGGCAGGCATAGCGTCGCATCGCTGGTGGAGTCGGAGGGTCGGCGGCCCGCCCGATTCCACCCATCGAGCCGGGTCAATCGATTGAAATAGGCATAGGCTATACTGCCCGTATGTCTGAAGAGAAGATTCTGAACAACACCAAGGACGCCGAGCGCCCGCTTGTGGAACTCACCCACGTCGAAAAGCATTTCGGCGATCTCCATGTCCTCAAGGACATCAATCTGAAAGTCACCAAGGGCGAGGTTCTGGTCGTCGTCGGCCCCTCCGGCTCTGGCAAGTCGACCATGTGTCGCACCATCAACCGTCTGGAGACTATCGATTCCGGTGATATCCGCATCGACGGCAAGCCGCTGCCGCAGGAGGGCAAGGAACTGGCGAACCTGCGTGCCGAAGTGGGCATGGTGTTCCAGTCGTTCAACCTGTTCGCCAACAAGACCATTCTCGAAAATGTGACCTTGGCCCCCATGCGTGTGCGCCACATGGACAAGAAGGAGGCCGAGGATCTGGCCATGGACCTGCTTGCCCGCGTCGGCGTGGACTCCCAGGCCAACAAGATGCCCTCCCAGCTGTCCGGCGGCCAGCAGCAGCGCGTTGCCATCGCCCGTGCACTGGCCATGCAGCCCAAGGTCATGCTGTTCGACGAGCCGACATCGGCCCTTGACCCGGAAATGGTCAACGAGGTGCTTGACGTGATGATCGAACTGGCCCATGAGGGCATGACGATGATCTGCATCACCCACGAGATGGGCTTCGCCCGCCGCGCCGCCGACCGCATCGTGTTCATGGCCGATGGCGAGATCCTCGAGGAGGCGTCGCCGGACGAGTTCTTCGACCATCCGAAGACCGACCGTGCCAAGGACTTCCTGTCGAAGATCCTCACGCACTGAGCATCACGTACCGCATCGATTGACAGACCGCCGTACGTGGATGCGGCGGAGGAAAACGAGTGAAGAAAACACAATGAATGCAATGACCTTCAGCCTGCGACGGCTGGGACGAAAGGCGTTGGCGTGCCTGTGCGCGTTGGCGTGCCTGGTCTCCCTGGCCGCCTGCGGGTCGGACGCGGAAGCGGGCAAGATCCGCATCGGCATCAAGTTCGACCAGCCCGGACTCGGCTTCAAGAAGTCCGGAACCTACGTGGGATTCGACGTTGACGTGGCCAAGTATGTGGCCAGGCAGCTTGGATACTCCGAAGACCAGATCGTGTGGAAGGAGGCGCCGTCCAAGCAGCGTGAGGCCATGCTGCAGAACGGCGATGTGGACATGATCCTCGCCACGTATTCGATCACGGACGCGCGCAAGAACGCCGTCTCGTTCGCCGGTCCGTACTTCGTCGCGGGACAGGACCTGCTTGTCCGCAAGGACGACACCTCCATCAAGGGGCCGGAGGACCTCAACGGCAAGCGCCTGTGCTCGGTGACCGGTTCGACGTCCGCCACCACCGTCAAGGAGAAGTTCGCCAACGAGGTTCAGCTCATGGAGCAGCCCGGATACGCCGAATGCGCCACCGCGCTGTTCTCCGGCATCGTGGACGCGGTGACCACCGACGACATCATCCTCGCCGGCCTCGCCTCGGCGTCGCGCGGCAAGCTCAGGGTGGTCGGCAAGCCGTTCACCCAGGAATACTACGGCGTGGGCATCAAGAAGGGCGACAAGGCGTTCGCCAAGAAGATCAACGCCGCCATCGAGTCCATGATCGAGGACGGCGCCTGGCAGCGTGCGGTCGCGGACAACACCAAGGGTACCGGCTACAAGCCGAACGCCGAATACAACCCGCCGAAACCCACGGAGGGGGAGTGACATGCAAAGCTTCATCAGCCTGTTCAGTGAATACAACATTCCCGCCGCGTTCCTCGTCAACATCGAGCTGACGCTCTGGTCCGCGCTCTTCTCCCTCATCCTCGGCGTCATCCTCGTCATGATGCGCATCTCGCCGATCGGTTCCATGCGCGCCGTGGCCGGCGGCTACGTCGAGTTCTTCAAGAACATGCCGCTGACCATCATCATGGTGTTCATGGTGCTCGGCGCCTATGCGCAGCTCAAGCTCACCTTCTCCGACACGTTCGCCACGAACTTCTTCTGGCTGGCCGTGACCGGTCTGAGCCTGTACACGGCGGCGTTCGTCTGCGAATCGCTGCGATCGGGCATCAACACCGTCCCGATCGGCCAGGCCGAGGCCGCACGCGCACTGGGACTGAGCTTCATGCAGTCCGCCACGCAGATCATCCTGCCGCAGGCGTTCCGCGGTTCCGTCGCGCCGCTCGGTAACACGTTCATCGCTCTGCTGAAGAACTCCACCGTGGCGGCCGCCGCATCCGTGGCCACCGAAACCTCCTCGCTGATGAGCGAGATGATCGAATACCATCCCGACGTGATCGTCTCGATTTTCCTGATCTTCGCGTTCGGATACGTGATCCTGATCATCCCGATCGGCATGCTCACCACGTTCCTGTCCAACAAGCTCGCAGTGAGAAGGTGACCGCCATGAACAACACCTCATCATCCGTCCTGTTCGACCAGCCCGGTCCCAAGGGCCGCCGCCGTATCACGATCATCAACTGGGTGGCGGGCCTGTGCTTCGCCGTGATTCTCCTGCTGATCCTCATGCGCCTGCACAATCCTCCGGACGGCGAGAACCAGCTCAGCTGGGAGCTGTGGAAGCCCGCGCTCGAGAAGGAGGCGTGGACCGACTTCTACCTGCCTGGCCTGTGGATGACCATCAAGGCGTCCGTGCTCGCCGTCGTAGGATCCGTGGCGTTCGGCCTGCTGTTCGGCATCGGTCGACTCCTGCCGAACGTGATCATCCGACTGGTCTCTTCCGTGATCGTCGAATTCTGTCGCGCGGTGCCGGTGCTGCTGCTCATGATCTTTTTCTGGCGCTGGTTCGCGTTCGCCGGCATGGCCGCCCCCTCCTACTGGGCGGTCGTATTGGCCCTGGTGCTCTACAACGGCTCCGTCGTGGCCGAGCTCGTTCGCTCCGGCGTGGGCAACCTACCCGGCGGCCAGCGGGAGGCCGCGCTCGCGCTGGGTCTGACCCGCACCGAATCGCTCATGCAGATCGAGGTGCCGCAGGCGGTGACCGCCATGCTGCCGGCCGCCGTCACCCAGCTCGTCGTCGTGCTCAAGGACACGGCGCTCGGTTCGATCATCATGTACACTGACCTGCTGCAGGAGTCCCGTCGACTCGGATCCATGTACTTCAACATTCTGCAGACCCTGGTCGTGGCCGGCATCGTCTACTTCTTCGCCTGCTGGCTGCTGTCCCGTCTGGCCGAATGGCTGCCCGAGCACATGCAGAAGCGCACCGCCGCCCCCGTGGACACCGAGCCGGTCGCGCCCATCGCGGTGATGGACCCGTCCAATGTCAACCAGATCGCCGTGGCCAAGGAGATGAAGGAGCTGCCGCTCGGCGGCACCCCGCGCAAGTACCACGCCCATCACCGCGGCACGAACGCGTCAATCCACAACTGGCGTCGCACTCGCTACGAGCAGGGGTATGACGAGACCCATCCGGAAAGCCAGGTCGAACCGGCGACCGGCGAAAAGGCGAAAAAGACGCCGAAGAAGACCGAGGCCTCCCACGAGTCCAAGAAGAGCTTCTCCGGCGACCACCACCGGTTCGGCGCCGCGTCGTTCAAGCACGGCAACGACATCGGCAAGGGACACACCGACATCGGCGGCAAACCCAAGATCTGATGCACATCCTCCCCAAAGGGGCTCGCACCGCTTCCGTGGTGCGAGCCCCTTTGTCGTAGCTACAGACCGACGAGCCCGGCATGGGAGACCGACGTGACGAGTCGGATTACGCGGTATCGTGACGACATGCACACTTACGAATCATCGGCCAAGAATCCGGAACGGCAGGCGGCCATGTTCTCGCGAATCGCACGCCACTACGACCTGATCAACGACCTGGCATCTCTGGGCAGGGACCGGATGTGGCGTCGCACGGTGACCGACGAACTCGAACGGGCCTGTCACGGACTCGGCGGCAGGGAAATCCTCGACGTGGCATGCGGAACCGGCACGTCCTCACGCGCGCTCGCCAACCGCGGGGCCATAGTCACGGGCTGCGACATCAGTCCCGGCATGCTCGACGTCGCCCGGCGGAAGGAAGCCGAGGATCGGCGTGCCACGCGGCCTCCCATCCGATACGAATGCTGCGACGCGCAGCGCCTACCATTCGCCGACCGGCAATTCGACGCGGTCACCACATCGTACGGGCTGCGCAACATGCCCGACCCTCGTTCCGCGCTCGCCGATATGCGTCGCGTATGCCGGCCAGGAGCCCCTATCATCGTGCTCGATTTCGATACTCCGAACGATCCGGTCTGGCGGGTGATCTATGAACGGTATCGTGCGATCGTACTGCCGGCATTGGGCGACCTGCTCGGAGGCAACGGCGACGCCTACCGGTATCTCGACGTTTCGATCGATGCATGGAAGGGCAGGGCCGGCGTGGCGGCGATGCTGTGCGAGACCGGATGGCATGACGTGGCGTATCGGACGTTGTCCGGCTCGATCGCATCGATATGCCGTGCACGAGCCTGACCCGTATGGCACGTCGATGGAAGTTCACGTCGTCGTCGCCGACACGTCCGATCGCCGACCACTGACGGCCATCTTGCCTCGATACCGTGATCATGTGGTTTTCGAGAGCAAGCGGAGCGAAGGCCCGTATGTCGGCCGGACGCATGTAACGGGAATCGCGACGATTCTCACGATGGCGGTGCTGCTTACCGGCACGATCGTGTCTCGGCCGGCCTCGGCGGTCGAGGACGAGCGCACGGTCACCATAGCGGACATCACCGATTTCCACGGACATATCGAGCATGGGGAATGGGTCGAATCGGAACTGGAACAGGCGCGGCGGCACAATCCCGGCAACACGGTGTTCGTGTCGGCGGGGGATCTCGTGGGCGGATCCCCATACCCGTCGGCCGTCCAACGGGACCGGCCCACGCTTGACATGGCCGGCGTATGGGGGCTGACCGTCAGCGCCATGGGCAATCATGAGCTGGATCGCGGCGTTGACGACTTCAACGACAGGATCGCCGCGCCCGGCAATGGCATAGACTGGCTTGCCGCCAACGTGACGCGCACGAAACGGTTCTCCAATCTTCACGATTACGCCATACGCACCATCAACGGCACTCGCGTCGCCTTTGTCGGAGCGGTCACCGATCGTCTTTCCTCGGTGCTGTCTGCAAGCGTCATGAAGGATGTGCAACTGAACGACACCGCCGTGCGTAGTATCAATCGCGTGGCCGACCGGCTTTCCGACGGCGACGAATCCAATGGGGAGGCCGACGTCGTGGTGGCGCTCATCCATGATGATGCGGACACCATTGCCAAGGATGGGACCGGGCTGGACGGCAATGTCGATCTCGTCTATGCCGGGCACACGCACGCGAACAAGACTGGACGGCACACCCGTTCCGGTGCGCCCATCATCGAAGCCGGCAGCTACGGCAATGCCGTCGCGGTGCAGGATCTGCTCGTCTCCGGGAGCGGATGTGATTCCCACGTGACCGTACGGAACGCGTTCGATGCCCCATTGCAGAAACGCGCCGATACCGCCATGCGCACGGCATCGGCGAAATCCGATTCGACGATCGACCGACGGGCGGGCGACATCGTGCGTGCCGCGAACGCGTTCGCTCACGCCAATGGCGACGTTCCCGTCGCGAAGGTGGATCAGCCGTACGACAAGACCGGCGAACGGGGACGTGACGCGTTGAACACGATCGTGGCCGATGCGGCCCTTGACGGGGCGCGGCGCATTCGGGGGAGCGCCGATGCCCGAATCGGATTCTCCAATCCCGGTAGTCTGCGTACGCGGGCGCTCGACCTGAACGGTGACGGTACGATCACCGTCCGTGAGGCACGTGACATGATGGCGCTTCAGTTCGACAACGCAACGATCGTCCTTGACGGCGCCCACGTCAAACATCTGATCGCCAGACAGTGGAAACGCGGCCGTGACGGCGTCTGGCATCGTACGGCGTTGGGCGTGTCGTCAAACGTGTCCGCCGACGTATCGTTCTCCGGCCACACCGCGACGGTCAGGGAGCTGCGGATCGATGGCAAGCCCGTCGACGACGACCAGATGATCCTTGTGGCGGGCAACAGCTTCCTGCTCACGGGAGGGGATGGCTTCTTGGACTTCCTTTCCGGCAGTGACTACCGGGACACTGGCGTGTCCTATGCCCAGACCCTCATCGATTTTCTCCGTTCCGGCGGCGCCGACCGCTCCCGGACCGGAAACACATGATGGGATATGCCGTCGCAACAGGGTCGAAGCGACTACAGTGGTCTGCACGAACTCAACGTGGAGGAGGCTGTCATGGGAGACGCCCGGTACATCAACAGCACGCTGAAAAGCGCATCCGATTCCAGTCGCGGACTCGACAAGGCCATCAAACGGCAGAAGTCGTTGCAGGAACGACTGGAGCTGGCCAGCCAGACGTCGGCATTGCTGAGCTCGGTGTGGAGCAAGCATCCGTCGACCCGCCTGCGATTCGGCGAGGGCGTGACGGACCTGTCCGACGTCAAGGGATCGTCCACGCCGGGCTTTCACGCCACAAGCACCGAGGGGGAGCGGTTCATTGCGTTGAGCTCCACCGAGATCGCCCGATACCAGAGTCTGCTGTACGCCAACGGTTCGGCCGACGGCCGTCGTCGGCTGCTCATCGTGTTGCAGGGCATGGACGCCTCCGGCAAGGGCGGCATCGTGCGCCATGTGTTCCGTCAGGTCAACCCGATGGGCATTCACTACCACGGGTTCGGCAAGCCCACCGAAGAGGAGAAGGCGCACGACTTTCTCTGGCGCGTGCGTCGGGAACTTCCCTCAAATGGCTGGATCTCCATTTTTGACCGGTCGCACTACGAGGACGTGGTGATGCCCAACGTGTATCACACCATGGATGAGGATGTGTGGCGTCCCCGCTATGAGGTGATCCGGCGATTCGAGAAGGATCTGGTCGCCGACGGATGCGCGATCATCAAGATCTTCCTCGTCGTCTCCCGTGAAGCACAGCGCAAGCAGTTCCTCGAACGGCTCGACGATCCAACCAAATACTGGAAGTTCGACGAATCCGATCTGGATGCGCGCGACCGCTGGGACGACTACATGGCCGCATGGCAGGAGGTGTTCGAACAGACCGGCACCGCCTACGCGCCTTGGTACATCGTACCGGCCGACAACCGCTGGTACTCCCGGGCCGTGGTCTCCGAACTGCTGCGCGTGACACTGAAAAGCATGGATCTGTCCTGGCCTGCCGCCGACTTCGACATCGACGCGGCCAGGCGGCGACTGTGCAAATAGCATGGCGGACGGATGCGTCGGCCGGCAAACACCGCCGGCCGACGCCACCCGCTAGACTTGATCGGGTGGAACAAGGGACTTTACAGGAATTGATACCGGGGTACGGCGATGACGACCGCAACCTCGACGCCGACGCCATCTACGACCGTTTCTTCTCATGGGTGGAATCACGGGGCATCACCCCATGGCCCCATCAGGAGGAGGCGATCATGTCGCTGCTCGCCGGCGACCACGTGATCCTCTCCACCCCCACCGGATCAGGCAAGTCCCTGGTCGCGCTGGGACTGCACTTCGCCGCCCTGTGCACGGGCCGCCGCTCCTACTACACCGCGCCGATCAAGGCGTTGGTATCCGAGAAGTTCTTCGACCTCGTGGCCACGCTCGGTCGTGACAACGTCGGCATGATCACCGGCGACACGCACATCAACGCCGACGCCCCGGTCATCTGCTGCACCGCCGAGATCCTCGCCAACCAAGCGCTGCGCGAAGGCGAGCGCGCCGATATCGGCTGCGTGGCCATGGACGAATTCCACTACTACGGCGACCCCGAACGCGGATGGGCCTGGCAGGTGCCGCTGCTCACCCTGCCCCACACGCAGTTCCTGCTTATGAGCGCCACGCTCGGCGATGTGACCGGCATCGCCGACACGTTGGAAAAGCACACGCGCGCCGACGTCGCCATCGTCGATGACGCCAAGCGGCCCATCCCGCTCAGCTACGAATACGTCGACACGCTGCTCGCCTCCACCGTAGAACTGACCATGCGTCGCGGCGAATCGCCCGTATACGTCGTCCACTTCTCCCAGGACGCCGCATTGGAGACCGCGCAGGCGCTCTCCAGCGCCGGCGTCACCACCAAGGAGCAGCGCGCCCGCATCGCGGAGGCCATCAAGGGCACCCGGTTCACCACCGCGTTCGGCAAGATCCTGCAGCGACTCCTGCGCACCGGCATCGGTGTGCACCACGCCGGCATGCTGCCCCGCTACCGTCGTCTCGTCGAACAGCTCGCCCAGCAGGGGCTCCTGCCCATCATCTGCGGCACCGACACGCTTGGCGTGGGCATCAACGTGCCCATCCACACCGTGATCCTCACCCAGTTGACCAAGTTCGACGGATCCCGCATGCGCCGGTTGCGCGCCCGCGAATTCCATCAGATCGCAGGCCGTGCCGGGCGCTCAGGATTCGACACTGAAGGCCTCGTCATCGCCGAGGCTCCCGAATACGAGATCGAGAACGCGCGCGCCCTCGCCAAGGCCGGCAACGATCCGAAGAAACTCAAGAAGGTCAAGCGCAAGAAGGCTCCCGAGGGCTTCGTCACCTGGAACAACGCCACCTTCGACAAGCTCATCGATCAGCCGCCGGAAACCCTCACCCCGCACATGCGCATCACCCACTCGATGGTCCTCGCCGAAGTCGAACAGGGCGGTGACGCACGCGCACGGGTCAACGACCTCATCGACGACTCCGCACAGACCCCGCAGCAGAAGGAGAAGCTCCACGACCGCGCCGACGAGATCTTCCAGACCCTCATCGACACGCAGGTCATCGAAAGCGAGACCAATCCCGACGGCACCGTCGACTACTACACCACCGTCGACCTGCCCGAGGACTTCGCCCTCGACCAGCCGCTCTCTCCCTTCCTGCTTGCCGCGCTCGAACTGCTCGACCCCGAAAGCGACACCTACGCCCTCGACGTGATCTCCATGGTCGAGGCCACGCTCGAGGATCCTCGACAGGTTCTGCGAGCACAGGAACGCCAGGCCCGCGACAAGGCGCTCGCCGACATGAAGGCCGATGGCCTCGACTACGACGAACGCATGGACAGGCTTCAGGAGATCACCTATCCGAAGCCGCTCGAGGACATGCTCGACGCGGCGTTCACCCAATACCGCAAGGACGTGCCCTGGGCCAACGACTACTGGCTCAGCCCCAAATCCGTGCTGCGCGACATGATCGAAACCGCGTCCGACTTCACCGGATACATCGCCAGATACGGCATCGCCCGGTCCGAAGGCACGCTGCTGCGCTACCTGTCCGACGCCTACCGCGCACTCGAACGCACCGTACCTCCCGAGAAGTGCGACGACCAGCTTGACGACATCATCGCCTGGCTGCGCGTCATCGTGCGTGGCATCGACTCCAGCCTCGTCGACGAATGGGAGAACGCCGGCAAGACCATCGACGAGACCGCCACGACCGCCGCGCCGCCCACGCGCGACAGCGTGGTCCAGGATCGCCGGGGACTCACCGTCCTCGTGCGCAACGCCCTCTTCCACCGCGTCGAACTCATCGACAAGGAGGACACCCGCACCCTCGCCGCACTCGACGAGAACTGGGGCATGGGACTGCGCGACTGGGAGGACACGCTCGACGACCTCTACGACGAACACGAGTACATCAACGTCGACGCGCAGGCGCGCTCGAAGGACTACTTCATCCTCGACACCAAGCGTGAGATCAGCGAACACACCTGGCACGTCCGACAGATCCTCGACGATTCCGACGGCGATCATGACTGGGCCATCGACGGCATCATCGACCTCGACGCCACCCAGGACAGCGCCGAAGTCGTCTTCGTCGACTACACGGTCGGCCCCATCGAGGAACTGCAATAACCACAACGGGAGAACGGCCGCCCATCGCCCACGGCATAGAACACTCGTTCGAGCCGTGGGCTACACTGGGCCCCATGCCGGAAGATCTTTTCAGCGCCGCCGACGCCACCCAGGAACCCACCCGTCCCCTCGCCGTACGCATGCGCCCCACCAGTCTCGACGATGTCGTCGGACAGCATCGCATCCTCGCCGACGGCTCACCGCTGAGGCGCCTCGCATCCCCGTCGAGCCGGCGCTCCCTCACCGCGCCCAGCTCGATCATCCTCTTCGGCCCTCCCGGCGTCGGCAAGACCACCCTCGCCTACATCGTCGCGCGCCAATCCGACCGCGCCTTCGAAGAACTCTCCGCGGTCACATCGGGCGTCAAGGACATCCGAGCCGTGCTCGCCCGCGCCCATGAACGACTCGTCTCCAGCGGCAGGGAGACCGTGCTCTTCGTCGACGAGGTCCACCGATTCTCCAAGACCCAGCAGGATGCGCTCCTACCCAGTGTCGAGAACCGCGACATCACCTTCATCGCCGCCACCACCGAAAACCCCAGCTTCTCCGTCATCTCCCCGCTGCTGTCACGCTCCGTCGTCGTCAAACTCGATCCACTCGACCGCGACGATCTTGCCGAACTCGTCCGACGAGCCATCACCAGCCCACAGGGGCTCGACGACCGCGTCACCATCACGCCTCCGGCCGTGGACGACATCATCCGCATGGCCGGGGGAGACGCCCGCAAGACCCTCACCATCCTCGAAGCCGCTGCAGGAGCCATCACCCAGCACCAGACGGACGGCAAAGAATCGGGCGGCATCACCAAGCCGACCATCACGCCCGACGTCGTCGCCAACGTCATGGACCGGGCGACCATCCGCTACGACAAAGACGGCGACGACCACTACGACGTCGCCAGCGCCTTCATCAAATCCATGCGCGGCTCCGACGTCGACGCCTCGCTCCACTACCTTGCCCGCATGCTGCGCGCCGGCGAAGACCCGCGATTCATCGCCCGGCGCATCATCATCGCCTCCGCCGAAGAAGTCGGCATGGCCGCCCCCCAGATTCTCCAGACCACCGTCGCCGCAGCCCAGGCCGTGGCCCTCGTCGGCATGCCCGAAGCACGCATCATCCTCTCCGAAGCCGTCATCGCCGTCGCCACCGCACCCAAATCCAACGCCAGCTACAACGCCATCAACGCCGCGCTCGCCGACGTGGACGCCGGATTGTCCGGACCGGTTCCGCTGCATCTGCGCAACGCCCCCACCAAGCTCATGAAACAGTGGGGCAACCACGAGGGCTACCAGTACGCGCACGACGCCCCCGGCGCGATCGCGGCCCAGCAGTACATGCCGGACGAACTCGTGGGACGAGAATACTATCATCCGAATGATCGCGGATATGAGCGGGAGATCGGGCCTCGTCTGCAACGCATCCGCGACATTCTCGACGGCGGCCGCGGCGATGCCCGTGGGAACGAGGATTCGGCATCGAACCATCACGCCGGATGAAATGTGTCACAGACCACATTCATGCAATAAGCGTCCAATATTCGGAATAACCGACATGGGCGCCGCCATTGCGACGACAATATGAAGCGATTCCCTGAGAAGGGGGAGATAATCAACCTTCGCGCCGTTGCCCAGCGTTGACTTGGCACGGCCGGGAGGCTGAACCAGTCACGTACGGCGGACGGCGCAGATATGAGAGGAAAGCGCTTATGTCTACCACAACGGCATCGCTGAGCGGCACAAAGACGGTAAAGAAGGATTCCGTCGCCGAAATCATCGCCGCATCCATGGTCGGCACGGCCATCGAATTCTACGACAACTACTGCTACTCCATCGCCGCCGCAAGCTACTTCGGCACCATCTTCTTCACCACGGTCGCCAAGTCCAACCCCGCACTGGCCACCCTGATGTCCTTCGTCACCTTCGCGGTCTCCTTCCTCGCCCGCCCGTTCGGCTCCATGCTCTTCGGCCACTTCGGCGACAAGATGGGCCGCAAGAAGACCCTCGTGATCGCCCTGCTGACCATGGGCATCTCCACATTCGTCGTCGGCCTGCTGCCCGGCTATGAGCAGATCGGCGCATGGGCTGTCGTCATCCTCTGCCTGTGCCGTGCGTGCCAGGGCGTCGGTCTCGCCGGCGAATGGTCCGGCGCCGCCCTCGTGGCCACCGAAAACGCGCCCGACGACAAGCGTGCCCTCTACGGTTCCTTCCCGAACCTCGGCGCCCCGATCGGCTTCTTCTGCGCCTACGGCATCAACCTGCTGCTCACCACGCATCTGAGCAAGGCCCAGATGATCGCCTACGGCTGGCGCATCCCGTTCCTGCTCTCCGCAGTTCTCGTCATCGTCGGTCTCTACGTGCGCGCCCGCATGAGCGAGACCCCCGTGTTCCGCAAGGCCGCCGAAGAGAAGCGCATCGTGCGTCACCCGCTGCGCTCCCTCGTCCCGTATTGGAAGCAGGTCGTGCTTGGCACCCTCGCCATGGGCATCACCTACACGCTGTTCTACACGCTGGGCACCTGGTCGCTGAGCTACGGCGTCTCCGGACTCGGCTTCAAGCAGTCCGAATACCTCGCCATGCAGATGGTCTCCGTGTTCTTCTTCGCCGCCTTCATCATCGTCGGATGCCTCTGGGCCGACAAGGCCGGCCGCAAGAAGGTGCTGATCGCCACCACGGCGGTCACCGCCATCTTCAGCTTCTTCGCACCTGCGCTCCTGCAGCACAACGTCGCCTCCATCATGGTGTTCCTCTGCCTCGGCTTCGTGCTCATGGGCGGACTGTTCGGCCCCTCCGGCGCCTACCTGCCCGAGCTGTTCCCCACCAACGTGCGCTATTCCGGCGCCGGCCTGTCCTACAACCTCGCCGCCATCTTCGGTGGAGCCTTCGCCCCGTCCCTGGCCACCTGGCTGGTTGAGAAGTACGGCATCATGTCCGTCGGCTGGTACCTCGCCGTCATGTCCGTGATCGCACTGATCGCCCTCTTCCTCATCAAGGAAAGCAAGGACATGGACTACACCCGCTGATCGGTAGGTTCATCCACCGAACAAACGCGTACGAGGCCCGACGACCCATCACGGTCGCCGGGCCTCGTCGTATATACGCCCACCACGCAATACCGCATCCCATCAATTCCCAGCCGAGTACTACGATGGCTGACAGTTTTCCCGATGCCAAGCAAGATAGGAGACACAGACATGGTCGTTCGCTCGCCGAAGATGTCGCAGCGCGCCAAGGAATCGGAGCCGTTCAGGGCCATGGCCTTCGGCGCGCGCGCCGACGAACTGATCGCCCAAGGCCACAACGTCATCAAACTCGGTCTCGGCGAACCCGACTTCGGCGCCCCGGCCGTGGTGCGCCAAGCCATGATCGAACAGATGGATGGCCGCCCATTGCCCTACACGCCATCATTCGGCATCACACCGCTGCGCGGGGCAATCAGCCGCTTCTACAAGCAGCGTCACAACCTCGACGTCGATCCTCGCCGCATCGCCATCACCTGCGGCGGATCCGAAGCGCTCATGCTCGCCATCGCGGCCACCATCGATCCCGGCGACGAAGTCCTCGCCGCCGACCCCTCATACCCCTGCAACCGGGAACTCGTCACCATGTTCGGTGGGACCGTCGTCGACGTCCCCACCGACGCCGCCAGCCGCTATCATCTCAGCCCTGAAACCGTCGCCGGCGCGTGGACCGACCGCACCAAGGCGGTCATGATCACATCCCCATCGAACCCGACCGGAACCTGCATTCCATACCCGGCACTCGCGTCCATCTGCGACTATGCCAAACGTCGTGGTGCCTGGCGCATCATCGACGAAACCTACCTCGACCTCGCCGACACCGAACCGGACGGCTCCTCCATACGATCGGCACTCAGCTGCGATCCCGACGCCATCACCGTCAACAGCTTCTCGAAATACTTCGGCATGACCGGATGGCGACTCGGCTGGATGGTCCTGCCTGAACCACTGCTCAATGCCGTCGACAACCTCGCCATGAATACCCTGCTCTGCGCGCCCACGCCGGTGCAATGGGCCGCACTTGCATGCTTCACTCCGGAGGCCTATGAGGAGTGCGATCGTCGGCGAGACGAATTCCGGGCGCGGCGCACACTGGTCGTCGACGGCCTGCGCCGTATCGGTCTGCCGGTGGAGGTCGAGCCCAACGGGGCCTTCTATGCCTATTTCAGCATCGCATCCACTGGTCTTGACGCTTGGACGTTTTGCAGCCGACTGCTGGAGGAGCGGTATGTGGCCCTCACGCCGGGCCGTGATTTTGCCGTCGCCACCGCGGACACCCACGTTCGGCTTTCCTATGCGGCGTCGCGATCCGCACTTCGGGAAGGATTGGAGCGCGTTGGGGAGTTCGTCGATTCGTTGCGTCGATGATGTATTCGAGATAGGATGAATCCTATATGGTGTATCGTTACACCAATAGTATCGTTACACCAACAGTGGTGTGCCACCAAGGCGCATCGGCGACAACGGACAACACGGGCACGTCGGAGGAGAGGGGCGTGCCGGTACGGAAAGGAACGAATATGACCATCGCAACGACGCGGAATGACGTCATCGTCAACTGTCTTCCGTTGAATGACGACGAACGACAGTCATTCGTCGAAGCGGCGAACGGTACGGAACAGGTGTTCGTCGGAGACCCGGGGGAGCGGAACGCCATGTCGTGGTCGATACGCGTTCCCGATGAACTCCGTGAACGCGCCACCGTCATCATTGGCAATGTGCCGGCCTCGCAGATGGCGCACTATCCGAACCTGAAGTGGTTGCAGACCTGGAGCGCGGGAGTCGACGCCTATCTGGCTCCGGGCATTCTCGACCCGTCGGTCGTGGTGACCAACGCCAGCGGTGCCTATGGGCAAAGCGTGTCCGAGCATCTGTTCGCCATGATGTGGGCGCTGATGAAGAACCTGCCTCAGTACCGTGATCATCAGCAGCGTAGCGAATGGCATGATGCCGGTGCGGTCGTCTCGCCGGCGGACGCCACGGTGCTGGTCATCGGCACCGGTGACATCGGCTCCCATTTCGCCACGATGTGCCGCGGCGTCGGCGCCCATACCATCGGCGTGCGTCGCAATCCGAACAAGGAGGCCGACGGCATCGACTCCATGCACGGCTTCGACGAGCTCGATGACCTGTTGCCTCGTGCCGACGTCGTCGCGCTCATCGTCCCGTCCACGCCTGACACTCATCATCTGCTCGACGGCCATCGTCTTGCATTGCTTAAGGCGGGCGCGATCGTACTGAACGCCGGCAGGGGAGACGCCATTGATCCCGACGCCCTACTCGTCAATCTTGATCGACTGCGCGGAGCCGGGCTGGACGTCACCGAACCGGAGCCGCTGCCGTCCGACAGCCCACTCTGGTCCCATCCGCGCTGTCTCATCACACCGCACGTCGCCGGTGGCAACCATCTGAGTGCCACGGTCGACCGCATCATCGCCATCGCCCGTGACAACATCGCCAACTATACGACGGGATCGTCCCTGCACAACATGGTCAGGCGCTGACAGGGTGGCGGTGCGATAACCCCGCCGCGCAAGACAGGACTGGTCGCTACGGACCGCGAAACCATGCAAAAAGGTCCTTGTGACATCGTTGATTCGACGATGTCACAAGGACCTTTTTGCTTTTCGTATATGAAAGCCGTCAGCGGCTGTGATGATCGATCCTGCGAGCGATCACGTTGCCCAGCGACTGGAAGATCTGCACCAGAATCACGCACAGCACCACGGAGACGATCATCACATCGTCCTGATACCGCTGATATCCGTAGCGAATGGCGATATCACCCAGACCACCGGCGCCCACGGTGCCGGCCATGGCCGAATATCCGAACAGATTGATGAAGGTGATCGTGGCGCCGCGTACCAGTGACGGCAGGCTCTCGAACAGCAGCACCTTGGTGACGATCTGCCAGGTACCGGCACCGAAGCTCTGCGCCGCTTCGATCAGACCATCATCGACCTCGGCCAGTGACTGCTCGACCATACGTCCGACGAACGGCGCCGCGGAAACGATCAGCGGCGGGATCGCGCCCGCCACACCCAGCGACGTGCCTACGAGCAGACGCGTCAGCGGAATCATCGCGACCAGCAGAATAATGAAGGGAATGGAACGGCCGATATTGACGATCCACCCCAGTACCGTGTGCAGCACGCGATTCGGCCTGAGGGCGCCGGGACCGCTGATGGTCAGCAGCACGCCGACCGGCACGCCGATCACATAGGCGACCAGTGTGGAGACGCTCGTCATTACGATGGTGTCCCACGTACCCTGCACCAGCAGTTCGCCATACTCCGCAATGAATTCCTGCACGATCTGACCCATATCACTTCACCCCTTCCGCGGCGGAGGCCGGAGCCTCGTTCGTATCGCGACGATTCTGCGCGCCATCGCTGGCGATCAACGCCTTGAGAATATCGCTATGAGGATCCGCGAACAGGTCCTCGGTCGGCCCCATCTCCACGATGTTGCCGCCGTCGATCATGGCCACACGGTCGCAGATGTTACGGGCCACGGCCAGCGAGTGGGTGATCACGACCATGGTCACGTCAAGCTCGCGGTTGATGCGACGCAGCAGATCAAGAATCTGCACGGTGGTTGTGGTATCCAGTGCGCTGGTGGCCTCGTCGCACAGCATGATCCGCGGATTGTTGGCCAATGCGCGGGCGATGGCCACGCGCTGCTGCTGTCCGCCGGACAGCTGGCTGGGGTAGCGGTCGGCGTACTCCTCAAGACCGACCAGCTTCAGCAGGCGACGTGCGCGCTCCTCGCGCTGGTCCTTGGGAGTGTGGTTGAGTTCCAGCGGGAACGTGACGTTACGCAGCACCGTACGCTGCTGGAAAAGACTGAAGTTCTGGAAGATCATGCCGATCGAGGAGCGCAGCGCGGAAAGCTCCTTGCCGTTCGCGTCGGTGACATCCTTGCCGTCGATGATCACCTTGCCCTTGGTGGGGCGCTCCAGAAGGTTGATGCATCGCACGAGCGTGGACTTTCCGGCACCCGAGGAACCGAGGATGCCGAACACCTCGCCGGGGCGGATGCCGAGATTGATGTCGTGCAGGACCTCATGGGATTCGGTCCCCTCATCGTAGCTTTTGTATAGATGCTCGAGCTGAATCATATCGTCCAATCAAAGCGTGAAGGTCCGACCTTCCACGAGGGAGGGCCGGACCGGAATGATATGGAGACGGTGGCGGTACTAGAAGACCGGCAGCACCGCACCCTTGTAGTTCTTGTTGATGTAGTCGCGCACCTCATCGGAGTTCAGGGCCTTCTTGAGCTCCTTGGTCTTCGCGGTGTTCTCGTTGCCTTCCTTGACCACCAGGATGTTGGCATAGGTCTTGGCGGCCAGACCGTCGGCCTTCTCGCTGGCCAGCGCGTCCTTGCTCGGATCGAACTTCGCCTGGATGGCGTAATTGCCGTTCAGAGCGGCGATATCCACGTCGTTGATCACCGTCGGCACCACGGCGGCCTCGAGCTCCTTGAACTGCAGGTTCTTCGGATTCTCGGTAATGTCCTTCGGAGTGGCGGCGATGTCGTTGGCGTCCTTGAGCTTGATCAGACCGGCGTCCTGCAGCAGCAGGAGGGCACGGGCCTCGTTGGTGGCGTCGTTCGGCACAGCCACGGTGGCGCCGTCCTGCAGGGCGTCAAGGCTCTTGGTCTTGCCCGGGTACAGGCCGAAGGGCTCGAAGTGCACGGCCTCCACCGACACCAGATGCGTACCCTTCTCCTTATTGAAGTCGTCGAGATACGGCTTGTGCTGGAAGTAGTTGGCGTCGACCTCGCCCTCCTCGGTGGCGGTGTTCGGCTGCACGTAGTCGGTGAACTCCTTCACCTCGAGCTTGTAGCCGTCCTTCTCAAGGATCGGCTTGACCGCATTGTTAAGGATCTCGGCATGCGGGGTGGGGCTCGCAGCCACGGTGATGGTCTTGTCGTCGGCCGACGACGAACCGTTCGACGAGCTTCCGCAGCCGCTCAGGGCAAGTGCGGCAATGGTGGTGACGGCGAGCGCGGCGCTGACGATGGCTTTCCTCTTGACCATGATGTGCTCTTCCTTCCTCTCATGGTGTATTTGCAACGGGACCCTACTATAGGGGAGTCCAGGGAGCGGCGCGGCGACGTTCCGATCGGAATTATTTATATGGTGTTCAATGCGCCGTATATGAGACGTATAGGATAGCGGCGAAACCGATGCGGAATCGTCCGATGGGAGTGTCCGTGGTGGCCTGCGCATATGAAAAGGCCCGATGCGCAAGGCATCGGGCCTGAAAACCGAAGCTTCGGCGTTCGACCGTCGAAGCGGTCACCGGAACTACTGGATCTCGATCGTCTCGATCATCACCGGATCAAGCGGCCTATCGCCGGCATCGGTGGGCACGGCTTCGAGCTTGTCGACGACCGCGCGGGATTCGTCATCAGCGACCTCACCGAAAATGGTGTGATGGCCATCGAGCCACGGAGTGGGCACCGTGGTGATGAAGAACTGGGAGCCGTTCGTGCCGTGGATACGGCCATCGGCGCCGCGACGCAGGCCGGCATTGGCCATGGCCAGCAGATACGGCTTATCGAACTTCAGATCGGGAACGATCTCGTCATCGAACATGTAACCGGGGCCGCCGGTGCCGGTGCCGAGCGGGCAGCCGCCCTGAATCATGAAATCCTTGATGATGCGGTGGAAGGTCAGACCGTTGTAGAACGGATCATGGCTGGGTGCTCCGGTCAACGGATCAAGCCATTCCTTGTCGCCCGAGGCCAGGCCAACGAAGTTCTTCACGGTTTCGGGGGCGAGATCGTCGAACAGATCGATGCGGATATCGCCTTCGGAGGTATGCATGATTGCTGTAGTCATGCCCCTAAGTCTGTCATGCATGTGGGACGCCCCGACTGGCCGCGTCGCTATAGGATACGGAACACGGTAAGGCTAGGATATGGATTATGAGTGAGATTCGTTTTGCATTGGCCCAGATCGACACCTGCGTCGGAGACCTCGACGGCAACGCCGCAAAGGTGCTCGAATATTCACGCAAAGCCGCGGCGGAACACGCCGATGTAGTGGTATTCCCCGAAATGACGCTGACCGGATATCCCATCGAGGACCTCGCATTCCGCGCCACCTTCCGCAAGGCGGCATGGGACCGAGCCGACCGTCTTGCCGAACAGCTTGCCGACGAAGGCATGGGCGACCTGTACATCGTGGTCGGCACCGTGGGCACCGAGCGCAGCGCATCCCTGCCGCAGAACCGTCTGGTGGTGCTGCACAAGGGCGTGGTATGGGCCGGCTACGACAAGCACTTCCTGCCGAACTACGGCGTGTTCGACGAATTCCGCATCTTCACGCCCGGCACCCACTCCCTGGTGTTCGAAGTACATGACCGACGCATCGGCGTGGCCATCTGCGAGGACATCTGGCAGGACGGAGGCCCCGTTGCCGAACTGGCCGGAGAAAACATCGACGTACTGCTCACCATCAACGGATCCCCCTACGAAGAAGGCAAGGGACATCTGCGCGTGGACATCGCACAGCGCCGGTCGCACGAGGTCGGAGCCCCGCTGATCTACCTCAACCAGGTGGGCGGCCAGGACGATCTGGTCTTCGACGGCGCCAGCTTCGTCATCGACCGCGACGGCACGCTCCTGGAGCGCTCGCCGCAGTTCGTGGAGGATCTGAGCTTCTGGACCCTGCCCGAGTCCGATGACCATGACGGACTGGTATCCACGATCGCCGACGTGCTCGACCCGGACGAGGAGGTGTACACCGCCTGCGTACTGGGATTGAAGGACTATATGGTCAAGAACGGATTCCATGGCGTGGTGCTCGGCCTGTCCGGCGGCATCGATTCGGCTCTGGTGGCGGCTATGGCCGCCGACGCCTGCGGAGGGGAGAACGTCTGGGGCGTGTCCATGCCGAGTATGTACTCATCGGATGGGTCCAAGGATGATGCGGCCGATCTGGCGCGCAACCTCGGTGCCCACTATGATGTTCAGCCCATCGAGCCGTTGTTCAATGCCTATCAGAGCCAGCTTGCGCTTGATGGCGTCGCCGCGGAGAATCTGCAGGCGCGCATCCGCGGCGTCATCGTCATGGCGTACTCGAACGAAAAGGGGCTGCTGGCGCTGGCCACCGGCAACAAGAGCGAGCTTGCCTGCGGCTACTCCACTATCTATGGCGACGCCGTCGGCGGTTATGCCCCCATCAAGGATCTGCTCAAGACCCGTGTCTGGCAGCTGGCCCGTTGGCGCAACGAGGCCGCGTCCCGGGGCGTGGGCATTGGCGGTTTGCGTCTGGTCGGCAACGAACAGGCCGATCCCGGCATCCAGAAGGACGAGATCATCCCCGTCAACTCCATCATCAAGCCGCCGAGCGCCGAACTGCGTCCCGGACAGAAGGATTCGGACTCCCTGCCCGAGTACGAACTGCTTGACAAGGTGCTTGCCGCGTACATTGAGCATGCGCATGGTCGCGCTGATCTGCTGGAGGATGGGTTTGACGAGCAGACCGTGGACACGGTCATGCGTCTGGTGGATCGCGCCGAGTGGAAGCGCCGCCAGTACCCGCTTGGACCGAAGGTGACGTCCCTGGCATTCGGCCGTGACCGCCGTCTGCCGATTACCAGCCGTTTCCGCGAATAGGCTAGGAAAGGAATGACCATGACAGCCAAGAATGACAAGAAGTGGTATTTCAACACGCGTACGGAGCAGGCGGAGCTCGGGCCCAAGTCCCCGATCTCGGAACGCATGGGACCGTACGACACCGAGGAGGACGCCCTCAACGCATGGAAGATCGTCGAGGAACGTAACCGCAAGTGGGAGGAGCAGGATCGCGGCTGGCGCTGACCGGCCCGTTTCGTGACGACGAACCGTCCAAATCCCCGATGATGTGAGCCGTCTTACAGGATGCTGTGAGACGGCTCACATGCGTTTTGTGAGCTGCCTCATAAAGCCGCCGAAAAGCCTTCTGAAATGTGAGGAACGTCACGCGTAAACGGCTATTTCCCGGCTTGCGGGCCGCATAGAATAGTCAATGACAACGGAGTGATGACGCGACGTTGCAAATCCTCAACAAGGAGCGAATATGACAGCAGTAGATGCCACCAAGGTTTCTGCCGAAGATCTCCAGGCCAAGGCTTGGGACGGCTTCAACGGCGGTAACTGGCAGAACGAAATCGATGTCCGTGACTTCATCCAGAAGAACTTCACCCCCTACGAGGGCGACGAGTCCTTCCTGGCTCCCGCCACCGACAAGACCAAGCATCTGTGGAAGTACCTCGACGACAACTACCTCGCCGTGGAGCGTAAGCAGCGCGTCTACGACGTGGACACCCACACTCCTGCCGGCATTGACGCTTTCCCGGCCGGCTACATCGATAGCCCCGAGGTCGACAACGTGATCGTCGGCCTGCAGACCGATGTTCCCTGCAAGCGTGCCATGATGCCGAACGGCGGTTGGCGTATGGTCGAGCAGGCCATCAAGGAAGCCGGCAAGGAGCCCGATCCGGAGATCAAGAAGATCTTCACCAAGTACCGCAAGACCCACAATGATGGCGTCTTCGGCGTGTACACCAAGCAGATCAAGGTCGCTCGCCACAACAAGATCCTCACCGGTCTGCCGGATGCCTACGGCCGTGGCCGCATCATCGGCGACTACCGTCGTGTTGCTCTGTACGGTGTGAACTACCTGATCGAGCAGAAGAAGAAGGATAAGGATTCCATTCCTTACCGCAACGACTTCACCGAGACCGAGATCGAGCACTGGATCCGCTTCCGTGAAGAGCACGACGAGCAGATCAAGGCCCTCAAGCAGCTGATCAACCTCGGCAACGAGTACGGTCTGGACCTGTCCCGCCCGGCTCAGAACGCTCACGAGGCCGTGCAGTGGACCTACATGGGCTACCTCGCCTCCATCAAGAGCCAGGACGGCGCCGCCATGTCCTTCGGCCGTAACTCCGCCTTCTTCGATTGCTACTTTGAGCGCGATCTGAAGGCCGGCCTCATCACCGAGACCGATGCTCAGGAGATCATCGACAACATCGTGATGAAGCTGCGTATCGTCCGCTTCCTGCGCACCAAGGATTACGACAACATCTTCTCCGGTGATCCTTACTGGGCCACCTGGTCCGACGCCGGCTTCGCCGACGACGGCCGCGCCATGGTCACCAAGACCTCCTTCCGTCTGCTCGCCACCCTGACCCTCGAGCACCTCGGACCTGGTCCGGAGCCGAACATCACCATCTTCTGGGATCCGAAGCTGCCGGAAGGCTACAAGCGCTTCTGCGCCAAGATCTCCATCGACACCTCCGCCATCCAGTACGAGTCCGATAAGGAGATTCGCGGTCACTGGGGCGACGACGCCGCCATCGCCTGCTGCGTGTCCCCGATGCGTGTCGGCAAGCAGATGCAGTTCTTCGCCGCTCGTGTGAACTCCGCCAAGGCTCTGCTGTACGCGATCAACGGCGGCCGCGACGAGATGACCGGCATGCAGGTCATCGACAAGGGCGTCATCGATCCGATCAAGCCCGAAGCCGACGGCACCCTGGATTACGGCAAGGTCAAGGCCAACTACGAGAAGGCTCTCGAGTGGCTGTCCGAGACCTACGTGCAGGCTCTGAACATCATTCACTACATGCACGATAAGTACGCCTACGAGTCCATCGAGATGGCTCTGCACGACAAGGAAGTGTACCGTACCCTTGGTTGCGGTATGTCCGGTCTGTCCATCGCGGCTGACTCCCTGTCCGCAGTGAAGTACGCCAAGGTGTACCCGATCTACAACAAGGACGCCAAGAACCTCGAAGGCCACGAGTACGAGTACGTCGAGGGCGCTGACGACGATCTGGTGGTCGGCTACCGCACCGAGGGCGAGTTCCCGATCTACGGTAACGACGACGATCGTGCCGACGACATCGCCAAGTGGGTTGTGTCCACCGTCATGGGCCAGGTCAAGCGCCTGCCCGTGTACCGTGGCGCCGTTCCGACCCAGTCCATCCTGACGATCACCTCCAACGTGGAGTACGGCAAGAACACCGGTTCCTTCCCGTCCGGCCACAAGAAGGGCACCCCGTACGCTCCGGGCGCCAACCCGGAGAACGGCATGGACTCCCACGGCATGCTGCCGTCCATGTTCTCCGTCGGCAAGATCGACTACAACGATGCTCTCGACGGCATCTCGCTGACCAACACCATCACCCCTGACGGTCTTGGCCGCGACGAGGACGAGCGCATCAACAACCTGGTCGGCATCCTGGACGCCGGCAACGGCCACGGCCTCTACCACGCGAACATCAACGTTCTGCGCAAGGAGACCATGGAGGACGCCGTTGAGCACCCCGAAAAGTACCCGCACCTGACCGTGCGTGTCTCCGGCTACGCTGTGAACTTCGTGAAGCTCACCAAGGAGCAGCAGCTCGACGTCATCTCCCGTACCTTCCACCAGGGAGCCGTCACCGACTGATCGCTAACCCGATCGGCACCGTGTGAACGGTGATATGCCGGGGGCGGGGCACTGAATGTCCCGCCCCCATTTTGTCGTAGAAAGAGGACGCCGATGTCTGAGAACGTGCAGTTCAAAACCACCAATCCGCATATGCTCAAGTCGAACAAGGACTATGCCAGCCAAACGTTGATGGGTGGTCTTTCCGGATTCGAATCGCCGATCGGTCTTGATCGACGCGACCGTATTCACGCATTGAAATCAGGCGACATCGGATTCGTCCACTCCTGGGACATCAACACTTCCGTCGATGGACCAGGCACCCGTATGACCGTCTTCATGAGCGGCTGCCCGCTGCGTTGCCAGTACTGTCAGAACCCGGACACCTGGAAGATGCGCGACGGCAAGCCCGTGTATTTCGACGCCATGGTCAAGAAGATCAGCCGTTATGCCGATCTGTTCAAGGCCACCGGCGGCGGCATCACATTCTCCGGCGGCGAATCCATGATGCAGCCGGCCTTCGTGTCCCGTGTGTTCCGCGCGGCCAAGGAGATGGGCGTGCACACCTGTCTCGACACCTCCGGCTTCCTCGGCGCCAGCTATACCGATGAGCAGCTGGACGACATCGACCTGTGCCTGCTGGATGTCAAATCCGGAGATGAAGCCACTTACAAGAAGGTCACCGGCGGCATCCTGCAGCCGACCATCGATTTTGGACGTCGACTCTCCAAGAGGGGCGTGAAGATCTGGGTGCGTTTCGTGCTGGTCCCTGGCTTGACCGATTCCGAGGAGAATGTCGAGAACGTGGCCAAGATCTGCGCGTCGTTCGGTGACGCGCTCGAGCACGTCGATGTGCTCGGTTTCCATCAGCTGGGTCGTCCCAAGTGGCACGAGCTTCGCATTCCCTACCCGCTTGAGGACGCCAAAGGCCCGTCGGCCAAGCTGCGTGCCCGTGTGGTCGACCAGTTCAAGAGCCACGGACTGACCGTGTACTGATCGCCTGGCCGCGTATCGATCGTGCATGTCGTTTTCGGCATGCGCATTATGAACTTCTGAATCCTCGTCCGTTTTCGCGGGCGAGGATTTTAGGCTCTTCGGGTGTTTGTGTGGGCTGGGATTGCTGGTTATTGGCGTCCGGGGGAGTTTGAGGTTGAGTCCTCCGCATTTGAGAATGACGAGGCCGATGAGGTTGTCGAGGTTGCGGTATCCGTAGCCGATTTTGATGGTGGTCTTGATCTTGTTGTTGACGGCCTCGAGCCTGGCGTTGGATAGTCCGCTGCGGATGGTCTTGAGGATGTCGAAATGGCGTCTGGCGATTTTCTCGCTGAGCGGGACGAATCCCGGAATGCTGGAGAGAAACGCGTCCGCAGCCCATCGGCACAGCAGAGGCGCGGCCGCTTCGGCCAAGTTGGGCCGACCTCGATTGCCGACAGTGGAACCCATGACGACATCACTGTCACCCTCGACGACGATCCCACGCTGAACTTCGTCGATTAATCAGAAGGCCCCGCGCTCGCCGTATGGAGCGTGGGGCCTTCTTCAGGTTTCTATTGGTCAGGCGTGCTGTAAAGCACTGACGCGCTGGGGGCTAACCCCCGTGACGATGGCGACGTCACGAACGGTGAGACCCTCGTTGCGCAGTGCATTGACGGTGCTTCTGGCGAGGCGGGAGGCCTCCTCCTGCGCCTTGCGGGCGGCGTCGCGCTTGGCGAACAGCTCCTCGACCATGCGTGACGTGTCGGCATCCAGCTCGGGCTCGATATTCACCTCATCGACGGGGGAGTCGAGCAGTTTCGCGGCGTCGCGCACCATGTCCTCGACCTGATCGAGGCGTCGCGCCTGAGTGAACAGGCCGGGGATCTCGGGGACCTCGACAGCCCACCAGCCGCCGCTGCGGGTGCAGATGGCGGTGACGGTACCTGTGCTCATTTCGCGTTCCTTTCTATGTATTGGATGATGCCCTTGGCGGTGAGCTCGTTGATTTCGCCATGACGGGGAGCTACGGTCTTGGCCTTGCCGACGACCACCTTGCTATGGTTGCCTCCCTCGGTCCAGACCGGCGTCAGTCCTCTTGCCTTGGCAATCTCACGAATCCGCTTTTTCTAGTTCTTTTCTCTTCATAGTTATAGTCTATGTCTATTTACTTATCAAGTAAATCGATATTGACTAAAATATGACATTTGGCTTCCGGAGAGGATTCTGTCGGCGTTTGCACCGCAGGCAATCTGAGCGTCGCTTTTCTCTAACAGTGCGACATAATGCTTGTTGTATGTATCGTTCTTTTGTTCGGGCTGAATACTCGTCGTCGTTCCATCGGCCTCATACAGTGTGTATTTTCCCCTATAAGGGGCAATGCTCGTTCCTGAAGGGTATTTTTTCCCGGCCAGAATAATGACTTGGGATTCGCCTGGCGCCAACCGGATTTCAGATGTCCCAAGTATATTCATCCCATCTGTTACGTTTTGTGGCGTTAACGAATAGGCATGTTCTCCAGTATTCGGCAACAGAGCCAGATTTCCGCTGTTGGACACCGAGGGGGTGCAGACGATCTCTTGATTGTCGGGGGGAATCGGTCTGGCGGATGGCGATTATAGTGCCCTGAGTTCGTCCGGAGTTGGTGATCACCATGGCGTGATTGGATTGCACGGACGTGACTCCCGTTTCCAAGTCGGTGTCCGATAATTGCTGGTCGCGATTCGTGATATAGGCCAGAGAGAACATCGCACCCTCTTCTCTCCATTTTTCCTCGGCGACTTTTCTATCTTTTTGCTCTTGCACCGCATCTTCCTGCTTGTCTGCAATATCTTGCTGCCATTGCTGGAACGGGAGGATAACCGCGTAAATTGCTGCTACCAGTGATCCCAATGCGATCACGATGCCAATGGTCCCAGACCATCTCTCAACAAAGTTAAGTGCACGAATAATTTCGCATTTGTTCTCGTGCTTCGAAGACTCACTCATATACATTCCTTGGATCATGCAATTATGTAAGACGCGAATACGGCTGAAAAGACCGTATCTCTAATCTACTTGGCCAATGAGGTAGGCAAAAGCCCCGGCGCTCGCAGTGCGCGACCGGGGCTTTTGCCTTACTTGCCGTGGATCTACTTCTTCCAACGGAGTCGGCCGTCGGACGCGGCCGACCCCGAATCCTGCAAAGCAGTATGGGGCGCCGCAAACCTCATGCTGCACAAAAAAGAACTTTCTGGCGCTCACCGTACGTCGTTGTTGTTCTCACCGAGACAGCGAATGAGGCATTTGCTCCCTACCCGGATGGAGGCATGCTCTGAGGCGCCCTACGTAGGGTCGTTTTCGGAGATGACGTCTCCATACAAGTGAGTCCCGGCCGTAAGGAACTCGGCAAGCTCGACATATCTGACGCTGAAGCATATCTAACCATGATCACCGACAGTGGAGTCATGGCAAAAATAGAAATACGCCATCAAAACGATGCTTGGACCGCTGTCACATTCATCCTGGGAATCTAGGAGCCATATATGGGAATCCCCGGCGGTTCATCACGAACGCCGGGGATTCCCATATATTCGAAATCATTAGTCATTAAGGTGCTCGATGGCGTAATTCGCCTCATCCTGAGTGAATTTCTCCCCATAGGGGGACGCCAGCTGGTCTCTAATTGCCTCGGTCGACAGATTCAGATTATCCCTGTAGCTCTTGGCCATCTCCAGGGCATTCGCATTCCAGTCGGCCTGCACGTGATCGACGGCCCATTGTGCAGCATCCGCAGGGAATTGCCCTCCATACGGAGACACGAGCTGGTCATAAATTCCCTGCTTCGACATATGCATCATGGAGGAATACTGACCTGCCTGCACTAATGCGTTCTTGTATTCGGTCGGAGGGTCGGCGGTCAGCTTCAGCTCTGAGGTCTGGCCCTCGTACTCAATAGTAAACACGGTCTCGCCGTTGTAGTTGATCGCGCCAGGATTCTGCACCTTCCACCCGGTCACATTCTCGGAGGATCCGTCATCGTACTTGGCCCGAACGATGATGCCGCCGTTCTGATCATCGATCTGTGTGCCATCCGCTCGAGACCCCGCGTATAGGACATCGATCCCCGTCAACTGCCGAGGCTTCTTCGTCGGGGTCTCTGCCGGGGTGCTCGCGCTCGCCGATGGGGACGATGTTGCGGCCGAATCGGCCGACGAGGATCCGGAATCCTCTGTAGGGGTCAGCAGGACGATGATGAAGAACAGTCCCAGAATGGCCAGTACCCAGAACCACCACAGCTTATAGAACGGCTTCTTCGACTGCTGTTCGCCGGTTTTCCGCTGGCTCAGATCGGCTTTTAGCTGTTCCGCAAAACGGTATATGGACTCGGACTGGTCGCCTGTGAAAAAGATGCACCATGGGCTGGTCGCAGCCTCCTGCGGATTGTTCGGCATAGAGGCAAGACTTCCGTCGGGATTCCATACGAGGAAGACCAGCACGCCTTCGTGCTCGGGGGTGGCGTCGATGATCTGGATATCGGAAACTAGTCGCCAAGGATATTGCCGGGAGACTCCTCCTCGGACGATGGTCAAATTCTCTCCATCGAATGACGCGGAAGCATTATACCCTTCCACTGTCAATGGCGTATTGGTGAAGTTTGGAGATATACCTTCTGTCTTTCCGAGATTCATGATCTCTCCCGTGTCTCTCTGCGCTGAGGGGCGCGTACTACTTCCTGAACCCCTAAACGGGGTTTTGATATCTTATCGAGAGATCTGATGAAACATGCCGGGAATTTTAACCGTCGGGTCCTGCACCTTTGCGTTACGCCGAGGTATGAGATCCTGCGTAATCTTCAACTACTCTAGGATCTATGGCCGGACGCTCGGTATCCGCGATGATTCCGGATAAGGGCATGGACAACACTGAAGCGATCTTTCGTAGTTGCTCGTAGCCGGCCACAGTGTGCAATTCTGGAATCTTGCGGAGAGTACCATGGGGGACTCCTGACTTCTCCGACAATGCTTTCGGCATGAAATCGCGTGTGGCCATAGCGCGTTTGATCGCGATCGAGAGCGCCTTTGACTCAATCGTAGGTATTTTGCTTCCAGCTACCATATGGGACACGGTACTACCGGTTGGCGTATGTAATGTCCCAAAATGGGACACGCTGGAATTTTAAACTTTGTACACAGGGCGTGCCATGTCCTATATGGAACTCAAAAAGGTCTCTTCGGAACATCTCGGCTTGGCGATAAAGGCTGTTGTGAAGATGGGGGGCATTACTCAGGTTGAGCTATCGATCATGGCAGGCATTCCGCGTAACTCTCTTAATCGCAAGATCAATGGCGGTGTGCTCAACTATCGACGGCGTGATTACCGGCCGGGCTACGCACGCCCGGCCCTGCAGTCCTACGCGTACGGGGGAGACAGCTCCTAGCTCGTCCGCCGCATGCAGGAGATCCTTAAAACCGAGGGCATCTACTCGGGCAAGATCGACGGGCTCGCCGGGACCAAGTACATCGACGGTCTGCACTGCTACCTCGGTGTCGCCACCAAACAGATGCAGCCTTGAACCGACTGGTATACGGGACCGGCCGAGCGCTCCAGGTTCGACTCAACCAAGGAAAATTCTAGAAGAAGGGAGAGGACCCCCGATAGATGAAATCCCGCAGCGCGCGGCCGAACCCACGGCCGGCACCACGTCGAATCCCGTTCTGTGGGCCAGGGCCGCCGGGCTCCGCGCGGTCAAGACCGCCGCCCAGGCCGCGCTGGCCGTGATCGGCACCGGAGCCGTCGGCATCCTGACCGTCGACTGGGCCAACATCGGCAGCGTGGCCGTCATGGCCGCCATCGTCAGCCTGCTCACCAGCATCGCCGGCATCCCCGAGGTCGACAACGGCACCAGCCTGCAAAAATGCTGACCAGGTAGCAGCCTGAGTCCTCATCGTCCCCCGCTCCGCAGCTTCGCGGATCGGGGGTATGCTAACCATGGCATGCACCCCCTATAAAATAGGAGTCACAGCAAAATAGAGTGCACTTAGAGTGTACTTGGATTTCAATCCCAAGAAACAGTAGGCTCAGGGGCTAATGTTGGATATATGGCTGAGATATTCACGTTCCCCATCGGCCGGTCATCGCAGACCTCCGATGCTCCGCGTGCAGCCTCCATCGAGGACGATCGCGGGATGTCGACGGTACCCCAAAGCGTGTGGCACGCCGTCGAGTCGGTGCGCGCCATGAGGCAACGTCCCGATATCCGATATTGTGAGATTCCGGTGCCATCGACATTGGCTGATTACGGCATTGGCGTTCAGCTTGATTTCGGCGTCGGGCCCTCCGTTCTCGCCCATGGCTGGATCATGATTCTGTACGCTCAATGGCCACGAAGCGAATGGGGCTCGCAATGGCGATGCGTCGCCTATGCTTCGATGCGAATACCAGGCGACGATCACAACAGTCTCACTCCATCGCTGATGTGGGATTGGCTGGAACGCAGCGTCACCGGAGCCCGTGAGGAAACCCTTGGTGGTACGGTGAGTCTGAATCGGAACACATCCTTTGGCATATTGTCCGACTCGGCGGAGGAACCGCCGCAGTCCGATTGCGAGATTCGCGTTTCCTGGACTCCCGTTGAGGAGCAGGACGGAGGGCTGAACGCCGGAGACCAAGTGGACGTGTGGGCCAGGTTCCTGAAATCCATGACAGCAAACGACGAATTGGAAGAACCGATCAGTGACAGAGAGTAAAGAGCCTCACCTGCTGAAGGAACCCCGCGAAGGGGTGCCTGACGTGATCGATACCCTGAAGGACTTCGACGCGGCCGTCGAACGTTTCGCCAATGCCGAAGGCCCGGTGGCCGCCGATGCGGAGCGCGCGTCGGGGTTCCGATACGGGCACGACGATTGGCTGGTGCAGTTCAAGCGCGAGGGCGCAGGCATAGCGCTATTCGATTGCATGGCGCTGAAGGAGGCCGGAGCGGATTGGTCCGACTTCAATGACGCGGTACGTGGCGAGGACTGGATCATCCATGACTCGCTGCAGGACCTTCCGGGATTCTTCGATCTGGGCATGCGCCCGGATGCGGTCTTCGACACCGAGGTCGCGGCACGCCTGCTTGGCGATACACGATTCGGCCTCGCCGCCGTCACCGCGAAGTATCTCGGCTTGGTCCTGGCCAAGGAGCATTCCGCGGCGGACTGGTCCTATCGTCCGCTTCCTCGTGACTGGCGCAATTATGCGGCGCTGGATGTCGAGGTGCTGATCGAGCTGCGCTCCCGTCTGCTTGCCGAACTGAAGGCACAGGGCAAGGAGGAATGGGCCCGGGAGGAGTTCTCCTATCTTCGACAGGAAGGACTGCAAGCGCGCAAGCCCCATCTGGAACCGTGGCGACGGGTGTCGCACATCACCTCACTGAGTCATGACCCCCGTGCCCTGGCCGTGGTGCGCAGCCTATGGACGGCGCGCGACGATTGGGCGAGGCGTCTGGACATATCCCCGTCCCTGCTGCTGTCCGACGCGGCCATGATCGAAGCCGGGCAGCGCAAGCCCCGGAATCTTCGCTCATTCAATGCCATTCGTTCGTTGAACCAGCGCGTGCGCATGCATACCGGTGGGGAACAGGACAAGATGTTTGAACGGTATGCGCCGCTGCAGCGTCAGGTCAGGCCATCCGTATGGCGTGAAGCGATTCTCGAGGCTCTGGCGCTGCCACAGTCGGAACTGCCGGTCACCACACCACGTCCCGCTCATGAGGAGGGGAATGCGCCTCGCTCCATGAAGTACTGGCGTGAGCATCATCCGGAACGCTTCGCACGACTGCAGGCGGCGAAGGCCGTTCTCGTGCAGATCGGAGAAGACACCAGAACCCCAGTGGAGGTGCTTCTCAAGCCGCAGATTCTCCGCAATCTGTGCTGGGCGGACCCCGTTCCCGATGACGTTGCCGAGTTCCTTACATCGCAGGGTGCCAGGAATTGGCAGGTTTCGCTCATTGCAGAGTCCGTGAGTAGGGTTATGATGTAACGGTTGCCTTGAATGGCTTAACGGAATTTTTTCAACGAATTGGAGCGCAGAGTGAAAATCAGCGTGAGGAATCTCGAACCCACCAAGGTTCGTCTGACCGTGACCGTAGACCCCGAAGAGTTCGAGCCGTATCTCGATGCGGCCCGCAAGGAGATCGCCAAGCAGGTGAACATCCCCGGCTTCCGTAAGGGTCATGTCCCCGGCAAGATCATCGATCAGCGCATCGGTTTCGCTTCCGTCGCCGGCGAGGCGATCAACAACGGCATTGGTGAGCTGTACTCCAAGGCCGCCGAGCAGAAGGAGCTGCGTCCGATGGACCAGCCCAAGCTGGACGTCAAGGAAGTGCCCGCCTCCGCCAAGGACGAGACCCGTCTGAAGTTCACCGCCGAGGTCGAGGTCCGTCCGAAGTTCGATCTGCCCGAGCTGGATGGCATGCGCATCGAGGTCGCCAAGCCGGCCGTGACCGACGAGGACGTGAACGCCCGTCTGGAGAACCTGCGTCAGCGCTTCGGCACCCTGGTCGGCGTCGACCGCCCCGCCACCAAGGGCGACTTCGCCAACATCGACCTCGCCGCTGAAATCGACGGCGAATCCGTCGACTCCCAGGAAGGCGTGAGCTACGAGCTGGGCTCCGGCACCATGCTTGACGGCCTCGACGAGGCTCTCGACGGTCTGTCCGCCGGCGAGGAGACCACCTTCGAAAGCACTCTTGAGGGCGGCGATCACGCCGGCCAGAAGGCTCAGGTCAAGGTCAAGGTCAACTCCGTCAAGGCCGAGGAGCTTCCCGAGCTCAACGACGACTTCGCTCAGGAGGCCTCCGAGTTCGACACGCTCGACGAGCTGAAGGCCGACGTGCGCAAGCAGTGCGAGCGCGACGCCGAAGGCCAGCAGGCCACCGCCGCCCGCGACGCCTTCATCGCCAAGCTGCAGGAGTCCGTCGAGATCCCGGTGCCGAAGGGCATCAAGCAGAATCTCGTCGCCGAGCACCTGAAGTCCATGACCCCGGATCCGGAATCCGCCACCGATGAGCAGAAGAAGGAAGCCGAGGAGTCCGCCGAGAAGGAGCTGCGCGACCAGATCACCCTCGACGCCCTTGCCGAGAAGCTCGACGTGCAGGTCTCCCAGTCCGACGTCATGAACTTCCTTGCCTCTATCGCCCAGCAGTACGGCATGGAGCCCAACCGCTTCATCAGCGCCATCATCCAGAATGGCCAGATCGGTTCCGCCGTGCAGGAAGTCGGCCGCTCCAAGGGCATGCTTGCCGGTATGCGCGCCGTCGTGTTTGTGGATCCGGAAGGCAACGAACTGGATCTGAGCCAGTTCCTCGGTGAGGACGAGGCCGAAGCCGAAGCTCAGGAAAGCGTGGAGGCCGCCTCCGCCGCTGCCGCCGTGGCCGACGAGATCGCCTCCGAGGACAAGGCCGAGAACGCCGAGTGACGCAACTGACGCTTTCATAAGCGACACCGTTAAAGAAGGGTCGGAACCGATGATCATCATCTCGGTCCCGGCCCTTTTGCATAGGATATGTTCCCGCGTTTTCCACGACACTCCTACGCAGTGAGCCGAAATCAACTCGTCCGTCGAATTCAGGCGGTAGTCTGAAAAACATCAGAATCGCAACAAAGGAGACAAGGTGAGCAACACGTTTGCGCCTCTGCCCGTCATGGCCGGAGAGGACATGCCTGCGGGGCCCGTCGATCCGATTTTCAACAGGCTCCTCAAGGACCGCATCATTTGGATGGGCGAGGAAGTCAAGGATGATATGGCCAATCGCATCTGCGCACAGATGCTGATGCTCGCGGCCGAGGATCCGAAGAAGGACATCTGGCTGTACATCAATTCTCCGGGTGGCTCCATTACCGCCGGCATGGCCATCTACGACACCATGCAGCTCATCGAACCGGATGTCGCCACCGTGGCCGTCGGCATGGCCGCCTCAATGGGCCAGTTCCTGCTGTCCAGCGGCACGCCGGGCAAGCGTTTCATCACGTCCCACGCCCGTGTACTGATGCACCAGCCGTCCGGCGGCGTCGGCGGCACGTCCACTGATGTGCGTATCAGCGCCGAACTCATCATGGACATGAAGAAGACGCTGTCCGAACTTACCGCGCAGCAGACCGGCCACACGGTGGAGGAAATCTACCGTGACAACGAATACGATCACTGGTTTACCGCGCAGCAGGCGCTGGAGTACGGTTTTGTCGACAAGATCGTGACCACGCCGGGCACCATGAGCACACAGAAGGGTGAATGATATGGCATCCGAAGAAGCACAGTACATTGCGCGCGCCCAGCGCCTTGCGGGCGGCATGCCGCAGGCCCGTTATATTCTTCCGCAGTTCGAGGAGAAGACCCCGTACGGGTTCAAGCGTCAGGATCCCTACACCAAGCTGTTTGAGGACCGCATCATCTTCATGGGCGTACAGGTCGATGACACCTCCGCCGATGACATCATGGCACAGCTGCTGGTTCTGGAAAGCCAGGATCCGAATCGTGACGTGATGATGTACATCAATTCCCCCGGTGGATCCATGACGGCCATGACCGCCATCTATGACACCATGCAGTACATCAAGCCCGACGTGCAGACCGTCTGCCTTGGACAGGCCGCATCCGCCGCCGCTATCCTGCTTGCCGCCGGTACCCACGGCAAGCGCCTTATGCTGCCGAACGCCCGTGTGCTGATCCATCAGCCGGCCATGGGACAGGACTTCGGCAAGGCGACCGAGATCGAGATTCAGGCACGTGAGATGCTCCGTCTGCGCACCTGGCTCGAGGAGACTCTGGCCAAGCATACGGGACAGGACATCGAAAAGATCCGCAAAGATATCGAAGTCGATACGATCCTCACCGCTCCCCAGGCGAAGGAATACGGCATCGTGGACGAGGTCCTCGAGACCCGTCAGTAGAGCAGTGCCACATCAAGAGGCCGAGGCGTCTTCACCGACGTCCCGGCCTCTTTGCGAACCGGACACGTGACGTTCAAGGGAAGATTCCATGGGACGAGTAGTCAGCTACAGCGAAGACACTCCGCGGTGCACATTCTGCGGCAAAAGTGAACATCAGGTGCATAAACTGGTCACCGGTCCCGGAGTCGCCATCTGCGATGAGTGCATAGAACTCTGCGTCGACATCATTTCCGATGAACGGCGTGACGACGCCGAAATGAATGCGTTGCGTCTCCCATATCCTAGGCAGATATTCGAATATCTCGATCGGTATGTCGTCGGTCAGGAAGAGACCAAACGTACGCTGGCGGTGGCCGTCTACAATCACTACAAACGCGTGAACATGGGACTTCGGGAAAAAGCCGAGGCACTGTCCACTCGACGGGACCGTACGCAGGATCCCTTCGCAGACGTCGAAGTCGCAAAGTCGAACATTCTATTGCTCGGCCCCACCGGCGTAGGCAAGACCTACCTGGCACAGACGCTGGCACGCGTCATGAACGTGCCGTTCATCATCGCCGATGCCACCACGCTGACCGAGGCGGGATACGTCGGCGATGATGTGGAAACCATATTGCAGCGGCTTATCCAGGCCGCCGACGGTGATGTGGAACGGGCCAGCAAGGGGATCATCTATATCGATGAGATCGACAAGATCGCCCGTAAATCGGGGGAAAACACCTCCATCACCCGTGACGTCTCGGGGGAGGGCGTGCAGCAGGCGTTGCTGAAGATCATCGAGGGGACCGTGGCCAACGTGCCGATGGAGGGCACCCGCAAGCATAAGGATCTCGAAACGGTGCGCATAGACACCAATGACATCCTGTTCATCTGCGGCGGTGCCTTCGTCGGGCTCAAGGACATCATCGAGCAGCGTCTCGGCAAGTACGAAAGCGGTTTTAATTCCGCGTGGCGGCAGACACCGGTGCCTGATTCGGAGATTCTGCATCAGGTCAGCGCGGATGATCTGGCCGATTTCGGACTGTTGCCGGAGTTCATCGGCCGTCTGCCCGTAATCAGTGTGCTGGATGATCTGACCGAACAGGATCTGGAACAAATTCTTCAATATCCCGCCAATGCGTTGGTCAAGCAATACCAGAAGCTCTTCGCCATCGACGGGGTGAAGCTCTCATTCACCGACAAGGCCCTGTCCGCCATCGCGCACACCTCGGTATTGCGCGGTACCGGCGCCAGAGGATTGCGGTCGATCATCGAAAAAACGCTGGAGGACATCATGTTCCAGCTTCCCGAATTGCATGATGTGGACGAAGTGATCGTGGACGAGCGTTCCGTGACGGATCATACGATGCCCCGCATTATCACCCGCGACCACGCGATTCGTCGCCAAGCCTGAGCATCCCCTTTCGGCATCCATTCCCTCACCCCAGCCCAATAATCGATAACGCTCCCGTCTTTCGCCTCCCTTCCGAGGGAGGAGCCAGCTGTGCTGGTTGTGCTGGTTGGTGTGCGTGATTCTCCGGCTCCCCTCCGTGGGAGGGGAGCTGTCCGCCGTATGGCGGGCTGAGGGGAGGGCTGTCGTCCGTGTGATGGTTCCGGTCCGTGGTGTGGCGGCTGTGTGGTTGTTTTGGTGTGGGTGTGGCTGGTCGCGTGCCGGTTGGTGGTTGGTTGTTGTGCTGTCTGTTGGTTGTTTTCACCGCTTGTTGTCGCGTTTGCGACACGCCGGTGGATGCTTGTGTTTTCAGTGGTTTTGGGGTTGTTGTGTTGGTTGGGTTTGCGTTATCGGGTGTGGGCGTGTAAGTTATTCACTCGTTGCCCGGCACGGCGGTGCTTCTTCTTCGGGGGTTGTGCTTCTTGCCTGTGTGGTGGTGGTTTGAGAACTCAAGAGCGTGTTTTGTACTACTAAGTTTTGATTGCCAGTCCGGCCATGGCTCCTGTTTTTGGAGTGCCTCGAGAGGGGCTGTGATTGTGGTCGGGTTTTTTGGAA
>NZ_QXGJ01000007.1 GCF_003952005.1 Bifidobacterium callimiconis
TTGATCGCGCCGTTGGACTTGTGCACGGTGACCACGCCCCACGCCGGCACGGTGACCTTCTGCCACGCGCCGCCCTGGCCGTTGATCGTCACCGCGGCCTCGATCGGCTCGCCGGTCGGGTTGTACAGGAAGCCGGCCAGATCGCCGTTCGGCGCGAGGAACGCGACCGATCCGAGTCCGCCGTGGCGTCCGTCGGGCGTGTGGTTGGTGGAGGCCACGCGGCGGGATCCCACGGCCACGTCCTGACCGTAGTTGCGCAGCATGAAGTACTCGAGGTTGCGCTTCACCTTGCCGGTGCCCGAATCGATGGTGATCACGCCGCGGCGTCCGGAGGTGCCGGCCCACGACGGGAATCCCTGTTCGTCGAGTGCCATGTTCCACAGGTTGATCAGGCCCACGCCGTTGCGCACGAGCCAGGTGCCGATCTCGCCGAACATCACGTGCGACGCCTCGGCCACGGTCTCGTCGAGCATGCATCGGCGCTCGGTCATGGCGGCCTTCCACTGCGGGAACTGGCGGGTGCCGTTGTGCACCCAGTGCGGCAGTCCGGAGTAGGTGTGGAATGCGGCGCCCGCGAACGCCTGCGCCTGGGCGGGGGTCATGTATTCGCTGGCCGGGCGCTGCCAGAAGCGCAGCGAGTCGTCGCCGAAGTAGATCTCCACGTCGGGGTAGGTCTTGTCGAGCGCCGGACGCAGATAGTTCGCGCCCCACGCAGTGAGTTCCTCGGGTGTCCAGATGGTGATCGGCCATGGGCATCCGTTGCTCGGCTCGTTCTGCATGGTCACGGACGTGATCGGGATGCCGTAGGACTCGTAGGCGGCGATGAATTTGACGAAGTACTGCGCGTACACGTAGTCGATGGTGTCCTGATAACGGTAGCCGTTGCCCACGTATTCGCCGAGGCGCAGACGTCCGGCGCCGTCGAGACGGCCGCTGGTCTTCATCCATGCGGGCGCGCTCCACGGGGAGGCCATGACCTTGACGGCCGGGTTGATCGAGAGGATCTCCTGCAGCACGGGCACCACGTTCTTCAGGTCCTTGGTGGCGTCGGGCGCACCGGGCTCGCCTTCGCCGATGGAGAAGTAGTCGAGCGCGGCGTCGGCGACCACGCCTTCGGGCAGGTCGTCGTAGGAGTAGTAGGCCTGGCTGGAGAAGTCGCAGGCGCCGATGGAGATGCGTACGGAGGAGAATCCGCCCTGTTCGGGATCGAACATTTCGGTGAGGATGGCGTGGCGCTGTTCGGGGCTCATGGACTGCATGAACAGGGATGCGCTGGAGTCGGTGATGGCCGCGCCGGCGCCTTCCCATAGCTGGTACTGACGAGTGGGGTCGATCACGATCTTGACGGCGTTCGCGGCGGCGTCGTTGCCCGTCGCTTCCGGGGTGGGGATTGGCGCGCGACGGTCGGCGAGGTCGCCGCTGGTGCGCGTCCAGTATTCCGTACGGTAGCTGGTCATCATTGCTCCTTCTGCTTCCGATATATCAGGTGTATGAGTTCATCATTGAACGGTCGACATTGATAAACTTACAATCAAATATAATCATGAACGAACATGTTTGAGATTGATCATTCGGCGTGTCGTGATCGGAAATGCACCTCTCGATACCGTATGATCCTTAGAAAACAGTGAAGTTTTCCTCGATCATAGTCATGATCAAAACATGATGATCATGAAAATAATGGAGACAAATTTTGGCAACATTCCGAAGTGATCACAAATGAGCGTGTATGATCGAAGACAACAGATAACGAAAGACCTGATCGAACGAACCGGCAGGCTGGTTCGGACGGGTTGACGGGACTCTGAAAACGGCAATGCAGCCGAAGTAAACGAAAGGAAGAACAATGAAGTTGAATCGCGTATTCAAGGCTGTCGCGGTAGCTTCTGTCCTGGGTCTGGCTCTGACCGGATGCGGTGGCGGCGGCGATTCCGCAGCCTCCAGCGGCTCTGACTCCTTCGATAAGAACGCCAAGACGGAAATCACCTTCGCCGGCTGGTCCCTGAGCTCCACCCCTGAGTTCCAGACCCTCGCCGACGCCTTCATGGCTAAGTACCCGAACGTCAAGGTGAACGTCAAGGAATACTCCGCTGACGATTACGACAAGCAGCTGACCGCCGATATCTCCTCCGGCTCCCAGCCCGACGTCTTCCCGATCAAGAACCTGCAGAAGTACTACACGTACCCCCAGTCCGGCGGCCTCGCCGACCTCGGCGACATCGCCAACACCTACAAGTCCGACAAGAACATCGACATCTCCAACTACGAGCTGGACGGCAAGTACTACGCCATGCCGTACCGCCAGGATTCCTGGGTCCTCTTCTACAACAAGGACATGATGGAGAAGGCCGGCGTGGCCACTCCGGACGGCACCTGGACGTGGGACGACTACACCAAGGCCGCCGAGGAACTCAAGACGAAGCTGCCCGCAGCCGGCTACGACGCCAACTCCGTCTACCCGATCTACCAGCACAACTGGCAGTCCGTGGTCCAGGCCTTCGCTCTGGCCTAGACCGGCTACAAGCCCGACACCAACTTCTTCAAGGCCAAGTTCGACTACATGAAGCCGTTCTACCAGCGTGCTCTGAAGTGGCAGGACGAGAAGCTGACCATCGACTGGAACACCTCCAACACCACCTCCGTGCAGTACCAGGCTCAGTTCGGTACGCAGAAGGCCGCCATGATGCCGATGGGCACCTGGTACGCCGCCACGCTGGTGAAGCAGCAGAAGTCCGGTGACGCCGACCAGTTCACCTGGGGCATCGCTCCGATCCCGCAGAACCCGGATTCCAAGACCAAGTCCGACAAGCCGGTGACCTTCGGTGATCCGACCGGTCTGGCCGTCTCCTCCAAGGCCACTGGCCAGCAGCTGGCCGCCGCCAAGGAGTTCGTGAAGTTCTGCGCCGGTGAAGGCGGCGCTGAGGCCCTCGCCAAGATCGCCACCACCCCGGCCTACTTCTCCGACAACGTCGCCAAGACCTACTTCTCCGTGGACGGCATGGCCACCGACGACCTGACCAAGCAGGCCTGGCAGGAGCACGACACCAAGCCGGAGAACCCGGTTGGTGAGGGTTCCGATACCATCATCTCCCTGCTCAAGGATGCTCACTCCTCGATCATGACCGAGACCTCCAGTGTGAACGACGCCCTCGCCAAGGCGACGCAGAACATCAAGGATCAGGGTCTGGTCACCGAGTGATGACGCTCTTGGTCCCCGCCTGACGGCGGGGACCAACCCCACACCCACAACCTGTATCTCTCTTCAGATCTCTCCTATTTCCTCTTTCTTCATAGGCACGGTCCTGGCTCATAACCCGGGCCGTGCCTTTTTAATGCCATAAATCGATCGCGAACCGCACAAAGTACAGAAAAACGAACAACATTGACGATGCGGTTCAAGCGAAAGGAGTCAGCGGTCATGTCCCACACGGCTGCCCAGGCCGATTCGAAGACGGCCACTCGCGGGGGCGAGAACAAGCCCCAGCACAACAAGGGGAAGATGTCGAGCGCGGCTATTTCGCGGCGTAACTTCCTGCACGGCGTGGCGTTCATCACGCCGAACTTCCTTGGATTCATCTTCCTTATCCTCATCCCTGTCTGCGTGCTGTTCTACATCGCGAATACACGCTGGAGCGCATTCGGAAGCCCGGTCTGGACCGGCATCACCAACTGGAAGCGCCTCCTCCATGACGATGTGTTCAAGGACGCGTTCTGGAACACCATCTACTACTCGGTCGTCCACATCCCGCTGACGCTGATCATCGCCTTCGGTCTGGCGGTGCTGCTCAACTCCAAGCTCAAGGGCCGCGCGTTCTTCCGTACGGTCGCCTTCTTCCCCTACATCACCTCGATCGTGGCCGTCGCTCAGGTGTGGAACATGCTGTTCGACGCCAAGACCGGTGTGATCAACCAGTTCCTTGGCCTGTTCACCGACAACCTGCCCGGCTGGCTTGGATCCACCACATGGGCAATGCCCGCCGTGATCATCGTGGCCACCTGGCGTGAGGCCGGCTACTTCATGATCCTGCTGCTTGCCGGTCTGCAGACCATTCCGAGCGAACTCTACGAGGCCGCCGAACTCGACGGCGCCAACGCCTGGCAGCGCTTCTGGAAGGTCACCGTGCCCTGCATGCGACCGACCCTGTTCTTCGTGATGGTCACCCTGACCATCGGCTCCTTCAAGATCCTTGATCTGACACTGGTCATGACCAACGGTGGACCTGGTACCAGCACCCTGGTGCTCGCACAATACGTCTACCGTGTGGCATTCGAACGCAGCGACTTCGGCTACTCCAGCACGGTCTCGCTGGTGCTGTTCGCACTCTGCATGATCATCACTCTGATTCAGTTCTGGTACAACAACGCTAAGGAGAAGTGAGATGACTGCACAGACTGCATACCCGAACGCGGTCAGCTCCGCCGACGTTCCCTTCAATAAGAAGCCCACATCGCTCGCCAAGATCATCGGCACCGTCATCGGCTACGTCGCCATGATCGCCTGCGCCCTGTTCGTGCTGCTGCCGTTCATCTGGATGACGCTGGCATCGTTCAAGCCCAACAACGAAGTCTTCATGGTCCCGATGAAGTGGCTGCCGAGCGTGTGGCACTGGGAGAACTACGTCAACATCTGGTCCGACTCGAACATGCTCACCTGGGTGGGCAACACCATCTTCTTCGCCATCTGCGTGACGTTCCTGCAGGTGTTCACCGGTTCGTTCGCCGCCTACGGCTTCTCCAAGGTCAAGTTCCGCGGCCGCAACGTACTGTTCCTGATCTACATCGCCACCATGGCCGTCCCGTGGCAGGCCTACATGATCCCGCAGTTCAAGATCCTGTCCGCCATCGGCCTGTCCGACACCCGCTGGTCCATCATCCTGCTGCAGGCGTTCGGCGCGTTCGGTGTGTTCATGATGAAGCAGTTCTACGACACCATCCCCGAGGAGCTGTCCGAGGCCGCCCGACTCGATGGTCTGTCGGAGTTCGGCATCTACCGCAGGATCGTGCTGCCGCTGTCTGGCCCGTCGATCGCCGCTCTGGGCATCATCACCTTCACGAACACGTGGAACGACTACATGGGCCCGTTGATCTACCTGCGTAGCCCGAACCTCTACACCATCCAGCTTGGTCTGAAGACGTTCATCTCGCAGAACTCCGCGGATTACGCCATGATCATGACCGGCTCCGTGATGTCCGTGCTCCCGATCCTGGTGGTCTTCCTCATCGGTCAGAAGCAGTTCATCGAAGGCATCGCCACCTCGGGTATGAAGGGCTGATCCGTAAGTGAACAGTCCAGTGGACTGTTCACTAGGATCAGGCGAAGGCCGCCCCGACGGGCGGCCGAAGCCAGCAAAGCGGAATCCGAAAGGATTCTCCATAATTGCAGGACTGACGGGCGCAAAGACAGTCCAGTGGACTGTCGACTGCCCGTCAGGCGAAGGCCTCCCACCAAGGGAGGCCGGAGCCAGCAAAGCGGTGGCCGCAGGCCACTCCCCACTTGCGGGAGCGCCCCAGTCACCGCCCACCTTCAACCCAACATCTTCCTCAACGTACTATTTCGGCAATGCTCCCCTCAGTCACCTGCGGTGACAGCTCTCCTCGGGGAGGGGAGCCAAGCAAATCCACCCCACACCCAAATCTTTTCCCTCCCACGAACAAAAACGCGCAACCGTGTTTCTTCCTTCCTGTGGTTGCGCCGGCCGTTTTCGGAAGACCGCCTGCCAAATCGGCCTTTCGAAAACGGCCTCTTCCATATCTGGCCACATATCAGATCACATCCCGGCCATAGTCGTCCGGCCACCCGCGCATCCAGTCACCCGCACATCCGGCCACTCATCTCGCCCATCATCCACCCGCCCATTCCAACCGTGAAGGAGTACCATGACGGCCATGGCAGAAAACACTCCGCAGAAGCAGTCGTCCTCATCCTCGAACTTCGCCGGCACGTTCCTTACCGTGGCGAATTCCATCTTCGTGATCCTCGCGCTGGGATGGTGCTCGCTGGTGGGTATGCTGCCGCTCCTTCTGGTGTCGGGATTCGTGCACGACCTCACTTACTATCCGCTCTATCTGGCCGCGCTCGCGCTGAGCACGCCGGGCATCGCCGCCCTGTTCGCCGTGTTCCGCGACCAGCCCACCCTGTTCTCCGGCAACTCCGCGCTGCGCGCCAAGGTGTGGCAGGACCACGCCGACGAAAAGGATTTCCCGCCGGACTGGATCGCCCAGCCGTACGTGGATCCGAACCACAACGCCGCCGTCATCAAGCCGTACTTCCGCGCCTACGCCCGAGTGTTCAAGCGCTCGCTGGCCATGGGCTTCACGTTCGCGGTGCTCGCGTTCTGCTTCCTGTACAACATGCAGATCTTCGCGCAGCTGCCGTTTGGTGTGTACGTGACGCCGATGCTGGCCGTATGCCTGGTGTTCCTCGCGCAGGCGCTGCTCATCGCCCTGGTGCTCGTGGTGGAGTATCCGAAGGCGAAGTGGCTGGTCACGCTCAAGAACGCGGTGATGCTGTCGGTGCGCCGCTTCTACATGATCGTTGTGTCGGGCATCGTGCTGGCCGCGTTCGGTTTTGCGCTGGTCACGTGGAGCCCGATCCTGTTCCTGCTGCTCGGCACCGGCGTGGTGGGCTACATGCTGTGGGCCTCCGCCCGTTGGCAGGCCGACAAGCTGTTCGTGCTCATGGCCAACGAAAGCAAGGACAAGCGCATTATTGACATGTACAGTGCGCAGAGCCGCGGCAACAACTTCTTCAACGCCCAGTCCGACTGGCAGCAGTGAGCGGGGGAGGACCCTCCCTCAGTCCGCCGTTGGCGGCCAGCTCCCTCCCAGGGAGGGAGCACAGGCTCAGCTCCTACGTGCTCCCTCCTCGGGAGGGAGCTGTCACGCGAATGCGTGACTGAGGGAGGGACACGTGACCAGTCCCTCTCCCTCTACAATCCGTCACGTCCGTCTCCGTCGTCTTTATCTATGCAGTGTCAGCGGCGTTCGCTTGGCACCGATCATCAGCCATCAACACAATCAGGGGGTAATCATGGCATCGGTTTCTGAATCATCGCGCTCGGCACGCTCGGCGCAGTCGTCGTCGCCGCTCGGCACGGTCGACATCCTCATCGACGGCGATGCGGTGCGCAACGCCACGGCGAGCCGCCACGGTCTGACGTTCAAGGGATTCGGCGTGCTGTCCGGCAACGCCACGTCGAGTCTGCTCATGGACTACAAGGCCGAGCATCCGTCCGACTACTGGCGTCTGGTGGAGACGCTGTTCGGCGGTCCGCGCCCGATCATGAACCTCGTCAAGGTGGAGATGGGCAACGACCGCAACAACTCCACCGGTCCGAACGTGGCCACCATGCGTGACCGCGACGAATACCCGGCCGTGCGCCGCGAGCCCGGATTCCAGCTCGCCGCCGACGCCCGTCGCTACCAGCCCGGTCTGCATGTGAGCATGCTGCGCTGGCACGCCCCCACGTGGGTCCATACGAACGACGACGTCTACCACTGGTATAAGAACACGATCCTGGCCGCCTACCGCGAATACGGCTACATGGTCGACACGGTGAATCCCGACGTGAACGAACGCACCGCCGATCTGGCATGGGTGGCCGAGTTCAAACGTCGCGTGGCCACCGACGAGACCGGTTTCATCGGCAACGGTCCGGACGATCCCAACGCCGGATTCCACAGCGAGCGCGAGCGCGAACTGTTCCACCGCATCCGCGTGATCACGTCCGACGAGGAGGTGACCGGCACGTTCGGCGGTGATCTGGTGGCCGATCGCGAACTGCGTGAGACGATCGACATCGCCGCCTACCACTACAGCGTGCGCGACGACGACGAGGGCAACTTCACCCGTCTGGCCGACGAATTCGACAAGGAGATCTGGAATTCCGAGGCGCAGGCCACGTTCTCGAATTCCGCGGACCGTCCGAACAACACGATGGACGATGGTCGTGGCGCCGGCCGTGTGGGCACTCGTCTGGGCGGCATCGGCTCGCCTTTGGAGATGGGCAACACGATCATCAAGGGATTCGTGCGGTCGCGTCGCACGAACGCGATCTACCAGCCGGCCATCGGCTCGTTCTACGAGGGTCTCGAATACTCACACAAGGAGCTGATCTCCGCACGCGACCCGTGGAGCGGCTGGGTGTACTACGACGCCGGTCTGGCCGTGCTCGAGCATTTCTGCCGGTTCGCCGATCTTGGCTACGGCGAGCGCGCGTGGCGTGCGGTGCCCGAGTCGAGCGTGTGCGAGGTGGAGGGCAACAATCCGGTGTGCGGCGCCCGTCACGGCGAGCCGTCCGCGCTGACTCTGGTGTCGCCCGACGGGGCGGACTATTCCACGGTGATCGTGAACGACAGCGGCTACGAGCGCGTCTACCGCATCGCCGCGCGTGACTTCGCGGGTGCTGGCCGTCCGCTGAACGTGTGGCGGACCCGCGCCGCCGAACCGGGTCGTCCGTACGACAGTGAGTATCTGCTGTTCAACGGTACGGTCGAGGCCGCGGACGGCGTGTGCACGATCGTGGTGGAGCCGTGGTCGGTGGTGACCGCGACCACGCTTACGAAGGACGACGTTCCCACGTTGGGCGTGCCGCACACGGACGAGCGTACGCGCGACGTGCTCGACGTGGAACCGGACGGCGCGCTGCTGTACGCCGACGATTTCGATTACGCCGACCAGCCGCCGGTGAGCGTGTTCAAGCGCGACGCCATGGTGGAGGAGGACTATCTGACCAGTCGCGGCGGTGACACGGGCACGTCCGCCCGGTATACGACCGACACGAACGGCGCGTTCGAGATCGTGGCCACCGGCCTGCTGGTGGACAACGGGCATATTGCTGGGGATAAGTCGCAGGGGCATGGCCGTCATGTGCTGCGGCAGCAGATCGACTGGAACCATGCGGGCAACGCATGGATCGAGGGCGACCCGCGCACGTCGATCGGCGACCTGCGTTGGGCGAACTACCGTGTGGGCGTGGACGTGCTGTTCGAGGAGTACCCCGGCCGCGCGCCGTACGTGCTGATCGGCGCCCGTGAAATGGGCGGCTCCAAGTTCAGCACCGATCTGGCCGCCTACGACTTCAAGCTGCGCGCCGACGGCGTGTGGCTGCTGCGCAACTACGGCAACGAGGTGCGTCGCGGGCACGGCGTGGACCTTGACCTCGACGGCACCGGATTCCGTCCGGGCGCGGGGGAGTGGAACCGCGTGGAGCTCGAGGTGGCCGGCGACGCGATCACCGTGTTCGTCAACGGCGTGCGCGTCACCTCGTGGCGTGATCCGCATCCGCAGACCGCCGGACGAGTGCAGTTGGGTACGAGCTTCGATCACGTGCTGTTCGATGATCTGCGCGTGGAACGCGTGGCCGGATTCGCGCCGTACTATCGTCATCTGATCGACGACATGCACATGACCTCGTGGGAGGGTTCCGACGACGGGCTTGGCGGGCTTGGCGACGGTGACGGCTGCGTCGACGGCGTCGACGAATCCGACGTCGTGGTGCCGACGCTCGACTATGCCGGCGAGTGGACGCACGACAACGGCAAGGGCATGTACACGTACCAGCGCACCGCGTCGGTGGCGCTCGCGGCCGGCGCCACGGTGAGTCTGACGACCGACGGATCGGGTGTGGACCTGTTCGGCCCGAGCGACGGCAGTGCGCGGCTCAACGCGTATGTGGACGGGACGCTGGTGCGCTCCGGCATGACGGTGCAGCCCACCGCGGCCTCGCTGCGCACGGCGTTCCAGCTGCGCGGACTGCCCGCCGGCACGCATCGCGTCACCTTCGAGCTCGCCTCCGGCAGCACGCCCTTCACTCTCGACGCCGTAGGCGTGCTGTAACGCCCATTCCGGTGTTCTCCCTCCGAGGGAGGGAGATGTCGCGGCGTATGCCGTGACAGAGGGAGGGATTTGGAGCTGGTTGGTTCCGTTCCCTCCCTCAGTCCGCCTTTGGCGGCCAGCTCCCTCCCTCGGAGGGAGCACGGGGCGTTTCTCCTCAGTCGGGTACGCCGACAGCTCCCCTCAAAGAGGGGAGCCACAGCAGAGGAGCTACCGCACGCGCAGAAGGTGGATGTCGGGGGAGGCGGCCGCGGTGCTGGCGCGCGGAATGAACGACGACTTGAGGAACTTCGTCGACGGCATGACCGACTCGGCCTGCGCGTGACGCAGCTGCGCGACGATCTCATCGACCGCCTGCTCGGCCGGCTCCTTGCGCGGCAGACGCACCGTGGACAGCGCCGGCGCCACCAGCGAGCTGATCGGGGTGTCATCGATGCCGACCACGCTCACCTCCTCCGGCACACGAATGCCCTTGGCCTGCAGCGCCTTGATGAACCCGATGCCCACGATGTCGTTGTACGCCATCACCGCAGTGGTCGGATTGCGCAGGAACTCGTCGGAGTAGCGGTATCCGCCGCTGTACGACGGCGCCTTGTACGCGATGCGGCGTAGACGCATGCCCGCCTGCGCGCAGTATTGCGACAGCACGCGCCAACGTCGGCCATCCTGCCACGACGCCTCCGGGCCGGACAGGTACGTCAGCTCCGTATGCCCCAGCTTCATCAGATACTCCACGGCCTCGGCCACACCCTGCTGAGCGTCGGGCACGATCGAATGCACGCCGCGGATCGGACGGTTCAGCACGATCAACGGCTTGATCTCGGCGAGTTTGCGAATCGTGGCGTCCGACGAGCGCGACGACGTGAGAATCAGACCATCCACGTGATGCATGGCCAGTTTCAACGCCTTGCGCTCGATCAGATGCGTCTCCTCGAAATCGATGACCAGCAGACCGAACCCCTTGCGCAGACACTGGTGCTGGGCGCTTTTCACATAGTCCGCGAAGATCGGATTGCCTAGATCGGCCACAGTGATGGCCAGCAGGCCGTTCAGCTGACCGGAATCGGTCATGTTCAACGACGTGATCGCCTTGGCACGGTAGCCGAGCCGGTCGGCGGCATCACGAATACGTCGCGCGGTCTCCGCGCTCACACGGCCCGGCCTGGCGAACGCACGCGACACCGTGGACGGCGAGACGCCCACCGCCTTGGCCACGTCACGGATCGTCGCGCTCTTGCGTTGGCCGTCGTTGGCACCGTTCATGTCATCGTCGGTATCGTCGGTGATCATGTCGTTATCGGCCATGACATCGTTCGTATCGCGGGGATTGGTGGTCTCGGGGTCTTCATTGGCGTCCATCGACGAGGTCATTACTGTTCGCTCCTGATCGTTCTGTACTGATTCCTTACTTTAGCGGCACTGTCCAAAGTTCTCCATAAGCCATACGGACACATCGATGTGAACGATAACTACACCATGATGACAGCCGTTGCCAAACCATGGCGAACGGTCGGCAAATAGTGGCAACACGGGGATGAGTATGAACGATCAACCCATAATCAAAAAGGAGGATATAGCAAACAAAGGAGTTTCCATGGTTAACGCTGATAGGCTGTTCCCCGCCGATCCCACGCTGCGCGACATCACGCGCGAACTGTACGCGGAGGTCAAGGATCTGCCGATCATCTCCCCCCACGGCCACGTGCCGATCGAATGGTTCCACGACAAGGACTACCATTTCGCCAACCCCACCGAACTGTTCATCACGCCCGACCACTACGTGACCCGCATCATGCACTCGCAGGGCGTCGAACTCAAGGATCTGGGCGTGAACCAGAAGGAGTTCACCCCGGAGCAGTCCAAGCACGCGTTCGAACTGTTCGGCAAGTACTGGTACGCCTACGCCGGCACCCCGATGCGCTACTGGTTCGAGGATGCGCTCGCCAACGTGTTCGGCATCGATAAGGAATTCGGCCCCGACACCGCCGGCGAGATCTACGATGAGCTCGACGCGCTGCTGAAGACCGACGAGTTCTCCACCCGCGCCCTGGTCAAGAAGTTCAACCTCGAGTTCATCTCCACCACCGACGACACGTTCGACGACCTGCACCTGCACGACGAGACCAACGCCGACCCCGACTTCCCGGCCCGCCTCGCCCCGGCGTTCCGCCCCGACAAGCTGCTCGAGCCCAAGAAGACCCCGGACTGGGCCGCCCAGGTGGCCAAGCTCGGCGAAGTGACCGGCGAGGACACCTCCACCTACGAAGGCTTCTTCGAGGCCATGCGCAAGCGCCGCCTGTACTTCAAGGAGCACGGCGCCGTGCTGTCCGACCACTCGCATGACGACGTGCGTTCCGACCGCGTGCCGGACGACGAGCTGCCCGCCCTGTACAAGGAGGCCCTCGACGGCACGATCAGCGAAGAGGACGCCACCCGTCTGCGCCGCACGTTCTTCAACGATCAGATCCGCCTCGCCCAGGAGGACGGCCTGGTCATGACCGTGCACCCGTCCGTGTTCCGCAGCTACGACAAGGGCAACCTCGCCGTGTACGGTCCCGACACCGGCGCCGACATCCCGGCCCGCGCCGAGTTCGCCGCCGCCCTGCAGCCCATGCTCAACCAGTACGGCTCCAACAAGGACTTCCACTTCGTGGCCTTCACCATGGACGAGACCGTGTACTCCCGCGAGCTCGCCCCGCTGGCCGGCTTCTACCCCGGCTTCTACGTGGGCGCCCCGTGGTGGTTCATCGACTCCCCGGAGCCGATCCTGCGCTACCTGAACGCCGTGACCACCGCCGCCGGCTTCACCAAGCTGTCCGGCTTCATCGACGACACGCGCGCCCTGTGCTCCATCCCGGCCCGTCACGACATGAACCGTCGTCTGACCTGCCGCTTCGTGGCCGGACTGGTGGCCGACCACCGTCTGAGCCTCGAGGAAGGCAAGCGCGTGGTCCGCGACTCCGTGCAGGCCGTCCCGCGCAAGGTCTTCAAGCTCGACTGACGCGCATGCGGTAGCCCAGCCCCCTCCGACGAGGGGGCTGTCTGCCTTCGGCGGGCAGGGGGAAAGGTTGATGGGTTTCCCTCCCTCAGTCACGCTAGCGCGTGCCAGCTCCCTCCCGTGGAGGGAGCACATCGTGATCGGACGACACCGGAGTTCTCCCTCCAAGGGAGGGAGATGTCATGACGTGCGTCATGACAGAGGGAGGGATACGACGTCGATCACGTCGATCACGCCGCCGTCCGCGTCTGCCCTCGCCGGTCTTACCGCCCTCGCGGTCCCGCCCGCCGATTCCATGCGACGGCATCCCTGTGGCAAACCATGGCTACTTGCCGATACCGAACACGAATTCACATAGACTGATAATCAGCGACACACGCCAACGACGGTGCGTGCCAATCAATGGAAGGAAAACGTCACTTATGGTTCTTCATCTGACCGATGACTTCAAGGCCAACGCCGCCGAATGGGAAGCCGCCGGCGTTGCTCTGCCGCAGTACGACCCGGAGGCCATGAAGGCCTACACCGCCGAACACCCCTACTGGGTGCACTTCGGCGCCGGCAACCTGTTCCGCGAAGTCCACGCGCTCATCGCCCAGAGCCTGCTCAACCAGGGTCTGACCAAGTCCGGCGTGATCGTCGCCGAGACCTTCGACGCCGACATCGTCACCGACGCGTTCAAGCCGTTCGACAACCGCGGCCTGTCCGTCATCCTCAAGTCCGACGGCTCCATCGAAACCGAGCTCGTGGCCTCCGTCGCCGAATCCTTCGGCGTCAAGAAGCACGACGAGGTGTGGGACGGCCTGGTCAAGGTCTTCACCAACCCCGAACTGCAGTTCGTCACCGTCACCATCACCGAGAAGGGCTACTCGATCAAGAACAACGACGGCGAACTGCTGCCGTGGATCAAGCCTGAGGTCGAGAACGGCCCCGACTCCGCCGTGTCCGCCATGGGTGCCATCACCGCCCTGCTGTTCGAGCGCTTCAAGGCCGGCGCCAAGCCGATCGCCATGGTCAGCACCGACAACTTCTCCCAGAACGGCGACCGCTTCCGTGCCGTGATCGTCGAATTCGCCCAGCTGTGGGCCGACAAGGGCTTCGTGCCGGACGACTTCGTCGCCTACGTGGACGACCCCGACAAGGTGGCCTTCCCGCTGAGCATGATCGACCGCATCACCCCGAACCCGGCCGAGTCCGTCTCCAAGCTGCTCGCCGAGAAGGGCTTCGCCGACCACGAGATCTTCCACACCGCCCGCGGCACCAACGTTGCCCCGTTCGCCAACTCCGAGGAGACCTGGTACCTGGTGATCGAGGACACGTTCCCGAACGGACGCCCCGAGCTCGAGAAGGCCGGCGTGTTCCTGGGCGACCGCGACACCGTGAACGACTCCGACGAGATGAAGGTCACCACCTGCCTCAACCCGGTGCACACCGCGCTGGCCACCACCGGTCGCCTGATGAGCTACGACTCCATGAGCAAGACCATCGCCGACCCGGATCTTAAGGCCCTCGCCGAGCGCCTGTCCTACGTGGAGGGTCTGCCGGTCGTGGCCGACCCGGGCATCTTCTCCCCGAAGGAGTTCGCCGAGAAGGTCATCGACGTGCGCGTGCCGAACCCGAGCCTGCCCGACTCCCCGGCCCGCATCTCCACCGACACCTCGCAGAAGGTGCCGATCCGCTACGGCGTGACCATCAAGAAGTACATCGAGTCCCCGGACCACGACGTGAACGATCTGGTCGCCATCCCGCTGGCCATCGCCGCTTGGCTGCGCCTGCTGCTCGGCAAGGACGGCAAGGCCACCGACGACAACGGCAACGAGATCACCCTGAGCCCGGATCCGCGCATGGCCGAACTGCAGGACGCCCTGAGCCCGCTCAAGCTGGGCGGCGACCTGTCCAAGGCCGACGAAGTGCTCAAGCCGATCCTCGCCGACGAGACCCTGTGGAACGTGGACCTCACGCAGACCCCGCTCGCCGCGAAGATCGTCAAGTACTTCAAGGAGTTCGCGGCCGGCACCGGCACCCTGCACCCGGTTCTCGAGAAGGAACTCGGTCTCTGAGTTCTCGGGCCTCAGCTCATTGGCTCCCCTCAGTCTGACTGCGTCAGACAGCTCCCCTCAGAGAGGGGAGCCAACGGGGCCGAGCCTTCACGCCATTGGCTCCCCTCCAAGGGAGGGGAGCTGTCGGCAAACGCCGACTGAGGGGAGGGATCGCATCCCCGCGACCTCCCCGCACAACACGCAAACGTCAAACAAAAACCGAACAAACCGACAACAAGCAAAGGATCACCACTATGAAGATGGGTTTCCGCTGGTACGGCGAGGGTAACGACACCATTTCGCTGGACGACATCCGCCAGATCCCCGGCGTCGAAACGATCGTCTGGTCCCTGCACCACAAGCAGGCCGGCGAACTGTGGGAGCCGGAGGAGATCGAGCATGAGATGAAGCTCATCACCGGTCTTTCCGAGGACGACCGCAAGCGCGGCGTCACCAAGACGTTCAACGCCGACGTCGTCGAATCCGTGAACGTGCACGAGTCCATCAAGACCGGCAAGACCATGCTGGGCATGAGCCGCGACGAGGCGCTCGACAACTACATCAAGACCATCGAGAATCTCGGCAAGGCCGGCGTGAAGGTCGTCACCTACAACTTCATGCCCGTGTTCGACTGGCTGCGCACCGACATGTTCCACCCGAGCCCGGACGGCTCCACCGCCCTCTACTACGACGCCCACAAGGTCGCCCAGCTCACCGACCCGCAGGCCCTGATCGACGAGACCCTCAACGGCGCCGGCAACCTGACCATGCCGGGCTGGGAGCCTGAGCGTCTGGCCCACCTGCCGGAGTTCATCGAGGCCTACAAGGGCATCGACCACGACAAGTACTACGAGAACTACAAGGTGTTCCTAGACGCCGTCATCCCCACCTGCGAGAAGTACGACGTCAAGCTCGCCGTGCACCCCGACGACCCGGCCTTCGACCTGTTCGGCTGGCCGCGCGTCGTGTCCTCCAAGGAGGGCATCCAGCGCGTGCTCGACCTCAACCCGAGCCCGTACAACGGCCTGTGCCTGTGCCTCGGTTCGTTCTCGTCCCGCCGCGGCAACGATCCGGTCGACGCCGTCAAGACGTTCATGGACCGCATCCACTTCAGCCACGTGCGCAACATCAAGTTCCTCGACGAGGCCGGCTCCTTCTCCGAGGTGGGCCACCGCGCATCTGAGGGCGACGTGGACACCATCGGCATCATGAAGGCGTACGCCGAGGCCGACTACCAGGGCTACATCCGTCCGGACCACGGCCGTCACCTGTGGAACGAGAACACCCCCGAGCACCGTCCGCGTCCGGGCTACGGCCTGTACGACCGCGCCCTCGGCATCCAGTACCTGCTGGGCGTCTGGGACACCGTCAAGTACAACAAGTAGTCCGTTCCCGCTGTGCCAGTCGGTCGATCACCGGTCTTCAGTTGGTCTCCAACGTCGACGGGGCATCGACCGGCCGCCGGTATCGACTGGCGATCGTCGATTCGGTATCGTGCCGATCTCCGATATCGACCACCACGGCGGTTTTCTCCCACTCCAGTCGGCGCGGTCATGAATCGTCGCCGCACCGACTGATCTTCCGTTGATCGAGGGCCTCCCCGCGCATTTCCGCGCTGGGAGGCCCTCGTCATATCCCCGTTCCGTCACGATCAGCGCACGTTCGTCACACACCCATTCCCAACCCGCACCCCTACACTGCGGGTTCGTTACGCACACACGTCAAACCCGCACCGAGTAGATCGCTACGCTGCGGGTTCGTCATGCGTCCCGGTCAAACCTGCAGTGAACGTATCCCCACGCTACGGGTTCGTCGGGTGTACACAGCAACCTGCACTTTAGCTCGTTTGCCGTACGCGGACCGAACGACCACGGTTCGAATACGTTCCGTTGCGTTTGATGAGCGAAACGTACTCGAACCGTGCGCTACGAGTACGTTCCGATAGGGAAGAGGAACGGAACGTAAGCGAAGCGGACGATACGAGTACGTTCCGTAGTGAGTATGGGACGAAACGTAACCGAACGCAGTGCCACGGTTACGTTCCGTTGTGGATGATGGGCGAAACGTAACCGAAGCGGATACGAAAAAGGCTCCTCTCAGAGAGAGGAGCCGAGCGTCGTTCATGGTGACGTTTGCCGGAGCGGCCGAGCGTCACTCCGCGATGCCGTCCGCTGGAGTTGTCACTCCACGGTGTTGCCTGCGGGAGTGACTGGTCACTCCACGTTGGCATGGTTGGCGTTGGCCTGGGCGTCGGACACGTTGTCGCGGCGGGAGAGCATGAGGCACAGGGCGTCGAGCGCGATGTGCACGCTCTGGTCGAACAGCGAGCTCAGCAGCTGGATCGAACCGCCGGCCTCGCCCTTCACGCGGCCCGGCACCAGGATCACGGCGTCCGCGGCGGCGGCCAGCGGCGACTCCGGCTTGGACGTGACGGCGATCACCTTCACGCCGAGCTTCTTCGCGGCCTCGGCGTCCTCCACGGTCTTGCGGGTCTTGCCCGAACCGGAGATGGCGAGCAGCACGTCGCCCTCGTGCATGGACGGGCAGATCGTTTCGCCCATCATGTAGCTCGTGTACCCGATGTGCATCATGCGCATGGCGAAGCTGCGCGCCTGGAATCCGGAACGGCCCTCGCCGGTGGCGTACACGCGGTCGTTGCGGCCGATCACGTCGCGCGCGGCGATCAGATCGGCCTCGTCCATCTTGGCGATGACGCCCTGGATCTCCTCGACGATCTGGTCGAGAATGCGCGGTTCGGTGGTGGATGCGGTTTCGTTGGTCATGATGATTCCCTTTTCTGTGTGATGGTGGTGGGGTGGATGGAAGTGAATGATTGATTGGTGGTGACGGGGTGGAGCCCTCCCTCAGTCACGCGTTCGCGTGACAGCTCCCTCCAAGGGAGGGAGCACATAGGGATTGAAGCTTGCGCTCGCCGGTTGGTATTGCCGGACGTTGTCGCGACTGGGGAAGAGGCCCTTTGCGAAATCTTAAATTATGTGCGGATCGGTCCGTCCGGCCCCGCTCAGCCGCACAGGTCCTTGCACTCGGCGCAGGCGGCGGCGATATCGTCGGCCTTGGTGATGGCGGATCCCATGATCGTGATCTCCACGCCCTCGGCGGCCAGTCCGGCGAGCTGATCCTTCTTGATACCGCCCGCGATGGCGATACGACGGATCTGCGGATACCGTGCCTTGAACGCACGCACCTGACCGACCGGATCGGCGGTCGCGCCCGAATCGATCGACGTGTGCAGGCAATACACGGCGTTCTCGAATCCGGAGATCTTCTCGATGCGATCCTCGTCGCATTCCAGCAGATCGATCATCATCACGCCGTCGTGCGCCTCGGCCGACGCGTAGCACACCTCGAGCGTGCCGAGCGACGACGAGCCCATCACGGTCAGATACGTGAATCCGCAGTCGAAGCCGAGATCGAACTCATACTTGCCCTCGTCGCACGTCTTGATGTCGCCGAGCACGGCCGTGCCGTTCGCCGCCTCGATCAGCGGGCCGAGCGCGCGCACGCCGAACTCCTTGGTCAGCGACGTGCCGACCTCGATCACATCGGCCGTACCGGCCACCTGACGAATGATCTCCACCGCGCGCGGAATGTCCACGCGGTCGATCGCAACCTGCAGTTTCACAGCGATACTTCCTTCCTGGGGGTGTTGGCGATGAACGATTCCAGCTGCTCGCGGGTGGGTAGGCCCTCCGAATCGGAGACGCTGGTCACCTGGATGGCGCCCACGGCGTTCGCGCGCTCAAGCAGACGGTCGGCCGGCAGATCTTCCAGCAGCGCGGTGATCGCGCCGGATGCGAAGCCGTCGCCCGCGCCCACGGTGTCGACCACGTCCACCACGAAACTGGGGACCACGGTCTCCACGCGCTCGCCGTTCTCGTTGCGGGAGAACAGTGCGGATCCGCTGGCGCCGAGCTTGATGATGACCTGCTTGACGCCCATGTCGAGATAGAAGTCGGCCACGTCGCGCGCGTCCTCGCGTCCGGAGAACATCTGGCCTTCGGACAGGCCTGGCATGAACACGTCGCACTTGGCGGCGAGCTTGTTGGTGGCGGCGATCATCTCCTCCTCGCTCGGCCACAGCGTGGGACGCGGGTTCGGGTCGAACGTGACGAGTGCGCCGTGTTCGCGGGCGGCGTCGACCAGTCGTTCGATGGTTTCGTACGTGTTGGCGGCGAGGGCGGCGAACACGCCGGACACGTGCAGGATCTTCAGGCCGCTGAAGTCGATGCCATCGACGATGTCGGGCGTGGTGCGGCTGGCGGCCGAGCCCTTGCGGAAGTAGATGACCTTGGGATCGCCGTCGGGCAGGACCACCTTGAGCTGGGATCCGGTGGCGGCCTCGCCGCTGCGGCGGATGTTGGCGGTGTCGATGCCGGCGTTGGTCATGTAGTCGACGATCATGTCGCCCTGCCAGTCGTTGCCGAGCGTGGTCACGTAGCTGACGGTGTGGCCTTGACGGCGTACGCCGATGGCGACGTTGAATTCGGCGCCGGCCATCTGGGTGGGCAGCGTGCGGGCTTCCATGTAGGTCTGGTCGGAGTCGGCGATGAGATTCACCATGGGTTCGCCGATGGTCATGACTTCGGTCATTGCGGTTCCTTACGTGCGGTGGGGTGGGGAGTGCGGAGGAGTGCGGGGTGGAGTGATGGTGCGGAGGAAAGTGCAGGGTGTGGGAGATGGGGAGAGTTGGGATCCCGGTGTGCTCCCTCCGTGGGAGGGAGCTGGCGTGCGAAGCACGACTGAGGGAGGGAAATGGGCGGGAGGGAATAATGAAGCCAACTGGCTTTGTATCCCTCCCTCAGTCACGGCCGGGCCGTGACAGCTCCCTCCCTGGGAGGGAGCACGCCGGAGAGGGGGGCTATGCCGCCAGGGCGGCGCGGACCTGCTCGTACTGGGGAGCGACGTTCGCGGCGTCGATCGGGAACTCGAGGAACACGGGCACGCCGGCGGGCAGCTGCGCGAGCAGCGCCTTCCAGTCGATCACGCCGTCCTCGAGCATGGTGGTGGCAAGATCCTCACGGGACTCCGCGCCGTTCACGTTCTTCAGGTGGAACACGCTGATCGAATCCTTGAGCTCGTCGAACGCGGCGACCGGATCCTCACCGCGCCAGAACCAGTTGCCGAGGTCGAACGTGTAGCCGATCGCACTGTCGGCGGCGGCTACGTTGGCGAGCGAGGCGCGCGTGCAGTCGAGCGTGCCGTTCTCCGGGGTCTGGTCGTTCTCGATGGTCACGCTCACGCCGTACTTGGCGGCCAGCGCGTCGATCTCGTGCAGCACGTCGGCGGCAACGTCCTTCACATCACCCTGGTTGAGCTTCACGTTTTTGGCGCCCATGCGCTTGGCCTCGCCGAAGTACTGTTCCAGTGCGGGATTGGCGGCGCCGTTCGTGGTGATGACTTCGGGCACGGAGTAGAACAGGTCGAGTCCGCCGGCTTTGGCTGCCGCGGCGATGCGATCGAATTCGACGTCGTCGGCGATGTATTCGCGGCGGACTTCGGCGAGCGTGGCGCCAAGATCGGCGATGCGCGGCAGTACTACGGACTGCGGGGTGCCGTTGGTGAGGTCGGTCATGTAGACGAGGGTGTTGATGCCGATGGTGTGGGTGGTCATTGATGGTCCTTTCGTAACGTTCGGTTGTGGATCCGGGACCGTGCGCAGGCAGTGCGTTCATGGTCCCGGAATCGGTAGTAGTCGGGGGAGCGCCCAAGTCGGGCGGAATGATCAGAACAGCAGCAGTCCGGCGAGTCCCATGATCGGGAAGGTGCAGGCCCAGTAGACGGGCACGCCGTTCTTGAGGAAGGTCTTCGGCTCGAGTCCGGTGTAGCCCACCGACCAGGTGTTCCACGACTGGGTGATGCAGGCGGAGATGCAGGTCATGGACGGCACGACGAGCAGGGCGAACAGGAACCAGGCGTTGAACATGCCGGTGGCCATGAAGATGCTGATCACCGCGGAGCCGGCGCCGTACAGTTCCAGCGGGCCGCGGAACAGGGCGAGCGGGGCGAGGATGCAGAACGCGAGGCCGAGGATGAACGTGTTGTTCGGGATGAGCGGGGTGAGCACCGGACCGAAGTCCTTCATCACGGTGACGGCGATCTCCTGGAAGAAGCGCAGCACGAGCAGCATGATGATCAGCGGGCCGATGTCGCCGATGGCGGTCTTGGCGGTGGATTCGAGCATCTTGCCGAAGCCCTTGATCGACTTCATGTGGCCGGTGAACGCGAAGGTGAGGATGGTGGCGAGCATGAGGGCCGGCACGGCGTTCCACTGCAGCACGATGCACAGGGCGACGGGCACGATCGGCATGATGTAGGTCCACACGGGCACGTCGGGGATGTTCGTCGGCTGCTCGTCGGGGTCGCCCACCTCGTACGGGGTGCCGTTCTTGATGGCCTTGGAGTTGATGAGGATGAAGATGATCACGCCGAGCATCTGTACGAGCAGGGCGGCGATGCCGAAGCGCAGGTAGTGGGTGCCCCATTCGACCACGGAGCCGTCGGGGGACTTGTAATCCTGGTAGAAGGCGGCGAACTGCACGAACAGCACGCTGTTGACCCACATGGCGGCGCCGATCGACAGGGTGAAGACGGGGACGGCCACGCGCTTGGGCACGCCGAGGCGGCCCATGATCGGGAAGAGGATCACGCCGATGGCGATCGCGGAGCCCACGCCGTAGGCGCTGGTGAAGATGAGGCAGGTGACGGCGGCCATGCAGATGGTGGCGAGCACGGGGTTCTTCTCGCCCACCTTGGCGGTGCGGTAGGAGATGGACGATGCGATGCCGGTGTCCACGAGCACGCGGCCGAACCATGCGCCGCAGACGATCTGGATGATCGTGGGGCCGTAGGTGAGGGCCGGCTGGGCGAAGATGTCCTCCACCACGTCGAACGGTTCGCCGACGCCGAATGCCACGCCGAGGAAGTAGATGAGCAGCCAGACGATGGTCTGCACAAAGAATCCGATGGTGAGGTTGCCGCCCTTCATCGCGTACACCGCGAAGCAGACGAAGGAGAGGATGAGCAGTATGCCCATGACGCCTGTGATCATTGTGCTCCTCCTTGAGCTGTTCTCTTTCCTTGAGTATGTCAGTTGTCGGCGGATCGGCTGTGCAGGTCGTTGCGTGTCCGCCGTTCCGTTGTTGCTGTCGTTGATTGTTCTTTTCGTTGCCTGTTGTTTGTGTACCGGTTTTGTGTACCGGTTAACAAGCGTTGATTAGAGTATGCCACGCTTATGTGTACCGGTCAACTAACGTTCACCACGGCGTGTCGTTGATGCGGTCGGATGGGTCGAAGAGGAGCTGGGTGGAACGAGATGGGGGAGGGGCCGGGCATGGTGGCGGGGAAGGCGTGGTCGAATGATCCTGAGCCCTCCCTCAGTCGCGCTTCGCGCGCCAGCTCCCTCCCTAGGAGGGAGCACGGAGGAGTTGCTGATGGCTTCCCCTCGAGGGGAAGCTGGCGGCCGAAGGCCGACTGATGAGGTGAATCGCGGTCGCTCGACCGCGAAATATACGCATCGACCGCAGGTCGATGCCGCAATCGAACGCCGACTTCCTTTGAACCCTGAAATCCCCGAAAACCGTAGTCTTCCGCTACGCCGCCGTGGACCCGAACACCCGCAGCTGCGCGGGAATCTCCACCAGCTGTGCGGGGGAGGAGTCGCCGTCGTAGATGCGCGCGATCAGCCGCGTCGCCGCAGTGCGTCCCATGAGCACCGGGTCCTGATCCACGCAGGTGATGCCCGGGCCGCTGTACCGCGCCCAGCGCTTGGTGGCGAACGCGCACAGTCCCACCGTCGTGCCCACGCCGTTCACCGTGCCGGTGCTGTTCGTCGTATCGCGATCGCCGTTGCGGCTGTCGTCGCGTCCGACGCCGTCCTCGGCCTGATCATGTGCCTCGCTCAGATCGGCCAGTACGGCGAACACGTCGCACATCGCGTCCTCATTATTGGCGAACACGCACACGCGCTCGCCGCGATGCGTGTTGAGGATCGCGGTCAATCGCGCGGCGAGCCCGACGGATGCGGAATCGTCGCAGTCGGACTTGTCAGACTTGTCGGTTTTGCCGGATTCGCCGGTCGTGCGGGGGGCGTCCGGCGTGCCATTCGTTCCGCCCGCGTTCAACTCTCCGTCGTCGCGCGGCGAATCGGCGTATTCCAATACCTCGCCGCCGAGACCGTGCCCCGCGAAGTAGTCGAGCGCCGCGTCGGCACGCGCCCGCCTGGTGGTGATCCCGTCGATCGGCTGCGTCACGAACACCACGTAGTCGTATCCGCGCTCGCACACATGATCGAGCATCGTGTCCACCGCGCCGGCATTATCGGTCACGATGCAGTCGCACATCGGCGGCGTGATCATACGGTCGAGCAGTACGATCGGCGGATTGCCGGCCGTGTGCGCGAACGTCGTCAGGAACTCGTCGTTGCCGCCCACGGTGTTGACGATCAGGCCGTCCACCTGCGAATCCATTAATGACTCGATGGCCGCGCGCTCCAGCTTCGGATCGTCGTCGGCGTCGCTGACCAGCAGCTGGATGCCGCGCTCGCGGCACACGGCCTGCATGCCCTTGAGCAGCTGCGAGCTGAACGGATTGCTGATGTTCGCGATCGTCACACCGATCATGCGGCTGTTCGTGGCCTTGAGCCCCTGCGCCATCTTGTTCGGCCGGTAGTCAAGCTCCCTGATCACCGTCTCGATGCGCGCACGCGTGTCGGCGGACATGTAGTCGTATTCGCCATGCAGGTACCGCGAGATCGTGGTTTTGGACACGCCCACCGCGGCCGCCACGTCGGCGATGCTGGGCTTGCGATTTCCCTTCGTGGGGCGACTCATTCGAAACCTCCTTGAATGCCGTGCCCGTGCGTGGATGCAGTCGGACACGTCGTCGGACACGCGGATGGGCGACCTGCATGATTTCCGCTCTATACGGTTATGTTAACCGGTTTCTCCTCACGCTGTGTCGTCATTGCGTTGCGTTGTGTTATTGCGTTGCGTTGTGCTATGCGGCGGCATGACATCGTCGAGCCGCATCAGCGGAATCGCGGCGATGATCACCGCGCCGAACGCCAGCGTCCACGTATACCGCGTCTGATGACCGGGCAGCAGCATCAGCGTAAGAATGGTCAGCGCCCACGGCGTGAACAGCACCAGATTGCGCCGTCGGGCAGCCCCCGCCAGACAGCACAACGCCAGCGCGGTCAACGGCACGAACACCACATACGTGGCCTCGCTCATCAGGAACGATACGCCGGGCATGTGCGCCAGCGTCTTGTAGATCGCCGCGCCGTACCGCTGCGGCAGCGACTTCTGCGCGCCCTGGTCGGTGCTGCGATACTCCGGCAGAATCACGCGCTGCGGATGCTCGCTCTCCCAACCCCAACGCACATACCAGCCCTCGTCGTAGTACGAACTCATCGTGAACGGATCGCGCAGCCACGGCACGGCATGCAGATAATCGCCGATATGCGTGACGCCGAGCCGCGCCCACAACAGCAGGAAGCGCGCCGCGTCACCGCTCGTGGCGTTGCGGTTGTAGCAGCGGTCCTTGATCGTGTCGGCGCTGCCGATCTCCCGGTTGCGCTGCGGTTCGATCAGCAGATAGCGGCGCAGCTGACTCGTGGTGCAGACGTTCACCGCGTCGACCGTGGCCCGGTCGGCGGACGACAGCAGCGGGCCGGCGCCAGCGTCGGTCGTTGTGGTCCCGTCGGCATCCCCCGGCTTCATGCCCGACGGATAGCCGTCATACTTCGCCACGACATACAACGTCTGCTGCAACGGAATACTGATCATCTCCTGACGTCCGCCCGGTGCCACATGCAGCAGCGGGAACACGATCGCCGTGATCACGCTCACCAGAACGACCGGCGTCACGGCCAGCGACAACGAGAGCAGCCGACGGCCGCGCAACGCCACGGCGAACACGATGAACGACGCGGCGATGATCTCCATCGCGATCTTGCGCGTCTCCGCACACACCACCGCCAGCACCACGATGCCGACGATCAGCCACGGACCCAGCCGCTTCCCGGCGCGTACCCGGCGCACGTACTCGATCATGAGCACCATAAGCAGCAGGAAGAACGGCATCGAGGTGGTGTCCTTGACGATCGCCATGGCCGTGCGGCCGAAGAGCGGCGTGAGCCCCACGAACGCGAGCGCCGCGGTGCAATACTGCCATGGCACGCGCAGCACGCCGCCCAGATATGTGAGCACCACCGCGAGCGCGGCGGCGATGGCAAGCGTCTGCAGCGCGGCCAGCAGATACAGGCCCCAGCGCTCGCTGCCCATGGTCAGGCCGAGGCGGTCGAAGAAGCCGTAGATCACGGTGTCGAGCCATGGGTGCTGGTCGTTCATGGTGGAGCCGAGGTCCACCGCGCGCGACGACGGATCCCACACGTAGCCGGAGCGCACCCACATGATCTGGGCGATGGTGTCGGCGGCGATGTTCACCGGCCACAGCAGGATCATCCACGGCAGCCAGCAGACGGCGATCAGAGCGGTCGTGACGGCGATGTTGCGGGCGGAGAGGCGCTGGAACAGGCCGGGAAGAACGTGGTGCCGGGGCGGGATGCTCGAGGCGTTTCGGGCGATTTGGGCGACCGAGGGGCCGGTTGTGCCGGCTGGGTCGGTTGTGTCTGGATGTGCCGGGTTGGCTGTGCCGGCTGGGCTTGCCGGGTTGACCGGAGCGTGTGTTGTTGCGGCTGAACGTGCCATGGCGTTTGTGGCCCAGGTGAGCAGCAGCGTCATGGCGGCGATGGCGAGCAGGGCGAATCCCGCGTATCGCAACAGCATGAATAGGTGGAACCAGATGGTCCGGTATTGCGGTGCCACGTAGGGGAGTGTGGGTGTGGCCTGCGGGGGAGCGTGGCGGCCGGCGTCGTAGTGGGCGGGGATGGTGAGCGAAAGCGCGAACGCCAGTCCGGTGGTCATGGCCCATGTGCGGATGGCGCGGCTTGGTTGGGGGAGGGGGACGCGGAGGAAATTCGACGTGATGCGGTTCGTCGGGTTTCCGCTTGCTGGGGCGTCGATGGGTGCGGCGCTGATGGCGGCTGATCTGCCTGTTCCCATGAACAGGCACCAGCCGAGAAGCTCGATCACGAACACTACGGCGAACAGGGCCAGTCCCGCGGCGCTGCTCGTCGTGCTCATCTGCGTGGCGATGTTCGTGAGAGCGGTCGGTAGGTCGCGGAACGCGCGGGCGTTGGAATACGAGGCCGTCAGTGAGAAACAGGATAGGAGGCTGGCGATGAGTGCGATGAACGAGACGAATGCGGGGCGATGGGGGCCTGGATGCATGAGAAGGGTCGGTTCGCCGTGGTCCGCGGTCGTTCGTGATGTGGGTGCCATGGCGATTCATGCTACTCCGCGGTTCACAAAACGACGATGCGTCATCTCCGGTGTTGAAATCACGGGGGATTTTTTCGGTATCCGCGTTTTGTGAACCGATCTCTCCTCCCCGATTCCCGCATTTGTGGGAATTGATTCTTTTCTATTCGGAATTGTCCTAAAACCCTCGAGAAATGTTCGGAAAAGTTTGATTTATCTTGCGTGGTGGTCGGCGTGCGGGCAAGGACGGTTCACAAATCGAAGATACGATCGAGCGGCGATGGAATCTTGCGGAGGTATGCGGGGTATCTGCGTTTTGTGAACCGCCGGTCTTTGAGACGACTCTATGAAACCGCTTTCAAATGTGACATCCCCCACAGGAACGGCAAATGCTGTCAACGTTGCCGGCGTCCGCCAGCGTGCCTCTACTATGATGTGTAGTGGCCGGGTTCAAGGTCCGAACCTCGCCGAAACGACGAATACGTTTGAACAAAGGGATTTCTATGACGTTGGGTGCATCAACCGTGGATATCAAGCCGGGCAAGGTGCTGCTGGTCGGTGAGGCGATGGCGCTGTTCACCGCCGAGCAGGAAGGCGACATGGCCGAGGTCGAGACGTTCGGCGCCTCGGTCGCCGGTGCCGAACTGAACGTGGCCGTGGGTCTGTCCCGCATGGGGCAGAAGCCGGTGTACATGACCAAGCTGGCTGAGGATCCGTTCGGCGGTCGCATCCTCAACTTCATGAAGCGCAACAGCATCGACACCTCGCTGGTGACGATCGACAACACGCATCCCACCGGATTCATGCTCAAGTCCAAGGTGAGCAAGGGCGATCCGAAGACCGCCTACTTCCGCAAGGGTTCCGCCGCCTCCACCCTGTCGCCCGCCGACGTGGACGCGGTCGATTTCTCCGACATTTCGCTGGTGCACATCACCGGCATCCTGCCCCCGCTGAGCGAGACCACGCTGGCCGCCGCCAAGGAGCTGATCGTCAAGGCCCGCGAGCACGGCGCCTACGTGTCGTTCGACCCGAACCTGCGTCCGGCCATCTGGCCGAGCCTTGATCTGATGCGCAAGACGCTCGTCGAGCTCGCCTCCCAGGCCGACCTGATCCTGCCCGGCGTGGGCGAAGGCCGTGAGCTGTTCGGCGCCGACGATCTGGAAAGCACCGCCCAGGCGTTCATCGACAACGGCGCCAAGCTCGTCGTGGTCAAGGACGGCCCCGCCGGCGCGTACGCCACCGACGGCAAGGACTCCACCTACGTGCACGGCTTCGTCGTGGACAAGGTCGTGGACACGGTCGGCTGCGGCGACGGCTTCGCCGCCGGCACGATCTCCGCGCTCATGGACGGCCTGACCGTGGACGAGGCCCTGGAGCGTGGCTGCGCGCTCGGCGCCATCCAGACCCAGTTCGTCTCCGACAACGAGGGCTTGCCCACCCCGGAGGAGCTCAAGGCGTTCAAGGAATCCCACCGTCGCGCGGAGTGACTGCGCGAAGTTGGGCATTCGGCAATTCAACCTGTTGGTAACAACTCAAAGGAGTAAACACTATGGCAGATAAGACCAACGAAGAGCAGCTGGCCTACCTTTCCGAGCTGGGCGTGGTGCCGCTGGTCACCCTCCACAGCGTCGAGGAGGCCGTGCCGCTGGCCAAGGCCCTTGAGGAGGGCGGCGTTCCGGTGGCCGAGGTCACCTTCCGTTCCCCGTACGCCATCGAAGGCATGAAGAAGATCCGCGACGAGGTCCCCGGCGTCACCCTGGTGGCCGGCACCGTGCACACCGTCGAGCAGGCCAAGGCCTCCGTCGAGGCTGGCTGCAAGGGTCTGGTCACCCCGGCCTTCACCAAGTCCGTGGTGGATTACGCCCTCGAGAACGACATCCTGATCCTCCCCGGCTGCGCCGTGCCGTCCGACGTGGACGACGCCTACCAGCGCGGTCTGCGCTACGTCAAGTTCTTCCCGGCCGAGGCCTACGGCGGCGTGAAGACCCTGAAGGCCCTCAACGGCCCGTTCGCCGAGATGAAGTTCCTGCCCACCGGCGGCGTGAGCCTGAAGAACGCCGAAGAGTACCTCTCCCTGAACAACGTGTTCGCCATCGGTGGCTCCTTCCCGGTGCCGTCCGCCGCGCAGAAGGCCCACGACTGGGATGCCATCGCCCAGGCCTGCAAGGACGCCCGCGCGCTGGTCGAGAAGGTCCGCGGCGCCAAGGCCTGATCCTTCCCCTGTTTTCGAACGCAACGGATGCCCGTTCCACGTCATGGTTCGCCATGGCCGTGGGGCGGGCATCCGTCGTATGTGGGCAAATCATGGCAACCGGCGGTCATGAACATGGCAACGCACCCACAATAGGTGTGGTTCTTTTATCGAACAAAAGCGAACGGAATCGATCATGCACTGGCAGCGTGGCCGGATCCGTTCGGGGGAATCGATGCGTCGCACCTGGCAGTAGACGCATCGGTTGCATGCACGTATGGCATGAAAAATGGGTTTCATGTCATCGGAGCCGATGCGGTCCACGTGGATCGTGTCGAGGAAGGAAACAACATTGGCCTCCAATAGCGCAAAGTGGCCCTACAAGGCCCACAGCATCACCATTGGTCGTGGCATCGAATACGGTATGCTCGACCTGATGGGTGGCGGCTGGAACAACATCGTCTCCGGCGTCATCTTCGCATACCTCACCTTGGCGCAGGGCTTCAACCCCGCCATCGCCGGTTCCATCGCCGCGGCCGGTCGTATCGTCGACTGTATCTGGAACCTGTTCCTCGGTCTGATCACCGATAACTTCTACAAGACCAAGCTCGGCCAGAAGTTCGGCCGCCGCCACTTCTTCATGGCGCTCGGCCTGGTGCTCTTCGCCTGCGTGTTCCCGCTGTTCTGGATCAGCTCCACCAGCTGGGTCTACTACCTCGTGGTCTACGTGGCCATGGAGATCATCATCGCAATGATGATCGTGCCGTGGGAGTGCCTGCCCACCGAGATGACCCGTGACTACAAGCAGCGCACCACGCTCTCCGGCTCCCGCATGGTGATCTCCGCCACCGGTACCGCCCTCGTGTTCCTGATCCTGGCCGCGCTGAAGCAGGCCAACAACCCGAACGCCTACCTGATCGCCGGCATCGCCTGGACCGTGCTGTTCGTGATCGCCATCTTCATCTCCACCGCGTTCACCTGGGAGCGTCCGCTCACCGAGGACTTCATCAAGGAGCTCGATTCCCGTCCGAAGCAGTCCGTGGGCGAGGTGCTCAAGGAATCGCTCAAGGGCTACGCCGACACCTTCAAGAACCAGGCGTTCCGTACGCACCTGGCCGTGTACCTGCTGAGCTTCACCGGCAAGGACTTCTACTCCACCCTGCTGCCGACGTTCATCGCCTGCTGCATCTCCGGCGCCGGCGACTCCTGGCCGTGGACCTTCCAGGCCATGTCCATCCTCGGCATCCCGATGACCATCTACTGCGCCAAGCTGATGATCTCCCACGGCCCGAGGTTCCTGTTCCGCCTGAGCTACATCTCCATCCTGATCGCCATGGTCGCGTACGTGGCCGTGTGGGCCATGGGCATCCACAACCCGTTCTGGATCTTCCTGATCGTGTCGATCATCTACCAGTGCGGTCGTGCAACCCTTGAGTTCACCCCGTGGAACCTGTTCCCGTTCATGCCCGACGTGGACTACATCATGACCCGCGGCGACCGCGCCGGCCTGTACGCCTCCGTGATGACCTTCTGCCGTAAGTCCACCGGCGCCATCGCCACGTGGGTTGCCGGCATCCTGCTCGAGTTCACCGGCTACAAGGCCGACACCATGAAGAGCTTCGACACCACGCCGCACAACGTGCAGGTGGGCATCGTGCTCGTGTTCTTCCTCGGCACCTGCATCCTGATCGCCTGGGCCCTGTGGCTGAGCCGCCACATCTACTTGGATCGCGAGACCCACGGCGTGCTCAAGGCCGAGATCGAGCGCCTTGAGCAGGGCGGCGACAAGAAGGACGTCAGCGACGAGGCCCGCAAGGTGGCCGAGGAGCTCACCGGTCACCCGTACGAGAAGCTGTGGCCGGCCCTCGACAAGAACGGCCGTCCGATCGAACAGGTCTGACGCCCGCGAGACATGAGCCGCGAATGGCAGCAGTCGTTCGCGGCTCCTTTCATATGCATTCCATAGCCGAACACTCCATAACCGAATAGTCAAATAACTGAATACACAACTGAATACCGACCAAATAGAAAACCAATCGGGAACAATCGATCCCGTCAATCCGAAAGAGGCAATGCAATGGCGCAGATCATTCTGTACAACGAGAAGATCGACAAGATGGTGTTCATCCAGGCCGAGATCAACGACGGCAAGGTGACGTTCAGCGGGCTTGACCAGGCCGGCCAGCTCGACTTCGCCACGCCCGCCGACCAGATCGAGCCGACTCTGGCCGCGCTGACCGAGGCAAACACCTTCGTGCTCAACGAGGGTCTCGACGGCAAGTTCAAGTCCATGACCTACGGCGAGTGGGAGGCCCTGCGCTGCGCCCAGGCCAACGCCGGCATCAAGGCCAAGGTGGACGAGCTGTCCGCCTCCGACGAGGCCAAGGCCGAGATCAAGGGCTTCTTCGACTCCTTCACCGACTCGATGACCGTCAAGTACATCCAGGGCAAGCGCTCCTGGGGCCAGATCTACGACGAGCTCTTCGCCGACTTCTCCAAGCTCGCCAAGTAGCGAGTGGTAGGGGCTTGCGCTCCCCACGTCTTCTATCCATAGCGGCCCTGTGACGGCGTCCTCCCGATCCCGTCACAGGGCCTTTTCATTTTCCCCTCTATGCTCCCAGGCACCCCTCTCCGTGCTCCCTCTTGGGGAGGGAGCTGGCCGGCGAAGCCGGTCTGAGGGAGGGCTCCCGGCGCATCCCAGCTCACTCTTCATCCACTCCCACAAAGAGTGCGCCAAAAATCACAACATCCAACACAATCGCACTCGCCTAAAACGGCTTATTTCCAACGATTCTCATGAAAAAACGAACATGGCCTCCAGTTCACGGAACGGACCTCCCCGCAAAGAGTGCGCTGGGATTATTGCCAAACCACGTCAAATGATGGCAAATCGTTGCCAAAACACCCGCTCATCGGGGAAGATATCAATATCCGGCAATGCAGCAAGCGGTCTGTGCCGACCGCAAGTCGCCTCTCGTAGCCTAATCACCTCCGACCGTGCCGGTCAGAATATCCTTCGTCCGGGCGACTCCACTCGAATGATTGACGTTCGACAACAACAAACAGGACTTCGCGGTTTTGATCGGTTCCGTGATGTGTGTGCCATAAACCCGTCCGGCTTTTCCTTCCGCCGGACGGGTTTTTCATGTTCGGCGTCGGGTGCAAATCCGTCCTCAATTTTGGAAAACGGTGGAAAATATGGGGGATAGGTGGCGCTATAGTGACCGTGAAACTGTTGGCAACACTTGATTTTGCGAATCGGGACACAACGTTGTGATCCGCTTCACAAAAAACAGCTTCAAAAAATGGAAAACGGCGGAAAATGAAGTCCGACAAAACCGGCGTCGCCGCAGACTGGAACCATCACGTGGTCATGCCCACCGCGACAACGACATCGCATCAGGCATCCTGGCCGCGCCATCAACAACCGCGAACGATAACGAACGACGACGCATCGTCATCGCACGCGACAAGCAGCCAAGCAAAGGAGCCGTAGTGAAAATCAGCACCCTGCTCACCGGTCTGGAGAACCATGGCGATCACCTCGACGTGACCACCAACGGCGCCAAATTCCAGGTGTATCTGATCGACGAGAACATCATCCGCATCCGCAGCACGTTCAAGGACGAGTTCCCCGAGGAGCTCAACTACGCGCTCGTCAAGACCGCGTGGGCCGACGCCTCCGACGAGCTCATGGCCGGCGAGCGCACCCGCGTGGAGCCCATCGCCATCGAGCTGACCGAGCCCGAACCGGGCGTGCACGCCGCGTCCACCGGCAAATACACGCTGCGCATCCACACCGACCCGTTCGCATTCGAGATCGTGGACGAGGCCGGCAACGTGCTGCACTCCGACCTGCCCGGCCGCTCCTTCATGGAGGACAGCCTCGGCCGCCCCACCCACTACGTGAAGATGGGCGACCACAACTACTTCTACGGCTTCGGCGAGAAGAGCGGCGAGCTCAACAAGATCCGCCGTCGCATGCGCATGCACAACACCGATTCGCTCGGCTGGGACGCCTCCAAGTCGGACCCGCTGTACAAGATGATCCCGTTCTACATCAACTTCGACGCCGAACGGAAGCTCACCCACGGCCTGTTCTACAACAACTCCGCCGACTCCGTGTTCGACATGGACTGCGAGCACTCCAACTACTGGCTGCGCTACAGCTACTTCCAGGCCGAGGCCGGCGACATCGACCTGTACTTCATCGGCGGCCCGACCATCAAGGACGTGGTGGAGCACTACACCGACCTGACCGGCAAGACCGCGATGATGCCGCTCAGCTCCCTCGGCTACATGGGATCCACCATGTTCTACACCGAGCTCGACAAGGACTGCGACAAGGCTATCGAGGACTTCGTCGACACGTGCGCCAAGTACGGCATCCCCGTCGACGGCTTCTTCCTGTCGTCCGGCTACACGTCGGGCGAGGACGGCAAGCGCTACGTGTACAACTGGAACTACGATCGTTTCCCGAGCCCGTCCGGCTTCGTCGAGGCGCTCGAGGAGAAGGGCGTGCAGGTGTCGCCGAACATCAAGCCCGGCATGCTCAACACGCATTACCTGACCGACGAGTTCGAAGAGGCGCGCGCCTACGTGCGCACCGCCGACGATTCCGCCTCGCAGGTGGATCGCTACTGGGGCGGCCCCGCGCATTTCGTCGACTTCACCAGCCCGGCCGGCCGTGCCAAGTGGAGCGAGCACATGACCAAGCAGCTGCTCGATAACGGCATCCGCTGGATCTGGAACGACAACAACGAGTACGAGATCGCCGACAACGACGCCATCACCGAGGCCGAGGGTCTCAAGCGTCCGATCGGCGAGATGAAGCCGCTCATGAGCACGCTCATGGCCAAGACCGCGCACACCGCGATCGAGGCGTTCGACGCCGACGTGCGTCCGTACGTGACCAACCGTGCCGGCTACGCGGGCATCCAGCGCTACGCGCAGACCTGGTGCGGTGACAACGGCACCACGTGGACCAACCTCAAGTACAACGTGCCGACCATCCTCGGCATGGGTCTGTCCGGCGTGGCCAATCAGGGCGCCGACATCGGTGGATTCGACGGCCACGCGCCCGAGCCGGAACTGTTCGTGCGCTGGGTGCAGAACGGCGTGTTCCAGCCGCGCTTCTCCATCCACTCGTGCAACACCGACAACACGGTGACCGAGCCGTGGATGTACCCCGAGTACACGCACTACATCGCCGACGCGATCCGTCTGCGCTACCAGTTGGCGCCGTACTACTACTCGCTGCTGCATGAGGCGTCCGTCACCGGCGCGCCGATCATGCGTCCGCTCGTCTACGAGTTCCAGGACGATCCGAACACGTGGAACGAGAGCTTCGAGTTCATGATCGGCTCCTCGCTGCTCGTGGCCAACGTGCTTGACAAGGGCGCCGAGTCCATCGACGTGTACCTGCCGGCCGGCACCGACTGGTATGACTTCGAGACCCGCCAGTGGCTCGCCGGCGGCCAGACGATCACCGTGCCGGTGACGCTCGCCAGCATCCCGATGTTCCTGCGCGCCGGTTCGATCGTGCCGCAGTGCCCGGGACTGACCAACCTGCACAACCAGACGATTGACCACCTGACCCTGCTGGTCGAGCCGGGTGAGAAGACCGAGTTCGGCCTGTACGAGGACGACGGCGTGACCCGCGCCTACGAGCATGGCGACTACCTGAACACCACGGTCACCGTGAACCCGTCCGCCGACGGCGTGGACATCGACTTCGCCCGCGAGGGCGCGTTCGAGACCCGCGTGAAGACCATGGAACTCGAGGTGCTGTGCCGCCGCATCGCCCCGCTGAGCGCCGAAGTGGCCGGACGTACGATCCCGCGCTTCCTCAACTACGACAAGTTCCTCGCCGCCGACGAAGGCTGGTTCTTCGACGGACAGACCCGCAAGGCGCTGGTCCGCTACGCCAACCCGAACGGCGACTACCGCGCCAGCCTGGTCTTCAAGGCCAAGGATCTGGTCTCGATCTGAGCGGATCGGATGGAGGGGTCGGGGTCCTCGTCGGAGCGGACTTCGATCCCGCTGTGGGGATTGTGATTTCTGTCGTAGTGGGATCCCTCCCTCTGTCACGACTTTCGTCGTGACATCTCCCTCCCCTGGAGGGAGAACGAAGATGTCGGGCGTTGTGCTCCCTCCAAGGGAGGGAGCTGGCGCGCGCAGCGCGACTGAGGTAGGGATCGCATCCTCCGCGTCGCAGTCAACATCGCAATCCGCGCCACACCGCACCCGCACGCTCATCAGAATATGTGACCCGGTCGGGCGGCAGAACCGCCAAGAACGCCGCCCGCCGGGCCAGAAAATGCAGTCATACATTTAGGAGAGAGTAATGACTACGCAAACCACCGTAGGAGTCCAGCAGGACTCGAAGGCCGCCGAGCCCAAGTTCAACCTCGTGCGTTGGATGGCCGGCTACCTGGCCTTCTGGATCATCATGTCCATCGGCTTCGCCATGGTCAGCCAGGTGCTGCTGCCGCAGCGCATCAAGGACTTGGGCGCCGAAAACCCGACCGCCGTGCTCGGCACCATGACCGCCGTCGGCTCGATCGTCGCCCTCGTGGCGAACATCATCGTCGGCGCGCTGTCCGATCTGACCAAGTCGAAGTTCGGCAAGCGCACCCCGTGGCTGTTCTGGGGCGCCTGGTTCTCGCTCGGCTTCTACTTCCTCATGGGCAACATCGGCATCATCGCCGGCCTGACGCTCGTGCTGTGGCTGAGCAAGATCGGCTTCAACATGATGAACTCGCCGATCTACTCCACCGTGTCCGACCGCGTGCCCGAACAGTACCGCGGCACCATCTCGTCCGCCATCGGCTTCGGCAACACGCTGGGCCTGGCCATCGGCGCGTTCGTCGGCTCCTACTTCGTCAACTCCGTGCGCTTCGGCTTCACCATCGCCGCAATCTGCATGTTCGTGTCCGCCATGCTGTTCCTGCTCATCATCCCGCGTGAGCCGGGCAACAAGAACGAGAAGACCGAACTCAAGGAAGGCAGCGTCTGGAAGCACGTCGTCTACTCCTTCACCCCGCCGGTCAAGGGCGCGTCCGACTTCTGGAAGGCGTTCTGCTGCCGTACCTTCCTGCTGCTGGCCATCCAGATGCTCGCCGGCTACTGGCTGTACATCTGCCAGGACTACATCGGCCTCGAGAAGAACGCCGCCGCCAAGGTCGTCTCCATGATCGCCATCTTCCAGATGATCGCCTCGATCGTGGCCATGATCGTCGGTCCGCTGTCCGACCGCATCCACCGCCGCAAGCCCATGGTCGTGCTCTCCGCCTGCCTCGCCATGATCGGCTTCGCCGCCCCGATCATCATGCCGAACATCACCGGCATCTACTGCGCCGCCGTGTTCGTGGCACTCGGCCAGGGCATCTTCATGTCGATCGACCAGGCGCTGAACGTGGACGTGCTGCCCAGCAAGGAGAACGCCGGCAAGGACCTCGGCTTCATCAACGCGGCCACCACCGCCGGCCAGTCCGCGGGCATGGCGCTCACCTCCGCCATCGTGACCGCCACCGGCACCTACGACTACATCTTCCCGATCGCCATCGCGATGAGCGTACTCTCGATCATCTCGGTGCTCCTCATCAAGAAGGTCCGCTAGTCAACACCATGCGCATGGCTTCCCTCCAACCGAGGGAAGCCATCGTCGTTTTCAGGGAAAGGAGCGAACATGAACCAGCAGAATCCAACCGCGTCGCAGACTCCGTCTTCACCGACCCCGCAGACGCATCTGCAATCCCAGACCATCACGCTCAACGAGGACCGCAACGTCACGCTGTCCGCCTACCTGCAGGGCGTGGGAGGCCAGTTCCGCATCGACCGCCGACCCGCCGTGATCGTCATCCCCGGCGGCGGCTACCAGTACTGCGCCGAACCCGAGGCCGAGCCCGTCGCCCTCGCCTTCATGCGCGCCGGCTACCACGCGTTCGTGCTGCGCTACTCCGTCGCCGAACACGCCGGCTGGCCCAACCAGCTCGACGACTACGAACAGGCCATGTCACTCATCCGCGCGCACGCCGACGACTGGGGCATCATCCCCGACCGCATCGCCGTGTGCGGCTTCTCCGCCGGCGGCCACCTCGCCGGCTGCGCGGCCACCATGTCCAGCCCCGCGACCCGCCCCAACGCCGCCATCCTCGGCTACCCGGCGCTGCTCGCATCCTCCATCCGCGGCTGCGATCCCGCCGCACCCGATGTGGTCGACGCCGTCGACGTCACCACCTGCCCCTGCTTCGTCTTCGGCACGCGCGACGACGCGCTCATCTCCGTCAACAATCTCGTGTGCATGATCGAGGCGCTCGCCGACAACGGCATCTCCTTCGAATCGCACATCTACGCGTTCGGCCCGCACGGATTCGGCTCCGCATCGCCGAGCGTGACCGACGTGAGCAAACTGTCCGGCCGTGCCCGCCGCTGGCTCGACGACGCGATCGACTGGCTGAGTGAGATCTTCGGCACGCTCACATTGAACGGCATGACCGAGCCGCGCTGCCTGCCGCACGTGAGTGCCGACTACGAGCCGTCGTTCTCGCTTGACTGCACGTTTGGATACCTGCGTCAGAACGAGCAGGTGGCCGGCGTGATGAAGCCGTTCCTCGACTGGTTCGACGAGCATTACCTCGACGTGGCCGCCAGCATCGGCCCGGCCATGCTGCACATGGCCACCACGCAGGGCAAGCCCGGCTTCTACGCGCTCGGCGACGCCCGCACCATGCACGAGATCCTCGCCAACACCCCGTTCGACAGCGGGTACGCCGACGATCTCGCCGCCGCCCTCGCCGCCATCGACAAGCGCTAGCCAAGCACCCCTTCCGGCTCCCTTCTCTGAGGGGATCTAGAGGGCTGACCGAGGGGAGCGTCGGTCTCATACTGCGGGTTCGTATCGATATGCGCACAAACCCGCAGTGAACACCACCGTCCGCTGCGGGTTTGTAATGACGCATATACAAACCCGCAGCGAAAGAGACTCCACACTGCGGGTTCGTATCGATCCTTGTGCGAACCCGCAGTAAAGGCTGCTACTCACTGCGGGTTCGTAATGGTGCGTGTACAAATCCGCAGCACTCCCACCCCTCCTACATCATCGCCGACGCAGGTGCCGCTGCGATCGAATCACGCCGCACGAACTCGGACCGCATGCGGATCGGCGTCAGATCACCGTCCGACACGTGCAGCAGCCGATCAATGATGCGGTTCGCGGCCGCCGCACCCAACTCGCGTCGTGGCACGCGAATGCTCGACATCTTCGGCGTGCAGATCTCGCACTTCGGGGTGTCGTCGATGCCGACCAACGACACCTGCCACGGCACGCGCAGTCGATGCGCCTCCAGGAACAGCATGAATGCGTACGCCACGTCGTCGTTGAACGCGATCGCCGCCGTGGTCGGCCGTGCCAGATACGCGGCGAACGCCTCCTCCGATCGTTTTCCCACCGGATACGCGCACGGCGTACGACGGAATTTCAGCCCTTCGCGCTTGCACGCGGTGAGAATCGCGTTCGCGCGCAGTCCGTTCTGCCATGAACTGTCCGGACCGGGCAGATACGTGATCTGCTGATGGCCGAGCCGCTTGAGCTCGCGCACCGCGTCGGCGATGCTGTCTCCGTCGTCCGCGTACACCGACTGCACGCCGCCCACGATGCGGTTGATCACGGCCAGCGGCCGCACCTGCGCCACCTTGCGGATCGTGGCGTCCGACAGCCTCGACGCGCTCAGAATGATGCCGTCCACATGCGGGATGGTGCGTTTGATGATCGCCAGCTCGCTCGCCTTGTCCTCCTCCGTGTCGCACACCATGAGACCGAAATTGCGTTCCGCGCACTCGCGCTGGATGCTGCGCGCGAACTGCGCCGACACCGGATTCTCCAGATCGGTCACCACCAGTGCGAGCAGTCCGCGCAGATGCTCCTCCTCGCGCGGGATGATCGACTCGCTGCGGTATCCCAGCCGTTTCGCCGTTTCAAGCACGCGGCCCAGCGTCTTCACGTTCACGCGCGACGGCTGCCGGAACGCGCGCGACACCGTGGTGGGGGAGACCCCGGCCGCGGCCGCCACATCCCATATCGTCGCGGTTCTCGACTCCTGAACGCCGCTCGCATTCGCAACGTCGCTGTTCGCGTTGTCGTTCGTCACGCCATCGTTTGTCACGCCATCGTGTTCGCTATCCATACCCGACATCGTAACCAATGGGCGCAGAATTGGAAAATCATGGAAAATGAACGATGATTCGTCGGCACATGCGCCAATATGCTGTTGTAGGCCATGTACGGTCGTACCATTCAATGAGGAAGACGACAGCGCGGGAGGGAACCATGTCCGAACCGGTAGAACAGAACGACCCCGCCAAACTCACCGAACCCGTCGGCACCGTCAAACGCGACGATTCCATCGATCCCGCTCAGCCAACCGGCCCCTCCAAGCACGACGACTCCACCACCGATCTCACCGTCGGCAGTCCGCTGCTGCGCATTCTCATCTTCTCCATCCCGCTCGTGCTCGGCACGCTGTTCCAGCAGATGTACAGCTTCGCCGACGCGGTGATCGTCGGTCGACTCATCGGCGACGACGCCCTGGGCGCGGTCGGCGTCACCTACCCGCTCAACTTCCTCATCCTCGGCTTCGTGCAGGGCGCGTGCATCGGCTTCTCCATCCCCGCCGCGCAAAGCTTCGGCGCCAAGGACGAGCGCGACTTCCGACGCTTCATGTGGAACGGCGCCTGGCTCGGCGTGATCCTCTCGGTCGTGTTCACCGCCGCCATGGTCCTGCTCGCCCGACCCATGCTCGAACTCATCGGCACGCCCGCCGAACTGCTCGACATGGCCGTCGAATACATCGTCGTCATCTTCCTCGGCATCCCCACGGCCATCCTCTACAACCATTCCGCCGCCCTGCTGCGCGCTGTGGGCGACTCCAAGCACCCGTTCTACTTCCTGCTCGTCGCATGCGTGGTCAACATCGTGCTCAACTACACGTTCATCGGCGTGATCGGCATGGGCGTGATCGGCTCCGCGCTCGCCACCGTGATCGGCCAGACTCTGTCGGCCGTGCTCAACTGCTGGTGGGCGTTCGCCAGGATCGACATCTTCCAGGTGCATCGTGACGAGATGGGCTGGTCCGGCCATCACATTGGACGACTCTGCTACGTTGGCCTGCCGATGGGATTCGAATACTCGGTGTCGGCGATCGGCGCGGTGGTGATGCAGGATGCGATCAACTCGCTCGGCGCCGCCATGGTGACCGCGCAGACCGCCGGCGAGCGCATACGACAGATGTTCACGCTGCCGATGGAAAGCGTCGGCATGGCGATGGCCACGTACGCCGGACAGAACTACGGCGCCCGCCGACTCGACCGCATCAAGCTCGGTCTGCGCGACGGCGTGATCATTCAGGGCGTGTACTGCGTGATCGTATGGGTGGTGATCTTCCTGTTCAAGGCGCCGATGTGCCGGTTCGTGCTCGGCGACACCAGTGCGGCCGTGTTCGACGGCGCGGTGGAGTACCTGTTCATCATGAGCTGCTTCTTCATCATCCACGGCTCGCTGATGATCTTCCGCAACACGTTGCAGGGCATGGGCTACAGCACGCATGCGATCGTGTCTGGCGTGGGCGAGCTGATCGGTCGTTCGCTCGGTGGCTGGATCACGATCATCGGCGGCGGATACTTGGCCGTCTGCTACTCGAATCCGCTGGCCTGGGGTCTGGCGCTGCTCTACTGCATGGTGATGGTCACGGTGATCATCCGCCGCAAGCACCGCGACCCCGAATTCGCCGTCCTCGCCTAGTTTCCGGGCATAGCCAGTTCACGCTATGAAACCCCCTCAAAATCGTGAACTGGGACGCGGCGCAAAAACCGCATGATGCCAATGATCCACACCCGATTTCCAGTTCACGCTCTGATCCCCCTTCAAAATCGTGAACTGGAATCGGCTGAATTTGCCATTCCGATGCTCGCCTGGGGCAGGAATGAGGTAGGGAAGCTTCTGATTGGCGTGGCACCGGGGTCGGCTGTGTGCAGAATCCTGTCGATGCACATGGTGGTGCCGATTTCCAGCATCTCCCGCCGGGGAATGATGATGCTCGACAACGGTGGTTCGAACATCTGCGCCAGTCGCGTGCCATCAATGCCGAGCACCGACACCTGCTCCGGAATGCTCACGTCATGCTGCTTGAGGAACGCCATGAATCCCAAGGCCATTACATCGTTGTAGGAGATCACCGCCGTGGTGGGATGGTCAAGAAACCCCTGAAAGTCATGCCATCCGCCGCGGTAGGTGGGTGTTTCGCACTGCATGCGTCGCACTTTGAGCCCGTATCGTACGCAGAGCCTGGCGATGATTTGCCATCGCTGCCCCTCCTGCCACGAGAGTTTCGGTCCGCCGAGGTAGGTGATCTGCCGGTGCCGGAGGGTGACGAGCCGGCTGATCGCCTCCGTCAGACTTTCCGTCAGATCGGGCGTTACGCAGGGCAGACCTCCGACGAACCGGTTCACCACGCTGATCGGTTTGATCTGCGCCGCCTTGCGCAGCACGGTGTCGGACAGCCTTGGGGAGATCATCACCACGCCATCGGCAAGCTGCAGCGCATTGTCAAGCAGGCGTCGCTCCTGTTCGACACTTTCCTCGCTATCGCTGATGGTGACGGAAAAGCCGCGTCGGATACCGGTGGATTGCAGGGTGTGGATAGCGGTGGCGAACGCGGGATTGTTGATGTCGGGCACGATGGCCGTAATCATGCCGTGCAGTTTTTCCTCGGTGAACGCCTCGACTTTGTCCGAGCGATATCCCAATTCCTGAGCTACGAGTCGTACGCGTTGCGCGGTTTTGTAATTGACCCGGCCGGGTCGTGATAATGCGCGGGACACGGTGGCGGGGGAGACACCGGCCACAGATGCCACTTCCTCAAGTGTGACCTTTTTATGACTGTTGTGCGCCATGTCATTGCCGCCGTCATTGCGCTTGCTCATAGGCGTCAATTGTATTGACGAATCGTTGTGTGAGCGGGCTTCCGCCAAGAGGGCAGACGTCATTCATCTGATAAAAGTGTGCTACCCATCGTATATTTCCCGCAACTGCAAAACGTGGAAAGAAAATCATCTAAGTTCGCGAGTTCCTTACAGTGAGAAGCTGCATCGGCAAGGATGCCGATACCGAATAAGGAGAGAATCATGCCAACGATATCGCTGGATGCAACGAGGCTTCGTCATGTTCGCACGGTCGATCCGCTGATGGCGTCGTACAACATCGAAATGACCGAAGTAACGGGCGGCACGTTCTGGAAGCGTTACGCGCCCGGTCAGATCAGCGGTGCTGAGCCGTTCGTCCTACACGGCATGGCTGACATGCGCAACAGCATGGAACCCTATCCGCCCAAGGACCTGCGCAACGAACGATTGCTCGCGTTGGCTAAGGCGCTCGGCCCCGCATGGGTGCGCGTGTCCGGCAGCTGGGCGTCGAACACCTACTACGACTTCGACGGCACGACCGGCGGCAAGGCGCCGGAGGGCTTCTCCAGTGTGCTCACCCGCGATCAGTGGATCGGTGTGCTTGATTTTGTCAAATCGATCAACGGTCATCTGCTCGTGTCCGTGGCCAACAGTACCGGCGTGCACAACACGCCCGACGGCAGTTGGGATCCGGCGCAGGCCAAGCTGCTGTTCGACTTCAGCCGCGACTACGGCGTGCCGATCGAGGCCGCCGAGTTCATGAACGAGCCGAACATCCTCACTCCCGACAACTCCCCGGCCGATTATGGCATGGCCGAATATGCCCGGGATCAGGACGCGTTCTTCCGCTTCCTGCGCGAGAACTATCCGGACGTGTTATGTGTCGGACCGTGTGCATCCGAGATCGGCATTCCCGGTACGCCTCACAGCGTGGTCAATGCGCAGGCTAACGAGGCTGCCGGCAATACGCTCGCCGCGTTGGACTCGTTCAAGGCCGCCGATCTCATGCCGCATCTTCAGGAGCGTGCCGACGTGTTCAGTTACCACTGGTACAACGGCATCTCCGAGCGCGGCGCCAGCGTGCTCGGCCACCATTGGGATGCGTCGGAGGCAATGGGTGATGACTACCTATCCTCCGCCGAGTCTGCCTGCCGTGCCTACCTGCCGATGCGTGACGAATATTTACCGGGCGCGCCGGTGTGGATTACCGAGAGCGCCGACGCCGGTCTCGGCGGCGATACATGGGCGTCCACGTATCTCGATGTGTTCCGCACTGCCTGCGAATTGGGTTCGTTCGGCGAACTGACCAATGGTGTGATCTTCCACAACACGCTCGCTTCGTCCGACTATGGCTGGTTGGATTTCGGTGATTTTTCACCGCGACCGAACTACTGGTTCGTGCTGCTGTGGAACCGTCTGATGGGTGCGGACGTGTATCGTGCCGATGACCAGACGCACGAAGGCGTGCATGTGTACGCCCGCTCGCGCAAGGATGGTCGCGATGGCATGGCGTGGCTGATCGTCAACAATTCCAAGACCGAGGCGATCACTGTCGATGGTGTGGATGGCGGATGGCTCTATCAGCTCACCGCCGATGATCCGCATTCGCGCGACGTCCATCTCAACGGCACCGTGCTGGCACTCGGTCCGAACGACGAGCTTCCCGGACTGGATCCCGCCACCATTTCCGGCGATTTTGTCACGCTCCCTCCCGCATCCATTTCCTTCATCGTCCTCTGACGCTCCCTTTCTACGTGCTCCCTCCTCGGGAGGGAGCTGTCCGACAATCGTCGGACTGAGGGAGGGCACAGGGCACCCCCGCACGCTCCACCTAATACTTCCGCTACAACTCAACCCACTCAAAGGAGAGAAAAACCATGAGTTCCCCAACCACTACCGGAGGCACCGCCGTGCGCCCCTTCGGCATGCGAGACAAGGTCGGCTATCTGTTCGGCGACTTCGGCAACGATTTCATGTTTACGTTCGCCAGCTCGTTCCTGATGATCTTCTACACCAAGGTGATGGGCGTGCCCGGCGCCGTGGTCGGCACCCTGTTCCTGATCGCGCGAATCGTCGACGCATTCGCCGACGTCACCGTGGGCGTGCTCGTAGATAAGGCCCCAGCTACGAAGAACGGTAAGTACCGCGTGTGGATGATGCGCATGGCCGCTCCCGTGGTCATCTTCTCGTTCCTGATGTACCAGACCTTCGCCATCGGCGCATCGATGGGCGTGAAGATCGTCTACATGTACGTGACATACATCATCTGGGGAATCCTGTATTCCTCGGTGAACATTCCCTACAGCTCCATGGCGTCGCTGATCTCGCCCGAACCCGACGACCGTACCAGTCTGTCCACCTACCGTTCCGTGGGCTCCACCTGCGCCTCGCTGGTCATCGGCGTGGTCGCCCCGCTGATCATCTACTCGGCCGATGCCAACGGCAACCAGATCATCCGCGGCGGCGAGGGCACGCAGGTGTTCGCTCTGGTGTCCGGCATCTTCGCCGTGTGCGCGTTCCTGTGCTTCTTTGCCTGCTACAAGATGTGCACCGAGCGTGTGAAGCCGGAGGATCATCACTCCGATACCGTCGAAGGCGAGCGCAAGTCCACGCTGCACATGATCGGCAACGCGCTGAAGAGCCGTTCCCTGTGGGGCCTGATCCTCATGTCCCTTTCGGCTACCATCGCCATGCTGTTCCTCATGCAGATGGTCAACTACCTCTACGCCGACTACTTCCGTTCCGCCGGCATGATCTCCCTGACCGTGATGTGCGGCTCCCTGGCCATGCTCGCCTGCGCGCCGCTGGTGAAGCCGCTGGCTAAGCGTATCGGGCACAAGGGTTGCGCGGTGTGCGGCCAGCTGATCGCCTGCGCCGCCGTGATCATGCTGTTCGTGCTGCACACCGACGTGCCGATGGTGTTCACCATTGGATACGTAGTCATTTTCTTCGGCGTGGGCATGAGCAACATGGTGTGCTACGCCATGGCGACCGACACCATCGACGACATCGAGGTCACGCAGAACATGCGCGAGGATGCCACCGTGTACTCGGTGTACTCCTTCGGACGCAAGGTTGGCCAGGCCATCGCCGGCTGGATCTCCGGCAACGCGCTGACCTGGGTCGGCTACAAGGCCGGCGCCGAGGCGGTGCAGACCGATGCCGTGCGCAACAACATCTACAACTTCAGCACGGCGATCCCGGCCGCGGCGTTGGTCATCGGCGTGCTGCTGCTGATCTTCATTTACCCGCTGAACAAGAAGCGCGTCGACTCCAACGTCGCCGTTCTCAAGGCCAAGCGCGTGGCGGCCGAGGGCTGATCCCCATCTTGGCTCTCCTCTCCGAGGCTGAGTCCGTGAAGTAAACGCCAGAGGCGTTTATAGGAATCAGGCGAGCCGACAGGCAAGCAGATAAAACGCGGCCGAAGGCCGTCCTTTCTTACAGGTTGAGCTGTCGGCGTAGCCGACTGAGGGGAGTGAGCGGTCAAACCCCTATGCGGGCGCATTCTCCCCTCAGTCCGCCTCCGGCGGCCAGCTCCCCTCAAAGAGGGGAGCCAGATCTACTCGAGTCCCTTCCGTTCCTCCCTTCGGAAGGGACTTTTTTATGTTTTCAGTTCACGAAATGCAGTCCTCTCGAAATCGTGAACTGGGATTGGCGGGTCACCGCTTTTGGAACAGCCAGTTGACTATGGAGCCGGCCACCACGAGCAGCGCGCCGACCCAGAACGGCACGGACAGGCTCACATGCAGCAGTACCGCGCTCGCCGCCACCGACAGCAGTGGCGTGGCGTACGATGCGACGGCCATCGTCTCCATGCTGCCGTGCAGAATGCCGTAGCCCCAGCACGCATAGCCGCCGGCGATCGACGCGGCGGTGAGCACCACGATCAGCCAGTCGATCCAGGATGCCGCGGTCAGTTGGCCGATCAGATTTCCCATGACCGCGCCGATTCCGCGGATTCCCGCATCGCCGGCGCCTCCGCCTGTGCTGGCACTCCCGCCTCCGGTCATACCGGTATCCGTGACGAAGTGAATGATCCACAGCGCGAGCGCCACGAACGGGAAGAACACGCTCGTCCCGTCGTATCCGTTCGCCATCGACGGCGTGACCACGGCGTACACGGCCCATGCCACTGCGCCTGCGAGCGCGAGCGCGTACGGCAGGGGATTGGAGGCGATGTTGTGCGCGGCCGCATGCCAGTCCAGTCCGCTGTTGCCGCCGACCGATATGATCACGCCCGCGGTCGCCACGATTGCGCCGGGAACCGCATATCCTACCGCGTGTTTGCGGTGTGAGACGGCCGCGGCCAGCAGCACCATGAGTGTGGGCCATAGATAGTTGACCAGGCTGATTTCCACGGATTGCGCGCTTGACGCCGCCAGTCCGATGGACAGTGAGATCGCCGATTCGTAGAACACGACCAGTCCGCCGCCGACGAGCAGGTATTTCAGCGGCGCCTGTTTCAGGGGTGCCGGTCGGTGGAAGATGAGCAGCAGGATCGCGCCGCAGGTGTAGATGAGCGGCGGTCCGAGTGTGGCTCCGAACGCTTCCGATACGAGCCTGACCAGTCCCATCATGAGGCTCCATAGCAGGATCGCCATCATGCCGATCGCGGTCGCCGCGGCGGACGCGTCGGTTTTCTTCATCACCAATCTCATGCCCGTCATGCTAGCAGCGGCGGTGCGCGGGGAGCGTTCTCACGGTGATCCTTCGGTTGTTTCCATGGTCATGCGGTCATCCTCGTTTTCCCCGATCCGGTTGCACCTCTGTGCGGCCATCACCCCCGTCTGTACCCCCTATTCGCATACCTGTTTTCATAAAACCCGACCGTTTACCGTCAATCGTCGCCCGACGATGTAAATCACTGCAAACCGGAATCCGCCACGACTTGTCAAGCCACACTGAAATCGTGCAACAACCGGCAACGACGTCGGTTCGCCGCAGAGAAGAAACGGAAACAGTCATGGCAGACAATAACAACCATATTCCCAGCGTGTATCGGCCGCGCAAGATCACGGTCGCACGCGCCATCGGCTACGGTATGCCGGACATGATGGGCGGCGGCGCATTCACGCTCATCGGCGCGTGGCTGCTGTTCTTCTGGACCACCTATGCGGGTCTGACCGCCATGGAGGCGGCCTCCATCCTGGCCATCGCCCGCGTGGCCGACGCCGTGATCAGCCTGTTCATGGGCGCGATCACCGATAATCTCTACCGCTTTAAGATCGGCAAGAAGTTCGGCCGTCGCCACTTCTTCCTGCTGATCGGCTCCCCGCTTATGCTCGAGTTCATCCTGCTGTGGATCACCGGCCTGAACTACTGGTACTACCTGATCAGCTACGTGCTGTTCGAGCTCGTGGCCGCCATGGTGCTCATCCCGTGGGAGACGCTGCCCACCGAGATGACCGAGGACTACAACAAGCGCACGATGCTGTCCACCGCGCGTCTGGTGATCTCCTCCGGTAGCTCGTTCCTGGCCACGTTCCTGCCCGGCCAGCTGTTCAAGATCTTTGGCGAGGACAATCCGATGTCGTACACGTTCAACGCGATCGTGTTCGCCGTGATCTACATGGTGTCCGTGTTCATCGCCTACAAGACCACGTGGGAGCGCCAGATCACCCCGGAGATGGCCGCCAAGCTCGAGGCCAAGGCCAAGGAGGGCGCCGGCCGTACGTTCGGCGAGCAGCTCAAGGCCTACATCGCCACCGTGAAGCTGCGCACGTTCCGCAAGCACCTGATCGTCTACCTGTGCACCTTCACCGCCAAGGACACGTTCAACGCCGTGTTCGCCTACTTCGTGGTCTCCGTGCTCGGCCTGTCCGCCGGCGTTTCCAGCGGCGTGCTGTCGCTGAACATCATCGGCCTGCCGTTGACCATCCTCGTTGGCTACCTGCTGGTCAAGTTCAGCCCGCGCTGGGTGTGGTGCGTCGGCATCGTGGTCGAGCTCGTCGCCTTGGTCGGCTTCTGGGTGCTCTCCGGCACCAGCATGAACGACCTGACGATGTGGCTGTACGTGGTCGGTCTGGTCTACAACATCGGCCTGGGCGCCGTGATCGCCACCCCGTGGAACGTGTTCCCGATGATCCCGGATCTCGACGAGCTGGTGTCCGGCGAGCATCACGAGGGCCTGTACGCCTCCGTCATGACGTTCGTGCGCAAGTCCACGGTCGCCGTCGCCACGTTCGTGGTCGGTCTGGTGCTCACCGAGGGCGGCTACGTCGAAGGCCAGATCGAGCAGTCGGTCGGCACCCAGCACACGATCACCGGTATCCTGGTGTTCGGCACCGGCGCGCTGCTGCTCGTCGCCCTGCTCACCGCGGTCACGTTCCGTCTGAACAAGACCACGCACACCGTGGTCAAGGACGAGCTCAACCGTCTGCGCAACGGCGGCCACAAGGACGACGCCCCCAAGGAGACCCGCGAGCTCATCGAGAAGCTCACCGGCACCAAGTGGGAGCACATCTGGGCCACCAACCCCAACCAGTGATCGCATAAATCTCCGGCCGCCGGCCCTCTCTCCCCGGCGGCTGCCCAACCTTACTGCTCCTCAGAAAAACCAAAGGACACCGAAGGACCTTTCAATGAAGAAATCCGACAAGATCATCGCCCTCGAATCCAACAGCGACTACATCCACATCACCACCGGCGGCAGCCAGCTGCGCGTCTACCTCGTCGACGACGACACCATCCGCTTCCGCTGCACGTTCGACGAGGAATTCGCCCCCGAGCATTCGTACGCACTGGTCAAGACCGCGTGGGAGGACGATCTCGACGAACTGTTCGCGAACGAACGCACCCGCGTCACGCCCATCGCGCCGAACGTCGAGGAAACCGACGACTACTACGTCACCCGCACCGCCAAACTCGAGATCCGTCTGACCAAAGACCCGTTCGGCATCGAGATCTACGACACCGACGGCAACCTGCTGTACAAGGATCTCAAGGAACGCACGTTCATGGAGGACTCGCACGGCCGTCGCTACCACTACTCCGTGATCAACGCCGGCGACCACTTCTACGGATTCGGCGAGAAGACCGGCAAGCTCAACAAGCGTCTGCAGTACCTGCGCATGCACAACACCGACACCTGCGGTCACGATGCCGAACTGTCCGATCCTCTGTACAAGCACATCCCGTTCTACGTGCGCTTCAACGACCACACGCGCAAGGCCATCGGCGTGTTCTACAACAATCCGTTCGACTCCGCGTTCGATCTGGGCCGCGAGTGGAGCGGCTACTGGGACAAGTACTCGTTCTACTGCACCGACGGCGGCGACGTCGACATGTTCTTCATCAACGGCCCGACCATCCCCGAGGTCGTGGAACGCTACACCGACCTGACCGGCAAGACCGCGCTGCCGCCGCTGGGCAACACCGGCTACACGCATACCACGATGTTCTACACGGAACTCGAAAAGGACGTGGACAAGGCGATCCTCGAATTCGTGGATCGCTGCAAGGCCAACGACATTCCGTTTGACATGTTCGGCATGGCGTCCGGCTACACGTGCATGCCGAACGGCAAGCGCTACCAGTTCCACTGGAACAGCGCCAAGTTCCCCGATCCGGCCGCGTTCATGGCGGAGATGAAGAAGCGCGGCGTGGCCGTCACGCCCAACGTCAAGCCCGGCATCCTCACCACGCACCCCGACTACGACGAGTTCGCCGACGCCGGCGCGTTCGTCAAGGACGAGACGGGGAAGAAGCCGGAGAGCGAACGCTACTGGGGCGGTTTCGCAGGCTTCCCGGACTTCACCAGCAAGGCCGGACGCGAGATCTGGGAGCGCCACATGACCGAGGCGCTGCTGGACAACGGCATCGAAGGCATCTGGGACGACAACTGCGAGTTCGACATCCAGAACGCCGACGCCGTGGTCGACGGCGACGGCCGACCCACCACCGTGGAGGGCATGAAGCCGGTGCTCGGCAACATGATGGCCTACACCGCCAACCACGCGCTCACCCAGGCCCGCCCGAACACGCGTCCGTTCATCATCAGCCGCGCCGGATTCGCCGGCATCCAGCGGTATGCGCAGACCTGGGCCGGCGACAACTACACCTGCTGGAAGACGCTCAAGTACAACATCCCCACCATCCTCAACATGGGCCTGTCCGGCGCTGCCAACCACGGCTGCGACATCGGCGGCTGGTTCGGCCCCGCGCCCGAGCCGGAACTGCTGGTCCGCTGGTTCCAGGAGGGCGTGTTCATGCCGCGCTTCATGACGAACTCGTCGAACACCGACAACTCCGTCACCGAACCGTTCATGTACCCGAACTACACGCCGTACATCTCCCGCGCCGTCAAGCTGCGCTACGCGCTCGCGCCCACCATGTACTCGCTGCTGCGCGAGGCGTCGGTCAAGGGAAGTCCCGTCATGCGTCCGCTCGTCTACGAGTTCCCGAACGACCCGAACTGCTGGGACGAGAGCTTCGAGTTCATGTTCGGCCCGAACATCCTCGTGGCGAACGTGACCGATCCGGGCGCCACCGAGAAGAGCGTGTACCTGCCGGCCGGCACCGACTGGTACGACTTCCGTTCCAAGAAGCGTTACGAGGGTGGACAGACGATCAGCGTGCCGGTGGATCTCGACACGATCCCCATGTTCCTGCGCGCCGGTGCGATCGTGCCGATGACCGATGGCGTGACCAACCTGCACACGCAGACGATCGACCATCTCACGCTGCTGGTCGAGCCCAGCGCGGCCGGTTCGTTCACGCTGTACGAGGATGACGGCGAGACCAACGACTACAAGGGCGGCAAGTATCTGGCCACCACGTTCGAGATCGCGCCGGGCGCGGCCGCCAATCCGTACAGCACCGATGGCGAGAACAACGCCGGCACGTTCCCGGCGAGCGACGAAAGCCATGAGGTGACGGTCATCCGCGCCACCTGCGACGGTTCGTATGCCAGCCGCGTCGAGCGTGTGGAGATGGACGTGTTCACGCACAACGTGCAGCCGTTCACCGTGGCGATGTCCGGTCCGTCCGGCGAGCGCTTCATCGAGAAGTTCTTCGATCCGGCCAAGTGGGAGGCCGCCGACGAGGGCTGGCTGTACGACATGGAGACGCGCACCACGCGCATCAAGTACGCCAATCCGTCCGGCGACTACGAGATCCGCGTCAACTACGCGATCAACGACCTCGTCAAGATGTAGCCTCCTCTCCCTCGTGCTCCCTCCGAGGGAGGGAGCTGGCCGGCTACGCCGGACTGAGGGAGGGATCTTGCTCCTCGCAGGCTTCACCTCATCAGTCAGCCTTCGGCTGCCAGCTTCCCCTCAAGGGGAAGCCGGGTCATCCCTCCTTCATCCTTCCCCTCAAGGGGAAGCCCGGTCATCTCTCTTCTTCTCCTTCCCCTTGAGGGGAAGGAGTCGGCGTCAGCCGACGGATGAGGTGACCGCCAGCCCCTCCTCCGGGAAACCCAACGAAAACCACTCACCCGATCCCCGCCGCGATAAGTGGATTGATGGCGGCGATGCTGTCCCGTTGCACGAACGACGATTCGAAATGCAACGGCACGGCATCGCCGCCATCGTCGTTTACGCCGGCCGTTCCGTCAGCGCCGCCGATTCCACCGCCGGGCGCGATGTGCAGCAGCCGGTCGATCACGATCTTTGCCGCCGCATGGCCCATGTCGCGCCGCGGGAACGATATCGTGCTCAACGACGGCGTGATCGCCCGTCCCATGGGAATGTCGTCGATGCCCATCACCGAGATCTGCTGCGGCACGCCGATGCCGTGCGATTCGAGGAACCGTATGAACTCCACGGCGATGGCGTCGTTGAACGCGATCACCGCCGTGGTCGGCCGCTCCATGAACGCGTCGAACGCCGCGGGGGCGTTGCCGTCCAATGGGTAGGCGCAGGGCAGGAGTCGGCAAGTCAGGCCCATCGTCTGGCATGTGGTGAGGATCGTGTTGCGTCGAACGCCGTTCTGCCATGAGTTGTCCGGTCCGGCGATGTAGCTGATCGACCGGTGCCCGAGCCGTGCGAACACGCCGATGGCCCGGCGTAGGCTCGGCGCGCAGTCGAAGGTCACGCTGGTCACGCCCGGTACCACGCGGTTGAGTACCACTACGGGTTTGAGCTGCGCGAGTTTGCGAATGGCCGTGTCGGGCATGCGCGTGGAGTCGAGGATCACGCCGTCCACGTGGTTGAGACTGCGTTTGATGATGGCGAGCTCGGCCGATGTGTCCTCTTCGGTGTCGTTGACCATGAGCCCGTAGTTCTTTTCCACGCAGTACTGCTGCACGCCGCGCGCGTATTGTGCGGAAATCGGATTCTCCAGATCGGTGACCACGATCGAGATGAGTCCGCGCAGTTCGTCGTCCTCACGGCTGTGGTGCACGATCGTCTCGGTGCGGTAGCCCAGCTCTTCCGCGGCGTCATGTACGCGGCGCAGTGTGGCGGCGCTCACCTTGCCGGGGCGTGAGAACGCTCTCGATACGGTGGCGATGGACACACCGGCCGCCTGTGCCACGTCCCAGATCGTCGCCTGGCCCGGCTTCGCCCGTTCCGTTCGATTGTCGTTCATGAGCCTCCCGCCGTTGCTATTCCACTGCCGGGATCGGCTGATCCGGCGCCGGTCCCACGCTTTCGCGTTCGATGAACGTCGAGTATCGTACGACTGGCGTGGTGCTGCCGTCCGACGTGTGCAGAATCTTGGAGATGAGCTTGCTCGACGCGTCGGAGCCCATCTCCTCGCGCGGGATGTGCACAGTCGCCAGCGGCGGATTGCTGCGCGCCGACTCCGGCGTATCGTCGATGCCGATCACCGACACCTGTTCGGGGACGCGGATGTCGGCCGAGGCGAGCAGATCCATGAACTGCAGGGCGAAGATGTCGTTGAACAGCACCACGGCGGTGGTGGGGCTGCGCATGAACTCGCGGAACGCGTCTTCCATGAGCGAGCCGGTGGCGCGTGTGGGCAGATGCGGGCCGGCGATGCGGCGCAGTTTGATCTGTTCGCGTTGGCATGCCACGAGCAGCGCCTGCCAGCGCAGTCCGTTCTGCCAGGAATTGTCGGGTCCGGCCACGTAGCTGATCGATCGGTGGCCGAGCGCCTTGAGCCGTCGCACGATCTTGGTGAGCACGGGGCGATCGTCGCTGATCACTGACTGCACGCCGCTGACGAGTCGGTTGACCACTACGGTCGGGCGCATCTGCGCGGCCTTGCGCACGGTGGAGTCGGACAGTCGCGACGACGTGAGGATCAGTCCGTCCACCTGCGAGGTCATGCGCATGATCGTGCTGCGTTCCAGATCGCGGTTTTCCTCGGTGATGGCCGTGAGCAGAATGAAGTTGCGGTCGAGACACGGCTTCTGCATGCCGTCCACGAAGTCGGCGAACACGGAGTATTTGAGATCGCTGGCGGTGGTGAGGATCATGCCACGTAGCGCATCGTCGTTCTGCGGTTCGAGATTCTTGGTGCGATACCCCAGTCGTTCCGCCACTTCGCGCACTTTCGTGGCGGTTTCCAGATTCACCCTGCCGGGTCGTGACAGTGCTCGGGAGACCGTGGTGGGGGAGACTCCTGCCTCCTTCGCCACGTCGCGGATGGTGACCTTCATGGATTCGCTCATCGGTATGCTCCTATGCTGTTCGTCGGGCGGATGCGACCTTCCTCGGCCCGTCCGTCCGTTTTCATGCTAACCGCTGCCCGCGCCGCATTCCAGTATTTTCACATGAATAGTTATCGACAGGTAAGTTTCGTGACATGGTTTTCCTTCCCTTTGAGAGGAAACCCAGCCGTCCCTCCTTTTCCTTCCCCTCGGGAAACTCGGTAGGGCTGCTCGCTCTTCTCCATCCTTCCCCTTGAGGGGAAGGTGTCGGCGCTAGCCGACGGATGAGGTGCAACGCTTCTGCTTGATTCCCTCGTGCTCCCTCCGAGGGAGGGAGCTGGCCGGCTACGCCGGACTGAGGGAGGGCACGCATCCTTTCAGGTCCTATTCCCACCTCATCAGTCAGCCTTCGGCTGCCAGCTTCCCCTCAAGGGGAAGCCCGCTCGTCCCTCCTTTTTCCTTCCTCTCAGCGGTAAGCCCGACAAGGTGTCCATCTTTTCATCCTTTCTCTCAACGGGAAACTCGGTAAGGCCGCTCGTCCTTCTCCATCCTTCCCCTTGAGGGGAAGGTGTCGGCGCAGCCGACGGATGAGGTGATTCGCATCAGCGAACGCAAGATACGCATCGGCACAGCCAATTCCTCACCCCTGTGGAAAACTATGGAAAGAAAATCCACCCCCGTTTTTCTCGCATAAAGTGAGAATCACTGGAACGGAACCGACAACGAGGTACCGGTACCGCTCCTTCAACCTCGACCAAGCACACACTCAACCGAACTCACCTCAGTATGGTCCGCGCGCATCGATCGCACGCCGACCCGGAACAAAAGGATGGCACACATGCGTTTTTCCGAAACCCTTCACGATGGATGGCTCTTCACTAAGGAGGCCGTCGACGGCGTTCCCGCCTACGCTCCGGGTCCCGAATGGGAGGCCGTTGAGGTTCCCCACACCTGGAACGCGTTCGACGGTCAGGACGGCGGATCCGACTACTACCGCGGCGCCTGCTGGTACGTGCGTCAGCTGACCCTCAAGCCCCATGCCCCCGAGACCCGCGTGTACCTGGAGTTCCAGGGCGCGGCGAACGTGGCCGAAGTCTACGTCAACGGCTGCAAGGTCACCGAGCACGTCGGCGGCTACTCCACGTTCCGCGCCGATATCACTACTGCGCTCATGCCGGGCGAGAACGTGCTGGCTGTGAAGGTGAGCAATGAGGAGCGTTCCGACGTCTACCCGCAGATGGCCGACTTCACCTTCTACGGTGGTCTGTATCGTCCGGTCGAGGTGCTGTACGTCAACCCGACCCACTTCGATCTCGACTACCATGCCGGCCCCGGTGTGACTGTCTCCTCCACGATCAAGGACGGCGCCGCGGTGCTCGACGCCCGTGCGTGGGTGACCGATGCCGCCGAGGGCGACGTGGTCAACTTCCAGATCTTCGACGACGACGGCAACGAGGTGGCGTCCGCCGCCCAGCCGGCCGACGTTGACGGCGGCAAGGTCCGCACCGAAATCGTCATTCCCGACGCCCACCTGTGGCAGGGCGTGGAGGACCCGTACCTGTACGAGGTCGTCGCCACGATCATTCGTCACAACGAAGTGCTCGACGAGGTTTCGTTCCTGCACGGCGTGCGCGAATTCCGCTTCGACCCGCAGGAAGGCTTCTTCCTCAACGGCAAGCTCACCCCGCTGCGCGGCGTCTCCCGCCACCAGGACCGCCTCGGCAAGGGCAATGCGCTGAGCCTCGAGGATCACGTCGAGGACGCCTACCTGATCAAGGAACTGGGCGCCAACACCATCCGTCTGGCCCACTACCAGCAGTCCCGAGACTTCTATGATCTGTGCGACCAGCTTGGCTTCGTGATCTGGGCTGAGATCCCGTTCATCTCCAAGATGAACGACGATCCGGCCGCGCATCAGGACTGCCTGAGCCAGATGACCGAGCTCGTGATCCAGAACTTCAACCACGCGTCGATCCTCATGTGGGGCATCTCCAACGAGATCCTCATCGGCGGCGACAGCCCGCAGCTCGTGCAGAACCTCAAGGAACTCAACGATCTGGCCCACTCGCTCGACCAGACCCGCGTCACCACCATGGCGCAGGTGTCCAACACCCCCAAGGACTCCGAGCACAACCAGATCACCGACATCCTCAGCTACAACCACTACTTCGGCTGGTACGGCGGTCACCTCGAGGACAACGAGGCCTGGCTCGACGACTTCCACGCCATGCACCCGGACCGCTCCTTCGGCCTGTCCGAGTACGGCTGCGAAGGCATCATCAGCTACCACACCGACGATCCGCAGTGCGGCGACTACTCCGAGGAGTACCAGGCGCTCTACCACGAGCACATGGCCCGCATCATCGACGAGCGTCCGTGGCTGTGGGGCACCCACGTGTGGAACATGTTCGACTTCGGCTGCGACGCCCGCAAGGAGGGCGGCGTCGAAGGCCGCAACAACAAGGGTCTGGTGACCATCGACCGCAAGATCAAGAAGGACTCCTTCTTCATCTACCAGGCGTACTGGTCGGCCGAGCCGATGGTGCACATCTGCTCCAAGCGCTACGCCCGCCGCGCCGCCGACACGATCGACGTCAAGGTCTACTCCAACCAGCCCGAGGTGGCGCTGTCCGTGGACGGCAAGCCGTTCGCCACGCTGGCCGCCTCCGCGCAGGACGATCCGCACATCTTCGTGTTCAAGGACGTGCCGCTCGCCGAGGGCTACACGCATGTGACCGCCCGTGCCGGCATCGCCGAGGACTCCGCCACCTGGCAGAAGGTCGCCGAACCGTACGAGCCGTACAAGTTCGTCGATCCGGAGGGCGGCAACATCGTCATGAACTGGTTCGACGATGTCTCCGCCGACGACGGTCTGGCCGTCGACGCCCCGTACGACGAGTCCTGCTACTCGGTGCACGACACCGTCAGCGTGATCCTCGACAACCCCGAGGCCTCCGCCACGGTGACCAACGCCGCGTCCAGCATCGCGAACATGAGGATCAAGGCCAGCATGCTCGGCGTGCTTGGCAACAAGAGCCTCGTCGAGATGTTCGACCAGCTGCGCAGCATGTCCGGCAAGGCCGAGGATCTGGACCAGAAGCTCGCCTACCTCAACAAGCAGCTCCAGCAGATCAAGAAGTAGCTTCCAGCCCGGTCCGACAGGACCCTGTGCATTCGTATCGCCTTGTGCGATGCCGCTATATCCAGAGCCCCGAAGCGTGTTCCCTTCCCCACGCTTCGGGGCGTTTTCATACTCTCCTTCGATCCCATCGTGCTCCCTCCGAGGGAGGGAGCTGTCCGGCTACGCCGGACTGAGGGAGGGCTCGCATCCTTTCCGGTTCCATTCCCGCCTCATCAGTCAGCCTTCGGCTGCCAGCTTCCCCTCAAGGGGAAGCCGAGCAAAGCCGTCCGCCCTTCGTCATCCTTCTCTTCAAGGGGAAGCCCGGCAAGGCCGGCCATTCTTCCCCTCAAGGGGAAGCCGGGTCGTCCCTCCTTCTTCCTTCCCCTTGAGGGGAAGGCGTCGGCGCAGCCGACGGATGAGGTGCATCACTTTCGCCTGATCCCATCGTGCTCCCTCCATGGGAGGGAGCTGTCCGGCAAAGCCGGACTGAGGGAGGGATCCAACGCCCCGAAAACCTCCCACTCACCCCATCCCCACCTCCCGCGGAAACTCGTGGAAACATTTTCGTCGCCATGTTTCCCCGTATAAAGTGGGAACCACGCAGCGAGGCGATATGAACAACATTCATCCACGCTGCAAAGAGAAGTAACAGCAACATACCCACGTCACGCACAAACAGGGCCGTGCGTGTTCGACTACCGCTTTGAAACCTGGCAAGTGAAAAAGCGCATCCGCACGAGGAAGCGTGGATGTTTGGTCTCCGAAAAAATCTGGCTCTGTCATGCCCAAGGGAGGGAATGAAAGCAATGAGTGCTGCAAGCAATGCCAAGGCGGTCAAGCCGTTCGGCATGAAGGATAAAGTCGGCTACATGTTCGGCGACTGGGGAAATGACTTCATGTTCATTTTCGCCAGCTCGTTCCTCATGGTGTTCTACACCAAGGTGATGGGCATCTCCGGCGCTGTGGTCGGTACCCTGTTCCTGATCGCACGAATCATCGACGCCTTCGCCGACGTCACCGTGGGCGTGGTGGTCGACAAGGCCAAGACCCACCCGAACGGCAAGTACCGCGTCATCATGATGCGCATGGCCGCTCCGGTCACCATCTTCTCGTTCCTGATGTACCAGACCTTCGCCATCAACTCCTCGATGGGCGTCAAGATCGCATACATGTACGTCACGTACATCGTCTGGGGCATCCTCTACTCCTGCGTGAACATCCCCTACGGTTCCATGGCCTCCGTGATCTCGCCCGAGCCCGAGCACCGCACCAGCCTCTCCACCTTCCGTACCGTGGGCGCCACCTGCGCCTCGCTGATCATCGGTGTGGTCGCCCCGCTCATCATCTACACCAAGGACGAAGCCGGCAACCAGATCATCCGTGGCGGTGAGGGCACGCACATCTTCATGTGGGTCTCCCTGATCTTCGCCGTCGGTTCCTTCCTCTGCTACTTCATCTGCTACAAGATGTCCACCGAGCGCGTCAAGGCCGAGGATCACTCCGGCGCCAGCGCCGCCGAGGAGCGCAAGTCCATCGGTCACATGCTCTCCAGCGCCTTCTCGTCCCGCGCTATGGCCGGCATCATCGGCGCCGCCATCGCTCTGCTGATGGCCATGCTGTTCATGCAGCAGATGGCGAACTACCTCTTCACCGACTACTTCAAGAGCTCCGCCCTGCTGTCCACCGTGAACCTGATCTGCAGCGTGCTCACCTTCGCCATCGCGCCGTTCGCTCAGCCGCTGGCCAAGAAGGTCGGACACAAGGTCATGGGTGTCACCGGTTCGATCATCGGCTGCGCCTGCATGTTCATCCTGTACGTCATCCACACCACCAACGCCGTGCTGTTCTCGGCCCTGTACATCCTGACCTTCCTGGGCATCGGCCTGTTCAACATCGTGATCTGGGCCATGATTACCGAGGTCATCGACGACATCGAAGTGCACAAGGGTGTTCGTGAGGACGCCACCTGCTACTCCGTGTACTCTTTCGCCCGCAAGCTCGGTCAGGCGTTCGCCGGTTGGTTCTCCGGTGCCGCCCTCGGCTGGATCGGCTACAAGGAAGGCGCTGCGGTGGTGCAGTCCCAGGAGACGCTGGATGGCCTGTACATGTACGTCACCCTGCTGCCCGCCATCTTCTTCGGCGTCATGCTCCTGATCCTCATCTTCATCTACCCGCTGAACAAGAAGCGCGTGGATTCCAACGCCGCGGCCCTCAAGGCCAAGCGTGAGGCCAAGGCCGAAGCCTGATAATCCTCGAAGGGCTCCCACCACGGGAGCCCTTCCCATTACCCCTCGCTTTACGTGCTCCCTCCAGGGGAGGGAGCTGTCACGCGAACGCGTGACTGAGGGAGGGCTTCCATACCCGCGCACCTATCCAAATCTGTCCATCCATCCACTCACCCCAACCGAAAGAAGACAACGATGCCTTTTGAATCCCTCTACCCCCGCGTCACCGCCACCCGCCGCATGCAGAGCATGAACGGCTCTTGGGACTTCCAGTTCGACCCCGAATCCAAGGGCGTGGCCGAGGGCTGGACCAAGGGTCTGCCGAACCCGACCGACATGCCGGTTCCGGCAAGCTTCGCCGACGTGTTCACCGACAAGTACTCCCGTGAGTACACCGGCGACTTCTGGTACGTCACCACCCTGTTCGTGCCGGGCGAGTGGAAGGACGGCAGCGTCGACATCCGCTTCGACTCCGCCACCCACGCCGCCACCGTGTACGTCAACGGCACCGAGGTCGCGCATCACGAGGGCGGATTCCTGCCGTTCGTCGCGCACATCAACGACGCCGTCAAGTGGAACGACTACAACATCGTGGCCGTCAAGCTCAACAACGAACTGAGCTGGCAGACCCTGCCGGTCGGCGAGACCTATCGTCTGCCCGACGGCACGCTCGTCAGCGCACCGTACTTCGACTTCTACAACTACTCCGGTCTGCAGCGCAACGTGAACCTGCTGTACACGCCGAACGAGCGCATCGAGGATCTGGACGTCGTGCACCACATCGACGGCTCCGACGCCCACGTCGACTACACGGTGGCCACCTCCGGCGATCATGACGTCGAGGTCGTCGTGCTCGACGAGGACGGCGTCGAGGTCGCCCTCGCCAACGGCAAGCAGGGCACGCTCGACATCAAGGACGTGCACCTGTGGAACCTGCGCGCCGCCTACCTGTACAAGTTCGTCGTACGCATCAAGGACGGCGACACTGTCATCGACGAGTACTTCGACGAGATCGGCATCCGCACGGTCGAGGTGAAGGACTGCAAGATCCTGGTCAACGGCCGCGAGGTCTACCTCAAGGGCTTCGGCCGCCACGAGGACTCCAACGTGCACGGCCGCGGCTTCGACGCGGTGATGAACAAGCGCGACTACGAGGACATGAAGTGGATCGGCGCGAACTCGTTCCGCACCTCTCACTACCCGTACGCCGAGGAGCAGCTGTACGAGGCCGACCGCGACGGCTTCTTCGTGATCGACGAGGCCCCGACCGTGGGCATGTTCAAGTCCACGATGAACTTCCTGGGCGCGTCCGGTGCCGTCGGCAACGACAAGCCGAAGACCTTCTTCGAGGAGGAGTCGGTGCAGACCGAGACCCTGGCCATTCACCGCCGCACCCTCGAGGAGATGGTGGCCCGCGACAAGCGTCATGCCTCCGTGTGCGCGTGGAGCCTGCTCAACGAGCCCGACACCACGAACGAGGCGGCCGTGCCGTACTTCGAGTCCATCTTCGATCTGGTGGCCGAGATCGATACGCAGAAGCGTCCGAAGACCTATGCCTCGATCATGATGTCCCCGGCCGGCGTGGACAAGACCCATCACGTGGCCGACTTCCTGATGCTCAACCGCTACCACGGCTGGTACGTCAACGGCGGCTACGCGATCTCCAAGGGCACGATCGAGATGAAGGCCGAGCTCGAGAAGTGGCACGAGCTGGAGCCGACCAAGCCGATCATGTTCTCCGAGTACGGCGCCGACACCATGGCCGGCATCCACAAGCTGCCGAGCGTGATGTGGAGCGAGGAGTACCAGGTCGAGGTCATGAAGATGTGGGCCGAGATCTTCGACTCCTACGACTGGATCGTCGGCGAGCAGCCGTGGAACCTCAACGACTTCCAGACCACCGAGGGCATCATGCGCGTGGACGGCAACAAGAAGGGCCTGTTCACCCGCGACCGCCAGCCGAAGATGGCCGCGTTCTTCCTCAAGGACCGCTGGACCGCCATCCCCGACTACAAGGCCTGACGCCCGCGCCCTTCCCGCTGCATGCTCCCTCCTCGGGCCATCCCTTCGTGCTCCCTATGTGGAGAGGCCGCGCAGCGACTCCATCTCTCCGCGCTCTCTCCCAAGGGCGTCTGCCAGCGGCCTCATCTCTCCGTGCTCCCTCCTCGGGAGGGAGCTGGCCGGCGTAGCCGGACTGAGGGAGGGTTTCGGCCCTATTCCCACCTCATCCGTCGGCTGACGCCGCCACCTTCCCCTCAAGGGGAAGGATGAAGGAGGAATGACCTGGCTTCCCCTTAAGGGGAAGCTGGCAGCAAGGGGAAGGATGAAGGAAGGACGACTTGGCTTCCCCTTAAGGGGAAGCTGGCAGCCGAAGGCTGACTGATGAGGTGCAGCGCTTTCACCCGATGATGTTGTTGCGCTCCCTCCCAGGGGCTGACCGGCGTAGTGAGGGGGTCACACCCTCACCTCTTTAAAAATTGGAAAATAATGGAAAGCCGTTGTTCTTGCGACGGCGGCTTCCCTACGATACGAAGTAGTTCGGTTCGAATAACGGCGTTCACCTTCCATGCCCGTCATTCTCCGATCTACTTCCCCTGATTTTGTCCGCAATGCCAGGGCGGGCAACAGTGAATGGACGGCGATGCCGTGGACCAGCTTGGAGGCCAGGTCCCGGTATCGTCGTCCTTTCTTTTTGCGCCGCGTCCACGTCGGCACATCCACGTCGTCGCGTCCGTATGGTCCGTATGTCGAAATCTGCCCGCGAATACGTCTTACTATGCGAAAACTTCCGCTCTTTACATCACCAAACCTCCGTTTTCGCGTCGATTTTCGTCCTTTTGACGCTGTGAATTGCGGATTTCGGGTATTTGGCGCCCCGAATTTCTCCCACCCTTGCCGAGTGCGATATCAAAGTGATATCATTTTGGTATCAGATGATCCGGTTTGCCGAAGCTCGTCGACCGGGATGACGTGCATCGGCGCGGATCGCGATAGGAAAGTGGGTGGTTGCAATGGGAAAGAACGGCGACGCCAACAAAGGTGGCGTCGGCATGGACGGAGCCAACAAGAATGACAAGGCCATCGACCGCGTGAGCGGGGGAGTGGCGACTTCGGTCTCGACCCCGACCGTGGAACGTGAGGGCAGGGCCGGAAACGGCTGGAAGGCGCTCGCGTGGTCCCTGATCGGTTGGGTGGTGTCCATCGCGTTCATCGTCGCCGGTTCGACGACGATGGGCTCCGCAGAGAAGGGCGACGTGCCGTTTGTCATCGGTGTCGTGCTGCTGATCGTCGGCATCGTCGCGGTGGTCGCCATGACCATTCCGATGAGTGGATTCTTCACGCTGCAGCCCAACGAGGCGCGTGTGCTCGTACTGTTCGGCGAATACCGCGGCACGGTGCGCGGCACTGGCTTCTACTGGGCGAACCCGTTCTATTCGCGTACGCTGCGGCCCGCCGATGCCGGAGAATCCGTCGAGGAAATGGCGGGCAAGGGCGGTAAAGGCAAGACCAAGGCCGATGCACCCGCAGGGATTTCGGCCAAGATCTCGTTGAGGGCCCGTACGCTCAACGGCCCGAAGCTCAAGGTCAACGATCGCAACGGCAATCCGATCGAGATCGCGAACGTGATCGTCTGGCGTGTGGTCGACACCGCCAAGGCCGTGTTCGACGTCGATCAATACGATCAGTTCGTGACCACGCAGTCCGAGACCGCGCTGCGTCACGTGGCCAGTCGATATGCCTACGATCACAATGCGGAAAGCGATGATGCCGCCGCCGGTGAGATCACGTTGCGCTCAAATATTTCGGAAGTGTCCGAAGCGCTGAAGGAGGAGCTTGCCGAACGTCTGGCTCCGGCCGGCATCGCCATCGACGACGCGCGACTGACCCACTTGGCGTACGCGCCCGAGATCGCGCAGGTGATGCTGCGCCGTCAGCAGGCCGAGGCGATCATCGCCGCGCGCACCAAGATCGTGCAGGGTGCGGTGAGCATGGTCGACATGGCGCTCAAGGAACTGGAACGTGATGGCGTGGTCGATCTCGACGAGGAGCGCAAGGCCGCCATGGTCTCGAACCTCATGGTGGTGCTCTGCGGCGACAGCGATCCCCAGCCCGTGGTCAACGCCGGCACCCTCTACAACTGACCTTCCCCAGGTTCCCCCTCAGCCCGCCATGCGGCGGCCGGCTCCCCTCAGCGAGGGGAGCCCATGGGGTTTGGGTACGTAGAGGCTTATGACAAATACTCGTGGCTTTCCTCTCTGAGGGGGCAGCCTCCACTACTCCGGCTCCCTCCTCGAGGGGAGCTGCCGGCAAAGCCGACTGAGGGGAGTGGTGGGTTCATTCTCGTATGGTCGGATTCTCCCCTCAGTCCGCCGTACGGCGGCCGGCTCCCCTCCAAGAGGGGAGCCACGGGTGCTGAATCTCTTACTTGTCGGCAAGCCTCAACATACCCGAGCCGCGGGTGTTGTGCCTGTCGGTTCCATTGCAGTGGCTTCCCTTCCTGAGGGGAGCTGTCTGCGTAGCAGACTGAGGAGAGCTGGCACCTCGAAACCCCTCGCATCCCGTCGATTCCAACATGTTCCGGCATCGAGCGCCGCAAGCGCCCAACCGCTCCGCCGGCCGCGCTAAACTATAGAGCTCGTCCGCACGGAGTCTGTCGGTTCGCAGCCGGACGCCGTCATGCCGTCCGGACTCGTCCGCGACCATGCTCGACGAGTGCGCGCACCTTCCGTGCGTTCTCATCCCCGGTATCCCCGGTTCCAATCTCGGAAAGGAGACATCATTGGCGAAGAAGCAATACCCGCTGAGGGTGGATCCCGAGCTGTGGGCCGCCGCGGAACGCTGGGCCTCCGACGAACTGCGCTCGGTGAACGGCCAAATGGAGTTCATCATCCGCGACTCCCTCAAGCGTGCCGGCCGACTCCCCAAGGATCTCCCGCCGACCCGCACCAATTCCCGCCATTAGCTGCGCTCTGCAACGTCCGGCATGGCCGTGCATTGACGTGCTCCCTCCGAGGGAGGGAGCTGTCGGGCGAACGCCCGACTGAGGGAGGGATTCAAGAGCTGCCAAGCCGCAGAATCACCGACTCCCGCCTCTAACCAAACTCCCCGCCGCCAACCTCGCTCACTTCACCCCAACTCCCCGCAACACTCCGGGCGTGTCGCAAACTTGCGCTCGTCCATCCCCATGGTGTATAGTCCAAGTTTTGTAAACCACAGACCGTTGGTTGGAGCCGCAAGGTTCCCGAAGATTGCCAGCGCAGGTTGAGAAACAACGCCTTGGATTCAAGGTGCCGTGATGCACGCATGCGTCACAATGCTTGTTCGCTCCGCCTGTGCGCGGGGCTTTTTTATTGCTCTCATGGCTTTCCGGAACAACTCACGGCCGAATTAGGAAGGAACGCCATGTTAAGGCCCGAAAAGGCTGAGGTCATCGCACAGCTTACGGAGCAGTTCCGTAACGCCGACGCCGTGTACCTCACTGAGTACCGCGGGCTGAGCGTGCCGCAGATCTCCGATCTGCGCGAAAAGCTGGGCCGCGATACTTCCTACACTGTGGCGAAGAACACGCTTGCTCGTATCGCTGCGAAGGAAGCCGGCATCGAAGGCCTCGAGGATCTCCTCAAGGGCCCGACCGCTGTGACTTTCGTCTCCGGTGACTACGTCGAGGCCGCCAAGGTCCTGCGTGATTTCGCCAAGGACAACAAGCAGCTCGTCGTCAAGGGCGGCTTCGCCGATGGCACCGTGTACGATGCCGAAGGCGTTACCAAGCTCGCCGACCTCGAATCCCGCCCGGTCCTCCTGTCCAAGATCGCGTACTCCCTCAAGGCTGTACAGACCAAGACCGCTCAGCTGTTCGTCGCTCTGCCCACCAAGGCGGTGCGCACCGTGGACGCTCTGCGCGAAAAGCAGGAGAAGGCCGCCTGATTCGCATTCTCCTAGGTTCCCTAGGACTGCGACTCGCCGCTTAAAGAAACAAAAAAATTTTGGTTGGTCGGTGATTTCAAGACCTTAACAAACCGACCGCCGCTGAATGAAAGGAAGCCATAATGGCTAAGCTCAGCAACGAAGAGCTCCTGGAAGCTTTCGGTGAAATGACCCTCGTCGAGCTCTCCGAGTTCGTGAAGGCCTTCGAGGAGAAGTTCGACGTCGAGGCTGCCGCTCCGGCCGCCGTCGCCGTTGCCGCCGCTCCGGGCGCTGCCCCGGCCGAGGAAGAGAAGGATGAGTTCGACGTCATCCTCTCCGCCGTTGGCGACAAGAAGATCCAGGTCATCAAGGCCGTGCGCGCTCTGACCTCCCTGGGTCTGGCCGAGGCCAAGGCTCTCGTGGACGGCGCTCCGAAGGCCGTTCTCGAGGGTGCCAAGAAGGAAGACGCCGAGAAGGCCAAGGCTCAGCTGGAAGAGGCTGGCGCCACCGTCGAGCTCAAGTAATGATGGCGGCGTGAGCCGCGCATATTACATATGCTTGTTGGAACCCCGTTCCGTGTTCATGCACGGGACGGGGTTCCTGTATTTCCGCACAATGTATTTCCGCACAATGTGCAGATGTGCGACGCGTCCGTCGTTCCACCGCAAATAATTCGGGAAGCCATGACACAATAGTGTTTGAGTGTCGTTTTGGGTTAGAGGAGGCATACGCTGTGAGTGATCAGCAATGGCTAATCAGGGTCAATGGCGTCGACGAATTGCGTGTCGATGCGGGGCAGACCGTGGTGATCGGCCGTAAGCCCCTGCGCCCCATGGCAGCGGAGCAGGGGACGATCCGTCTGGATGTGGAGGACACGACCAAATCGATGTCGAAACGTCACGCCCGTTTCGAGGTGGCGGACAATCTCAGCGCCAAACTTGAAGACACCGGCTCCACGAATGGTACGTATGTGGTTCGCGACGACGGCGAACTCATGCGTATTCCCGCCGGTCAGGCGTTCATGCTGCCGCGTTCTCCCATGCGATTCCAGTTTGGCGACGTTCCGGTGGATTTTCTGAAGGTGCAGGCCGAGGCGCCGAACCGTCAGGTGACCGATCTGTTCTCATTCGCCGCGCCGGGCGGCCAGCAGAACGTCGATGCCGCGTCGATGAGCGTGGATGACATTCTTGATCTTCGCGCCGGTGAACCCACTGGTCTGTTGAACACCAATACCGTGCGCAGCCGTATCGATGCGTTGCATGATCGTGCCGTGGCCGATCAGCTGCGACAGGGGCGTGGCACCGGCGGTTTCGTGGGCGGCTGGCTGAACGCGAATGGTCAGCCAACCGGGCAGCCGGCGTCCATCCAGCCGGTGTTCACCGCCAATCGCGCGGCACAGCAGCAGCCGATCGCACAGCAGCCGGACCAGCAGCAGGCCGTGGTGCGTGACACGCAGCCGCTGCAGCAGAACGTACAGCAGGCGCCGAACGCACAGTCCAGTACGCCGCAGTCCAGTACGCCGCAGTCCGATCTGCAGCAGGCCGCCGCGCAGAACATCGCGGACGACACCGCGCGCGATGCATCGGATGAACCGGTGCAGCCGGCAACCGTCGCCGTGAATCCGAACGTCGGCATCGTGGCAAACGATGCGAATGCCGTCGCGGCAAACACCGCCGTAGGCGCCGCGGAAAATCCGTCCGAATCCATCCCCGCGACGACTCCCGAGGGCGGCGTGTCTATCACGGCCACGACGCCCGCCGCAACCGATGCGGTCGACGTGCCCGTCATGCAGGAGCGACCCGAACGTCAACCCGAACCGCGCGATCTGTTCCAGGACGCCGCAGCGGCCCGTCGCAGCACTGCCGAACGAGTGAGCGCCCTGCCCGTCATCGATGCGAGCGGTGGCGTGATCGGCGGAGGCATGCGTCCGAACGCCGCTCTGGAACAGGCCGCCGCAGCCGATCACGGTCCGGCACCTCGTACCGCGTTCACTCCGGTATTCGAAGCCGGATCCGTCTTCGAACGGCTGTCTCGCGGCGAACTCAACCAGCCCGAGCCCACCATCGAGGTGGACGGCTTCACTTCGGATCAGGCCAAGACGTCGCGTAACTTCGACGAACAGTTCGACATGGCCAACCATCCCGAGCTGCTGCCGTTCCTGGCGATGAACCCCGCGCTGTACCCCGATCTGTACGCGTGGCTGGAACTGCAGGGCAACGATGACATCGACCAGGCGCTGAGCAACAACAGCGGCTATCAGGAATTCAAGGCCGCCAAAGAGGAGTAGAGACGAACACCATGAATGCAACCGAGAACAAGCTCGAACCGGCGGCCGCATTGGAACGCATCCGTTCGTGGTACCGTGAGTACCGCAACGAGCACGGACCTTCCCCGGTGGAGGATCTGTCCCAGCTGGAGGCGCGTCTCGATCTGACGCATGCGCATCCGTCGGGTATCGCGCAGCTGTTCGCCAGCGGCCACGTGCAGCTGAGCAGCCTGTTCCGTGACAGCGGCATGCTGCGCGCCGGTCAGCGTCGTCTGTCGCGCGTGCTGGAGGATCAGATCGCGGTGGAAAGCGCCAGCGGCAACGCACAGCTGTCCCTTGCCGTGGGCGTGGCCAGCTGGAAGGGCTCGGCCATGCCGCTGCTGCTCTACCCGGTGCAGGTGGATCAGGAAGAGGGCGCCGAATCCCTCGCCCACGCGCAGATCCGGTTCACGTCCACCGCCACGCTCAATCCGGCGTTCATCTCCGCCATGCATGATCAGGGCGTGATGCTCGACGAGGATGCACTGCTTGACTCGTCGCAGTACGCCGACAATTCCCCGGAGACGTCCGCACTGTTCTCCCGCATCACGTCGTTGGTGGGCGATTCGGTGGATTCGTTCATCGTTGAGCGCGAGATCATCCTCGGTTGCTTCATTCACTCGTCCACATTGTTCATCGAGGAGGCGCAGACGCTGCTGCGTCGCATGGAGCGTGGTGTGACCGGCAACGATCTGCTCGACACACTCGCCGGCAACGACAAGGCCGCCGCGTTCCTGTCGGAGTATCCGGTCTCCTCGTACACACCGTACGACATCGATCCGCACAACGAACTCGAGATCGGCGACGTCGATAACGTCACGCGCTACGCCGCGCAGATTGTGTCGTCGGGCGCGTCCGCGTTCGTCGATCTGCCGGGCGGCCGCGATTCCGAATCCATCGCCGCCGGCGTGACTAGTCGTGCCATCATGAACGGCAAGACCGTGCTGTACGTGCCGTGCGTGCCGAGTCAGAAGCGTCGGTTCGTCAAGCAGGTCAAGCGTTACGACATGTCCGGCATGCTGCTCGACATCAACGACAGTGCGTTCAACAACGCCATCGACCATCAGCTCATCGCGGCCGTCGGCTTCCAGCCCGGCACGGCCAGCGCACACTTCGACCAGGTGGCCGACGAGCTCGTGGGCGTGCGTACCCGTTTGGCCCGCTATCTTGGCGACCTGCACGGCAAGAACAAGGAATGGGGCATCTCCGCGTACGAGACGATCCAGAACCTCGCCCGCATCTCCGCGCTGCCCACGCACCCGGCCACGCACGTGCGCCTGACCGAAGGCACGGCCCGACAGCTGGGCAATTCCATGGACGCGTGGAGCAAGAAGCTCGTGCGTGCCGGCGAGCTCGGCGAGTTCGAGATCGGCCCGGAGGACACGTCGTGGTTCAAGGCCGCCGTGTACAGCGAGCAGGAGGCCGTGAACGCCTACCAGCGTGTGGTCCGTCTACTCGAGAAGCTGCTGCCCGACGTGCGCGAGCAGATCCGCATGGTGGTGGAGACCTGCGGATTCCCGATCCCGAACACCATGCAGGAGTGGAGCCGCCAGGTGGTGGTGCTCAAGAACCTGCGCCGCGTGCTCGACGTGTTCCAGCCGGCCGTGTTCGAGCGTGACATCCCCGCCATGATCGAGGCGTCCAAGTCCAAGGCCGCCCGCAAGACCGAGGGCACCACGATGGGCTTCTGGGAGCGTCGCCGCCACGTCAAGGAGGCGAAGAGCCTGCTGCGTGTGGGCGCCCAGGTGGAGGATCTGCACGAGGCGCTGCTCGTGGTGGCCAAGCAGGCCGAACAGTGGCGCATGTTCGTACCCCACGGCGGATGGCCCGTGCTGCCGCCCAAGCTCGACGACATCATCGACACGCAGGACGCGATCCTCTCCGACCTGACCGCGCTGAACAGCGTGCTTGCTACCACGCCCGACGGCGCCGAACTCGAATCCGTGCAGTTCGCTGCGCTTGAATCCCGTCTGCAGGCCCTGTTCGACGATCATCGTTCGCTCGACACTCTGCCCGAACGCAGCGCACTCGAGCGCGACTTCGTGGCCAACGGACTCGGCGATCTCGTCGACGACCTGCGCAACCGTCGCGTCTCCAAGGACGCCGCCCCCGGCGAACTGCAGCTCGCCTGGTGGACCACCATCTTCGAACTGATCGTGCACTCCTCGCCGATCATCTCCAATCAGGACGGTTCCGTGCTCTCGTCCGCCTCCGAACGCTTCGCGCAGGTGGACGCCGAACACGTGGCCAGCGTTGGACCGATGGTCAACCAGGAGATGACCAAGCGACTGAGCGAACTGCTGTTCTCCCGCTCGCACGAGGCGAACCAGCTGCACACGCTGCTCGCCAACCCGGCCCGTGTGCCGCTGAGCCGCCTGCGCCGCGACTACCCGAACATTCTCACCGCCACCAAGCCGATCCTCGTGGCGTCGCCCGCCACACTCGTGGCGAACACGTCGCTCGGCCATCTCGCCGACATCGCCATCATCGACTCCGCGGCCCACATGAACCCGCTGGAACTGCTGTCGATCCTGGCGCGTGTGGATCAGGCGGTCGTCATCGCCCACCGCGAGACCATCACGTCGCCCGCAGTGGCGGCCCTCGTGCCGTACCTCAAGCAGCTGAAGGTACGGGCGCGCGTCGACCATCGCGACCCGCGCATCTCCCGCTTCCTTGAAGACAACGGATACGGCAAGGTGCCGCTCATGCTGTCGTCGATGCCGAACCCGCGCGGCGGCGTACGCTACACGCGCGTCGAGGCCAGCGGCGTGCCGTCGCCCGTCACCGGACTGGTGGAAAGCAGCAAGAGCGAGATCGACAAGGTGATCGAGCTGGTCATCGGCCGCGCCACCGGATTCTCGATCGTGCCGGCATCCTACTCGCTGACCATCGTGACCATCTCCCAGGTGCATCGCCAGCGCATCGGCGCCGAACTCAAATCCCGCAGCTCCAAGGATCCGGGACTACGCAAGTTCCTGCGCCACGTGCGCATCGTCAGCCTCAACGAGGTCAGCGGCGTGGAATCCGACGACGTGATCATCACGCTCGGCTTCGCGCGCACCACGCACGGCCGTCTCCTCCAGCAGTTCGGCATGCTCGAACTCAACGGCGGTGACGCCATGCTGCTCGACGCGCTCGCGCTCGCCCACGTGCATGTGGATGTCGTCTCCTCGTTCGGTTCCCAGGATCTTGATGACGAGCGCCTGCGCCAGCCCGGTGCTCAGCTCATGAAGAAGCTGCTCGCCTGGTGCGAGCACCTCGACGAGGTGAAGGTGCCCGAGCCGCGCCCGCTGCCCAAGGAGTCGAGCACGCTGCTCATCGATCTGGCCGAACGTATGCGCGCCCGTGGCCTGCACGTGGAGCTCAACTACGGCTATCCCGACGGCATGAGCATTCCGATGGTCGTCGGCCTGCCCGGCAAGCCGTTCATTCTGGCCATCGAAACCGACGACGCCGGATTCATGTCGATCCCGTCCACACGCCAGCGTCACCGCTTCGAGATGGAGGATCTGCAGGCCATGGGCTGGTCGGTCATGGTCGTGTGGAGCGTGGCCGCCTTCGTCAACCCCGACAAGGAGGTCGACCGCGTGGTGGCCCGCATGGCCGAGCTCGTCGGTGCTACCGGTGCCGCCGGTGCCGGTGCGAAGGGTGCCCAGCCGCGACCCGCGTCCGGCGTCCCGGCCGGTCGTGCCGCCGGCGCTGCCAGTGCCGCTGGAACAAGGACCGCGTGATGACCGCTGATTCCACTGCCGGCTCCACTGCCGGCTCCACCCAGTCGGGCGCATCCCGGCGCAAAAAGCATCGTCGCGTGGTGTTCAAGGGAACGGAACGGTTCGACGCCGAAGGATTCTTCGACGCCGAACCTTCCAACGACCCCGACGCCCTGCGCGAGCGCGCCAACAAGTCCCGCGACGACGACCAGCGCATCCTGACCGAACTGCCCCCGCACTGGGCCAAGTTCGACGCCGAAGGCCGCCGCTGAAGAGACATATCCTTCCCCTTGAGGGGAAGGTGTCCGCCAACGGCGGACGGATGAGGTGCTACCAGTGAACTCTCCATCCGCGTTTGTCGTCATTCCGGTTAGGATATGTAACCGATTGTCTTTTGACTTTGACGTTCGACTTGACGCTTGATCTGTGAAGTCCTGTGAGTTGTGGAGGAGCTACTCATGCCTACGTATCATTACCGTTGCAAGAACTGTTCGTACGATTTCACCGAACAGCAGTCGTTCACCGACGACCCGATCACCGTCTGCCCGAAGTGCGGCGAGGAGCAGGTGCACAAGGTGTACGCCGCCCCGTCCATCGAGTTCAAGGGCCACGGTTTCTACCGCACCGACGGCGCATCCTCCAAGAAGTGAGTCGCATTCGTCGTAAAAATTTGTAGCGCACCCACATGGTCATGTGCCCACGATCGTTGCAATTGCAACGCTAATGCACATTCGACCACATTGGTCGCCAACACTGGCCAAGGCATGTCTTCATCACGCACAGTGGAGACATGCCTTTTTCATTATTTTCATCATCGTCCCGCCGACGTGACGACACCGTGGCCGCCCGTCGACGTCGTGCCCTCGTACGCCGTCTGACCATAGCGGTATGCGCCGGTCTGTCGGTGTGGCTGATTCTGCAGTGTCTGATGTCGTTGGTGGCGCGCGGCCCCGTGGCGGTGGCGTCCGCATCGATTTCCCGTGGTTCGACGATCACCGCCGCCAGCGTGACCATCGAACAGGTGCCGGTTTCCGCGATCACCGAGTCGGCGTTTTCGTCGGCGGACGATGTCGACGGACTGATCGCGCAGGTGGATATCGCCAAAGGCGAGCCGATCATGCGGGGAATGGCGACACGTGCGCCGGTGGTGGCCGCCGACCATACCGCCGTCGAGATCACGGTGTCAAGTTCGACGGATGCGCTGATGCCGGGGCGCGCCGTGCGATTGGTGGCCGCCGACCGTGTGCTCGCCGAATCCGCCATGGTGGTGAAAGTGCCGGAACGGGGGAGCGACGACTCCAGTGGGATTCTGTCCGGTCGGGGCGGCGATGACGCCACGGTGACGGTCGCGCTTACCGCCGAGGAGGCCATGGCCGTGCTCGCCGCCCAGGAAGCGGGCCCGATTCTCGCTGTGGCGCTCAGCGACGACTGAGACGGGCTTCGCGGGTGATCCCTCCCTCAGTCACGCTGCGCGTGCCAGCTCCCTCCCCAGGAGGGAGCACCAGATACAACCCCTTCGTGCTCCCTCCTGGGGAGGGAGCTGTCGGGCACCGCCCGACTGAGGGAGGGGTCCTCTCCGCGCAGACAGCAGTCTTCTACCGCACTCGCGCAAACCCCTCCGGCGTCAGCACTCCGTCAACCGGCATGTCATGATCCTCGCGCGGCAGCTCCCGGTCCACGAACTCCCACGGCCACACCACGGCGGTCACACTCGTGCCGGGCCGGCGCAACGCGAGCATGCGATCGTACCATCCGCCGCCGCGGCCCAGCCGCCATCCGTCATGATTCACCAGCACCGCCGCGGTGATCGTCATGTCGGCATCGGCAATGGCCTCCGCGGGCAGCGTCTCGCCGTCCGGTTCCTGCGGTCGGCGCTCGCCGGCGTCGGCAAGATCGTCCATCCGTTCCAGCACGCCCCAGCCGAGATCACGGCCGGCGCCCAGTCGCGGCACCAGAACTCGCACATCTCGCGCCAGCAGGTCGCGCAACAACGGCAGCGTGGACACCTCCGTACCCATCGACACGTATGCGGCCACCGTGCGCACGTCGTCGAACAGACCGGCTTCCATCGCTGCGTCGGCCAGGCGCTCGCCGGCGGACTCCCGTTCCTCCGGCGTGGTCAGCCGGCGGCGGGCCAAGACCACGTGCCGCAGCGCGGACTTGTCATGCACGTCGTCGGGGAATGTCAGATCAACGGGCTCATTTGCAACTTCGCTCATGTCACGGTTCTATCAGTCGCCTTCCACCGTCCACGTCCGCTGACCGCATGACGAACATCCCCGTGTGAAGTCCGGCCGCTTGTACGTCCCTCGGCGGAACATGGTAGCCATGTTCCGGCTGTTTTCCAGAAATCAGGTGTCCGAGACGGGTAATGCAGACTTCCGCGTGCCGTCCGTGCTTGAGGCGCCGCAGGGATTCGCGCCGCTGCGACTTCGCCCCATGGTCGGCGCGGATTGGGATGAATGGAGCGCCGCCCGCCAGCGTAACGAAGAATGGCTCAGGCCGTGGGATTCCGGCGACCCGCTGCACGGTGCCCCCGTAACGTTCGACGAATGGCTCAATCGTCAGCGTGAGGCGGAGCGTTTGGGACGTGGCATCATTCTGCTGATGGAGCTCAATGACTGCATTGTTGGACAGATTTCGCTCGGCGCGGTCAACTATGGTTCCATGCGTACCGGCACCGTCGGGTATTGGGTCGACGAGGCGCATGCCGGACGGGGGTTGGCGCCGCTCGCTCTGGCCATGATCGGCGACTGGGCGCTCACCGATCCGACCGGCCCGCAGCTGCATCGCATGGAGGTGGCGATCCTTCCGGAGAACGAGCGCTCCAAGCATGTTGTGGAGAAAGTGGGGATGAATTTCGAGGGGGTACGGCACAGTTATATGTATGTGAACGGCCAGTGGCGCGATCATGAGGTGTATGTTCTGCTTGATTCCGACGTTTCCGGCTCGTTGACGAGTCGTCTGAAACCGGAATCGGGCCCGACACACCGCCCGTGAGCCTTCGCGTTTTTTCAGGAGGTTACCCTATCGTAGAGTTCATGGATCTGGATTCGCTCGCAAGTGTTGTGTTGTGGGCGATAGTATTGATACTTATGTTCGGTCTTCAGCCGTGGAAAACGATGAGCGGCATGAGGAACGCGATGGAGCATCGTCCAGACCGGTATTCCGCATCATTGCATATCATCGATATGGATGATGGTATGCACTTCGGCGACAGGACACCAACTACCGCCGGGAAAGGGACGGCTATGCAGTCTGGGGCACAGGCAACCAAGCTCGATGATAAGCGGATCGAGCATGTGCGCGCGTTGCGTCGTGCCGCCATTCGTCGTCGTCAGATTCTCGTGGGTTCGCTGCTCGCCGTCGCCATCGTGGTGTTCGTTCTCGCCCTGCTGCTGCATTTCAGTCCGCTGTTCGCGTTGATTCCGGTTGTGCTTGATGTGATCGTGCTCGCTCTGGGTGTGCGCGCGTCCAAGCAGGCGCGCGAGTGGGAGCATAAGGTGGCCGCGGCCAAGCGTCGTGCCGCCAAGAAGAGCAAGGCGTCCGGCGCGGCGGCAAAGGGGGCTCGTAACCGTGGCACGGGTGCCGGTGCTGCCGCAGCGTCCGCTGCAGGCGAGCCCGACGCGCAGACCGCCACCGATGCGATGAGTGCGCAGGATATTCAGGCCGCGCTCGAGCGTGCCAAGGCGGAGAAGATCGCCGCCCTTCGTGCCCGTGAGCTGGAGCGTCGCGCGCGCGAGGCTGCCGCCCGTGCGCAGGCACAGTCCGTGATGCCGGATGACGATGAAGAAGATGTGGTTGAGGAGACGCCGTCTGCTGGTGTTTCGTCTGCCGGCGTTCCGGCTGCACAGTCCGCGCAGTCGCCGGCCACGATCGCTCCGCGCAGCCAGCGCCGCCATGAGACCGGCGAAACCCCGAAGGTCGCTCGCCAGCAGGCTGCAGGCGGTATGCGACCTGCAACGCACAAGCCCGTTTCGGCGCAGTCCCAGACCGCCGCGACCGCTGACGGTGCTGCCAAGCCCGTCGCCGCCAAGCCTGCGATCAAGGAGAAGCCGGCCGCCGAACCCGAGGACTTCACCAACGAACTCGAGCGGGTATCGCCGTCCCATGCGCTCGACGCATTCGAACTCGCCGCGAATCAGGATCTCATCTCCTTCTCGCTGGGTGCCCCGCGCCATGGCAAGCCGGTCAAGGCCGCCGAACCGCAGAGCCTCGAGATCAAGTCCACCAAGCAGGTGGCCCACGCCGAACCGGTGAAGGCCGCACCGGCCGCCGACGATAAGGCCAAGACCTCGTCAGATACGAAGCCCGCCGCTGTCGGATCCGATAAGGCTGGAATGACCTCGCGCTCCGATGCGAAGGCTGCCGCCGAGGAGCAGCGCTCCGGCCGGCCCGTGCAGGGTTCCTCCGCTCGTGCGCAGCGTGCCGCCCGTCCTGCAGCGAACGCCGCATCGAAGCAGACCGCCCCGGTCACGCCTTCCAGCATTCGCCCGGCATCCGTTCCCAAGGACGATGCCGTGTCCCGTCTGGTAGGCGACAAGAAGGTCGAGGAGGCTGCCGCCCGTCGTGCCGAGCGCAAGGCCGCCGTCGCCGCCCACGCTCCGGTCGCAGCCCCCAAGGAGACCGAGGAATCCCTCGGCGTAAACGTGGACGCCGTTCTGGCCCGTCGTCGCGGCTGATTTTCCCCCGGCCCCTCCCTGTGGAGGGGCTGAAGGTGCGAGCGGACTGAGGGCGTGTTCTCTTCTTTCTTATCTTTTACTCGTTACGCTTGCATCCTTGCTTTCGCCTCTTTGGGATGCTCCCCTCAGTCTGCCTACGGCAGCCAGCTCCCCTCAGCGAGGGGAGCCAATGCTGTAATACTTCGGCTCCCCTCGCCGCCGAGGGGAGCTGTCCGCGTAGCGGACTGAGGGGAGCGTTCCACTCCCTCACGCCCCCATCTACGTTCCATCTTTTCCGGCTCCCCTCGCCGCCGAGGGGAGCTGTCGGCGAAGCCGACTGAGGGGAGTGCTCCGCTCCTTCCCCGCCCCATCTACGCTTCCGGCAAACTCCTTTAGCACTCAAGTTGGCAGAGTGCTAATTTCGCGCTACCATAACGAATAGCGCAAAGGGACGTTCACCCGAGTGATCGTCAGCCTCTCGGCGGCGTTCTGGCGTGGGAATTGTTCGATTGCTCTTTGAAAGAGGAGGCCCACAGTGTCGATTGCACTCACACCGTTGGAAGACAAGATTGTCATCAAGCAGGCCGCTGCCGAAACCCAGACCGCTTCCGGTCTGTTCATTCCGGACAGCTCCAAGGAGAAGCCGCAGCAGGGCGAAGTCCTGGCCGTGGGCCCGGGCCGTCGCGACGACAAGGGCGAGCGCATCCCCGTCGATGTGAAGGTCGGCGACAAGGTCCTGTACTCCAAGTACGGCGGCACCGAGGTCAACTACGGCGGCGAGGACTACCTGATCGTCTCCGCTCGCGACGTGCTGGCCATCCTGAACTGATTTGATTCAGTCCGACGTCGGTCGTCATGACCGCGTCTTGCACACGTCAAGGCTCCCACCGAATCTTCGGTCGGGAGCCTTTTGCATATCCGGGCGCAATCCGCACTATCGTGCCGCACTATCGCGTCAAATTTGGGGCGTCAAATACCCGAAATCCGCTCTTTGGGGCGCCAACAGGACGAAAATCGCCTCATATTCGGGAAGTTGACGCCCCAAAGAGCAAAAACGGGTATTCCGCGTCACGTTATAGTGGGGAATGACAGACTTTTCGATGACGGGAGCCGATGATGGGGGATCAGCATCACGAAGATCGATATCAGAACAGATATCGTGACGCATACGACGACCGTGATCCGCATGACGGACATTCTGCATACGACGATTCGGCCTTATCCGACCCCGCCGGAATCCCGCAACGCATTATCGACGCGCTCGCCGGTGTGCTGTCCTGCTCGCGCGACGTGATCGAACTGACCGTGACCGTACTGTGCGCGGGCGGTCATCTGCTGCTCGAGGACGTGCCAGGCGTGGGTAAGACCACACTCGCCCGCGCACTCGGCCAGTGCGTCGGCGGCACCGTGCACCGCATCCAGTTCACGCCCGACATGATGCCGTCCGACCTGACCGGCGTGAACGTGTACGATCAGCGCACGCAGCGCTTTGAGTTCCACCCCGGACCGCTGTTCGCCGACATCGTCATCGCCGACGAGGTGAACCGCGCCAACCCCAAGACCCAGTCCGCCATGCTCGAGGCCATGGCCGAACGACAGATCAGCGTGGACGGCGTCACCCGCCAGCTGCCCGAACCGTATCTGGTGCTCGCCACGCAGAATCCGATCGAGCTCGAGGGCACGTATCCTCTACCCGAAGCGCAGCTTGACCGCTTCATGGCCCGCACATCGATCGGCTATCCCACGCACGACGCCGAACGCGCCATGCTGCTCGGCACGCATGCCGGCGAACCGCTGACCGATCTGCGTCCCGTGTGCTCCACGCTCGAGCTGGCCGACGTACTCGCCCGTGTGCGCGCTGTGCATGTGAGCGAGCCGGTGGCCGACTACATCGTGTCGATCGTGCGTGCCACCCGCGATCATCCCGACGTGCGATTCGGCGCCTCGCCGCGCGCCGGACTGAACCTGCTGGCCATGGCCCGCGCCCGCGCATACATCGACGGCCGTGATTTCGTCACGCCGAACGATGTCAAGACGTTGGCCGTCGTCGTGCTCGCGCATCGCCTCGTACCCCGTTCGATGACCGGATCGGTCGCATCCGCCGACCAGTGCGCACAGATCGTGGAATCGGTGCTGGAGTCGGTACCAGCGCCGAACGCCGGACGATCCGCCGCCTGGCAGTCCGGCCATTCGGCACGTTCCGCCCGATCGTCGCGGTCCCGATAGGCCCGGTGAACCGCCATGCCCGTCATCCCGCCAGTCCTGCGCCACCGCGATGCGCCGTACCGACACGGTATGGTGCGGCCGACCATGCGCCTGATCGTCATGCTGGCGCTCGCCGGCGTGGCGTTGTTCTTCGCGCTGGCGATCGACAGCGCCGCGCTCATGGCCTTCTCCATCGCCGTGCCCGTGCTGATGGCGGTGTCGCTGATGCTGGCGTTGTTGACGTGGATACTGATCCCGCACATTCAGGCTCCCCTCTCCGAGGGGAGCTGGCGCCGCAAGGCGACTGAGGGGAGTGATGGCTCAGGTGCTGCTCCCCTCAGTCTGCTGCGCAGACAGCTCCCCTCAGGGAGGGGAGCCAGAGGGATGGCGGCGGGATGGCTGATTCCGCGCGCGGTGCGTATTGAATATCAATGGTCGCAGCTGGATCAGCATGATCGGGTGATTCGTCGCATCCGTACCATCGACGAGCCGTCCGATCGGGGCCTGTACCACTTGGACGCCACGGCGATTACTTGGTTCGACGTATTTGGCCTGTGGAAGATCCGACGCCTGATTCGCGAGCGCGACGGTCGTGACGAACTGCGGAATCCGCCGGACTCGTCCCTTGCCGATGCCGTCGGCGCCCAACCGATGTCGTCGAGAACCGGCCGTCATGACGACGCCGACTCGGCCACGGTCCGGCGATACGAGTCCGGTGACCCGTGGCGCATGATCGCGTGGCGGGCGAGCGCGCACCGCGGCACGCTCATGACTCGCGAAGGCTCTCGCGACACGCGGTCCGACACGCTGATCGTGATCGACACGGCCACTACGCAAGACCTTGACGCATGCCTTGCCGCGGCGCTGCATCGATGCGTACGATTGCACGCGGCCGGCGTGCGTGTGGCCGTGACGGACGGCGAGACGGTATACTCGAACGCCGATGCCATCGAACGGTTTCTGACGGCTGCCCAGTCGGGTGATCATGACGTGACTGTCGAGGACCGTGCACGGTCCATCGCGGAGACGCTGAACCGCCTGACCGGATATGTTGCCGTACTGCTGACGCCGGAGTCGAATTCGGATATCCCCACGGTTGTGCACACGACGGTGGAAACCTCTGGGGATTCCCAAAATCCCAACGAATCCCGCAATACGAAGAACGCCGGTGAATCCTCGGGGTTGACGTTGGAGCAGGCGCTGAGAGCCGCGCTGCCGAAACGCCGTCTTTGCGTGGAGACGATGGCGGGGGAGCAGAATACGTGCGACGAGACGCGCAACAGAGCATCCGATGATGTGAGTGAGGCTGCCCGCGGCAACGCGAAGACTTCTGATGCGCAGCGTAAGTTGCGGGCGCAGTCTCTCCCTCAGTCATACGACCGCGTGACAGCGCCCTTATCGGAGGAAACGCCACACCAGTCTCCCTCTGATGGGGGCCGGCACGGCAGATCTGGGGAAGGGACTCCAACTCCCAGTACAGTGCAAATAGCCAACACGGCCTGCCCCAGCGCATCTCCCATCCCCGCACGAATCGTCCAAGCCTTCGCCATACCGGCGTTGCTGGCGCTCGCTGTATGGCAGTCCAGCGCGCTGTTCGAGGCGGGCTGGTGGACGTGGTTCGCCTACGCCGTGCTGCCGATCGTCGGTCTGGAAGCCGTAATCCCCGCCAAACGCCGGCGAACCATAGCCCTACTTGGCGTGGCCACCGGTATTCTCGCCGCGCTCGCCGGTGTCGTCCTCGCCGTGCTGCGCATCCGTCAATACGATCTGCAGTCCGCCGTACAAACTGCGTCCGCGTCCGCAAACGCATCAGCCACGTCCGGTGCCGCGGCATCGTCAATCCCAACGCCGTCAACCTCGTCAACGCTCGACACATTGCAGGGCATGAACGCCCAAAACCAGCCCGACGCGCTTCCCGCGGCGGAGAAAACCGGCTTCACCCATATTCTCGACGCGCTCGAATCCGGCGCCACCGAAATCTACGAACAGTACGTGCCGGTCGTCATCAGCGGATATGCCGACGCGCTGCTTATCATCGCGGTCGCCGCCATCGCGATCGTTCTACGTCTGCTGCTCGCCGCCCGTCCGCTGCGCAACATCTGCACGATCCTGCCGATCGTCATCACCGCCGTGGCCTACGCGTGGGCCGGGCAGGAACTCGCCCTGCCATGGATCGCCGCTTGTCTTGCGCTTGGCGGCATCCTGCTGTGGGCCACGCACGACCATCGCACACGCATGCGCCCGCCGACGCCGATCATCGCATCCGTGCTCGTCGCGGCCATCGCCGTGGGATTCACGCCCATGGCCGTCACCGCCGCCCAACGCGTGGATATTTCGTTGGGTGATGGCGGCGGCGTGTTCTCCAACGGCACGATCAACCCGATGATCGACCTCAAACGCGGCGTGAACCAGGCCGGCGCCACCACCGTGTTCACCTATACCGCCAACAAACGCCTGTACTTCCGTCTCGCCACGCTCGACGACTTCAACGGCGACACATGGTCGTTCTCCCAACGTCTCAGTGAACGCGGCGGATTCTACGGCGGCACGGCCGACGGTCAGACCGCATCCGAACCGGTCGACGGCAACACCAGCGGCAGCGGCCGTTCCGGCTCGTTCGGCAGCGGCGGATTCCAATACTCGTCCTATTCGCCCTACAACCGGTTCGGCTATGATACCCCGCTCGACCAGTATCTCGACATCCTCGGCGGTACCAAAACCGGCGGCCTGGAAAGCGCCGACTGGGAAGTCGACACCAAGGTGACCATCGACGCGCTCAACTCCCGCTTCCTGCCCGTGCCGTCCGGCTCCGTGGACACCAACCAGGTCACCTCATCCGGCGTCTGGCGTCGTGGCGGCGATTCGGCCTTCTACAGCACCAGCGAAGCCACCACGCCCGGCATGACCTACACCGCCAGCGGCACCTACATTCCGCCCATCCAATCGGCACAGGACTTCTCCACCATCGACGCACTCAACGCGGTGAAGGACAAGGCGAGCGAGGAGCGCACCTCACAGACCCTCCGCATTCGCATAGCCGACAACGATTCAGGCATCGTGACCGACACCAACGGCAAACGCATCGGACGGTTCACGCAGGCCGGGCTCAAACTCGACGACAGCGTGATCGACGAATACGATCTGCAAGGCCGCTCCTGGCTGATCGGCATCCCCGACGTCGTGCCCAACGACAGCGAAAGCACCGCCGGCATGACCGCGTACGAAGTGCGCGGCTACACCATCGAACTCAACCCCTCCGCATGGCTGATCCGTCTGATGAGCGGCATGTACGGCGCGCTCGGCGCGGGAATGGAAAATCCAGACGGCGAGTTCGCGTTCCTCGTGCCGCCCCTGCAGACTCTGATCAACAACGACGGCACGATCGGCGGCGGCAGCGTGACTCAGGATGTCGAAAACGGCGACGTTACGTCGCAGAGCACGTCCGACTCGGGCGAAGTCATCGACGAGCAGATCCCCAACGGCTACGACGAACTGCCGAACGCCCTGCCCAGCCAGGTGACGGCGATCGTCGACCAGGCCAAACGACAGGGCGTGCCGATCAACGGCTCCGGTGCCGAAAGCCAGATCGCATCCATGGAATATCTGGTCAATTACTTCACCAACAACGGATTCACCTACTCGCTCAACGCGCCCGATGGATCCGGCCGCAACAACATGCAGGTGATCGGCGACTTCCTCGACCGCAAAACCGGCTACTGTGCGCACTACGCGTCCGCGCTCGCCGTGCTCGGCCGGGCCATGGGCGTCAAAACCCGCATGGTGCTCGGCTACGCGCCAGGCGGCGGCGCCTCCACCGACGGTTCCTACACGGTGGCCAGCAACCAGCTGCACAGCTGGGTGGAGGCGTACATCAACGGACTCGGCTGGATCCCCTTCGACGTGACCCCGGCCAGCGGCGACGACACCAGCGCGACCGTCGCCGCCGGACAGTCCTCCGCCACGCAAAACGCCGGAAACTCCGCCAGTTCTCAGTCGCCCTCCACGGAATCCTCCGGCTCCTCGTCGGCCTCGCAAAGCCCGTCGAGCGCGCCGTCCACAAGCGGTGCGAACAGCGACGGTGCGAACAAGAGCGGCAAAGCCAACAACAGCGACGGCAGTGGCGCAGACGATAACAGTCACGGACTGTCGTCGATGTTCGCCACGTTCAGCTGGTCGGGATTCCTCGCCTCGCGGGCGGTCAGAGCGCTCGGTGTCCTGATGCTGCTGGCGTTGGCGTATGCGCTCGTCACGGCCGGCATGTGGCTGCGCGCGTGGCGCCGACGTCGACGACTGCGCGTGATCCGCGCCGGCGGGCCGGACATGTGGATCACGGCGTGGCGCGAACTGACCGATTCGGCATGGGATTGGTCAGTACGATGGTCGGCGAGCGCCACGGAACATGACATCGCCGAAACGATCATGCAATGGATGACCGGGTCGGCGGCAACCGCCGATCAGCCGGTGAACGTCACGGCCGAACCGGCAAGCCCCTTGACCGCATCGGTGGGAACCGAGGCCGCGCCAACAGGGGAGCGGTCCCCGAACGACGTCGCGATCATGCGTATCGCCGGTAACGCCGAATCCGAGGCCTATGGCAGTGCCGATCATTCACGTTCGACGTCGGCGGTGAACGCGGCGGTGAACGCGGCGGTGAACGCGGCGGACACCGAACCGGAGCAGGTCATCGTCATGATTGACGAACTCCGCACCGCATTGGCGAAATCCTGGGCCGGTCACGCCCGGTCATTGCCGCCTGCGATACGCGTCGTACGGTCGGTGTCGTTGCGGTTGATTCCGCGCTCGCTGTTCCGCCGATGACCGTTCATGATGAACGGAAACATCATGCGATCGGTTCCCGCACGGTGTGCAAACGATCATGCTGATGTCATGAACGACGATTTTGCCGCATTTTTTGATACGGCACCCTTCAATTTCCCAGATAACCCGTGCATAATGAGGGCGATCGTCGCGCCTGAAACGGCAAGGCGACCACTGACATGAATCAGCAAGGAGGTGTCATGTCACAGCAGACTCAGGGGGAGACGCCTGACGAATCACAGGGGAAGACGCGGGGATTCACTGCCAGTCAACGGCAGTTGCTGGAGAGCCTGGACGCCGTCAGCCACGTTGATGCGCGGGGGAATATCCATTACACGAAAGAATTTTCCAAACACGCGATCGAGGAATACAGCCGAGGAAAAGGACCCAAGCAGATCTTCGCCGAAGCCGGATTTCCCTTGGAAATCATGGGATACAAGCGGATAGAGCGGGCCATGTACCGATGGCGACACGCCTACGACACGCCGATTTGCGCACCTCGCAAAAATATGTTTATATAGCCGAGTTGCCGATCACGGAGGTCTTCCTCCGGGATGAGCAATGGCGGATTTCCCAAGCGGTCAAAGGGAGCTGACTGTAAATCAGCCGCTTCGTGCTTCAGTGGTTCGAATCCACTATCCGCCACGCCTCGATAGCTCAGTGGTAGAGCACTTCCTTGGTAAGGAAGAGGTCGTGAGTCCGATTCTCACTCGAGGCTCTCATGGCGGGGTAGCTCAGCTGGTTAGAGCGTACGACTCATAATCGTAAGGTCAAGAGTTCGAGTCTCTTCCTCGCTACAAAACGTCGGAGAAGCCGGCGATGACACTATTATATGAGGTGAATGATGGCAAAAAGCGCCGATATCCGTCCCGGCATCACGCTGGCCTGCACCGAGTGCAAAGAGCGTAACTACATTACGACCAAGAACCGTCGTAACACCCCGGACCGTCTTGAGCTGCAGAAGTTCTGCGCCCGTTGCGGCAAGAAGACCCTGCACCGCGAGACCCGCTAAGGTTTACGCTTAGGCAAGACTTCAAATCCCGATCACCATACGGTGGTCGGGATTTTTTGTATTTGCTTCGCTGATGACGGAGCCGCTGGCCAACAGTTGATGAGTACTCGGCATGGGCCTTGCTGGTGGCGTTCCCTCCCTCAGTCACGCTTTGCGTGACAGCTCCCTCCCTCGGAGGGAGCACGAGGATAAGGAGCGTGTGCTCCCTCCCGGGGAGGGAGCTGGCCGCCGCAGGCGGACTGAGGGAGGGCTTACCTGTTGATATGGTGGGCCATATGACTTCTCCTACTTTTGCGGATCTGACCACCATCGGCGTAGGCGGATCCATCGCACGTTTCATTGAACCCGACTCCCGCGTGGGCGTGATTGAGGCCGTCGAGGACGCGGACGATCGCGGCGTGCCGCTGTGCGTCATCGGCGGCGGCTCCAACATGCTGGTCAGCGATGAGCCGTTCATGGGATTCGTCGTCCGTGATGCGAGACGATCCATCGGTGTTCCCGACGAAGTTGCCCCTGTCGAAGGCGACGACCGCACCGTACACGTGAGCGCCGAGGCTGGTACGAACTGGGATGACCTCGTCGAATTCTGCGTGCGACTCGGTCTGGAAGGCGTAGAAGGACTGTCCGGCATTCCCGGAACCGTGGGCGCGTCCGTGGTGCAGAACATCGGCGCCTACGGCCAGGAGGTCGCCGACAGCGTGGATTCCGTAGAGGTGTGGGACCGTGAAACCAAGAAGGTCGTGGAACTCACACCCGCCGATCTGCATTTCGGATACCGCACGTCGGCGCTCAAGTCGAGCATGTACCAGGCGCCCGCAACGCCTGCCGACAAGTATTTCCCCACACCGCGATACGTGGTGCTGTCGGTCACGTTCGCGCTGCGTCACAGCGCCACCGGTGTGGTCAACGTCGGTCAGCTCGCCCGCGCGCTCGGCGTGGAGACCGGAACCCGCCTGGAAACGCAGGCCATTCGTGACGCCGTACTCGCCGTGCGTGCCGGCAAGGGCATGCTCGAGGATCCCAACCGTTACGCCTCGCCGTGGATGCGCGGCACCAAGGAGGACCGCACCATCGCGGCGGCCATGGATGCGCTCAAGGCCGTGAACGGGTCCACCGATCCCGACTACAACCGTCACAGCTGCGGCAGCTTCTTCATGAACCCCGTGCTCACCGCCGATGCGGCCGCCACCCTTCCCGAGGATGCTCCCCGATTCGCTGCGCCTCTGCCCGACGGCAGCGGCACGCAGGGAGTGAAGACCTCCGCTGCCTGGCTGATCGATCATGCCGGATTCCATAAGGGATTCGCCGTGCGCGAGGGCGCCGCCGCGTCGCTGTCCACCATGCACACGCTGGCGCTCACCAACCGTGGATCCGCCACCGCAGCCGACGTGGCCGAACTCGCCCGCACCGTGCAGAACGGCGTCGAATCCGCGTTTGGCGTGCGTCTGGTGCCCGAGCCCGTGGCCATCGGCATCGATCTGCGCTGAGTCGCACGCGACCGCTTTGACCATCGGTCGTTGATCGCGGACGTGGGTTTTCGGTCGTTGATCTTCGGCCGCTAACCATCATGAGGCCCGTCGGGAGGTGCTCCCGAGGGCTTCATGCTGTCTCTGGCGGTCTTCGCTTACCCTGCGAAACCGCTCCGGAACCGTTCCGAAAAACGATTGACGTCCCATATTGCGGACGTAACCGGCGCGTTGCCGGCAAATCCCCGCTCGTTTACTTGTTTTTTCACAATTCTTGTCTAATCTCTTCAAGGAACTACAACGGGAAGGCCTTGCAGCATCGCAGGTCCACTCCGGGAGAAGGACTATATGAATCTTTTACGAACCAAGACGGTCGAACAGACCCTCGCCGAAACCGATGAGGCCGACCGTAAACTCAAGCGCAATCTGAAATGGTGGGATCTGGCCATCATGGGCGTGGCCGTCGCCGTGGGCGCGGGCATCTTCTCCGTGGGCGCCCAGGCCGCCGCCTATCACGCCGGTCCCGCCGTGATCATCAGCTTCGTGATCGCCGGCATCGTGTGCGGTGCGGCCGTGATGTGCTACGCCGAATTCGCGTCGATGATCCCCGTGGCCGGATCCGCATACACGTTCACCTACACCACGGTCGGCGAGATCGTGGCATGGATCATCGGCTGGGATCTGATCCTGGAGATGCTCATGGCCGGCTCCGTGATCTCCAAATACTGGGGCGTGTATCTCAACGACTTCTTCCGTCTGATGGGATGGAATCTCAACACCAACATCCAGATCGGCTCGTTCGCGCTTGACGTGGCGCCGATCATCATCGTCGCGTTCTTCACCACGCTGCTCGTGTACGGCACCCGACTCGGCGCCCGCGTGGACGGTGCGATGACCGTGCTCAAGATCGGCATCGTGTTCTTCGTCGTCATCGTCGGCTTCTTCTACGTCAAGGCGTCCAACTTCACGCCGTTCATCCCGCCGGCCGAACCCGCGTCCTCCATTCAGACCGCCTCGTCCGAAGTGACCGGCATCTGGGCGCAACCGCTGTGGCAGTGGGCCACCGGCATGACCCCGTCCATCTACGGCATCCCGGGCATCCTGTCCGGTGCCGCGCTCGTGTTCTTCGCGTTCATCGGCTTCGACGTGGTGGCCACCGCCGCCGAGGAGACCGACAACCCGAAGAAGGCCGTGCCGCTGGGCATCGGCACCGGCATGCTGCTCATCATCATCATGTACGTGGCCGTGGCCGTCGTGACCACCGGCATGGTCTCCTACAAGGACCTCGCCAAGGCGCAGAGCCCGTCGCTCGCCACCGCATTCGAGCTGGTGGGCGCCAACTGGGCCGCCAAGATCATCAGCTTCGGCATCGTGCTGGGTCTGGCCACCGTGGTCATGGTGCTGCTGCTCGGCCTCACCCGCATCGTGTTCGCCATGAGCCGTGACGGTCTGCTGCCGCGCGGCCTGTCCAAGACCGGCGTGCACGGCACCCCGGCCGTGCTGCAGGTCGTCTGCGGTGTGATTGTGGCTCTGGTCGCCGCGTTCTTCGACATCGGTGTGCTGTCCGACATGGTGAACATCGGTACGCTGTCCGCGTTCACCCTGGTGGCCATCTCCATTCCGATCATGCGCAAGAAGCGCCCCGATCTCAAGCGTTCGTTCACCATGCCGGGCAACCCGTGGATTCCGATCCTCATCGGTCTGGCCAACCTGTGGCTCATGCTGAACCTCACCGTACTCACCTGGGTGCGTTTCGTGGTGTGGCTGATCGTCGGCTTCGCGATCTACTTCTCCTACGGATACCGCCACTCCCGTCTGGGCCTCGACCAGCTCAAGGGCGACATCCCCGCCGAGCTGCGCTAGCGCCTCCTGAAGGCTCTCCTCAGTCCACTACGCCGTCCCTGTTATGGGGGCGGCGTAAACTATATGTTCAGTATGTGAAACGCCGCGGGGATGTGCGGCGAGACTGAAGGAGGTCGACTATGCCTTATGTTGTTGCCCAGCCGTGCGTGGATGTGAAGGACAAGGCCTGCGTGGACGAATGCCCGGTGGACTGCATCTACGAGGGCCCGCGCACGCTCTACATCAACCCGAACGAGTGCGTGGACTGCGGCGCATGCGAGCCCGTGTGCCCCACCGAGGCCATCTTCTACGAGGATGATCTTCCCGAGGAGTGGGCCTGGTACAAGGACGCCGCAGTGGAATTCTTCGCCGAGGTGGGCGATCAGGGCGGAGCATCCGGCTTCGGCGAGATCGACCACGATCAGGCGCAGGTCGCCGCCCTGCCCCCGCAGAATCAGGACTGAGCGTCAACAGTACAGCGTCCTCGCAATACTCGGATACACACCGTACGATTCCGGCACGATACCTGTCCAGATCCCGCCAAAACGGGAGAACGGGCACGGTACGTGCCGGAATCTCTTATGATTACGCCCAATACGCATTCATTCGGAAACCCATGAACGGAGGCACCCCGTGGGATTCGCACCATTCAGCACGCCATACGACTGGTCCCGACTGTCCGCCGCCAAAGCCGTGGCCGCACAGCACCAGGACGGCATGATCGACCTGTCCATCGGTTCGCCGGTCGACGACGTGCCCGCCAGCGTCCGCACAGCGCTCGCCGACGCGGCCGATGCCCCGAACGCCTACGGATACCCCGTCACGCGCGGCACCAAACCGTTGCGCGAATCGATCACCCGCTGGTTCGCCAAGACCCGCGGCGTGGATCTGAACGCGCTCGGCGCCGGCATCTGCCCCACGGTCGGTTCCAAGGAGGGCGTCTCGCTCATGGCTTCGCTGCTTGGCCTCGGCAAGGGCGACGTGGTGGTGCAGCCGCGCATCTCCTACCCGACGTACGAGATCGGCACTCAGTTGGCCGGTGCGGAAACGCTGAAGACCGACGTCGCCGACGTGGAATCGTGGGCGCATGTGCCCGGCGTGAAGATGGTGTGGGTCAACTCGCCGTCCAACCCCACCGGCGAAGTGCTCACCGCGGCCCAGCTGCGTGCCATCGTCGAGGCGGCGCGACGCATCGGCGCGGTCGTGGTGTCCGACGAATGCTATGCGCTGATGGACTGGCGTGTGGTGAGTCCGGAACTGACCGCCACCGACTGCATTCTCGGCGACGACGTGTGCGGCGGCGATGCCGAGGGCCTGCTGTGCCTGTACTCGTTGAGCAAGCAGTCCAACATGGCCGGCTATCGTACCGCACTGATCGTGGGCGACAACGAGATCGTGGCGCCCATGCTGGAAACCCGCAAGCAGATCGGCCAGATCATCCCAGGGCCGAGCCAGGCCGCCATGGCCGCAGGACTCGACGATCTGGACGCCGTACTCGACCAGCGTGCGCGCTACCGCGAACGTCTGGAACTGCTCGTGCAGGGGCTGCGCACGGCCGGATACGAGGCCGTGATGCCCGAAGGTGCGCTCTACGTGTGGGTGAAGGCCATCAGCGGCGACTGCTGGACCGACATCGACGCGCTCGCCAAGCTTGGCATCATCGTCAGCCCCGGCGAGTTCTACGGGGACAAGGCGTATCTGCGCGTATCCGCCACCGCAACCGACGCCGCGGTCAACGCCGCCGTCGAACGTCTTGCCCACGCCTCTCCCGCCGCCTGACCTCAGCGTGCCCCCGCCCGAACCCCAGCGTGCTCCCTCCAAGGGAGGGAGCTGTCCGCCATCGGCGGACTGAGGGAGGGCTCCCCAAGCAAAAAGCTCCCATAACCCATTCCATCCCCACATACAGAAACGCGCCCCGTCGGCAATCCACCAACGGGGCGCGTTCCACAAAGGAGAAAATCAGGGAGGAAGGGATACGGGGGAGGGGAGCAGTGACGGGCGAACGTCACCACTCCGTCAATCAATCAGAAATCAATCAGACAATCGAACGACGATCGATCAGAGGTTGGCGACGATGGCCTTGGCCAGCTCGTCATACTCGGCATCGGTCAGATGCACACGGTCGGGGTTCATGGCAAAGGTGCCGCCCCACTCGAACTCGTCGTCCTTGTACTTCGGCACCAGATGGAAGTGCAGATGATGACCGGTGTCGCCGTATGCGCCATAGTTCACTTTGTCCGGGTGGAACGTGGCGTGCAGGGCCTTGGCCACGCGGTCCACGTCGTCGAAGAAGGCGTTGCGGTCGGCCTCGCTCAGTTCCACGATCTCGGAGACGTGATGCTTGGACGCCACGATCACGCGGCCCTTGTGGCTCTGCTCCTTGAACAGCACCAGCTTGCTGGCCGGCAGTTCGTAGATCTTGATTCCGAAGGCATCGAGGGCAGCGCCCTCATCGCAGTATGCACAAGCTTCGTTGCTCATTGAAGTTCCTTTCATAAGGTGCGATCTCGTCATGGAGACGCTGATTTCAGCATAGAAAATGCCATGTCCGTCATCATGTTCGTTGCCATGAGTTGCAACATTGTCAACAAAAGTCAAAAAAAGAGGCAAATGCTGGCAACAAAAGAAAGTGATCTGGCTCACGCTTCCTATCGTGTGAAGTGTTCAAAGGTTTGCATGGACGCAGACCTTACGGAAAGACGGAATACCACGATCACAGTCACACAGTGGCGGCCTGTGCCGTAGTGTGCGCGGTGGTCGAAAGGACCGAAGGAGGTTACGAGACCATGGCTTTCATGGATGATGACTACCTGCTGACCACGGATCTGGCCAAGGAGCTGTTCCACGGTTACGCGGAGAGCATGCCGATCGTGGACTACCACTGCCATCTGCATCCGGAGGAGATCTACAAGGATCCGAACTTCAAGGACATCGTCGAGGCGTGGCTCACCGACGGCAACAACTACGGCGACCATTACAAGTGGCGTCTGGAGCGTGCCAACGGCGTGCCGGAGGAGCTCATCACCGGCAACGGCGATCCGTGGGACAAGTTCTATGCCTACGCGCAGACCATGGAGAAGGCCATCGGTTCCCCGGTCTACATGTGGACCCATCAGGAGCTGCGCCGCTACTTCGGCATCACCGACGAACTGAACACCAAGACCGCCAAGGCGATCTACGAGAAGACCAACGAAATGCTGGCCACCCCGGAGTTCTCCCGTCGTTCGCTGCTGCGTCGCATGAACCTCGACACCATCTGCACCACCGATGATCCGGTCGATTCCCTCGAGTACCACATCGCGTTCGAGAAGGATGGCGGCGACACCTTCAAGATGATCCCGGCCATGCGCCCGGACAAGGCCCTGAACCCGGACAAGCCCGGCTTCTCCGAGTGGGTCGATCAGCTCGAGCAGGTCACCGGCGACACCGTCAACTCCTTCGACGACATGATGGCCGCCATCAACAAGCGCGTCGACTTCTTCCACGAGCACGGCTCCCGCCTGTCCGATCACGCTGCCGACCTGATGCTGTATGCGCCGTCCACCGCGGCCGAGCGCGACGCGATCCTCGCTAAGGCCCGCGCCGGCGAGCCGCTGACCCTCGAAGAGGTCACCAAGTACCGCACCCAGCTGTTCCTGGACCTCATGAAGATCTACCACGCCCACGGCTGGACCATGCAGCTGCACATCCACGCCATGCGCAACATCAACGAGCGCGAGTTCGGCATCCACGGCGCCGACACCGGCTACGATTCGATCAACGATCGTTCCATCGCCGAGCCGCTGGCCGCCCTGCTCAACGAGGCCGCCAAGACCGACTCCATCCCGAAGATGCTCATCTACTCGCTCAACCCGAACGACTACCTGGCCATCACCACCATCATGGGATGCTTCCAGGGCGGCATGAAGCAGCGCATGGCCCTGGGCAACGCCTGGTGGTTCAACGACACCCGCACCGGCATCCGCAAGCAGATCCAGACCATGGCCGAGGGTTCCCTGCTGGGCAACTTCGTGGGCATGACCACGGACTCCCGCTCGTTCCTGAGCTTCCCGCGCCACGAGTTCTTCCGCCGCATTCTGTGCGAGCAGCTGGGCGAGTGGGCCTCCCGCGGCGAGATCCCGTCGGATCTCGACACCCTGGCTCCGCTGGTGCAGGACGTCTCCTACAACAACGCCAAGGAGCTCTTCGCCTGATCCACCTGAATCGACGTTCGCGCCGATTCGAGAAATCAAGAGAGAACGATCGTTCCGACGGCACGTGTCGATGCGCTTCCGATCGCGTCGATACGGCCGTCGGCCGGTTTCATAACTGAATATCGCAAAACTGAAGAAGAAAAGGAAGGACCGCAACGACATCGTCGCCGTTGCGGGTTGTTATCAAAAGGTGAAAATACGATGACTAGTGCAGTACAGGAAAAGGCCGAAGCGATTAACGGCCAGAAGAAGCTGAGCTGGCGAGAGAAGATCGGCTACGGCTTCGGCGATCTCGGCAACGGCTTCATGTTCGATCTGGGACAGGCCTACCTGACCAAGTTCTACACCGACGTCGCGCTGATCAACCCCGGCATGGTCGCCACGATCATGGCCACGACCAAGATCTACGACGCCTTCATGGACCCGATCGCCGGTGCGTTCGTCGACAGCCGTAAGATCGGCAAGCACGGCAAGTTCCGTCCGGTCATGATGGTCGGCGCCATCGTGCTGTCCATCCTGACGATCATCACGTTCACCATGCCCGACTTCCCGATGTGGGGACGCATCGCCTACGCGTTCGTCACCTACATGGCCTGGGGCACCTGCTATTCGTTTACCAACCTGCCGTACGTGGGTCTCGCGAACGTCATGACCCGTGACGTCGACGAACGTGCGCAGCTGGCCACCACCCGTCAGGCCGGTTCGCTGGGCGCCCAGTGGATCACCGGCGTGGCCTTCATCCCGATCATCCTGCTGTTCTCCGATTCCAACGGCAAGGTCACCACGTTCCATGGCTATGCCGTGGCGGCCACGATCATGGCCCTGCTCGGCGTCTGCTGCTTCGCCGTCACCTTCTTCAGCTGCAAGGAGCACATCCAGGTTAACCGTGAGAAGACCGGCGACAAGGAGAAGGAAGGCGTCGGCGCTTACATCAAGGTGGTCTTTACCAATAAGCCGCTGCTCGCCATCATTCTGATGACCCTGTTCACCATCTCCGCCATGAACACCAACAACGCCATGATGCTGTACTTCGCCGAGTACAATCTGGGCAACATGGGTCTGCAGCCGGTGATCAACGCCATCCAGATGGGCTGCTCCATCGTGGCCATCCTCTCCATCCCGTTCCTGGTCAAGAAGTTCGGTAAGAAGCAGGTCGCCGTGGTCTGCTTCGTCGTGGGCGCCGTCGCCAACCTGATCAACTACTTCCTGCCGACCAACCTCGTCACCTTCATCATCTTCGTGACCATCGGCTACGTGTGCCTCGCCATCCCGAACGGCATCACCTGGGCCTTCGTCAACGACGTGATCGACTACGGCGAGTGGCACACCGGCATCCGTAAGGAAGGCATCACCGTCGCCGCATTCAACTTCTCCCGTAAGCTCGCTCAGTCCCTGGCCGCCGTCATCACCGCCGGCATCCTGGGCATCACCGGCTACGTCGCCAACCAGGTGCAGTCTCAGGCCACCCTGAACGGCATCAAGGGCGCAATGACCCTGTACCCGGCCGTGGCTCTGTTCGCCGCCATGCTGATCATCTTCTTCCTCTACGGTCTGACCGACGACAAGTACCGCAAGATCGCCGATGATCTGAACAACGGCAAGTGGGAGAAGGGCAACCTCTGATCCGATTTGATCTTCGGATCCGACTCCGGTTTGCTTCCGTCAGGTCGCTGACCTGACCCCAATAACCGCATATCCTCTAGGCCTCTGGTCCATGCGCTGCCTCCCGGCGCTGGGCCAGAGGCCTTTTTGCGTGTGTTCCCTCCCTCTGTCACGACATGCGTCGTGACATCTCCCTCCCCAGGAGGGAGAACGCCGAAATCCCCTTTGTATGTGCTCCCTCCGTGGGAGGGAGCTGTCCGGCAACGCCGGACTGAGGGAGGGATCCAGCACCGTCAGCGCTCACTCTGACCTTCTCGCTCACTCCTCCCCAGTCCGGTGCGTCCCCCGCGGTCTGCGCAATCCCAACCGCACCGCATCGCTGCCATACCGCTGACGAATCGAATCCAACGCCTTTTCCGCCTGACTCATCCGCACGGCATTCACGCTTTTGATCGTCGCGTTCGTCATATGATCGCGGACGTCGTCGGCATTGTCGCTGGCGTTGCCGCCGCTCCGTCCGTGTTTGCCGGCCATGCCGGTATGTCCGCCATCATCGCTGCCGCCATGCCTTCTCGTACTCTCGGCAACACGTGTCGTTCGTCCACCCGCCGAATCCGGGTTCCTATCGGCATCCTCCTCCGCCAGCAGATCGTCGAAACTCGCCTGCACCGGCGTCGTCGCCGTATCGGCAAGTCCGGAAACGCTCACCCCGGCAAGTCGCACCGGTCGGGGGAGATGCCGTCCGTCATCGGACGCCGAGCCCTCCGGCATGCCCAACATGCGTTCCAGCAGTCGCACACTCTCCGGATAGATCGCGCTCGCCGTGGTCACCGGGGTCTCCACGGTATGCGACTTGGTCGAATATGACAGATCAGCGAACCGTAGTTTTACGGTGATCGTACGTGCCATGAGCCGCTTGCCCCGCAACGTGGACGCCACGCGATCGGCACCCCACAGCAGCAGACTCGTCACCTCGCCGGCGGTGACGGCATCCCGATCGAAGGTGCGTTCCGCGCCGATGGACTTTTCCGGGGAGACCGGCGTCACCGCACGCTCGTCAAGTCCTCGGGCCGCCAGATACAGCGAATGGGCGTGCGTGGCGGAACCGCAGGCTTGCGCGATCTCCGTCTCGCTGAGTTCGGCCAGCTGTGCGACCGTGGTCACGCCCCAATGCTCAAGCCGCCTGCCGAGCGCCGGGCCCACGCCGGGAATCGATCGCAATGGCAGCAGCTGTACGAATTCGGCCTGACGCGCTACCGGGATCAGCAGCATGCCGTTGGGCTTGGCGTTGGTGGACGCCAGCTTGGCCACGAGCTTGTTCGACGCCACGCCCACCGAACAGGTGAGTCCGAAGTTGCGGGCCACTTCGGAGCGCAGCCATGCGCCGATCGCCGTGGGACGCTCCCAACGACGCAGCGCCCCCGACACGTCCATATAGCATTCGTCCACCGACACGCGTTCGATGCGATCGGTCACCTGGCCGAACAGTGCGAACACACGTCGGGAGATCTCCCGGTAATACGCCATATCTACGGGCAGAAAAACGCCTTGTGGGCACAGTCGTCGTGCCGTGGCCGTGGGCATGGCCGAGTTCACGCCGAACGGTCGTGCCTCGTAGCTGGCCGCCGACACCACCGATCGGGGACCGGTGCCGATGATCACCGGTTTGCCTTTGAGCTCGGGGTGTCGAGCGATCTCGCAGGAGGCGAAGAAGGCGTCCATGTCGATGTGCAGCGTGGTGCAGCCCGTCTCGTCATGACCCCAGTCTCGTTTGGCGGCGGCAAGACGTGGCGAAGTACTCATGACTCCATGGTAGCGAGCGCGTGTGGGACTGGCGGAGTGCGGGACGGAGCCGCTTGGGACGGAATTTGGGGCGCGAAAATCCCGAATCCTGCTCTTTGGGGCGTCAAATTCCCGAAAATCGGCGCAAAAACGGGATGTTGACGCCCCAAAGAGCAGATGTTCCCGCATAGTGGGATATATTCGCCGTCTGATCTTGCTGTGTGGACGTGTCCGGGCGTAGGAAGCCGTGTTTCCTGCTTTCACAGCGTCAAACACCCGAAAACCCCTATGAAGAACGGGTGTTTGGCGCTGTGAAGAGCAGATGATCTCGCATCCCGAGATGGATTCGCCGTTCGATTCCGGCATGTGGATTGCGCATGGTAAGGCGCGTTGTGATGGAGGATGGGTGAGTTCGTGGAAACAAGATTCAGCAAAGCGAGGAAGTCCTCCGTTGGCTCCGAATCGTTCCCCTATTTGTTCCCCTATTTGTTCCCCCTATTTTGTCACCGCTCCGGTGCTGACGGCGCCAAAAGCGCATCGGTAGTGCCGATGGAGGAAAGCCTTGGAGCTATTGGTATTCCCGGGAAAAACAAAAGGCTCCCGGAATTGCTTCCGGGAGCCGCCTGCGGAGTGAGGGGGATTCGAACCCCCGAACCGCTTGCGCAGTTAACACCTTAGCAGGGTGCCCCTTTCGGCCGCTCAGGCATCACTCCGTTGCGCCGCTTGAGCGCAACAGATCAATACTGTACCACCACTTGTGGATTTTGCGCAATTTGGCATGTTTGTGGTGTTGTCATGTCGGAATCGTCCCGTGTCGAACCGGGCGGATGTTCGTTGTGCGGTGTATGCGTTTCGGCAAATGCGGACTCCGCTGCCTTGATCCCACGGAGAGGGAATATTACTGCGTCGGGCGAGGCGAGATGGGGAAGGCGTGAGGTCAAGGTGTGGCTGAATGGGGCAAGGCGGGGGAAGACGAGGCGAGATAGGGAAGGCGTGGGGCGCGGTGAGGCTGAATGGGGCGGGCCGAGCTTGGAAAAGTGGAGTAAGAGGCGAGCGAGGGGACAAAGTGGAGCGGGGTGAGGTGGGGTGAACGGGCAAAGCGAGACGAGAAAACGGAATAGGCGTGACTGAATACTGCGACTAGCACTGTGACTGCGTGACCGCTACGGCTGATGGAAATCGCCCGCTCGAGTGAGCGGGGACGGAGGTACGCCGTTGTCCGCCCGTCTCCGCGTCTCACGATATCTCGTTTTCGCTCCGCCGTGCGGACGTGATTTTCGTACGTACGTCATACCCATGTCCATTAATTCACTTAAGAGAACACAATCGAACGAAGTCGCACATTTTACCGGCGAAACGATTCGTCGTCATCATGCGGATGTTATTGCTCACATGATTTCCTGAAACGAACATGTCGGTCGGGTAAAGGTGCGGCAAACAACGATAGGAAATTTTTCATAGCGCCGTGTCGCGGGCGTGTCGTCGGAACGGACGGGCTACAGGCCGACCGCAGCCGGATCCCACCCGTCAGCCGGCACTGTCCCGCAAATGCTCCACGAATATCCGCATGCCGTCTCCAAACAACCTTCCGGACACCCTGATGACTACACTGACAACGGACCGGCAAGCGGTCAGCAGCGGTCGTAATTCCGCACGAACAGGGGGGAGCCGATGATCATCGAACGGAACATGGAACGTACCGATCTGCCGCTGGTGGTGATCCCGGCGTGCTTCCCCTCCATGGTGCCCTACCTCGAACGCAGCCTCGACGAGATCGCCGCCAAGGCCCGCGTGCGCATGCACACCGATATGACGCTCGATCTCGACGAGATCCTGAACCGTCTCGCCGGCGCCGACGTGGCCATGACCACCGGCATTCACTTCACCAACGACATTCTCGACCGACTCGTGCCCACACTGCGCTGCATCACGTTCGGCGGCACCGGCATCGCCAACTTCGTCGACATCGATCACGCGCATGACCTTGGCCTCATGCTGTGCAACGCCGTGCACTACGGTGACAACGCCGTGGCCGAACACACCATCGCCCTGCTGTTCGAAATCACGCACAAGGCCGGACGACTCGACGTACGCACCCGCGCGGAAGGCTGGCCGGGCTCCGACATCACCGAAATCGGCGGCCTGACCATGGGCCTCATCGGCTTCGGCGGCATCGGACACCGCGTGGCGGAACTCGCCCACGGACTCGGCATGAACCTGACCGTCTGGGCGCGCCACCCCGACGACGAGACGCTGCAACAACTCGGCGCCCGTCGTGCGTCAAGCATCGACGACGTATTCGCCACCGCGGACGTGGTCAGCCCCCATCTGGCACTCAACGACGCCACGCGTGGCATCATCACCGCGAGTCACCTCGACCTGCTGCGTCCCGGCAGCATCTTCCTCAACACGGCCCGCGCGGAACTCGTGGCCCCCGGTGCGCTCGAACAACGCCTCCGCAAGGGCGACATCTTCGCCGGCCTCGACGTCTTCTCGCCCGAACCGCTGCCCGCCGACGCACCCCTGCGCGACTGCCCCAATACCGTGCTCACCCCGCACGTGGCATGGCGCAGCGGCAAGGCGCTCGCCGGCATCGTGCAGCAGAACGTTCGATCCGTCATCGCGTTCCTCGACGGCGGATCGTACAACGTCGTCTGACGGCCAACGTTCTCTGCCCATTGACCACCTCCGATCATGAAAGCCTGACCGACCATGCGCACGATCCTCAACACCCCTGATTCGCCGGCACACGACTCGCTGGTGGAGAAGAAGTCCGAATTCATCGGCGACGCCTGTCACATCGATTCGCAGGATGAGGCGCTCGCGTTCGTACAGACGATCCGCGACCAGCATCCCAAGGCGCGACACGTGGCGTTCGCCGCCATGTGGGGTGGTTCGGACGGACGGCTGGGGGAGCGGATGAGCGATGACGGCGAGCCGAGCGGTACCGCAGGAAAGCCCATTCTCGACGTGCTGCGCCAGGGCGGGCTGACCGACTGCGTGGTATGCGTGACCCGATATTTCGGCGGCATCCTGTTGGGTTCGGGCGGTCTGATCCGCGCGTATTCATCGGCTGCATCGCTGGCGGTGAAGGCCGCGCAGGGCGCGAACATCATTCCGTGCGTGCAGTACGAAACGGTGGTGGAGTACCCGCAGTTGGCCATGATGCGTCAGCTCGTCTCCCAGCTCGACGGTACGGTGGACGATGAGGAATTTACCGACTGCGTGACCATGCTGTTCTCCGTGCCGCAGCCGTCGGACGACGAGTTCGAGGCGCGCGTGGTGGAGACGTTCAACGCCACGGTGCTGGTGGAGCGCCGCGGCAGCTTCAACCGTCCCATCGCGGACCGCGGCTAAGCTGGATGCCCATGACCGAAGAAACCCCGCAGCCCGTGCAGCCCGAATCTGTGCAGTCCGAGAACGCCGGAACCGAGACCCCGCAGGAAACCGCGCAGCAGCAGCCGGCCACCTCCCAGCCCGAATCCGCCGACCACACCGACCACGAGCCGCTCACCGTCACCTACGAACGTCTCCGCCACTCCGAGGATCCGGCCGAGCTCGGCGAATTCGCCCGTCGTCCGTTGCCCGACCGTTCCGACGCCGCCGCATTCTCCCGCGCCACCGCACTGCTCGAGGCCGTGGCCGGCAACCTGCATACCGACGTGGCGGACCGCGTGTTTCTCGCCGAGACCATGCCCTTCCCGAACGTGTTGGTCAAGCTCAGCGTGGATCCCGATCCGTCCGTGCGCGAGGCCGTGGCCAAGAACACGGCCGACAAGAACTGGCTGGTCGGGCGCCTGACCAAGGACGACGTCGACGAGATTCGCGAAGTGGCGCTGCGCAATCCGAACACGTCGTGGAAGATGCGTATGGAAGGCGCGGAGGATACGCGCAACGGCGCCGAAATCCTCGACTATCTCTCCCGGTTCGGTGCCGACGACGATATGCCCGGCCCGGCCGTGCTCACGTCGATGATCCGCCGTGCCGTGGCCCTGAATCCCAACACGAACGCCGACACGCTGGCCCGCCTGGCGAACGATCCCTCCGAGGAGGTCCGCCACGCCGTGGAACGTCGCAATGGCGACGCGCGATAGGCGCATGGTAGGGGGTGTACGGTAAAAAAGCCGTTTCGATCGGGTAAAAACGGAATGTCAAACGATATAACCGGCGTTTCAGGGTTAAGCTGAAACCATGGAACAGCGAGAAGAAACCAAAGAACGCCTGTCGCGCCCGCTGATTCAGTTGGCGAAGATGAAGGGTGTGGCCACGTTCTACGTCGGCCAGCAAGGTGAATACGTCGAGATCGACGATGACGTCCTGGTCGATGTGCTGCGCAGTCTTGGCGTTGACGCTTCGAGCAAGGAAGCCATCCTCGACTCCCTGCGCAAGGGCGACGCCGAGCGCTACAGCCGTCTCGTGCCGGCAACGTTGCTGCACATCGCCGGACAGGAGAGCAAGGTCAAGGTCAACAACGAGGTGTTCGACGTCCCGTCGGCCAAACTCGTGCTCGAGGACGGCACCGAATACTCCGAACCGATCAAATGCGTGGCCGGCGATGGCGCCATGGCCAAGGCGATCGGCGACAAGTTCATCGTCAATTCCGCGTTGGTGATTCCGGCCGGCGTGCCGCTCGGCTACCATACGCTGATCGTCACGGTGGGCAACCGTACCGAGAAGGCGACGCTGATCAGCGCCCCCGCGAAGATCGATTTGCTCGACCCGATGAAGAACGGCCACCTGTGGGGTTGGATGGCCCAGTTCTACTCCGTGCGCTCGCAGGATTCGTGGGGCGTCGGCGACTTCGCCGATCTCAAGACCATGCTGCGCGACGCCAAGGAGAAGACCGGCGCCGACTTCATGCTCATCAACCCGGTGCATGCCGGCGAGCCGTGCACGCCGCTGACGCCGTCGCCGTACCTGCCGATCTCGCGCCGGTTCGTCAATTTCACGTACATCAATCCGCAGAGCGTGCCCGAATATTCGGAACTGTCCGACGAGGCCAAGGCCGAGATCGACCGTCTGCACGAGACGGTCGGCGCGTTGAACGACGACGCCGAGAAGATCGATCGCGACGCCATGTGGAACGCCAAGATGCCGGCTCTGTGGACGATCTTCAAGGCCGGACGCACTCCTGAACGACAGCGGGAGTTCGATGCGTTCAAGGCCAAGGCCGGCGAGGATCTCGAAGGCTATGCCACGTGGTGCCTGGCCTACGACAAGTGGGGCGCCCCCACCGGCGAGCCCGGCTCGTGGGTGAAGACCTTCAACCGCGATTCGCCCGAGGTGGCGCAGCTGCGCAGCCAGTACCCCGACACGCTGGACTTCTACCGTTGGCTCGAATGGATCGCCGACGAGCAGCTGGCCGACGCCCAGCAGACCGCGCAGGACGCGAACATGACGATCGGTCTGATGAGCGATATGGCCGTGGGCGTGCACCCGTACGGCTCTGACGTGTGGTGGAACCCCGAGCGCTTCGCCTACGGCGCCACCGTGGGCGCCCCGCCGGACTTCTACAACCAGCAGGGCCAGAACTGGAGCCAGCCGCCGCTCAACCCGAACTATCTGGCGGCCACCGGCTACAAGGCCTACCGCGACATCGTTGCCGGTATGTTCGCTCATGCGGGCGCGGTGCGCATCGACCATGCCATCGGTCTGTTCCGCCTGTGGTGGATCCCCGAAGGTCGTAGCGCCAAGAAGGGCGCCTACGTGTACTACGATTCTGCGGTCATGCTGGGCATTCTCGCCCTCGAGGCCACGCGCGCCCATGGCGTCGTGGTTGGCGAGGATCTTGGCGTAGTGCCCGAATACATGGCCCACTCGCTGGCCGAGCATGGTCTGCTCGGCTGCGCCATCGAGTGGTTCGAGCAGCGCGACGGCAAGTTCCGCAGGCCGCAGGACTGGCGTCCGCTCACCCTCGCTTCGGTGACCACGCACGACATTCCGCCGACCGCCGGCTACCTCACCTACGAGCACGTGAAGCTGCGCAGCCAGCTGCATCTGCTCACCGGCAGCGAGGAGGAGTTCATGGCCGACGCCAAGCGTGAGCACGATGCATTGCTGTCCATGCTCGCCGACGGCGGCTTCATCAAGCGCGGCTGGTTGAACAACGAGGCCGAGCATGAGCAGGATCTCATCGAAGGCATGCATCGTGCGCTGTGCGCGTCCCCGTCGAAGCTGCTGTGCGCCACCATCACCGACGGCGTGGGAGAGAAGCGTACGCAGAACCAGCCGGGCACCAACAACGAGTATCCGAACTGGCGTATTCCGCTCGCCGATGGCAATGGCCGCGTGGTGAGCGTGGAGAATCTGTTCTCCAACGAGCGCGTGCAGTCCCTCGCTGCCGTGATGCGCGGCGAGAAGTGAGCTCTGCGAACTCCGTTCGATCGACGACGAAGGCGAGGACCCGCAAGGCCGTGAAGGCCGGGTCCCCGCCTTCGTCCGTTTCGCCCGCCGCGACGGAGAAATACGAACGCGGCACCCGCAGCTACACGATGTCGCACATCCGCGGCAAGGACACCTCGATCGAGGTGATGGTTCGTCGCTATCTGTTTTCCCGGGGACTGCGATTCCGCAAGAACGACAAGCGGTATCCCGGTCATCCCGACGTCGTGCTGCCGAAATGGCATACCGTCGTGTTCGTCAACGGCTGCTTCTGGCATATGCACGAAGGATGCGCCAAGCATACGATGCCCAAGTCGAACGTGGAATTCTGGACGGCGAAACTCACAAGGAATCGTGATCGTGATCGTCGTCAGCACGCCGAACTCGAGGCCATGGGCTGGCATGTGATCGTGGTATGGGAATGCGAGCTCGGCAAGGCCGTGCGCGAAGCCCGTCTGGAGCGTCTTTACGCCGAAATCACCGGCGTGTCGTGATACCGTACTTATTTTGACGAACGTGAAAAACGCGGTATGCTAATTGATTGTTGTGTTTCCCAGGGGTCCTTCAAAGCGCTGTCCCACTCGCCATTAGGACTTTCAGGGAGCCCACGGATAATGCGGCACGACGGATCTGACCAATCCACGACTGCCCGGAACACAATAGATAGAAAAGGTATATCGTGAAAACTTTCACTCCGAAGGCTAACGATCTGACTCACGAGTGGTACGTCATCGACGCCACCGACGTGGTGCTTGGCCGTCTCGCGACCACCGCCGCTACTCTGCTGCGCGGCAAGAACAAGCCGACGTACGCTCCTCACGCTGACGGCGGCAACTTCGTCGTCATCGTCAACGCCGAGAAGATCGCCCTGTCCGGCAACAAGCTGGGCAAGAACCTGTACACCCACTCCGGTTTCCCGGGTGGTCTGCGCGCCGATTCCTACGGCGAGCTGCTGCAGAAGGATCCGGCTCGCATGATCAAGGCCGCGGTCAAGGGCATGCTCCCGAAGAACCGCCTCGCCAAGGTGCAGCTCGACCGTCTGCGCATCTACACCGGCCCGGAGCACCCGCACGCCGGCCAGCAGCCCGTCCAGTACGAGATCTCCCAGGTCTCTCAGCAGGCTAAGTGATCTAGGACCGAAAGAAGGAGTAACCGATTATGGCTGAAAACACTTCCGCGGTCCAGGAGACCGAGACGGAGCTCACCGAGTACACTTCCGAGACCAACGCTGGTGCTGGCACCGGCACTTCCACGATCGCCCCGGGCTACGGCACCGGTCGTCGTAAGGAAGCCGTCGCCCGCGTGCGTCTGGTTCCCGGCACCGGCAAGTGGACCATCAATGGCCGCTCGCTGGAGGAGCACTTCCCCGGCAAGATCCAGCAGCGTGAGGTCAACTCTCCGATCGTGCTGCTGAAGCTCGAGGGCAAGTTCGACGTGATCGTCCTCGTTGACGGTGGCGGCACCACCGGCCAGGCCGGCGCCATCCGCCTCGGCGTGGCTCGCGCTCTGAACGCGATCGATCGCGACGCCAACCGCGCCGCTCTGAAGAAGGCTGGCTTCCTGACCCGTGACGCCCGTGCGGTGGAACGCAAGAAGGCCGGTCTGCACAAGGCTCGTCGCGCCCCGCAGTACTCCAAGCGCTAAAGCTTTGGTACCGCACGTGTGCACGGCGATTGGTCGTCACACAGCGCACAGCATACGGAAAGCCCCTGTCTCCCACGTGGAGGCAGGGGCTTTCCCTGTTTTTGGGGTTCGCCGGTGTGTGCGGGGGAGTGGCGGTTGGTTGTATGCGTTGGGTGTATGCGTTGGTTGTTATGCGGCGGCGGTTCTGCGTCGGGGCGACTCGGGTTGGGATCGTTCTGTGTTGGAATCGTCCTGTGTCGGGATCGTCCTGCGGACGATGCTGTGATCGTTCCCTTTCGGGAACGGGTCACCTCATCCGCCAGCCTTCGGCTGCCACCTCCCCCTCAAGGGGAAGGCTGCATATTCCGATATAGCCGAATAGCGAAAAGTCGGCTTCCCCTTGAGGGGAAGCTGTCGAGCGAAGCGAGACTGATGAGGTGATGTCGCGCAGCGACCCGCGTCAGCGGAACCACGGCATCGCCGCAGGCGATTCCACCGACCCGGCGCCAACAACGCAATGAGCTACTATCGCCTCACCCGGAGAGCCGCCATAGCCCCTAGCCCCACCCGGTACACGCCACCGCGACCGTACTCCTCACTCTGCTCACCCGCCGCAGCTCATTCATCCCAGATTCGCTCGTGCGCCGATCTGCTGGAAGAGGCTGATCGACAGGCCGGTGACCAGCCACGGATCGTTCTCGCGTTGCGGCTCCTGCTCGTCGGATACCGTGGGAACGTTGGCGCCATCGTTGGACGCGTTGGCTGTGGCGTGCTGCGACTGTCGCCCCGAGTCCTTCACCCGTTCGTTGATCGACCCGTCGGAACGGTCGGGCATGGCCGCTGCATTCGTCTCGTCGTCGCCATCGTCGTCGAACGGGCCGTTGTGCTGCTGCACCAGCCGTTGGATGGCCTCGGTCGGCACGGTCTGCGTCCACGTCACGATGTCGTTGTCCTCCTTCGACGCCTTGCGTGCGCGCGCCGAATACTGGTCGAACGCCTCATCCACGCCGTCGTGTTCGCTCAGGTGGATCGGCGACGTATCGTCCACCTCGCCGGAACTCCACATCATGCGCCATTCGCAGTCGGCGGGCAGCGTGAACTCGGTCTCCTCGTCCACGCCGTTGACCACGATGGCCACGTCCGGTACCTCGTCGGAGACCAGTCGCATGGTGAAGCTGCGTTGGGCGTTGTTGAACCAGTCGTGTTCCATCGGCGTGGTGCCGTCGGGCAGGAACCATTGCACATGGCTCGACGGCTTGGGCAGGCCGAGCATAGAGAGCCTGGTGAAGAACTCCTCGTGATGGTACTGGTCCATGGACTTGCGCAGCGCGATCAGGTCGTGCGTGAGCTCGAGCCGTTTGAGCTGCGGCGTGCGTTTGGCGGAGAACAGCCAATCCCAGTCGAGCCAGCCGATGTTGCTGTCCTGGCAGTAAGCGTTGTTGTTGCCATACTGCGTGTTGCGGAACTCGTCGCCGGCGAGCAGCATGGGCGTGCCGAGGCTCATGAGCACGGTGGCGAGCAGGTTCATGGCCGCGCGTTCGCGTTTGGTCTCGATGACGGGATCGGTGCTGGGGCCTTCCACGCCGAAGTTCACCGAATGGTTCACGCCGGAGCCGTCGCGGTTGTCCTCGCCGTTCGCCTCGTTGTGTTTGGTGGCGTATCTGGTGAGGTCGGTGGTGGTGAATCCGTCGTGACAGGAGACGAAGTTGATCGATGCGATGGCGCCGCGTCCGGGTTCGGTGGCGAACAGGTCGGCCGATCCGCACAGTCGGGTGGCCATTTCCTGCATGCCGATGGCGCTGCCGTGCCCGCGGGAGAGACTATCGACGTCGGTGAGCCAGAATCGTCGCGTGGAATCGCGGAAGCGATCGTTCCATTCGGCGAACGGCACGCCGAACTGTCCGGTGCGCCATCCGCCTTCGCCGATATCCCACGGCTCCATGATCATCTTGAGGTTGCCGAGGATCAGATCGCTGCGCAGCGCGTAGAGGAACGGATGATGACGGCTGAACGATCCTTCGAGTCGGGCCAGCGAGGCGCCGAGATCGAAGCGGAATCCGTCCACACCGATGCGCTTGGACCAGTAGCGCAGCGAGTCCACCGCGTAGTTGATCACGCGGGTGTTGGTGAAGTCGAGCGTATTGCCGCAGCCGGTGGTGTCGACGAGCATGCCGGGGTTGTCGCCCCTGCGGCAGTAGTAGCTTACGGCGTCCAGTCCGCGCCAGCTGTATGACGGTCCGTCGAGTGCGCCTTCACAGGTGTGGTTGTACACCACGTCGAGAATCACCTCGATGCCGCCGGCGTGCAACGCGCGCACCATGTCGATGACCTCCTGCCGCACGGCCGCCGGCCCCTTGCGTTGCGCTTCCTTGGTGGCGTATGAGGGTTCGGGCGCGAAATAGCCGAGTGTGGAGTAGCCCCAGTAGTTGACGGCCCCGCGTTCGGCGAGTCCGATTTCGGTCTGCTTGGCGAAGATGGGCAGCAGCTCCACCGAGGTGATGCCGAGATTCTGCAGGTAGGCGACGGTGGTGGGGTGGGCGAGTCCGGCATAGGTGCCGCGTAGTTCCTCGTCCATCCATGGCGCGTTTTTGGTGAAGCCCTTGACGTGCAGTTCGTAGATTACGGTCTTGCTCCACGGCACGTGCGGATGCACGGGATCGCCCTCGTGCTTGTGGATGTCGCGGTCGTCGATGACCACGGAATAGGGCATGTGTCCCAACGAGTCGAGATGGCTCATCGGCCCGTCGTATGCCCCGTCGACGTGTCCGTTGGTCACCGTGCATTCATAGGGAAAGATCTCCGGACCGATGTCGACATGACCTTCGATGCCCTTGGCGTAGGGGTCGAGCAGGAACTTGTAGGGGTTGAACTGCACGCCGCGGCGTGGGTCCCAGGCGCCGTCGGCACGGTATCCGTATCGCATGCCGTTGCGCGCCTTGGGCAGATGCACGTACCACATGCCATAGTTGGGGCCTTCCATGCGGAACAGGGTCTCGCGGCAGTATTGCTTTTCGAGGATGCGGGAGCAGATGGGGAACTGCCGGATCTGCTCGTGGAACGGCATGGTCGAATTCTTGGGCAGCTCGGTGGCGACGTTATAGAAATCGCTCGGCTGATCCAGGGACTCGATCACGCTGAGCCACACCTGATCGGCGGTGTCGGACCAGACCACGGCGTCGGCCCCTCCATCGTCCGTGAGAAACATGCCAGGTCGTGTGGCATAACGGTGCAAAGATGTCTTTTCCATACCTCAATTATCCCCGTTTTGGTTTCGACGGTGGCTGATGCGACGACACGCGGGCGGCTGATTTTTGATGAGCGTTTGACGTCTTATGGCGACATGTTGAAAATCGTTGAAATTCCAACGTTTTCTAGTAATAGTCGATCCAACTGCAACACTTTTTGAAAATACTTTTATAAAACTTTGCGTTTTCGGTTGGCGTGTTGCCGAGGGAGATGTTATCGTGATGTACATCACATCCTGTGGTGTGATGAATTCCGAAAACGTCCGCAAAACGAACATTATTTTTGTGACTTTTTGCGCCCTTTTCGGGTCGGTACACACATCGACGCGCGGTCAGGAAGTGCGACCGAGCGCCAGCGCACAGACATGTATTTATTTGGATAACCCGATCAAGGAGGACACGTGGCAGCATCCAAGAAGGCGGAAGCAGCTCCCGCCGCAGCCCAGGTCACCGACATCCACCCCGCCGAGCAGGAAGTCGACGCTCTTGTCAAGAAGGCGCTGGTCGCGCTCGACAAGTTCGAACAGCTCGACCAGAAGCAGGTCGACCACATCGTGGCCAAGGCCTCCATCGCCGCGCTGAACAAGCACCTGGTGCTCGCCAAGCTGGCCGTTGAGGAAACCGGCCGTGGTCTGGTGGAAGACAAGGCCACCAAGAACATCTTCGCCTGCGAGCACGTCACCAACCACCTCGCCCGCCAGCGCACCGTCGGCATCATTCGCGAGGACGACGTCGAAGGCATCACCGAGATCGCCGAGCCCGTCGGCGTGGTCGCCGGCGTCACCCCGGTCACCAACCCCACCTCCACCGCCATCTTCAAGTCCCTCATCGCGCTGAAGACCCGTTGCCCGATCGTCTTCGGCTTCCACCCCGGCGCCCAGAAGAGCTCCGTCGAGGCCGCCCGCATCGTGCGTGACGCCGCCATCGCGGCCGGCGCCCCCGAGGACTGCATCCAGTGGATCGAGCACCCGTCCATCGAAGCCACCGGCGCGCTCATGAAGCACCCCGGTGTCGCCACCATCCTCGCCACCGGCGGTCCCGGCATGGTCAAGGCCGCTTACACCTCCGGCAAGCCCGCCCTCGGCGTGGGCGCCGGCAACGCCCCGGCCTACGTGGCCCCGGACGCCGACATCGTGCGCACCGCCAACGACCTGGTGCTCTCCAAGCACTTCGACTACGGCATGATCTGCGCCACCGAGCAGGCCGTGATCGCCGACAAGTCCGTGTACGAGCCGCTGCTCGCCGAGATGAAGCGCCGCAAGGCCTACTTCGTCAACGCGGAGGAGAAGGCCAAGCTGGAGAAGTACATGTTCGGCGTCACCGCCTACGAGTACGAGGGCCAGAAGACCAAGCTCAACTCCGTGGTGCCGGGCAAGTCCCCGCAGTTCATCGCCCACGCCGCCGGATTCGAGATCCCGGAGGACGCCACCATCCTCGCCGCCGAGTGCAAGGAAGTCGGCGAGATGGAACCGCTGACCATGGAGAAGCTCGCCCCCGTCCAGGCCTTCCTGCGTTCCGACAACAAGGAAGAGGCTTTCGAGATGTGCGAGAAGATGCTCCAGCACGGTGCCGGCCACACCGCCGCCATCCACACCAACGACCAGGCCCTGGTCAACGAGTACGGCAACCGCATGCACGCCTGCCGTATCATCTGGAACTCCCCGAGCTCCCTCGGCGGCATCGGCGACATCTACAACGCCATCGCCCCGTCGCTGACCCTCGGCTGCGGCTCCTACGGCGGAAACTCCGTCTCCGGCAACGTCCAGGCGGTCAACCTCATCAACATCAAGCGTGTCGCTCGGAGGAACAACAACATGCAGTGGTTCAAGATCCCGGCCAAGACCTACTTCGAGCCGAACGCGATCAAGTACCTGCGCGACATGGGCGGCGTGAACCGCGTCGTCATCGTCTGCGACAAGGTCATGCTCGATCTCGGCGTCGTGGAGAAGGCCATCCAGCAGCTGCGTCTGCGCCCGAACCACGTCGACTACCGCATCATCGACTACGTTGAGCCGGAGCCCTCCGTCGATACCGTCGAGCGCGGCGCCGCCATGATGCGTGACGAGTTCCAGCCCGACACCATCATCGCCATCGGCGGCGGTTCCCCGATGGATGCCGCCAAGATCATGTGGCTGCTGTACGAGCACCCGGAAATCGAGTTCTCCGACATCCGTGAGAAGTTCTTCGATATCCGCAAGCGCGCGTTCAAGCTGCCCGAGCTCGGCAAGAAGGCCCGCCTGGTGTGCATCCCGACCTCCTCCGGCACCGGTTCCGAGGTCACGCCGTTCGCCGTGATCACCGATCACAAGACCGGCTACAAGTACCCGATCACCGACTACGCGCTGACCCCGTCCGTGGCCATCGTGGACCCGGTGCTCGCCCGCACCCAGCCGCGCAAGCTGGCCTCCGACTCCGGCTTTGACGCCCTGACCCACTCCTTCGAGGCCTACGTCTCCGTGTACGCCAACGATTTCACCGACGGCATGGCGCTGCACGCTGCCAAGCTGATCTGGGAGAACCTGGAGACCTCCGTGAAGGAAGGCCCGGCCAACCCGCTGGCCCAGGAGAAGATGCACAACGCCGCCACCATGGCCGGCATGGCGTTCGGCTCCGCGTTCCTCGGCATGTGCCACGGCATGGCGCACACCATCGGCGCCCTGTGCCACATCGCTCACGGCCGCACCAACTCCATCCTGCTGCCGTACGTGATCCGCTACAACGGCCAGATCCCGGACGAGCCGACCAGCTGGCCGAAGTACAACAAGTACGTGGCCCCGGAGCGCTACCAGGAGATCGCCAAGAACCTCGGCATCGACCCCGGCCGCACCCCGGAGGAGGGCGTCGAGAACCTGGCCCGCGCCGTCGAGGACTACCGCGACAACAAGCTCGGCATGGATCGCTCCTTCAAGGCCGCCGGCGTTGACGAGGAGTACTTCTGGAGCGTGCTTGACCAGATCGGCATGCGCGCCTACGAGGATCAGTGCACCCCGGCCAACCCGCGTATCCCGATGATCGAGGATATGAAGGATATTGCCATCGCCGCCTACTACGGCGTCTCGCAGGCCGAGGGCCACGCCAAGCGCGTGGAGCGCGAAGGCCTCAAGGCCGTCGAGGAAGCCTCCCAGCGCGACTAGTCGGCCTCTGATCGGCCAGCCATCCGACTGACCGATCCAACCTAACCCAGGGTCCCTAGGAATTCCAAGATTCCCCGGGACCCTTTCCCATACCCAGAGGCTCCCCTCCCCACCGGAGGGGAGCTGTCGGCGCAGCCGGCTGAGGGGAGGCGCTCTTCCCATACGGGTCTAATACCCTACTTCTTCCATTCGTTTTCGCTGATTCTCGTCCCCCCCCATCGTGCCTAGAAATACGCCTCCACCCCCCGATCAAGAAACACCTCCCGGAACTCCCCAAGATCCTCCGCATGAAGCGCCGGCACCCCCGCCATGGCATATGGGCGTCCCAGCATCTCGTATTTGCGCTCCCCGAACTGATGGAAGGGCAGCAGTTGCACGCGGTCGATATGCATGGAACGCAGCAGATCCGAGAATGCCGCCGCGTCATCGAGCGTATTGTTCACACCGGGGATGACGGGGATGCGCACGCAGATTTCGATGCCTCGCTCCACGGCCGTGGCGAGGTTGCGCAGAGGCAGGTCGCTGTATCCGCCGGTCCAGCGTTTGTGGGCGTCTCGATCATGGTGCTTCATGTCGATAAGCAGATAGTCGAGTTCGTCCAGCGCCTGATTGAAGATCGGCGGTGCCGCATGACCGGTGGTCTCCATGGCGGTGTGAATGCCGCGCATGCGCAGTTCGCGCAGCAGCGGGATGGAAAATCGATGCTGCATCAGGGCCTCGCCTCCCGACAGCGTCACTCCGCCTCCTGATTCCTCGTAGAACATGCGGTCCTGTTCGCAGATTCGCACCACTTCGTCGATGGTGTAATGCTTTCCTTCAACGGTGCGTTCCCCCGTTTTGGGATCGACCAGGGTCTCTATACGCGGACTGATCGATTCCGGATTCGCACACCATGGGCAGTGCAGCGGGCATCCCTTGAAGAACACGGTGGTGCGTATGCCCGGCCCATCGTTGGTTGAGAATTTCTGGATGTTGAAGATCAGTCCGATGTCGGTGCGCTTCGGTGCGCATGTGCGGAAGGTCGACGAGTGGGAGGGGACTTCGACCTTCGAATTCGGTCGTTCGAGTGTCAGTGTCATCATTGATCCTTTCTGATTTCACTATAAAGTATGTTCGAAAGTAAATCAACTTACGAATGAAATATAACAGAGTGTGGAACGCGGGGAAACGGACCGATTGATGTGTTGTGGTGTGTTAGGGTCGAACATGATTGCAATGGCCTGGCACGTGACAGGCGGGGTGATGATCGGAGGACGGCATGGCGGCTGCGGAAAAGCGGATGAATCGGATCCTTGAACTGATCGCTGAACGAAAGCGCGTAGAAGTGGCCGTGATCGCCGACGAACTGGGTGTCTCGCAGGTCACGATTCGCAAGGATCTCAACGAACTCGAATCCCGTGGCGTGATTCGCAGGGAGCATGGATGCGCCATGCTGCACAGCGCCGATGACGTGGAGGGGCGTCTGGCCTATCACTATGAGGAGAAGCTGCGCATCGCACGAAGGGCTGCGGAGTGCGTTTCGGACGGCGATGTGGTGATGATCGAAAGCGGCAGCTGCTGCGCGCTGCTGGCCGCCGAGCTGGTGACGACGAAGCGCGACCTGACCATCTTCACCAACAGCGCGTTCATCGCCGGGTACGTGCGCGGTAAGTCGTCGTCGCGCATCATGCTGCTCGGAGGCCTGTATCAGCAGGATTCCCAGGTGATGGTCGGCCCTATGCTCGAGCGGTGCATGAGCGGACTGTACGTCGATCTGCTGTTCGTCGGCGCGGACGGATACGCCCCCGGTCTGGGCTTTTCGAACCGTGACTACATGCGTGCCCAGGCGGTGCGTGACATGGCTTCGCATGCCGGGCGGGTGATCGTGACGACCGAGAGCGAGAAGTTTGCCAAGCGGAGCACCGTGCCGTTGGATTTCGGCGATCGTGCCTGCATGGTCGTCACCGACGCCAGTGTCGGTCCGGAGGTCTCCAAGGGTCTTGCCGACGCCGGCATTCAGCTCGTCACCGTCTGAATGCCATATGGTCCGCAGTCGGCCATGATGCGAGGGCCGTTCCGATTGATCCGCCGTCTGCGCACGCCGTTGTGATGATCGCCACTCTGCGACACGCCGACCGATCGGTTGGTCGGCGACGAGCGTCCATGTGATGCTGATATCCCGATACGTCATACGAGAGTAGGCGTTGACGTTTGTATGAGTTCCTTGAATCGCCTTATCGTACCTTCATTCCATTTTCATTCGAAAGAGAAAATACTTTCGAACATTGACAAGAAAACTTTTCTTCGGTATATTCATGATTGTCATCAAACGATGGCACACACCGATGAAGGTGTCGCCGACCCCAGTCGCAATGTGCCGATGCAGTGATGCACAAGGCAGTCAGAAAGGAACCATCATGAACGAAGCGCACTTCGGCAGACTCACCCCGAGGATGAACTCGTTCCGCGACCAGCTGCTTGACGCCGTACCGCAGGTCGATGTGGAACGAGCGATGATCACCACCGAGGTCTACCGCGACAACGCCGACCAGCCGCTCGCGCTGAAGCGTGCGATCATGCTCAAGCGGGTCCTCGAGGAAATGACCATCTTCATCGAACCCGAAACGCTGATCGCCGGAAACCAGGCCTCCACCAACCGCGGCGCGCCGATCTTCCCCGAATACGCCATGAGCTGGGTCATCGACGAACTCGACAAGTTCGACAAGCGTGACGGCGACCGGTTCACCATCACCGAGGAAAACAAGGAGAAGCTGCGTTCCATCGCACCGTTCTGGGAGCACAACACCCTGCTCGATCGCGGCCTTGCGGCATTCCCTCCGCATTCCAAGCTGTTCTACGATCTCGGCATCATCAAGTCCGAGGGCAACATCACTTCCGGCGATGCGCACTGTGCCATGAACTACGCCGGAGTACTGGATCAGGGGCTCAAGGGCTACGCCATGCGGGCGCGGCGAAAGCTCGACGAGCTCGACCTCACCGACTATCGCAACATCCACAAGAGCTACTTCTACCGCGCGATCCTCATGGTGGTGGACGCCATGCGTGAATTCGCCGGACGCTATGCCGCGCTCGCCCGGCAGCAGGCGAAGACCGCATCCGCGGAACGCGCCCGCGAACTCGAACAGATGGCCGCGGCGCTCGACCGCGTGCCCTACGAGCCGGCGCGCACCCTGCGCGAGGCGGTGCAGTCCGTATGGCTGGTGCATCTTGTGCTGCAGATCGAGTCCAACGGCCACAGTCTGTCGTACGGCCGTATGGACCAGTACCTTGACCCGTTCTACGAGGCCGATCTCAAGGCCGGTCGCATCACCGAGGACGAGGCGGCCGAACTCATGAGCAACCTGTGGCTGAAGACCTACACCATCAACAAGATCCGCTCGTGGAGCCACACGCAGTTCTCTGCCGGATCCCCGCTCTATCAGAACGTGACGGTCGGCGGGCAGAAGCTGGTGGACGGCGAGCCTGTGGACGCCACGAACCCGATGAGCTGGCTGATTCTCAAGACCGTGGCGCAATGCCATCTGACCCAGCCGAACCTCACCGTCCGCTACCACTCGAATCTGCCCGACGACTTCATGAGCGAATGCATCGAGGTCGTGCGTTGCGGATTCGGCATGCCGGCGTTCAACGACGACGAGGTCATCATCCCCAGCTTCATCGACAAGGGCGTGAAACGTGAAGACGCCTACAACTACAGCGCCATCGGCTGCGTGGAGACCGCCGTGCCGGGCAAGTGGGGCTATCGATGCACCGGCATGAGCTTCCTCAACTTCCCCAAGGCGCTGCTCATCGCCATGAACGACGGCGTCGATCCGGCCAGCGGCATCAAACTCGTGGACGGCATCGGCCACTTCCGCGATTTCACCAGCTTCGAGCAGGTCATGGCCTGCTGGGACAAGGTAGTTCGCGAGATGGCACGGCAGTGCGTGATCATCGACGCTACCTGCGATATGGTGCTCGAGCAGGATACCGCCGACATCCTCTGCTCCGCACTGACCGACGACTGCATCGAGCGCGGCCTCAACATGAAGGAGGGCGGCTCCGTCTACGACTTCATCTCCGACCTGCAGGTGGGCATCGCCAATCTCGCCGACAGTCTCGCCGCCATGAAGAAGGTCGTGTTCGAGGACAAAGCCGTGACGCCGGCGGAACTGTGGGATGCACTGCAGGCGAACTTCGAAGGAGCGACGAACGAACGGATTCGTCAGCTGCTCCAGCAGGCGCCGAAATACGGCAATGATGACGACTACGTCGATTCGCTGATCCGGCAGGCGTACGACATCTACATCGACGAGATGAAGAAGTATCACAATACCCGGTACGGTCGCGGTCCCATCGGCGGCGTCTACTACGCGGGCACCAGTTCCATCTCCGCCAACGTGCCACAGGGTGCGGGAACGTTGGCCACGCCGGACGGGCGCCGGGCGGGGGAGCCCCTTGCCGAAGGATGCAGCCCCTCGCATGGCGCCGACGTCTATGGTCCCACCGCGGTGTTCAAGAGCGTGTCCAAGCTGCCGACCGAGGACATCACCGGTGGCGTGCTGCTCAATCAGAAGCTCACGCCCCAGGTTCTGGCCAAGCCGGAGAATCGGGAAAAGCTCGCCTTCGCCACGCGCACCTTCTTCGATCGTCTGCACGGATACCACGTGCAATACAACGTAGTTTCACGTGAAACACTCATCGACGCACAGCGTCATCCCGAGCGTCATCGTGATCTGATCGTACGTGTGGCCGGATACAGCGCCTTCTTCACCGTGCTGTCCCGCGCCACGCAGAACGACATCATCGAACGTACCGAACAGACGCTGTGATCGGTATCGCCCGCGCGATCCGATTCGGTGATCTTCGCCAAACGACGCCGGCGGACGCCCGACGATCGCATCAATCCCAATCCATGAAATCAAATCAGTCAAATCATAATCGAAAGGAACCATCATGAAACTGCTCATCGACGACGCCGACGTCAACGCCATCCGTCGGCTGATCGACTACTATCCCATCGACGGAGTGACCACAAACCCTACCATTCTGGCCCGATCCGGCCGCTCGCCGTTCGACGTGCTCGGTGAGATCCGCAGCATCATCGGGCCAGAGGCCGAACTGCACGCGCAGGTGACGGCACGCGACGCTGCGGGCATGATCGAGGACGGCAGGCGCATCGCCGGGGAACTCGGACCGAACACCTTCGCCAAGGTTCCCAGCGTTCCCGAAGGATTCAAGGCCATGAAGGCCCTGGTGTCGGAGGGCGTCAAGGTCACCGCCACCGCCGTATACACGCCGCTGCAGGCGTATCTGGCGGGCAAGGCCGGCGCATCGTATGCCGCTCCGTACATCAATCGCATCGACAACATGGGATATGACGGCGTCGCCGTGGCCTGTGCCATTCATGACATCTTCCGGGCCAATGGAATCGCATGCAACGTGCTCGCCGCAAGCTTCAAGAATTCCCAGCAGGTGCTTGAACTGGCGCAGTATGGCGTAGGCGCCGCCACCGTGGCCTCTTCGGTCATCGACGGGCTGGTGAAGAACCCGGCCATCGACGCCGCGGTCGACGCATTCATCTCCGACTTCGAAGGACTGGTGGGCGCGGGCAAGACGATGGCCTCCTGCTGACAACCCCGCGGTCGCATCAGTGAGATGATGCGTCGCGGCAGACGATACGGCAATCGGCGCCGCAGCAATCAAAGTCGATGACTGCGGCACCGTCCGTTTCGTTCACACGTCCGTCGTGACATCTCGCTGTCGTGCCGGTCCCTCGTTCTTCTCGTCGGTGCGTCGGTCTGGATTCGGCAGTGTGGATATGCCGGCGGATCTGACCGGGTGCGGGGCGGATATGTCCCGCACCCATATTTTTCTATTTTCCTTGTCGGAATGACCGACATCATCAGTGCAAAGGAGCATTGGACATGAATGTACTCACCATCGATATCGGCGGAACCTTCATCAAATACGCAACGATGAGCGACGACGGCATCATCCTCAGCCGCGGCAAGGTCGAGACTCCACAAAACGGCAGGGAGGAGCTCGTCGAAACGCTTTCCGGACTGTACGAACAGGAATGCGAAGGCTACAACATCGACGGCATGGCCATCTCGCTTCCGGGCATCGTCGATTCCGAGAACGGATACATCGTCATGGGCGGGGCGCTGCGGTACAACGACGACTTTTATCTGCGGCACGCGCTGTACCAGCGCTGCCCGGTGCATATCGTGCTGGAGAACGACGCGAAATGCGCGGTGATGGCCGAGGCCACCGTGGGTAGTCTCAAGGATGTGAGGAACGGCTTCGCGCTGATCTTCGGCACCATGGTCGGCGGCGGATTCGTCAAGGACCGCGAGCTCTACCGCGGCAAGCATTTCTCTGCCGGCGAGGTGAGCTACATCATCACCTCGCCGAGTGGCGATCCGAGCATGGAAGGGGTGTGGGGCAACCAGTGCAGTACGCTCAGCCTGTGCAATCGATACGCGCGGATCAAGGGATTGCCCGTTTCGGAGGTCGATGGCGTGAGGTTCTTCCAGGCCGTGGAGAAGGGTGATCCCGACGCGCGTGCGTGCCTTGACAAGTTCGCGCACGAGGTCGCCATCCAGATCTTCAACATCCAGAACGTGCTCGATCCCGATCGTTTCGCCATCGGCGGCGGCATTTCCGCACAGCCGACGCTGATCGACGCCATTCGCACCAATCTCAACCGACTGTATGCGTACTGTCCGTATCACGTCTCCCAGGCCGAGGTCGTCACCTGCAAGTTCCAGAATGACGCCAACCTTGTCGGCGCTCTGCAGTGCTATATCGCCGACATCGAAAACACCGGCATCGGCGAGACCTTCGACACCGTGAGGGAAGTGGTTCCGGCGTGAGTGACGGCACCGGCGGCGCCGAGTAATCCGTGCGGATGAATATAGTATCCCGAGAATCGTCTAGAACGATCTAACAGGAGAGGAAACACAACCATGGATCTTGTATTGGCCGCTATGCCCTCGGTGGTATGGGGCATCTACGCGCTGATCATGCCGGTGATCGGCGGCACATCGCGCCACCAGACGTTCGGCGTCACTTTGGGATGCCTGCTGTTCGCGCTGATCGCCTTCCCGTTCGTGCCGCACACCTACACGCCGCTCACGGTGCTGATCAGCTTCCTGTCCGGCATCTTCTGGACCATCGGTAACTACGGACAGATCTGCGGATTCAAGGAGATCGGCGTCTCCAGCACCATGCCGATCTCCACCGGCGAGCAGCTGGTCGGCACCAGCCTGGTCGGCGTGCTGTTCCTGGGCGACTGGGCGTCCACGCAGGCCAAGGTGCTGGGCTTTCTGGCGATTGCGCTGTTCATCGTCGGCGTGGCCTTCACGTCGTACGTGGAACGCGGCGACGGCGACGAACGGGCGAACAACATGATCACCGGTCTGACGGTCATCACGATCTCCTCGCTGGGCTTCATTGCCTACGTCGCGGTCATCCAGCTGTTCTCGATCAACTCGTTCGACGCGATGCTGCCGCAGGCGGTCGGCATGTTCGTCGGTGGACTGGTCATCGGCGCGCGCGAGCCGGGCAAGTTCTCCAAGAAGACCTTGGTGCTCATGCTGCCGGGCATCCTGTGGGCCATCGGCAACCTCATTCTCATGATCTCCAACAGCCGGCTTGGCGTGGCCATCAGCTTCCCGATGTCGCAGATGGGCCTCATCATCTCCACCATCGGTGGCATGGTGTTCCTCCACGAGAGCAAGACTCGCAAGGAGAAGGCCTCCATCTCCATCGGTCTGGTGTTCGTGGTCGTCGGCATCGCCCTGGTGGCCCTCACCAAGACCATGTGAGTGACCCAGCGGACCGCGTGAACCCGCGGACTCCGCGATCGTTGAGTCACATGATCCCATTCGGCGAGACCGGATAATCCCACCCAGCCGTTCCGGCTGGCATCCGGCTTCGCCGCCAATCAAATCCGCCAATCCGCCGCGTTGCGTGCTCCCTCCTCATCGAGGGACCCCGCAACGCGGCGTTTTTGTTTCCCGGGCCTGTCCCCTCCCTCTGTCATGGCACGCCCCATGTCCCGTGGCTCCCCTCGCAGTCGAGGAGAGCTGTCGGCCGTGGCCGACTGAGGGGAGCCCCACCAGGAATGGCGCCAGCCCCACGATCTCCGTGTGGCTTGGCTTGGTGAAGTGGTGGTTGCTGTGGAGAGAGAACCAAGGACCAATGAGGATTCGTAACCCCGTGGCTCCCTTCGCAGCCGAGGAGAGCTGTCGGCCGTGGCCGACTGAGGGGAGTCCCACCAAGAATGGTGCCAGCCCTACGATCGCTGGATGACCTGGTCTGATGAAACTGTGGATGTCATGGAGTGCGTCGGGATTCCTGTGGCTCCCCTCGCCGCCGAGGGGAGCTGTCGGCCGTGCCGACTGAGGGGAGCCGCTCCAAGGCAACAAGCCTCAGCCAACCATTGCGCCCCCGGTCATCTTCCCACGCCTCACGAGAGCCGCACGCCGCCAATCCCAACTACTCCGCCGCGTCCCTCCGCGGCTCTCGCTCCGCCTTCGCCAACGCCGCCGCAATCGGATCGTTCGAAAAGTCATGACTGCGATAATCCGGATCGTCCACCGGCAGATGCTGCACCAACGTGTCGAACACCTGACTGAGGATGTCGCCGCGTTCTAGCACGGCGTCGAGCACATGCCCGCCGATTGTATGGTCGTCGGACAGAAAATGCTCATGGAATCCGGCCACGGCCGCCCCGTTGAACATGAGCGGCGAAAAATAGCCAAGCATCGTGCCCTTCACATCGTGCCCCAGGAACATGGCCTGCTGATCGGCCACCTGCTCCAGAGTGGGGTAGGGGGCCTGCTGCTTGATCACGGCCCTCGTCTTGATGAAACTGAATGTGCCGTGCACGATCACGGAGAAGAACGTGTTCGCTCGACCATTGGCCGCCACGATCTTCTTGTTCAGCTCCTCAAGGCCGATGTCGGTGCGTTGGCACTGGTACTGGAACGCGGCGCGATGCACACTGGCGAACGGCAGGGTGAAATCGTCCGGTACCACTTCGGCCACGCCGCTCGGTCCGACTTTGTACGCAACGCCGTCAAGAATGATCAGTTCGCCGTCCAGCCCCTCGCCGGTGCCGATGCCGGTGTCGCCGTGCGTCAGCAGTTCCGCGATCGTAGTGGTGCCTTCCAGCAGGCCGGGGACAAGCTGCGCAAGTGTGCCGTGCTGGTAGAGCACGTTCGCGCCGCGCTCGGTGATCGGTTTGATGTTCGAAGCATGGGATTGTGTCACAAATCCACCCTACGACGGATTCCCCGTTCCGGTCCATCCCGTTCCATCGGTTTGCCGGTTGGGATGGGATGGGATCCGGGCGGTCACGGGGTTGAAATCTGGGTATTTCCGTATCGGTTATATCGAAACCGTCTTATCCATTCCTCATATCTGGGTATTTCCGTATCTGTTCTGTATGGGCCGTATCGGGGCCGGGCCGCATACCCCTCGTATCTGGGCATAACCGGCCCAATATCTCTGGGGCTATCCGCATCACACGATCGGATCTGGGTATTTCCGTATCACAAAGACCTTGTAATCACCGTCTTCGTGATACGGATAGACCCAGATGCCCGCATAGATGTCCGGATATACCCAGATATCTCGAATATTCGATTCTGATTCCGATTTTGATCCGGATCCGAATCCTGAAACCAGTCCCGGTTATTCCAACCGGGAAATCCGCGGAACTCCGGCCCATTCCAGTTTCCTCACCAGATCCGTCCTCCGATACGCCTCGGCGAACGAAAACCTCACCATCGAGGTCACGACCATGCGGATCCGTTCCTCCCGCTCCTTTTCCGCGATGATCGTGTCGGGCAGACTGCCGTTCCGATACATCGATTCATCCCGATACTTGATCCGTCCGTCAAGTTCCGCAACGATCGTCCGACCATCATCGGTCCGCCAGAAATAATCGACCCGGTCGGGATTGCCGTTTTCGTTCCGGCATGGCATCGCCACCTGCAGTTGCGGCGGCGCGAACCCCTCCTCGATCATCACGGCCAGCGCGTACGCTTCCCCGCCGTTCTCCGTCTTCCCCGACGCGTATTTCAACACTTTCAGAGCCCCACGCCGGTTTCGTCCCTCCTCCGTCCGGAATGCGCGGGACAGTTCGTCGATCGTGGTGAACCTCTGCCTGAGCGCCGACTCGACGATGGGCAGTGCGTCAGGAAAATCAAGCCAGCGGGCACAGTCGAAGATCGTCCTCAGCAAAATGGTCACGCGTACATCGTCCACTATGACGTGTTCCTCGGATCCGATGTAGTGATTTTTCATGATGCGATTGTTGCGAACCATGGCGTTGACCGGCATGACTCGATGCACCTCGGTCATTTGTCGCGTCGAATCGCAGATTCCATGGACGATTGCGGCCGTTGGTCCGCCGAAGACCCAATGCGGGTGCATGCGCGACAATGTTCGGACGTGATGCCGAAACTGTTCCACTGGCGACAGGCTTTGCCAGTATGACGCGCGTGCAAAGCACCGTTGTCCCACACGCACCAGTTCGCCGACGGCCGTTCTTCGCTGCAGCATGTGACGTTGCGCGTCTCCGGTGCTCCAGATGCAGAGTCGATTGGTCTCCGCCTCGGCGAGGAGACTGTTCAATTTCGTATTTGTTCTCATGCCGCGACGGTACCGGCCGCGGAGCGGGAAAGTCCAGAGTCATCGGGGAATGTGGTCGAATGTGGATTTCCCTTGAAGACTCAAGGGATTCCGGGGAAAGCGGGTGGCGTCGGGGGTATCCGGGTATTTCCGGACCCATGTGTACCGGCCGAACCGTTTCTGGGTATATCGGTCGACTATCGCTGGGTCTAACCGGCATATAAACAACGGATCTGGGTATAACCGCATCATGAAGACAGGGATTCTGTGGTCTTCGCGGTACGGAAATACCCAGATCCGACCGTGTGATGCGGATAGACCCAAAAATATCGGACCGGTTATGCCCAGAAACCAATGAGTGGTGGGGCTGATACCCTCGGTTTTCTATCCAATGAGTGACGGGACCCCGATGACGGTCACGGCGCAGGTCAGCAGGATCGTGACGAGTTCGGTGAGACCGACCGCTAAGGGCTTGACCTTTCGGCGGCGGGCGATTGCCGGCAGTGTGACGGCACGGGCCAACAGAATCAGAGCGAGACCGCCGAACCACGGGAAGACCATGAATCCCGCTGCGACCAGCCCGACGTGCCAGATCCACGACGCGACAAGATACGTGCGACTGCCGCGCTCGCGGATCATGGTTTTGACGAAGAGCACGGATCCGAATTCATAGAGCGCGAAGATCATGGCGGCGATGAGACTGGCATGGGGGAGAGGAACGGTCAGCCATGTCGAGATCGACCATCGGCCCGGTGAAAGGAGACCGATTCCGCCTGTCTGCGAGGACTGCATGGCCGACGAGTGCGATACGAGCGCAGGATTGCCGATCCAACAGACGACCACGGTCATGGAGCAGGCGGCCAGAATGACCGCAATATTCGCCCAGATTGATCGTTCCCGACGCATCCATGCCGCAACGAATGACAGAGCCGCGAGTGTGGCGAAGAGCGGTGCCCACAGCAGGATCGCCGGATGCAGAAGAATAAAGGGGATGCCGAGTATGGCCAGTGCCACCGTATATACGAGCATTGGCGGCATATATCGGCGGGAACGTCGTGATTTGAGCCATCGGGCCGCAGAGTATTGCACGCAGTAGCAGAGAATCCAGCATGTCAGCAGCCAGATGGTGGTGAGATTGGCTCCGGCCAGACCGATACCGGCTAGAGCGGGCATGAGTGCCATTGCCCAAGCTCCTGGTTGCGAGGGGATCCAATCACGCACGGTGAGCGGACGCATGATGGGTGGACGCACGCTGGGGGATGATGGTGCCGGTGATGCGTTCGGCGCGGCTGGAGCGGAGTCGGCGGCAGTGTGGTTCTGAGCGTTGGCTGCGGAGTCTGACATGGATTCCACCGTAGGGCATGTTCCCCGTTCGGTCCAGAGTGATCGGGACTGGCTTGGCTATGCGGCGTTGGTCTTCTCGGGGTTTAGGCACGGACCGGCTCCCTCTCTGAGGGGAGCCGTCTGTGACAGCAGACTGAGGGGAGGTACGGGCCGAATCCCCCGCACCACCATTCTCCCCTCAGTCACCTGCGATGCCAGCTCCCCTCAGAGAGGGGAGCCAGAACCATATACCCTGTGTGGGAATGTACCCTGTTCTTTTTCTGGTCTCTCCAGCCGCGCCAAGCAATTGTCCGTAGGCGATGCGAGCGCGATTTTTGAGCGTGAGGCCTTGGAAGACAAGGCATGAGGGCGTGCGACACGCCCGAATTCTGCTAGGGGCATGGGTTGTGCTTTAATAAAGAAGTTGCCTGTTTTGGGCTCGCAAAATTGTTTACTCAAAAGCGAGCATGGCACGGCTCCCGGGAGGGTTGCCGCATGGCCATGCACTGATACGGTTAGGCCGCTTCACGGGAAGGGATTCCGAAGTGGGCCGCGCCTTGACGTGCCCTCAGAGAAACAGGCTGGTAATAGTCAAGAAATTCGCAAGAAAGGGCGGACGGCAATGGCGGGACAGAAAATCCGCATCAGGCTTAAGTCCTATGACCATGAGGTCATCGACCAGTCGGCGAAGAAAATCGTCGAGACGGTCACGAACGCGGGCGCAACCGTAGTTGGCCCGGTTCCTCTGCCGACCGAGAAGAACGTGTTTGTCGTTATCCGTTCTCCTCACAAGTACAAGGATTCCCGCGAGCATTTCGAGATGCGCACTCACAAGCGCCTCATTGACATCGTTGACCCGACGCCTAAGGCCGTCGATTCTCTGATGCGTCTCGACCTGCCGGCGGACGTGAACATCGAGATCAAGCTGTAAGGGAGGAGGGAACCGTCATGAGCAACAACATCAAGAACGCGCTGCTGGGCAAGAAGCTCGGCATGTCTCAGGTGTGGGACGAAAACGGCTTCTTCGTGCCCGTCACGCTGGTGGACGTCTCCACCAACGTGGTCACGGCTGTCAAGACCGAGGAAACCGACGGCTACAAGGCCGTGCAGATCGGCTACGGCCAGATCGATCCGACCAAGGTGACCAAGCCGCTCGCCGGTCACTTCGCCAAGGCCGGTGTGACCCCGCGTCGTCACCTGGTGGAGTTCCGCACGGAGGAAGCCGAAGACTTCCAGCCGGGCCAGGAGCTGACCGCCGAGGTGTTCGCCGAGGGTTCCAAGGTCGACGTCACCGGCACCACCAAGGGTAAGGGCTTCGCCGGTACCATCAAGCGCTGGGGCTTCAAGTCCTACCGCCGCACCCACGGTTCTCACAAGAACGAGCGCCGTCCCGGCTCCGTCGGTGCATGCGCCACCCCGAGCCGCATCCTCAAGGGCAAGCGCATGGCCGGTCGTATGGGCCATGTCACCAACACCACGCTGAACCTGACCGTCGTCTCCGCCGACGTTGAGAACGGCGTCATCGCCATCAAGGGCGCCATCCCCGGCCCCAAGGGCGCCATCGTCGTGGTTCGTTCCGCAGTGAAGGGAGCCTGATCATCATGGCTATTTCTCTGAACATCACTAGCGCTGAAGGCCAGAACGGCACCGTCGAAGCTCCTGAGGAACTGTTCGGCATTTCCGCTGAGGAAGTGCGCAACCACATTCCGCTGGTGCACCAGGTTGTCATCGCGCAGCTCGCGGCCGCCCGTCAGGGCACCCACGCCACGAAGAACCGCGCGAAGATCTCCGGCGGCGGCAAGAAGCCGTGGAAGCAGAAGGGCACTGGTCGTGCTCGTCAGGGCTCCATCCGCGCCCCGCAGTGGGCTCACGGCGCCATCGCCCACGGTCCGCAGCCGCGCGATTACTCGCAGCGCACCCCCAAGAAGATGAAGGCCGCCGCCCTCCGTTACATGCTCTCCGATCGCGCCAACGCCGGTCGCGTGCATGTGGTGGACTTCGGCATCGGCGAGACCCCGTCCACCAAGGCCGCCAAGGCTGCTCTGGATCCGGTCATCGCGACCCGCTTCACCACCATTGTGTTCTCCCGCGAGAACATCAACGAGTGGCTGTCGGTCCGCAACCTCGCCTACGTGCACCCCATCTTCGCCGATCAGCTCAACACCTATGATGTGGTGACCGCTGAGGACGTCGTCTTCACCAAGGAAGGCTTCGAGGCTTTCGTGGCCGCGAAGACCGCCAAGGCTGAGAAGGAGGCCTGATTCCAATGGCAGCAATTCACAAGCCCGCACACGACATCATCATCAAGCCTGTCGTCTCCGAGAAGAGCTACGCCAACTCCGACATGGGCCAGTACACCTTCGTGGTGGCCCCGAACGCGAACAAGGTGCAGATCAAGCAGGCTATCGAGCAGATCTTCAATGTCAAGGTGACGAACGTCAACACCCTTAACCGCGCCGGCAAGCGCGTCCGCACCCGTGCAGGCTTCGGCCAGCGCGTGAGCGAGAAGCGCGCCATCGTTACCGTCGCCGAGGGTCAGACCATCGACATCTTTGGTAACTGAAGGCTAGCCGAGAAAGTTAGGAACTAAATTATGGCTATCCGTACATACAAGCCGACGTCTGCAGGCCGTCGTAACGCTTCCGTTTCGGATTTCTCCGAGATCACGCGTTCCACGCCTGAGAAGTCGCTGGTCCGCAAGCTGAGCAAGACCGGTGGTCGCAACTCCTACGGCCGCATGACCTCCCGTCATCGCGGTGGCGGTCACAAGCGCCAGTACCGTCTCATTGACTTCCGTCGCTGGGACAAGGACGGCGTGCCCGCCAAGGTTGCCGAGATCGAATACGATCCGAACCGTTCCGCTCGCATCGCCCTGCTGCACTACGCAGACGGCGAGAAGCGCTACATCATCGCCCCCGAGGGCATCAAGCAGGGTGACCGCATCGAGACCGGCGAGAACGCCGATATCAAGCCGGGCAACAACCTGCCGCTGAAGAACATCCCGACCGGTACCGTGGTGCACGCCATCGAGCTGCGCCCGCTGGGTGGCGCGAAGATCGCCCGCTCCGCCGGTGCCGCCGTGCAGCTCGTCGCCAAGGACGGCGCCTACGCCCAGCTGCGTATGCCGTCCGGAGAAATCCGCAACGTCGACGCCCGCTGCCGCGCGACCGTCGGCGAGGTCGGCAACTCTGAGCACGCCAACATCGAGCTCGGTAAGGCCGGTCGTGCCCGCTGGATGGGCAAGCGCCCGATCACCCGTGGTGAGTCCATGAACCCGGTCGATCACCCGCACGGTGGTCGTACTCGCGGTGGCAAGCCGCCGGTGTCTCCGTGGGGCAAGGGCGAGGTTCGTACTCGTCGTCCGAAGAAGGCTTCGAACAAGATGATTGTTCGTCGTCGTCCGTCCGGCAAGAACCGCAAGTAAGGGAGTGTCGAAAAGATGACTCGTAGCATCAAGAAGGGCCCCTTCGTCGACGCCCATTTGCAGAAGAAGGTCGACGAGCAGAACGAGAAGGGCACCAAGAACGTCATCAAGACGTGGTCCCGCCGTTCGATGATCACCCCTGATTTCATCGGACACACGTTCGCAGTCCACGATGGCCGCAAGCACGTCCCGGTGTTCGTCACCGAGGCCATGGTCGGTCACAAGCTCGGTGAGTTCGCCCCCACGCGTACCTTCAAGGGTCACGTGAAGGACGACAAGAAGGCACGCCGCTAAAGGCGAGGAGAGTAAAGACGTTATGGAAGCTAAAGCAATCGCTCGTCACGTCCGCGTGACGCCGCGCAAGGCTCGCCGCGTCGTCGACCTCATCCGAGGCAAGCAGGCGACCGAAGCGGTGACCATCCTCAAGTTCGCTCCGCAGGACGCGGCCGTTCCGGTCCGCAAGGTCCTGGAGAGCGCCATCGCCAACGCCCGCGTGAAGGCCGACAAGGCCGGCGAAGCGTTCCGCGAGAACGATCTGGTCGTTAAGGAAACGTTCGTCGACGAGGGCGTTACCATGAAGCGATTCCGCGCACGTGCCCAGGGCCGTGCCGCTCGCATCAACAAGCGCACCAGCCACATCACGGTTATCGTCGCCGACAAGGAAGGAGCCCGATAATGGGTCAGAAGATCAACCCGTTTGGGTACCGTCTGGGCGTGACCGAATCCCACCGCAGCCGTTGGTTCTCCGATTCCAACAAGCCCGGTGAGCGTTACAGCGACTTCGTTCTCGAAGACGACAAGATCCGCAAGGCCCTGAACGCCGATCTCGAGCGCGCTGGCGTGTCCCGCATCGTGATCGAGCGCACCCGCGACCGCGTGCGTGTGGACATCCACACCGCTCGTCCGGGCATCGTCATCGGCCGTCGTGGCGCCGAGGCCGACAAGGTCCGCGCCAAGCTCGAGAAGCTGACTGGCAAGCAGGTCCAGCTCAACATCTTCGAGGTCAAGAACGCCGCCATCGACGCCCAGCTCGTGGCTCAGGGCATCGCCGAGCAGCTCACCAACCGCGTGACCTTCCGTCGCGCCATGCGCAAGGCTCAGCAGGACGCCATGCGCGCCGGTGCCAAGGGTATCCGTATCAAGCTCTCGGGCCGTCTCGGCGGCGCCGAAATGAGCCGTTCGGAGTTCTACCGCGAAGGCCGCGTGCCGCTGCAGACGCTGCGCGCCCTCATCGACTACGGCTTCTTCGAAGCCCGCACCACCTACGGCCGCATCGGCGTGAAGGTGTGGATCTACAAGGGCGACATGACCGAGCGTGAGTTCGAGGAGCAGCAGGCTCAGCAGAACAACGGCCGTGGTCGCCGCGGTGACCGCCGTCCGCGTCGTGGCTCCCGCAACAACGCCCAGGCCAAGGCCGCTCCGGCTCAGGCCGAGGCCAAGGAAGCCGCTCCCGCCACGGAAGCAAAGGAGTAACCCAGATGCTTATTCCGAAGAGGACTAAATATCGCAAGCAGCACCGTCCGGTCCGCAAGGGCATGTCCAAGGGCGGCAACGAGATCGCTTTCGGCGATTTCGGTATCCAGGCGCTGGCTCCGGCTTACGTGACCAACCGCCAGATCGAGGCGGCTCGTATCGCCATGACCCGCTACATCAAGCGTGGCGGTCGTGTGTGGATCACGATCTTCCCTGATCGTCCGCTCACCAAGAAGCCGCTCGGCACCCGAATGGGTTCCGGTAAGGGCACCCCGGAGTTCTGGATCGCCAACGTGCGTCCGGGCCGCGTGATGTTCGAAATCGGCGGTGTCTCGGAGGATGTCGCACGCGAGGCTCTGCGCCGCGCCGTGGACAAGCTCCCCATGAAGTGCAGGATCATTGCTCGTGAAGGTGGTGACAACTGATGGCAGTCGGTACCGCTGATTACACCATTCAGAATCTCAACGCTAAGACCAACGCGGAGATCGAAGAGGCCCTGAAGACCTCCAAGGAAGAGCTGTTCAACCTGCGCTTCCAGAACGCGACCGGTCAGCTCGACAACACTTCGCGTCTCAAGGCCGTGAAGCGTGACATCGCCCGCATGTACACGGTTCTGCGTGAGCGCGAGCTCGGTATCTCCGAGGCTCCCGCGGAATCCGAGAAGACTGAGGAGAAGTAAGCATGGCTGAAGAGCGTAACTTCCGCAAGGTTCGCCGTGGCTATGTCGTGTCCGAAGCTATGGACAAGACCATCACGGTCGAGATCGAGCAGCGTTCGACCCACCCGCTGTACGGCAAGGTCGTCCGCACCACCAGCAAGGTCAAGGCCCATGATGAACACAACGAAGCCCACGTTGGCGACCTTGTGAGTATTATGGAGACTCGGCCCATCAGCAAGACGAAGCGCTGGCGTCTGGACGCCATCGTGGAGCGCGCCAAGTAAATAAAGTTCGGCAAGGCTCGCCCAACACCTGGGCGGTTGGAAACGACCGCCCAGGTGTTGGGGGAGGACCAGCTCGGCTTAAGGAGAATCAATGATTCAGCAGGAATCGCGACTTCGTGTCGCCGACAACACGGGTGCCAAGGAGCTCTTGACCATCCGCGTGCTCGGTGGTTCGAAGCGCCGCTATGCAGGCATTGGCGACGTCATCGTTGCCACTGTCAAGGACGCCATTCCCGGCGGATCGGTCAAGAAGAGCGACGTGGTCAAGGCCGTGGTCGTTCGTACCGTGAAGGAAACCCGCCGCGCCGATGGCTCCTACATCAAGTTCGACGAGAACGCCGCTGTCATTCTCGGTTCCGGCCGTGAACCCAAGGGCACTCGTATTTTCGGACCGGTCGGTCGTGAGCTGCGCGACAAGCGCTTCATGAAGATCGTGTCCCTCGCCCCGGAGGTGATCTGAGTGGTAGCAAAGATCAAGACCGGCGATGAGGTCAAGGTCATCCGTGGCAAGGATCGCGGTAAGGAAGGCAAGGTCCTCCGCATTCTGCCGAACGATCGCCTGATCGTCGAAGGTGTTCAGATCGTCAAGAAGCACGTCCGCGCCACCCAGCAGGGCCAGCAGGCCGGCATCGTGTCCGTCGAGGCTCCGATCCATCGCTCCAACGTGATGGTCATCGATCCTGAGACGAAGCAGCCGACCCGCGTCGGCGTCGTCGTCAAGGAAGAAGCCCGTGACGGCAAGGTGAAGACGGTGCGCGTGCGCGTCGCCAAGAAGTCCGGAAAGGAGCTGGCATGACCGATACCACTATCGAAGCGCCGGCCACCCCGCGCCTGAAGCAGTTCTACAAGGACAGCATCATCCCCGAGCTGGAGAAGGAGTTCAAGTACTCCAACCCCATGCAGGTCGCCCGTGTGCAGAAGGTCGTCGTCTCCATGGGCGTCGGCGCTGCCGCTCGTGACTCCAAGCTCATCGAAGGTGCCGTCAAGGACCTCACCGCCATCACCGGTCAGAAGCCGAAGATCACCAAGGCCAAGAAGTCCGTCGCGCAGTTCCACCTGCGTGAAGGCCAGGCCATCGGTGCGTACGTGACCCTCCGCGGCGATCGTATGTGGGAGTTCCTGGACCGCCTGCTGACCCTGGCCCTGCCGCGTATCCGCGATTTCCGCGGCATCAACGGCAACCAGTTCGACGGCAACGGCAACTACAACTTCGGTCTGACGGAACAGACCATGTTCCTGGAGATCAACCCCGACGAGATCGATCACCAGCGTGGTATGGACATCACCGTCGTGACTTCGACCAAGGACGACAAGGAAGCTCAGGTTCTCCTGAAGCACCTTGGCTTCCCGTTCAAGGAGAACTGATATGGCAAAAACCGCTCTGAAGAACAAGGCGGCCGGCAAGCCCAAGTTCAAGGTGCGCGCCTACACGCGCTGCCAGGTCTGCGGTCGTCCCCATTCCGTGTATCGCAAGTTCGGTCTGTGCCGCGTCTGCCTTCGTGAGAAGGCCCACCGCGGTGAGCTGCCCGGCGTTACGAAGTCCAGTTGGTAAATATCGACGCTGAAGGTCCGCTGCTTCATCTCGTCTGAGATGTTGCGGCGGAAACCACGGCGAGGAAGGGCATAAGCCCACATGACAATGACAGATCCCATCGCAGACATGCTCACGCGTCTGCGCAACGCGAGCGCGGCAAAGCACGAGACCGTGGATATGCCGTACTCCAAGTTCAAGGCTGCTATCGCCGAGATCCTGAAGCGTGAAGGCTACATCAAGGACTTCACCGCCAAGGAAGCCAAGGTCGGCCAGACTCTCGAGGTCACCCTCAAGTACGGTCCGAACGGCGAGCGCAGCATCGAAGGCATCAAGCGCATCTCCAAGCCCGGTCTTCGTCGTTACGCGAAGTCCGACGCCCTGCCCATGCCGCTGGGTGGCCTTGGTATCGCCATCATCTCGACCAGCTCGGGACTGATGACCCAGAAGGAATGCCTCAAGGAAGGCATCGGCGGCGAGATCGTCGCCTACGTGTGGTGAGAAAGGAGAGCTGACACATGGCATCGCATATTGGTAAGCTCCCCATCGCCATCCCGGCTGGGGTTGAGGTCAAGCTCGAGGGCCAGGCGTTCTCCGCCAAGGGTCCGAAGGGCACCGATTCCTACACCATCCCCGAAGGCATCACCGGCGTCGTTGAGAACAACGAGATTGTGCTCACCCCGGCTGATGATCTTCGTCCCACCCGCGCCAAGCACGGCCTGAGCCGCTCGATCATCGCCTCGATGGTCAAGGGCGTGCACGAGGGCTACGCGAAGCGCCTGCAGATCGTCGGTACCGGTTACCGCGTGGTGGCCAAGGGCAAGGGCCTGGAGTTCTTCCTGGGTTACTCCCACACCATCACCGTGAACCCGCCGGAAGGCATTGAGTTCGAGATCGTGAACCCGAACGAGCTCATCGTCAAGGGCACCGACAAGCAGGCTGTCGGCCAGGTTGCAGCGAACATTCGCAAGCTCCGCGCTCCGGAACCCTACAAGGGCAAGGGCGTTAAGTACGCGGATGAGCGCATTCTGCGCAAGGCTGGAAAGGCTGGTAAGTAATATGTCCGTCAAGATTTTCGGTAAGGGTAAGAAGGTCGCTCGTCTGCGCCGTCACGCCCGTCTGCGCAAGAAGGTCGTCGGCACCCCGGAGCGTCCGCGTCTGGTCGTCACCCGTTCCAACCGTCATATGACCGCTCAGATCGTGGACGACACCAAGGGCTTCACCCTGGTGAGCGCCTCCACGATGAACGCCGACTTCCAGGGCTTCGAGGGCGATAAGACCGCCGCCGCCAAGAAGGTGGGCGAGCTCGTCGCCGAGAAGGCCAAGGCCGCTGGCATCACCGCCGTTGTGTTCGACCGCGGTGGCAACAAGTACCATGGTCGCGTCGCAGCCGTTGCTGAAGGCGCCCGCGAGGGAGGTCTGGCACTGTGAGCGACAACGAAGTGAAGGAAACCCAAGTGGCTGAAGATTCGAAGAACGAAACCGAAGCCGCCTCCAAGAACGAGGATCGCAAGGGCCGCCGTGGCGGTCGTGGCGAAGGTCGTCGTGGCGAGCGTCGCAACCGTCGCGAGGAGAACCGTGGCGACGAGCTGATGGACCGCGTGGTCACCATCAACCGTGTGGCCAAGACCCACAAGGGTGGTCGTACGTTCAGCTTCGCCGCTCTCGTGGTCGTCGGTGACGGCAACGGCACCGTCGGCGTGGGCTACGGCAAGTCCCGCGAGGTCCCGGCTGCTATCGCCAAGGGCCAGCTCGACGCCAAGAAGCACATGTTCACCGTTCCGCGCGTGCGTGGCACCATCACCCACCCGGTGATCGGTCACGACGCCGCCGGCACCGTGCTGCTGCGTCCGGCTGCTCCGGGTACCGGTGTTATCGCCGGTGGCCCGGTCCGTGCCGTCCTGGAGTGCGCTGGCATCTCCGACATCCTGACCAAGTCCATGGGCTCCTCCAACGCGATCAACACCGTGAACGCTGTTGTGGACGCCCTGAAGCAGCTCGAAGAGCCCGAAGAGGTTGCTGCCCGTCGTGGCTTGAGCCTCGAAGAGGTTGCTCCCGAGTCCCTGCTCCGCGAGCGTGCCGCTGGCATCGCCGAGGCCCGCAAGGCTCGTGAAGAGGCTGCTGCCGCCAAGGCCGCTGAAGAAAAGGACGGTGAGTGATGGCTAACCTGAAGATCACGCTGGTCCGTGGTTTTGCCGGCAAGACCGAGGTGCAGAAGGCTAACGCCCAGTCCCTCGGCCTGCGCAAGATCGGCCAGTCCGTTATCCGTGAGGACACCCCCGTGTACCGTGGCATGATCGACAAGATCCGCCACATGGTCACCGTTGAGGAGGCAGACTGATTATGGCTGAGAACAACGAAGAAGTCACGATCATCCGCATGCATGACCTGCGTCCTGCCCCCGGCGCCAACAAGGACCGCATCCGTGTCGGTCGTGGTGAAGGCTCCAAGGGTAAGACCTCCGGTCGTGGCACCAAGGGCACCAAGGCCCGCTACTCGGTTCGTCCGGGCTTCGAAGGTGGACAGCTGCCGCTGTACATGCGCCTTCCGAAGCTGCGCGGCTTCAAGAGCCCGTTCAAGAAGCAGTTCCAGGTCGTGAACCTCGCCCGTCTCGCTGAGCTCTACCCGCAGGGTGGCGAAGTGACCGTCGAGGATCTTGTGGCCAAGGGTGCAGTCCGCAAGGGCTTCCCGGTCAAGGTCCTCGGTGACGGCGAAGTGGCTGCCGCCTTCACCCTCAAGGGCGTGAAGGTCTCCGCTTCCGCGAAGTCCAAGATCGAGGCTGCCGGAGGCTCCATCTCCGAGGAGTAATTCCCCGGGAGAAGGCTTCTAGCTAATGCAATGACCCTCCCCACTCAACTGTGGGGAGGGTCATTGCGTATGTGTACACTGTGTGTTTGTGCGTGTCACGCGCATGAACACCAAGGGAGGAACACCCAGTGAGAACGCTTATTCAGGCTCTCCGTACCAAGGAGTTGAGGAACAAGATCCTCTTCATCTTCGGTATCATCATCATCTACCGAATCGGATCGTTCATTCCGACCCCGGGCGTGGACTACACCGCGGTACAGGATTGCGTGGCCGGCACCACCAACGAGGACTTCATCGGTCTGGTCAACCTCTTCTCCGGCGGCGCATTGCTGCAGCTGTCGATCTTCGCGCTGGGCATCATGCCCTACATCACCGCATCCATCGTGGTGCAGCTGCTGCGCGTGGTCATCCCGAGGTTCGAGGCCCTGCACAAGGAGGGTCAGTCCGGTGAGGCCAAGCTCACGCAGTACACGCGTTACCTCACCATCGGCCTGGCCGTGCTGCAGTCCACCACGATCCTCGTGACCGCCCGCACCGGCGCCCTGTTCGGCTACGCCTGCGACGGCACCAAGATCATCCCTGACAACTCCGTGTGGAACCTCATCGTCATGATCCTGATCATGACCGGCGGCACCGGCCTGATCATGTGGATGGCCGAGCTCATCACCGACAAGGCCATCGGCAACGGCATGAGCGTGCTGATCTTCATGTCCATCTGCTCCGGCTTCCTGCCGCAGCTGTGGGAGATCGGCTACGGCACCAACGGCGCGGACGGCGACTGGACCAAGTTCGGCATCGTCGTGGGCACGCTCATCGTGATCCTGATCTTCGTGGTGTACGTGGAGCTGGCCCAGCGCCGCATCCCCGTGCAGTACACGCGTCGCATGATCGGCCGCAAGATGTACGGCGGCACCAGCACGTACCTGCCGTTGAAGATCAACATGAGCGGCGTGATCCCGCCGATCTTCGCGTCGTCGATCCTGGCCGTGCCGACGCTGATCGCGCAGTTCGGCAAGACCGATCAGGCGTGGGTCAAGTGGATCAACACGAATCTGGCGAACACCACGAGCGTGTGGTACATCGCCCTGTACGCGGTGATGATCGTGTTCTTCTGCTTCTTCTACACGTCGATCACGTTCAACACCGACGAGACCGCGGACAACATGAAGCAGTACGGCGGCTTCATCCCCGGCATCCGCGCCGGACGCGCCACCAGCCAGTACCTCACCTACGTGATGAACCGTCTCAACACGGTCGGTGCGGTCTACCTGCTGTTCGTGGCCCTGATCCCGACCGTGCTGATCATGGCGCTGAGCCTCAACGCCAAGCTGCCGTTCGGTGGCACCACGATCCTGATCATCGCGGGCGTGGGCCTCGACACGCTGCGTCAGGCCAAGGCCCGCACCGAACAGTTCCAGTACGAAGGCTTCCTTCTGGAAGACGAAACCAACACAGAAAGCAAGTGATATGCGACTCCTCATCATGGGCCCGCAGGGCGTAGGCAAGGGTACCCAGGCGGCCAAGCTGGCCGAGCACTACGGCATCCCGACCATCTCCACCGGCGACATCTTCCGCTTCAACATCAAGAACAAGACGGAGCTGGGCGTGGAGGCCCTCAAGTACATCGACAAGGGCGAGCTGGTTCCCGACGAGCTGACCAACCGCATCGTCGAGGACCGTCTGGCCCAAGACGACGCTAAGAACGGCTGGATCCTCGACGGCTACCCGCGCAACGCCTCCCAGGTTGAGGCCCTCGACGGCATCCTTGCCAAGCTGGGCACCCCGCTCAACGCCGTGGTGGCGCTCGACGCCGACCACGACGTGCTGATGGAGCGCATGAAGAAGCGCGCCGAGATCGAGGGTCGTTCCGACGACACCCCGGAGGCCATCGCCAAGCGTCTTGACGTGTACGCCAAGGAGACCGCTCCGCTGCTCGACACCTATGCCGAGCGCGGTCTGCTGGTCAAGATCGACGGCGTGGGCGAGATCGACGCCATCCAGGCGAACATCGTCAGCGCCCTCGACGCCCGCTGAGTGGTTCTTCCATAACAGCCATATATATTGAGACACGACGTGTCCGCTCGACTTGCGGACACGTCGTGTCTCTGTTATATTGTCTATTTGGTGTGTCTTCGGGCATATCTTTAAGTAATTGTAGCCAAGGATCGGATCAGGAGCTCATGGCAAAAGACGGTGTGATTGAGGTAGAAGGTCGTGTTGTCGAAGCATTGCCGAACGCAATGTTCCGTGTCGAACTGGAAAACAAGCACATCGTTCTGGCGACCATCTCCGGAAAGATGCGGAAGAACTACATTCGCATCCTCCCGCAGGATCGCGTCGTGCTGGAAATGAGCCCGTACGACCTGAACCGCGGCCGCATTACCTACCGTTACAAGTAAAAGGAAAACCATGAAGGTCAGCCCCAGTGTGAAGAAGATCTGCGACAAGTGCCGCGTGATCCGTCGTCACGGCCGCGTCATGGTGATCTGCGAAAACCCGCGCCACAAGCAGCGCCAGGGCTGAGAGCAGACCCAGCGGCAATAATCAGGCGCTAAATCACAGCGTACGCACCACCATATGCGGCGTTGAACCCCAGGTGCGGAGGCCTGGGCCGTGAACTCGGACGATTTGGCGTAAGACCTCCGATGAACAGAAGGAATCGCAATGGCACGTCTTGCCGGAGTCGACATCCCCAATGAGAAGCGCATTGAGATCGCCCTCACCTACATCTTCGGTGTGGGACGCACTCGTGCGAAGGAAACGCTCGCAGCGACCGGTATCAACCCGGACACCCGCGTCAAGGACCTCTCCGATGAGCAGCTGATCACGCTGCGTGATTACCTCGAGGGTAATTACAAGATCGAGGGCGATCTGCGTCGTGAGGTGGATGCGGATATCCGCCGTAAGATCCAGATCAATTGCTACCAGGGCATGCGCCACCGTAAGCACCTGCCCGTGCGTGGCCAGCGTACCAAGACCAACGCCCGTACCCGCAAGGGCCCGAAGCGCACGGTCGCCGGTAAGAAGAAGGCCTGATTTTCTCTCAGGCACGCGCCTAGGCCACGAGAGTTCGCTCTCATCGCCTAGACCATAGGAAATATTCGTAATCTAGGAAACGAGGATCCATGGCAGCTGCGAAGCAGGCCACGCGCAAGCCCCGTCGTAGGGACCGTAAGTCGGTTCCCGTCGGACAGGCGCACATCAAGTCCACATTCAACAACACGATCATCTCGATCACCGATCCGTCCGGTGCCGTCGTCTCCTGGGCGTCCGGTGGCGATGTCGGCTTCAAGGGCTCTCGTAAGTCCACGCCGTACGCCGCTGGCATGGCCGCCGAGGCTGCTGCCCGCAAGGCCATGGAGCACGGCGTCAAGAAGGTCGACGTGTTCGTGAAAGGCCCGGGTTCCGGTCGTGAGACCGCCATCCGCTCCCTGCAGTCCGCAGGCCTTGAGGTCGGTTCCATCTCCGACGTCACCCCGCAGGCTCACAACGGCGTTCGCCCCCCGAAGCGTCGCCGCGTCTGAAGCACTGACTAGAAAGTAAACGTCCAACCCGCGAGAGCCGGTGCGTGCACAACCGGTTCGAGCTGAAAGGATAAGAAAAGTGCTTATTGCCCAGCGTCCGACCCTGACTGAGGAAGTCCTTAATCCCCAGCGTTCGCGCTTCACCATCGAGCCGCTCGAGCCTGGCTTCGGCTACACGCTCGGCAACTCGCTCCGTCGTACGCTGCTGAGCTCCATCCCCGGAGCCGCAGTGACGAGCGTGCGCATCGACGGTGCCCAGCACGAGTTCACCACGCTTCCGGGCGTGAAGGAGGATGTCGCTGAGATCCTCCTGAACCTCAAGAACCTCGTGCTGACGAGCGAATATGACGAGCCCGTCGTCATGTACCTGCGCAAGAACGGCGAGGGCGAGGCCACTGCCGGCGACATCACGCCTCCGGCCGGCGTCGTCATCTCGAACCCGGATCTTCACATCGCCACCCTCGCCGAGGATGGCTCCCTGGAGATCGAGTTCACCGTCGAGCGTGGCCGTGGCTACGTGCCCGCTCAGATGAACAAGCAGGAGACGGGCGAAATCGGTCGCATTCCGGTGGATTCCATCTACTCTCCGGTGCTCAAGGTCAGCTACAAGGTCGAGGCCACCCGCGTGGAGCAGCGCACCGACTTCGACAAGCTGATCCTCGACGTGGAGACCAAGCCGGCCATCTCCCCGCGCGACGCCGTGGCTTCCGCGGGTTCGACCCTCGTTGAGCTGTTCAGCCTCTGCCGTGAGCTCAACAACCAGGCCGAAGGTATCGAGGTCGGTCCGGTTCCGGTTGTGGAAGAAGCCAACCCCGAAATGGCGGTTCCGATCGAGGAGCTGAACCTCACCCAGCGCAGCTACAACTGCCTGAAGCGCGAGGGCATCTCGACGATCGGCGAGCTGGTCGCCCACACGGAGCAGGATCTGCTCGACATCCGCAATTTCGGTATGAAGTCCATCGACGAAGTCAAGGAAAAGCTGCAGGGCCTGGGCCTGTCGCTGAAGGCTTCGCCGCTGGGTCTCGATACCATCAATCTCGAAGGAGGCACGTTCTTCTCCCCGGAAGACGAGTGATCGCCCCGGCGAACTCGCCTGAAGGGAAGACGAACGTCTTCCTTGAACAATAAGCCCCGTGCCATGCAGACGTTTGGGCCTCTGCCCTCCTGCGCCGGCACGGGACATAAGGAGTAATTACAATGCCTACACCCAAGAAGGGCCCGCGCCTGGCCTCCAGCCCCGCGCATGAGCGCCTGATGCTCGCCAACATGGCGACCAGCCTCTTCCAGAACGGCCGCATCACCACCACGCTGCCCAAGGCCAAGCGTCTTCGTCCGCTCGCCGAGCGCCTGATCACGTTCGCCAAGCGTGGCGACCTGCACTCCCGCCGTCGCGTGATGCGCGTCATCCGCAACAAGTCCGTGGTGCACATGCTGTTCACCCAGATCGCCGAAATGATGGAGCAGCGTGAGGGCGGCTACACCCGCATCACCAAGATCGCTTCCCGTCACGGCGACAACGCCCAGATGGCCGTCATCGAGCTCGTCACCGAGCCGCTGAGCGCCAAGAAGGCCACCGTTGCCGAGGCTGAGGCCGCCACCAAGGTCGCTGCTGAGAAGGAAGCCGAAGCCCCCGTCGCCGAGGCCACCGAGGCTCCGGTCGAGGCCGCTGCTGAGGCTCCCGCCGAGGAGACCGCCGAGAAGGCCGAGTGAATCACTCGCCACAAGGCATAGGGCTCTGAACTCAGGCTCACAGGTCGGAATCCGTTCCACATGAACGGGTTCCGACCTTTTTTGTTGTCCGGGTGCCGGGTGGTTCCCTCCCTCAGTCCGCCTTCGGCGGCCAGCTCCCTCCACGGGAGGGAGCACACAGATCCCCAGCGTTCTCCCTCCACGGGAGGGAGATGTCATGACGGAACGTCATGACAGAGGGAGGGATCCCATCCCAACTTGGCCGGACATCCCCATCCCGACCGTCCACATCAACCTTCCACACGCCCAACCGCCTTGTTCCAAGATGTCTCCCAGCGTCGCAATCCACTCGGTCGCCCCCTTTCGTCAGCATGGACGTATGCGTTTGAGGATTGATCTGGGATATGACGGCGGTGGATTCTACGGTTGGGCGCGACAGCCTGAACTGCGTACCGTACAGGGGGAGATCGAGGCGGCGATCCGCAAGGTGCTGCGCGTGCGCACGGACGATCCCAACGCCCCCGAAATCCGTCTCGTGGTGGCCGGTCGTACCGACACCGGCGTGCACGCCCTGCATCAGGTATGCCACATCGACATTCCCGAAGACGTGATCGCACGGGCCGTGGGACACATGGACGTGACTCCGGAGATCGCGTTGGAGCGACGACTGCAGCGTGTGCTGCCCGACGATATCGCCATTCATCGTGTGCGCCGCGCACCCGACGGATTCGATGCACGATTCTCCGCGCTCGAACGCACCTACGTGTATCGGGTATGCGACAACGGACGATTCGTCGATCCCCGAACCCGCGGATTCGTCGTCGCCATCGACGAGACGCTCGACATGGATGCCATGAACCGGGCGGCGGCGCTCACCATCGGACTGCATGACTTCGGCTCGTTCGCCACGCCGAACCCGGGCGGCACCACCATTCGTGCGGTCAAGTACGCGCGGTGGCGTCGCGTGGATCCGGGCGTGATGCTGCATGGGGGAGTGGTCGACGGAGGCTATGGCGAACCGGTGCCGTACGCGGAATCGGGACTGTTGTGCTTCACCATCGTGGCCGACGCCTTCGCCCGCAACATGGTCCGGTCGCTGGTCAACGGATGTCTGCAGGTGGGGCGCGGCCGCAAGAGCGTGGACTGGTTCGCACAGAAGATGGCCGAACCCAAGCGCGAAGGGTCCACGGGGCCGGCGGCGGCCAAGGGACTTACCCTCGAATATGTGGCCTACCCGCCTGACGATCAGCTCGCCGAACGCGCCCAGGCCATCCGTGCCGTGCGCACACTGTGAGCGTGGGCGACTTCACTGTTTTGGATGTGACTGGTGTCTGGGCGCACCTCCCCTCAGACGGCTTCGCCGCCAGCTCCCCTCAAAGAGGGGAGCCGAGCCTTGCAAGCGTCATACCAGTGGTTCCCCTCTCCGAGGGGAGCTGTCAGCGCAGCTGACTGAGGGGAGCCCACCGGCTCGAGTTTGCAGTCCCCGGCGCGGACACAAAGCCGTACGCCTGACTGAGGGGAGCCCTCCCCGCACCCCCGAAGCATATTGGAAACATTAGTGTGGGCTTCCGTTAACGGCACACGGCTAGGGTGAGACTGTTCTTACGGGGAAGGCCGTATCACGCCTTCTCAGGTATGGCATGAAGCTATGGCGTGCAACGGGAGGAATGGGTAGTGATCGAGTCAAAAGCGCAGAAGATGGCCTCCGAACTGGTGGACCGCAGGGCTGCGATCAATCGTGAGCTGAGCCGTAACGGCGTGCGGTTCGGCATCTACAAGAACGGCCAGTACCACGACCAGCTGTTCCCCTACGATCCCGTGCCGCGCATCATCGAATCCGACGAGTTCGACGAACTCGACCGGGGCCTCAAGCAGCGTGTGAACGCGCTGAACGCCTACCTCAAGGACATCTACTCCGACAAGCGCATCGTGCACGACGGCGTGATCCCCGAGGAGTACGTGTACACGTCCGAGGGCTACTTTCCGCAGGTCAATGGCGTGACCCCTCCCGGCGGCGTGTTCGCGCACATCGCCGGCGAGGATCTGGTGCAGGGCGAGGACGGCCGCTGGTGGGTGCTCGAGGACAATCTGCGCATCCCGTCCGGTGCCAGCTACCCGCTGTTCGTACGTGACATCGAACGCAGGATCTCGCCGCGACTGTTCCGTGACGTGCGCGTGCGCGACAATCGTGCCTACCCGACGATGCTGCGCCGATCCATGGATTTCGTCTCCACCGAGGGCATCGCCGTGGTGCTCACGCCGGGCCGGTTCAACTCCGCGTTCTTCGAGCACGCCTATCTGGCCGAGAAGACCGGTGCCGTGCTCGCGTTCCCCGAGGATCTGGAGGTGGAGAACAACGAACTGTACTTCATTGACTACTCCGGCAGGAAGCATCGCGTGGGCGTGGTCTACCGTCGTCTGTCCGACGAGTATCTGGATCCGTTCGCGTTCAACGCCGACTCGGTGATCGGCGTGCCCGGACTGCTCGGCGCCTACCGTGCCGGCAACGTGGCCATCATGAACGCGCCGGGCAACGGCGCCGCCGACGACAAGGCCATCTACTACTTCGTGCCGGCCATGATCCAGTACTATCTGCACGAGGATCCGATCCTGCACAACGCACCCACCTACATGCCCATGTTCAACGACGATCGCAAGACGGTGCTCGACCGACTCGGCGAACTCGTGATCAAGGACGTGGCCGAAGCCGGCGGCTACGGCGTGGTGTTCGGTTCGAGCCTGGACGCCCGCCAGCGCGAGGAGCTCGCCGACAAGATCAAGGCCGAACCGCGCCGGTTCATCGCCCAGGAGGTCATCCAGTTCCGCGACATCAACGTGGTGGATCCGAACACCGGCCGCATGGAGCCGCGCAAGGCCGATCTGCGCGCCTTCGTGGTCACCGGACCGGACACGCACGTATGGTATTCGGGTCTGACCCGCTACTCGTCGATCCCTGGTCAGATGATCGTCAACTCGTCGCAGGGTGGTGGATTCAAGGACACGTGGGTGCTCGCAGGCGAAGGCGAGTCGCTGAAGAACGAGTGGGCCAGCGAACGCATCATCGCCGACTCCGAACGTCACAGCCTCGCGCTGCTCACCGCGTCCAAGGCCGACAACCTGTACTGGCTGGGTCGTTACACCGAACGTGTGTTCACCACGCTCACCCGGTTCTTCCCGTTCTACGATCAGGTGATGGACACCGATGTGGATGCGTTCCGCCCGTTCGCCCGTGCGCTCGATCTGCCGGAGGATTTCGAGGACTTCGACGCGTTCATTCACACGTTCCTGTATGACAAGAGCAACCCGAATTCGGTGCGCAGCGCCATGGACTGCGCGTTCAACAATGCGGTGATTCTGCGTCCCGAACTCACATCCCGCGTGCTGCAGTATGTGGAGATGGCGTTGAGCAGCATCGCCGACGCGACCGCGTTGAGCTCCGACGCCGAGGACATCTACGCGCAGCGTGATGTGAACGACGATCTGCTCGCCTTCTGGGGCGCGATCGAGAACTCCACGATCGACCAGACGCTCAAGGCGTTCCTGTTCATTGGCAAGTATCTGGAACGACTCGACCTGTACACGCGACTGTCGGTGTCCTCCGCCGAACTCAAGGCGCCGATCCGCAAACTCGTCAACTACGCCATGACCCTCGACGGCCTGCCGGTGCCCGAATGCTTCGCCTCCGGCCTGCGCTGGCTCATCGGCCAGCTGCCGCAGCGCGGATACGCCGAACTGGCGGAAACGCTCAAGAAGTTCCAGGAGGGATTCAGCGACCGCGTGACCGCCGAAACGCTGCGCCCGCTCACCGAAGTCAACACCCTGAACCTCTAGCTCCCAGCCCCCATCTCTCTGGCTCCCCTCCCCGAGGGGAGCTGTCAGCGAAGCTGACTGAGGGGAGGGGAATGAGGAAGACCCCCGCACCGTCGCCTCGTGTACCGGATGTGCACATCTGGAACACGAGGCACGCTCGTTTTTGCCGGGAACTAGAATAAAGTAGGTTTGCGTCCGGCGCCCAAGGAGAGAATCGTTGAAGAAACTGTATTTTGATTACGAGATGAAGCTGTCGTTCAGCTCGCCCGTGACCGATCATCGTTTCCAGCTCAGGTGCATTCCCGCCACCGGTCCGCGTCAGCAGGTAGTCGACACCAAGGTCGTCATCGATCCGCATGTGGAGGCCGAAACCGCCATCGACTCATTCGATTCGGTGGTCATGACGGGCTTCATTCCCGAACCGCACAACCACTTCAACTATCGGGTGACCGGCATCGCGTTCGTCGACAACGCCAATATCAAACCCGAGATCTACAAGCCGCTCTATCGTTTCGATTCCGCGCTCACCGTGCCCGGTCCGGCCATCACGGCGCTGATCGAACGGTGCAAGGACCGTCTGCGCGCGGAGCGCAATTCCGGTTCTCCGGTTGCCGTGGGACAGGTGGTGATGGACGAGGTGTACAAGGCGTTCACGTACACGCCCAAGTCCACGACCGTGCGCACCACTGCCGAGGAGGCACTCGCTCAGGGCAAGGGCGTGTGTCAGGATTACGCGCACGTGATGCTGTCCGTATGCCGTCACGTGGGTCTCACCGCGCGCTACATCGCCGGTCTGCTGGGCGGCGAGGGAGCCACGCACGCATGGGTCGAGGTGTATCACAAGGATCGTTGGATCGGACTTGACCCCACGCACAACCGTATGGTCGACGACAATTACATCACCATCGCCCACGGTCGTGACTACCGCGACTGCATGCTCGACATCGGCGTGTTCTGCGGCAACAACGTGCAGCAGGATCAGTGGGTCAACGCCTCCGTACACGAACAGGGCCCGCAGGCCTGAATCATGCGCGACACTTCGACGACGCGATGATTTTGCATTGTCCGCAAAACGTGGCATACTAGTCAAGTTGTCTTTTGCGACAACGATGGATAAGTGTCCGAGCGGTCGAAGGAGCACGCCTCGAAAGCGTGTGAGGGCAACCCCCTCCGCGAGTTCGAATCTCGCCTTATCCGCCATCGAATCCCGGAATCCTACGATTCCGGGATTTTTGTTTTTCCCCAGTCGTCCTTCAGTCCGTCCTTCGGCGACCCAAACTACTTCAGCAGCGCGGTCTCCAATGCGGGGTAGCCGAGATCGAGAGCCGTGGCGATATGCGCGGAAATGAGGTCGGAGATCACGGTGAGATCATGGGTCTCCGTATCGGTGCGGGACGACGATGAGCCGGACGACGATTTAGTCGATTCAGTCGATGAGCCAGACGCGGCCGATGCGGTCGAGCCGGACTGAGACGAAGCGCTCGCCGTCGAATTGGAATTCTTTCCGGTCATGGCGCTCACCGCGTCAAGCTGCTCCAACGCGCAGTTCATCTCCACGACGGCCGTGGTGGACGCCTTCAGACCATTCGTCGGATCGACCGTTTCATTGGGATTGGCGATCAACGAATCCACGGCGTAGACCTTCTGACGAGGATCGGACTCCTGTGCGACCGCGGTGGCCAGAATCTGCGCGTTCGACTTGCGCTGATCGCTGATCTTGTACAACGTGGCATCCGCATTGTGACGGGCCGCAAGGATCTCGAACGCGAAGCCGGCGCGATCCTCGGCCAACGACAGTCCGGCGGCGGTCGACGCGTCGACATGCAGCGTCAGATCATCGTCCAACGACGTCGACGATGTGGAAACGACGCCATTGATGCCGGTACGTGCGGCAAGCGTATTCGCCGCGTGAGCAGCCAGCGCACTCCGTACGGTGCCCTCCGCGAACCGTTGCGGGCATTCCACCGCGGCCGTGTGCCAGCGCGACTGTCCGTCTACCGCGGAAAACAGGCGAAGATACGACGGCAATGACGACTGATACCGTTCCGTATCGCCGAACCCCAACGACAGTGCGCGCTCGCATGCGCTGAGATCGGATTCGTCGGTGCCGCGTCCGCTGATGCCGGGGGCCGCGGCTAAGGCGGCGGGGGAGGGGAGCACGGCGAGCAGACCCAGACAGCACATCAGCGACATGAATGCCGTGAGCACCGGTGCGAACGTATTGACGACGGAGGCGCGGCGACCGAAAAGCCTGTGAATGCCGCGGCTGACACGACCACCATGGATATCGAGAACGGCCATTCCCCTTCGTAAGCCGCGTCCGTTGCCGTGGCCTGCCCCATCCCTGAATTCGCCGTAAGCGCATAGTGGTGTCTGCATGAAACGTTAGACTAATAGCCGTTGCAGACCATTTCGCGGGCAGGGTGCCCGCTATAACTTCATATGGGAGGTCTTGGGCATGGAATTGGACTTGGCAGGAATGCATCAGCTCGCTGCTGAGCAGGGAATAGATGCCGAGACTCTGGATAACGCACTGGCAGAAGCCCTGCGTCTCGCTTACCTGAAAACCCCTCATGCGGCGAAGCACGCCCGCGTGGAACTCGACGCCCGCGCCGGATCGTTCACGGTCTGGGCTCAGGATGAGATTCCTCAGGAACCCACGGAAGACAACCCCCATCCCGCTCCCCAGCTGGGTGAGGAGTACGACGACACCCCCCGCGATTTCGGCCGTCTTGCCGCCGCGACCGCTCGTCAGGTCATTACGCAGCTGTTCCGTCGCGCCGCCGATGAAAAGGTGTTCGGCGCGTTCTCCGGTCAGAAGGGCAACCTGATCACCGGTATCGTGCAGCAGGATGCGAAGGATCCGGCCAACGTGCATGTGGCCGTGGGTGACGTGGAGGCTATCCTGCCCCGTCGCGAGCAGGTGCCGGGCGAACGCTATCGTCACGGTGAGCGCCTGCGTGTGTACGTGGTGAATGTGGCTCGTGGCCTCAAGGGCCCGGAGATCATCGTGTCCCGTTCGCATCCGGAGCTGGTTCGTCGTCTGTTCGAGCGTGAGGTGCCGGAACTGGCCAGTGGTGCGGTGTCGATCATGTCGATCGCGCGTGAGGCCGGCGCCCGCACGAAGATCGCGGTGCGCGCCAATGCGCAGGGTGTGAATCCGAAGGGTGCGCTGATCGGCCCCGGCGGTTCGCGTGTGCGTGCGGTGATGGAGAACCTGGGTCAGGAGAAGATCGATATCGTCGACTGGTCGGCGGATCCGGCGCAGTTCGTCGCCGCAGCGCTGTCCCCGGCACACGCCACCGAGGTGCAGGTCGTCAGCGAGAAGAACAAGACGGCGATCGCGTTCATCCACGACGATCAGCTGTCGCTGGCCATCGGCAAGGAGGGGCAGAACGCCCGTCTGGCCGCCAAGCTCACCGGCTGGAAGATCGGCATCGAGTCCGAGGAGGCCCGTGCCAAGAAGGCCGAGCAGGGCGAGCACTGATCCCTGTCGCCGATCCGCGGTAATCGCGGCGGTGACATGACGTGAATCGGGACGGACGTCGTTGATTATGACGCCCGTCCCGATTCGCATAAATCGCGCACGGCGCGCGACACATCGGCGTTTTTCGCCGCCGTTGCAATCCATAGGGCTGAGTATGCTTGCAGCGGTACCTGAAACGGAGGGTGTAGTATGCCTTCTTTCAGCAAAGAACGAGGTAACACAACCATGGTCGCACGATGAGACAGGACATGTTCACCATCAGTGATCATTGATCGCGCGGAACCATATGCGCGGTCGGGAATAGGAGATATTGGTGCCCAAAGCACGCGTATATGAATTAGCCAAGCAGTTTGGTGTTGACAGCAAGACCGTCCTTGACAAGCTCAAGGAAATGGACGAGTTCGTGAAGTCGGCTTCGTCCACCGTTGAAGCGCCCGTAGTGCGCAAGCTCAAGGCTGCGTTCCAGCCTTCCGGAGAGAAGTCCGATAAGAGCACGCCGGCCAGGCCCCATGCCAAGCCGGCCCCGAAGCCGATGGCGAAGAAGCCGGCGAATTCCGGCGAAGCCCGTCCGGCCACCCCCCATCCCGCCCCGCATGTGCCGTCGGCTGCCAAGCCCGCGGCCCCGCACGCGCCGGCGGCTACTCCCAAGCCTCATGCCGCGGCACCGGCTCCGTCGCCGCGTTCCGCCCACGCTCCGACCCCCGGTGATCATCGCGGTGCCCGTCCCCGTCCGCAGGGCGGACGTGGCGCGGCTCCGCATCCCGGCGATCGTCGTGGCGCATCCCCGCAGAATCATGGCGGACGCCCGCAGCCGGGTCGTTCGCAGAACCCGCGTGGTCCGCGTCCCCACGGTGGCGTGCAGCCGGGCGGCAACGCCCCCGCCGGCGAGCAGCGTTCCTCCGCGGCCCCCACTCCGGGCCCGCGTCCGGGTAACAATCCGTTCAGCCGCAAGCAGGGCATGAGCGTGCCCACTCCGGGTGACATCCCGCGTCCGCATCCGATGGCCCGCCCCACGGTGAACAACAACCGTCGCGGCGGTCGTCCCGGTCAGGGCGGCGGCAGGCCGACTCCGGGTGCACGTCCGGGCCGCAACGGTCAGGGCAGGCCGAACCAGTGGGGCCACAGCCGTCCCGGTCAGGGTGCCGGCAATGGCGCTCCGCGTCCGGGCGGCAACCGTTTCGGCGGTGGCGCTCCGCGTCCGGGTGCCGGCAACGGCACGCCGACCAATGGTCCTCAGCAGGGTGGCGGTCGCGGCGGCCGCGGCGGCCGCGGCGGCCGCGGCGGTGCCGCAGGCGCATTCGGCCGTCAGGGCAGCCGTTCCTCCAAGGCGCGCAAGGCGCGTCGCGCAAGGAGGCATGAGTTCGAGGAGATGAAGGCACCCGTCATCGGCGGCGTGCGCATCCCCTCCGGCAACGGACAGACCATCAAGCTTCGTCAGGGCGCATCCCTGTCCGATCTGGCCGAGAAGATCAATGTCAACGCGGCATCCCTGGTCACCGTGCTGTTCCACCTGGGTGAGATGGCCACGGCCACGCAGTCGCTTGACGAATCCACGTTCCAGATTCTGGGCGAGGAGATCGGCTGGAACATCAAGATCGTCTCCGCCGAGGAAGAGGACAAGGAGCTGCTGCAGCAGTTCGACATCGACCTCGACGAGGAAGAGCTGCAGGACGACGAGGATCTCAAGCCGCGTCCGCCGGTGGTCACCGTCATGGGCCACGTCGATCACGGTAAGACCCGACTGCTCGACACGATCCGCAAGACCAACGTCATCGCAGGCGAGGCCGGCGGCATCACGCAGCGCATCGGTGCCTACCAGGTGTCCGTGGATCTGAACGGCGAGCGCCGCAAGCTCACGTTCCTCGATACCCCTGGCCACGAGGCGTTCACCGCCATGCGTGCCCGTGGTGCCGAGCTCACCGATGTCGCGATCCTCGTGGTCGCCGCCGACGACGGTGTGATGCCGCAGACCGTGGAGGCCATCAACCACGCTCAGGCCGCCAACGTGCCGATCGTGGTCGCCGTGAACAAGATCGATAAGCCGGGCGCCAACCCCGACAAGGTGCGCGGCCAGCTCACCGAGTTCGGTCTGGTGCCGGAGGAGTACGGCGGCGACACCATGTTCGTCGACATCTCCGCCAAGCAGAACATCAACGTGGACAAGCTCCTCGAAGCCGTGCTGCTGACCGCCGACGCCACGCTCGATCTGCGCGCCAACCCGGATATGGATGCCCGTGGCGCCACCGTGGAAGCCCGACTCGACAAGGGTCGCGGCGCCGTGGCGACCGTGCTCGTGCAGCAGGGTACGCTCCACGTGGGCGACGCCATCGTGGCCGGTACCTCGTACGGCCGCGTCCGCGCCATGCTCGACGAGAACGGCAAGCAGATGAAGGAAGCCGCGCCCTCCACCCCGGTGCAGGTGCTTGGTCTTACCTCCGTGCCGACCGCCGGTGACCTGTTCCTGGTCGCGCCGGACGATCGCACCGCCCGTCAGATCGCCGAGAAGCGTCAGGCGACCGAGCGCGCCGCCCAGCTGGCCAAGCGTCGCAAGGTCGTCTCGCTCGAGAGCCTCAAGGAGCAGTTCGCCAAGTCCGAGATCGACATGCTCAACATCGTCATCAAGGGCGATTCCTCCGGTTCCGTGGAGGCGCTGGAAGACTCCCTGATGAAGATCGAGGTGTCCGACGAGGTCGGCATCCAGGTCATCCACCGCGGCGTCGGCGCCATTACGCAGAACGACGTGAACCTGGCCACGGTCGACAAGGCCGTGATCATCGGCTTCAACGTGCGTCCGAACCGTCAGGTGGCCGACCTCGCCGAGCGCGAGGGCGTGGAGATCAAGTACTACTCGATCATCTACAAGGCCATCGAGGATGTCGAGGCGTCCCTCAAGGGCATGCTCAAGCCGGAATACGAGGAGGTCGTCACCTCCCACTCCGAGATCCGCGAGATCTTCCGCTCCTCCAAGTTCGGCAACATCGCCGGCGTCATGGTGCAGGACGGCGAGGTCAAGCGTGGAACGAAGTGCCGTATTCTGCGCAACGGCGTGGCCACGGTCAACGATCTGGAGATCTCCTCGCTGCGTCGTTTCAAGGACGACGTCACTTCCGTCAAGGAAGGCTACGAGGCCGGTATCAACCTGGGCAACTTCAACGACATCCAGGAGGGCGATATCATCGAGACCTTCGAAATGCGTGAGGTCGAGCGCCAGTAGTGTGTCATAGGCTCCCCTCCGGAGGGGAGCTGGCCGCCGGAGGCGGTCTGAGGGGAGGTCAAGCGTCGCCGACCATCGACGTTGAGACCTCCCCTCAGTCTGCTTTCGCAGACAGCTCCCCCTCCGGAGGGGAGTCGATTGTATCTGCTCATCAATAGTTCGTTTGAAAAATCCGTTATCGAGAAAGGGACATGATGTCCGGAACCAATCCTCGCGCAGTGCGCATCGCGGGACTGATCAAGCGCGTGGTCGCGCAGTCCCTCGAGCGTGAGCTGCATGACCCCCGTCTCTCCGGTGTCACCATCACCGACGTGCGCGTGACCAACGATATGCAGATCGCCCGCATCTTCTGGACCCAGCTGGGCGACGACGGCAAGGAAAAGGGGCAGCGCCGCCGTGCCGCCCAGGCCCTCAACCAGGCCAAGGGCCGTCTGCGTTCCCACGTGGGACACAAGGCCGGCCTGCGTCTGACCCCCGTGCTCGAGTTCAAGTATGATGACGTGCCGTCTGAGGCCACCGAGATCGAGGACATCCTCACCGTGGCGCTCAAGCGCGACGCTGAGCTCGCCAAGGCCCGTGAGAACGCGCAGTACGCCGGTGAGGCCGATCCGTACCGCCACGATGAGCCCGCGGCCGACGATGACGAGTTCGATGAGGACTCCGACGACGTCGATGCCGACGACGACTCCGAGGCCGAAACCCCCGAGGCCGACGCCCACTTCATGGCCTGACCCTAATCGCATAGGCTCCCCTCAGGGAGGGGAGCCGGTGGTTATCCACAACGAGCAAGAAGGATTGATATTGGCAGCGCGTTCTTCTAAGACCCCGGACGTGTCCGGCATTCTGGTGATCGACAAACCGCAGGGCGTGACCAGTCACGACGTGGTCGCCGCCGTGCGTGGCGCGCTGCACATGCGCCGCGTGGGCCATGCCGGCACGCTCGACCCGATGGCCACCGGCGTGCTGGTCGTCGGATTCGGATACGCCACGCGACTGCTCAACTACATCGTCGGCGCGGACAAGACGTACGAGGCCACGATCCGTCTCGGACAGCGCACCACGACCGACGATGCCGACGGCGACATCCTGCCGTGGGGGAGCGACGTTTCGCAGAGCGTCGCCACGGCGGACGATGCCGCGACCGTATCCGTCGACGAATCCACGGAAATCGATGACGAACCAGCCGATGACGAACCGACGCAGGATGAGGTCACCGCACGTCTGCACGCACTGACCCGTGAGACGGTCGAACGGACGATCGCCGAGCATTTCCTCGGCCGTATCGAACAGGTGCCCAGCACGTTCTCCGCGATCAAGATCCACGGTCAGCGCGCCTACGATCTGGCCCGTGAGGGCAAGGACGTGGAACTCGAAGCCCGTCCCATCACCATCCACGACTTCACCATCCTCGACTACGACGTGACTGCCTCTAATTCCTCCGTGCTCCCTCCAAGGGATGGAGCTGTCACGCCGACCGGCGTGACTGAGGGAGGGCTTGCCCCCTTCACCGAACGCAATACCCCTCACCTCGACCTCACCGTACGCGTCACCTGCTCCTCCGGCACCTACATCCGCGCCCTGGCCCGTGATCTTGGCCGCGCGCTCGGCGTCGGTGGCCATCTGACACGTCTGCGCCGCACCCGCGTGGGCTCCTTCGACGTCACCGCGACGACCGTGGTCACCGCGCACACGGAGAACCGCACCTTCACCAACCGCGACGGCGAGACCATCACCAGAGCCAAGGCGATTCTCGACGTTCCCGAAACGGCCGTGTCTGGCGAGACGGGAGACGTGGATCGTCGCACGGCCCTGCTCACCCGCATGATCGACATGCCGGCCGCCGCGCGCCTGACCATGCCGTGCCTCGACATCACCGGCGAGGAGGCACGGGAACTGCGCTTCGGACGTCGCATCGGGCACACGGTCAAGGAGCCCACCGCGGCCATCGCCGGCGACGATCTTGCCGCCATCGTCGAACGTGCCAACTCCCATCAGTCCAAGCCGACCGTCGTGTTCCCGGCTGCGTCGGCGGGGGAGTAGACGGCAAACGGACGACCACGGTCGGAAGGCCGCTGCCGAGCCGTTATCGTAAGCTTGAACATCGGAAAACAGGAAGTGCGTGAAACACGCAGCGTGAAATGTGCCACGTGAAACCAAAACATTGTGGGCACACGGCAATACGGAACGAGGAACCATGAAGATCACCACACTGATCCCCGACACCGAAGGCATGCTGGCATGGCCGCCGTTCGGACAGAACAAGCGAACCGTCGTGGCCGTCGGCAGCTTCGACGGCGTACACAAGGGGCATCAGGCGGTGCTTCGCCGTGCGGTCGACCTGGCCAAGAGCTACGGTGCCATCTCCGTGGCCATCGTATTCGACCCGCGTCCGTCCGTCGTGCACGAGTATGCGGCCTCCCATGACGGCCAGGAGCTGCCGAACGATCAGGAGTATCCGGACACCGACGCGCTGACCGGCATCGACCGTCGACTCAAGCTCATCGAAGCGACCGGCATCGAGCACGCGCTCGTGGTGCGCTACACGCTCGAGTTCGGCGCCAAGTCGTACCAGTATTTCCTCGGCCAGATGGTCGGCAAGATCGGCCTGCACACGCTGGTCATCGGCAAGGACGGTCGCATGGGCGCCGGACGGGCCGGCGACGTAAAGGCCATCGACTCGGTCGCCCAAGCCACGCGCATGTTCCAGGTGGATGTGGTCGACGATCGTGGCCCCGGCGAAGTGCGCATCCCCCTGGACGAGAACGCCTCGCCCGAAGCGGCCGCCGAGCTCGCCCGCGTGAACGATCCCGACTCCGGACTCACCAAGGCCGAACGTCGTGCGCTGAGCAAGAAGACACCGAACCGTCTGGTGCGCGCATGGAGTTCGTCGTACGTGCGGTTCCTGCTGTCGCAGGGCAGGGTGAAGGCCGCGTCGGATATTCTGGGCCGTCCGCACGCCGTTGAGGGCGTGGTGATCGGCGGCAAGCAGCGTGGCCGCACGCTCGGCTTCCCCACCGCGAACGTGGCCAAGGACGTGCACGGCTACATGCCCGCCGACGGCGTGTACGCCGGCTGGCTGATCGACACCGATCCGCAGACCGGCGAGGAGCGTCGCTACGCCTCCGCCATCTCCATCGGCACCAAGGAGACGTTCGACGAGCCCGAGGCGCGCGTGCTTGAGGCGTACGCGATCGCGCCCGTCGACGCCGACGGCAACGCGGAATGGCTGGATCTGTACGATCACACCGTGCGCGCCGAATTCGTGGAATTCCTGCGCCCGCAGGTGCATTTCGACTCCGCCGAGGCGCTGGTCGACGAGCTCAAGCGCAACGTGGAACAGACCAAGGCCATCTGCGCACAGGCCTGACGCCATTCGTGCAGGCTGCGAGCCGGTACTCGCAGGCCTGAACCGCATCATGCAGACCTAAACTAGTGTGATCACACTAACTGATTCCCAGTGTGATCACACTAACCGGGGGACGATCGCAGATCGGCGCATACACTGCATACACTGGTGCATGGGAATGAGATGGTACAGAACAAAGGAGTGCTGGCCATGAGCAATATCATCGTCGTCACCGGAGCATCGAGCGGCATGGGCCGCGAGTTCACGCATCAGATCGCCTACTGGGCGTCGGTCGGTCGTGTGGACGCCGATGAGATCTGGGTGATCGCCCGACGTCGTGAACGACTTGAGGAACTTGAGCATGCCGTGCCGGTTCCCGTCCGGCCGCTGGCATTGGACCTTACCGATCCCGACGACATCGATGCCTACTGTCAGCTGCTTGCCGAGGAGCGACCGAACATCACGATCCTCGCCAACTGTGCCGGATTCGGTGCGATGGACCACTTCGAAAACGTGCCGCTGCGGACGCATCTGAACATGGTCGACCTCAACATCAAGGCGCCCATCGCCATCACCACGCACAGTCTGCCATACATGCGCGCCGGCGCACGCGTGATGAACCTGTGCTCGATCAGCGGATTCCTGCCCTGCCCCTATATCAACGTGTACGCGGCCACCAAGGCGTTCATGGTCAGCTGGTCGCGCGCGCTCGGCCGGGAGCTCGCCCACCGGGGCATCAAGGTCACGGCGGCCTGCCCGTACTGGGTGCGCACCGAGTTCATCGCACGGGCGCAGGGGAGCGGGGGTGCTTGGGGCCGGGCTGGAGAGTCGGCCTCGTCGGCGTCCTCATCATCCTCATCATCCGGCGCACGGCCGTTCACCAACTTCCTCGGCATCATGGACGCGACCGCCGTGGTCAGGCGCATCATCAACGATATGTTCCTCGGGCGCGCGCTGTCGTTGCCGGGTCTTCCGGCCAAGGCCATCTTCGCCGCCTCGAAGCTGCTTCCGGTTCGCGCGCTCATGTGGTCCCAGCTGCGCCTCCAGCACCTCGACGGCTCGCCCCAGGGCCACGCATAGCATCGGTGTGCTCTCTCCGTGGGAGGGAGCTGGCCGGTCGTAGGACGGTCTGAGGGAGGGATTGCGTGGTATGAAGGTGCCTGATCCCTCCCTCTGTCATGACGTGCGTCATGACATCTCCCTCCCGTGGAGGGAGAACGCTGGGGTTGCGTGTGCTCCCTCCGTGGGAGGGAGCTGGCCGCCGAAGGCGGTCTGAGGGAGGGCGTGCGCTTCCACGCCGTATCTGGCTATCAAATCCAATCCGGTCTTCATCATTGGCCAATCTGCCATCATATCGTCATGCGTGCGTCACACAATCACGTGCGAAGGGAAACACGCAAACCTTAGAGTTTGAGCCGTACAGCAACGGTACGGCACCGCCATCCGACCATTCGCGGTCCATCTGCGATCGCGGTCGGGACAGCGCCATGACGATAAGGAGCATGAGATGAAGCTTGCGGAAACTGGACTCTCCCAGGACGAACTCAAGAGTCTCGTCAAGAAGTACATGATCGAAACCTACGAACGCTACGACTTCGTCGCCGAACGCGCCGAAGGCATGTACATCTACGACCCGGACGGCAACGCCTACCTTGATTTCTACGGCGGCATCGCCGTGAACAACGCCGGCAACTGCAACCCCAAGGTCGTGGCCGCCATCCGCGACCAGGTCGGCGACATCATGCACACGTTCAACTATCCGTACACCATCCCGCAGGCGCTGCTCGCCAAGAAGGTGTGCGACCTGTCCGGATTCGACAAGATCTTCTACCAGAACTCCGGCACCGAGGCCAACGAGGTGGCCATCAAGCTCGCCCGCAAGTACGGCATCGACCACTTCGGCCCGCACAAGTACGAGATCCTCTCCGCACTGCACTCCTTCCACGGCCGTACGTTCGGCGCCCTGGCCGCCACCGGCCAGCCCGGATCGCTCGCCCAAGACGGATTCGGCCAGATGACCCCGGGCTTCGCCTACGCCGAGTTCAACAACCTCGACGACTTCAAGGCCAAGATCACCGACAACACCATCGCCATCATGGTCGAACCCGTGCAGGGCGAGGGCGGCGTGCACCCGGCCACGCAGGAGTTCCTCGAAGGGCTGCGCAAGCTGTGCGACGACGAGGGCCTGCTGCTCATCTTCGACGAGGTGCAGACCGGCTGGGGGCGCACCGGCTCCCTGTTCGCATGGCAGGGCTACGGCGTGGAGCCCGACATCTTCACCCTGGCCAAGGGCCTCGGCGGCGGCGTCCCGATCGGCGCCATGGTCACCAAGGATCCGATCGCCGCGTCCCTGACCCCCGGCACGCACGGCACCACGTTCGGCGGTTCGCCGATGTGCACCGCCGCCGCGCTCGCCGAAGTCGACGAGATCGTCAGCCGCAAGCTGCCCGAGAACGCCGCCACGATCGGCAAGTACTTCATCGAAAAGGGCAAGAGCTTGCCGCACATCAAGGAAAGCCGCGGCCGCGGTCTGCTCGTCGGCTTCGAGTTCGACGGCACCGTCAATGCCGTGGACGTCAAGCATGCGGCGCTCAAGCGCGGACTGCTCACCACCGCCATCGGCGACAGCATCATCCGCTGCATTCCGCCGCTGATCGTCACCAAGAAGCAGGTGGATCAGGCCATCGAAATCCTCACCAACTCCGTGAACGCCGTCGCCGCAGGCAAAGAGTGACGTCGATCGTCGCATTGACCGCCATGCCGTGATCAAACGGATTCATATACGGGCTCTCCGCGGCCGTTCCCGACCGTAGAGAGCCCGCTTGTCTCCCCATCCGTGCCGGTCTATGCTGGAAACCGTGGCGACGACGCCGCAGATTGAAGGGACTATCATGCTCAAGTTTTCCGTACCGCAGAACATCATCGTCGACTATGGTGGCGTGAGCCGACTTGGCACCTACGCCGGCGAACTCAAGATGACGAACGCGCTGATCATCGCCGACCCGTTCCTGGCCGACGCGCCCCTCGCCAAGCAGGCCACCGACTCCCTCGACGAGGCCGGCATCAAACACGTCATGTTTACCGATGTGAAGCCCAACCCCACCGCGGTGTGCGTGGACGAGGCCGCCGCACTGTTCAAGGATCACGACTGCGACTCGATCATCGCCATCGGCGGCGGCTCGTCGCTCGACGTGGCCAAGGCCGTGGGCGTGGTCGCCAAGTTCGGCGGCGAGATCGGCGACTACGAGGGCATGAACACCGTGCCCGGCCCGATCGTGCCGTTCATCGCCATTCCCACCACCGCCGGCACCGGCAGCGAAGTCACCTCGTTCTCCGTAATTACCGACGAAGTGCGTAACTACAAGCTCACCGTCGGCAGCAAGCTCCTGCTGCCCGCCTACGCGATCCTCGACCCGGGCGTGCTCGCCACCGTCCCCGCCCGCGTGGCAGCCGCATGCGGCACCGACGCCATGGTGCACGCCATCGAATCGTTCACCAACACCGTGGACAGCACGTTCTCCGGCATGTACTCGCTCGAGGCGCTGCGCCTGATCGGCAAATACCTCAAGCGTTTCTACGCTCGCCGCGACGACGCCAAGGCTGCACGCGGCATGATGGTCGCCGCCACCATGGCCGGCATCGCGTTCGAATCCACCAGGCTCGGACTCGTGCACGCCATGAGCCACCCGATCTCCGCGTTCTTCCACGTGGCACACGGTGAGGCCAACGGCCTGCTACTGCCCAGCGTGCTCGAATTCAACGCGCTCGCGGACAAGGGCCAGTACGAGCTCATGCACGAGGCTCTGTTCCCCGACATCGAATACACCGACACCGACGACTTCGTCTACGAGATCCGTTCCCTGCTGGGTGCGATCGGCATTCCCGACACGCTCGAGGCGGCCGGCGTGGACCGTCCGGACTTCCTCGCCGTGGTGGACCGCATGACCCACGACGCCATGGCGTCCGGCAACATCGCCGTCAATCCGCGCGCCGTCACCCCGAAGGATGTGGAGGCGATCTACCGGGCGCTGTAGCCGAGGTGCTGCGGGCGCTGTAACCAGGGCGTTGCAGGCGTCCCGCGTCTCGTATAACGCCTCCGGGTGCGGGTACCATAGCGACCTATGCTGCAATCCGAAGCCCTCGCCATCCTCAACGCCGGCGCCAACGTGTTCCTCACCGGTGCGCCCGGTGCCGGCAAAACCTACGTGCTCAACGAGTTCGTCGCCGCGGCACGCAAGGCGGGAGCCTCGGTGGCGGTCACCGCATCCACCGGCATCGCCTCCACGCATATCAACGGCCAGACCATCCACTCGTGGAGCGGCGTCGGCGTGAGCACGTCCCTCGAGGAGGCCACGCTCAAACGCATCCGCACCCGCCGACGCAAGGCCATCGACGCCACCGACATTCTGGTGATCGACGAGGTGTCGATGATGCACGCCTGGCTGTTCGACATGGTCGACCGCGTCTGCCGCGAACTGCGCCGTGATCCGCGGCCGTTCGGTGGACTGCAGGTCGTGCTGTCCGGCGACTTCTTCCAGCTGCCGCCGGTCAGCCGTTCGGGGCGCAACAACGACGTGGTCGCACCCACCGAGGAGTTCCTGCGGTCACGCGAGGAATACGCGCGGCGCGGACTGGACCCGGAGGGGTTCGTCACCGAGTCGCTGGTGTGGGAGGCGCTCGCGCCCACGATCTGCTACCTGACCGAACAGCATCGTCAGGACGACGGCCAGCTGCTCACCGTGCTCACCGACATCCGCGATGGCGGCGTGACCGATGCCGACCGTGCCGTATTGGGCGGGCGCATCGGCATGATGCCCGAACCGGGCGTGGTGGCCACGAACCTGTTCCCCACAAACCGTCAGGCCGACGCGCTCAACGATCTGCGGCTGAACGAGATCGACGACGAACCGCACGGCTTCCTCGCCACGGCGGCCGGCAACGCGCAGCTGGTGGAACGGTTGAAGAAGAACATGCTCGCACCGGAACACCTGATCCTGAAAACCGGCGCCGCGGTGATGGCGCTGCGCAACGATGCGGACCGACAGTACGTGAACGGTTCGATCGGCACGGTGACCGGATTCGCCGACGAGAGCAAGGGTGGATGGCCGATCGTACGGTTCGAGAACGGCAATATCGTGACTATGAAGCCGGCCGACTGGGAGATGATGGACGGCGAGAAGGTGCTCGCATCCGTCAGCCAGGTGCCGTTGCGCTGCGCGTGGGGTATCACGATCCACAAGTCGCAGGGTATGACGCTCGACCGCGCCGTGATGGATCTGCGTCGTACGTTCGCGCCCGGCATGGGCTATGTGGCGCTGTCCCGAGTCGAGGCGCTCAACGGCCTGTACCTGCATGGCCTGAACGAGCGCGCGTTCCTTGTCTCGCCCGACGCCGTGATGCTCGACTCCCAACTGCGCGAAGCCTCCGACGATGCCGCCGCGCACCTGGCCGCCAACGGCCCGGACGCGTTCAGTCCGGCAGTGCTTCGGCGCATGGCCGCCGACTCCGACGACGAATTCGCCCAGGACGCCCTGTTCTGAAATCTCATCTGGGGGCGATGCCGGCCGGAGTGATGCCCTGATCCGTGCTTTCATGGCGGTAATGAACGGCTATCTGCCGTTTGTGAGGTCCTTCACGTGGGTCGAAAACACCTAACCTTGACTTGTGAGGTCCTTCTTCAAGTAGAGGCTGTCGTTTGCATTGCATTTTTCGATAGTTTGTTGGAGAAAGCTGTCTCAGTGGTTCTTGATTACGCTTCCTATGAAGCGAGTATGCCAAGCAAAGGACCTCATAAACGCTGGTTAGGTGTCTGCAGTGGTGCTGATCTGTAGCACAACTACGAGATAGGTCGTCGCAGCACCAAACGCGGTGCTGTTTTGCCCTTGCCTTGCTCCTGACTGATATGGTGAAAAATGAAGCTGTGCCTCTCGGCAGTCGCTACGCTGAAGAGGGGGAGGTGATTTCATGAAGGACGGGCATGACGAGGACGTCACCGAACCTGACACGGACGACGACCTCGATTCATTCGCACGTGAGTGGGAGAACGGCAGTGGTTTTTCCAATGACGATACTGATGACATGATCTCGGAAGGCCGGAACGCTGATTCCGCTGGCGTTGCAGGCGCAACTTCTGCCCGCCCCTGCCCCGTCACCGTCCCAAGCCGTTGCTCATCGCGTTTCTTGCCGTGTTCGCCGTGCTCGCGCTGATCGCCGGCGTCACGATCGCTCGTGGCGTGGCCGATTCCCGTGCGCAGGCGCATGCCGAAGCGTTGCGTTCCTGCCAGAGCGCGCAATCGAAATACGCCACCACGGTCACCACCTACACCGCCACCATGAAAGCCGCGCGTGAGCTCGGCAAGACCCCATCCGACGACGTGGCCAACACCAAACTGCTCGATACGCTCAACGATCTCGCCGGCACCAACGACAGCTCCGTGATCGGCCTGGACCTCAATGCGCTCAACGAAAGCCAATGCTCGGGCAGCGCCGGCACCGACGACCTCAATACCCTCGCCGGCTCGTTCAATGACGCCATCACGCCCATGTTCAAACGCACCGGCGAAGTGCAGTACGCAGCCGACAACGTGAAGGCCAGCATTGAGGATCAGAAGTCCGTCAACGTGCGGACGCGGTTGTCGTATCTCATATCCATTGCGCAGACCGTGCTCGACGTGTCGGCGGGCAAGGTCGACGAATCGTTGCGCACCACGCTGTCCGGCGCGATCGACACGGCCACGGCATTGCAGAAGACCAACAACTTGACCGCTGAATCCACCAAGGACGCGATGGCCGATCTGCAATCCGCCACCGACGCCGTGCGCGACGCGATGCCGCTCGACTGCCGACTGAACAAATGCGTGGCGCTCACCTTCGACGACGGACCGGACAAAACGAACACGCCCAAGGTACTTGACGTGCTCAACAAGGCCGGCGTGCCAGCCACGTTCTTCGTGCAAGGGCAGAACATTACCGGCAGCAACGTGGACCTGCTCAAACGAACAGCCGCGGAAGGCCATGAGATCGGCAGCATGTCGTGGTCGCATACGCAGTTGCATGCGCTGTCGGCCGGCGATCTGAAAACCAGCCTTGACAAGACTTCCGATGCGATCGAGAACGCGATCGGCAGTCGGCCGACGCTTCTGAGAGCGCCGGACGGCGCATGGAGCGATGCCGTGCTCAGCCAGGCCAAGGCCGATGGCATGAGTCTGGTGCTGTGGAACATCGATTCGCAGGATTGGAAGAGTCGTGACGCCGACGCCACCGTGAAGCAGGTGGTGGATACCACGTTGAGTGGATCCATCGTCGATCTGCACGATACGTATGGCAGCACGGCCAAGGCGATCCCGCGGATCGTGAAACAGCTGCAGGATCAGGGATATCATTTCGTAACCGTGAGCAAGCTGCTCGAGGGCGGCGCCCGGCCCGGCGAGATCTACTACTCTGCCGGAGATTCCGACGCCTACGCCGGCGGGGTGCTTGCGGATCGGTAGGTTCGTCTTGCGTGCGCTCTGCTTTTGCGAGAGTGATGGACGGTTCGAGGGAGGGGTGGGCTTGACGATGGCTGGTTCCCTCCCTCTGTCATGACGTTCGCCATGACATCTCCTTCCCTCGGAGGGAGAATGTGGGGGGTGGGTGTGATGGTTAGCGGAGTTGTGAGATTCTGGTGACTAGGGTTTTCGCAGCGCCCAGACTGCGTTCGTAGCGGTCCGCGATCGTTACGAGCAGTATGCCGCCGACCGCCAGCCATACCCACCAGAACGCCAGCGAGAACATGACGATCCACGACCACAGCAATACGATCACGTGCAGAATCAGCGTTGCCGTGCCGGCGATGAGCGGCGCCTGCCAGCTGAGTAACGCCCCCGCGATCAGCACAGCCAGCGCGATTACGAACAGCAGGATCTCCCGCACCGGGAACGTGTGGCCGGGACTGGCCGGTGTCATGCCTCCGGGCAGTGTTCCGTACACGATCTGGTCGCGCGCCCACCGTTCATTCCACGAGACGAGCAGCATCGGCGCGAGCAGCGTCGTCAGGCCGGGCCAGAGCGCGGGCCAGCTGCGCAGTGCGGGACGTCGTCTCATCCACATCGATCCGATCACGAGCGCCGCCACGCCGAACAACGCAGCAGGCACGTCCGGCGGCAGCGGGCGGTAGTCGTTCGTCAACGACAGTCCCATCATGCCCACGCCCATCATCGACGTGATGATGGTGAGGATCCAACGGTTCGCGTCGGCGATCGTGGTGCGCGCGCGTTGCCGGGACCGCGAATCCGGCATCGACTGAGCGCCCGGCGTCGGCGGAACAGGTGTCACAGGCTGTGGATTGTGTTCCGATTGGGTGACGGGGATCGGCACGACCGGAGACATTGGACGTTCCGAAGGCGTCGGACGAACGGCCTGTGGACCAGCGGCTGTGCGAATCCACATCAGTGTGGCGATGATCATCGGAACCGCGTAGGCGGCCAGTGACGTGGCCGCCGCGTACCGCACATGGTTCGGGTTTGCGAAATCACCGAGACCTATCACCATCAGAATGAAGGACGATTCCAATGTCATGAGCAGCCGTTCCGCATCCGGCAGCCGCGACGCGGGCAGCAGATACGCCGCGACGAGCACGACGGCCATCAGCGTGATGACCGTCAGGCTCTGCCCGGTGCGACCGAGCAGACTGGTGCTGCCGATCATGGCCAATGCCGGAGGCGTCAGCAGACTGGCGGCCAGGGAATACGCGCGGGTGGGAGTCGCCCGTTTCGCCGTCGCCAGACTGAGTGCCATGGCGATCGCGGCGACCATGAGCAGCATCAGTCCGGTGACCAGATCCCGCAGATGCAGTCGGGGTATCGGCCCGAGTTTGCTGGCCAGTACGCTTGCAGTGGTTAATGCGAAAAACGATGCCCAGGCCACGCCCTCCGCGGTGACGCGTGTTTTGCCGCCGATCGCGGCGGATACGGCGAGGCCGATGAATCCGGTGACGGCGATGCAGATCGTGCGCGCGGCGTTGCCGAACAATGGATAGGTGAGGAATGCGAACACGGATACGGCGAGTCCGATGAGTCCGACGCCGAGCACCAGCAGCAGAACCTGCACGGCGGACGCGCGGGAACGTCTGGGGACTGTTGCGGCAGTTCGGCCGTTCGTTGGGGATTGCGAGAACGCGGTCGGGGTCTGTGGCTGGAAGCCGAGAAGCTGCGGTCCGAAGGGGTGAGGTCCTAGAGGTTGCGGGGGATCGGGAAAGGCTTGAGGCGACGGTGCGGCATATTCTGCTGTTGGTTGCGGTTGCGGCTGTGTCAGTTGCGGTTGCGTCGACATCGGCGTGGGCTGCGTGGGCTGCGTGGGCTGCGCGGGCGGCGTCGCCGGGGGAACCGCTGCCGTCTGCGGAACGGTCGGGCCCACAGGCGTCGTTCGCGTCACCGCGGTCGTCGTCGACGAACGGATCTCGTCGATGAGCCGCGCCCGTTCGTCGAGCAGATCGGCCGCCGAACGACTCAGTTCCAGCACCGTGGCGCAGCGCGGATCCTCAAGATCAAGTCCGGTCGGCGTGAACCGTCCGCGAATCGGCGAGAAGTCGTCGGGATTCAATGTGGAGTCGCGCAGTTGCGCGGTGCTGACGGGCCACGCGATCGGTTGTGACGGAGTGGACGGATGAAATTCGGGGACCGGGTCGGGCATGGGTGCCTCCTTCGTCCCCTCCATTGTGTCCACAACATCGTCGTCATGACAAGGTCGACGTCGATATTGCGCCGTCGTCACGACGGAAATCCGCGCCGTGAATGATGTCCGTGAAACCGAATACCTTGGAACACATGACTTCCAATACCCTTCGTATGTCTACTCTGTTCCTGCGCACGCTGCGCGAGGACCCCGCCGACGCGGACGTCGATTCCGCGAAACTGCTGCAGCGAGCCGGCTATATCCGCAAGGCCGCCCCCGGCATCTGGACCTGGCTGCCGCTGGGTCTGAAGGTCCTCAACAAGATCGAGGCGATCATCCGCGAAGAGATGGCCAGCATCGACGCCCAGGAGGTGCACTTCCCCGCACTGCTGCCGCGCGAACCGTACGAGGCCACCCACCGCTGGGAGGAGTACGGCGACAACATCTTCCGTCTGAAGGACCGTCATCAGGCCGACTACCTGCTCGCGCCGACGCACGAGGAGATGTTCACCCTGCTGGTCAAGGACATGTACTCCTCGTACAAGGACCTGCCCGTCACCCTGTACCAGATCCAGACCAAGTACCGCGACGAGTTCCGTCCGCGCGCCGGCCTGATCCGCGGCCGTGAGTTCGTGATGAAGGACGCCTACTCGTTCAGCATCGACGAGGAGGGCCTGAAGAAGGCGTATTACGACGAGCGCGGCGCCTACGAGCGCGTTTTCCAGCGTCTCGACCTCAAGTACGTGCCCGTGTTCGCCATGTCCGGCCCGATGGGCGGCTCCGCATCCGAGGAGTTCCTTGCCCCCATGCCGATCGGCGAGGACACGTTCGCGCTCGCCCCGTCCGGCAAGGCCTGGAACGTTGAGGCTCTGCACACGCCCGAACTGCCGGAGATCGACTGCTCCAACACCCCCGCCGCCGAGAAGCGCGCGACGCCCGATGCCAAGACCATCGACAAGATGATCGAGCGCGGCAACGCCGACAAGCCGCGCGACGACGGCCGTGAATGGCAGGCTTCCGACATTCTCAAGAACGTGGTCATCGCCGTCAAGCACGCCGAGGACGCGGATCATGACGAGCCGTGGCGCGAGGTGATCGTGGTCGGCGTTCCCGGCGACCGCACCGTGGATATGAAGCGTCTCGAGGCGCAGTTCGCCCCGGCCGAGCTCGAGGAGGCCACCGAGGAGGATCTCAAGAAGCATCCGGAACTGGTTCCCGGCTACATCGGACCGATGGTCCTGGGCCCGCAGGCCAAGGACGCCGGCGTGGAGGATCCGATCCGCTACTTCGTGGACGCCCACGTGGTCAAGGGCTCCGCATGGTTCACCGGCGCCGACGAGAACGAGGTCGACTACTACAACCTCGTGTACGGCCGCGACTTCCAGGCTGACGGCACCGTGGAAGCCGTCGAGGTCCGTCACGGCGACATGAGCCCGGATGGCTCCGGCCCGCTGAGCTTCGAGCGCGGCGTGGAGATCGGCCAGGTGTTCCAGCTGGGTCTCAAGTACTCCAAGGCGCTGGACCTCAAGGTGCTCGATCAGAACGGCAAGGCCGTGCCGGTGTGGATGGGCTGCTACGGCATCGGCGTCTCCCGCGTGCTGGCCTGCATCGCCGAAACGCATCACGACGAGCGCGGTCTGGCCTGGCCGACCGTGATCGCCCCCGCCCAGGTGCATGTGGTGGCCACCGGCAAGAACGCCGAGGCGTTCGAGGCCGCCGAGAAGCTGGTCGCCGAGCTGGAGGAGCGCGGTCTCGAGGTCATCTACGACGATCGCAAGAAGGTCTCCCCGGGCGTGAAGTTCAAGGATGCCGAGCTCATCGGCGTTCCGGTGATCGCCGTGGCCGGTCGTGACACCGTGAACAACGGTACGATCGAAGTGCGCGACCGCAACGGCGAGAACAACGTCGCCGTGCCGGTGGCCGAGGCCGCCGACGCCATCGCCGACCGCGTCAAGGCGCTGCTCGCCTGATCCGGTAGCGGCTGACCGCCGATAGGCGCAGAACGATAGGCGCAGAAAGGGACCGACCGCATCTTCGCGGCCGGTCCCTTGTTTTTCTTCTCTGTGCCGGTCAGGTCATTATGTCCTAGACCCCAACTGGGGCTGGCTCGGATTCGGGGGAGGAGACAGGCGGTTGTGGCTGGGCCGGATACACCTGACCTCCGCTTTGCCCGGCGCTTGGATTCGGCCAGCCGCCGTTGCCTTCGAAACCGGTGAACTCGTCGTTGCCGTCACCCATGGTCGGAGTGTTGTACGGATCGACGCCGATCCTGCCGTTCCCGTTGCCGACGTTGGGCGATCCGTTCGGTGCGGATGCGCCATCCGGGCCGTTGCCGTCCCCGTTGCGGGGGCCGGGCCAGCCGCCATCCCCTCCTCCCGTCTGATATCCGCCGCCGTTGCCGGGATTCCTGACGAACATTGATCGGCCCTTGGTCAGATCATGCCCCACGGTGGCGGCCTCGATGACCAGATTGGTGCGCGTCATCCCGTCGCGCTCCCATTCCTCGGTGGCCAATGTGCCCGATACGATCACCGCGTCTCCTTTATGCAGTGATTGCATCGCGTTCAATGCCAGCGAGCGGAAGGCCTTGACGGTGATCCACGTCGTGGTGGCCTCCTGCCACGCGTTGGTTCTTCGATTCCAAAACGAACGGGTGGACGCCAGGCGAAAGGAGCACGCCGGCGTGCCTCCCTCCTGGCCGAATCGGGTCGGGTCCGCGCCCACGTTGCCGGTGATGGTGATCTGCGATTGTGCCATGGCTGATGCCCCTTTCCTTATTTCCGCATCGGCTGCGTCGTCTGCACTGACGTCGATGCACGTTGGCCCGTCACCGCAGCGGAGCAGGATTCATGGGCGTGAATCGGCGTGTGCTTGATTGGCATGTGCCTGGTTGGGAGGGAGGATCGCCCATGATTCCGGTCACCGCAGCAACGGTGATATCCACTGTGCGTCAGATGTGCGTGAAAAGGGAAGTGTTGTGGGGAATGTGCGCCAATGTGCCCCACCGTCGGGGAAAATGTGGATAACTTCCGTCATCCGCGTGCATGGCCTGATTCCCGTGTGCTCCCTCCGTGGGAGGGAGCTGGCGCGCGGTAGCGCGTCTGAGGGAGGGATCGCGTTCCATAAGGGTGCTGGATCCCTCCCTCTGTCACGGCCCGGCCGTGACATCTCCCTCCTTTGGAGGGAGAACGAAGGGGTTGGCGCGAACTACCAGATGCGGACGCGCTGGTCGGGAGCCAGCCACATCTTGTTGTTCTCGGTCACACCGAACGCCTTGTAGAACAGGTCCACGTTGCGCACGATGCCGTTCGTACGGAACTCGGCGGGGGAGTGCGGGTCGATCTGCAGATACTGTTCGGCCAGCTCGTCACGGTTCTTGCCACGCCAGATCGACGCATACGACAGGAAGAACCGCTGCGCGCCCGTGAATCCGTCGATCACCGGTGCCTTCTCCAGCGCCTTGGACACGGCCTCGGTCGAACCGTTCGGCGCGCCCAGCGAGATCGCGTACGCCTTGATGGCGATGTTCACGCCGCCAAGATCGCCGATGTTCTCGCCGATCGTCAGCGCGCCGTTCACATGCGGCGCCTTTTCCGGATGGCCGGCGGCCTCGTACTTCTCGGCCAGCTGCGCGGGAACGAATCCGTTGTACTGTTCGATCAGCGCCTTGGTACGGTTCTCGAAGTTCGCGCGATCCTCGGCCGTCCACCAGTCGTGCAGCTTGCCGTCGCCGTCGTACTTGCTGCCCTGATCGTCGAATCCGTGACCGATCTCATGGCCGATCACCGCGCCGATGCCACCGTAGTTGGCCGCATCCTCGGCGTTCGGATCGAAGAACGGCGGCTGCAGGATCGCCGCGGGGAACACGATCACGTTCATCGTCGGCTCATAGTAGGCGTTCACCGTCTGCGGGTTCATCAGCCACTCGTCCTTGTCCACGGCCTTGCCGGCCTTCGACAGCTGATAGCCTGCCTCGTAACGGAACGCGTTGCGCAGGCTCTCGACCAGCGACAGGTCGTCGGACACGCTCAGCGCACCGTAGTCGCGCCAGTGGTTCGTGTAGCCGATCTTCGGGGAGAACTTCGACAGCTTCTCCAGCGCCTTGCCCTTGGTCTCCTCGCCCAGCCAGTCGCTCGCCTGGATCGACGCGCGGTAGGCGCTGATCAGATTGGCGACCAGCTCTTCCATACGCTGCTTCGACGAATCAGGGAAGTGACGGCGCACGTACTCGCGGCCCACGTCCTCGCCGCTGATGCCGTTGACCAGCGACACCGCGCGCTTCCAACGGTCGCGCTGCTTGGTGGTGCCGGAAAGCACCTTGCCATAGAAGTCGAAACGAGCCTGATCGAACTCGTGGCTCAGATAGCCGGCCCAGCCGATCAGCAGGTGCACGCGCGCCCACAGCTTCAGATCGTCGAGATCGGTCTCCGCCCAGAAGCGGTTGATACCCGTCAGGAAGCTCGGCTCATGCACGATCGTCTTGGCGAGCACGGCATGCATGTCGATCGGCAGCAGACCGGCGGCCACCGTCTGATCGTAGGCGGTCTGCCACGCCTGCGCCCACGCCTCGATGTCGAAGTCGGCGAGCGTGGACTTCAGATCCGCGTAATCGGTGGGGTTGTAGGTCTTGTCCTCGTCGCGCGTGGCCACCACGTCCCAGTGATGGCGGGCGATGCGCTTCTCCACGTCGAGGAAGCGCTCGGCCAGGCGGCTCGCCTCGTCGCCGGTGGCTGCGTACTTGGAAAGCTGCAGCAGATTCGCCACCATGTCCACGTAGGCGGCGCGCACCTGCTCGTAACGGTCCTCGCGGTAGTACGCCTCGTCGGGCAGTGCCAGACCGGCCTGTTCGATGTGCGCCACGTTCACATCCGGGTCGCCCGGGTTCGGGTAGACCATGAGCCCGATCAGATCCGGGCCGCCCGCCGGGTTGAGCGCACCGAGCACACGGGTAAGCGAGGCCTTGTCGGAGGCGGAATCCACGGCATCCAGATCAGGGCGAAGCGGTTCGATGCCCGCCGCATCGATCGCATCCTGATTCAGGAACGAACGGTAGAGCACCGCCGACTTGATCGCCGGACTGTCCTCATCCTCGAGAATGTCACGAACATCCCTTTCCGCGTTCTCGGCGAGCTTGTCGAACGCACCGAACCGCGCACGATCCTCGGGAAGCGAATACGTGTCGATCCACGGGCCGTTGACGTAGCGGAAGAAATCATCGGAAGGCTTGATCACGGAAGAGAACGATGCCGGATCGATGCCGGAAATAAGCGTGTCTGTCATGATTCCAGAGTAACGATCCGGCCATACTTATGGCCGTGATATTCCGCATGGCTAATGTTTCACACGACGTTTTGTGCGATCGATCGCAGGCGGCTGCCGACCTGAGAACGGTTATCAACGCATGCCGAGACGTTGCAGTACAGTGACGATGAGTACAGTGGATTGGAAAACTGTAGAACGCAGAAAGTGAATCAGCAGTGATCGAACTCAAGACACCTCAGGAAATCAACGAAATGCGCCCCGCCGGCAAGTTCGTGGCGGGCATCCTTTCCGATCTCAAGAAGTCCACCAAGGTGGGCACCAACCTGCTCGAGATCGACGACTTCGTCAAGCGCCGCATCGAATCGCGCAAGGGCGCCGAATCCTGCTACGTGGACTACGCCCCCGACTTCGGCACCGGTCCGTTCGCCCACTACATCTGCACCTCCGTGAACGACGCCGTGCTGCACGGCGTGCCCTACGACTACACGCTCAAGGACGGCGATCTGGTGTCGCTCGACCTGGCGATCAACGTGGACGGCTGGGTGGCCGACTCCGCCATCAGCTTCGTGGTGGGCAACGACCCCGACCCCGAGGATCTGCGACTGATCAAGTGCACCGAGGAGGCGCTCGCCGCCGGCATCGACCAGGCCCGTTCCGGCAACCGTCTGGGCGACATCTCCGCCGCCGTCGGTGACGTGGCGCACTCCTACGGCTACACCGTGAACCTCGAGTTCGGCGGCCACGGTGTAGGTCGCATCATGCACGGCGATCCGCACGTGCCGAACGACGGCAAGGCGCACCACGGCTACAAGCTGCGCCCGGGCCTCGTCATCGCCATCGAACCGTGGTTCCTCAAGAGCACCGACGAGATCTACCAGGATGCCAAGGACGGCTGGACGCTGCGTTCCGCCGACGGCTCCCGCGGCGCCCACAGCGAGCACACGATCGCGATCACCGACGGCGACCCGATCATCCTCACCGCCCGCGACTAGTCTCCCGTAGTTCTGTTGGCTTCCCCTTTGGGAACGGAAGCTAGCGGTCGACTCTCCCATAACTCCGCTGGCTTCCCCTTGAGGGGAAGCTGTCAGTCGAAGACTGACTGATGAGGTGATATCGACCACGTTGGCTCACCTCATCAGTCGACTCCGTCGACAACTTCCCCTCAAGGGGAAGCATAAAAATCGACATAAGGGGAAGCCCACGGAACCGGTCCCTAAAAATGGGCATTACGCGGCATCGGCGCCGCGCATCCTGTAACCTAAGACGACATTACGGCTCGTACACTTCGTGAGTCGGACGATTCGTACGTTTTTCGGCGTTCATTTCGACGTGCAGCCACGCATCGGCATACAGATATCGCAGATGTGCGGATGACGACGTACGGATCGCAGAGTTTTAGGGAGGGCAAATGTCTACAGCAAAGCTGGAGGTGGAATCCACCGCGTACAATCTGCCGGTCGTGAAGGCCACCTGCGGGCCCGACGGCATCGTGGTGTCCAAACTCCGCAACGACGGCTGGGTCACACTGGACCCGGGCTTCCTCACCACCGCGCAGTGCGAATCCAAGATCACGTTCATCGACGGACACAACTCCGTGCTGCGCTACCGCGGATACCCGATCAGCCAGCTGTGCGAGCATTCGAACTTCCTCGAAGTGGCGTGGTTGCTCCAGTACGGCGAGCTGCCGACCGCGGCCCAGTATTCGAAGTACCGCGAGAACATTCTGCGCAAGACCGTGGTGGGCGAGGAGTTCCGCGCGTTCCTCGGCTCGTTCCCGCGCACGTCCCACCCGATGAGCGTGCTCGCCTCCGCCGTGAATGCGCTCGCCGCCTACCATCCCGACACCGTGGACATCAACGATCCCGGGCAGCTCAACGAGGCGGCGGCCAACATCATGGCCAAGGTGCGTACGATCGTTTCGCACATTCACCGTCGTCGTCGCGACGAGCCGATGATGTATCCGGATTATCTGCGCGGCTATGTGGACGACTTCCTGCGCATGAGCTTCGCCGTGCCGTACGTCAAGTTCGAATCCGATCCGCTTATGGTGGACGCGCTCGACAAGCTGCTCATCATCCACGCCGATCATGAGCAGAACTGTTCCACGTCGGTGGTGCGCATCGCCGGCAGCGCGCACGCGAACCTGTATTCGGCCGTGGCGGCGGGCATCAACGCGCTGTCCGGCCCGCTGCATGGAGGTGCGAACGAGGCCGTGCTGCGCCAGCTTGAGGAGATCCGTGACTCCGGCAAGAGCGTCAGGGAGTTCGTGGAGGAGGCGAAGAAGGACGGTCGCCGTATCTCCGGTCTGGGCCACCGCGTGTACAAGTCGTACGATCCGCGTGCGGCCATCGCGAAGAAGTACCTGAAGCAGATCATGGAGCAGCGTTCCGACGTGTTTGCCGGCGAACAGGAGCTGCTCGACGTGGCGCTGGAACTGGAGGACATCGCCCTGCACGACGACTACTTCGTGTCGCGTCACCTGTATCCGAACGTCGATTTCTACACCGGTCTGATCTACCGTGCGATCGGCTTTGATCCGCAGATGTTCACCACGCTGTTCGCGCTGGGGCGCATTCCTGGTTGGATTGCACAGTATCGCGAGATGCTTGCCGATCCGGCCACGAAGATCGGCCGCCCGCGTCAGGTGTACACCGGCGAGCCCGAGCGCGCCTACGTGCCCATCGACCAGCGGTAGGGGATAACTGCGGTTTGGTTGTCGGTCGGCTACGGACCCGCAGCGGGGATGATCCTTCGCTGCGGGTCCGTTCTGTTATCGCGACAAACCCGCAGCGAACGTACCTGCCCGCTGCGGGTTTGTACGGCTGCAACGACGGACCCGCAGTGTAGCAACTTCCCCGCTGCGGGTCCGTCGCGGACCCGATACACACCCGCAGCGAACCGTCTGCTCCTTGGTTCGCCCTCCCTCAGTCCGCCTCCGGCGTCCAGCTCCCTCCCACGGAGGGAGCACACGGGGATTGAGATCGGACTCTCCAGTGTTCTCCCTCCGAGGGAGGGAGATGTCGCGACGAATGTCGTGACAGAGGGAGGGGGGCCGATATCTGTGTGCGCCAAGTTCTCTCCCTCGGTCCGCCTCTGTCGGCCGCCCCCCCACGGAGGGAGCACGGGGAGATAAAAAATCGGGGATGCGTGCGTCGTCAAGGCGCCGAAGGCGAAGGCGTATTTGAATACGTCGAGTCTTCGGCAACGCGGACGACGCTCCATCCCCGAATTTTTTTCGGTTAGTTCTTGTGCAGCGCGGCGTTGAGTTCGATGCCCTTCTTGCGGCTGCGCGCCTCGATGGCGCCGCTGACGGAGTTGCGGATGAACATGATGTTGTCCTTGCCGGAGAGTTCGGCGCCCTTGACGACGTCGAGCGGCTGGCCGGCGGCGACCTTGGCTTTGTCGTAGATGGTGACCTTGGTGCCGGCGGTGACGTAGAGGCCGGCTTCGACGACGCAGTTGTCGCCAAGGGAGATGCCGATGCCGGCGTTGGCGCCGAGCAGGGAGTGCTCGCCGATGGAGTTGCGCAGCTTGCCGCCGCCGGAGAGGGTGCCCATGATGGAGGCGCCGCCGCCGATGTCGGAGCCGTTGCCGACCACGACGCCCTGGGAGACGCGGCCCTCGACCATGGAGGTGCCGAGCGTGCCGGCATTGAAGTTGACGAATCCGGCGTGCATGACGGTGGTGCCTTCGGCCAGGTGGGCGCCCAGACGCACGCGGTCGGCGTCGCCGATACGCACGCCGGAGGGCACGACGTAGTCGATCATGCGGGGGAACTTGTCCACGGACAGCACGTTGACGTCGGCGGTGGGCAGCGGGCTGCCGGCGGTGGCCTTGAGCACGTCGAGCTTGCGCAGGGCGAAGTCCTCCACGGCGAACGGGCCGTAGTTGGTCCACACGACGTTGTTGAGCTTGCCGAAGATGCCGTCGAGGTTGAGGGTGTTCGGCTTGGCGAGACGCATGCTCATGAGGTGCAGGCGCAGGTAGGCGTCGGCGGCGTCGACGATCGGCTCGTCGAGTGCGGAGACGGTGAACACGGGCACGCGGCGCACGCCACGGGCGTCGGCCTGATCATGGACGAGCGCACCGAAGTCGTGGTTGGGACGCTTGTCGTCGGCGGGCGCGTCGCCGAGTTCGAGCTGCGGATACCACACGTCGAGGGTGTTGCCGGCGGCGTCGACGCTGGCAAGTCCCCAGCCCCATGCCTTGCGTGATTCGGTCATTTGTGCTCCTTCGGATTGGATGCGAATCGAATTGGCCGACCATATCCGGTGATATGGCGACCGGCCGCGTGCGGGCCTGATCCGCGCATGAACATGCACGGGCCGCGCATACGGATTCCGCTCTTAACAATAAATCCTCCCGTCTACCCGTCAGACGAACGTCTCACGGCCGCAAAACGCTGTGTTTTGTGAGGGGGAACCGTTACAATGGCGCTTTGTGAACGAATACCGGAAAGAACGCGAGCAGCAGACGCGTCGTCGTCGCACCGTCGCACGGGCGGTGAGCGTCGTCGTGGCCGTCGGCATGCTCGGCAGTTTGGTTATTCCGGCGTTGTACGCCGGTCTTTGACGCGTCGATCCCGTAGTTGTCGACGATCCCATCGGCAGCGTTTCACGTGGAACGATCCCAAGTGGCGGAACGGTTCCATGAGCGAACCGCGAAATGTCGTGACCCACGTCGGGCATGTTCCGGCCGCCGTCCGACACCGTCCGATACGAACGACGACGAATACCGATTTCCCTATTTCCACCAGCCGCGACATGCCAGTCGTCGCGGTTTGTGCAAGGCCTGTTAAATCAGGAAGACCGACCGGCAATGAACGACCAGCATGACTGTAAGGTGAACAACGATGGCAGAATTTGATTTTTCCCAAGGCATCAGCGAACTGCGTGCCAAGTACGACATGATCGCCACCGCGATCGATCTTGATTCCCTGCGCTCACAGATCAAGGATCTCGAGAAGGAGGCCAGCGCGCCCGGCCTGTGGGATGATCCCGAGAACGCGCAGAAGGTGACGAGCCGTCTGTCCGCGGCGGAATCCCAGCTCAAGCGCATCGAGGGTGCCGGCTCCCGCATCGACGATGTGGAGACGCTGGTGGAGCTCGGCCAGGAGGAGGGCGACAAGGACACCCTCGACGAAGCCGAGTCCGAAATCCAGACGCTGGGCAAGGACCTGGCCGATCTGGAGATCCAGACGCTGCTCGACGGCGAATACGACGAGCGTTCCGCCGTGGTGACGATCCGCTCCGGCGCCGGCGGCGTGGATGCGGCCGACTGGGCGCAGATCCTGCTGCGCATGTACCTGCGCTGGGCCGAGCGCCACGGCTACAAGGCCAAGGTGATGGACACCTCCTACGCAGAAGAGGCCGGCATCAAGTCCGCCACCTTCCAGGTGGACGCTCCGTACGCGTACGGTCGCCTGAGCGTGGAGGGCGGCACCCACCGTTTGGTGCGCATCAGCCCGTTCGACAACCAGGGTCGCCGCCAGACCAGCTTCGCCGCGGTCGAGGTGGTGCCGCTGGTCGAGGCCACCGATCACATCGACGTTCCGGACAGCGACATCCGCGTGGATACGTACTGCTCCTCCGGCCCCGGCGGCCAGGGCGTGAACACCACGTACTCCGCGGTGCGCATCACCCACCTTCCCACCGGCATCGTGGTCACCATGCAGGACGAGCGCAGCCAGATCCAGAACCGCGCGTCCGCCATGGCCGTGCTGCAGTCCCGACTGCTCGTGCTCAAGCATGAGGAGGAGGCCAAGAAGAAGAAGGAGCTCGCCGGCGACATCAAGGCCAGCTGGGGCGATCAGATGCGTTCCTACGTGCTGCACCCGTACCAGATGGTCAAGGATCTGCGTACCGGATACGAGACCTCGCAGACGCAGGCCGTGTTCGACGGTGAGATCGACGAGTTCATCGACGCCGGTATCCGCTGGCGTCACCAGCAGCGTCGTGAGGCGCAGGCCGAGGCCGAAGCCGCCAACTAAGTCGACGACACCGGCCGTTGGCATCACGCCGGCGGCCGGCTTCGAATATCTGAATATCTGAATATCGGTATGACAATCGGTAGGGATTGTCTGATCGATCGCGATTGATCGGGGTAGGGGATACCAATGGCACTGATTTCGCTTAAGGACGTCACCAAAATATATCCGCGTGGATCACGTCCGGCGCTTGACGACATCACGCTCGACATCGATCGTGGCGAGTTCGTGTTCCTCGTGGGCGCGTCCGGTTCCGGCAAGACCACGCTGCTGAGTCTGCTGCTGCACGAGGAGCTGGCCACCGAAGGCGACATCCGCGTGGCGGGCAACGATCTGCGTCGCATGCGCAACCGTCAGGTGCCGCAGTATCGCCGATCCATCGGATTCGTGTTCCAGGACTACAAGCTGCTGGCCAACAAGACCGTGTATCAGAACGTGGCGTTCGCGCTCGAGGTGATCGGCACCCGCCGGTCCACGATCAAGTCGCTCGTGCCGCAGGTGCTGCAGACCGTGGGCCTGACCGGCAAGGAGGACCGTCTGCCGCACGAGCTGTCCGGCGGCGAGGCACAGCGTGTGGCCATCGCCCGCGCCTACGTGAACCATCCGCAGATCCTGCTGGCCGACGAGCCCACCGGAAACCTGGACCCCACCACGTCGGTGGGCATCATGGAGGTGCTCGAGGCGATCAACCGCACCGGCACCACCATCGTGATGGCCACGCACAACGAGGAGATCGTCAACTCCATGCGCAAGCGCGTGGTGGAGCTGCACAACGGCAAGATCGTACGTGACGAGGCTCAGGGATCCTATGATTCCGCCACGTACTTCCCCGACGCGGAAGTGGAGGCGAGGGCGCAGAAGGCACTCGGCGTGGATGGTCGCACCCAGCTGCGCGCACGCGCCGAAGGCACGCCCGATGCCGACGACGCGCAGTCGAAGTCGGCCGCCAAGTCCACCGATCGTCTCGACGACAAGACCCGTTCCGTGACCGAAGGCGTGCTGGCCGCCGCCGAAGCCGTGAACAACGTGACCGCCGGCGACGAAGGCATCGCCCGTCTCGCCAACTCCGTGCACTCCGGTCGAACCGGCCGATACGGCGAAGCATTCGCCCCCGTGGAGACCACGCTCACCTGGGGTCGAGGCATCGTCATCGATGACAGCACCGTCATCAACGACGACGGAAACACGACGAACGCTCCCGCAATCGACGACAATACCGACGATCGTGCGGAGAACGTGCCGGCCGCATCCGTGTCGGCCGCATCGGCGCCAGCCCAGCCCGAGAACGATCCCGACGCCAAATTCAAGCCCAAGCGCGCACCCGCCCCGCCGGCCGCGCCCAAGCCCAGCCAGTCGGCATCGTCCGCGTCCAAGCGCAAGCCGAACGGCACGAAGAAGAAGTCCGCGCCCAAACCGCCCACCCCGCCGGCTCCGCCCGCACCGCCGCACGGACGTCGAGGAAACGGCAACCAGAACCATACGAACGACCAGCAGGAGAGCACACGATGAGATTCCGATTCGTCCTTTCGGAAACCTGGACCAGCATCAAGCGCAACGGATCCATGATTCTGTCCGTCATGCTCGTCACCTTCATCTCGTTCGTGTTCATCGGCGCGTCCGTGCTCATGCAGGCGCAGATCACCAAGGCCAAGGGCACCTGGTACGACAAGGTGGAGGTCGTGGTGTGGCTCTGCCCTGACGGCACCAGCCAGTCCGCCAACTGTGCGTCCGGCAAGGCGCCCACCACCGACGAGATCATGGACATCCAGGACACGATCAAGGAGGAACTGCACAACGAGGTCTCCAAGATCACGTACGTGAGCAAGCAGCAGTTCTTCGACGACACGTTCACCAAGCAGTATCCGGGCGGCGTATACCAGGGCCGCACACTCACCGCCGACGACATGCAGGACTCGCTGCGACTCAAACTCACCAACGCCGAGAAATACCAGCAGGTGTCCGAAGTGCTCTCCGGCAAGACCGGCGTTGAGGAAGTGCAGGACCAGCGGCAGATCTTCGAACCCGTGTTCGCCGTACTCAACCGCGGCACCGCCGTCACCGTGGTGCTCGCAGCCGTAATGGTGCTCGTGGCCATCATGCTCACCGGAACCACGATCCGCATGTCCGCCGCGTCGCGCAAGAACGAAACGGAGATCATGCGACTCGTGGGCGCATCCAACTGGATCATCCAGCTGCCGTTCATCCTCGAGGGCGTGATCGCCTCGCTCATCGGATCGATCCTGTCGTGCGCGGCGCTCGCCGGCATCGTCAAGATCTTCGTGGAGGGATCGCTCGCGCAGACGATCACGTGGATGCCGTTCGTGAACATCGGTACGGTACTGCTGATCTCGCCGGCACTGATCGCTGGGGCCATACTGTTGTCGGCAGTGGCGTCCCTGATTTCGCTGAGAAAGTATCTGAAGGCCTGAGATCGGCCTGAAATCAGGCATTCTCAGGTTCATGGGTTATTATTGTGCGCCGAATGCGTAAGGAGACGTTATGACCGTAATGCGTAGAAGCACCAAAGCCATCGCGATCGTCGCAGGCTTGGGGATGGCCGCGTCGATGGCGCTGGCGTCGCTCGGCGTTCCGGCCCAGGAGGCCAACGCCGTTCCGTCGTACAGCCAGCTGTCGGAAAGCAAGGCCAAGCAGAAGAGCCTCGAGTCGCAGCTGAGCGGTGTGAGCAGTGATCTGGCACAGAAGATCATTGAGCTCGACGACCTGACCAACAACCAGATTCCGGCCGCCATCGAAGCCGCCGACAACGCGGCCAATGCCGCCGAAGCGGCTCAGGGCGAGGCCGATGCCGCGGCGTCCAGACTTGAGGCCGCGCAGAAGGACAAGGCCGATCTTGAGGAGAAGATTCAGCAGACCGGTGAGGACTACGACGATGCGCACGCCGCCGTGGCCCAGCTGGCCCGCGACAGCTTCCACGGTTCGGCCGCATCCGACACTATGAGCGTGGTGACGGGCGCGAAGAGCACCGACGACTTCATCAAGACCATGCAGTCCGACGCGGCCGTGACCCGTTCCGAGTCCACTGCCGCCAACGAGGCCGCCACGGCCAAGAGCACTCAGATGAACCGCAAGGATCGTCTGGACGCCATTGAAAAGCAGATCACCACGTTGAAGACCGCTGCCGAGACCAAGGCCGCCGAGGCCAAGCAGGCCGCGGCCGACGCCCAGGCCAAGACCGCATCGCTCAACGACCTGCGCAACAAGGGCGACCAGCAGCGTGCCGAACTGGAGTCCCGCCAGAGCGAGCTGAAGACCGCTGCGGCGCAGCAGGCCGCGCAGACCGTGATGATTCAGTCGCAGATCGACTCTTACAACCAGCAGATCGCCGCGCAGCAGGCCGCCGCCAAGCAGAGCGCGCAGCAGCAGATCAACGGCAACAGCGGCGGACAGGGCACGACCCGCCCGTCGAGCGGTTCGTCGTCTTCGAGCAGCAGGCCCAGCAACAGCGGCTCGTCCTCCTCGGGCGGCAGCAGCTCCGGCGGTTCGTCGTCTTCGGGCGGATCGTCCTCGAGTGGCGGTTCGTCGTCGGGCGGCTCGTCCTCGTCCGGTGGTTCCTCGTCTTCGGGTTCCTCGGGTGGTGCCTCCGGCATGAACTACTCCGTGCCTGGCAACTGCGCTGCGGGTGCCTCTTACTGCTACGGCCACAACACCGGTAATGTCGGCAACGTCTACGAGTACAGCCAGTGCACCTGGTGGGCGTACGTCCGCCGCAGTGAAATGAAACTTCCCGTCGGCTCCTACATGGGCAACGGTCAGGATTGGGGCAACACCGGTCGTCGTCTTGGCTACTTGGTGAACACCACGCCGCACGTGGGCGCCGCGATCTCCTTCCGTGCCGGTCAGAACGGTTCCAGCGCCGTGTACGGCCATGTGGCCATCGTGGAGCAGGTGCTGTCTGACGGTTCGATCGTCACCTCGAACTGCGGCAAGTCGATGAACGGCAAGATCTACTACCAGACCATCCGCAACGCCGCCAGCGGCGCCTACACCTACGTCCACTACTGATCCGGCGTTCCCTTAGCCTCCAAAACCACAAAACTCGCATGCCCAACCACCCCCGGGTACCGTTGGACATGCGAGTTTTGTGGTTTGTTAGAGGTTTCTTTTTATGTGAAAATCCTGTCATTAGTCGTTTTCGTTCAGACGCGTATTGAGATGCAGAAAACGGAGGGCGTTTTTGAAACAACGAAGTTTTCTCCCCACGGTCTTCATGTGTATTCTGAGCATCATTTGCATTGTGATAGGCATACGTGTGTTGAATTTTGATTCGCTTTCAAGCGAGTCAAAGGCTTGCGATGCTGATATGAGTTGTGCCTCTCCGATGAATAGCAATATTGTTTCCGTCAATATCGTCTTGAAAAACGCAACGCTGTCCGATTTGCAATGCATCGCATTCGATTCCACTGAATCTCGCGGTCTTACCACTCTTCGGCAAAACAAGGTGGCTTTTGAAGGTTTGCGAGGAACAATCAATATGGTTCCCGACAGTCAGATGACAATAAGTTGTTCATCCGACGAACCGATGTCGTTCCACTGGTCAAAGACCATGAAGATTCCCCAACGGGAATATATGCAGGTATTCGACAGTGTGTCGTACTTTAATTTCTAAAGATGCATGGGACGAAAGAGATTATCGATATAGCACGTCGTTGATCGCGGTGCTGATGGTGTTGATGGATTGCGCGGTTGTGGAGGCGTCGGAATCGTCGGTGGAGTCTAAAGCCTTGCGTAGTGCATTGAGATATTCAGGGGATGCTGAATCTTGGTATTGCTCGTAGATCTGTTCGCCCCGCGTTTTGGCCGCCGCGAGAGAGTCCTTGGCGTCGGCAAATTCCTTATCGGCCTGACTGTCAAGGAACCGCTTATACGCAGTGCGAAAGTCCTCGGCCTGTTTCCGTGCCTGACGGGCGGTATCTTTCATACGCTGAGTGGTGCGTTTCAATGATGCGGTATCAGCGTTGGCATGGCATGCAAGATCCTTGGATGGCTGGCTGAAGCTTGCGATCAGCGACTGCAGATCGGTCACTGCGGTTTCATCCTGTACCTGCGACGTGCTGAGATTCTTCAGCTCCGGATGATCGTCAACAAGGTTGTCCCGTCCCAGAACTTCCGACTTCATGGTTTGCTCCGCGTCCCGACAGTCCGCCAGCGCATCGCGATGTGCATCCTGCACGCCACGGACCGCTGCGACTCCTCCGATCGTCAACAGCAACAGCGCGGCAATGATGACGATGATAATGGTTGTGCGACGATGCGCTTCAGGATGCCGGGAAGTGAACATGGTCATGTGATCCTCCGAGAATTGTGCCGCCATGGGCATTGTCGTTGTGCGCAATATGATGACGTGGCCGCCGGATACGCACTTCAGCATATGCAAGTATCGAATGGACGTCTTCTGCATTCAAGAAAACTGCAATGGCGTTGCCCGTACGTCGGAAAGCGGCGTACGCTGCTCTCATGGTGAAGGACTCACGGTGAAAACCGGTGAGTGTTCATGCTGATCGTGCCGCCGCCCGATTGTGAAAAAGGAGCCGTGCAATGAAGCCCGATACCGTTCGTGTCGGAGTATTGGACAACGACGTTTGTGCGTTGTACGCCATCCACATGGTGATTCGCGAGATACGGCGTCGCGAGCGCGTTTCCCTTGATGTGTGGACGGAGCATGATCCGGCGAAGGCCGTTCACCGGTGTTGCGATACGTTGCCGCAAACCGGCGTCATGCTGGTGGACATGTCGTTGGGTGGGATCAGCGGAGTGCAGGTGTGCCGGGAATTGCGCAGACGGTCGCGGGACATCGGCATTATCGGTATCACCGCATATGACCCGGAGATGTATCGGCGTCGGATGATCGAGGTCGGAGCACAAGGTCTGATCGGCAAGGAAGGCATCGGCTCGACGCTGTTTCCCGCGATCGCGGCGGCGGCCAAGGGAATGCCTTACCCGGCTGATGGCGGCTTTCCGAGTGTCGGCGATGCATGTGCGCATGGGGATGAGACAACGGACGCTATGGTCTTGACCCCGCAGGAGCTGCTGATCGTCCAACTGGATCTGCAACATCTGTCCATCCATGACATTGCTGATCGACTGCATATCACCGAGGGAACGGTCTCATCGCATCGTCGTAACATCAGACGAAAGCTTGGCGTGCGTTCGTGGTCCGCCGCCGTCGATGTATATCGGGACGTCTATCGGGATATGCGTGGATGATCGACCCCGACGATGGGCAAACGATGAGTATGGGAATGACAATGATTGCGGATCGACTGCGCGCGTTATGCCATCGTCCGTTCGAACGGCCATGGATTACGTTTTTCGCGTTTGTGGGCTTTGCCATGGTCTGGTTCGATGACATCTATTCCGGGATGTATTGGCAGGATCCGGTGTATGCGCTGTATTGCGCGGCGCATATTGCGGTGTTTCTCACGTACGTGTTGTTTCCCGAAGCAGGGACGGTCGTCGGTTCGCTGATGTGGGCCGTGTATGTGCTGCTGGTGCCGTCGGTGTCTCTTGCTCCGTTCGTGTTTACGGTGCTGATGATGGCGGGTTGTATGTTTCTAAGTCCGCTGCTTGGCTGTATATCAGGCGTGATTGCGGTTGCCGCTCAATCGGTGAACGTGTGTCGGTACGGATATGGTGTACTTTCCGGCGTTGGTGGGGTGCTGACCTGCGATGCCGTTGTGATTGCCGGACTGCTGTGCGGTATTGCACTGCGTGAGCACGAGCGACGAATGCGGATGGCGGCGATGGTCCGGTATCAGAGGCGGGAACATGCTGCGGTGCGGCAGTTGCATGACTACATCGCCAATGATCTGAGCGCGATCGTCGCCATTGCGGAGAGTCTCGGACGAGACGATGCTGGTTCACCGAGCGGGATTCCGAATGCTGTGAACGATGCAAGGGGCGAAGCCGCGACCAACATGACGGATGATGATATGCGTGGCCAAATCACGGAACTGAACGATATCGGTCGGGATGCGTTGCGTCGTTTGCACAAGGTGATCACCCTGCTCCGAGAGGATGATGGGGAGTCTCATGTGGAGTCGGAGATTGAACGCTCTGCGATCGTAGGAGATGGCGATCGTGACGTTGCGACGCTGATCGAACGGCAGCGGGCGTTACTGGCGTCTTTGGGACTGAATGGCGTGGTTTTCGTGGCCGACGATCTTGCCTTGTATGTCGATGCCGATACGAATGTCTTGCTCGGCGATCTGCTGCGTGAGGTGTTCGGCAACATGCTCAAGTATGCGGATCCTGAACGAGGATATACGTTGTCGTTGTTGCTTGAAGGCGAGGGGCTGCGATTGCGGGTTTCGGATGTGCCGGCCGATAATGGGGCGTCAGGCGGATCCGGCGGATCCAGAGAACCCGGGGATTGGGCCAAAACCGGGGGAGGGCTCGACGACTATCGGAAGCATGTCACGGCGATCGGCGGGCGGTGGGAATCCCGGCTGTCGGACGATGAATGGAGCCTTGATGTGCTGATTCCCGTCGGGGCATAGTCGTGGCTGGGGTCGAGGCCGGACTCCGGTGTTCTCCCTCCACGGGAGGGAGATGTGCGTTGCGAATCGGCACAAACGGATCGGGGAAAGTGTTCTCCCTCCGAGGGAGGGAGATGTCTGGAGCAATGCAATCGTGGTGATCTGCTCGTTCGTTCTCCCTCCTTGGGAGGGAGACGTCACGACGAATGTCGTGACAGAGGGAGGGATCGGTACCTCACCGCTTCCAAAACCACAAAACTCGCATGCCCACCCACCCCCGGGTACCGTTGAGCATACGAGTTTTGTGGTTTTCTGCGATTACGGCAGCATCACGGTGAAGCCATGTGCCTCGTTGTATGCCTGAATCAGGGAGGCGGGGTCGGTGTAGCCGACCGCCACGTACCAGACGACGAACAACATTACGCATACGGTGATCAGCGGAATTCTCGGCAGCATCATTTTGGCGACGCACAGGGCAAGCATCACGGCGAGCAGTCCAATGAACGCCATTGAAATGAACCGCAGCCAGGTCAGCCCATACGCGCCGATATACAGACTGAGCCTTGTGGCGGCCGATGCGAGCAGGACTCCGGTGGCGGCGATCAGACCGATCAGCATGCCGGTGATCGTGCGGTCGCGATGCAGTGTGGAATGCAATGTGGGGGTGAGCGCGGACGCTGGCGTTGGCACGAACGTGGATGTTGGCGTGCCTTGCGCATGGGAGCGTGCATATGTGAGTACGAGCCCGAATCCGGCCAGATTCACCGCGGCGACGAACAGCAGTTGGAAGAATCCGCTGCGCGCATACTGTGCGTAGGTGAGCCCGTCGGGCAGTCCGGCGCCGGCGAACAGGAACGTGAACTGCACCGAGCAGAACACCGCATATACGATCAACACCGCGCCCAAGACGATCATGGTGATCGCAGGATCCAACGAAAACCGGACCTCCAGGGAATACAGGGCGCGGAGATCTCCGGCGAAGCGGGAAGGCCTGTGAGAGTTTGAGAAGGCGGCGGAATCCGCGGCGGCCGATTCTTGGATGGGCGATTCTTTGGTGGGGGATTCCGCGGCTCTTGTCGGTACGTCATTCGGCTCCAGATTGACCAGCAGCGAGTACAGGAACGGGATCGGCACCACGATCGCCGTGCCGTGAAACAGAATCGCATTGACGTTGATATCGCGAACCATGCGTGACAGTCCATAGGCGAACACCATGTCCGCGCTCGCCAGCAGCGCCAGCAATACGCCGATCAACGGAATGCAGATCAGCAGGGCGATGCCGATCCTGACGAGTGTCGGCCGTTTGCCGTGCTCGGCGATGTCGTTGATAAGCCGGCCGAGCGCTGCGACGAACGCATTGACTCGATTGAACGGCTGCACGACCCAGCTGGACAGCCAGCGCAGCGCGAGCCCGAACGGATGCGTGGGAGAGAACAGGCCGCCGACCAGTTGCGCGTGCAGCATGAGCAGAGCGGGAACGATAACCAGACCGGTTAGTGTTTCGTATTCGTCGTTGGCGATGAACGGCAGGCCTTTGGTCGGGGCGAGTCCGTAGGAAAGCCACGGTTGCGGATCGATGCCGGCCATATCCGACCGATTCCACGCGATGATGGAGTTGCGTTCGGCGATGATCAGCCAGATCGTGAGTGCGACGATGGCGGCGGCGGTGAACCAGGCGAACGGATTGCGGCGGGCGGTGCGCCAGTTGAGAGCGGTGATGATCGCGACGCATGCCAGCCAGAAGACGCCGAGCAGGATGATGACGTACCGTGCGGCAAGGTTGGCGACGACGAGTCGGTCGAAGAGGACGGGGATGAGGATGGAGACGGCGAGGGTGAGGATGGTTCGGCGTGGTAGTGGGGGAGCGGGGTTGGTTGTGGGATGTAGCTGGGGTTGAGGGTTTGTGGTTGTGGAGTGTGGTTGTTTTTGGATGCTCCCCTCAGTCGGCTGCGCCGACAGCTCCCCTCCGCGGGAGGGGAGCCTAGAGGTGTTGGGACTTGATGGAATAGGCATGGTGTCTCCTTTTGGGTGGTGTGGCTGTGGCTCCCCTCTTTGAGGCTGAGTCCGTGGGAAAACGATGGCGGCGTTTTTAGGACTCAGGTGAGCCGACAGGCGAGCAGGATATCCGCGGCCGAAGGCCGTCCATTCTTGCAGGACGAGCTGTCGGCGCAGCCGACTGAGGGGAGTGCTTCCCCTTGAGGGGAAGCTGTCGGCCGCAGGCTGACTGATGAGGTGAGCCGTCGGAGACGGCATGGACCGGCATCGGCGTTAGCCGATTCCTATTACTGGACCGGTCGATCACCTCATCAGTCCGCTGCGCTGGCAGCTTCCTCTCGAGGGGAAGCCGGCTGTGTTGGAGGGATGGTTGCTGCTGTTCTGAGAACTACGGTAGGTATCGAAAAACGATAGATCGATATCGAATTTCGATTCTTCACGGAATTTGCATATCGAAAAACGATAGGTTATTATCGAGTTGCGATTGTCGGGAGTTGAGCGTGATGGTCGGTCACCTCATCAGTCCGCTGCGCGGACAGCTTCCCCTCGAGGGGAAGCCGGCTTCGCCGAAATGGTGCATTGGCGAAAGGTCGGCTCTCTATGTCGCCTGTCGGCTCGCTCGAGTCCTGCAAACGTCTCTGACGTTTGCTGTGCGGACTCGGCCTGAGGGGAAGCTGGGCATGAGGGGAAGCCGGCTTTGCTGGAGTGAGAAAGGAATGCGCATGCAAGATGTGAATGTGAAAGGTGCCGGGCGGCGGGGGCGGTCGGGCGTTGTTATCGCGGTGCTCAAGGGGCTGATCGTGCTGTTCGAGATGATCTGCCTGTGGGGACAGTTCGCGATCGTCGTCATGTCGGGCGACATTGTGACGCTCTATCCGGAACTCGCGCCGGCGCGCTGGCCGTATACGATCGCCGGCATCCTCGGCATCGCCTGCTTCGAGGTCGCGCTCATCCCACTCTGGCAGCTCCTGACCCTCGCCAAACACCGCGACGTCTTCTCCGGCAAGGCCGTCACACGCACCGACGCCATCATCGGCTGTGCGATCGCCGAAGCCGTACTCGTACTGTTCGTACTGCTCTACGGATCGCTCGCGCACTCCGAATACTACGATCCGGCACAGGGCGTGTCCATCGACGTCGCCATGGGTGCCGCCGCCATGAGCGTCGCCTGCATCGTGGCGCTGCTGCTCATCGCCGCGTTCGTCCTGGTCATGATCGTCATGCGATCCCTGCTCAGGGACGCCATTGCCCAGCGCGACGAACTTGCGGAGGTGATCTGAATGGCCATTCGTGTGAATCTCGACGTCATGCTCGCCAAACGCAAGATGAGCGTGAACGAGCTCGCCGAACGCATCGGCATCACGCCCGTCAACGTGTCGGTGCTCAAGAACGGCCGCGCCAAGGCCATCCGGTTCTCCACGCTCGACGAGATCTGCAGGGCACTCGACTGCCAGCCCGGCGACGTCCTCGAATACGTCGAGGACTGAAACGGCCGGTTTTTCGACGATCCGGCAGGTAAGATGCTATGTTGAACTGCAGATGAACGCGGGCGGCGCATTGAACGGTCGATGAACGACCGGAACTGATGACCGGGACAACGACCCGGACCAAAGACACGGACTGAAACACAGACCAGAAGGAAGAACGAAGCAACCATGGCGAAATCCGACATCACGGCGAAGGAACAGGGGCTCAAGCCCATCGCGGTGAACCGCAAGGCGCGTCACGACTACGCGATCGAAGACAAGTACGAGGCCGGCATCGCGCTCTCCGGCACCGAGGTCAAGTCGCTGCGCGAAGGCCGCGCGTCGCTGGCCGAGGCGTTCGTGTCGATCGACCGTCGAGGCGAAATCTGGCTTGAGAACGCCAACATCCCCGAATACCTCAACGGCACCTGGACCAACCACGCGCCCAAGCGCAAGCGCAAGCTGCTGCTGCACGCCCAGCAGATCGCCAAACTCGCCCGCCAGACCGAAGCCAAGGGCTACACGATCATCCCGATCAGCCTCTACTTCAAGAACGGCCGCGTGAAAGTGGAGATCGCACTCGCCAAGGGCAAGCGCGAATACGACAAACGTCAGGCGCTGCGCGAGGAGCAGGACAAGCGCGAGGCCCAGCGTGCCATGCGACTGCGCAACCTGCGCCACGGCTGATCGACGCAATCCGTCGGTCGACCCCGCATCCATCGGATCGGACGACATCCACAACCAACCATTCGTAACCTCCCGCGACATATGATGAACCCTATGAGAAGACTGAAGACCGCGCTCGCCGTTGCCCTTGCCGCCCTGATGATCGTGCCGCTTGCCGCATGCGGCACCACGGACGCCACCGATTCCGATCCCGACATCGCCCGCAGCTACAACGTGGACGGCATCCAGAAGGATGACGCCATCGCCGCCATGCTGCCCGAATCCGTGACCGACGACGGCAAATTCACGGTCGGCGTGAACATCACGTACGCGCCCGCCGAATTCCTCGCCGCCGACGGCAAGACGCCGGTCGGGTATGAGATCGATCTCGACAAGGCGCTCGCCAAGATCTTCGGACTGGATCTCGATATCCAGAACTCCACATTCGACACGATCATCCCCGCCGTCGGCAGCAAGTACGACGTCGGCATCTCCGGCTTCACCGTGAACAAGGAACGCATCGAGGCCGTCGACTTCGTCACGTATGCGCAGGCGGGTCTCACCTTCGCCGCGCGTAAGGGCAATCCGACGCATGTGAACGTGAACGATCTGTGCGGCACGCGCGTGTCCGTGCAGGTGGGCGTGGTCGCCGAGACCGAGATGTACAAGATGCAGGACGCGTGCCAGGCCGCCGGCAAGAAACGCATCGAGATCCTGCCGTACCGCAACCAGACCGACGTGACGACCGCGCTGATCGCCGGACGTGTGGACCTGATGTACGCAGATACACCGGTGACCGGCTACGCGGTGGCGCAGACCGGCGATCGTCTGCAGGTGATCGGCGAGAACGAGGGCGTGGCGCCGATGGGCGTGGCCATCAAGAAGGGCGACGCCGCGACGGTCAAGGCCGTCAAGGCCGCGCTGGACAAGCTCAAGGAGACCGGCGACTATGAGCGCATCATGAAGGCCTGGGGCGTGGAGAACGTCATGGTCAACAAGTTCGAGGTGAACCCGAAGGTGGAGGGCTAGCGTCCGTCGGCTGCTGCCTCGGTCGTCGTGGCGGCGGTCGTCGCCGCAAGTTTGGCTGGTGTCCATAAAAGTTTGGTTGGTAGCCTCCTCGTAACATAGTCAACCTAGGTTCGGATCTTGGATTCGTTGACATCTTTGAGAGGAAGCAACCATGTCCATCCAGACTCGACTCAAGGCCATCGCAGCGGCCACCATCGCCGCCGCAACACTGTTCTCCATGGCCGCCTGTGGTACATCGGATTCCGCTGATTCCAGCAGCTCCAGCGGTTCGGGCAGCTCCTCCGCCGCCACCAAGGGCTACGACGTGAGCAAGATCCAGAAGGACGACGAGATCGCCGCCATGCTGCCCGACTCCGTCAAGTCCGACGGAGTACTCAAGGTGGGCACCGACACCTCCTACGCCCCGGCCGAGTTCCTGGCCGAGGACGGCAAGACTCCGGTCGGCTTCGACGTGGACCTCACCAAGGCGCTGGCCAAGGTGTTCGGTCTCAAGCCCGAAACCACCACCGCCACCTTCGACTCCATCATCCCGTCCGTCGGCTCCAAGTACGATCTGGGCATCTCCTCGTTCACCGTGACCAAGGAACGTCTCGAGGCCGTCGACTTCGTCACCTACTTCAAGGCCGGTTCCACCTTCGTGGTGAAGAAGGGCAACCCGGAGAAGATCGACTCCTCCGACCTGTGCGGCAAGAAGGTGGCCGTGCAGACCGGAACCACGCAGGAGGAGGAGATCAACTCCGACAACGACGCGTGCAAGGCCGCCGGCAAGTCCGAGATCACCATCCAGTCGTCCAAGCTGCAGACCGATGTGACCACCGCCGTGGCCACCGGCAAGGCCGACATCTTCTACGCCGACTCGCCCGTCGCCGGCTACGCGATCGAACAGACCGGTGACTCGCTTCAGGCCCTTGGCGAGGACGTTGGCGTGACCCCCGAGGCCGTGGCCATCAAGAAGGGCGATGCCGACACCGCCAAGGCCGTGCAGGCCGCCATCCAGAAGCTGATGGACGACGGCACCTACAAGAAGATTCTCGATACGTGGGGCGTCTCCTCCGGTGCCATCGACAAGGCCGAGATCAACCCGGCCACGGAATCCTGACCGATTCCGAAAAACCCGTTGTGAAACACGGATGACGGAATCGTAGGTTACACTCACTTCCCATACGTGTATCAACAGCAACCGGTCACCCGTGCGTCCCGGACTTCACCTGACATGAGGTCGGACGCGCGGGTGACCATAGTCGTTTTTCCGAGAAAAGAGAGAAAGCCGAAACCAATGGCAACCAACAAGAACGAGTCCGACGGACTCAACATCCCCAACAGGATCAACGCGCTGCCGGTCAAACGCATCGGACCCGTGGTGGCCGGCGTGATCGTCGCGCTGCTCGCGGCCATGCTGGTCTACGGCATGATCGTCAACCCGAACTTCGAATGGCCTGTCGTCTGGAAGTACCTGTTCAACGAGAACGTGCTCGCCGGCATTGGCTGGACGCTGTGGATCACCGTGCTGTCCATGGTCATCGCCATCGTGCTGGCCATCGTGTTGGCCATCATGCGCAAGTCGATCAACCCCGTGCTGCGCGGTGTGAGCTGGTTCTTCATCTGGTTCTTCCGCGGAACCCCTGTGTACACCCAGCTGGTGTTCTGGGGTCTGATCTCCGTGCTGGTGCCCAAGCTGGGACTCGGCATCCCGTTCACCTCCGTCACGTTCTGGTCCGTGGACACGCAGGACGTGATCACCGCATTCCGCGCCGCCGTGATCGGTCTGGCGCTCAACGAAGCCGCCTACCTGTCCGAGATCGTGCGCGCCGGCCTTGAGGCCGTGGATCCCGGCCAGGCCGAGGCCGCCGAAGCGCTCGGCATGCGCCGCTCGCTCATCATGCGCCGCATCATCCTGCCGCAGGCCATGCGCATCATCATCCCGCCCACCGGCAACGAAACCATCGGCATGCTCAAGACCACGTCGCTGGTCCTCGCCGTGCCGTTCACCCTTGATCTGCAGTTCGCCACCAACGCCATCGCCAACCGAATCTACAAGCCGATCCCGCTGCTGATCGTGGCGTGCTTCTGGTACCTGCTCATCACCTCCATTCTCATGGTCATCCAGTCCCGTCTCGAAAAGCACTTCGGCAAGGGCTTCGACGCCCGTCCGATCGGCACCAAGGGCAAGCAGCCGCCGCTGCCCGGCAAGACCGAAGGCGAGCCCAAGGACGACATTCAGAAGCAGAACCAGGCCACCATGGCCGGTCTGAACGCGTGACGAGGAGAGGACGAATATGAAGAACACTGCGAACAGCAACGACTACGTTGCCGCACAGACGGGCGTGACCCCCGCCGTTCAGGCCAAGGGCGTGCACAAGGCGTTCGGCTCCCTGCACGTGCTCAAGGGCATCGACCTGACCGTGATGCCCGGAACCGTGACCGTGATCCTGGGGCCGTCCGGCTCCGGCAAGTCCACGTTCCTGCGACTGATCAACCAGCTCGAGACGCTCACCGGCGGCGAGATCGACGTGGACGGCGAGATGATCGGCTACAAGTGGGTGGACAAGGACGGCCAGCGCGTGCTGCAGACGCTCGACGACAAGCAGATCGCCGCGCAGCGCGCCAAGCTCGGCATGGTGTTCCAGCGCTTCAACCTGTTCCCGCACATGACCACGCTCGAGAACGTGATGGAGGCGCCCGTGCACGTGGCGCACAAGTCCAAGTCCGAGGCGCGCGAGGAGGCCATCAAGGAGCTGCAGCGCGTGGGCATGGGCGACCGGCTCGACTACTACCCGATGCAGCTTTCCGGCGGTCAGCAGCAGCGTGTGGCCATCGCCCGCGCGCTCGCCATGCACCCCGACATCATGCTGTTCGACGAGCCGACGTCCGCGCTTGACCCCGAGCTGGTGGGCGAGGTGCTCAACGTGATGCGTTCGCTCGCACAGGGCGGCATGACCATGATCTGTGTGACGCACGAGATCGGATTCGCCCGTGAGGTGGCCGATCAGATCGTGTTCATGGACGGCGGCGTGGTCGTGGAGAAGGGCGGCCCCGAGATCATCGACAACCCCACCGAGCCGAGGTTCAAGGACTTCCTCAACCACGTGCTGTGAGGGTAGGGCCCTCCCTCAGTCCGGCTACGCCGGCCAGCTCCCTCCCAAGGAGGGAGCACGAAGCCATTTACCTGCGTGCTCCCTCCAAGGGAGGGAGCTGTCGCGCGTAGCGCGACTGAGGGAGGGATCCCTGTTCAGAACGCTCCGATCCCCCACCCCCACCCTGTATAGGTTCGGCCAAGGTCGCGTTTTGCGCTGAGCGTTCGCAACATGAACCCCGTACACTGGTGTTCCATGTGTGGAATCGTTGGATATGCAGGAAACATTTCAACCGCGTGCGGCAAGCCCCTTGAGGTCTGCCTTCAGGGCTTGCAGCGCCTCGAATATCGTGGATACGACTCGGCCGGTGTGGCACTGACGGCACCCGGCATGGATCATATGGAGGTCCGTAAGAAGGCGGGTCGTCTCTCCAATCTCATCGAAGACATCAAACGCAAGCCGATGCCGGCCGCGACCGTGGGCATCGGTCACACCCGCTGGGCCACGAACGGCGTGCCGAGCGACGTGAACGCCCACCCGCATACGAGCCGCGACGGCAAGGTCGCCATCATTCACAACGGCATCATCGAAAACGCATCCCAGCTTCGTCTTGATTTGCAGGCCGAAGGCTACCGTTTCTCCTCCAGCACCGACACCGAAGTGGCCGCCAAGCTGCTCGGCAAGATCGTCGACAAGATCATCGAGGACGAAGGCAAGCCGGACCTGTTCAAGGCGATCCGTCGTCTGGCCCGCATGCTCGAGGGCGCGTTCACCATCCTCGCCACCGACTGCCGTCAGCCGGATATCGTCGTCGGTGCCCGTCATGACTCCCCGCTGGTCGTGGGACTCGGCGAAGGTGAGAACTTCCTCGGCTCCGACGTGGCCGCGTTCGTCGCCTACACCAAGCGCGCCATGGAGATCGACCAGGATCAGGCCGTGTGCGTGTCCGCTGACAAGGTGGTCGTCACCGATTTCATGGGCAACGTCGTGGAGAATCCCAAGACGTACACCGTGGACTGGGACGCCTCCGCCGCGGAGAAAGGCGGTTGGGACTCGTTCATGGACAAGGAGATCCACGAGGATCCCGCGGCCGTGCAGCGCACCCTGCTGGGGCGTCTCGATAAGAACGGCGACATCAACCTCGACGAGGTGCGTATCGAGGAGCATGACTTCAAGGCGATCGACAAGATCATCGTGATCGCGTGCGGCACCGCCGCCTACGCGGGCATGGTGGCCAAGTACGCGATCGAGCACTGGGTGCGCATCCCCGTGGAGGTGGAGCTGGCGCACGAGTTCCGCTACCGTGACCCGATCCTCACGCCGCGCACGCTGGTCGTGGCGATCTCGCAGTCCGGCGAGACCATGGACACGCTCATGGCGCTGCGTCACGCGCGCGAGCAGGGCAGCAAGGTGCTGGCTATCTGCAACACGCAGGGTGCCTCCATCCCGCGCGAATCCGACGCCGTGCTGTACACGCACGCCGGCCCGGAGGTGGCCGTGGCGTCCACCAAGGCGTTCGTGGCGCAGATCACCGCCGCCTACGTGCTGGGCCTGTACCTGGCGCAGATCAAGGGCGCGATGTTCCGCGACGAGATCCAGCAGACGCTCGACTCGCTCAAGGACATGCCGCGCAAGATCCAGTGGGTGCTCGACACGCAGACCTCCACGATCCAGAAGGCCGCCGAGCAGATGGTAAACGCCAATTCGTTCCTGTTCCTCGGCCGTCACGTGGGCTACCCGGTGGCCATGGAGGGTGCGCTCAAGCTCAAGGAGATCGCGTACACGTTCACCGAGGGCTTCGCCGCGGGCGAGCTCAAGCACGGTCCGATCGCGCTGGTGGACGAGGGCGAGCCGGTGGTGTTCATCGTGCCGCCGGAACGCGGCCGCAATGTGCTGCACGCCAAGGTGATCTCCGGCATCGAAGAGGTGAAGGCCCGCGGCGCGTACATCATCGCCGTGGCCGAGGAGGGCGACCAGGATGTGGAGAACTATGCGGACGTGGTGTTCTGGCGTCCCAAGTGCCCCACGCTCATGAGTCCGCTCGTCGACGTGGTGCCGC
>NZ_QXGJ01000008.1 GCF_003952005.1 Bifidobacterium callimiconis
GGGTTGGGAGCGCGCAGGGGTCTGATCCCTCCCCTTTGTCTGCTTTGCAGACATCTCCCCTCCCTGGGAGGGGAGACACTGGGGTATCTCATACTGGTCACTTGAGCAACCGGATCTGGGTGCTGACCCCTCCCCTCTGTCAGCGGAGCTGACATCTCCCCTCCCTGGGAGGGGAGACGGCGAATTAGGAATCAGTTGTCGGAGAGGTGGAAATCGTTGCGCATGTTCATGCTGGCGGCGTACAGCACGTCGCCGAGCAGCGCGTCGGTCTCCGCCTTCACCTGATCGGCGATCGTCTGATTGGCGGCGGCGAGAATGCCGCGCACCTCCGGGTTACGCGTGGACGCGATGATCGCGTCGGCGTCACGCACGTCGTCGACGGCCTTCTCCTCGTCCGCAAGATCATCCAGATCCACCGGATTCGTATCGAGACGGCCCACCTGCTCGTCGGCCGCGGCGAGCATACGGTGACCAAGTCCGCCGGTCTTCTCGCAGTAGCGGTCGATCAGCGGCGACGCGGCGGCGAAATGCGCGTCGGCGAGCGCGGCGATCAGTCGGTTCGCCCAGTAGAAGTTGCCGGAGTCCACATGATCGGTGGTATCGGCAAGATAGGCGGGCGTGGTGTCGACGTTCGCGTAGAACGGCACGAGCGTGTTGAACGGGTTGGAGCCGAACGCCATCCACTGAATGGAGCGGCAGGATTCGGGACGGTACGGGCGGATCTGCATGACGGCGAGCTGGCTCTGACGATTGATGCCGATCGGGCGCAGACTGCCGCGCGTGTGTTCGTCGCCAAGCGTTCCGTACGGATCGTACGGCGTGCCCTGATAGTGCGAGCTGAGCACGTACTTCACGTCCTCGATCGTGATCTTGCGTTCGGGCTGACGAGCCCACGGGATGTCGTCGCTGTCGGGGCGATGGGCGGCGTCGGGGCCGTCCCACACCTCGTCGTACGGGTTGAGGAAGCGCTGCATGTACCAGGCGCGCGGCGTGTTGTACACGTGGTCGCGGTCGGAATGCGAGCCGAACATGTCACGCGGGTTGAGCGGGCTGACCGGTTCGACGGCGAGATCGAGGTGATTGTCGTCGATGAACTCACGAAGGTCGGCGGAGCACATGTGCTCCTCCTGGGCGCCAAGTGCGTCGTCGAGATCGAACTCGTCGATGCCCAGCTGGTTCGGCATGGTCACGTAGGCGTCGTCGGGAACGCGCTTGGCGATCCAGTGATGGCCGCCGACGGTCTCCATCCACCAGATCTCGTTGACGTCGGAGAAGGCGATGCCGTTCATCTCGTAGGTGCCGTATTCCTCGAGCAGCGCACCGAGTCGTTCCACGCCTTCGCGGGCGGAGCGGATGTACGGCAGCACGATGGTGAGCATGTCTTCCTCGCCGATGCCGCCGGGCACTTCGGGTTCGTAGCCGGGCTCGCCTTCGGTTCCGCGCGCGGGGGTGAGCTCGACGAACGGGTCGGCGCCGATCACACGCTCGTTGGTGGTGAGGGTTTCGGTGGCGCTCATGGCCACGTTCGCCTCGTTGACGCCGGCCTCGCCCCAGATGCCTTCCTTGAGGTTCGCGTTCGGCACGGAGGTGTACTGCATCGGATCGTCCGGCAGGTCGAGTTCGACGTGGCTGATGACGGAACGGTAATGGCGAGGCTGATCATCGGGCTTGACGACGATGAACTTCTTCGACGTGAATTCGCCCTGCTGCGAATCCTCGTTGCGAGCGATGATCGTGGATCCGTCGTAGCTGGCGTTCTTGCCGACCAGAATCGTGGTGCATGCCATGGTGGGTTTGGGTTCTCCTTTGGTGAATGATGGGTTTGAGGGGATGGCGGGGATGGGTGTGATCTGTGATCACCTCATCCGTCACGCTGCGCGTGCCACCTTCCCCTCAAGGGGAAGGATAGGGAATGAAGTGCACTTCGTGTGCTGGCCTTCTCTGGGGAAGGATGGTTGGTGAGTCAGGCCTTGCCGGTGAGGAAGATGGCGTCCTGATCGGCGGGGTCGCCGTTGGCGGCGGAATCGCGCAGGGCGTGGATCATCTCGTTCATCCAGAAGCCGCCGTTCAGTCCCTTGAGCGGCTGCTTGGTGGCGTACACGTGCAGATAGTAGTCGTGGTCCTTGTCCGGCGGCTGCGGTCCGTTGTACCGCATGGTCGCGGCCGGGTCGGTGCCGCCGACGAAGCGGGACGCCTGCGAGGTGCGGCCCTGCAGCGCCTCGGGGATCATGGCCACCATCTGGCGGGAGAAGTCCGGCGGGATCTGCAGCGCATGCGAATCGTTGAAGTCGTACATAAGCGCGGCGATCGGCAGATTGGCGACCGTCCAATGGATCCATTCGAACCCGCACACGGGAATCGAATCGGGGTCGGTGAACGTCCAGTGCAGGTACTGGGCGTCGGGATTGACATCGTCCACGTAGAACGGGAACGACACGACGGGCACGCCGGCGTTGATGTACTCCGGTTCGGCGGCCTTGGCGAACACATCGGGAATCACGGTGAAATCGGCTGAAATCTTCATGGTTTCAGTATAGGTGGGCGAACGGGGGCAGCCGATTACGCTCGGTTACGGTGTGATTACCGGCGCGGTGCGGGAGCGGTGCTCGCGCGGGGGATGAATTCGGCGGGCACGCGCACGACCGGACCGGCGGATTCGCCGATGTGCAGCAGACGTGAGATCAGGCAGCGGGCCGCCGCACTGCCGAGGTCACGGTAGTCGATGGCGATGGTGGACAGCTGCGGCGTGTATTCCGCGCCCTGCACGATGCCGTCGAAGCCGATCACCGAGCAGCGGTCGGGAATCGCGTATCCGCGCGCGGCCAGCCCCTCCATGAACCCGATTGCCATCAGATCGTCGTAGGAGACCACCGCCGTGGTCGGATTACGCAGGAACTCGTCGACCGCACGCCGACCGCCCTCGCGCAGGAACGATTCGCCAGCCACGCGGCGCATCGTCATGCCGATTCTGCGGCTCGCCAGATGCAGGGAATTCCAACGGTATCCGTCCTGCCATGAGCCGTCCGGACCGGCCAGATACGTCACCTTGCCGTGGCCGAGTCGGGAAAGATACTCCATCGCGTCGGCCGTGGCAGCACGATCGTCGACCACGATCGACGGCACGCCGCGCACCACACGATCGGCCACCACTGTGGGTACCACCTGCGCGATCTTGCGGATCGACGTGCTCGACGTGCGCGGCGAAGCGAACACGACCGCATCCACGAACGGGGCGAGACGCTCGGCGACCTCGATCTCGCGAACGGGGTCCTCCTGGAAATCGACGACGCTCGTCACGAATCCGTATTCGGCAAGACGCGTATCCATGCCGTGGATCATGTCCACGAACACGGGATTGTCGAGGTTCGCCACCAGCACGGCGATCACGGAGCGCAGCTGCCGCTTCTCCTCCACCGGCGCGATCGGATCGGGGATATATCCGAGTTCGTTCGCCACCTGATGCACGTATCGCACCGTGCGCTCGCTCACGCGGCCGGGACGAGAAAACGCGCGCGACACCGTGGTCAGCGACAGTCCGGCCGCCTCGGCCACGTCCTTGAGCCGCACCCGGGCCGGCGGGTGCCCCTTCTCCGAATCACTCATGTGCACCATCGTAATGATGGGTGCGGCTGGGGACTCGGCATCGTGGCGGTCGACGCCCGATCAAGGCCCGGCAAATGCCCGGCATTTACTGGTTCATGCAACAACAAGCATTTCGTCGCATGAACCAGAAATAGAGCTGAAGGACTCCCCTCGGTCTGTCATGTATTGAACGGCCGCCTTCCCCGGGGAGTCGAAGAACGAGGAAGTGGCCCGGACCCAAGGAAGGCAAAAAATCCGGGCCACAGTGATATCGCCGCAAAGCGGCGATCCAGCCGATCGGCGTCAACGCTCAGGTGTATCGGCCATTTGGCTGGCAGAGTTGAATCAGTCGCCCCAGGCGGGCTTGTAGAACTCGCCGTTAAGCGCCTTCTCGGCCTTCTCGCGGGCCTCGTCCATCGTCCAGTTGGCCAGTTCGGCGCGTACGTCGTCGAGGGCGACCGGAGTCATCGACAGGGAGTTGACGCCAATGCCGGCGAGAACCACGGCCAGATCGGGATCGGCCGCAGCCTCACCGCACACGCCGACCGGCATGCCGTACTTGTTGCCGGCATCGGCGATGAGCTTGATCATGCGCAGCACGGCCGGATGCCATGCGGTCTGGTAGTTGGAGACCGTGCCGAGCGTACGGTCGGCGGCCATGGTGTACTGGGTCAGATCGTTGGTGCCGATCGACACGAAGTCGGCGACCTGCGCCACCTTGTCGGCCATCAGGGCGATGGACGGCACCTCGGCCATCACACCGACCTTCTTCAGACCGAAGCTCTTGCCCAGCTTGACGAAGTAGGCGGCCTCATGCTCGTCGGAGACCATCGGGGCCATGACCCACAGATCGGCGTTGGTCTGGGCGTCGGCGGCGGCAAGGGCCTTGAGCTGGCCCTCGATGACGTCCTTGTGCACGCGCAGGGTGCGCAGACCGCGCAGACCCAGCGCGGGATTCGGCTCGTCCTCCTGAGTGAGGAACGGCAGCGGCTTGTCCGCACCGGCGTCGAGCAGACGGATCACGACCTTCTTGCCCGGGAAACGGCTCAGCAGTTCGGTGTAAGCCTTCGTCTGTTCCTCCACGCTCGGCGGCTCGGAGTTGCCGATGAACAGGAACTCCGTGCGGAACAGGCCCACGCCCTCGGCGCCGTACTCGAGCGCCGGATCGGCGTCCTTGGGCTTGCCGACGTTGGCGAGCAGCGGAATGTGGGTGCCGTCCTTGAGGGAACCGGGCTTGCCGCGCAGCTCCTTGGCCTTGGCGGCGTGGGCGCGGGCTGCCTCGGCGGCGGCGATTTGGTCGTCGGTCGGCTCGGAGATCACGGTGCCGGAAGCCGCGTTGACGATCACGGTCTCGCCGTCGGTCAGATCATCGGCCTCGGCCGCGGAGACCACCGCGACGATGCCACGGGCGCGGGCCAGGATGGCGGTGTGCGAGGTGGGACCTCCCTGCGAGGTGACGATGGCGAGGGTCTTGTCCATGTCAAGCGAGGCGGTGTCGGCGGGGGAAAGATCCTCGGCCACCAGCACGAACGGGGTCTCGCTGAACGGAATGCCGGGGGCCGGCAGACCCATCAGGTTGGCGATGACGCGCTGACCGACATCATGCAGATCGGCCGCACGTTCGGCCTGGTAGCCGCCGATCGCCTTGAACACGGACTCGACCGCGGCGAATCCCTCCAGCACAGCACGCTCGGCGGTCTTGCCATTGGCGATGAGATCGGAGATGTTCTTGGCCAGCGACGGATCGGACGCGAACATGGAGATGGCCTGCAGGATCGGAGCGGCCTTCTTGGCACCCTCGTCTCCGTTGGCGGCCTCTTCGGCACGACGACGCAGATCGTCGTTCACCACGGCCAGCGCATCGTTCGCGCGCTTGATCTCCGCCTCGGCGGACACGCTCTCCGCACGCGGCGTATCCGCCGGCTCCGGCAATGCCGCCGCCATACGGACGACAGGACCAACCGCAACGCCGCGGCCAATGCCAACACCTGTGATTTCCATGGGATTCTCCTTCTTTGTTTGGTATTCAGTTGTCCTGAGCTGTTTCAGAAATCGTTTTCTGAAAGTCTGAATTTTATACTTTTCTTTTCGCGACACACCAAGGGTAATCGTTTGCTGGATTTTGTCGCCGTATACACTATACTCGTCAATACGTGGTCGAAATCGACCGCAACGAGATGCACACAACCAACTATCCACAGACGCAAAGGAGTGTCATCATGGTTACCCGCACAGCAGTCATCAACGATCCGGTCGGCATTCACGCCCGCCCGGCGGCCCAGTTCGTTCAGGCCGTCATGGGCTCCGGCTGCACCGTCACCATCGCCAAGGAGGGCGGCGATCCCGCTCCGGCCGGCTCCATCCTGTCGATCATGGCCCTGGGTATTCAGCAGGGCGATACGGTGGAAATCACCGTTGAGGGCGACAACGCCGAATCCGTTGCCGATTCCCTGATCGAAACTCTTCTCGCCGCCGACTGATTTCACAGTCGACACCCGCTGTTTGCCTACGACCGCCCGCGGTATCCGGGCGGTCGTATTCTGTTCTGCGAAACATTTCGACCCCCACGCATGCATCATGCGGGCACGGCGACCATCAGGAAGGGCGTATGACCAAACACATACCAACGGCATCCGCATCATCATCGACCCCCTCTCTCGCCAATGTGGCGGCACTGGCGGGCGTCTCCTCCGCCACGGCGTCCCGCGTACTGTCCGGCAAACGCACGAAAGACGACGACATCGCCCGAAACGTGCGAGACGCCGCCATCAAACTCAACTATTCGGTGAATCACGCGGCCAGCGCACTGCGCTCCGACGTGACCAACACCATCGGCCTGATCGCGTCCAACGCCGACGACCCATTCGTCGCCCAGCTGATCGGAGTCCTCGAACCGATGATCAGCCAGCGGTCGCAGCAGCTGGCGCTTGGCCTCGGCGGCACAGCCACGCTGCTGAAGCAACGCATCGCCGCCATGACGGCCCGTCATGTGGACGGTCTGATCATCGCGACCGACCCCGGCGTCGATCTCACGGATGTTCTGGAGCATCACGCCCGGCGTATTCCCATCGTGCAGGTGGGCGGCACCCAGCGAGCGTTCTGCACGTCGATGATCGGCATCGACAACGCGGCATCCATGACGGAGACCCTGCGGCACCTCGCCAAAGTCGGCGTACGGTCGGCCGCATTCCTGCACGGACCCCGCCCGACGGTCTCCGCTGCCGGCAACGGCGGTGCGTTCGACGCCGACGCGCTGCTGAGCGCATTCGATTCCCAGACCACGCAATACGGCCTGTTCACCCGCCGGGAATGGAACGACCGGACGGCCGTACCAGCCGGCACCTCGACGATGGCATACGGATTCGATTACGCCACGAGGCTGTTCGCGAACTCCGGTGATGGCAACTCCGGCGACGGCGACGCCGGCGACATTGCCACGGAAACGAGGAACGACACGAGCGCATTCCAGCGACGCCCCGAAGCGCTGATCTGCATCAACGACGCCATCGCGATGGGCGCACTGCACGCACTGCACGCACTGGGACTGCGCGTCCCGCAGGACGTGTGCATCGTCAGCCATGGCGATACGCCGCTCGCGACGCTCGCCATGCCGCAGCTGACGTCCCTGCAGCCGCCCACGCAGCAGATCGCCGCAGAGGCGCTGCGTCTGATCGACGCCGACCGTGATTGCCCGGCTCATGTCTTCCTCCTTCCTCATGTGATAGTCCGCGATTCCACGCAACGTTCCCGTTCCTGACTGCGGCCGACCTACAGCAGCTGCAGTCGCTGAAGCGCCTGATACAGCCCGCCCTCGTCGACGTCGCCCGTGACGAAATCGGCGACATCCTTGACGGAATCGGTGCCGTTGCCCATGGCCACGGCGGTGCCGGCCGCCTCGAGCATGGCCAGATCGTTGTCACTATCGCCAACGGCCACGGTTTCCGACATCGGCACGCCGGTCAGTTCGGCGACCTCGCGCAATGCCGAACCCTTGGTGACGCCCGGAATCATCACCTCGCCGTTGACCTTCGCAAACGAACCCATCGAGCCGTTGACCATCGCCAGATCGTCGCCGAGCGCCCAATGCACGTCGGCCAGGGTGAGCTCGGAATCGTCCGGCACCAGGAACGTGCCCTTGCTGGCCGGCACAACATCGCCGATGCCGCAGCCAAGCGAGACCGCATGACGTCGGCTGTCGTCGATGTCATGCCAACGGGACATCGCATCCGAAGAGTCCTTGAACCGTGTGAACACCTGAAGCCTCTCGAGAAGTCGGCGAGTGCCCCACATGCCCTTGGACGACTGCCAGACGTAATCCACGCCCAACGTGTCCAGCACCTTGCTGGCGCTCGTCACCACATCCGGCTCTATGAACCGTTCGGAGCGCACCGTTCCGCCGACTTCCACGTATGCGCCGGATACGGCGATCAGTCCGTCGAAGCCCGTCTGGAGAATATGGTCCTCGATCTCCACACTGGCCCGCCCGGTGCAGATCATCACCAGATGCCCCTTGGCCTGGGCGGCGTGTACAGCACTGACCGCGCTCTCGGGAATATGATGCGTCCGTCCTACCAGCGTGCCATCGATATCCAGCAGAATCAGCTTGCGCGACATCGTATTCCTTTCTCTCCGTCCGGCTCCCTGCCGGCGTATCCGCGTTGCTTGCACATAATGCGATGTGGACCGAAACTCCCGTTTCGGCCCACACAGCCTTTACAGTTCCTCGCCGTTGCTGGCGATCACCTTGCGATACCAGTCGAAGGACTTCTTACGGAACCGTCGATAACTGCCCTTGCCGTAGTCGTCGGCGTCCACGTAGATCAGTCCGTAGCGCTTCTTCATCTCGCCGGTGCCGAAGGAGATCACGTCGATGCAGCCCCACACGGTGTAGCCCATGACCTCAACGCCATCCAGCGCGATGGCCTTGCCGACCTGTTCGATGTGCGAACGCAGGTAGGCGATGCGCGCGTCGTCGGACACGAAGTTGTCGGCGTCGGGCGTCTCGTACATGCCGATGCCGTTCTCCACCACGAAGATCGGCTTGCGGTAGCGTTCGTACAGCGTGCACAGCACGTAACGCAGGCCGACCGGATCGATCTGCCAGCCCCAGTCCGTGGCGGCGATGTATGGGTTGCGCACCTGACCGGGCAGACCGTGTCCGTCCCAGTTCGGCACTTCACTGGCCTTGACGGCCGCGCTCATGTAGTAGCTGATCGAGATGAAGTCGACGGTGCCGGCCTTGATGATCTCGTCGTCGCCGGGCTCGCGCTTGATGTCGAATCCCTCGCGCTCCCAACGATTGAGCAGGTAGTGCGGGTACTCGCCGTTCACGTATACGTCGCCGAACAGCAGACGATCGCGCATCAGCACCTCGGCATGCATCACGTCGTCCGGGTTGCAGGTGGCCGGGTAGATCGGCACCATGGCAATCATGCATCCGATCTGGAAGTCCGGATTGATCTCATGACCGCGCTTGACGACGATGGCGCTGGCGACGAATTCGTTGTGGATGGCCTGCCAGACCTTCTGCTCCACCTCGTGCGGGGTGTCGTTCGGGTCGGGGATGATGCCCGAGTTCGTGTACGGGAAGATCTCGGTGTGCATCTCCATCTGGTTGTTGACCTCATTGAAGGTCAGCCAGTACTTGACCAGATCCTTGTAGCGCTCCATGACCGTGGTGGCGAACCGTACGAAGCAGTCGACCACGTCACGGTTGACGAATCCGCCCTGCTTGGCCAGATGCAGAGGCATCTCGAAGTGCGAGAGCGTGACCACCGGCTCCATGCCCTTGGCACGGTAGTCGGCGAACAGCTTGTCGTAGAACTTGAGTCCCTCCTCGTTCGGCTCGTCCTCGTCCCCGTTGGGGAAGATGCGCGACCACGAGATGGAGGTGCGGAAGCACTTGAAGCCCATCTCCTGGAACAGGGAGTCGTCCGAACGGAAGGTGTGGTAGTAGTCGATGCCGCGCTGGTTCGGGTAGTTCCTGCCCTCCACCACGCCATCAGTGATCTCTCGGGCCACGCCGTGGGCCCCGCCGGTCAGCACGTCACAGATGCTCGGGCCTCGGCCGCCCTCGTTCCATGCGCCTTCCAGCTGGTGGGCCGCCACTGCGCCTCCCCAAAGGAATCCATCGGGAAACTTCATATCGGACCCGTCACTTGTCCTGATCGGCGAGCTTCTTGTACAGCCCGATCATCTCTACGGCCATGGCGCGGAAGATCTCCGCGGCCATCATCTGGTCCTCGACGTGGATGAGCAGCAGACCGACCGGAACCGCGCTGCCGGCCGCCTCCTGCTGCACCAGCTTGGAATGCACCGTATGGCCTTCGCGATAGCTGACGTCTCCGGATTCGATGAGCTTCTGCGCACCCTCGAAATCGCCGTCCTTGGCCGTGTTGATGGCCTCGAGATAGTCGGACTTCGCACTGCCGGCGGCGGTGATGAGCTGGAAGCAGGTGGTTTCCATATCCATGATGTTCTCCTGTACTCTTTGATCCTGTTGCGTTCCGGCCGCGATCACTTGCCGGCGAGCTTCAGGGCGAAGTCGAGGACGTTGCCGCCACGGGCCATGCCGTAGTCCTGCGGGGCGATGACCTCGACGGGCTTGGAGGCGAACTCCTTCTTGACGCCACGGAGCATGTAGCGCACCTGGGGTCCGAGGAGGATGACGTCGGCGTCCTGGGCGTTGGTTTCGAGGGTGGAGACCGGCATGGCGGAGATGTCGGCGTCCATGCCACGCTGGGCGGCGGCGTCCTGCATCTTCTTCACCAGAATGGAAGTGGACATTCCATCGCTGCAGCACAGTACGATCTTCATGATGTTCTCCTTTGAATTCCGCGGCCGAAGCCGCTCATGATGGTAGGCAATTACTAATGTGAGAGAAACGATGGCAATACGTTGCCGCATCGCCAAGAATGTTATTGAATTTTTTAGGGGGGCGGCTGGCCGCATCATCGATTGGCGGTCGACGATTGGTTGCACGGCCAGCCGGATATGACGGGAAAGCTAAGACTTAGCGGATTACTTGGCCTCCTCGTCGCCCTGTTCCTGCTCGAGGCAGACCTTGTCCTGCATCTTCACGAACGGCATGTAGATGAAGACGGCGATCACGGCGATGATGATCTGCAGCAGCGCGCACTTCCAGCCACCGAGGATGAAGCCGGAGATGATCGGCGGCGTGGTCCACGGCACCTGGACGGCGCCGAACGGTGCGATGAAGCCGATGGAGACGGCGCCATACATGATGATCATGGCGACCATAGGAGTCAGGATGAACGGGATGAGCATGATCGGGTTGAACACGATCGGCAGACCGAAGATCACAGGCTCGTTGATGCCGAAGATGCCCGGCACGATGGAGAGCTTGGAGACGGTACGCATCTGTTCGGACTTGGCGAAGAGCAGTGCGGCGACCAGCAGGCCGACGGTCAGGCCGACGCCGGAGAACTTGCAGAAGCAGTCGATCATCTGCGGGGTCAGGTAGTGGAAGCCGTTGGCCTTGGTGTACGGAGCGACACCGGCATCGAAGAGCTTCTGGTTGCTCAGGGTGTTGGCGAGCAGCAGCGGGGTGACCACGCCGGACACGACGTTGGCGCCGTGAATACCACACCAGAACAGCACCGACATGAGCAGAATGATGATGATGGCGCCGGCCCAGGTATCGGTCAAGGACTGCAGCGGGATCTGGAGGATCTTGAAGATGAGCTCGGTCAGGGACACGCCGCCGAAGCCCTTGCACAGGTGGTACAGGATGGCGGAGCCGGTGATGACGAACAGACCGGGGATCAGCGCGGAGAAGGCGTTGGTGACGCCGGCGGGCACGGCATCAGGCATCTTGATCTTCAGATCGTGCTTGATGCAGGCGGTGTAGACCCAACCGACGAGCAGGCCCATGATGATGGCGGAGATGATGCCGTTGGAACCGGTCCAAGTCTGGTTGAACACACCGGAGACATCAACGTCGACGGCGTGCTTGGTGGTGTCGGTGGCCGCCGCGAGGGTGTCCTTATCCAGGGACATCACCATCGACGACGGGGACACGATGAAGAACGCGACCAGAGACAGCAGGCCGGCGGAGATGCCGTCGCACTTCTCGTTACGAGCGTAGGCGTAGCCGATGCCGACGGCCACGATGATGGCCAGAATGTTGAACGTTGCCGCACTGACCTGATTGAGGCCAATGTTCCATTCGTCGCCGAAGATTCCGGCCATCCAGTCGGAATATCCGGTAATCGGGATGTTGGCAATCAGCAGGAACAGCGAACCGATCAGTGTAGCCGGCATGGTCAGGATGAAGCCATCCTTCAATGCCACCAGCGCCTTAAGACTGGCGAATTTCATGAAGCCATTAAGCATCGCATCGCCGATGGCTTGCATCTTCTCCTTCATGGACTTTCCTTCCTTGGACAGTTGTGGGCAACGGTGCCCGCAAGCTCCACATCCGTGTTATTCGCAGTTCACTCTGTTGTTCGAATAACTAAGTCATCAGTATATGCCTCCCCCTGTCGGAAGTCAAAATCACGAAAGCAAGGAACAAAAAGCCCGAAAAGCCCGGAATTCCAACGTTTTTGAAAACATATTAACAAAACTTCGACACGCCGGAGTAAGGAATTTATTCGAATCTATTCTTTAAACGGATCGCCGCTCTCCATCGCGGGCTCTCCATACGAACGATGCCGATGGCGGACGTCGACGCCACTGTCGACACCACCATCGGCATCATCATCGGGATTTATCGTCAGCGCATGGACGCCATCGAATAGAACTTCGCGTTCTTGTAGTGATAGAGGTTTCGGGACGCGTTGAACAGCTTGCCGTTGGACAGAAACGCATCGTCCTCGATGCAGATGGCGGGATCGCCCTCGTTCAGCTCAAGCAGTCGCGCGGCCTCGGCCGTCAGCCAACCCATATGGATCACCTTGTCGTCGAAGCCGAACGTCAGTCCCAGATCGTCACGCATGTAGGCGTACAGCGAGCCCCGCGCGATCTCCTCATTGAGATACGGCACGTATTCCTTGAGATACCACGCCGTCTCGTAGCTGATCGGCTGGTCATTGACGCTGCGAAGACGCACCACCCGCCATACCTGATCACCCTCGGCGCATCGCATACGCTTCGCCAGCTGCTTGTCCGCACGGATCAACGCCAGCTCCTGCACGAACGACGACACCTTGCGATCGGGGAAGTCCGCAACGATGCCGTTCGACGATCCGATAGGCATGTAGTTGCCGACACGGTCCTCGCGGACGAACACACCGCTGCCCCGCACCGGAAACACCTCGCCGGCGGCGGCAAGAACGGCAATGGCGCCACGCACGCAGTATCGGGACACCTGATACTGCTCGATAAGCTGATCTTCGGTAGGCAGCTTGCCGGTTTCGGAAAACTCCCCCTGATTGATCCGCTGCCGCAATTTACGTGCCAGTTCGTGCTTTGAAGCCACACCTATCTCCCATTCCATGAGTCAAAGACCTGCAACGACATCGATGCCAAGCGCCTCACGCCGTAGCGCTCAAAAAGCGCACAACTATATTTAATTCGAATAACTTAAGTATATGTCAAACGTTTCGGAATATGACACAAATATGGCACGATGGCGGTTGGCGTATGTGAAACCGGAAATGGGGTTGGAGCACTCCCCTCAGTCCGCCGTGTGGCGGACGGCTCCCCTCGGTGGCGAGGGGAGCCGGAAAATGCTAGATCAGAGCGCAGAAGAGGGCCTCGAAGACGAGGAGGGGGTTGCCGTTGCCGGCGAGACGACGACGGGCCTCGGCCACGTGCTCCAATCGTTCGATGGCGGCTTCGCGGCTCAGGCGCGAGGCAAGCTCGGCGATGGCCGTACGATTCTCCTTGTTGACGATGCCGACGGAATCCTCGGCGTCATTCTGCAGCACGGCGACGTCACGGTACACGCTGGCGATGGAGTTGAGCGCACGATCGAGCACGTCGCGGCTACGGCGGGTCACGCGGCGGCGCACGTCCTCCTTCTTGCCGATCGCATTGTAGGCGCCGCGGATCTTCGGCGGGATGCGGTCCTTCTCCCCCAGTCCGTTCACGCGTCGGAAATCAGCCTGCTCGCGCGCCACCTGCACGTCGATCTCGGCCTCGGCCTGCGCCTTGGCATCGGAGATCAGATGGTCGGCGAGCAGTACCGCATCCGACGCCTTGGCAAGGTTCAGCACGCCGACCACGAGCGTGTCACGGTCGCTCATCACGCGTTCGTTCGTCGCGTACAGGCGTGCGATGCCGATGTGTCCCTCGGCCAGACGCGCGGCACGGGCGGCCACGTGCTCGGTGAAGCGCTTGTCGTCCGGCAGGGTGGGGTTCACGGATGTCATGAGATACTTCGCTACCTCGCGGTCGCCGGGGATGGCGAGGTTCACCACGCGGGTGCGTGAACGGATCGTGGGCAGCACGTCCTGGGCGCTCGGCGCGCACAGCAGCCAGATCGTGTGCGCGGCCGGTTCCTCGATCTCCTTGAGCAGCACGTTGGTGGTGCGCTCGAGCATGCGATCCACGTCCTCGATGATGATGATGCGCCACGGCGCGGTGCTCGGCATCTGTTCGGATTTTTCGATGAGCCCGCGTACCGCATCGATGCCGATGGTCACCTTGTCGGTGGCGAGCACGGTGACGTCCGGATGCGTGCCGGCGAGGATATGACGGCACGTGGAACATTCGCCGCAGCCGTGGTTCGGACATTCGAGCGCGGCGGCGAATGCGCGCGCCACATTGGAGCGGCCGGAACCGGCGGGACCGCAGATCAGCCAGGACTGGGCAATGTCCGCGGTGGTGGCGGCCGTGCGGGACAGGAGTTCCACGGTCGGGCGCTGGCCGACGATGGTGGACCAGACGGCGGGGATGGTGGGGGCGGCAGTGCCGGTGGCGGCGGGCGCGGAAGCGGTGGAATCGGCGGCGGTCATCGGGTGGCCTCCGGGGCGTCGAGCAGAGCGTCGATGTCGGCCTGAATCACGGACCAGACCTGATCGATGGTCTGCGCGGCGTCGATCACGCGGAACCGATTCGGTTCGGCGGCCGCCAGGTCAAGGAAGGCCTGACGTGTGCGATTCTGAAAATCATCGCCGGCGGATTCCATACGATCGGCCTCATGCTGCAGTCGCGTATGGGAAACGGCCGGATCCATATCAAGCAGATACGTGCGCACGGGCAGCAGATTGTTCGTGGCCCACAGGCTCAGATTGCGAATCTCGTCGGAGGTGAGCTCTCGTCCGCCGGCCTGATATGCCAGTGAGGAATCGAGATACCGATCGGTGATCACTACTTCGTCGCGCGCCAACGCCGGGCGGATAAGTTCGGCCACGTGCTGGGCACGATCGGCGGCGAAGATCAGGGCCTCCGCACGCGGGGCGATGTCGGCGGCCAGGACGCCGTCGGTGGCAGCGGGCACGTTGTGCAGCAGCAGCTGGCGCAGCGTGGCGCCCAACGGCGTGCCGCCCGGCTCGCGGGTCACGATCACCGTGCGCCCGCGGGATTCGAGATACTGACGCAGTCGCTCCACCTGCGTGGTCTTGCCCACGCCATCGACGCCTTCAAAGGAGATAAACAGTCCAGCCATGCACCCTACCGTATCGGCGTGGGCCAACTTTTCGGCGGAACGGGGAGGTGGGAAGACGACAGGGAGAGTCGGGGCTGGCTGGAGTCGGAGCCCTCCCTCAGTCCGGCTACGCCGGCCAGCTCCCTCCCACGGAGGGAGCACGAAGGAGAACAGCGTTCTCCCTCCACGGGAGGGAGATGTCACGACAAACGTCGTGACAGAGGGAGGGAACCACACCCGAAACCCACAAATCCCACCCAGGACAGGAAGAAAAATGAGACCCGTCGAAGTCGAAGCCCTCCCTCAGTCCGGCTGCGCCGGCCAGCTCCCTCCCTCGGAGGGAGCACGAAGGAGAACAGCGTTCTCCCTCCACGGGAGGGAGATGTCACGACGAACGTCGTGACAGAGGGAGGGAACCACACCGGAAACCCACGAATCCCGCCCAAACGGAGAGAAAATAAAGCCTTCTCCTACTCGGCCGTCTTCTTGGTCTTGGCAGTAGTCTTCTTCGCCGTGGAAGCCTTCTTCGTTGCCGTCGAAGACTTCTTCGCGGTCGACTTCTTAGCGGTGGTCGTCTTCTTCGCGGTCGACTTGCGCGTGGTCTTGCGCTTGGTCGGACCGGCGGCACGCTTTTCGGCGAGCAGACGGAACGCCTCCTCCGGGGAGATCGACTCGGGCGTGAACTGCCGCGGCAGCGTACGGTTCGTCTCGCCGTCGGTGATGTACGGACCGAATCGGCCGTCCTTGATCGTCACCGGCTTGGCGGTGTCCGGATCCGGACCAAGCTCGCGCAGCGGCGGCTTGGCGGCCGCACGGCCACGTCCGCGACCGTACTTGGGCTGGTCGAACAGTTCCTTCGCCTTGGCCAGGTCCACGGTGAAGATCTCGTCCTCACTGCCCAGCGAGCGTGTCTCCGGCTTGCCGCCCTCCACGGTCTTGGTCAGGTACGGACCGTAACGGCCGTTGTTGGCCTCCACCGTGGCCTTGACGGTCTCGCCGGTCTCGGCATTGGTCTCCTCCAGCGTGCCGACGACGCGCGGCAGACTGAGCAGCTTCAACGCATCATCCAGCGACAGCGCATCGGGGTCCATGGTCTTGAACAGCGAGGCCATCTTCGGCTTGATCGTGGCGGTCTTCTTGCGCGTGGCGCGGCGCTTCGGAGCCGGCTCGCCCTTGGCCGCAGCCTCTTCGGCGGCCTTGCGCGCCTTCTCCTCGGCCTCCTTCTCCGCGGCCTTCTCGGCCTCGAGCTGCGCCTGCATCTCCGGGGTGATCAGCGCCACGTACGGGCCGAAGCGACCCTTGCGAAGCTCCACGGTTCCGCCTGTGGCAGGGTCGATGCCCAGCACGCGCGGACCGCCGGAGTTCGTGGCGATGAGCTCGTGCCCCACCTCCGGGGTGAGTTCGTCGGGCGCGAGCGTGTCGGGGATTGACGCATGCTTCGGATTGCCGTCGGCGTCGAGGTTCTTCATATCCTCGAGGTACGGGCCGTAGCGGCCCACGCGCACGTGCAATCCGTCGCCGATGTCGATCGTGTTGATCTCACGCGCATCGATGTCGCCAAGCTGCGCCACCTGCTGCTGCAGGCCCTTGTGCGCGGCCTCGGGCGAATCCACCGTGCCCTCGCCGGTGCCGAAATAGAATCGCGTCAGCCAGTCGCGGCCGCTTTCGTGACCGCGGGCGATCTGGTCGAGTCCGTTCTCCATCTGTGCGGTGAACTGGTAGTCCACGTACTGCGGGAAGTTCGTCTCGAGCAGCTTGACCACGGAGAATGCCAGCCACGACGGGATGAGCGCGCGGCCCTTCTCGTACACGTAGCCGCGGTCGATGATCGTGGAGATGATGCTCGCGTAGGTGGACGGGCGGCCGATCTCCTTGGCCTCCAACGTCTTGACGAGCGACGCCTCGGTGTAGCGTGCCGGCGGCTGCGTCTCATGGCCGTTGGACTCCACATCCACGGCGGTGAGCGAGTCACCGACGGCCATCGGCGGCAGCGACACGTTTTCCGTGTCCTTTGTACCCTTCGTATCGCCGTGCTTGCCGGACTCCGCCTTACCCGCACCGGAGCCGGACGCGGAACGCGCTCCCCCGTACACTTCCATGAAGCCGGGGAATTCGATCACCGTGCCGGACGCCTGGAACAGCGCCTCGCCATGTGCACCCGAGTCGGCGCCCAAACGGACGGTGGCGGTGGAACCGGTGGCGTCGGCCATCTGCGAGGCAAGCGTACGACGCCAGATCAGCGTGTACAGCTTGAGCTGGTCCGGCGGCACGCGGTTCGCCAGTTCCTCCGGGGAACGGAACGAGGAGCCGGCCGGGCGGATGCACTCGTGCGCCTCCTGCGCGCCGGCGGTCTTGGTCACATACTGCTTGGGGCTGTCGGACAGGAATCGGTCGCCGTAGCGCTTGCTCACCTCGGCGCGGGCGGCGGCGATGGCCTCCTGGGAAAGCGTGACCGAATCGGTACGCATATACGTGATGTAGCCGTTCTCGTACAGGCCTTGCGCGGCGCGCATGGTGGCGCGGGAACTGAATCCGAGACGATTGCCGGCGGTCTGCTGCAGCGTGGACGTGGTGAACGGCGGCTGCGGACGACGACGGTACGGCTTGGTCTCCAGTGAACGCACGACGAACGGCACGTCGCGTACGGCGTCGGCGATCGCATGCGCAAGCGTCTCGTCCATGACGACCGGTTCGTCCTTGCGCGCGGCGTCGGTCAGCTGCCCGTCGGCGCCGAAGTCCTTGGACACGGCGAGACGACGGCCGCCGAGCGCGACCAGTCGGGAGTCGAATCCGGCATCGACGTCACCGTCGGCGGCCACCAGCGTGGCCACCACATCCCAGTACGATGCGCGGACGAACGCCATGCGCTCGCGCTCGCGCTCGACGATCAGTCGGGTGGCGACGGACTGCACGCGGCCGGCGGACAGGCCCGGCCCCACCTTGCGCCACAGCACGGGAGACAGTTCGTAGCCGTAGAGTCGGTCGAGCACGCGGCGGGTCTCCTGTGCGTCCACCATGTGCCCGTCCACGTCGCGCGTGGCGGTGAGGGAGCGACGGATCGCCTCGGGCGTGATCTCGTGGAACACCATGCGCTTGACCGGCACCTTGGGCTTGAGCGTCTGCACCAGATGCCATGCGATGGCCTCGCCTTCGCGATCCTCATCGGTCGCGAGGTAGAGTTCGTCGGCGTTCTTCAGCGCGGACTTGAGTTCGGCCACCGTGGACTTCTTGTTGTCGTTGACGATGTAGTACGGCTCGAACCCGTCGTTCACGTCGACGCCGAACTTGCCGAACTTCTCCTTGCGGCTGGGCGGAACCTGCGAGGGCTGGGCCAGATCACGGATATGGCCCACCGACGCCATCACCTCATACCCCTTGCCCAGATAACCGCCGATCTTCTTTGCCTTGGTGGGCGACTCGACGATAACGAGCTTGGTGCCGTCAGTCATGGTCCTCTCCTTCTTGGTCAACTACAGTGCATAATAACCATGACCGCGCCCGGTTTGACGAATCGGACGTTCGGCATGGCATCGGCATGGCGGATTCGCGCGTGGCGTCAGCGCTTGCGCGGCGGGGCGGGCGGAGCCCCCACCAGACCGATCTTAGACAACGGCGCGGCGGTGATGTGACGCATGGCGAGCATAAGTCCGAACGTGAGCGCCACGGACGCGCAGATGAGTATGCCGGCCGATCCGTGCGCGGCGGACGACGCCCACTTGGCGCTGTACTGCAGACCGGGGGCCAACTGCCAGACCACGTACAGTCCGTATGCGACGGCCATGATGCCGCCGACGATCATCACCGTGCCCACGATCTGAATGCTGGCGGACGATACGCGTGTGCCCGGCTCGTCCATGCCCGATGCGCGGGTGAACGCCAACGCCAGGAATGCCAGTCCGGACGCCAGTGCGGTCGCCATGATCACGTCGCACGGGCGGTGCCATCCGCCGACGAGCAGCGCCATGCCAGACAGGGATGCGTATACGGCGGCGATCACCGCGACCAGCGCACGCCAGACGCGGGGCACGACGCACAGCAGAGCGAGCGCGGCCACGACGACCATGGTCATGTGTCCGGAGGGGGCGGTGTTGCCGTCGACCTTGATCATCGACACGTCGTAGACCTTGCGCGGCAGCAGATGCTTGAGCAGTTCGGCCGCGGCGAACGCGACGACGGCGAACGCCACGAGCTGCACGATCGCGCGCCAGCGCTTGCGGGAAACGGCCACAATGACCGCTACCACGCCGAACGCGACATCGGTGAACGCCATGACGGGAATCGTCAGCGGGCCGAGTGTCACGGACGTGGCGAGCGGCGCGCACAGGGCCGCAAGCCAGCCGGGCAGGGCGTTGGAGAAACCGTCGACGGCAAGATTGTCGTATTCCTGACCGCCCACGGTGCCCACGCCCACCAGGTACACGGCGGCGGCGATGGCGAGCAGCGCGATGCCGAACACGACGCACAGGATCACGCTGGAAGTACGGGGACGGTCGGTGAGCGGGTCGTCGGAACGGTCTCGCGGCATGCGCGGATCCACGGCGGGGGTCGAGGCGTTACCGCGTCGGCCACCCTTGCCGGAGCTTCTGCCGCGGCGGGAGCGGGGAGCGTCATCATCGGCGTCATCGGCGACCTGGGCGAGGGATGCCAACGTGCCGGACGGCTCCCCATCCAGTCCCAGGGCCGCGGCCTCGAGCGGAGACAGGCCACCGGAACGCTCCGGCGTTCCCCCGGACGTCGCCGGGGGAATCGACTGCGGAGAGATCGGCTGTGTGGCGGACGAGTCGACGGGCTCGGGGTCCAACGGCTCGAAATACAGGTTCGATGGCTTCTTGTCACTCATAGTCACGACTTTAGAGCCGACGGGACCCAAACCGGGGTAATGAGGATGGCGACTACTCGCCGAGGCCATTCCAACGGTGGTAGCGTGGCGCTTCGATGCCGAACGGCATGAGCAGTCGCGCGGCCACGTCGTAGGTCATGTCCTCGATCGTGGACGCGTTGCCGTAGAACGTCAGCATCGGCGGGCAGATGCGCACGCCGGGAATCATCGACAGCTCCTGCATGTTGCGCAGATGAATCGGGCTGAGCGGGCTCTCCCGCGCGCACAGCACCAGCGGACGCTGCTCCTTGATCGTCACGTCGGCGGCGCGCAGCAGCAGCGTCTCCGCATAGCCGCTGTGGATGCCGGCCAACGTCTTCATGGAACACGGCACGACGATCATGCCGGCCGTACGGTACGATCCGCTTGCCGGCCCGGCGCCAATCTCCTCCGGCTCATACCATTCGTCGGCCAACGCGCGCACCTCATCCACGCCCAGACCGGTCTCCCATGCGAGCGTGGTCCGGGCGCCATGACTCATGATCAGGCAGGAACGGAAACCGTCCGCCTCACGGATGATCCGTAGACACTGCACGAGCAGCGGCAGGCCGCTCGCCCCCGTGGCGCCCACCACGATGCGCTGTTCGTCACGTTCGTCACTCATACAGATCCGGCACCCAATGCGTGGGATCAAGCTCCATGAACCGGGCCCTATGGAACCGCGCCTTCTGATCGAACGGCACCGTGCAGTCGAAGATCGTCTTGCACGCGATGCCGTGATCACGAATCGACGGATCGCACGTCGGATCGTTCGACGGATCCAACGGATGACAGCGCACGCCCGGAATCGTAACCACGTCAACATCGCCCTGGAAACGCGTGTTCATCGCCCACAGCACGTCACTCATGTCGAAGCAGTCCACATCCTCGTCCACCAGGAAGATGTGCTTGAGCTCGCTGAACGCGCTGAACGCCAGCAGCGCGGCCTGACGCTGGCGGCCCTCGTCCGACGGCACGCGCTTGACGAACTGCAGCACCGCCATGAACTTGCCGCCGCCCGCGCTCGCGCAGTACACGTTCTGCAAGCGGCCCGGCATGGCCTTCTCGATCATGCCGTAGACGCTCGCCTCAGTGGGGATGCCGGCCATCGACACGTGCTCCTCGCTCGGGCCAATGCACGTCTGCATGATCGGATCGCGACGCGTGGTGACCGCCTTCACCTTGATCTTCCAGCACTGATCCGACGCCGGGCCGGTGTAGCCGGGGAACTCGGGCATCGCGTAGCCGGTGTGGCTGTTCTGATCCTCCACCACGCGCTCGCCGGGGATCACCTCGCCCTCGATCACGTATTCGGCGTTGGCGATGGCACGCTGATCGATGGTCAGACACTGCGTGAGTTCGACCGGGTGTCCGCGCAGGGCGCCGGCCACGGACAGCTCGTCGTAGCCGAGCGGCGTGGTCGGCGGCTCGAAGCAGGAACCGATCTCGATGGCCGGATCCACGCCGATGCTCACCGAGATCGGCAGACGCCGGCTCAGCTGTTCGGCGCGCTCGGCCATGGCGCCGATGTGGCGGGCGCCGGGGGTGAAGAAGATCGAGAGTTCGTCGCGGCCCTGAATGCACAGGCGGTGGATGGTCACGTCGTGCACGCCCGTGTCGGGATGCGTGGCGTAGCACATGCCGAGCGTGATGTACGGGCCGGCGTCGTCGGGCGTGTTCGTGGGCGCGGGCACGAGCTTGTATAGGTCGAAGTCGGGGTCGCTGGCGCGGTACACCACCTCCTGGCAGGGGGCGGGGCCATCGACCACCACGGGCTGGATGGGGTTGTCGACCGACCGCCACAGCAGCTTGCCCAGGTCCTTGGGATCGCAGCCGAGCAGCGCGCCCACGCGGCGGCGGCTCGCCAGCAGACCGATCGCCACGCGGGCGCCCGGATGGCCCTTCACCGTGTTGAAGATCATGGCCGGACCTTCGCGCGTGGGGCGTCGCACCGTGCCGCCCGCGCCCACGTAACGGTATACGCCGGCCAGTTCGGCGGCCGGGTCCACCTCCACGTCCGTTTCGATCAGCTGGCCGGGCATGGATCGCAGCAGATCCAGCGTCGATCGCAGACTGTTCACCTCATTCGTCTCGCTCATGCGGCTTGCTCCTTTATTGCTTATTGCCCTGTGCTTCACGTGCTCGCTGTCGCGTTTCGTGCGTCATCGCACCGTTGACGCATCCACCTTAGCGCCTAGCGGAGGACGGACAATGGAAGACATGATGGAATTTGGGAAAGAGGAATGCGGCGTGCAGGTGCGGGCGCTGCTCGAGCGGCAGGGGGCGGATGTGCTTGTGCAGCTTGTAGGTGGGGATGTGCCGCATTACGGTGTGATCGTCACGGTGGATCGCGCTGGGGAGGCTCGTAGCATCGCGCTGCCCAGCCGGCCGGGGCACGTGCATCAGGAGACCGCGATCGCCGAGCCGTTTGCGCTGCGGCTGCACGCGGCGCTACTGCCGCCGGGCACCAGGTCGGACACCAAGCCCGACGCCAAGTTAGGTGTCAAGTCAGGTGTCAATGAAAAGAGTAAGGAAGGTGAGAAAGGCGTAACCGCTTCCCCGCTTGCGTCGGGGAACGTCATGGTGGCATCCGGTGTGCATGTCAACGCCATCACCCCGAAACAGATGCGAGCCGTGTTCCGCATGTGCGAGCGCCTCGGCGAGCGCGCGGCCGACTGGCTGGAACGGCACCCGGTTGACGCTCTGGAGGAGGTGTTCGCATCGTCCTCCGACACGGGCTCCGAGCGCATCGGCCGGGAATAGGGCCCAGAATGCCGGTACGGAACGGCATGAGACCGGCAGAACTATCCGGCAGACCCAAAAATCAGACCTATTCCAACATATGGAGGTACTTGAGCACCGTTGCACGGCGATAACCTTCGATTTGGAGGTCCTTGAAATCGCGGATTCCATTTCAGGCGGCGGGAAAATGGTCTCATCGCACCGCCAGATCGTTGCAATTACGTCATACAGGCGTTGAGGCCTACTTGCTGAAGGACCTCCAAATCGGAGGTTAGGCCCGTGCACAACACGAGATGAACCTCCAAATCGGCAGATAGCCCGGCAGATCGGCATTTATGGGCAATTCATGGGCATGAGCCGAGCTCCGGCACCTTCCGAGCCTGCGTATGCTCGCCCACACCCATTGTCCGAGCCCCGTTATGCGGAGGTTCCACTCTATTGATCAGAAATCCTTGAGTACGGGGTTCGTGTGTTCGCCGGTTTCGAGGAAGTGGGACAGATCCTCCGGGGAGGTGAAGATCGCATCCACGGACTGGGAGATCATGATGTTCACGGCGTCTCCGTCCTTAAGCCCGTCGAGATAGGCGTACACGGGCTTGCCGATGCCGTGCGCATAGCCGATCTCGAACATCGTGCCCGGGTCGTCGTCGATCAGGTTGGCGATCACGGCCTTGGAGCTGCGGATGCCCTCGACGTCGGCCTCGAAGCACGCCTTGGCGCCGATGGCCGCCAGATCGGATTCGAAGCGAGGCTTGAACAGCTTCTTGCCATGGGATTCGAGCGCGGCCTCGAGGCGTTCCATGCTGGACACCTCGGCGGGGTTGAAGAACGGGCCGGCTGCGTAGAAATCGTAATCAGTATTGGTCATGCGCATCATTGTAGAAGCGCGAAGACCACGGGCCGTGAACGACGCGACCGAATGTACGACAGGTTATAGGTCAGAATGCATGTCTGTTTTGGCCGGCAATTCGGTGGCCCCTCCCTCAGTCCGTCTGCGACGGCCAGCTCCCTCCCCCGGAGGGAGCACACGCTCTTTATCTTCGTGCTCCCTCCGGGGGAGGGAGCTGTCACGCGCAGCGTGACTGAGGGAGGGAAACGCCACTAACAAAGCTAGGTCGAATACCCCTCAACTGAAAACCAATTTGGCCTATAACCCAGAACTTGGCCCGCAACCCCGGAAACCGCATGGACCCGAACTATGAAATCACGGAAATGAACGGACGTATTCGGGAGAGGGCAAGAACGCCCCTGAAAATTGGAAAGGCCTCGGACACTAATGTTTCCGAGGCCTCATGTGCGCCAGACAGGATTCGAACCTGCGACCTTCTGATCCGTAGTCAGATGCTCTAATCCGCTGGGCTACTGGCGCATGTTGTCTTTCCGAAGTCGCCTTCGTGAAGCAACTCGAATACAATAAGCCGCAGATGAATTTTATGCAAATTCGATGTTACATACGGAGTGTCGCCAATGATTGCAAGGGTTTGGCGGTGAGAGCGGTAACAATTGCGAGAGGTTTCCGGCCTGGGGCGATCAGAATTCAGCATCCTAGACAGCGTCACGATCCTTCTCCCTGCCGCTTCGCTCCTCAGATGCACGCTTCCCTCGGTCACACACACAGGACCGAGGGAAGCGTGAACGATTTCAGCCGATGGTCTTGATGGCGTCGATGATGAGGTTCCAGAAGCCGTCGAAGTCGAGCTTCACGGCCACCTGGGTGTGGCAATCCTCGGCGCTGGGCTCGGGGCCACGCAGATCGGCCACGGTCATGCCCGTGGTCAGCGCGCCGTGGATCTCCACGTCGACCGGGCAGCGGCGCGTGGCCACCACCGCGTGGTCGATCAGGTAGGCGACGGTGCAGGGATCGTGCACCGGCGGGTCGACGAAGTCCTGATTGTTCTTGTATGCCTCGCGGAAGAAGTCCATGAGCCCACTGGCGAACTTGGACAGATCGGTACCGATCGCGTCGATGCGCGACTGCACCTCGGGCGTGCACAGCGCCTGATGGGTGAGATCGAGGCCCACCATGGTGATCGGCCAGGCCTCATTGAACACGATGTGCGCGGCCTCGGGATCGGTGGCCACGTTGAATTCGGCGACCGGCGAGCAGTTGCCCACGTGGTAGCCGCCGCCCATGAGCACGACCTCCTTGACACGGTCGACGATGCGCGGCTCCATGCGCACGGCCAGCGCGATGTTGGTGAGCGGACCGGTGGGCACGAGCGTGATGGTCTTCGGCTCGGCGTTCATGATCGTGTCGATGATCCAGTTGACCGCGTGCCCCGGGTCGAGCGGACGGGTGGGCTCGGGCAGCTCCACGCCGTCGAGTCCGGTGTCGCCATGCACGGCGGCGGCCACCTTGAGCGGACGGACGAGCGGCCGATCGGCACCGGCGTGCACGGGGATGTCAGTGGCATGCGCGGCCTCGAGCACGGCACGCGCGTTGTAGGTCACCTTGTCGAGGCTCTGATTGCCGCCGACGGTGGTGACGCCAAGCAGTTCAATCTTCGGATTGCCCAGCGCCAGCAGGATCGCCATCGCATCGTCGTGACCGGGATCGGAATCAAGAATGATCTTCGTCGGGTTCTCTGCCATATTCGCTCCTTCACGAATCGCATATGCTGTGTCCAATTGCCGCGGATTCGCATCATTCCGTTGAAAATCCGCCTGATAAAACGTTACACCATAACACGCTACACCACGGTGCATACGCGACACGACGGTGCCGATTCGCAGCGTCAAACGCCCGTTTTTCGGTATTCGCAGCGCCAAACGCCCATCAGACACGATCCGCGACGGGTGTTTCGTGCTGTGAATACGACATGAGGGCGCGGAAACGCAGAGCCAAAGCTCGAAGAAAAGGGGAAACAAAAAAGAAAAATAACGAGAGAAAGAAAAGACCCCTACGCACCCGACAGAGACCACTTACCCTTGCTGCATTCCTGCCCTGGGGGAGTTGGGCGGCATGACGCCGCGTAGGAGCCGAATTCACACTATAGCGCACACCGTGCGACAACGCCACCCCGACGCGGCGGGCACCCCGCGTCAAACCCGCAAAACCGTAGTGTGATCACACTAAGGAAATCGGCGAGGAACGCACCCGGTACGATGGTACGGCAGACATAATGCGCGGAACCATGCCAGCGGACGGCATCAGACCGGGCTGCACCCGATCAGGCGATCAACCGTTCGTCCGGTCGAAACGCTGAACGCTCTGACGGATAGTCGGCCAACCATCCGACCAACCAGCTAGCCGTCCGGCTAACAAGCCGGCCAAGCAGCCAACCGGCCCGCCGCCCCGTCATCTGCCCGACCGAATAGCCGACATCACCCGTCCGGCAGCCAGCCGCCTCATACGCGGCCGTAAAAGAAGAGAAAGAGAAGCCGATCCATGACCATCAATCCTGCAAACGCCGATCTCGTCATCGTGGGCGCGGGCCTGTTCGGACTGACCGTCGCGCAGCAGGCGGCCGAACACGCCGGCGTGCGCGTACTCATCATCGACGTGCGCGATCACATCGGCGGCAACGCCTACTCGTACTTCGACAAGGAAACCGGCATCGAGATCCACAAGTACGGCGCGCACCTGTTCCACACGTCGAACCGTCGCGTGTGGGAGTATGTCAACCGATTCACCGAATTCACGGACTACGTGCACCGCGTGTACGCCACGCATGACGGCGAAGTCTATCCGCTGCCGATCAATCTGGGCACGATCAACCAGTTCTTCCGCGCGCACTACACGCCCGCCGAGGCGCGCGCACTGGTGGAGCGTCAGGCCGGCGAACACGCGCACGGCATCGCGCGCAATCTCGACGAGCAGGGCAAGAAGCTCATCGGCCAGCCGTTGTACGAGGCGTTCATCAAGAACTACACGGCCAAGCAGTGGCAGACCGATCCCGCCGAACTGCCGGCGAGCATCATCCGTCGTCTGCCCGTGCGGTTCAACTACGACAACCGCTATTTCAAGGACACGTGGGAGGGTCTGCCGAAGAACGGCTACACCGCATGGTTCGAGAGGATGATCGCCGATCCGCGCATCGAGGTGAAGCTCGGCGTGGACTTCTTCGACGAGTCGCAGCCGCTCAACAGGCGCACGCTGGCCGAGGCGGGCGTGCCCGTGGTGTACACCGGCCCGATCGATCGGTATTTCGACTACGAGCTGGGCGAGCTCAAGTGGCGAACCGTGGACTTCAAGGAGCGTCGATACGACGAGGACGATCATTTCGGCTGCCCGGTCATGAACTATTCCGACGCGGACGTGCCGTACACGCGTGCGATCGAGTTCAAGAACTTCAATCCGGAGCGCGCCGAGTCGTATGCGCCCGGCAAGACGGTGGTGTGGGAGGAGTATTCGCGTTTCGCGCGCCGCGGCGACGAACCCTACTACCCCATCAACACCGACGAGGACAAGAGCATCTACGACCAGTACCGCACCAAGGCGCAGCTCGAGCCGAACACGGTGTTCGGCGGACGCCTGGGCACGTATCAGTACTACGACATGCATCAGGTGATCGACACGGCGCTGACCGCGTACGTGGAGGAGGTCGCCCCGCTGCTCAATCGGTGGTAGGACGGGTGCGGCGCGCGGGCTGGTGGACTACTGAATTCGCGTACGTCATTCGGTAAATCAATTCAGGAGTCCGCCGGTCCGCCACCGCCGCAGCACCATCACAGCGCGTTGAGCGTATCGCGCAGCTTGGCGGAGAGCAGATCCTGCTCGTGGAAGTCCTCGGCGAGCTTGGCGAACTGCGCGCCCAGCGACGTCAGACGGTCCTTGACCGAGGCGATACGCTGCTCGTAGGCAAGGTCGATGCGCTTGCGCTTGTTCATGTTGAGCAAGAGCATGCCCACGCCGCCGATGGCCACGATCGCGCCCACGGCGATCAGCGCGGGCGAGACGAATGCCGCCGCCACGCCGCCGACCACACCCACCACCATGAGCACGATCGGCACGATGTCCTTGATCTGCGCCTTCTCGGCCGCGGCCTTGCCGTGGTAGAACTCCTCCACCTGGCCGAACACGCCCTGCGGCTGGCTCAGATCCACCTGACCGGCCTCGAAGTCGTCGATCTTCACCGCCTGCACCGGCTGGAACATGCGACGATACCCGTCCACGTATCGGTCGCCCGCCTCCTGCTGCAGTTCGCGTGTCATAAGCAGCATGTTGCGACGCATCTGCGCGTTGGCCTCGCCGTTGCCGCCGGGAGAGAACAGCCACGCCATCATCTCGTGCACGATGTCGAATTCGGCGGCGTCATGCTGCTTGTGCAGACGGTACGCCTCGTTCGCCGCGTCCACATCGCCCTGCAGACGGATGATCATCTCGTTGCGTTCGATCTCGTCGTACACCTTCTGTTCGACTGCGCACGGGTCGGCCACGATCTTGTCGATGTACGCCTTGAGGAATTCGTTGCGCACGTCGTCGTCCACGTTCATGACGGCGTTGATGAAGTCGATCACGTTCGCGTTGTTGCGCGCCAGCGACAGCGCCTGCTGCAGCCCGTCATACGTGGGCACGAGCGCGGCGATCTGATCGTACGGGAAGGATCGGTCGTTAACGAACGTGCCGTACCGTGCGGCGATCTCGTCGATCACCGAGTCGCGCACGTTGCCGGATCCGGTGATCGCGTCGTTGACCAGCGTGCGGATGTAGTCGTTCACCTTGGTGCGCGTGGCGTCGGACAGCTTGTCCTCCACGGTCTTCGACAGCATGGAGAAGAACAGCAGCACCATGGGCTTCTCCGAGCCCGACAGCGGCTTGGCCGTCAGGTACGCGAACCATTTGAGCGCCACGTCCTCGCGGCGCAGACGCAGGTAGAACACGAGCAGGAACGATGCGGTACGGCGATCGTCGAGCTGCATGGCACGTTCGAGTGCGCGCTGGGCGCGTTCACGCTGGTCGGCACGCCACGCCACCACGGCCATGAGCGTGCAGGTGAGCCAGTAGTCGGGCTCCTCCAGCTGCTTGCGTTCCACGGCCTTCTCGATCACCTCCTCGGTGACCATGGAGAAGTCGAGGTTGTCCATGATGCCCTGCACGATCTTGCGCACCGTGCGGTATACGGCGAAGTCGTAGTACTTCGTGTTGTTGCACTCGCGGATGCGCTTGTTCGCCAGCTCCATCTGCTTGAGCCGGGCGTAAAGCTTATCCATGTCCTTCTGGATCTCATAGGCGGCGATCACGCGCTCGTGCGAGCGCTGTAGCGAACCGTCGGATGCGCTCAACGTATGGCGAATCTGATTCGTGGTGTCGTTCAACGAATTCCGGGCACCGTTGATGGCGCCCACCGCCGCGCCGATCTCGCTGCGCAGACGCTGATTCTCCGCCTTGATGGCGCTCAGTTCCGACTCCAGTGCGGCGATCTCGGCCCTCAGGTCTCCGTTTGCCATGTCTTCCTCCTCGTCACGATTCTTTCCAATGCCTGTGTCACGATTGCCGTGGTGTGATGCCGTCCGTCATGATTCGCACACCCGTCACGATGCCGGCTGGGCGTGGGTTCGACCCCATTCGCGGATGAACGCGATACGGTCCGGCGCGATGGGGATGGTATGCGCGAAATGATCGTCCAATGCCTCCGCCGTGGGGTGAATTTCCGGCCGATCATCCGCATCTTCCCGACCGTCGCCGAACACGATCTGTTCGGCCAGATCCTTGATGGTCTGTTCGATGTCGGAATACGAGAATCCTTCGCACCGATCCACCAGACGAGTGATCTCGTCGTCGCTGAATTCCGTATGCAGGCACAGTCGCGAGTACAGGCGGATCGCCTCGGCGCGCTCGTCCGCGTTCGGCAGATCGATGAAGAACGTCTCCGAGAACCGCCCCTTGCGGAACAGTTCGGGCGGCAGACGGGTGATGTCGTTCGCCGTGGCCACCATGAACACCTTGGCACGCGACTCCTGCAGCCAGAACAGGAACTGGCCGAGCACGCGGTTGGCCACGTCGCTTTCGCCGGACGTGGTGGACAGCGCCTTTTCGATCTCGTCGACCCACAGCACGCACGGCGCCACGTTGTCGATGTAGTCGAGCGCCTCCTGCATGCGACGCTCGGTCTCGCCCACGTATTTGTTGTAGACGGCACCGATGTCGAAACGGAACAACGGCAGTTCCCACCGGGCGGCGATCATCTTCGCGGAGAACGACTTGCCGCAGCCGGGCACGCCGGCGAGCAGAATGCCACGCGGCGGCTGCAGACAGTACTCGTCAAGCACATCGGAGGGTGCAAAGAACACGTCACGCTTGCGGTCCAGCCACGCCTTGAGATTGTTGAGACCGGCCACCTTGAGCTGCTGCGGATACGATACGGCGGTCACATTGCTCACCGGCGTGAACAGATGCTCCTTGCTGGATGCGAGCCGCGGGATGTCGTCGTGGCCGAGTCCGTTGGACGCGACCAACGACGACCGCAGCAGATTGACGATCTGAATCTCGCTCATGCCACGCAACAACGTGGCCAGCTGGTCGACATCACGATCGGACCAGCGCACGACGGGACCAGCCGCACGGGATGCGACGGCCGATCCAGCATCCGTACCGGCGCCTGATCCATCGTCATCCGCGAAACGACGCGCGAAATCGACGATGAGATCGCGGCGCTCGCCGAAGTCGGGAAAATCAAGATCGACGAACAGACCGAATCGCGACAGCCGCGGCCACACGTCCTCGGCGGCGACCACGATCAGCGTATTGCCGGTGTCACGCGCCAGATACGCGGCGGCGAGCAGCTCACGCACGTACATGCCGTCCTGACCGAGACGACGGGTATCGGCGAGCGCGAAGATCACATGATGGCCGTGGCGGAACCGTTCGCGGATGAACGCCATCGGGTCGGAATCCACGTCCTTGGACGGAGTGGCGGCCGCGTCGGACGGACCGGAACCGTATGCCGCCGCGCCCGCCGCGCCCGAGACGCCCGCCGCACCGAAGTGCTGCACCTGCTTGGCATCGGTGTAGCAGTAGGCGTTCAGCGAGCGTTCGGCGGCGAGTTCGCGCAGCGCCTGTTCCACACGATGCCGTTCGATGGTGCGGATGAGCACCAGCGGCACGCCGGCGCGAATATAGTCGTCCAGCGCGCGTTTCATCTGCCGATAGTTGCTCATGTGCGCATCCATCTCCTTTCCAATCGTCTGATGACGTATGCCGTGTCGTCGGCCTCCGGCGAGGCTCCCCCGTCTCCCCCGTTGCCGATGCCCGTCGCCACGCTGTGCAGCACGCCGGCCACGTGGTCGCGGATCTGCGTGACGAGCTGGCCGCCTTCATGCTCCGGCATGCCCGGCACGTCGGTGACGAACAGCAGTCGTTCGCAGGAGTTCGAGTAGCGTCTGCACAGCATGATGATGCCGTCCGCGTCGGTGACCGAAATCTCCTCGAGCGCCTGGGACAGTCGCCGGCCTTCGCGGTTGATCACGCGCTCGCAGAAGCGGCGGATCAGGTCGAAGATCTGCGGGGTAGCGCCGGCGGGAATGTCGCCGTGACGCAGGGCCTGGGCGAGGTCTGCCGGGCAACGGTCGGCGTCCTCGAGAAGGTGTCGCCAGTCGCCATAGTTGCGGGGGGGCTGCGGAAGTGGAGGGGCGGCGGCGGAGTTCTTACCGGTGTTGCCGGTGTTGGAGCCCTCCCTCAGTCCGCCGTTGGCGGCCAGCTCCCTCCCTCGGAGGGAGCACGGGAGAAGACGGGCGAACAGGCGTCGTAACCACAGCAGCCACGAGCGAAGCCGGCGGCGAGAGGTCACGACAGGAAGGTCTCCGGGGGTTCGAGGCTCCAGTCGGGCAGGGACTTGCTCATTTCGGCGAGGCTGTCCTTCTTGGACTGGCGTACGGCGTCCTGATGGTCGTCGCCGAAGTTGGCGTTCAGGGAGGCGAGCAGGTCGTCGGAGCTGGTATCAGGCTGGTTCTTTGCCATGATGGTCCTTTCTTTCGCGGGTATCAGACGGGTATCGAATCGTTCGGGGTCATTGGCCGAGTGTTGCCGGCCATGGACGTCGGTCAGAAGTTGAAGTTGAGCTTCTCGATGGTGGCCGCGCAGATGCTGTGACCCTCCGCGCAGCTGTGTTGGAACGCGCCTATCTCCTGCATGGTGTTGGCGAGGTTCTGCAGCGCGGCCTTCACGCGTTCGGGGAACGCCTTGAGATTGCGCCAGATGCTCACGCCCAGGAAGATCAGGCCGAGTCCCAGTCCGATCAGGAAGTACAGCGACACAAAGGCGAGTCCCGCACACAGCACGGCGAGCACGGCGGCCACCACGTTCGGAATGGTCAGATACACCATGGTGAGCTTGTGGGTGTCGAAGTACTCCTTGAGGCTTGTCTCCATGGCGGTCTGATCGTTGCCGTTCGACACGCCCTCCCATCCGTCGATGGCCAGCTGATAGCCGGTGGGCGTGCGCTGCTTGATGTTGTCCGAGTAGGCGTTCATGGCGTCGATCAGCCACGTCTTGGTCTGACTGAGCGCGAACTTGCGCACGTGCACGTCGGTGTTCTGCTGGTCGTCGTAGATCACCCAGCTGATCATCTGACGGCCCACGTTGAAGCCTTCGCCCTTAAGCCGCAGCATCTCGTCGTACTGCTTCTGCGCGTCTTCGACCACGCCGTTGTTCTTGATGACGAGGTTGAAGTACTGCTGCTGGGTGCGCAGCTCGTCCTCGTCCTGATCGTAGTTGGTGATCAGATCGGTGAGCACGGCGTCCACGCGCGCCTTGTAGTTGTCGGGACGCTGTTCGATCTCGGACACGTCGAGGCTGTCGACGATCGCCTGCAATGTGGCGAACTTCGATACGTCGCGGTACACGCCTTCGATCTGCTGCGCGTTCTTGCAGAACTGTCGGATGGACACGAAGTCGAACTGCGCGGGCGCCTGCATGTTGGCGATGTACTTGGCGTAGTCGCCCACCAGTTCACGGCAGATCTCCGCGTCCTCGTTGATGATGCCAATCCACTTCTCGATGGTGGCGTTCACCTTGGCTTGCAGCGCCTTGTCGGTGCCGAACACGCCGGACAGGTACGCCTGCAGCATCACGGCGGCCTCGTTCTGCATGCACTTGGGGTCGAGCGTCTTCAGGTATTCGGTGAACCAGCGGCGGGCGGTCTCGTTGCGGCCGAAGCGCAGATTGAGCAGCGTGAAGAACAGCGTGGCCTTGATGCGGTCACGGCGAGTGCCTTCGGCCACGGCGTTGGCGGCCACCTCCGGGTAGTCGTTCACCCATGCGGTGACGGCGATGAGCGCATAGGAGAGCCAGTAGCGGGAGCTGGTGAGCCACAGTTCCTCGGAAAGCTCCTGGATGGTCTTGTTGCGTACCAGATTGATGTCGAAGTCGCGTACCACGCCGATGATCGTCTTGCGAATGCGTGCGTAGTCGCCGAACTGCTCCTTGAGTACCTGATCAATGCGGATCAGATTCTCGTGGGCGAGCTGCACCTCCTCGCTTTTGATCATGTTCTCTTTGAATTCGGAGACGCTCTGGTAGATCTCGTTCGTCGTCTCCTGGATGCGATTGGTGGTCGCATCGATCTGGTTCATCTGCGTGTCGATGGAGGAACGGAAGCCACTGATGGTGGAGTTGAGTTCCTGTACCGCGTATTCGCTGTCCATGAGTCCGGTCCTCTCTTAGTTGGCGAACAGGCCGAGGGCCTGCTGCAATGCTTCGGTTCCCTTGTCGGCGGCACGATACTCCTTGCGCCACCGACCCATTTCCTCGAGTGTTCTGGTGATGATCTCCAGATCCTTTTTCTTGCGTCTGAGCAGGTTCATGCGCACGCTGTCGAGTTGCCTCCACAGGCAGAACGCGCCGACGAGCACGAGCAGCATGGAGATCACGATGAGCGCGGGCTGGCGTACCCATACGCCGGCCACCACGAGTCCGACGATGCCGATGGCGATCATGCCCAGCCAGATAAGCACGAACTTGTCCTTGAGATAGTTGGTCAGACTGTGCTTGCGGTAGAACTCGAGGAAGCTCTTCTTGGCGAGCGGCAGCTCGTTCTCGTTGCAGGACATGGACCAGCCGTCCACGGTGATCGGATACCGTTCCTGCTCCTTGGCGCGATAGTCCTCGGCGAACTTGCGCGTGCCGTTCTGGATGCTGGGCGCGAGTTTTTCGATGGCGAATCGGCGGGTCTGCGGCAGGATGTTCACGTCGTCTTCGGTGAACGCCCATTTGCGCAGCAGATCGGCGAATCCGACCGGTCCCTTTTCCGGGTAGCGTTCCTCGAACGCCTGGTCGGCGGTATGGATGTCGCCCTTGGCGGCCACGATCAGCTCGTTGTAGCGGATGCGACGATAGAGCTTCTCCTCCTCGGGGTCCATGGATTCGATGAGGTTGTAGATGGAGTCCTCGAGGCGTTCCTTCACGCCGTCGTCGTCGGCGTCCTCCTGATACAGCTTCTGATAGTCGCGCGCCACGATCTCGTTCTTCTCCGCGTCCGACAGCAGCTGCTTCATGGAAGGGAAGCCCTCCTTGCAGTATTCGGGCAGGTAGAAGAAGTCGAAATCGGTGGTGTGCGCCTTGGTGGCCATGAACCGTCGGGCGTCGTCCGCCACCTTGGCGTCGAAGTTGATGTCGTAGACGGCGATCTCGTCGAGCATGTCGCTCACCTTGGCCGCCACGCGAATCTCAAGCCCGTGGTCGCCGCCGAGCGCGCCGGCCAGACGGGCCTCGAGCAGGTATTGGAACTCCTCGCCCACGTCGTTGGCGCGGATGCAGCCCAGATAGTAGGCGTACCAGCGCATGGCGGTGTCGCGACGGCCGAACTTGAGATTGCAGAACAGGAAGAACAGCGCGCTCTTGCGTTCGGAGATGAGCAGTGCGCGGCGCATGGCACGGTCGGCGGCCTCCGGCTCGTCGGCCCACCACAGCATGACGGCGCTGGCCGCGTAGGCGAGCCAGTAGTCGGTGTTCGCCAGATACGCCTTCTCCACCTTGGTGCGCGTGGTCTCCTGCGAGATCAGGTTGCCGTCCACGGCCATCACGCAGCCGAGCGAGATGCGGCGCAGCTCGTGGAAGAACTGGAACTTGGTGTAGTACTCGTCGGTGAACTGGGTGAGGTTCTTGGTGGCGGTGGAGAGGTTCTTGTACGTGAAGTACTTCTCCGACACGTCGCGCAGCAGCTGCAGCAGGTCACGCGCGTCGATGCTGCGGCCCTCGATGTGCTTGGCGAGCACACCCACATCGGAGGTCACCTCTTCCGACATGCTTTGCGCAGCGCTGGTGAGCACCGGAATGGTCTCGACCAGATATTCGAGCTCTTCCTCCAGATGCGCCTGTTCCAGTTGCGCGGTGTAGATACGCTGTTCGAGACTGCGGATCTCGGCCAGCAGTCGTGCGCGTTCCGCGGCGTCATCGCTCGCCATGGGACATCACTCTTCCTTCCCCGGTTTCAAACCCATTATCGGACTTCATCGAATTCATCGGGCGTCGTTCGTCATCGTGTTTCGTGTCACTCGGCCCATCCGTCACATGCCGCTCGGGTCGAGCAGCCGTTCCTGAACCAGAATGGAGACGATGTGGTCACGCACCTGCGGCGCATCCTGCGTGGACGCGGGATAACGTCGTACGGCCATGCGCAACGATTCGCGAGCCTGCAGATGGTCGAGCAGCACGCGCAGCACCTTGGGCTTGTCGGCGCCGTCCACGGTGGATCCCATCAGGTATTCCTCCACCGACATTGGGTTGAGCGACGGAATGGCCGCGAGCAGCCCCTCCAGCACGGCGAGCTTGTCGTCGATCGGCACGCGCGCCGACACGAATCCGGACAGCACGCTCTGCACGCGACGGTCGTTCATGCCGATCGTCTTGGCGGCGGTGAAGATCGACAGACGCGCGGCGGCGTCCAGATCGGTGCGGGTGAGCATGGCAAGCAACGCCTGCTGCGAGAACTCGAGATAGTAGCCGGCGTTGGCCAGCGCGTTCAGCCCCTTGACCGCCACGGCGGCATCGGTAGCCGTAAGCAGCGCCTGCACGGTGGCCGCCAGATCCTCGTCGTTCAGCTTGTCCCCGCCGAGCGTGCCGAGCAGGCCGAGCACGCTCGCCTCGTCGGAGGCGATCTCGATCAGCGCGGCGATGGCCCGGCCGTTGGGCACGACGCCACGCGCCGTGCTGCGTTCGGCGATGGCGAGCTTGGTGGCCGGCGCATCCTGAGATTGCGTCAGATACTCGGACAGCGCGTCACGTCCATCGGACGGATTCACGCCGCGGCCGATCGTGGTGGCGACGTTCTCCACCTTCTGCGGGGTGTCCGGATACTGGTTCAGCACGAGCGCGTACAGACGGTCTGCGTCAAGGCCGGCAGGCGACTTGAGCAGCGCGTCCACCTTCGCGTAGTCGCCGCTCGAGAACGCCTGCGCGATCAGGCCGTTCGCGGCCTTCTCGGAGTGGATGTTCGTCACGTCGAACGACTTGTTGAGATAGTCGACGCGTGCGGTGTCCTTGAACGTGCGGAACACGGTGATGAGCAGCGAACGGATGTCGGCCGACTCGATGTTGTCGTAGAAGTCGGCCTCCACGTCCGCCGTCTGCGGGTCGAACGGGCTGGGCAGCTTCTTGTAGGCCTCGATGGCCTGTGACAGTGCGTTGCGCTTCTCGTTCTGGTCGAGCGTACGCGACGCCGAGATCACGTGCAGGGCGAGCTGCGCCACGATCGAACCGGGATAGGTCGGGTCGATCGAACGGCACTTGACCAGACCGTCCTCCGCCTGGCTCAAGTCACGCTCCACCAGCGACGACAGCGTTTCGGTGGCCGTATGACGGATCTCGTAGACGCCGTCATACTCCTCCTGCCGCTCGTAATGATTGCCGCAGTAGGTGCAGATGTATTCGTTGCCGGCCTTGTCGAACTGCAGCGGACCGCCGCAGGTCTCACACTCGCGCTGTTTGTAGCTGAAGCTGGATGCCATTCGTCACTCTCTCTACTTGCTCCCGAAGACGCCTGGAGGCGTCGTCGTATGCACCTTCGTCGCGTGTTCTACTGCCGCTGGTAATGGTTGCCGCAGTAGACGCAGACGTATCCGTTGCCGGTCTTGTCCGCCTGCAGCGGACCGCCGCAGGTCTCACACTCATGCCGGCTGACGCCGGAATCGGATGTCATGTCGTCATCCTCCCTACTTGATGAGCATCAGCTTGCGGCGACGCTCCATGTACAGGTTCTCGAGCTCCTGGATCGCGCGGGTCATGGTCACGGTGTCGCCGCGGCTGGATGCGTCGCGCAGTTCGCCCATCTTGCCGCCGATGCGCTGCTCGACCTCCATGATGGCCGGATTGTTGCGGCCGAAGGCGTCGGAGTACTTCACGGTGTCGTTGAGATGCTCGAGCGCGTGCAGCAGGTTCGGATCGGCGCCGCGCATGCGGTTCTCGTCGATCAGCGACTGGATGTCGACGGTCTGCACGGCCCACGTCATGGCCGTCTGATGACGTTCGGCGCTGGCCGATGCGGAGGCGCGCTGGGCGGTGAAGCTCACGATCGTGATGATCAGGAACAGCACAAGCAGCACGAGCTGGATGAACAGGGAGATCTTGAACGGGATGATCTTCTGCAGCCAGATGCACACCACGCTCACGAAGATCTCGGCGAAGAAGTAGTACACGGCGAAGCCGATCATCGGGATGCCGAAGAACACGGCCTCGATGTCGGGGCGTTCCACCGCGAAACGCGGCATGAGGAACGTGAGCAGGAACGCGATCACCGCGAACACGAGTGAGACCACCGCGCCGGGCGTATACAGCCCGGAGAACAGATAGATGGCCACCGCGTACACGATGAACAGCAGGAAGCCGATGATGCAGATGATGTTATTGGTTTTACCGCCGATGTTCTTCACAATGTCACCTCGGATTGGGTTACGGAATACGGAAAAGAATGTGCGTGGTCAATGATGCGAAAGGGGAAGGCGATCGGGCGACCGTCACAGCTTGGTGCCGCAGTTCGGGCAGGCGGCCCAGCCGGGCTGCACCTCCTGACTGCAGTTCGGACACGTCGGCTTCGGCTGGTTCAATGCCGTGCCGCATGCCGGGCACACCTTCCAGCCGTCCTGCACGGGCTGATTGCAGTTCGGGCACGTCTCCGGCTTGCTCAACGGCGTACCGCACGCCGGGCAGACCTTCCAACCATCCTGAACCTCCTGACCGCAGTTCGGGCACTTCGGCTTGCTCAACGACGTGCCACATGCCGGGCAGACCTTCCAACCGTCCTGCACGGGCTGGCCGCACTGCGGGTTGGGGCAGACGTGGCCGGTGGCGGGTGTGGTCGGCGCGGCGGGCTGCTGGGAGGGCATGACCGGCTGCGCGCCGAGCATATTGGCCAGCGGGGATCCGGCGGCAGCGGCGGGTGTGGGGATGCCGGGAGTCGGCGTACCGGGGGCCGCAGGATTGGCGGGGGGCGCAGGATTGCCGCCGTTCATGGCGACGCCAACGCCCATGCCGTTGTTGACCAGTCCCACGAATCCATTGAGAATGTCGCCGGTGCCACCGCCGATGACGGTGTTGGTCTGGTTGCTGGCGAGCGCCTTGAGGATGTCCGCCTTCTTTTCGGCGGCCCAGTCGTAGCCCTGGATGGCACGGGAGTCCGCCGCGCCCTTCGCCTTGATGCGCATGGCGGCGGCCTCCGACAGGGCAGCCTTGATCTCAGCGACGTCGTCCTCATCGGAGCGGATCGTCTCCATGTTGAAGAAGACGAGCTTGATGCCGTAGTCCTCGAAGTACTGGGACAGCGGCTGCATCAGGATCTGGCCGATCTCCTTGAGATACATGGCCAGATGCACGTAGTCGATGTTCGCGCCGATCATCATCTGCGCGACGGAGGTCTTCACCTCGGTGGAGATGATGCCGCGGAATTTGTCGATCACCTCTTCGGGGCGGAATTCACGTCGGTATCCGGTGAACTTCTCCACGAACTTCCTTGAATCGGTGACCACGAAGCTCAGGCTGCCGCGGATGCCGAGGTTCAGCATGATGCCGTATGTGACATCGGGGACCACGATCTTCTCGCGGGTGCCCCACTTCATGTCCATGGCGTGCACCTTGTTCACGAAGTACACCTGGCACGGGAACGGGGTTTCGCCGCCGGTGGCCATGCGCTGGATTGCGTTGAGACCGAAGTAGTTCTGTGTCTCGATGGTATGGCGGCCCTCGCCGTATACCTCGGGATGGCCTTCGATGATCACGATCGCCTCGTGAGTGGGGTCGACGATCAGCTGGGACGCGGTATTGAAATCCTCGATCGGGCTTTTCCAGACCAGTGCGTCGGGATCGCCTTCAAACTGAATGACATTGGCAATGGCCATTGCTATTCCTCGCTCTTCCCGGGAATCGGCGTAGATTCCCTGTCTCGATACGGCTTCAACATAGCATCATAAGATGACGCTCGGGGACGGCTGATTTGCCGCCTCCGATGGTTCGAATTGCACGGATTCAATCGTTGTCACATCCGTGCCGAACGTGACGTCGGCGGCCTCGGCCCCCGGTGTGGGGTGGGCGATCGACAGCCAGATCAGCACGCCGGCGGCCACGACCGCGAGTCCCGACAGCACGGCGAGCACGATGTTCACGATCTTGAAGCTCTGCGACTGCTCGTCTTCGCCGAGTTCCTTGAAATCCTCCGGGGTGAGCGGGTCGGGGGCGATGCCTTCGGTCTGCACCTGGCCGGTGAGCACCATGGGCTGGCCAGGGTTGGGATTCTGCGGTAGCGGCATGGGTGCGGGCGTGGAGGGCTGGATCGGTGCGGGAGCCGGAGCCTGCGGAGGCATCGGCTGATTGGGCACGGTCTGGTTCGGCACCGGCTGCGTTGGCATCGTAGACTGCTGAACCGGTGTGGCCTGTTCCGCGGGAGCGGATTCGACGGGCGTTTCCACGGTGGGAGCGGGCTCGGGCAGCGTACGGGGTTCCTCTGCGACAGTGGTGGGCTCAGGCTCAGGCTCAGGCTCAGGCTCAGGCTCAGGCTCAGGCTCAGGCTCAGGCTCAGGCTCAGGCTCAGGCTCAGGCTCAGGCTCAGGCTCAGGCTCAGGCTCAGAGGGATTCTCGCTCACCTCCGTATCGGAGGCAACCTGCGTGTCCGTTTCCGGCTCCGCGGATTCGGCAGGCACGGTGTCACGAACCGGGGTTTCCTGCTCCGCAGTAGGCGTCACATCCGGTTCGGATTCATCTTCGTCTGCAGGTTCAGCCTCCGACTCCTCAGGTTCCGGCTCATTGGCAGACTCGGGCACCGGTTCAATCGCCTCGGACACCGATTCCCGATCGACCGCCGACTCCTCGATCCCTGATTCGCTCTCGGAGACAACGGATTCCAACCCAGATTCGGTCGTCGTTTCGGGCTTGAGCGTCGGCGCCGGCGCCGACTCCTCGGGCAGTGTCGTCTCGGCCTCCGTCTTGGTTCCGACCGCATCATCCGTCGTCATAACTGACGTATCTGACGTAATAACCGAGGCCTCGGTTTTGAAATCCTTCGGCGTGGCGCGCTGCTGTTCCGGTTCCTCCGTGGCTGTCATCTCGTCCACCGGCGTATCCGCCGACTCATCAGTCGTCGAAGCATCCGGCGCATCCGGCTGCTTCGAGTCGGTCTCGGATTCCGGCGCGGGTTCGATGACGTCATCGTCATCGGTGATCTCATCGAAATCCGCGATCTCGCCATCGTCGACGATCTCCCCGTCGTCGGTGATCTCGCCGTCTTCAAGGATCTCGCTATCGTCGATCTCCTCATGATGATCATCCGCATCCGCCGTCGTGCCGGCCGTTTCGCCGGTCGTCGTCTCGACAGACGATGTCGATTCGTCGTCTGACACCGTCTCAGACTGTTCCACCGCATCGGATTCCATCGCGGTCGAGGCTGCGGACGGCTCGGACTCCACCGGCTTCACGGACTGGGCGGCCTCGTCATGGCGCTCGCCGTGAGCGGCCGGCGTCGCATCAGGTAGCTGTCTGAAGTACAGCTCCGGGGGTGTGGGCACCATCTCAGCAATGCTCGGTTCGCTGGCGGATTCGCTCTTTACGGGCTCAGGCCGGAGTTCGGCAATCGGGGCCGTATCCATCGACGGAGTGTCCGGAGCAGCAGTCGGTGCAGTCTGCACGGGGGCCGCCTGCACCGGCGTAGGCGTAGGCATCGGCGCTGGCGCGGGCGTTACCGGAACGTTCGGTGCGGGAGCCGTCATGTCGGGGACCGGGGTGCCGCACTTGCCACAGAACTTGCCGCGCACCAGAGCACCACATTTCGGGCAGTGGCGTTCCACCGGAGCGGGAGCCGCCTGCACCGGAGTCGTAGGAGTCTGAACGACGTCGGGAATGCGCGTGCCGCACTTGCCGCAGAACTTGCCTTTTGCGGGGGCGCCGCACGACGGGCAGACGCGCTGGGCAACGATCGGCGCAACGGATGCCGCGGGTGCCACCGGAGTACCGCAACGCCTGCAGAACTTGTCGTTCGGGCCCAGCGCCCAATTACAATGCACGCAATTCGCCACCATGAGACCTTTCTCTCGCCCTCCGGCGCCACGTCAGAACGCGGCACCCATGCACTGATCCCATGGTATGCCCATACATGCCATCAGGCCGGCAGTCGAAACGGGACATTCGTGGCCATCTGCGAGCACTCATCCCGTTCCGTCCGGCCCGCTGAATCCGCGCGCGCCATTCGGTGAATCAATTCAGTAGTCCGCAGGCGACAACACCCCACGCGAGACGATTCACCGTTCACTGCGCGGCGGACTGGGCGCCCTGCCCCTCCTGCTGGCTGGCGGCGGCCGCGGCGAGCTTGCCGTTCACCATCGGCACCTCGCCCGCGTTCTTGGTGCCCATCGGCAGCTTCGCGGCTTCCTCGGCCTCCTCCAGCGCCTCGGTCTTGGGCAGCTCCATGAAGTCGAGGTCCTTGAGATATCCCTTGCCGGCGGTGATGTCGTACTGGATGAGCTTGTAGTCCTCGAGCAGCTGCTGCGTGGCCTTGTCCGCCTGCGTGATGTCGATGCGGTTGCCTTCCTTGTCGAGGTAGAGCGCCTGGCCGTCAGGAATGCGCGACCAGCTCTGGATCTTGTTGACCACCGGCGGCTCGAGCGCGGGCACCTTGTCGTGCAGCCGCGTCAGGAACGCCAGATACGGGCTCACCTTGGCGTTCATATGTTCGGCCGTCTGCGCCATGAAATAGTTCGGCGAGGTGAACGCGGTCGTCGAATCGGGCAGCTTGGTGCCGTGCGAGCCGGACGCCTTGTTCGACCAGATGAAGTAGTCGGTCTCGTGCAGCGCCACCGAATTGTCGGTGTTGTCGGACGCCGACGCGTACGCGCCAGGCAGGTGGTCGCCGTAGAAGATCACGGTGATCGGCTTGTCGATGTTGTCGAGCTGGTCCAGGAACGCCTTGGTGGCCTGATCCGTGTACTCCACGCCCTTCGCATACGTCTGGATCTGCGTGGTCTCGTCAAGGCCCAGCGGTTCGTCGGTGGTGCTCGTGGCCTGGAACTCGTTGTTCGTGTACCAGTTGTCGTAGCTCATGTGATTCTGCATGGTGAGCACGGACAGGAACTGGCTCTTGCTGGTGTCGATCTTCTCCAGCAGGCTCTGGTAGGCGTCGGAGTCCTGCACGTACGGTGACGAGTCGATCTTCGACTGGTGCGCGATCACGTCGGGTTCGTTCAACGTCCAGAAATGCTTGAACTTGAACTTCTTGTAGTTCGACGAACGCGAGTACATCGACGACTCATACGGGTGGAACGCCTGAGAATCCTTGCCGTCGTTCCACAGCTGGTTGAACGTGGGCGTCCAGCTGAGCTTGGGAATCAACTGCTGGTACGGCGAGCTGAGCGACGCGTCGAAGTTCGCCATCGACAGACCGGTCAGCGCCATGAACTCCATGTTCGCTGTGCCGCCGCCATAGCCCGCGGACAGCATCAGACCGGACGTGGTCTGCGTCTTGATTTCGCGAATGTTCGGCATCGGATCCTTGTTGAGCGCCAGACCGGGCACGCGCGTCGGATCGGAGAACGACTCCGACAGCACCATGATCACCGTGCTGTCCTCGAGATTGCTTTCACGGGTCTGGTTGATCTCGTCGGCCGCCTGCGAGTATCGTTTGGCGATCTTCGCCATCGTCTTTTCCGAATAGTTCGCCGGCTCGTCCATGACCTTCGGATTGACGAAGCGCTGGAATCCGATAAGCGTGCCGTTGGCCTGCGCGTCGGTGACGGAATCCCACAGCTTCGGCGAATCGCCGAGCGCCTGCGCGAAGTTGTACGACCACGATCCGGTGGTGGCGAGTCCGGCCGTGAACAGACCGAGGAACAGTCCGGGGCACACGATGAACAGCAGTCGTGCGGCCGTGTTCTTCACACGACTGTGCAGATCGATGAATTTACGACGACCGTCACGCTGATGCAGCGAATAGCAGATCACCACCATGGCGAGGAAGAAAATGGCCGCGTCCATGAACACGCGCGACGACCCCGTGGGGATGAATCCGACCATGCTGCCGGCATCGCTTTTCAGGAAGCTCAGATCGGATGGTTTGATCGTCTCATAGCGGACCATCACCTTGAATCGGTCGGCCACCGCGCAAAATCCGACGATCGACAGAAACACCGCCGACGCGATCCAGAACCGGTTGATCAGCACGACGAGGATCAGATACGCCACGGCAAGGATCAGCATGTTGAGCAGGAACTGATAGTCGTTGCTCGTCCACATCTTGGAGATGAATCCGCCGAAGCCACGCAACGGTTCGACCGTCCACACGCTCCACTGCAACAAGCCCACGGCCACGACGTCGACCATGAGGAACGAAATGAGATAGAACCGCCAGCCGAACGGCTTCATGTGCCGCGTCCGCAAGTCGAAGTCGGCGATGTTCACGTCGGCCGAGTCGATCACGCCATCGGCAGCGGATTCCCCGGTGGTTTCCTCCATCTCGGCTGGTTCGCGCACCTCAGTCACTCGCGGCACTCCTTACAATCGCAGTCGTCGGGTCGACGGCAAAGTCGACCGGCAATTTAAACACACCAACGTTAGCCCACCGAGTGGTCAGTTTCCATAACGGATCGACCAATACCCTACGAACTTCCACAGCCGACTCCACCGAGGACGTTGGACAAAACACGCCGCGGAAACGCCCGAAAAACGTACGAATCCTATGAACATTCCTAAAATCCGCCATGAATTCGCAAGATTTCGGGGGTAGCCTGACCCTTATGGCTTCTCAGACTCCTCGATCCATACGATCCGCCTCCTCTTCGGGCGTGGCCGGCGAAGCGGCATCGACCGTTCGCCCCTCCAAGCGACATCGTTCGCATCGTCCCCCGAAGAAGCAGAAGAAGCATCGTATTCTCAAGGGATTCCTCATCTTCATCGCCGTGTGCGTCGTCGGCGGAATCGGCGCGTTCGCGTTCATGTACGCCACCACCAAGGTGCCCAATCCGGAGGACGTGGCGCTCGCGGAGAAGACGCGCGTCTACTATTCCGACGGCACCACCGAGATCGGCACGTTCGCCGAACAGAACCGCGATATCATCGACTGTTCCGTGCTGCCCGACTATGTGGGCAACGCGATCGTCGCCTCCGAGAACCGCACGTTCTGGACGGACAAGGGCATCGATCTCAGGGGCATCAGCCGAGCGCTCATCAACAACGTGACCAAGGGCACGCGTCAGGGCGGCTCGACGATCACCCAGCAGTACGCGGAACGCTACTATCTGGGCGAAACCACCACGTACAAGGGCAAGGTCAAGGAAGCGTTCCTGGCCCTGAAGATCGCACAGACCCAGGATAAGGACACGGTGCTGTGCAACTACATGAACACCATCTATCTGGGACGCAACGCGTACGGCATCCAGGCCGCGGCGCAGGCGTACTTCGGCAAGGACGCGAAGGACCTTACGCTGTCCGAGGCCGCCACGATCGCCGGCATCATCCCGTCGCCGAACAACTGGGATCCGGCGGTGAACCAGAAGATGGCCAAGCAGCGCTTCGACCGCGTGCTCAACATCATGAAGGAGGACGGCTACATCTCCGCCAAGGAGAAGAGCGAGGCGCAGCTGCCCGACACCGTGCAGCAGTCCACCGACAACATCTATCAGGGCACCAAGGGCTATCTGCTCAAGATGGTGCGCGACGAGCTCGTGGCGTCCAAGGCGTTCACCGAGACCGACATCGACACCGGCGGATACAAGATCATCACGACGATCGACAAGACGCGTCAGGATGAGCTGTACAACGTGGTCAGCCCCACGGCGAACGCGTCGACCGTACCGGAGGGCCTTGAGGCCGGCGCCATGAGCGTGAACCCGAAGGACGGCTCGATCATCTCGCTGTACGCGGGCGAGGACTACCTCACGCACAGCCTCAACAACGTGACGCAGTCCACGTTCGAGATCGGCTCCACTATGAAGCCGTTCGCGCTGCTCGCCACCGTGCAGAAGGGCGTGAACCTGAGCACCACGTTCAACGGCAACTCGCCGCGATCGTTCCCCGGTCTCACCCAGGCCATGAACAACGCCGGCGGCGTGAGCTACGGCTACATCGACCTATACAAGGCCACGGCGAACTCGGTGAACACCGTGTACATGGATCTGGCGCAGCATCTCGGCTCGCAGACGATCATCGACACGGCCAAGACGGCCGGCATCAAGGGTACGATCGCCAACGACTCGTACACCGTGCTCGGCAACTCCGGTCTGACCGTGTACGACATGGTGCGCGGCTACTCCACCATCGCCAACCAGGGCCAGAAGGTGTCGATCCACATCGTGAACAAGGTGACCGACGGCAACAACAAGGACCTGTACAAGTCCACCACCACGGCCGAGCGCGTGTTCGACGCGAACGACGTGGCACTGGTGACCAAGGCCATGACTGGCACGATCAAGTACGGCACCGGTAAGGAGGCCAACTCCATCGGTCTGACCATGGCCGGCAAGTCCGGTACGGCAAACGACAGCAAGGCGGCAAGCTTCGTCGGCTTCACGCCGTCCGTGCTCACGTACATGGCCATCTGGTATCCGGGCGACGGCGGCACCGCCGAGGAGGTGCCCACCTTCGCCGGCTACAGCCACGGCTCCGGCTACCCGGCGCACATGTTCACCAAGTACATGAAGCAGGCGCTGTCCGGCGCCAAGGACGAGGCGTTCCCCACGGCCAAGGACGACGGCACGATCGGCGGCAGCGACGGCACCTGGGGCACCGGCGGCAAGAAGAGCTCGTCGTCGTCCTCGTCCGGCACGACCAGCAAGAACAAGTCCGAAAGCTCCGACACCACCGATGAGGGCACCTCCACCGGCACCGAAAACTCGGGCGGCACAGGCAGCGGTACGGGCAGCAACACGACCGGCGGCACCACCGGAACCGAAGGCTCGACCGGAACCGAAAGCAACAGCACAGGTTCCGGCACCACCGGCGGAACCGGAACCGAAGGCTCGACCGGAACCGAGAACGGCACAGGTGGCGGCACCACGGGCGGCGGCACCACGACCGGCGGCGGCACCAGCGGCAACACTTCTGGCGGCACCACCGGCGGAACCGGAACCGAAGGCGCCACGGGCCAGTCCGGTCAGTAACCGGCGGATTCCCGGCACGGCAAGAAGGGGCGGCGATCACGACACGAGTCGTGGCGCCGCCCTTTTGCGTTGAATGCGGCATTTGGGATCGGCCTGCGGCCGATGCTGTGTTTTGCGGCCTACGGCCAGTCACCTCATCAGTCGGCTGCGCCGACAGCTTCCCCTCAAGGGGAAGCCAGAAATACGTGGGCAGATTCATCCCTTGAACCCGGCTCCCCTTCAGGAGAAATTCAAAACACCCAGAAAGCTTCGTCCCTTAAACTTGGCTTCCCCCTTGGGGGAAGCTGTCGGCGCAGCCGACTGATGAGGGTACGCGGCCTGCGGCCGCCATCAACACGGATCGGCCGCAGGCCGATTCCAACGCCCCCGGATACGCAAAAGGGTCTGACCTCTTTTACGGAGGTCGGACCCTTTACGCTTCTATCGCTCTATCAGCGACTCAGCAAATCAGCGCTCGGAGCGGTTGATCGCGGAAATGATGGCCTTCAGCGAGCTCGTGATGATTGAGGAGTCGATGCCCACGCCCCAGATCACCTTGGTCTCGGGAGCGTCACCGATCTCGCACTCCACGTAGGAGGCGGCCATGGCGTCGGTGCTGGCGGTCATCGTGTGCTCCACGTAGTCCATCACGGACACGTCGATGCCCAGCGTGGACACGGCGTTGATGAACGCGGCGATCGGACCGTTACCCACACCGGACAGGTCACGCTCGATCGGCTCGGCGCCCGGCGTGGTGCCACGGTCGAGCAGGCGGGCCTTAAGCACGGTGTCGGAGCCATCCTCGCCGGACGAAACGGACACCTTGAGCAGCTTGAGACGACCCCACTGCTTAAGCGTCTCGTCGGTGGTATCACCCACCACATGACCGGCCGCAGTGGCACCGCCGGACTCCACCGGAAGGTACTCGTCCTTGAACAGGCGCCAGATGTCCTCGTCCTTGACTTCCTTCTTGGTGTCGTCGGCGTACTTCTGCACGATCTTGTCGAACTCCACCTGCAGACGCTTCGGCAGGTCGAGGTTGTGGTTCGTCTTGAGCAGGTAGGCCATACCGCCCTTACCGGACTGCGAGTTCACGCGGATGATGGCCTCGTAGCTGCGGCCGATGTCCTTCGGATCGATCGGCAGGTACGGCACGAGCCACACGAACTTGTCGAGATCGGCGTCGGCACGGTCGGCGGCCATCTGACGGGCCTCGAGACCCTTCTTGATGGCGTCCTGATGCGAACCGGAGAACGCGGTGAACACGAAGTTGCCCGCGTACGGATGACGCTCGGAGATCTTGATCTGGTTGCAGTACTCCACCGTCTTGCGGATCTCCGGCACGTTGGAGAAGTCGATCTGCGGGTCCACGCCCTGCGTGAGCAGGTTCAGGCCCAGCGTGACGAGATCGACGTTGCCGGTGCGCTCGCCGTTGCCCAGCAGGCAGCCCTCGACGCGGTCGGCGCCGGCCAGCACGCCCAACTCGGTGGCGGCCACGCCCATGCCCTCGTCGTTGTGCGGGTGCAGGGACAGCACGATGGCGTCGCGATCCTTCAGATGCGTGGACACGTACTCCACTTCGTCGGCGAACACGTTCGGCGTGGTCATCTCCACCGTGGCCGGCAGGTTGATGATCATCGGGTGTTCCGGCGTCGGCTTGATCACGTCGATCACGGCGTTGCACACCTCGACGGCGTACTCCGGCTCGGTGCCGGTGAACGACTCCGGCGAGTACTCGTAATACAGGTCGATGCCCTCGGCCTCGCCCTCGAGATCCTTGCACAGTTCGGCGGCGTCGGTGGCGAGCTTCTTGATCTCCGCGCGGTTCTTGCGGAACACGACCTCGCGCTGCAGCACGGAAACGGAGTTGTAGAAGTGCACGATCGCGCGCTTGGCACCGCGCAGCGCCTCGTAGGTGCGGCGGATCAGGTGCTCGCGGCACTGGGTGAGCACCACGATGGTCACGTCGTCGGGGATGAGTTCACGCTCGATGAGCATGCGGATGAAGTCGAAGTCCGTCTCGGACGCGGACGGGAAGCCCACTTCGATCTCCTTGTAGCCCATGGAGACGAGCAGGTTCCAGAAGCGCAGCTTGCGCTCGGAGTCCATCGGGTTGACGAGCGCCTGGTTGCCGTCGCGAAGATCGACGGAGCACCAGCGCGGAGCGCGCTTGAACGTCTTGTTCGGCCACGTGCGCTCAGGGAAGCTGAACGGCACCTGGAGTTCGTAGGATGCGTACTTGTTGTACGGCATGCGACTCGGCTTCTGCGGGGAGCCGATGAAACGAGCCGGAGGCAGCAGCGGGTCGTTGTTCCCTCCGTTGGATGCCGCAGCAGCGGCTGCAAGATCGAATACCGATTCAACGTCGGGGTTGTGATCCTGGCCCATAACTTCCTCCTTTTCTGTATAGTGCAGCGCCATTTGCGCTGAAACTCACGTTCGGCGGTCCCTCGGCCGCCAACTTCCCCAGTTTACAAGCCGGCAACAACAGAAACACCGAGCCCGCCGCGACCGGCCACGTGCGATGCGTGCAGGAACCAGGTCATGGGAGCCGGTTGAGGAGTGTGGCATCGGCCTGCGGCCGATACTGTGTTGATGGCGGCCGGTGGCCGCGATCACCTCATCAGTCAGCTTCGCTGACAGCTTCCCCTCAAGGGGAAGCCGGCAAATGAGGGGCTAGGCCTTCCCCCGGAAACCTGGCTTCCCCCTTGGGGGAAGCTGTCGAGCGCATGCGAGACTGATGAGGGTACGCGGCCACCGGCCGCAAACAACACAGCATCGGGCGAAGCCCGATCCCACTCCCACCGCCGGCAGCAAGCCCGGCGACACCCCGCCCGCAGCCCTTCACACGATGCGGCGGTAGGCGGCCCAGCGGGCGAGTTCGCCGCGGTTGGACAGCTGGAGTTTGCGCAGCACTTTGGAGACGTGCGTTTCCACGGTCTTCACGGAGATGAACAGTTCGGCGGCCACCTCCTTGTAGGAGTAGCCACGGGCGATGAGCCGCATGACCTCCTGCTCGCGCGGACTGAGCACGTCGATGTCGATGTCGTCGTCGGGAACCGGCGCAGCCGCGGATCGGGTGCCGTTGGGCGTGGGTTGGGCGTACGGATTGTAGTCGTCCCCGGCGGATGCGGCACCACCTACACCACCTACGCCACCGGCCGCCGCGCCCGCTCCCCCGTTCTGCTGGCTGCCCGGTCCGAGCGCGTTGAGCACGAATCCCGCCAGCTTGGGGCTGAACACGGCGTAGCCTTCCGCCACCTGATGAATCGATGCGATGAGGTCCTGAGCGGTGATGGTTTTGGTCACGTATCCGCGAGCGCCGGCACGGATCACTGCGCCCACGTCGGTCGGCGAATCGGATACGGACAACGCCAGATACAGCGTGTGCGGCGCGTACTGTACGCTGCGCAGGATGATTTCGGATCCGCCGCCGCCTTCGCCGCCGGGCACGTGCACGTCGAGCAGTACCACATCGGGCTGGGTTTCGGCGATCATTCGCACCGAGGATTCCACGTCACCGGCCTGTCCGACGATTGCGATGTCGTCGGATCCGGCGGTGATGGCCGCGATCACGCCCGCGCGGAACAGATCATGGTCATCCACCACGCCGATGCGTACGGATCGTTTGCCCGACGGTGCCGTTGTCGGCGGTATCGTTGCCGTCGGCTGGTTCGGCTGCGCTGCCTGTGTCATTCCCCGCTCCTCGTATGTTCGTCGTCGTTTCTACCTTACTGCGACTCGCCTCGACCGTCGGGAATGGTCGAGAACGATCGGAAATGACCGCGCCGGACTGATCGGTCTGTATCTCCAGACCGGGTATCTCCAGACCCCGGGTATTTCTAAATCGGCTGGGATAGACGGACTTCGGTACCCCATCCGGGTCTGGAGACGATTTCGGCGGTGCCGCCAGCCCGCCGCATGCGGCCGATGATCGATTCTTTGACGCCCAGATGGCCTACGGGCAGCCGGTTCACGTCGAACCCCTCGCCGTGATCGCGGACGAACACCTGCACCTTGGCGTCGCTCGCCTCCATGTAGACGGAGATCGGCGGAGCGCCGTGCCGGGCGGCGTTGGACATGGCTTCGGCGGCGGCGTCAAGCAGCGACGACAATGCCGGCGCATATGTGCACTCCCCCACGGTCACCACGTCGATCGGCTTTTCGCATGAGTCCTCCACATTGGCGGCGATACGTTTAAGTACGCGGGAGAACGGTTCCGCGACGGCCGGGGTGCGTGCGGATGCGGCATATGACGCTACTGGCCGTGAGCCGGCCGTCGCGGACTGCGCGGCCGACATGGACTGCGCGGCCGGTTGCGTCACGGTTTGAGACATCGTCTGATTGGGCGGCTGAACCGACGCAGGCGATGCCGGCACCGGACCGGTCCCGCCTGTACCGGCCCTCATGCCGCTGGCGGTCGCGGTGGATTCAGGATCGCCGTACAGCCATTCGCGCAGTTCGCGTTCCTGCGCGCGGGCGAGCGCGGCCACCTTGGCGGAGTCGGTGGATTGCAGTTGGATCAGCGCGAGCGTCTGCAATACGGAGTCGTGCAGTCGTGCGGCGATGTCGGCGCGCAGTTCCTCGCGTGCGGTCTGTGCCCGCTGCATGCCCAGATCGGCGATCAGGCTGATCCACCATGGTGCGATGATGACGGCGAGCGCGGCGATCATGACGAGTCCGGCGAGCGCGCCTTTGAGCAGCGTTCCCAACGACATGGTGAGGCTGAACATGGCCAGCACGCCGACGATCGTGACGATGATGCTGGCTACGGTCACGACGATGGTGAATTTTCCGGTGTGGGCGTCGGGGTGGAGACGGTCGTCCATGATGAAGCTCATCTGCGCCCATCCGACGGTCACGCCGATGAAGACCAAGGCCAGTCCGATGACGATCTGCGCGGGAAGTCCGGCGAGCGCACCCCAGATGCCCAGTCCGATGGCGAGCGCGCCGATCAGTGCGATGACCACGCCGATAGTGGCCGGACGCACGGGTTTGGTTGCGTTGGCCGCACGGCTGGCCGCGTCGACGAGCGAGCTCAGCGTGGTCCGCCGCAACGGCGAGTCGAAGACCGGCGGCTGGGTCGGAGACGCCGATGATTCCGGCGGCGTTCCGGTTCGCTGATCATCCATCATGTCTCCCTTTCTCGTAGCGGCGCGGACTCAAGTCGGAATCGGACTTCGTCCGCTGCGGTGTTATTTGCGGCCTGCGGCCGCGGCCGTGATCACCTCATCAGTCAGCTTCGCTGACAGCTTCCCCTCAAGGGGAAGCCGGGTTTCCGGGGACTGATCAAGCCCCTCACCTGCCGGCTTCCCCCTTGGGGGAAGCTGTCGAGCGAATGCGAGACTGATGAGGGTACGCGGCCGCAGGCCGCAAATAACACCGCATCGGCCATCGGCCGATTCCACGGCATATCGCAGGCCAATGCCACCGACCGTGTCCGCACGGTATCACCAGCCGATTCCACGTCACCGACCGTGTCCGCACCGTGTCACCGGCCGATTCCACGGATCACCGACCGTTTCCGCACCGTAACGCCGTCTATCCACACTCCAGCGTAGCAATCTCATCCGGGGGAATGAGGGGGATTCGGGGTGGGGAATCGTGGTTCAGGGTTCTTTCAGGGTGTTCCCCCATAGCGGGGGGACTGGTTTTGCGGTGGAATGGAATCAACAAGGAAAACATCAGGAAACAACGAGAATGCATCGTCCTTGACCGGTGCAATCGGCCGCGTGGCATCGTATGCGACGTTCGCCGGCACTGCAGCGGTAGAGGACGATCCAGGGAGATGAGCATCATGACGTCAGGTATTCCGAACAACCCATTCGGCTCCGGCCAGCAGCCGGGCCCCTACACCGATCCTGGTCCTCAGAGCAACACGAACCAGGACAATCCGAACCCGTACACCGGCACGGATCCGTACGGCCAATTCAATCAGCAGAACCCGAACCAGTCCGGTCAGCCGGCGCCGAATCAGCCCGCGGGCAGCCGGTTCTTCAACTGGATCCGCTCGCTCGGCTTCCGTCGCAGCACCGACCGTTGGATCGGTGGTGTGTCCGGCGCGATCGCGAACCGTCTGGGTTGGGATCCGCTGATCATCCGCATCATCTGGTTCGCGTTCTTCTGCGCGGCCGGCTTCGGCGCGCTGCTCTATGGTCTGGCCTGGTTCCTGCTGCCCGATGAACGTGACGGCACGATCATCGCCGAGGAGGCGCTGGTCAACGGCCGGTTCCCTGCACCGTTCTGGATGTCGATCCTGTTCATGATCATCGGCTGCCCGGGTAGCGTGTTCGCCGTGCCGTTCATTTCGATTCCGCTGTTCATCGCGCTGATTGTCGCCGCGATCCTGCTGTACAACCGTGACAGGAACGGTGGCGATCGTCAGCCGAATCAGAATCCCACCGCGACGGGAGAGCCCACCATGCCCAACGTGAATCCGAATCCCGCCAATCCGGCGAACAATTTCGCCGGTCCCGCTCCGCAGCAGCCGTTCGCTCCGCAGCAGCCCGGTCCGGCACCGTATTTCGGACCCGCCCGTCCCCAGCCCGCCCAGCCGACCGTGGTCTATCGTCGCAAGCCGGCCGGCCCGGTGGTGGTGGGCATCGTCTCCGGTCTGATCCTGCTGTCACTGGCCGGACTGATCGCGCTGATGGCGTTCGGCCGCCACTATGAACTGCCGACCGCCGTCACGATGGTATCCGTCTGGATTCTGGTGGTCACGTTCCTGCTCGGTCTGGTCACGATCATCGTCGGGTTCACCGGCCGCAAATCCGGTGGTCTGATTCCGCTGACCATTGTGGCGCTTATCGCTTCGATGTGCGCGTACGTCGCTCTGCCCGGCGCGAGCTACATGACCGGATCCGCTTACGGCACCGAAGTGACGTTCGCCGACCGCACCTACCGTTCCGCTGATCTCGACATGCTGCAGACCACTGGTCTGGATGTCGCGTTCTCGTCGGTGACCCTCGACCTGTCCGACTGGGGCAACGTGTACCCCGGTTCCGCCTGCCCCACCGGTGAGCTTGGGCTCGACATCGCGTTCTCCGATCTGGAGATCGAGCTGCCGGACGGCTGCAAGGTCGTGTCGAACGTCGACAACACGTTCAGTTCCACCATCAACAACGACGGCGCGCTGACGACGTTGGACAGCGCCGGTTCCAGTAGCGTGCTTGTGCTCACCGGCGACTCGGTGTTCTCCAACATCTCCGTCGACCTGTCGCACAGCGGTTTCCACGGCCGCGGCTACGACGACTGACCGTCGTCCGACAACCGTTCCCATTCGCAGCAAGTTTCAACGACGAGATTTTCCAAGGAGATATCATGACCAACCTTGCCCCTCATAACCAGCAGGATCCTCAGAAAACCCAGGTGATGCCGGTCAACGGCGTAACGCCGAACGACGACATGCCCACGCAGACGCTCGACCCGGATCGCATCAAGACGCAGAACGCGCCGACGGAGACCATGCCGCCGGTTGGCGTAAACGATGATGTGACCGCCGGCGCGGTCGGCACACCGATCACCGATACGGTCGCCAATGTCGACTCGACCGATGATGCCGATGTGAATCCGGCCGATCCGAATGCCAACGCACTGCCCACACAACCGATCATCGGCAAGCCCGATGTGACGCTCGCCGGCACCGAATACGAGACGGGCGATACGACACGGACCGATGACGCACCAGCCACGACGGACGACGATTCCGCATCGGCGGGAGGCACATATGATCCGTTCGCACCGATCGGTCAGGCCGGGCAGTCGTTCCAGACGGGTGCCGATCAGGCCACACCCACTGGTGATGGTCAGCCAGCGGCGGAGCAGCCATGGACACAGCAGACGCAAGACCAGCCGGTGCAGAACCAGCAGCCGATGAATCCGCAGGAGGCCGCGTGGAGCCAGCAGCAGGCCGCCGCGCAGGGCTACGCGGATGAGGCGCAGCGCAACAACTACCCCGGTTCCGGCACCGCCGCGCAGGCCACGGCCGGCCCGCAGTTCCAGAACTATCCGGGTTGGAATCAGTACGCGCCGAACATGGGTCAGCCGTATACGCCGAAGATCGAGTACCGCAAAGGGCCGAGCACGCCCACGATCATCTGGGGCGCACTGGTCGCCCTGTTCGCGCTCGGCGGTTTGGGCAGTTCCTGGCTGTTTGGGTTCTCGATGTCGCTAAGCATGTGGACGATCTTCGCAATCGTCGCCCTGGTGGTCATGGGCGTCACGCTCGTGGTGGGCGGCGTGGCCTCCGCCATGCGTCGCAAAAGCCGCAAGCCCAAGGCCTAAGCGCCGGTGTTCTCCCTCAAGTCGACCAGCAGAGGAAGATCCGCCCTCACACCGGCGTTCTCCCTCCAGGGGAGGGAGATGTCACGACAAAAGTCGTGACAGAGGGAGGGCTCGGAACGCCGCTCAGAAGAACAATGCCGGTTGCACTCAATCCCTCCCTCAGTCCGCCTACGGCGGCCAGCTCCCTCCCTAGGAGGGAGCACAAGGCTAAATTCTGCGTGCTCCCTCCTAGGGAGGGAGCTGTCACGCTACGCGTGACTGAGGGAGGGTTGCCCGGCAAAACGTCCTACAGACACTTACAGATAATGGAACAGCGAAACACCCCGTCGGCCCATACAGTAGGCGTTGCCCAGCCACGTGTGCTTGCTGGTGGGCCATACGGCTCCCAGTCGCGGCGCGTTCTGGCTCATCCAGATGCTGGGCACGCGACCGTCGGCGCTGCGTGAGCCGAGCAGATTGAATCCGTTCTTGTGCACGAGCCAGTCGGGATGCTGGGTGGCGATGGCGAGGCCCTCCTCCAGCGTGAGCGGCAGTCGCCCGTCGGATTCGACGAGCTTGCGTGCGATGTCGGGCTCGCGGTTCGTGTACCTAGTGCCGGTGTGCGGATCCACGACGATGTAGAACGGTCCTTCCGGCGGCTCGAAGCCGTCCTGCGGCAGGAAACTGGCGATATCGCGCGGCGGCATGGTGGTGAAGCCGGCCATGCGGTTGATGCTGGTTCGCGCGATCAGCGATTCGGGGGACACGAGTTCGCGCGTGGGCACGAGAAGAATGTTGGAGCCCAGGTCGGACTTAGCCAGGGCGTTGATGATCGGGGTGGCGAGTGCCCGGAATGCGGCGGCCGTCATATCGGCCACGTCGGGGTATCCCAACGCCACGATTCGGTCGAGCTGTTTTTGCGCTTCCACGGATGCTTCAGACATATCCCCAGTATGCCAGCCGGGCAGACATAGGGGCTGTCGGAGTGAATGGAGCGTCTCTGGGGTTCATCCCTCCCTCAGTCCGCCTGCGGCGGCCAGCTCCCTCCCCCGGAGGGAGCACCAAGAGGAACGGCGTTCTCCCTCCAAGGGAGGGAGATGTCATGACGCAGTCATGACAGAGGGAGGGATCGGCACCATAAAGGCACCGATCCCTCCCCCGGGGATAAGCGCACGGCTCCCCTCAGTCGGCTGCGCCGACAGCTCCCCTCAGCGAGGGGAGCCACAGCGTGTTGTCTTGGGCTCCCCTCGCTGAGGGGAGCTGTCTGCCGAAGGCAGACTGAGGGGAGCCACCGCAACCAAGCCGCGCAGGCTCGGATCAGAGCTGATCGGCGAAGTGCTTCTTCGCCACGATCTCCGCAAGCTCAATGGCGTTGAGCGCGGCGCCCTTGCGCAGGTTGTCGTTCGTGATGAACATGGACAGGCCCTTCTTGCCGTCCACCGCCTGATCCTGACGGATGCGGCCCACGAAGCTCGGGTCCTTGCCGGCGGCGAGCTGCGGGGTGGGGATGTCGTTGAGTTCCACGCCCGGGGCCTTGGCCAGCACCTCGCGGGCCTGATCCGGGGTCACGTCCTTCTCGAACTCGGCGTTGATGCTCATGCCGTGGGAGGTGAACACGCCGATGCGCACGCAGGTGCAGCTGGCCTTGAGATCGGGCAGGTGCAGGATCTTGCGGCTCTCGTTGCGCAGCTTCTGCTCCTCGTCGGTCTCCTCGCTGCCGTCGTCCACGATCGCGCCGATGAACGGCACGGCGTTGAAGGCGATGGTGCGCACCACCTTGGTCGGCTCGGGGAAGTCGATCGCGCTGCCGTCGAACACGAGCTTGTCGGCGCCCTGCTCCACGGCGGCCTTGGCCTCGTTCATGAGCTGCAGCACGCCGGCGCGGCCCGCACCGGACACGGCCTGGTAGGAGCTGACGATCAGACGCTTGAGGCCGAACTCGTCGGACAGCGCCTTCATGGCCGGCATGCACGCCATGGTCGTGCAGTTCGGGTTGGCGATGATGCGGTCCGGAACGTCGTCCAGATCCTCAGGGTTGACCTCGGCCACGACCAGCGGCACGTTGTCGTGCATACGCCACTGGGAGGAGTTGTCGATCACGTAGGCGCCGGCCTCGGCGAACTTGGGGGCCCACACCTTGGACGTGCCGCCGCCGGCGGAGAAGATGGCAATGTCGATGCCGGAGAGGTCGGCCTTGGCCACGTCCTCCACGGTGATGTCGTGACCGCGCCAGTTGAGCACGGTTCCGGCGGAGTGCGCGGACGCGAGGAAGCGCAGGTCCTTCACGGGGAAGTCGCGCTCGTCGAGAATGCGACGCATGACCATGCCCACCTGACCGGTGGCGCCCAGCACCGCTACGTTCACGCCTTTGTCATTGATCTGTACCATTGTGTGGCTCCTTTTTCTTCAGGCTGTAACGTCAGTCCGTTGGTTCCGATTGTCCGAAGTCGCGGCTCGATCAGCGGCCGGTGCCGCCGTAGACCACGGCCTCCACCTGATCGGCGTCGAGGTTGAACTTGGTGTGGATGGCGCGCACGGCGTCGTCGAGGTCCTCGAGCGGCACCATGGCGGAGATGCGGATCTCGGAGGTGGAGATCATCAGCACGTTGATGTTCTTCTCGCTCAGCGCGCGGAAGAAGGTGGCGGCGATGCCGGAGTGGGTCTTCATGCCCACGCCCACGAGCGCGACCTTGCCGACGGAGGTGTTGAAGTCCACGGACTCGTAGCCGAGCTCCTCGCGCTTGGCCTCGAGGATGTTCTCCACGTCGCGGATCTGCGACTCGGACGTGGTGAACGACACGTCGGCGGTACCGGTGGAGGCGGCGGCCTGCACGATCATGTCGACGTTCACGCCGGCGTCGGCCAGCTGCGTGAAGATCGACGCGCACACGCCCGGACGGTCAGGGATGCGACGCAGCGTGACCTGCGCTTCGGAACGGTCGTGCGCGATGCCGGAAACGACCGGATCCTCCGGGCCGAGGTCAGGGAAGAGGTCGCCCATGGACTGGTTATCGTTGCTCATTGTTGTCACCTTTACGTTTACGTTCTGATTGTCTTACTTAGGGTTTCGGCACATCTGTCGGATTGGTTCGATCATCGAACCCGCCCAACGCAGGCCAACGAAAATCGACTACTGCAGGTTCGGGATGCTGCGCGGATCCACGCCGTCGGGCAGCACGAGCGTACCCGGACGATGCGAGAAGGAGCTGCGCACATGCAGCGGCATGTTGAAGCGCTCGGCGTACTCCACGCAACGCAGCGCCAGCACCTTGGAGCCGCAGGCCGCCATCTCGAGGATCGCCTCGTAGGAGATCGCGGGAATACGACGGGCGGTCGGCACGATACGCGGATCGGCGGTGAAGATGCCGTCCACGTCGGTGTAGATCTCGCACACGTCGGCCTCAAGCGCCACAGCCAGCGCCACTGCGGACGTGTCGGAACCGCCACGGCCGAGCGTGGTGGGATCGCCCTTGGCATTGATGCCCTGGAAGCCGGCCACGATCGCCACGTCGCCCTCGGCGAGCACTTCGGCCACACGCTTCGGCTTCACGGCACGAATGTGCGCGGCACCGTAGCGGGCGTCCGTGAGGAAGCCGGCCTGCTGACCGGTGAACGAGTGGGCGCGCGCGCCCTGCGCATGGATCGCCATGGCGAGCAGGCTCATGGAGATGCGCTCGCCTGCGGTCATGAGCATATCCATCTCGCGCTCCGGCGGCTGGGAGTCGATGTCGAGCGCCTGATCGATCAGATCGTCGGTGGTGTCGCCCATTGCGGAGACGACCACCGCCACGTCGTTGCCCTTCTTCTTGGTGTCGATGATGCGCTTGGCCACGCGCTTGATCGAATCGGTGTCCGCCACCGATGAGCCACCGTATTTCTGAACGATAAGTGCCACTTCAGTCCCATCTCGTTGTTGCCGTCGTGATCCCGCGCGAGGCGCAGCATTCCGGTGCCGCATTCCGTGGGAATCGTGTTTCGGTCGCTTGGTGCACAAGTAGTCACATAGTGTACGCAAACGGCAAGATTATAAGGGCTCCAATGCTATGGAAAACATACCGTCGCCAACATTTGGACAACCCCGGCGCGTCAATCGTTCTACGAGGGCTGGGACTTGGCGGCTCAGACCTCGCGACGACCGGCGAGCGCGCGGCCGAGCGTGATTTCGTCGGCGTATTCGAGATCGGAACCGACGGGCAGACCGCTGGCCAGACGCGTGACCTTGACCTCGAGCGGGCCGAGCAGGCGCGAGATGTAGGTGGTAGTGGCCTCGCCCTCGATGTTCGGATTGAGCGCCATGATCACCTCGTGCACTTCGCCGGAGCCGAGTCGCTGCAGCAGCTGGGGGATGTTGAGGTCGGCGGGCCCCACGTTGGCCATGGGGTTGATCGCACCGCCGAGCACGTGGTAGAGGCCGCGGAATTCGCGGGTGCGTTCGATGCTCATCACGTCCTTGGGCTCCTGCACCACGCAGATGATGCTGCGGTCGCGGCGCGGGTCCTCGCAGATCGGGCAGGGGCTGGTTTCGCATACGTTGCCGCAGATCTCGCAGAACCGCACTTTGGCTTTGACTTCGGTGATGGCGTCGGCGAGTTCACGCGCCTCCTGCTCGTCCGCGCCGAGCAGGTAGAAGGCGATGCGTTGTGCGCCCTTCGGTCCGATGCCGGGCAGTCGCGAGAACGCGTCGATCAGATTCTGGATCGCTCCGTCATACGCCAATGCCATCGCTTGCTCCTTCGTGTTTGCTCGTTCCTTAGTGTGATCACACTAGCCGACTTCCTGATTCCCCTAGTGTGATCACACTAACTGAGTCACGTATTCGGTCGGTCATGCGGCTCCGCATTGCCCCTTGGGTTGTCTCCCCTCAGTCTGCCTTCGGCAGCCAGCTCCCCTCGGAGAGGGGAGCTAGAGCAATCACCAGCGGCTCCCCTCTCCGAGGGGAGCTGTCAGCGCAGCTGACTGAGGGGAGATACACCTTCACTCCGTCCCGTCAGAACCACGACCGGCACCCTATTCCTCCTCGCTGGCTGCCTTGCGTTTGGCGACGATGTTGCGCGGATTGTTCGGATCGTCGGGCGCGAGTGTCTCCACGCTTTTGACGTCGAAGAACCGTTTGAGATCGTCGAGGTTCATCGCGTTGCGCACGTTGAGCGACTCGTCGGACATGGAGTATTCGTCCTCGTCCGGGTCGACCTGCGGCACGGGCTGCGCGTTCGGATTCACACCGGGCGCGGGGTTGCCGATGCCGCCGACGGATGACTGTCCGAAACCGTTGGCCTGACCGGGCTGACCGTACTGGCCCGGCCCGCCGAAACCGTTCTGCGTCTGCTGGCCGAATCGCGCGTTCGGATTGAAGTGGTGTTCGGGCGCGGCAGACTGCGACGCGGGACCGTCGGGCTGCGACACGACGGACTGCGGCCCCGGCTGCGCTACCGTCGATTGCGTCGGCGTGGGTTGAGCGGACTGCGCCCACGGATCCTCGTCGTCGGACAGGTCGGGCACCGCCACATGCTTGGTGTGGTGCTCGGCCTTCGGCGCGGCGTGCTGCTGCGACAGATCCTGATATCCGCTAGCGGACGCAGCCGTTCCTTCGGTCTGGCCGCCAGCCGGACTGGCCCACGGATCATCACCGGCAACCGGCGCGGAGGACGCCCACGGGTCGTCTCCCATGACACCGTCGTTATGCGACGCGGAGGTCGGCTGTGATGAGACGGACTGCACGGTTTCATCGGACGCGGCCGGCGTGGGATTCGCCCACGGGTCGCTTCCCCATGGATCCCCGTCATTGGCTGCGGTCGACGTGTTCGCCGTTGTATTCGCTGATGCGGCCGGAGTTCCCCATCCGTCGGGTTCGGCGTCCGGACCGGCAAAATGTGTGCCGTCCGGGCCGGGAGAAACCGAACCGGCTCGGTGAACGTCGGTATCGGCGTCGGTTGCGGCCGGAGTATCGTCCGCGGCATCGTTATGTGCACGCGACTGGGCGGGCTGGGCGATACCGGCGCCCATACCGCCAAGGCTCACCTGAAGCAGCTTGGCCTTGATCTGCTGCTGTTCGGCCGGCGGCAGCTTGCCGAACGGCGGCGCCACCTGACCGTCCGCCATTTTCTTGGTGGGGGCGAGCTGGACGTCGCTGCCGAACATCTCATGCGTGGCCTCGCGCAGAATATCAACCACCTTGGTATGGCCGTTCACGCTCTCCGATGCGACCGCCAACGCGAACGCGTACTTGTTGATGGCCTTGTCGAACTTGATCCACAGGCACATGCGCCCATTCTTCGGATTCGGGGAAAGATTGATGCGCGGCACACGATCGCGGGACACGTACTTGCGCACGTCCTCGGGCAGGGATGCGATCAGGGCGTCCCATTTTTCGTCGGGAGTGCGGGTGTCGGGTGCGGCGGAATCCGTGGCGGGCTCGTTAGTGGCGGATGCGGAGTCCGCGACGGAGGTGTTGGCGGTTTCGGACGATGTCGCCCAGTCGGAGGACGGGGTGGCACCGGTGTTGGAGACCCCCTCAGTCACGCCAGGCGTGACAGCTCCCCCCGCAGGGGGGAGCACGGAAGAAGAAGTCGCGGACGACGACACGGACGACGAGCCCACCTCAGTCGCGCTGTGCGCGCCGGCTTCCCCCACAGGAGTACGCCCGGAGGCGGCCGAGGCCGAAGGCTGGTTGCGCTTGGCGCCAGCGAAACCGCCGCCACGTGCGCCGCCCGCAGTCGCACCGGAATGACCGTCGGCAGAGTTTCCGGACTGCCCGGCAGTGCCAGTCGTTGCGGCGGCGGTTCCAGGCGAACCGGCACCGGTCACCGCGATCGCGGTCGGCGGCACCAGCAGTTTGGCGGCCAGCAGCTCCAGACGCATACGCGGCGACGTGGAACCGCTCATCGCACCAAGCGTGGCGTTGATCACGTCGGCGATCTGCGTCAGCCGGGTCAGGCCAAGCGCAGACGACTGGCGGCGCAGATCATCACGATCCTCCGCCTCGGCGTCGTCGCTCAGCACGGCCTCGGCGCGCTCGCCGGCAATCGTCAGCACAAGCAGATCGCGCACACGCGACAGCAGATCCTCCACAAAACGACGAGGATCAAATCCGCCGACAATCACCTTCTGAATCACGGAATACAACTGCTCGCCATTACGGTCGATCACCGCATCGATCGCCTCGGAAATCAGCGCGTCAGGAGTGAAACCAAGCAGCGCGACCGCAGAATCGTAGGCGATCACGCCGTCAACGGCACCGACCATCAACTGGTCGAGCACGGACAGCGCGTCACGCATGGAACCACCGCCAGCACGCATGGCCAGCTTGAGCACGCCCGGCTCCGGCTTGATGCTCTCCTTGCCGCAAATGTCCTCCAGATACGGGCCCATGATCTCGGGCGGCACCAGACGGAACGGGTAATGATGGGTACGCGAACGGATCGTGCCGATCACCTTCTCCGGCTCGGTCGTCGCGAAGATGAACAGCACATGCTCCGGCGGCTCCTCGACGATCTTGAGCAGCGCATTGAAGCCCTGCGGCGTGACCATATGCGCCTCGTCGAGAATAAAAATCTTGTAACGATCGCGGGCCGGCGCGAAACCGGCGCGCTCACGCAGTTCACGGGCGTCCTCCACACCGTTGTGGCTGGCGGCGTCGATCTCCACCACGTCGATCGAACCGGGACCGCCGGTCGCCAGATCACGGCACGACTCGCACTCGCCGCACGGATGCGACGTCGGCCCCTTCTCGCAGTTCACGCAGCGGGCGAGAATACGCGCGGAACTCGTCTTTCCACAACCGCGCGGACCGGAGAACAGATACGCGTGCGTGAGCTTGCCCTCGTCGAGGGCGCGGGACAAAGGAATGGTGACCTGGTCTTGGCCCACAATGCCGTCGAAGGTGTCGGGTCTATACCGCCTATACAATGCCAAAGCCATACTGCTATTCCAATCCCTTATCACCGAATACGAAAACCGAAGCGGTCACCATACTGTATTTTCTCAGACCTCGCGCTCAATGCATCGCGCTCGCATCGCCTACCGACAGTCCACCGGACTGTCGGCTTTACGGCTCAGCTGGTCCTGACCCACAATGCCGTCGAAGGTGTCGGGCCTATACCGCCTATACAATGCCAAAGCCATACTGCTATTCCAATCCCTTACGATCCGGTCCGCAAACCGAAACGACCGCCATACCGTATTGTCTCAAAAACGCCGTCACCATACTATGCGAACTGCGCGAACTGCACGGTGGCACACACGACGACGGCAAAGCCCGGCCTCACTCATCCGAGGAATCGTCGGACGGTCCGCTTCCGGAATCCTGCGACGATCCTTCGGCGAGCGCCTTGTCCAGCAACGTACGCACGGCTTCGGAACGACTCATGTCGTGCCGATGCGCGTAGTCGTCCAGACGGAGAAGACGGGCGTCGTCCAGACGGATCTGGATCTTGTGCCGGGCCGGGGTCGCACCGATCTCCAATGGCCGCCCCGATCGGCACTTCTCCAGAAATTCGAGCGAGTAGCCGCGCTCGGCCTCCTCCGCGGCGGCGTTCAGCATGGCCGACACCTCTGGAGGAAAATCCTCATCACCCACGATGACGTAGTTGTAATGTTTCTTGCTCACCACAATCCCCTTTCAAAAAGTCGATAGCCGCCTCGCTCCAAATACGGTCGATATTGTTTTCGTAATTTCATCGCATGTATGAGCACCCATCTGGCGGTCTGCTCCTCATACAGCACGATTACTTCCAGCATCGTTCCGGACTGTGTGAATCCGAGACATAACATCTTCGGAGGATCCTCCCTGAGGACGAGTACCTCTTGCGGATGATATGCCACGTATAACGAGTCGTCTGGGTCGATGCCGTGCTTCAACGCACACCGGTAAACCTGAATGTCGGACTGATTCCGCCAGTCACTAATATTGTAGTACATAATTATCGGCTCCTTGCTTCGTTGCAAATAGTGGGAACAACGAGGGCGACGGTCGGCGCTTTGGGCGAATATGGTGTGCGGCAAACGACGCCCAGTCGCGGTCGGTGACGACACGACAGACGCATACGAACATTGATTCCTAGAGAAGGGAACCCCATGCCGAACAACGGCACGCCGGCAACGAACGCCGGCACCACGCAGTCCAACGAGGTGCACGTGACCACCCAGCCTTCGATCCTCACCCCGATCATCAACGTGAACGCGCTCACCCCGGCCGAAACCGAAGAGGCCGTGGAGAAGGCCGGCGTCACCAAGACCCAGCTCACCGGCGGCAAGGCGTTCGTCTCCGCCATGTTCGCCGGCGCGTTCATCGGCTTCGGCGCCCTGTTCTTCCTCATCGTCACCTGCGACCCGGCCATGACCTGGGGCCCGAAGCGCTTCGTCGGTGGCCTCGCCTTCTGCATGGGCCTCGTGCTCGTGCTCTGCTGCGGCGCGGAACTGTTCACCGGCAACTCGCTCATGGCCTCCGACTTGGCGGCACACAGGATCTCCTGGCCGGCCATGCTGAAGAACTGGGTGATCGTCTGGTTCGGCAACCTCGCCGGCGCGCTCGTGCTCGTCACGCTGATCGCGTTCGCAGGAACCATGGGCCTCAACGACGGCGCCGTGGGCAACACCGCCGTGGCCACCGCTGCCTCGAAGATCACGCCCGACTGGTTCACGCTGTTCTTCCGCGGCATCCTGTGCAACATCCTCGTATGCCTGGCCGTGCGCATCGGATTCTCCGCCCGCTCCGTAGCCGACAAGGTGCTCGGCATCCTGCTGCCGATCGCCGGCTTCGTGGCCATGGGCTTCGAACACTGCGTGGCGAACATGTTCTTCCTGCCCGTCGGCCTCGTCTCCAAGATGCTCGGCTTCGGCGCCCAGGCGGCCGGCGCGGACGCAGTGACCGTGCAGGGCATCCTGTACAACCTGTCCGCCGCCACGCTCGGCAACATCGTGGGCGGTGCGATCTTCGTGGCGCTCGCCTACTGGTTCGTCAACGCGAAGAAGAACGCGACGAAGTAGCAGCAAGAACGCGCTCGAGCGATGAGTGCGGCGAGTGACGCAACGTCAGCGGTTCATCGGCCGTCTGTGATGAGTATGAATACACGGTCCGCGTGGTTCATGCCCGTCGTGGGCGGCCGTTGCCGTTGGGGCTGTATGTGCATTGAGTTTGAATCCGCGTTGGCTGACATCCGTATGAGCCGATATTGATCAGCGGAGTTCCCGTACTGTCGCACCGTCATTCCACGATTGTCATTCGACGATGATCGACGACGTCATTCCACGACATCAGAATTTGCAACGACACAATTCTTGGGTCCAGCCCGTGCAGACGTGTGTACATCGCCGACGAGCGGAACGCGAGTCTTCACTCGAACCGTCACGATCACGTCCTCATCGAGCGTCCGACACGTTTCGAGTGTTGCACGGTTCTTTTTTGCCAGTCGTTTCGCGACCGTACACGGATCGCCGGCGGAATCATACAGAGCCGTGGCCCCGGCCAACGCGGCTGAATCGGCTGCCGTACCGGCCACGGTCTTACAGTGCAGCACGTTCCCGAATGCAAGAATCGCGGTCAATAGCACACCGACCATCAACACCAATCCCACACCCACCACCGTTCCCGACCCTTCGTCAGCTACGCAATGGCCGCCACGGCCGCATTTCAAAAACCCGGCTTCCCCTTGAGAGGAAGCTGCTACGCGAATGCGTGACCGATGAGATGCCTTCGCGACCACGACCGTCACATTCCCGGTATTCTTCTCCCCCGCACGCTCACTCATATCGCAGTCCCACCGCCTCTCCTTCCACCGCCACCGGCAGCATGCCGAGCGGTCCCGGACCCACTGGGCAACGCGTGGTCACGGTGATCTGATCCTGTTTTTCCTCGACGCGCACCGTTGCGCGGGAACCGGCTATGCGGGTGACCACATCGGACGGGTTCGCATCCCCGTCTGGCGCGATCACCATTTCCCGAGCGGCAACCCGGGCGGCTTCCTGACAGTTCATCGACACCGTCACCGCCCGGGCCGACGACAGCAGCAGCAACGCCACCACCATCACTGTGGGCAGAACCACGGCGAACTCCGCTGTGACGGTTCCTTGATCGTGGCGTTTCAACGCATGTGCCAAATCACGAAGACGATCTCGGATTGGCCCACGCTCATGTTCCTGTCCACACGATGTTCGGATATGTCTCGTCGTGTTCGCCATGGTTCACGCTCCGATCAGTTGGCGACGGACAGGGCCCGTTCGACCAAGCCGTTGAGCAGGCCTTCGACGGTGCCCGACTTGAGGATCACGACGAGCAGACCGGCGAAACCGGTGGCGGCGATCATCACCATCGCGTATTCGGCGGTCGCCAGACCGGATTCAGGCTGTTCGGTGACGGTGCGGAGACGACCGCGCGCGTCGAGCAGACAGATCTTCTCATTCGCGCGTTGGGCCATATTTTTCATTCGATCGATGATGCCCGTCGCGGCAGGCGGCGAGGCATCCAACATGGTGTCCATGGTGATTCCTTTCTGGAGTGGTTCGGACATGATTGTTGGTTGATTGTTTGTTGGTTGTTTGTTGGTTGTTTGTTGGTTGTGATTGGTTGTGATTGGTTGTGATTGGTTGTTTGGGTTGTTGTGATAGGTAGCTCCGGAGCTGTTCCCAGTCTGTTGAATTTCCCGCCGCCAGTCCATGCTTTCCACCCAATGTGGTCGAATGCAACCCCCTCGGAATCGCCTTCGGCGATGCTGTGCCGTGTTTCGCTGGCGCGAAACGAGTCACCTCATCCGTCGGCTACGCCGACACCTTCCCCTCAAGGGGAAGGCAACATTACCGGATACGGTCGCATAGGTAAGTGCTGGCTTCCCCTTAGGCTGAGCCGTCAAATGAACAGTCCAGTGGACTGTTCATAGGCGAAGACGAGCCGACAGGCGAGCAGAATATCGCCGGCCGTAGGCCGTCCATTCTTGCGGATGAAGCTGTCACGCGAACGCGTGACTGATGAGGTGACACGTTCCCGCGACAGCGGGAACACAACACAGCATCGGCCGCAGGCCGATTCCATAGCCCGATTCCAATACCCATATGCACCTACCCCGTGGCGAAGGAGATTATGGAGGGGATTACGCCGATGAGGATGAAGGCGGGGAGGAAGCACAGGCCCATGGGCACAAGAACCCGGACGGATAGTTTCGCCGCAGCCTCCTCGATCCGCTGTCGCTCGTCGCGGTCAATCTGTTCGATCGTCGTTTCGATGCGCAACAGTGGCGAGATACCGTGCTTCCACGACGGCTCCAACGCGGAGCGAATCACGGCGAGCGCAGCCGCATCCGGCCCATCCGGATCGGCGACTCCCCACGCATTGTCCCAATCGGCACCACGGTTCAGCGCCCGCGCCACCCGGATCATTTCGCGACCAAGATCATGGCCATCACCACCAGCACCACGACCAGAACCATGGCCGGCACTTCCCCGATCGTCGAGCCCAACATCATCGATCGCATTCCCGCCCCTGTCGCCGAACCCTCCCGCACCTCCCACGCCGCCTCCACATCCACCGGCGCGCGAACACACTCCTCCGATCACTTCCAACGCTCGTGGAATCGACGCCCCCTGGCGCACGGCGACGGCGATCATCTCCAACACCAGCGCGACGGCCGTTCGTATCCGCCGCTCCCCGCTGCCTTCCCCCACGAGCGGCGCCCACCGCGTACCGGCCACACATAGGTAGACGGTTATCGTCGCTGTCATGGCGGCGGCGAACGCCCAGAGTTCCGTCGTCATGTCACGCCCGCCCATCCCGTTGCACTTCGGCATCGTCACGCAACGGTTTGGTCAACGCGTCGATCCATAGCAGTCCGATTCCGTAGCAGGTCAGCCCGCCCAGCAAACACAACCATCCGTACAGTGATCCGAACAGGAACGTCAGCGGACTTGCGCCCATGATCTCGCCCAGCATGACCGTGACGACCGGCAGTGCGGCGAGCAGTTTCATCGTCGATTCCGGCATGGCCAACGCTTGCGAGCGCGACGCCTCCATCAGGCATTCGCGACGGTAGGCGGCTGACACGGCGGATAGGCATCGTGCGGTCTCGCATCCAAGCAGTTCGCTCACCTGACAGGCCATGGTCACGTTCACCGCCACTCGCCACGCGCGTTCCTCGGTTTCGTCGTCACTGCGTTTGGCGTCGAATATTTCCATCGCACGATCCACGGTGATCGTCGGTGACGGATACGTTCGTTCGGCGAGTTCTTCGAATGCTTCGACCACGGTGCCGCCGTTGCGCACGAACGATGTGATCGACGACAGTACGGCCACGATGCCGATTCGTGACGATGGTCGGGCCGGTGACGGGCTCAGTCCCGACAGGCGTTCCGTCCGTTCCGTTCTTCCGTCGCATATCATCCAGATCGTCACGCCGATTAATATGCCGACGGCCACGGGAAGCATGACGGTCACCGTCCGTCCGTGCGTGGCGGCAATGCAGGCGTATTTGACCGTATGCGCGTCGGCGTTCTTGGCAACGTGGGGACTGGGCGAGACGCGCGATCAGACGTTGTGGAACGCACTGATATTGATCGTTCATTCGTTGAACGAACAGGCGTGGATGACGCCGGCACAACACGGTCGCCTACGGAACGCTGCACCGGCCGGACCGACACGGCCGACGCAATCACCGCGCCCGGAACATGCCATTCCGCCACGAACTCGTCCCACAACGGTCGATGCACCACCGGCTCGCCACGACCATCCCACTCGCAGATCGGACTACCAACCAGCGCACCGTCGGCTGCCACCCGCAGACAGCCGATCTGCGCGATCCGGCGTACGCCACGCTCACGCTCCAAATGAATCACCACGTCGAACGCGCCCTCGGCCAGCATCGCCAACGCCACCGGACTCAGCCCGGCCAGCAATCCCAGCGTGGACAGTCGCGCCGGCACCCGTCCCACACCATCCGCATGCACCGTGGCCATGCCGCCATGATGACCGGAATTCAACGCGCGCAGCAGGTCGGCGATCTCCTCGCCGCGGCACTCCCCCAACACCACACGATCCGGACGCATACGCAACGTGGCCTTCACCAGATCCGGTAAGCCGATCGCGCCCTTGCCCTCCACGTTCGCCTCACGCGCCACCAGCGACACATGATTGCCATGCCGCAAACCGCCCAACTCACGAATCTCCTCCACGCTCACGATGCGCTCGCGCTCGTCGCATTCGGCCAGCAGCGCCTTCAGCAGCGTGGTCTTGCCCGTACCCGTACCACCGGAGATCAGCACCGTGGCACGCCCCACCACCAGTGCCTTCAGCAATGGCAGCCACTGCAACGGGAACAGGCCCGACTGCCCCAGTGAATCCAACCGCGCCAACGCACGATCGGGAAAACGAATCGACAACGCGGCACCCTGCGCCACCAGCGGCGCGATTACCGCATGAATACGCACGCCATCCACCGTGGCCGCGTCCGCGATCGGATGCGAATCATCCAACCGATGCCCCAACTGCGCACACAACTGCACCGCATACTCGCGCACGATCTGCGGCGAACGAAACCCCACCGTCAGCTCCCGCTCCTCCATGCCCGAGCCACAATCCGCCCATACACGGCCATCACAGGTCACCGCCACATCCGTGACGCCCTCCTCGTCGGCGAGCTCACCCAACGGACCGAACACCAGGCGCTCGCCGGAGGGCGTGGCAGCGTAGGAGTCGTCGTAGTCAGAGCCGGTCTCGTAATCGGCTTCAGCACGATAATCGGCGTTGACATCGTACTCGTTGCCGGTACCGCCGGTACTGTAGTCGGCGTTGGCAGCATAGACGGTGCCGGAATACTCGTCATCGGCATACTCGTCCTTGCCGTAGCCGGCGTTGCGATACGTGCTGTCATTCATTGCGGCACTCCATTTCCAGACGATCGCACAACGCGTCCAACGATCGTCGATATCGTCGTGGAACCGAGGGTATGCCGGTGCCGGATAGAACGGATTTGCTGATCGACCGGTCGTGTGTGAAGACGGCGATCAGCGGGGAGCCGAGATATTCCTCGGCTTCTTCGACGGCCACCACGCCCGACCGCGGCGCCGACGCGGGTTTGATGCCAACAAGCAGTGTGGTGATGTCGGCGCCGGCGAGCCCGACCGCGTTGCCGGCGCCACCCGGACGGGATCCACCATGGCGGGCGCCTCCGCTGGGACCGCTTCGCCCGTTGCCGCCACCGCCACCATGCCGTCCTCCGGAACCATGACCACCGGAACCACGACCTCCACCGCCACGATTGCCTCCGCCGTGCCTGCCACCACCATGTTTGCCGCCACCGGAACCACGACTTTCCTTCAGGCGCATCAACAATCCACGTGCCCGGGCCAGTCCGAGCACGCTGAGCTCGACCACCACCACACGCACGCCCGCATGCATGCGCAACGTGTGTTCCGAATCCGCGTGGCCACCGTCGACCAGTACGATTTCGCACGCCTCGGTCAGCGCTCGCATGGCCGCGTCCACCTCCCACCAGTCGGGTGCGAGATCGTTCCACGGGTCGGCTGCCAGCACCACGGTCTCCTCCCACTCAGGTAGTTCGTGCAGCAGCGAGCGCGGTTCGATTCGTCCCAGTGGTGCGCTGACGGAACTCCAGCGCATGCCCGGTTCGGTTTCGATGCCGAGCGTGACGTCCATGCCGCCGGCGGTGAAGTCGGCGTCGACCAGCGCGCAGGTGCGGTTGCGCATGGTCAGATGCCACGCGCACAGTGCGGTGAGTACGGTGGCGCCCACGCCGCCGCTGGATGAGAGGAACATGACGATGCCGCTGCCGGGACCGCCGGGAGCGGATAGGAATGACGAGGAGGAGAGCGGTGGGCCGACGGCCGTGCTTCGGGAACGGGCTCGTGGACGGGACAGCGCTTGGGACGATTGCCGTGCGGACTGCGATGCGGACTGCTGCGAGGCAGGTGCGGATACTGCAGACGGCACCAACGATGCAGCGGCGTCGGTATGACGGCCTCGACGAGTGCTCGGCCCTTGTGCGGCGGCAGCCGTATCGGGATACGGGGATGTTGCAGCCGGCGCGATCGCCGCAAACTGCGATGCGGGGAACTGCGCCATTCCCGACTGCGGAGACATGGCTTGCGATTGCATTGGCTGTGATATCGGCTGGATCGGCATCAGCTGCGGCACGACATATCCTGATGCGGGCGAGGGTCCAGAAGCGGACACCGGCGCGACGACAGCGTATGGGGATGAAAACTGTGCCTGCGGATATGGGGAATACGGCTGCTGTGCAGCGGCGCCATACTGCGAAACGTCATGGGAGCCGACGCTGGTTCCGGAAGAACCGTTTCCGGTTTGGCCGCGACCAGACGACGACGGCATATAGAAACGTTCGGGTTGCGGCATGGGCATGTATCGCACATCGTCGGGCAATGGGACGGAAGCTGGTTCCTGATAAGACGAATGCGGCGAGGATGCCGCTGGACCTCTGGTCGAGGAGGCTGATGGTGTCTGCGGAATCGGCCGGGATTGTGAAATCTGCGGAGATCGCATCGACGTTGATGCCCCTGCGGAATGTTGGACGGAATGTTGGCCACGGACCGGAGCCGACGACGGTTCTCGCGTGGATGGTCGGAAGGTGGATGGAGGTCGTACGCTGGTCATGTCATTGGTCATAGTCATGTCTCAAATCAACCAGCTGACCGTATGACAAGACAAGAGCTGATGGGTGATGTGGTCGAATGGAGCCCCCGTATCGGTCTCGGCACGGTCTTGATACGGTCTCCGCGGGATTTCAATGATGTCTCGACAGGGGCTCGACGTGAGCCTGTCACAACGAGGTCACACCCCACCATGATCTCGGCAGAGTCACGACGAAGTCTTGATGCGACCCCGTTATGGCCGTGCCGCAGTCCCGTCATGATCTCGACGCAGTCCCACCGTGACCTCGCCAAAAAATCTTCGGACTTTTTCCTGATTTTGGCTTGCGAGCGCGAACATGTGGGGCATAATAGATGTAGCAAGCAAAACAGAACAGCGGAGCCCACAAGAGTGAATGGCCGCGTATGGTCAATGAAGTTGGGCGGATTTTAAGACTTACCGCTACGACGATGACGTTGTGTAGAGATTCCGCACTGTGGAGCTTGTACATAGAACCGGCCTCCGAATGGGGGCCGGTTTTTGTTTGCCCAAACCCGCTTTGTTCGTACGGACATTCGCCGTACAATAGAGTTATGGCACAAACATCATCGACAAAGGACAGTCGTTTTGAGATGCGACTGACACAGGATCAGCGTCTGAAGATCGATCAGGCAGCCGAAACCAGGGGGCTCACCGCGTCACAGTGGGCATTGTCCAACCTGTTGGAGGCCGCCGATCGAGATATTCGCGAGGCGCACATCATCCGACTCAACGATCAGGCTTGGGAGAACTTCACCGCGGCACTCGACCAGCCCATGCCGGCAAAAATCACGCAGCTGCTGGAAAGCGAGCCGATCTGGAAATGACCGAGCTATCCAGGCCACGTCGTCTGACTTCGGAGGACGATATATCCGACTTCGATTGCGGACTGCCCGTCGTCAACGACTGGCTTTCCCGTCATCTGCGAATGGCCGGTCGTCAGCATACGGCCGTGGCATATGGCACATTCGACGGATCGACTCTGGCCGGGTATTACACATTGAGTGCCTACAGCATGACACATGACGACGCGTCCGGCTGGCTGCGACGTAATAGTCCGGATCCGATACCCGTCATTCTTCTCGGCATGCTCGGCGTGGATGTTCGATATCAGACCATGCATGTGGGAGGGCAGCTTCTGCGGGATGCCATTCTTCGGGCGCTCAGCGCCGCGGAGATCATCGGGGCACGAGCTCTTGTGGTGGAACCCGCCACGGAACGCGCAGCCGCATTCTACATGCATTATGAGTTCCGCCATATCGCCGGCTCCGAGATGATGTTCATTCCGTTGGCTGGTGGACAGCGATAGAAGGCCGAACCTCGTCTCTCTTCTATCGTCCCTTTTATAACTTTTTATATCTTTTATATCTTTTATAAGTTGGGGTGGCGCATCTGACTCCGCGCGTTCATACCTACGTCCTCCTTGCCACATATTTGGGGCGCCGAATACCCGAGTTCTACTCTTTGGGGCATCAAATACCCGTTTTTCCGTTGATTTTCGTCCATTTGGCACCCCAAATCCTTGGGAGAGGCGGCAGAACTCCACGCGGCTGAGCCCTGCCGCCTCGACTATAAAGGCATCATATATCATTTGACTACCGGAATGGTATACTTCTTGTATAAGATAAATGCTGTTTGTGGAGGCTATCATGACGATGACGACGATCAATATCCGCATTGACGATCAGACCAAGAAGAGCATGAACGAGGTATGCGACGAGCTGGGCATCAGCATGAGCGCCGCATTCAACGTGTTTGCCCGAACCGTGGCGCGGGAGCGTCGGATCCCGTTCGAGCTGAATGCCGACCCGTTCTATTCGCGTGACAACATCGCATACCTGCGCCGCGCCGCCGACCGGATGGATCACGGCTCGGGGCATACCCATGATCTGATCGAGGACTAGGGAGTATCCGATGTTCAAGGTCTGGGATGATGAGGCATGGGATGACTATTTACTCTGGCAAACGCGGGACAAGAAAACTCTGAAACGGATCAACTCGCTCATCAAGGATATTGAGCGCAATGGCATGAGCGAGGGAATCGGCAAGCCTGAACCATTGCGAGGAGAATTGAGTGGATGGTGGTCACGTCGCATCGATGCGACGAATCGACTCGTCTATCGCATTCGCGAAGATCGACTGGAGATCATCGCCTGCCGTACACACTACGGCGACCACTGACCGCAAAACGTTCGAATCCGGGCTATCTGCGCCACGACGAAACTACGGATCTACCAGCATTCATAAAACGCAATATCTCTATGGCAATTTTCTGCCATAGAGATATTTTTGTCGCACAATGATATCCATCAACGACGAGGACGAAAAGTCTGGCAATAAAGGCATTTCACGCCCGAGAAGTGGCACCTGGCCCTGTGCGTCGGGGCCGGACCACCCAAACGCCAAACGTACGAGAAGGGAAGACGATTATGGAAATCAATGATTGCGGCGGATACAACTACGCGATTCAGCGGCTGAGCGACCTGCGCTACGTGGCAGGTTATGCATGTGACCTGCCTCTGGGTTGGACCTACGATCCTGAGCGTGCCGTAGTGATGGAATCCCTGGACGAGGAGGTGAACCGCGGCACGTTCCTGAGCGATATATTCGGCAAGGAGGTTCTGCGCGAGGAGTTTCTGCAGGCCGTGGCTGACTTGGATCCCGACGATGAGGATGACGAGAACAACGAATGGTACTGGCGGGACGAGGATGCGTGGGAGATCAGCAAGCGCGTTCTCAAGCCTGGATACCGGCTTGTTCGCATCCCCATGCTGTTCGATTACTTCCTGGAGGAGGACGAGAACGGCGTGCCGTGGACCGAGGACAATCCCGATCCGTTCTGGGACGAGGACGGGGACCATCAGAATCTTGTGCTGATCCGCAACAAGGTGTTCGGTGAGGGTGGCGCCATTGCTGCCGAAGGCGAGTATGTGCCGGATGATGCCCCGTGGTCGGCATGCTCTGACGAGGAACTCACGGCCCGACTGTTCAACATGGAGGGATTCAAAGCGGAGGACCTATTCCAGGCTTCCCACATGATCGATCCGAAGCACCCCCTCACCCGCAAGTACTTCCCTGAGATGGCCATCAGCCAGACCGTGGAGGAGGAAATGCAGGTGGTTGCCGGCTGGGGCGTCAAGGACGAGGCCGTGCAGCGCGCCACGGCAGAGTGGCTCATGGGGAGTAAGGGCTGATTTTGTTTGTGGTGTGGGGTTGACCGGGCCTTTGATCCAGCTTTCATGAAATTTGGGGCGCCGAATACCCGAGTTTCACTCTTTGGGGCGTCAAAGTCCCGGATTTTCGCCGATTTTCGGGAATTTGACGCCCCAAAGAACAGCATCCGACTCTCGTCAGCTTATAAATTACCAATTGCACGCAAATAGCCACACACTACGCGCATTCCTTGTTCCTTCGTTAATTCAAAAATATTGATCTTTTTGCTATTTAACTATCAATCAGTGAAAAATGGGCACAAAAAAGGATAACAACGAAACGACCACGGGCACGCCTGCCATTGTTAATAGGAAAGCATCCACAAAAGCTTTACTTATTTTGTCTTGAAAGACCCCTGAGCATGCAAAAACAACTTTCAAAAGTCCAGCAAATCCAATTTCGATAGAAAATAGTCGCGTAAGGGAATTCAATTCACGGAAAGACATATCATAATTCCCCAACAAGTAAAATACGACCACAAAGATAATACCTAAAAATAACCCGCAGCAAGCACCTCTAAGACTTTTCCTCTTTACATTTTCTGATGAATTTGAAAGGTCCTCACCGGAACGAGCTTCAGCTCCAGCTCCAGCTATAGCGTGCGCTGCTGTGCCACCACTCGCTATAGCTATATTAAGTGCCGGCACAGCTGGAACCTCACCAATCTCTAACTGAAACACGTCGGTCTTTTTATCAGATACAGCTCTTTTCTCTTCAGAAGAAGCGCTGTCCGCAGAAGTCGAGTCTGCTTGCTCCCCGGCTTGCTCTCTCGCTTGCCCTCGAGAAGGACTGATCTCACGATCATCCGAGATGAACTCACGTTTAAACGACAACAATGAAAAAGACCATTTTGCATGCTTCATATTAAATTACCTTAATTACCCTTTATTGAGCTCGTTTGATCAGCATTCTTCTTGCTGCCCCAAGGCCACCGACAACGTCGTCCGACATTATTCTGGCTGCTTCCATTGCCTACTATCGCCGTAGCATTCTGATGATTCGAAACCGCAACAACTACAAGCGGATCAATGCTCGAACCTTTATCATCTTCCTTACCAGATCCTGAAGCATTAGGCGTAGAATCACCAATACGTATCTCAACGTGGATATCAGACACTACCATTCCTTTTATAAATTTCATTCAAAAATTAAGGCCGCACCAAGATTAATAAATCTCAGCGCGGCCCATTATTAAATTACTAGTAACAACCTAGTAATTTTGTATTCAGGCGCGGAGGGCGCGCTTGGTGGAGCGGGACTTCAGGAACACGGTTCCGGCTGCAGCGGCGAGGATCACGCCGACCGCGGAGAACAGGATCGTGCCCGCGGCACCGGTCAGAGGCAGCTGGGTGATGGACTTGACGTTCTTCACCTGGTAAGTCGAATTAGCGTCACCGGTCTTCGGAGCCAGACCCCACTGGTCGGTTCCCTTGAACTCAGTGACCTTACCGTCCTTGAGCGTCACAGTGAAGGAAGCCAGCGCAGTACCGAGGAATCCTTCGGGAGCCGCAACCTCGGTGACGGTATAGGTACCATTTTCGAGATTCTTGAAGGCGTAGACACCATCCTTCTCCTGGAAATAAGAGCCGCTAGCTGTGGTGTTATCGATGGCTGAGTCTTCGAAAGACCAGGAACCATCACTGTGCCACGTCAGATACTTACCATCCTTGGTCACGGTGAACTTTGCGGCCTTAGCAGTGTCGGAAACCTTTACAGTCTGCCCATCGGCATCGACCTTGGTGAAGCTGAAGGCACCGGTCGTGGTCGTGACACCGGCGATCTTGCCGTTCGCGGCACCGGACAAGTTGAGCACGCCTTCTCCATTGGTCAATGCAGCGCCGTTTACGGTCACCTTGGTACCGACCAGCATCGTGTTGAAACCGTTCACCGTATATGTAGTGGTGGTGTCGCCTTCCTTAGTCACGAATGCCTGCGTACCGCTGGCGTCGTAGATCAGATACAAGCCTGCATCCGGCATAGTCAGCGTCATCGTCTTGCCATCTTTAGACAGCTCTCCAGATACGGGCGTATCAGTATCAGCCGGCTTTACCGTCTTCTCAAGCTTGGTGACAAAGGCACGATCATCACGATTCGTCAGGTTCACGTACTGAACCATCGGATCGCCCTTAGTCGCATCGTAATTCGCACCAAGCGCCGTGATAACAGCCTGCTTAGTTGTGGCGGTAGTCGTCAGGGTCAGACCTTGAGCGATGTCCGCAGAGCTGCCTTCCGGTACCAGCGTGTAAGCCGCGAGCTTCACAGCCTTGAACGAACGAGGCGTAGTAGTGGCATTCCCATTCGCATCAACGGTCTGGAAGTAACGAGCATCGTCAACGGTGATTTTAACGGTCTTCCCGCTAATATCCACCACCGGCGTCGTCTCAGCCGCGCTGGCGGTGGTGGCGCCGAGGGCGAGGCCGCTGAGCAGTGTGGCTGCTGCGGCGAGGCCGGCGAACAGTTTCCTCATCTTCATGAGAGAACCCTTCTTTCTTTTTCCTTTGATTGGTTACTGGTTTCTGCTGTCGCGGAGGGGGAACTGGCGCTCCGCGATCCGCAAATCTTTGAGGGTGAGTGGGGTTGGAACCCTCCCTCAGTCCGCCATTCGGCGGACAGCTCCCTCCCTGGGAGGGAGCACGCAGAGGGTTTGGGCTTCTCGCTCCATTCCGAGCCGGTTACATGATGGCGGCCTTTCGGCGTCGGTATTCAGCCACGATGGCGGTGACCAGAGCCGCGGCTCCGGCGAGCGCTCCGCCGGCGATCAGCCAGCTACGCGCCGACCATCCGCCGGTGAACGGCAGCACCGAGATCATGCGCGCATTGCCGATCGCGTTGGCGGGGGCACCGTTGCCGGTCACAAGATCGCTTCCGGAAAGCGTGAGCGAGCTATCCTTCTCGGTCGTGCCGATCGTGAAGTCGAACGTCTTGTCGGTCTTTGCGTAGCCGTCGGGGGCCTTGGTCTCAGACAGCTGATACTTGCCGGGCAGCAGCTTCTCGACCGCCAGTCCGCCCTTGGTCGTATCGGTATCGGCGAGACCGTTCTGCGGCGTGATACAAGAGCCGGGCTGGCAGTCCACGACTGCCCACGACTTGCCGCTGACCGCTTTACCCGAGGCATCCTCAAGCTGTGTGATCGTCCACTCGGACCCGCCAAGCAGCGTCGCCGCACTGTCCTTGTCGACCTTGGACCACGCGAAACGGGTCGGTTTGTTCGCGAACTCGCCAGTCACACCATCGTTCCACGCGACGGTCCTGTTGCCTGAAGCATCGGTGCCGAGCGTGAACGTGTACGTACGGTCCGTCTTCCAGTACTTGTCGGGCGCCTGGGTTTCGGTAAGCGTGTAGTTGCCGTCCGGGAACACCCAGCTTCCGTCAGCATTGGTGAGCTTGATGTCGAGGGCGAACTTGCCCTCCGCATCGTTCGTATCCGCACCGGCGTCCGACGAGCACGTCCCCGACTTCGTGCAGTCCGTGACGTTCTCGTACTTCAGCCCGTTGGGTCCGGTCAGGGTCCACTGGCTGCCGGCGATGGGATTGTTGCGATCGTCGGTCTTCGTCCATTCGAGCTTGCCTTCGACCAGCTTGTTGCCGATGATGCGCTTCGCGTTCTGTGAGGCGTCACCGGACAGGTTGTTATCCGGATTGCCCTTCGAGTCCGTCTTGGGCGAGCCCGGGGCGTATTCGAGGTTCGGCTCCTTTGGGATTTCCTTGCTATCCGATGTAACGGCGACAATCGTGAACGTGTACTCGTTTTCGGTCTTCTGGTAGCCGTTCGGCGCGGTCTTCTCCGTAAGCGTGTACGTGCCAGGAGCAAGGTTATCGAGACTGATACCGCCCATATCCGGATCGTTGTCCCTACGCCCGTTGTCCACGATATCGACCGTCCATGTCTGCGAGTCCTCGGTCGTGGATGCGACCTTCCAGCAGTCGGCGTCGGTCGAGCTCGTCGCCTGGCAGTCGGTGGGACGCATATCGTCGTCGTTGTACGGGGTCAGCCACTTATCCTGATCATCCTTGCCGAGCGTGACGGACAGGGTCCACGTGGACGACGTCTTCACCGGTACGACCGGGTCTGCGGACAAGTCGACCTTCTGCCAGCTCATCGAATACGGGGTGTCGAATACGACCACGCCGTTCGAGCCGAAACCACCACCGGACATACGCGAACGATTGCCGTCGATGGTGATCTGTGCCGTTTTCTTCGCGTTCTCCTTCAACGCGTTCGCCTGGCTCTCGCTGCCATTCACGGTGGCCTTGAATGCCACACCCGTCTGGTATGCGCCGGGCGTGGCATCCTTGGTAAGGGTGATCAGCCCCTCCTTCTGCACTTCGGTGGACGGATGCAGGGTGGTACTGGCCAGAACGGACTGGCTACGCTTACCTCCCATCCACGAGTCCTTGAAACCGGAGGACTCCTTCAACGGCGTGTTGTCCCAATGCCAGGTCACGGCATCCTCGTTGCGATCCGTGAACCACGTATTCAGCAGAAGGAACTGGTTGTCGCCCAAGGTCTTTGCCTGAGGGTTCATGATCGATAGGTCCGAGCCGGCATACGTGACCTCTGTACCGTTCTCCTTCGGCTTGTTGGCCTCATTCGCGTCGAGATCCGGATTCACCGAGTTGCCGAACAGGGCGATGTTGCCACCCTTCGACGCGGTCGAATTGCCCGACGGGCAGAACCACAGACCGCCGCCGAAATGACCGGCCGTGTTCCCGAACGCGACCGTCTTGCCCACATACGTGGTCGTGGACTCCTCCGTATAGATCGCGCCACCCAGATAGCCCGACGTGTTGCCCTCATACGTGCCACCCGTGATGGTCGCGGTGGACCTCATCATCAGGAAGACGGCACCACCGGCACCACCACGCTCGATCTGCTCCTTGGCATCACCCGACGGGCGCCGAATCATGGCCCAGTTATTCTGAAACACCGGCTTCGAGCCATCCACCCCGTTCTTTATGTACAGAGTGCCGCGAGCCCAGATCGCGCCACCACCCGAATACAGTCCCGACGACTTCTCCCCGTTACCGTCGAACAGCACGTTGCCGCGCACCGTCAGCACACCCTGATTGCGAGCATCGTCCTCGTTCATATACACGACGCCGCCACCGTTGCGCTGGGTATCGCACGCGGCATAGGACGTCAACGAGCAATCTCCCGCGTCCTGCACGTTGTTCTTGAACACGACCCGCTTATCAGCCACGCCACTGATCGTGATCTTACCGGTGCCATAGCTGTGGATGACGCCACCGTTACCACCGTTCTCCGCTTTATTGTCCTCGAACGTTCCACCCGTAATCGTCAGCGAGGCACCACCGGTCCCGTACCACACGCCACCACCGGACGTCGCACTATTGTCCTTGCCATCAGAACCTGTGCTCTTGTTGTCCGAGAACGTACCGCCATTGATGGTCGCGGAACCGGACGCCTGATAGATCACGCCACCGTTCTCCGCAGTGTTGTCCGAGAACTTGCCGCCATTGATGGTCGCGGAACCGGACGCCTGATAGATCACGCCACCGTTCTCCGCAGTGTTGTCCGAGAACTTGCCGCCATTGATCGTAAGCTCGCCCTCATTCAGCACGACCGTTCCCCGGTCCGCCTTCAGACCGGTGAACGTGCCGCCATGGATGGTCACCGTACCGTAGGAGTGCATGAGCGGACCATAGACATGGTCGTCCTTCGGGTGCGTGAACGTGAGCATGTTCCCGCCCTTGTCGGAATCCACGCCCTGCACGCCGATGGTCAGGGAGCCGCTGCCCTTCTGAGGCCAGAGCATCGAGCCCGTGCCCGTCCACGTGATCGTATGCATCGACTGCCCGTCGGACACGATCGTGATCGGGCACTTGATGTTTTTGCTGCCATTGGACAAGTCATCCGCATTCACCGTGATGTCGTTGGTGACGGTCACGGTACGAGACTCGGCCGAATCGCCACATGTCAGCGCCGCCGCCAGGCTACTCGCATCGGAGGCCGAGTACGACGTGCCATCTGCCGCCGCCGGTGCTGTCGCAGACGTCCCGCTGTCGGCCGCCGTGGAAGCGGGATCATCCGCGTAGGCGACGCCTACGGCAAGCGGCCCCATTGCCACCACCGCGATCACGCTGGCGATCTTCGCGACGAACGCGCGGGTATGCGAATGTGAAGTCGAACGCTTCATATGAGGATTCTGGATATCGGATTCCATATATCGAGAACCAACCGGTCGGTTACTCAGGAGAGTGCGCAGCCTCCTGAAGGGCACCCTTCTAACCCCCCTCTTCTTCGGGGGTGTCGTCGCGGCGACGCCATGCACCGTTTCGCATCAGCGCAAATCCTTACATAACTCTCTATCACTTCACAAGCGTCAAGCCGAACCCGAATTTCTCCGAGGCACGACAATTACAACATCAGACAAATGTTGCAATTCCAACGCTTTGCAATTTCATCCTATAGCGGCGCCCCATTCCCCAAAAGAGGATGCCGGCCATGTTCGTCCTCCTACGGCGACAATCTCACATCACATCACCCCCCCCCCGAACCGAGTAGCGTAACGGGGGTCAATGTTGCGCACTATCACCCGAAAGACCTACTAAAACGGGGGGTTATGCAAGATTTGGCAACCGGTTTGCAAGATTACATAATTACAAATTAATCACTTTTGATCGCCCGTAATCATCGCATTATCAAACATTTCCAATGTTCAATATATTCACATATTCATCACGTAAAAACTCTATATTCTGCTACCAGATGCGAACGTTCTCATCGTTGGGAATCAGCCAATCATCTTCCCCGTTCGACGCCCACCACCACACTGGACTACCCTTGGAACCATGGGCTCGAAGATTCGCACACGCCGCATCAGGGGAAGTCACGGCGCGCACATACGGCACACCGCGGCATCACCACGCGCCAACGCGCGCGCAATCCCATCCGCGCTCGCCGGAATAGTGGACCCGCGCACCGCATCCGAACGCGCCGCGGGCTGGATCTGGCCCATCCTCATGGCGCTGTTCGGCGGACTGCTGCGATTCATCCGACTCGGACAGCCGCAGGCCGTGGTCTTCGACGAAACCTACTACGTCAAGGACGCGTGGACCATGCTCAACACGGGCGAGCCACGCGACTGGCCCGCCACGATCAACGCCATCAAAATCGACGACTACTTCGCCAACGGACAACACCTGACCGACTGGCTGCCCGTGGCCGAATACGTGGTGCATCCGCCGTTCGGCAAATGGTGCATCGCGCTGGGACTGCAACTGTTCGGCGGCGCGGCCAATTCATTCGCGTGGCGCGTATCCACCGCCGTGGCCGGCACGCTCGCCATCCTGATCCTGTGCCGCGTGGTGCTGCGCATCTTCCGATCGCTGCCGATGGCGCTCATCGCCGGATTCCTCATGTCCATCGACGGCATGGGCATCACGCTCAGTCGCACCGGACTGCTCGACAACTTCATCATGGTGCTCGCGCTCGGCGCATTCTGCTGCATGCTCGCCCACCGCGACTGGGCCAACCGGCGCCTCGCCGACGCCTACCGACGGCAATCGCGCCGACGTCACGCCAAATGGATACCGGTGGTGCCGTGGCGGACTCGGCTGAACGGGGACGCGGGGGATGCGAGCGCGACCGGCGGCAACGGTACTGTCGGCAGTGGCAACGTTGGCAACGGCTCTGCCGGCAATGGCAAGGCTTCCGACGAATTCGATCCCGACGCCACGCAAACCCTGCCGCCCATCCGATTCATCCTCGACTCCACCGGCCCGGTCATCGCATTCTCCTGGTGGCGTCTCGCGGCGGCGATCCTGCTCGGACTCACCACCGGAGTCAAATGGTCCGGCGCCTACTTCTTCGCCGTGTTCTGCCTGATCAGCGTGTTCTGGGATGCGTGGCTGCGCCGGCAGAACGGCTTCCGCGCATGGTTCGTCACCGGACTGTGGAAGGACGGCATCCTCGCCGCGCTCTACATGGTGCCCGTATACATCGCCACGTATCTCGCCACATGGATCGGCTGGTTCATCCACCCCGACTCATACATGCACGACTGGGCGCGCATGAACCCCGGTAAGGGCATCACATGGCTGCCGGAAGGACTGCGGTCGTTCGTGCAATACCACATTCAGATGTGGCAGTTCCACACCACGCTCGACGCGCCGCACGACTACAAGGCCAACCCGCTCACCTGGCCCATTCAGGAGCGACCCACCAGCTTCTACTGGCGAGAACTTTCCGGCCATCCGGGCCTCTGCACGCTGCGGCCGAACGAGACCTGCGTGGCGGCGGTCACGTCGCTCGGCAACCCACTCATCTGGTGGCTCGGCACGGTGTGCGTGGTGCTGGGCGTAATCGTGGCCGTGGTGGCCAAGGGCGGCGACTGGCGGATCTGGGCGGTGCTCGCCGGATTCCTCGGCGGATGGCTGCCGTGGGCGCAGTACCTCAACCGCACCACGTTCACGTTCTATGCGATCGTGATCCTGCCGTGGATCATTCTCGGATTCATCTACGTGGCCGACTGGCTGCACGGGCTGTTCGACGCATTCTCGTTCTGGTGGGTGATGGGCGGCGTGCTCGTGATCATCACGCTCGTGTCGGTGTTCTTCTACCCGATCTGGACGGCGATTCCGGTACCGTATTCGTTCTGGCTGTCGCACATGTGGTTCGATAGCTGGATATAGGGGATATAGGCGAGGCACGAACGGACTGGCGAGTCTTTACAATCGCGCGTAATCATGGTTCTGGTCATATTCTTTGAACCCCAATCCCAGCGAAGGAAGTAGTGCAGTTATGGGACTCGGCAATGTTTCGGAACGACGCAGCCAGCCGCCGCAAGTAGGCGTGTCCGTGGTGATCCTTGCGCTTGGCGAGGACGCGAATGGGGCGGAAGCGGGCCGCGATGGCGAAGCCGCGGAACGCAACGGCGGCAAGCGCAACCGACTGTGGCTGCCGCTGGTGCGCCGCGTCCGGCAGCCGTTCCAAGGCATGTGGGCGCTGCCCGGCGGCGATCTTCGCGCCGACCGCACGCTCGAGCAGGCCGCCTATGCGGCGTTGGAGTCCACCACCGATCTGCATCCGCGGTATCTTGAGCAGCTGTACACCTTCGGCGGGCCCACCAGGTCGCACGGCGGGCTGCCCATGGTTTCGATCGTGTACTGGGCGCTCGTGGGGCGGGCCGAGGCTCGGGAATTCAAGGCCGGGGATAACGTGCAATGGTTCCCGGAGAACGAGCTGCCGGAGCTGGCGTTCGATCATCGGGAGATCATCGACTACGCGCTGCAAAGGCTGCGCACCAAGATTGAATACCCGCTCGTGGCCACGCGGCTTGTGGGCGAGGAGTTCACACTCGCGCAGTTGCATGGGGTGTATGAGGCGATCACCGGGGAGACGATCGATCTGGCGAATTTCCGACGCAAGATGCTTGCCTCCGGGCAGCTTGAGGCCACCGGTAGGAAGCAGCGCGAGGGGCGGCACCGTCCGGCCGCCACGTACCGGTATGTGCCGGAGGGCGGCGCTGGGGACTCGAACGTTGGAAGTTTCGGGAACGCCGGGAACGTGAGTGGGACCGCGGCTTCGGGGCATCTTATGGGACTGGGCCTAGGCCTAGGCCTGGGACTAGGTGGTGGCAGCGGCGTGGACACGGTGACGCAGGTTGTCGGCGGCGACGGGCGCGAAGGCAACCGGCACGACGGCAATGGACGTGATGACAATGCCGGAGCCGGGGGCTCGATGGGTGTCGAGACCGAAGGTGAACGGTCTGATGCCCCTGCCTCCAAGGCAGCCGCGAATGGGCACCGGGCCGGGACGGCGTCGGCTGGAATCGAGACCGGGCACTTCGATCGGGAGGATCCGCTCGCAGCGCTCGTGCCTTCGCGGCGATGATGTGTTGAGTGCAGGGTGCGGACCGAGCATCGGAATGCAATGGCCCGGTTCCGCCGGCACTTCTCCCAGGTTTCCGGTTCCGAATGCGAATCAGCGGTATTCATCGCTCTGCATTCGGACCTATCTCCGAGTTGGGACGTTGATTTGCGGTCTTGCAGAGAGCTATCTACGGATTTGGAGGTCCTTTGCCAAATAGACTTTCCGCCATATCGGCAGGTGCACTCCCCTCGGAAGTTCAGATTTCATAGGTTTTTAGCGAAACCTAGCCTCACTGCATTAATATCGCGGCTCCTCACGCCATATGACAATTTCGGCTACTTGAAGAAGGACCTCCAAATCTGGGGATAGCAGTTTGCAACGCTCCTCAAGGACCTCCAAAACGAGGAATAGCCTCCTTGCAAGTCTCGCGAAGCATTTCCGAGGGCCCGGTTATGCCTGTGGATGGGAAATCGGAGACCCGAATGGAGTCCAAACTGGGCTCTCGGCCTCGAATCCCGGGGCCAACCGCGCTTCGCTAGGTGGTTCGCGAACCCGGTCAACGTCTAACCCCGCTTCCCTAGGTACTCTCCGAACTAGAGGAACCGAGGCGCTCGCAAATCCTCTATTCACACAGATAGTTTTCCCCGGAAAACTATCTGTTGCAATACCTATCTTTTAGGGGTCTATTTTTCGGAGCACCTAGGGAAGCGCGGTTAGACGTCTCCATGCTCCGGCAAGCACCTAACGAGGGGAAGGTAGTCCTTACCCACCATGGGCGGATGCCCCTTCCCTATCCTGCTCAACCGCGTGCCACGACAGTTTGTGCGGAAGTGTTCGATTTATGCGGGACTTGTGCGTATAGGAAACGCCGTAAACCCCCGTCTTACCGCTGCTGCTAGGGTGTGGTAGTGGTTCGCGGGGCCGCGGAAATTCAACCGCCCGCGGCCGCAGGTCGGGAATGCCGGCAATATCCGCAACACCCACGAAGACCAGAACCCAAGAACCTAAGGAATCACGAGATGCGCCACGGCAGGTGCCACGGCGCCAGAGCGAACAGAGCGGCAGGAAACAATACAGCATGGCTTTTGTCAATTTCATCCTTGAACTTCTGAAGGATCCGCGCGCGGCGATCGCGGCCTGGATCGCCATGGGCCCGGGAGTGGCCTGCGGATTCATCTTCCTCATCGTCTTCATCGAGACCGGCGTGGTGTTCTTCCCGTTCCTGCCCGGCGACTCCCTGCTCTTCGCAGCCGGCGTGTTCGCCGCCCCCGACGCCACCACCGGCCAGTCCGCGCTGCCGCTGGGCATGCTGCTGCCCGTGGTGTGGTGCGCCCCGGTCATCGGCGACCAGTGCAACTACTTCATCGGTCACTTCTTCGGCCGCCGCATCATCAAGTCCGGCAAGGTGAAGGCCATGACCCCGGAGCGCATCGCCAAGACCGAAGCCATGATCGACAAGTGGGGCCCGCTCGCCGTGTTCCTGGGCCGCTTCTTCCCCTTCATCCGCACGTTCATGCCGTTCATCTCCGGCATCTCTGGCATGCGCTGGAGCCGCTTCACGCCGTTCTCGGTGCTCGGCGGCCTGACCTGGTCCTCCCTGTTCACGTTCCTCGGCTACTTCTTCGGCAACATTCCGGCCGTGCAGAAGCACTTCGAGCTGGTGATCGTGCTGATCCTGCTCGTGTCGCTGCTGCCGACCGTGATCGGTCTGCTCAAGGCCAAGTTCGGTAAGAAGAAGGACACCGTCGCCGAGGGCGCCACGGCCAATGCCGAGACCATCGACGCTACCGAGTTCAGTGACTCCACCCCGCATCACGCGGCGTGATCGAGAGTGGGGACGACGCTAGCGACATAATCCCTCCCTCAGTCACGCTGCGCGCGCCAGCTCCCTCCCTCGGAGGGAGCACACAGGTGTCGTTCCTTCGTTCTCCCTCCGCGGGAGGAAGATGTCATGGCATGTGCCATGACAGAGGGAGGGCACAACCAGAAAGACTCAATCCCTCCCTCAGACCGACTGCGTCGGCCAGCTCCCTCCCTCGGAGGGAGCACGAGGAGTATATACGAGTCTCGTCGGCCAGCGTCCTGCAAGAACGGACGGCCTGCGGCCGACCTTCCTTCCGGTTCGCTTGTCGGCTCACCTGAGTCCTAAAAACGCCGCCGGCGTTTTCCCTGACGGACTCAGCCTCCCACGGAGGGAGCACGAAGGGATTCAACGTTCACTATGCGAACGGTTTGTGAACGTGACACGGGATTGAATTGCGCAAATTCGCGCGTCGTACTATATTGGGGCAAGTTGTCAGATATGGCAGCACGACCTTTGGGGCTATAGCTCAGTTGGTAGAGCGCTTCGTTCGCATCGAAGAGGTCGGGGGTTCGACTCCCCCTAGCTCCACGAAGGCCTTCCGAATTCCACCTCGGAAGGCCTTTTTTCGTATGTGGGTTGCAGCACGGCGACCGGCCAGAATTCGGTCGCTCAGTCCGTAAAGGGTCGCGGACAGATCGGCATGAACGCGCACCGGCTGCCCCCAGAGGGAACACGCAGGTGTCGTCCCTTCGTTCTCCCTCCGTGGGAGGGAGATGTCATGGCATGTGCCATGACAGAGGGAGGGCACAACCAGAAAGACTCAATCCCTCCCTCAGACCGACTGCGTCGGCCAGCTCCCTCCCTCGGAGGGAGCCACGAGGGGTATATACGAGTCTCGTCGGCCAGCGTCCTGCAAGAACGGACGGCCTGCGGCCGACCTTCCTTCCGGTTCGCTTGTCGGCTCACCTGAATCCTAAAAACGCCGCCGGCGTTTTCCCTGACAGACTCAGCCTCCCACGGATGGAACACGCAGGTATCATGCCGGCCAGTACCCCGCGGATCCTCGCCAATGACGGCGCTGCGTTCGTGAGTACACGGGTGTCGGCGCCCGCCCGCGCACCTGCGTCCGCCCGCCGGCCGACCCGACTATTGCCCCAGGCGGCAGGTGGTGGAACGCATGATCAGGGATGTGCGCAGCATGCTGTGGGGCTCGTGCAGGGTCTCGCCGTGCATGAGTGCGACCGCCTTCTCTGCGGCCATGCGACCCATCATCACAGGATCCTGATGCAGCGTGGTCAGCTCGGCCATGGAGGAACGATCGTTGTCATCGAAGCCGATGATCGCCAGATCCTCGGGCACGCGGATGCCCACGCGGCGCATCGCATAGATCAACGCGATCGCGAAGTCATCGGTCTCCACGCAGATGGCGGTCGGACGGTTCGGACGCGAGATGATACGGTTCGCGGTCTCCGAAACCGCATCCTGGAAGCTGCGGAACTTACTGGAGTCACGCCCTTCGAACAGCGCCAGATTCTCCTCCTCGTACCCCATCTCGCGCGCGGCGTCCATGAACGCGCCGGAACGCAGCTTGGCACTGAACAGGAAGTCGGGGTTGTCGGGCATCTCCACGAATCCGATGCGCTCATGGCCGAGCGAATGCAGCAGCTGCACGGCCTGATGCATGGAGTCGGCGTCGTCCACACGCACGGTGGCGCTGTACCCGCCGATCGCACGCGCGTCGAGGCCGACGGACGGAATGGTGAGATCCTCGAGGATGCCCACCTGCGTGTTGTCGAGCATGATGGACACGACGATCATGCCATCGAGATTGCGGTTGCCGGGCAGCCGCTCAAAGAAGCGCTGCATGTCGGCCTGCGTGCGCACGATCATCGGCACCAGATCGTATCCGGCCTCGCTGAGCACCTCGTAGGCACCTTCAAGCGCGGCGGAGTTGAACCATGTGTTGAGCGTGTCGGTGAACACCATGGTCACGCGCATGGTCTTGCCGCTGGCCAGCGACGACGCGCTGCGCGACAGCGTGAAATGCAGACGATTGGCGACTTCCTGCACGTGGGCGCGCGTCTTGGCGCTCACTCGTCCGGTGCCGCGCAACGCGCGCGATACCGTGGATTCGGAGACTCCGGCCTGTTCCGCCACTTCCTTGAGACTCGCCACGCCCCCACTCCTTTATGCTCGATGCCGTATGCGCAATTACGCAAGATTACGCAATTACGCAAGATGCCGTCCATCCAATTATCCAAACGCTTGTTCCGCTCGAAATACGCGGATGAACCGCAACCAAGCATAGGCTTGCGCAAGTGATTTGCGCAAGTCGGCAACTGTGCGCAATCTCACGTCGCACACGGTGCCGCACATGACATCGCACTCGATGACGAACATAATACTAACGTTTGCATACAGAAAAGATATCAACACGACGAACTGCTTGCGTATCATATGCGCAAGCGCTAGCATAATAGTGCGTCAGACATCACGCACATCATGACACATGCAACGAAGGAGTTCATATGGTCGACAAATCCCTCTTCTCGCTCAAGGCACTCGGCACCGCCCCCGCCATGAATCCCGCAGTCACGCTCGGCGGTGAGGCGGAAGGCAAGCAGTGGCGCATCGGCATCATCACCGAATCGCTCGTCCGTTTCGAGTGGTCCGACTCCGGCAGGTTCATCGATGCGCCCACGCAGACCGCGTTCGTGCGCGACTTCCAGGCCGCATACGGCGACGACCTGCCGCAGTTCTCGGCGATCGAACGTGACGGCTGGCTGGAGATCGACACCCCGCACCTGCACGTCTCGTACAACCAGAAGCCGTTCACCAAGGAGGGCCTGTACGTCACCGTCAAGGGCGTGAAGTCCACCGATAACACGTGGCATTACGGCGACGAGCAGACGCACAACCTCGGCGGCACCGCGCGCACGCTCGACATGGTCAACGGCCGTACGCCCGTTGGCCCCGGCGTGATCAACACCGACGGCTGGGCGATGATCGACGATTCGCAGTCGAACCTCATCGTCGAGGCCAGCGAGGTGAACGGTCATGAGAACCCGTTCGGCACGTGGGTCACGCCGAAGAGCGAACCCACCGAGGACTTCTACGTGTTCGGCTATGGTCATCGTTACCGCGAGGCCGTGCACGACTTCTACAAGCTCACCGGCCCCACTCCCCTGCTGCCGCGTTTCGTGCTGGGCAACTGGTGGAGCCGCTACCACCGCTACACCGAGGCCGAGTATCAGGAGCTCGTCACGCGGTTCGAGAAGGAGGGTATCCCGTTCACCACGGCCGTGATCGACATGGACTGGCATCTGGTGGACGCGGTCGATCCGAAGTACGGTTCCGGCTGGACCGGCTACACGTGGAACAAGGACTTCTTCCCGAATCCGCAGCGCTTCCTGCACTGGCTGCACGACCACGGCATGAAGACCACGCTGAACGTGCATCCGCGTGACGGCGTGCGCGCGTTCGAGGAGTTGTATCCCGAGGTGGCCGAGGCCGTGGGCATCGATCCGAAGACCGGCGAGGCCGTGCAGTTCGACCTGACCGATCCGACGTTCATGAACGCGTACTTCGACAAGCTGCATCATCCGATGGAGGACGAGGGCGTTGATTTCTGGTGGCTGGACTGGCAGCAGGGCGGCGTGACCCGTCAGCGCGGCCTCGACCCGCTGTGGATGCTCAACCATCTGCATTACCTGGATTCGGCGCGTGCCGACGCCAGCCGCGACGGTGAGGACGACGATCCGGCGCAGCGCATGGACGCCCGTCCGCTCACGTTCTCGCGCTACGCCGGCCCGGGTTCGCACCGCTACCCGATCGGCTTCTCCGGCGACACCGTGGTGACGTGGGAGTCGCTGAAGTTCCAGCCCGAGTTCACCGCCACGGCGAGCAACATCGGCTACGGCTGGTGGAGCCACGACATCGGCGGTCACATGTTCGGCTACCGTGACGAGGAGCTGGAGGCGCGTTGGTATCAGCTGGGCACGTTCAGCCCGATCAACCGTCTGCATTCCACCGATTCGCCGTTCAACGGCAAGGAACCGTGGAACTTCCACACCGAGGTGCGCGACGCGATGACCGCCACGCTGCGTCTGCGTCACGCGCTGATCCCGTACCTGTACACGATGAACTGGCGCGCGGCCGAGGACGGCGAGCCGATCGTGCAGCCGCTGTACTGGGATTACCCGGAGATCCGCGACGCGTACAAGCTGGTCGACGAGTTCCGTTTCGGCACCGAGCTGCTGGTCGCGCCGATTGTCTCCCCCGCCGACCGCGACGTGCAGATGGCCAAGGCCGACGTGTGGCTGCCGCAGGGCACGTGGTTCGACTTCTTCACCGGACGTCATTACGTGTCCCGTCCGGCCGACGGTCGTCGTCTCGAGGCATGGCGTGGTCTTGACGGCGTGCCGGTGTTCGCCAAGGCGGGTGCGATCGTGCCACTGCAGGAGGAGACGGAGGGCGCCGCGCTGAATTCCGTGGCGAATCCGTCCGCTCTGCGCGTGCTCGTGTTCCCCGGAGCGAACGGCGAGTTCACGATGGTGGAGGACGACGGTGCAGTGGAGTCCGCCGTGCGCAAGGCCACGACGGCGTTCACGTGGAACGTGGGCGCAGGTGCCGGCCAGACGGCGGCGTTCACGATCAACGCCGTTCAGGGTGCGACCGACGTGGTGCCTGGCGAGCGCACGTGGACGGTGGTGTTCCGCGGCGTGAAGGAGTCCGCGGTGGCGGTGTCCGTCGACGGTTCGGCGTCGGTGGAAGCCCGTACGTCGTATGATCCGGAGACGCTGAGCCTGACGGTCGAACTGCCGGCCGTGAGCACGGCGGAAACGATCACGCTCACGCTGACCGACGGTCTTGCCGTGGCGGACAATCCGACGTCCGACGACGTGTTCCGCATTCTCAAGGACGCGCAGATGTACTACCTGACCAAGGAGAAGGCCAAGGCGCTGATCGACGATCTGGGCGTGGCCGCGCTGCCGGGTCTCGCCACGCTCGAGGACATGCACGGCGTGGACGAGAGCCGCTTCAACGACTCCCACATGCCGCAGTCGGTGATCCAGGCCCTCACCGAGGTGCTGACGCGGGAGTAGCGTACGCTACCGGCATCGGTCGCCGGTAGCGTACGCGTGCCGGGTGGTCAACGTCATCGATCGCCCGGCATCCCCTCTCATCCGTCACACAACATGACATGCGATATGGCACATCATGTTTCATACATGAATGCCAGAGCACGGTGATTGGTGCTGCACTATGCGCTATATAATCGGCACCGACTTTGCGATGCGGAATCGCTATCGCAATTGCAAGGAGGCATCATGCACCGCACCGAGACCGAAACCATGACTGCGGCACGGCTCGACGAACTGGCTCAGGCGATCAATACGGTCGGCGAGTTCTGCGGGCCACGGGACGTATCGACACTGACGCAGGCCACGGTCAGCGCGCAATTGGCAAAGCTCATGACGGCAACGGAAAACACCGATCAAGCCGACGCGTTGGTACTGTTCGGCGGCAGTATTCTCCATGGCGTTGACGTGCTCGCACAGGGCATCCGCAATGGCGTGGCCAAACATTACGTGATCGTCGGCGGAGCAGGCCACACCACGCAGACGCTGCGCGACATAGCAGGCCAAGCGTTCCCGAGCATCAGCACCGACGGCAAGACCGAGGCGCAGATCTTTGCCGAATGCCTACGCGAACGGCACGGCCTGTCGGTCGACTGGCTAGAAACGAAATCGACGAACTGCGGCAACAACATCACGAATCTGCTCGATCTGTTGCGAGGTCACCTGCCCGACTGCCGGTCGCTGATCCTGTGCCAGGACGCCACCATGCAACTGCGCATGACCGCGGGACTGCGCAAGTTTGCGCCCGATATGACCGTGATCAACTATGCCGCGTATCGGACGCGCGTAGCACCGGTCGAATATACGGCCGATCGATTCCCCAACGATCCCGCAACCATGCTCGATCATCTCACCTACATCGACGAGCCTGAAGGCATGTGGCCGATCGATCGTTACGTAAGTCTGCTCATGGGAGAAATCGCGCGCCTCACCGACGATGAGCACGGGTACGGCCCACGTGGCAATGATTTCATTGCACACGTCGACGTTCCAGATACGGTGCATCAGGCGTCGGCGCTCATCAATACGCTTCTCGGCGATATGACCCGTACGGCGAATCCGCTTTTCGCGTCGGCGAAACGGTGATGAAGTCGCAAAAACGCAATATCGCCGAAAGCGATTCAAAAACTCTGCCGGAGTCCGGCCGGGGATTGGAATCGCCTTCGGCGATGTTGTGTTTTGCGACTTCGTCGCGGTCACCTCATCCGTCCGGCTGCGCCGGCCACCTTCACCAGCAAGAGCGGACGGCCTGTGGCCGCGATATTTTGCTCGCCTGTCGGCTCGTCTTCGCCTATAAACAGTCCACTGGACTGTTTACTTGACGGCTCAGCCTCTCAAGGGGAAGGAAAGAGGGGAAAGGCTACTTGGTGGGGCGGAAGAAGGCTTCGATCTCTTCGAGGCGCTTGCCCTTGGTCTCAGGGACCAGGAATCGTACGCCGAGGAAACCGATGATGTCGAGCACGGCGAAGAACAGGAACATGCCCTGACCACCCCAGCTGGCGAACATCATGGGCGTGAACTGGCCGATCAGCCATGCGGTGCCCCAGATGAACACGCCACACAGGCCGGAGGCGCGGCCGCGCAGATGCGTGGGGAACAGTTCGGGGATCATCACCCACGTGACCGGTCCCATGGAGAACGCGAACGCGGCGATGAACCCGCAGGCGAACACCACCACGAGCACGCCGGGCGCGTTGAACATGAACGTGAGCGCCATCGCCACGGCGAACACGGCCATCAGCGCCGTACCCCACAGCATGAGCGGCTTGCGGCCGGCACGGTCGATGAGCACCATGCCCACGACGGTGAACACGAGCTCTACGCCGCCCACCATGGTGGAGGCCAGGAACTCCGAGTTGCCGCCGAATCCGGCGTTACGGAAGATCGTGGGACCGTAGAAGGAGATGGTGTTTTGGCCCACCGCCTGGTTGAACACGGCCAGGAAGATGCCCACCAGCAGCGCCTTGCGCAGGCCGGGGCCGAACAGTTCGGCAAAGCTGCCGCTCTGGTCGAGCTTGATCGACGCCTCGATGGCCTTGGCCTCCTCACGGGCACCGGCCGTGCCATTGATGCGTTCGAGGATCTTGAAACCCTGCTGTTCCTTGCCGGACTGCATCAGGAATCGCGGGCTTTCCGGTGCGAACAGCATGAACACGAACAACACCAGCGCGGGTGCGGCACCAATGCCCAGCACCCAACGCCATCCGGTGCTCACACCCCATTCGTGCGAGCCGGACTGTGCGATGCCGAAGTTGATGATGTTGGTGAGAAAGATGCCGATGATGCACAGGAACTGGTACATGGACGACAGTGTGCCACGCCATTTCGCCGGCGCGCATTCGGTGACGTACGTGATGGAGATCGACGACGACAGACCGATGCCCAGACCGCCGATGATTCGGGCGGCGATCAGCTGCTCGGGCGATTGGGTGAATGCGGCGAACAGTCCGGCGATGAAGAAGAACAGCGCGCCGAACATCATGACCTTGCGTCGGCCGATACGGTCGCTGAGGAAGCCGGAGACGCCGACGCCGACCACGCCGCCGATGAAGATGCTGGAGACGATGAGTCCTTCATGTGCAGGGGTGAGATCGTAGAGTTCCTGCAGGAATCCGATGGCGCCGGAGATGCTGACGGCGTCGTAGCCGTAGAGCAGGCCGGCCATGCCGGCGCTGAGTGCCAGGATGATGACGTATTTCATGGAGCCTTGGGCGACGGCCGGCTGGGCGGTCTCCCGAGTGGTGTCGTCGCCGTTGACGACCTGGGTTGTGGACATGAGTGGGGTCCTTACTATGAGGGTTGATGGGGATTGATGGGAGCGGCTGCGTTGCCGCGAGGTGGAAGGAAAGCCCTCCCTCAGTCACGCTCCGCGTGACAGCGTCCCGCAAGAACGGACGTCCTACGGCCGACATTCCATCCGTTCGCCGGTCGGCTCACCCGGAGGGAACACGAAACAGAATGAAAAAAGGGGCGTCCTGAAGGGTGAAGGACAGGACGCCCCATGAATGGGGATGGGTTCGGTCGCCGGTGCGGATGGTTGGAATCCGATCCGCGCCGGCGATGGGAACCCGGTGCCTGGCGCTGACCGTCAGGCGTCGAGCACGCCGAGCAGGTGCAGCTCGAAGCGGGCCTTGAGGTTGTCGGGGTTGAGCTCCAGGCTCTTCTCGAACAGCTCACGGGCGCCGGCCTTGTCGTTGAAGAACAGGCGGCTGTAGGCGAGCGCGCGGACCGTTTCGGCCTTGTGCTCGGTCACGCCGTCGGGCACGAACGACAGGTGCAGCGAGGTGACGATGGGCTTGCGGTCGAGGTCGTTCTTCACGTCCTCCTCCCACTTGACCACGGAGGCGCTCATGTCCTTGCGGGAGATGATGTTGTCGCCGAGCAGTCGTTCGGCGAGCGCCACGTAGTAGTCGGTTTCCGGTCCCATGTACGGGCTGTAGTTGCTGTGGATGAAGGGCAGCAGGCGGGATGCGGCCTTGCGGGCCTCGTCCTCGCGGCCGAGCTTCTGCAGCGCGGCGGCCTCGAACCAGCGGGCGTAGTACAGCTGCTGGGTGTCCCACCAGCCTGCGCGGAAGTTGTCGGGCACGATCTGCGCGTTGCGGTAGCATTCGAGCGCTTCCTCGACCTTGCCGTCGCGTTCGAGCAGTCGTCCCTTGCAGCACAGGGCGAAGGTGTACGACTCGGTGAGGTAGGTCTCCTGGCATTCGGCGGCCACGAACTCGTGGTTCTTGAGCACGTCGAGCGCCTTGTCAAACTCGAACACATTGCTGTAGGCGTCGGCCACCTCCCAGGCGAGCGTGTCGGAGGGCTTGTCGGGCAGGTTGGCGAGCAGCCAGTTGAGGCGTTCGCGTCCGTCCACGCCGAGCTTGGCGGCCACGTAGTTGGTCTCGCGCACGAGCGTGTCGTCCTTGGGCTTGACCTCCACTGCCTTCTTCATGAGTTCCAGCGCCTCTTCGCGGCGGTCGAACTTGCTGAAGTAGGCGATGGCGAGGTTGCGCCAACCGATGTAGAAGTCGGGCTTGAGTTCGGTGACCTTCTTCCACTGGTCGGCCGCGGCCTTGTACTGCAGCTTGTTGTACAGCAGGCAGCCGTACAGGTAGGCGGCGGTGTAGTCGGTCGGGTCGGCTTCGACGGCGGCCTTGAGCACGGGCAGCTCCTCGAGGCGGTACGGGAACACGTCCACGATCGGGCTGTCGGACACGGCCTTGCGGTTGGATGCAGCGGCTTCGGTCTTGCCGAGGGCATCGTAGATGAAGGCGAGCGTGTAGTGGGTCATCGGGGTGGACTGTCCGGCGAGCTTAGCGCCTTCGAGCAGGGCGACGGCCTCTTCCTTTAGTCCGGCGCGCAGCAGGTCGAACGTAACGTCGAGGATGGTCTGTGCGGGGTTGCTCAGCAGGATCGAGTAGAACTCGCCCAGGTCCTTGCCGGAGTAGTAGAGGTGCGCGAAGCGTGCCAGATGGTCGAGCTGGTCGCGGGCGATGATGCCTTCGAGTTCCGACAGACCGGTCTCACGGTCGCCGAGCTTGATCTCCGCGATGGCCTTGTAGGTGCCGCAGACGGCGTGGTCGGCTTCCTTCTTGAGCGCCTGCTCGGCGTGCTCCTTCATCTTGGCCCAGTCGCCGCGCTGGCCGTCGATGCCGGCGATGAAGGTCATGGCCGGGGAGATGACGTTGTTGCTCCACGCGGCCTTGAAGAAGGTCTCGTAGGCGGCGTCCACCTGGCCCTTGCCGTACTCGCACAGCGCCTTGAGGTAGCTGTAGGTGCCGTCGTACGGGTTGTGGTTGAACCTGTTGAGCACCTTGTCGGCGCGGTCGAGGTACTGCAGAGCCTCGTCGTACAGGGCGTTGTTGTAGCGGTCCTCGGCCATGGCGAGCAGGGACGGCAGGTGCTCGGGATCGCGCTCGAGCGCCACCAGGTAGTAGTCGCGGCCCTTGAACGACGGGTCACGGTACTGGTCGATGTGCTCGCCGGCCACGTAGATCTCCTGCGCGGTGGTGAGCTCGTGCGGGGTGGGGATGCCGGGGTTGTCCTCGGGGATGCGCAGCACGTCGGGCTTGTCCTCGGTGTAGTCCATGAGCACGGTGCCGTCGGCGGCGGTCAGGCGCAGCGTGTAGACGTCGGCGGGCAGCGCCACGTCGAACTTGCGGTAGTCGCCGGGGTCGAGCGTGATGGTCTCGCGCAGCACCACGTCGTCACCGTCGGACACTTCGAGCACGGCGTCGGCCACGCTCTTGGTGACGGCGATGCGCACTTCGCTGTTGGCCTTGTCGAGGTTGACTACGCCGTGGATGTTGGCGAAGGTCGGGGCCTTGGTGCCGTGGATCGGGAACCAGAACTGCGACCAGGTCTTCACCTCGTATGGGGCGATGTACGTGAAGTCGGGCTGGTCGTCGGAGTAGGCGCCGGCCATGAGCTCGGCGTGCTCGCCGTCGTTGTCGGTCAGGTTGGCGTTCCACGCGTCGCCGAGGTCCTCGAGCGCCCACATGAACTGCTTCTTGCCGGGCACCACGTGATGGTCGGCCACGTGTACGGTGCCGCAGTCGCGGTCGTGGTCGTAGCCGCCGAAGAAGTCGTACTTCGACGGGGCGGCGAAGTAGGAGTTGCCCTTCAGCGTGTTCTTGTGGATGCTGATATCGGTTTCCTCTTCGTGGTTCTCCACCGCGTACCAGCCCTTGGTGATCGGGAAGGTGGCGTGGTGGCGATCGTAGTGGTGGTGCACGTAGCCGACGTCCTGAGGGAAGAACAGCTGGTAGTTGGCGTTGACGTGGATGCCGGCGTTCTCGTACCAGAGGAACGGGTGCTTGACGGGCGTACGGTTGTCGATCTTCACCACGGTCTCGTAGTAGGAGACGTCCGGGCGAAGCTTGACGCCCCACGTGCCCTTGAGACGGTACTGGCCCGGCGAGGGTGCGGCCTCGGAGCACCAGACGATCACGGTGCCGTCGTCGAGCTTCTCGATGCTGTAGTCGACGGGCATCCACGTGCCGGGACGGTGATGGAACGGGAAGTTGAACTCCATGCCGCCGGAGATCCAGTTGCCGTAGGAGCCGACGATGACGGGCTTGATGCGGTGGTGACGGTAAAGGAAGTTGTAGTCGTTGACCTTGTCGTAGCCTTCGAGGATACGGCCGCCGAGCTCGGGCAGGATCAGCAGGCGAATGTAGTCGTTCTCCAGGCGAACCACGGTGTACTCATGATCGGTGAGCTTGTCGCGTTCCACGCCGAGCGTCACACGGTTCGGGTAGGCGTAGCCGGTGGAACCCTGGTGCTGACGGAACTCAGAGTACATGGGCATTTCATCGGGAGTGGGCGGTTCGTAGGTCGGGATGACCATCTTCTCGACGCCGGTGACCACAGGATTGTGAGACATGGGAAACTCCTTTATTTCGTAGGCGTTGACTGGTGTTTGCGTTGTTCTTGACTGCGCTGTCACCATTAACGATATGCGCGAAACAAAGGCGTTTATATATAAAAAGTGCTCTGCGATATGCAAAAAATATCCATCGAAACGAACATCGACGATGTGCGAAATCGACGACGATCACGCCACGCCATCGTCGCTATTCGCGCATCGAACGCCGGTACTCCAACGGCGTCATGCCCTCCGCCTTGCGGAACGCCAGACAGAACGCGCTGGGCGATGAGAACCCGCACTTCGCGCAGATCCGTTTCAACGAATCGTCGGTCTTGGCCAGCAGACGCTTCGCCGCGTCCATGCGGGCGTTGACCAGGAACGCATGCGGCGTCATTCCCGTCGCCTTGCGGAACTCCTTGATGAAATAGCCGCGGCTCATGCACGCCATATCCGCCAGCTCGTCGTTCGTCAACGGCTGCGCCAGATTCGCCACGATGAAATCCTGCACGTCGTCCATGGCGTACTGATGCTCCGGCTCCTCGATCGGCGACTCCTCCGCCGAGCCGGCGCATTCGGTAAGAATGTCGGTCAGATACCGCGACATCATCGGCTCCGAAATCCGCTGCCCCTCACGGAAACCATCACCGATACGCCGCAGACGATTCACCGCGAACTGCGAGTTGGCGGTGGAGAACACGTTGCCCACGCGCTCGCTGATGAAGTCGTAGTACATGCGCGCGGATACGCCGTTGAAGTGGATCCACAGCACCTCGCTGTCGGCCAGGGCCTCGTACGACTGCGGTTCGTAGCAGTCGATCAGCACGAAGTCGCCGGCGCGCGCAACGATGCGATCACGTCCGGGAATGTCGATGCCGAACCTGCCCGAGCGGATGAAGAACAGCAGAAAGTTGTCGAGCGGGCCGCGGTTGAGCGTGTATCCGGCCACGTATCGGTACGACCCCAGCCACTCCGGGTAGAGGAACACCTTCGCGCCGGAATTCGACGGATGGTACCGGTAATGCTCGGACTGTTCGTTGACCACGTTCCGTTCCGCTGGCTTCATGATGCACTCCTCGTTGAGTTGGCTGATCCGCGACCGACTGCGAACCGACGCTTCCGGCGTCATTGCGCACTTTTCGATAACGTCAGTGCACTTTCTATATAGTATGCCGCTCGGCCGTAACTCTAGTCTGGATTCATGGAGCAATGGCGCACAACAGACGATCATGAATTAGTTACCTCATCGAACGATATTCGTACGGTAACCATTGCCGGGTCGAACGGCATGACCGCACGGCTTACGAATCATGGCGCCCGACTCATGTCATTGACAATGCCCGACGGCAACGGCAAGCCGGTGGACGTGGTGCTCGGCAAGGACGATCCGCATGATTACGCCACGGACGATACGTTGATGGGCGCGATCGTGGGCCGCAACGCCAATCGCATTCAGGGAGCGCGGTTTACGCTCGACGGACGTGAATACCAGTTGACAGCGAATGAGGGCGCGAACAGCAACCACAGTCAGCCGAATGGGTACGAGCACCGGAATTGGACGATTCTCGAGACCGGGGATTCGTTCGTGCGGTTCGGACTGGATAGTCCCGATATGGATCAAGGGTTTCTAGGGCGGTTCCGGGTAAGCGTTCGATATGCACTGATTGAACAGGGACTGACGATTACCGTACGCGGCGTATGCAATGCGACGATCGTAGCCAATCTGACCACGCACACGTACTGGAATCTCAACGGCGAGGGCAGCGGCGACATACTCGGCCATCAGCTTCACATACCGGCCGATCGGTTTTATTCGACCGATGAACAATTCATTCCGCTACCCGGTCCGGCAGGTCGCGTGGATGGCACGCCCATGGATTTCCGCAGGCTAGTCAGCATCGGGGAACGGCTACGAGTCGGGGCTTTGAAGGACGATCAACAGCTCGCCATCGCCCGCGGCTACAACCACGCGTTCCCGATCGACGGAACCGCAGAACGAAGGCTGAAGCTCATGGCGGAAGCGGTCGGCGAGCGCAGCGGCGTCCGCATGACGATGTATGCGGACGCGCCGACTGTGCTGCTGTACACGGCCGGGTTTTTGGACGACGTTCCCGGCAAGAACGGTCACCGATATGGTCCGTCCGCGGGACTGTGTCTGGAACCGGGATTCGTACCGAACGCCATCAACCGCACGGACTGCCCACGCCCTGTATTGCCCGCCGGCCAGGAATACCAGCTCAACATCCTCTACCGCTTCGGCTAGCCCTTCTCTCTTGGCTTCCTCTTGAGGGGAGAAACAGCGATATTCCTTCTCTTTTCCTTCCCCTCAAGGGGAAGGTGTCAGCCAAAGGCTGACGGATGAGGTGGAAGCGGCGCCAGCCGCAACAAAAACATCGCCGAAGGCGATTCCAATCCCCGGCCGGATTCCGACAGAGTTGTTGAATCGCCCTCGGCGATGTTGTGTTTTGCGACTTCGTCGCGGGTCACCTCATCCGTCCGGCTGCGCCGGCCACCTTCCCCTCAAGGGGAAGGAGAGAGGAAAGGCTGCTGGGCTCTTCCCCAAGGGGAAGGCGCAGTGGCGACGGCTACCTGACGGACTTGAGGCGGAGGGTCACCAGGTCGCGGAACATCTGCGGGGTCACGCCGTCCCAGGTTTCGATGGAGGCGAACTGGGGACCGTTCTTCGACGGCGGATTGTCGGAATGGATGTAGCCGGTCAGCGCGATCGTGGTGGCACCGGAACGGGCCGCGGACTCCAGGCCCACCGCGGAATCCTCAAGCGCGATGCACTCACGAATCTCGTCGCCCTCGATGCCGAGCTTGGCTGCCGCGGCCAGATACGGTGCGGGATTCGGCTTCTTCTCCTTCACGTCGTCACCGCACACGTACGCGGTGAACACGCCCTCGGGAGCCTGCGCGATGGCCGACTCCGCCATGGCGCGCGGCGACGCGGTGACCAGCACGCTGGGAATGCCGGCATCACGCACGGCGACCAGCACGTCGAGCACGCCCGGAATCCACGGCATGTGCTCCATCTCGCGCTTGGCCACGAAGTCGATGAGTCCCGCGCCCAGCTCCTCCACGCCAAGCTTGGTGCCGCGGTCGATCATCATCTGCGCCACCTCGGGCACAGGCGTGCCGGTGACCTTCCAGCCCATCTCCTCCGACCAGTCGCCGCCGTGCTGTTCGGCGAACCACAGCTCGGCCTCATGCCAGATCGGTTCGGAATCGATGAGCGTGCCGTCCATGTCCCAGAACGCCGCGCGCGGCAGCTTAGTAGCGGTCGTTGTCGTCTTCGATGCAGTCGCTTTCGTCATGACTCCAACTTTACGAAGCCCCGTGGTCCACAAAACTCGGCATCTGCGCCGGTAGACTGGAAGCGGAAGCCGAGAACAGCGAGCAAAGGGGTTCGTGATGGGCAAGCGGGATAGGGGAAACAGCGGTTCCGATGGGTTTGGGAGTAGCGGCGACGGATATGTTTCGCCGTTTTCCAACGACGGGTACGTGAGTCATGACGACGGGGATGCCAATGCCGACGCCAACTATGTGAATTACAGTGACGACACAAGGCAGGATGATTTCGGCGGAGGCTCGACTGATTCGTCAACGCGTCTGACAAAACCATCGGCCCGATCACACAGCGGCCAAGCATACGACTCGCAACAAGATATCAACCAAACCCCATCCCACCGCGCGTCGGACACAAAAACGCCGGTCAACCGTACACTTAGCTCGGCCATGTCTCCAAAAGGCAGGTCGAACGGCATCATCACCACGATTGTGGTGGTAGCCGTTGTTCTGCTGTTTCCTACAATCGATAACCTGATCAACAACACCGGCAACCATTCATCAGACAGCTCGTCCAGCTCCTCCCAAACCACGGAGGCCGTGGACAACACCACCTACAAGACGCTCGACATCAGCGGCGAACTCAAGTATTACGAAAGCTCGGGCAGCACGGGCAAGACGCTGGCCGGCAAGTTCGCGATCGTCGGCGCGCAGCGTGGCCCATCCGACTGCAACGGTCAGCCCACCATGCTCGTGACCTACCAGTTCACGAACCTGTCCAAGGAGAGCACCAGCGCGCAGGACTACCTCTCCTACAGCGTGTACCACCAGGGCATGGGTCTGCGGCAAATCGGCTGCTTCGCCAAGGGCAACCCGGACGGCTACAACATGCGCGACATCTCCAACAACGTGCAGCCCAAGGCCACGCACGAGTTCAAGGTCGCCTATGAGATGCCCGATCAGGCGGTCCGCACATTCCAGTCACAGAACACCGGACAGGACATCACGCAGATCGATCAGGATCTCACGTACGATGTGCGGATCAGTAATTACTCGCGCAATCTGCCCACGTCGATCGGCGCCACGATCACGCTGCCGCAGGACGTGAACGATTTCGGCGCCACCGACGTGACCAAGCCGCGCACGTTCGAGGCGCCGTCCGCGACCGCCGATTTCAAGAACGGACTGCAGCGGATCATCGGCAATTCGTACGTGTACAGCGACGTGCTGGGCGCGAACAAACAGATCGACGTCAAGGCCGTGAGCGCCAAACGCGGACCGGACACGTACGACGGCAAGCACACGGTGATCGTGACCTATCAGTGGATCAACCACACGAAGATTCCGCTCACGTTCAACGACGCCATGACCGAGACCGCGTATCAGAACGGTGTGGAGTTGGAGAAGACCGTGTTCTCCGATCCGACCGACACGTATTCGGTGACCACGCGCGACGCTCCCGTAATGCCGGACGTGCCCATGACCACCACGATGGCGTACAAGCTGCGCGACGACACGAGCGCCGTGAGCGTGGACGTGCAGGGCTACGCGAACTCCGACGGCGGCAAGGCCGACTGGACACTGAACCTGGAATAACCCCGTCCCTTCGTTCTCCCTCCAGGGGAGGGAGATGTCATGGCGCATGCCATGACAGAGGGAGGGATCCAGAACCGGAAAGGCCCACGATCCCTCCCTCAGTCACGCTGCGCGTGCCAGCTCCCTCCCCTGGAGGGAGCACGATAGGGTTGGGCTTCGTTGGTCGGCGTCCCGCAAGAATGGACGGCCTGTGGCCGACCTTCCTTCTGGTTCGCCTGTCGGCTCACCTGAGTCCTGAAAACGCCGCCGGCGTTTCCCTGACGGACTCAGCCTCCCCCGGAGGGAGCACGCAGGTCTAGCCTACTGCCGGCGCTTGGGACAGTTCTTGCGGAAGATGTCGACCACGATCCACAGCGACAGCACGAACGCGACCACGTATCCCATGAATCCGATGAGCGGGATGCCGAACACGACCGGCTTCATGCCCGCGTAATACACGATCGACGAGCCGATGAACAGACCCACCACGATCAGCGCCATGGTCAGACGGTCCACCATGTAGCTCATCTGTCGAATCGGCTCCTCCGACCCGACCATCTCCACGTTCGCCTTGATCTGCCCGCGCGTGAGCATGCGCATCGCCGTACGCGACTCGGACAGCGCGCCCAACGCGCCGTGAATCGCCTTCTGCCCCTCGATACCCAGCGTCTTCACCTCCTCCTTGGCGGCGGAACGCAGGCCCTTCGTATTCGCGATGTGCGCGGTGATGATCGCGATCATGTCGGTCTCGGGCAGGAACTCGTCGAGCACACCCTCGAGCGTGACCAGTCCGCGCGCCACCGTGGTCACGATGCCCGGCAGCTCCACGTGATGCTTGCGCGACAGCTGCACCAATGCGTTCACGAACGCACCGATGTCGAGATCCTGCAGACTGACCGTGCCGAAGTCCTGCACGATCGCGTCGAGATCGCTCAGCAGTCCCGGATAGTTCACTTCGGACGTGTCGGTGGGGCCGGCGAACCGCAGGAACGCCTCGGCCAGCGCGGGCGAATCCTGCTTGCCCACGGCGAAGATGATGTCCTGCAGGATCGACCGTGTGCGCGCGGACAGGCGGCCGGTCATGCCGAGGTCGATCATCACGATCTGCCCGTCGTGGATGATGATGTTGCCCGGATGCGGATCGGCGTGGAAGAAGCCCTCGTCGAGCACCTGCGCCGCGTAGTTGTCGACGAGCTTGTTGCCGATCTCCTCCAGCGAGTAGCCGGCCTCGACCAGACGGTCGGGGTGCGAGACGGAGATGCCCTCCACGTAGTCCATCACCACCACGTGCTCGGTGCACAGGTGGATGTACGGCTTGGGGCAGTCCATGTACTTGTAGTCCTTGGCGAACTCGCGGAAATCCACCAGATTGCGCGCCTCGATGAGGAAGTTCGTTTCGGACTGGAAGCTTTCCCACAGCTCGCCGATCACGCCGTTGAGGTCGACGATCTGCGCGGATTTCACGAATCTCGTGGCGTATTTCGACACCGATCGCATGATGTCGATGTCCTGCGCCATGGTTTCGCGCACGCCCGGACGCTGCACCTTGATGGCCACGTCCTCGCCGGTGACGAGTCGGGCGCGATGCACCTGGGCGAGCGACGCCGAGCCGAGCGGCGTGCGGTCGATCCATTCGAAGATCTCGTCGACGGGCCGGCCGTATTCGCGCGAGAGCGTGTCGAGCACGGTCTCGTAGGGCATCGGGTCGGCGTCGGCGCGCAGTTTGGCAAGTTCGTCGCAGAACTCCTGCGGCAGGATCTCGCTTCGCATGGAAAGGTTCTGACCCACCTTGACGAACGTGGGGCCGAGCGCCTCGAACATGAGCCGCATTTTGACCGGCGTGAGGCCGTGGAAGATGTCGAACTGGCGGGCGATGCCGAAGATCTCGTGGATGCGGTGGATGCGCCCCTTGCGCGTGAGATGGTACTGCTGCGCGAACGTGGGTTCGTTGCTGCCGAACAGGCCGATCGTGCGTTCGTGGCCGGCGCCGTCGGTGAGGCTGTCCTCCTCTTCGGTGACCGGGGTGCCGGAGATCGCGTCGAGCACCTGCTCGTCGGTGATCAGCGTGTCGTTGGGGGCGTCGGTGACGGGGGTGGTGAATTTGGGGAGTCTGGGACGCTTGCGCTCGGATGATGACGATGCGGTGGCGGGGTTGGTATTAGTGGCGGTGTTGGCCGACGTGTCTGCCGCGGTACCGGACGGCATGGTGTCGGGTTTGCCGGGGTTGCGTGTGGTATCGGGGTTCTGTGTGACGTCCTGCATGGTCTGCGATGTGGACGACTGGTTCTGGTTCAGCCGCGACCGCTGCTGGCGGCGCGGGCTGTGCTTCTTCCGCTGATTGCGCTGATTCGCGTGCGCCTTGTGTGCCATAGTTCACCAATGATAGTTCGCGGTTGCGGCGAGGGACTGTTGTGGGATGAGGTGTGGGTGGAAATTGAGAGTGAATGGGATGGGGCAGGCTCCCCTCAGAGAGGCTGAGTCCGTCAGGAAAACGCCAGAGGCGTTTTTAGGACTCAGGTGAGCCGACAGGCGAACCAGAAGGAAGGTCGGCCGCAGGCCGTCCGTTCTTGCGGGATGCCGACCAACGAGGCCCAACCCCATCGTGCTCCCTCCAAGGGAGGGAGCTGGACGACGAAGTCGGACTGAGGGAGGGATTACGAGCCTCCCAGCTTCCAGAGCCCTCCCTCTGTCATGGCGTGCGCCATGACATCTCCCTCCCACGGAGGGAGAACGAGGGGGACCTGTGGACTCAGAATCCTTACTCGGCCTTGGCCTCGGCACCGCCGGCGGCAGGAGTCTCGCCCTCGGCTGGCGCATCGGCAGGAACGTCGGTCGCGGCCGCGGCCGCATCCTCATCCGCGCCCTTGGCTGCGGCGGCGTCGGCGGCTGCGGCCTTTTCGGCGTTTACGGTCTCAGCGATCTTGGCGACGCGGGCCACGTATTCGGCGCGCTCCTCCTCGCTCATCACGGACAGACGGGCCTTGAGCGCGGCGTCCTTCACGTCGTCCACGGCGTCGCGAGCCTTGGACGCGGCGTCGGTGGCGCCGGCGAACGCGCCCTTGGCAGCGCCCTGCGCCTTGCGAGTCAGCTCGGAATTGAGCACCTTACCCTGTTCCACGGTCAGCTCGCCCTTCTTCACGAGCTCGTCGACGATCTGCTGGCTCTTCTCGGCGCTGGCGGCCACGGCTCCCACGCCCGCGAGGAAGATGGTGCGCAGGCCATCACCGAGATTGTTGAAGTTGAAATCAGCCATGATGACACTCCTTCATATCCGCCGGATGCCCGGCCATACGGCTGTTACGTACTGTTACGTACTGCTTATGCGGGCCGCACGCGGTCGTATATGGTTGCGCACGATTCCCGCATCGACTCCAACTTTACCCCAGCGGCCCCCGTCTCCCCCTGAACACACTCGGGTGTCATGTCGTCGCTTCAGACGCCCGGCGGTGATTGTCAAACGTTACCGCGGGCGGGATTCGGCCACTCGACGCGCCTCGGACGCGAACCGGTCGAGACGGTCGAGCTCCTCACGCGCGGCGGGCGTGACCTGCGGATCGAATACGCCGTAACGATGTTCGGCGGCCTTGGCGATCAGGAAGTCGGCGATGCGCGGGTTCTTCGGCAGCAGCGAGCCGTGCATGTACGTGCCGATCACGTTGTTCACGCGTGCGCCCTCGAATCCGTCCTTGCCGTTGTTGCCCGCGCCCTCGCCGCGCACCTTGCCGAGCGGCTTCGCGCCGTCGCCGAGGAACGTCTGGCCGGAATGGTTCTCGTAGCCGATCACCGTGCCGAAGTCGTCGGACTCCTCCACCAGATTGCCGATCAGACGCACCTCCTCGCCCACGGTGTGCGCGTCGAGAATGCCGATGCCGGGCAGCTTCTCGCCCTCGCTGGTCTCGAAGTACTCGCCAAACAGCTGATACATGCCGCAGATCATGAGCATGGGCACGCCGTCGGCGGCGAGCTCGCGGATCAGGTCGGCGCGGGCGAAGAAGTCCTTGATGATCTTCTTCTGGCCGGTGTCCTGGCCGCCGCCGCCGAGGATCAGATCCACCTCGATCGGCCACTGGTCGCCCTGGTTGTAGTAGTGCGTGACCGGCTCGTAGCCGTACAGCGCCATGCGACGCTGGATGGTGAGCACGTTGCCCGAGTCACCGTAGATGTTCATGTCCTTCGGGTAGAGGCTCATGATGTCGAGGCGGCGGTCCTCGGCGGGGGTTTCGGTCTCGAGGGTTGCGGCCGTGGTCGCGGTCGCGGCGGCCTCGGCGGTTTCGTTCACGTTTGTGGTTTCGTTCGTCATCGTCAGTCCTCGTTTCGTTTCACTCAGCGGCCCACGCCGGCGTCCGATACCTTGGTCAGATGACCCAGATGCGAGCGCACCTTGAGCATCGACGTGTACGTGCAGTAGATGCGCTTCGGCGTGCCGGGGTTCGCCTTGACGAACGCGTCCACGGCGGCGTCGATGTCGGGCTCGACCTTGCCGACGGGCACCTGATCGTATTCGAGGCGCAACGCCATGTCCCACGCGCGCACGCCGGAGACCATGCGCACGCCGGTGCCGCGCAGTCCGGTGAAGTCCACGTCCCACAGCCAGCTCATATCGCGGCCGTCGGCGTACTGGTCGTTGATCACGATCATCGTGTCGTGGCCGGCCGGGTCGAACGACTTGAGCGACATGCGGAAGCCCATCGGGTTCTTGACGAGCAGCAGTTCCACGCTCGTGCCGTTCACGTCGATGGATTCGCCGCGGCCGAACGCGGGAGTGACCTGCGCCACTGCGTTGATCAGATCGTGGGTGCCGGCGTTCGCGAACTTCTGGATACGGCGGCGGGCGGCGGGCTTGGCGAGCTTCGACGATTCCATGACGGTGGCGTCGACCATGGCGGCGCGCACCACGGCGAGCGCGGCGGCCGCGTTGTAGAGGTTGTAGACGCCTTCGAGCTTCACTTTGGTGGACTGGGTGATGCCGTCGATGAGGAATTCAGCGGTGTGGTCGCCGACCTTGGTGAGGGTGACGTCGGCGGGGAGGGGGTTGTGGGACGTCTGGGCGTCGGACCCCCTCAGTCCGGCGTTGCCGGACAGCTCCCCCTGGGAGGGGGAGCCGGTAGAAGTGGATTCCGGCTTAGAAGAGGAAGAGCCGGAAGAGACCATGTCGGCGGCGTGCATGTCGTCGTCGGACGGGAAGAAGGTGCGCAGGTCGTCGGACAGGCCGAAGTAGTGCACCTTGGTGCCGTCGGGCACGAGCGAGGCGAGCTTGGCGATGCGCGGATCCTCGCGGTTGAGCACCACGGTGCCGTCGGTCGCCTCGGCCACGTGGCCGAGCAGTCGGGCGGTGTTGTCGATCTCGCCGAAGCGGTCGAGCTGATCACGCATCACGTTGAGCAGCAGCGCGTACCGCGGGCGCACCTGCTTCACGAAATGCACGGCGTACGCCTCGTCGAGTTCGAGCACGGCAATGTCGGCGTTGAGATGACCGGTGATCGACACCTGCTGCAGCAGCGCGGACACCACGCCGCGCGTGAAGTTCGAGCCGGTGGGGTTGGTGAACACCCTAAGGCCGAGCTGCGAGAACATGGATGCGACCATGCGCGTGGTGGTGGTCTTGCCGTTCGTGCCGGACACGAGCACCACGCCGTACGGCAGTCGACTCAGCGTGCGGGCGAGGAATCCGGGGTCGATGCCCTCGATCACCTTGCCGGGGAACGCGCTGCCGCCGTGATGGGTCACGCGGGCGGCCAGACGCACGCCCTTGCCGATCAGCGGGGTGGCGAAGGCGTTCCACGGCTTGCGCGGAGTGGCCGGGCGCGCGTTGTTCGCACCCTTCACGGTGTTCGTGCCGGTGCTCGAACCGTTCGATCCGCTGTCGTTCGCCGAAAGACCGGCCTGACCATTACTCTTCACTGTTCACTGCCTTCTGTTCTGTCTGTTCGACCTGATTGTTCGGCTTGATGATCGTCCTGATCAACCGATCGTCAATCAATCCGACTGCCCATAACCATACCAATTCCACGTCACGTTTATGGGGGTCGACGGGGCTTGATGATCATGTCTGATGATCATGTTGGACAAGGTGCCTTTCTTCCCTCCCCCGCGTTCTCCCTCCAAGGGAGGGAGATGTCATGGCACGGCGTGGCAGAGGAAGGCTGAGGCACCTGATTCACACGCCCTGCTGGAAGTCCTGGGGCATGTCCTGGAAGCGGGAGTTGGCGCCGAGGAACGCGAGTCCGAACGTCTCCGTGGGGCCGTTACGGTGCTTTGCCATGATGATGTCGGCCTCGCCCGGGCGGTCCTCCTTGTCGTAGAAGTCGGGTCGGTGCACCAGGAACACCACGTCGGCGTCCTGCTCGATCGAACCGGACTCACGCAGATCGGACAGCTGCGGCTTCTTGTCGTTGCGCATCTCCGGGCCACGGTTCAGCTGCGAAAGCGCCACCACGGGCACCTCGAGCTCCTTGGCCAGCAGCTTGAGCGCACGCGAGAACTCGGACACCTCCTGCTGGCGGCTCTCCACGGCCTTGCCGGAGCTCATGAGCTGCAGGTAGTCGATCACCACGAGCTTGAGATCGTTGGTCTGCTTGAGGCGGCGACACTTCGCGCGGATCTCCATGAGGCTCATGTTCGGCGAATCGTCGATGAACAGCGGCGCGTTGGCGAGCTTGCCCCAGAAGTTGTTGAGCGTGTTCCAGCGTTCGGGCGTGATCTCGTCGGCGCGGCGCAGCGCACCCAGCGGAATGTTCGTCTCGGCGGCGATGATGCGCTGTGCAAGCTCGTTCTTGCTCATCTCCAAGGAGAACACGACGGTGGTCATGTTCGCGTGCAGGGCCGCGTGGCGGGCGAAGTCGATGCCGAGCGTGGACTTGCCCATGGCCGGGCGGCCGGCGACCACGATCATCTGGCCAGGCTGCAGACCCTGGGTCACGTCGTCGATGTCGCGGAAACCGGTGGGCACGCCCTTCTGGATCAGGCCGTTCTGCAGGGCGTCGAGCTGGTTAAGCGTCTCCTCCACCACGGGGCCGATGGCCTCGTAGTCCTGACGCACCTTGCCCACGCTCATCTCGTACACCTCGGCCTGCGCGAGGTTCACGATGTCCTCGGCCTGCGAGCCTTCCGCGGAGTAGCCCATCTGAGCAATCTTGGTACCCGCGGCGATCACGTTGCGCAGGATCGCGCGCTGGTGCACGATGTCCGCATAATAGGTGGCGTTGGCGGCGGTGGGCACGGACGCGACCAGACTATGCAGATAGTCGGCGCCGCCCACCTTCTCGAGGTTCCCCTCCTTCAAGAGTTCATTGGCCACGATCACCGCGTCCACCGGCTGCGAGGCGGAGAACAGCGTGATGATCGCCTCGTACACGGTCTGATGCTTGGGCTGATAGAAGTCGGTGACGTCGATCATCTGGCTGACCTCGCCGATCGCGTCCTTGCTCATGAGCATGCCGCCAAGCACGGCCATCTCCGCGTTGTCGTCGTGCGGGGGGACACGGTCGAAGATCGGGTCGCGATCCGACCGCCCGTTGTGCGCGGAGGAGCCTCCGTCTCCGCGCTCGTTCCTCTCAAACGTCTGTTCTGCCATACTCACGATTGTAGGGAGGCTTGGCGATGGGAGGTCCGAGTTCCGCTACACGCCACCAATTGTGCGCTTTGTGCGGTTTGCGCGCGGATTTCGAACATGATGTGGGAGGTTGTGTGAGGGGCCGAAATTGAGACGGTTCACAAATCGACGATACCCGATGAGAGGGCCCTATTTACTTGGGCACTCCCCCGGTATCTTCGTTTTGTGAACCGCTCTTCCCCGAGACGATCCCGGGGTTACTTCAATCCACCTCAAAAACCGAACATTACCGACCCAGAATCGAGAGAGTGCGGCGGTCAGGATGGCCTCCGAACCACTTGGCGAGCACCGCATCGAACACCGGCTGGTCGGGATCGGCAAGCGCGAACAGCGTCATGCATGAGCGGAGCTTCATATCGTCCGGGCGGCCGAAGACCGCGGTGGCGGTGGGTGCGGTCGCGTCCAGCGCGGCCTGGGTGATCCTGATCAGGCGCGGGCCGAGCACCGGATGCACCAGATACGCTTTCGCCTCGTCGAGGCAGGTGATCGCGTAGTACTGGGATGTGCTTGAGCGGCCGAGCCCCTGAATCTGGGGGAAGACGTACCAGATCCAATGGGATCGCTTGGCGCCGGCGCGCACCTCGGAAAGCGCAGTGGCGTAGGAATGCCGCTGGGCATCCACGAATCGCTGGAGGTTCCACAGGTCGGGGTCGGCGGGCGGCGTGGATTCCGAGACGGCGGAGGCGGCAGCCGCAGGGCTGGCCTCTTCCGGCGCAGCACTCACATGTGATGCACCGGAGCCAGCACTCTCCGCGTTCATGGATTCATCGTTCATGCTGCGGCTCCTTCCGACTCGGCTTCGCTCTTGGCTTCGTCCTCAGCATCTGAGCCCGAGCCGAACACCTCGGCGAACGACTGGTAGTTGCTGCCATGCCCGATGATCGCGAACACGATACGCTTGAACCGCCCGCGATAGGCGTCCTCCTGCAGCACTTCCTTGAACAGTTCGGCCATGTGCTTGGGCGGGTTGTGGAACGCGCCGCAGCCGAACGCGCTGAGCACGAGCTCGTCCACGCCGTTGTCGATGGCGATGTTGAAGATCGTGCGGATCTTGCTCTTCGTGGTCTCCACCAAGGGGCCCGAGATGCGGCGCTCACCGTCCGGAGTGGTGGTGGTCGGCGGGGTGTTGATGGCGGCCACAGCGATGAAGTTGACCTTCCAAGGATCGTCGAGCAGCGGGCATCCGTCGGATTCCGGCCCGCGGAACACGGTGATGTTCGGACTGTAGCAGCCACCGAAGTTCGGGTCGAGCGGATACTGTTCGGGCTCGGGTTCGACCCCGTACTGCTTGGCGAAGTACGAGTAGCGGTACAGCGACAAGAAGTAATTCGACCTGCGGAAGCAGGATTCCTCCTGTGCGGTGGAACCACCGATCACGCCGCCGCCGGGCGTATAGGCGTTGGCCATGTTGAGCACGGCCACCTTGCCGGCGTCGGCCTTCACGAGTCGTTCGGCGGCGAGCAGGCAGTCGTTCGACTCCACGGTGATCTTAGTGTCGTAGCACTGCTGCGGCGGTTCCGGGGTGAGTTCGCTCGAGTAGAGCCTGGAATCGGTGGCGATGCTCGGGTCGGCGGGAATCCGCACGATGTGGCCGGTTTCGGAACGGTATTCGCCGGCCTTCACAGCTTGGAGGGTGGAGTAGTACACCATCCGGTGTGCCGCGTGACGCTCCCACTTCTTGCGGCGTTCGAGCCATAGGGGTGCATTCCACGAGACCGCGCCGCCGTGGACGATGGTCTCGAACGGGTCATCGGAACGCTCGTACGCCTGCTCGTCCGTGGGCCACAGCGACGAGATCCAACCGCCGCTGTAGTCCATCCAGTCGCCGGTGAGCTTGTCCTGGAAGATGGCGTGACCGTTGCCCATGCTGTCGTCGATGGCGAGCTCGCCACGCACGAGCTTCTTCTTGATCGCCCATTCGTCGAGTCGCTGCATCCAGCCACGGAACTTGTCGGGGTCCGCCAGCTTACTGCCGTATGCCCATTCCGAACTCGGTGTCGTCATGATCGTCTCCTTTGATCGAGTTTTCTTGGTTGTCAGCCGATTGAGAATATTGACGTGATTTGCTATCCGCCGGGTATATGGGCGAGGGGCGTGGATTTGGGATATGAAAAATGCGGGAAGCCAAGCACCTTTGTCGTTTCAACGAGGAAAATGACACCTATCTCCAGGTTGTGTAGTTCTCAACGCCCTTTGCATAGACCAAACCGGCGATATGGAGGTCTTTTACAAGGAAGAGGCCGCCAACGGAGCAGCAAATTCTCATAGTTTTTGACCATAAGGACGCTATTACGCATCATTCTTTGTCCCTTCACGATCATGATCTACATGACGAAGAACCTCCAAATCGGTAGATAGCGCTGAGCAGCCTCGCCAAAGGACCTCCATATCAGGAGATAGCCTCCCTTCGCGATCCCGTTGACCACATCAGCGGCTTCCCGCGCTCATGCGTCATCTCTTTCCGTCCGCATTCGTCCACAATCGCTGTCGAACACTACGAACTGGGGCTAACCCCGGTTCGCTAGGTGGTTTGGCTTGTTTGCAGAGGGATAACCCTCGTTCGCTAGGCACTTATCCAAGTAGAGCCATGCCAAGGAAGTGCAATCATTGCTAGCCTCATCGGCAAAACGCTGTTTCCTTGCGGCCTTTGTCTCAAAAGCCGCGCCGGTCTACTTTGACAAGTACCTAGCGAACGCCGGTTAGATCCCAACACAGCATCGTAAGTACCTAACGAACGCGGGGTAGGACCAATCTCCTTTCCACGTCTCCCAGTCCGTCGCTTTTACTTCCACGCCGGCGTGCCCTTGCACCGCTTGGTCATGCCGAGGAAGCCCTTCTCCGTATGCGAGCACTGCGCCGTACCGGCGGGATTCACCGTCCCGCACAACGGGCACATCCAACGACCGTCCTCGGTGCACTTGCAATCCGGGCAGAACTCCTGAGTGATGTGCAGACGACGCTGACACTGCGGGCAGAACCAGTCATTGGGCTCGTTGATGAACCCCGTGGAACCGATGAACCCGAACCGGTTCAGCATCCACAGCAACGGCTCCACCAGACGCTGCGGTTCCGGAGAAGCCGACGGAGCTCCATATTCCCCGTTTTCATTTTTAAGCCCAGCGACCGGTACACCAATTGACTCCACCATGAACAGGTCATGAATCGGGTACTGCACGGATAGCGTGTTGAGCAATACAAACGACAGTCTTTCCACAAACCCATAGACCGGCTCGTATAGCTTGTTGTAGCTATCCGCATTGAACACCGGACGGTACTTGCCGCCGTTCTTCAGATATTCAAGCTGCGGAATGCACGACTTGCCAAACACCACCTGCGCCACAGTATCGCCCTTGGAAATGCACACAGCCACCGGGATACGGTTGAGATCATTCGCATGCGCATCGAACAGATCGTGAACCACGTTCAGCACCGCCTGCGGGCCGCGAACCGGATCCGGCGGCTCGAACTGTCTAGGCTCCACCAAATACAGGATGCCGTCGGCATGTCCAATGAATGGGGCGAACTTCTGAGCTTGTTTGACCACTGCCAACGTATCGTAACCGATCTGACAAAGCTGACCGGAAACGTCGCAGAGTACCAAAGTCAAGTCATGCGCTCGACCGGGCTCATCCTCATAAGACAGGTCAAGGAACAAAGGCTGTTGCAATTCGTCCGGAGGGGTGCGTACAGGTAAGGGCTTCTCCATCTCCACCGGATTGATGTCACAATACCTACGCGTATACATGGACGCAGGCTGAGCATTGATCCCACACTTGGCGAAATCGTCCGTAGCCCACCGCATCAGCTGCGACAAGTACACCGTCTTACCGACTCCGGAAGCTCCGATCACCGGAATGAACTTCACCGGATACTGCCCGTACAGGTCCGGCAGCGGGTTATGGCAAAACGGGCACACGCGCCGCGAGGTTTCCCGACCGCAGGCGTCCGTGATCTTGTACAGCATGCCGCTTTCGGTGGTACTCCCGCCGTCGAGGAAGAAATCCGGCTCTGAATGCGGATCGTGCACCGGCCGCCGCCACGGCTTTATGGTCTCGCCTTCGGTCGGCTCCCACCACTCGGAAGTGCCGCCGAACCGGCTCCAGAACTCCTCGTATTTCGGATCATCTCCGGCTAGGAAACCGGAGAACACCTTGAATCGCTCGATGTATCCTTCACGGAACTCCTCACTCAAATCCGGATCCTGTATGATATCGCCCGCGGACCGATACTGCTTCCCGGTGTCCGGATTGCTGAAACCGAAATCATCCGTACTCTTGAACACGGTTTCCATGCGGAAGTGCACGTCGCCGTCGTCGAACTCCTTAAAGCAGTAGGGACAAGTTATCCTATGCCCCGGCATTGGTTCCTCCTTCGTTGAGGCTGAGTGATCGGAAAAGGCATGACCGGTTTAGCCAGCGAATCAGCCGGCGCGTTGCGAAAGAAAAGCCAGCCAGTCCTTGGCGTCCTTGAGTTCCGGCGCATCCGGCGCGTAGATCATTGATCGGATATCGACCAGAATGCGGCAAAGCTCAACAGCTTCCCGATACCGGTGCAGATCGTTCAGAACGTAGATCAGCAGGTGCAACGCCGAAAGCGTGTCCTTGTTGGCCAAGCCGTAATTGAATTGACGTAGCTCATACGCCTCTCGAGCGAGGGGTTCCGCTTCCTGGTAGCGCTTTTCCTGCCTGAGTCCTTCAACCTGAGCCACGAGCATGTCTGCGCGCGCAATTTCTTGTTCATCAGTCATGGGGCGAGCTTGCCTTTGGTGGGTGTTGTTACCCTGCTGTGAAGAGACCGGACTTGGCCAATCGTTCATTGAGGTCTCTTGGACTGGGCTGCCGCAACTGAAGCAGAATTTCGCACCGGGAGCCAACTGTGAGCCACAGTGCGTGCAGAAAGACGAAACAGCCGGCGGGAACGACGGCGTCGACGACGAAGCATCCGCATGCTTCGGTCTCGACTTGGACGCAGTCCTGGGTGCATCTCCGGTTTCAGGCGATTGCTCGAGCCGGGACGCTAAAACGTCGCGCTTGGTTTTAAGCGAACCACGGCTGGAGGCATACCACGGGGAATCGATGAGGATGTCGAGCTCGCGAATTTTCGCCCGCAGCACTGCCTTCATGTCGGAAGCGGCACCAGCGCATTCGGCAAGACCCTTGCGAATCTCGGACAGCAATTCACCGACCGATTCATTGGACACGTCCTCCGAGGCCAGAGCGTGCTGCGCTTCCTCGAACCAGTAGCGGGCCCGGTCAGCGAGTCCCTGCCACGATAGGTAGGTCTGTCCCAGCATGCATCGAGCCTGCCCAATGAAGAAACCATCGTCGCAATTCGCGGCGAGCACCAACCACCGATACGCTTTAGACCGGCTCTCCGCGTTCGCGGCGAAAGTCATGCAGACCATGCCCTTGCAATCGTCGTTGTAAATGATGTCCGGATTTGCCACGGCCCTGTTGCACCAGAACAGCATCCGATCCCGGTCCTCGTTCTCCCCCGCTGTCAAAATCAGGTCGATCTGAGCGTCAAGATCGCCGGCAAGCGCCTTGCGTTCCGCTTCTTCCTGTTTGGCGGCTTCGGCACGTTTGGCTTCCTCGGCCTTCCTCGCGGCCTCAGCTTCCTTAGCACGTCGAGCAGCCTGAGCCTTCCTCGCTTCCTCGAAACGCTTGGCCTTCTCCGCCTGCCGCGCCTCCTCGGCGCGTCTGGCTTCCTCGGCCTTTCTTGCGGCTTCGGCCCGCCTAGCTTCTTCGGCACGCCGCGCGGCTTCGATGGCCGCCTGCTCGCGGGCGTGGATTCGTTGCAATTGATAGCGCAAACGGGCACGGGACTTGACGAGGACCGTCTGCCTGTCGGTGCCTTGGTAGAAGTCGACCAGCACGTCGAGCTCGCGGATTTCGGATTCCACCAAATCCTTCGACGGGGAGACCGCATTAGTGTATCGGTCGATGTCCCATTGCAGATGCATGTCGCTGAGTTGCGACTTGGACAGCATCATATCGCGGGCCAGAATCTGACAGTTGAGCCAAGCCCGCTCGAGCCAATACCGACCACGTTCCAGATTCTTCGGGACTCCGTCCTTGCCCTGCAGATACAGCTGTCCCAGCTGATACTGTGCGACTCCGGCGCTCCGGTCTCCGGACCGCGATGCGAGAACCGCCCACTGGAACCGTTCGACTCCGCTGCCGATGTTCCACAGCGCTTCGCAAACCCGGCACAGGTCAAGGGGACGGTCCTTGATGGCGGGATTCTTCAGAATCTGGTCACCCCAATATCGAATCCTGCCTCCCTCGTTGTCCTTCTGTGCATCATCGAATATGGCGAGCTGCGCCTCAAGATCACCCTTACGGGCCGCGGCCTCGCGCTCGTCATCATCGATCGCCCAGCGAATCAGCTCTATCTCGCCGGTGAAGTTCTCATTCGCCCCCGGTGTCTCGCGGAATTTGAAGGGGCACATACCATTGCAGCGCTTGCTCCGACCGAACAGTCCCTGCTCCACGTGACGGCATCGCTGGTCATCACCGGAATTCACCGTGCCGCACAGCAGACACTTCCAATCGCCGTCGCGCCCGATACCGCAGTTCGGGCAATACCCCACATCACCGGGCACCGAACGCTCGCACCCCGGGCATATCCATTCGTTCGGCATGGCCGCCAGACCTGCGGAGCCGACGAATCCCATCCGGTGCAGGATCCACAGCACCGGCTCGATCAGACGCTTCGGCGCGAGGGCGCCGGCCGGCACATTGCGCGTACCGCTTTGCGTGCCCACCGGCCTGGTTCCGGTGCCGAGCGCGGAGACGATGAACAGGTTGTAGTTGGGGTACTGCACGGACAGCGCGTTGTCCAGCGTGGGCGACTTGTCCTGCACGAACTTGACCAGCGCCCCGTGGATCCGGTTGTAGTCCTCCGCGTTGAACACGCGGGACTGTCCCGCTCCACCGGCCGGCACGGTCATCTCCCGCATCGGTCCGCCGAAGATCTGGTTCGCCACGGCATCACCCTTGGTGAGGCACACCGCCAACGGCATGCGCTCGAGCTGTTTCGCACGCCCGGCATACAGGTCGCGCAGCACGCTCAGTACGGACTGCGGTCCTTCCGACGTGTTCGCCGCACCCATCGCATCGAGCTGCGTGGGATCCACCATCAACATGAGCGCATCCGCATGCTCAAGGAACGGCGCGTATCGTGCGGCGTTGTCCGACAGGGAGGGACTGTCACGACTGACTTCGCAGTTCCTGCCGGAGACGTCGTGGAACACCAGTGTCAGGCCGTATTGCTTGCCGCTTTTGCCCGTATAGGTTAGCTCGAAGCACAGCGGCTGCTGCAGCGATTCGGGTTTGGTGGGCTCCGGCACGGGTGTGAGAGCGCTGATCATGGTATTCCTACGATATCCGGTGGCGCCGGGAGCCAATGGCACGGCGCGAATGCCGATCTTCTTGAACTCCGCTTCGACAAGACCACAAAACTGCGATAGGTATACGGTCTTGCCGGAACCGGGGAGACCAACAACGCCAATGTGTTTGACCGGATATCGACCGTACCCTTCCGGCAGAGGATTGTGGCAATGCGGGCAGACACGACGGGTGGTGTACTCGCCGTTGGCGTCCCTGATGCGATCCACCAGCCCGCTGTCGGCGGAGACTTCCGCCTCCTGCATAAAGAACTCCGGTTCGGTAATCAGATCATGCACGGGTCGTAGCCACGGGAACGGATGAAGATCATCGTGGTCAACGTATTCGGTGGTGGTGCCGCCGTACCGTTTCCAGAATTCCGCATACACCGGGTCCTCGCCCTGCACGAAGCCGGACAGTATGTGGAGTCGGTTGAGGAGTTTGTACCGCATGGTTTCCGACAGGCCCGGATCGTTGTCGACCTCGTCCGGCGAATGATAGGAGCGGGAGGTACCCTCGATGGTCACGTTGACGGCAACGTCCTTGGCGCTGTCCAGCACGGTTTCCATACGGAAATGGACCTGATCGTCCGTGAACTTCTCGAAGCAGTACGGGCAGGTGATCTGGTGACCGGGCATTGGGGTCCTCCTTTGGCTCCAGGCTTAAGTTATGTGCATCCCTCTAGGGTTCTCCCTCCCTCGGAGGGAGAACCCTAGGCAGGGGTGCCGCAGTTGGTGCAGAAGATCGAGCCGGGGACCAGCGGTGCTCCGCAATTCGAGCATCGCGGACCGGCGTCACCGGCATCTTCCGCACCGCTCGCAGTGCCCGCAGCGCTCGAAGCAGGCTGCAACGGCTGGGCAGGCATGGGTGGTACAGGAACAGAAGGAGGCGTCGGGACTGCCGACGGGGCCGAGTGGCCGGAATCGGGGGAAACCGAAGGCCGCATCGCCGCGAAGGGATTCGCGGACGAACCTTCGGAACCGTTTCCGTAGGAATCGCTAAACAACCCGCCAAAAAAGCTCTGGGAGCCTTGTCCCGGATTGGGGTTCGGACGTTCATTATAGGCCTTCTTCGCGGCTTCGGCGGCCCGCTTGGCATCGGCGGCGGTACGACGAGCCTCCTCGGCGGCAAGGTCATAGGCTTCCTTGGCCCGACGCTTGCCCTCCTCGAAGCGTGCGCTGAGACCGCTGATGGTCCGGTCACGCTGTGCGGCGAACTCCTCGCTCTGCACGTACTGCTGGGCCCTGTTCATCAGCTGACCCAAACTCCCCTGACCACCGAAGAAGGATGAAGAACCGGAGGAAGAGGGAGCAGCCGGGGCGAATTGCTGTGCCTGAGTCGGGGCAGAAGGCCGTGCGGGCGGGTATGCCACGGGCTCCGGTTGAGCCGACGCCGGCATCGGCTGCACCGACGGCGAATCCACCGGCGCCGAAGCACCTGCCGAATCGCCTGCCGCCGCGCTCCCCGAAGCACCTGCCGCAGTCGCCGAAGCTCCCGCGACAGTCCTCGGCGCCGGTACCATCTGCTGCAGTACCGCCGGCCGCATGCCCTTGCACTGCTTGGCGATGCCAAGGAATCCCTGCTCCGCGTGCGAGCACTGCGCGTTGCCGACCGGGTTCACGGTTCCGCACAGCGAACACGTCCAATCACCGTTCCGCCCGATTCGGCAGTCCGGACAGAACTCCTGATCGACTGCCAGGCTGGCGCCACATTGCGGGCACGTCCAGTCGCTCGGGTTGCTGATCGGCCCCGAGGCCCCGATGAATCCGAATCGATTGAGCATCCACAGCACCGGCTCGATCAGACGCTGCGGCACCGGCGGCACCGTCATCATCAGTTCCGTATGACCATCGTCGTCGGCCATTTCCTCGGGGGCCGCACCTAGCGCGGACACCATGAACAGATTGTGGTTCGGATACTGCATCGGCATGGTGACGCTCATCGCCAGCGACTGTCCCACGAAATCGCTCACCGGACCATACACGGCGTTGAAACCGTCCGCGTTGAACACCGGACGGTACTTGTCGCCGTCCATCAACGGCTCCAACTGCGACAAGGCATCGCTGCCGAACACCGACTGTGCCACAGTATCGCCCTTGGCGATGCACAACGCCAGCGGAATCTGTACGGGGCCGTCCCCGGAAATCAGATTCTGGATCACCGTCAGCGAAACCTGCGGTCCGTACACCGGGTCCGGCGTTTCAAGACGCTTTGGATCCGTGAGATACAGTATGCCGCTGGCATGCTGGATGAACGGCAGGAACGCCATGGACCGGGTAGCGAGATAGCTCTCGTCGTCGGAGAACTGCCGGAAGTGCTCGCCGGAAATATCGTAGAACACCATCGTCAGTGCATGCGGACGACCGACCTCGTCGGTATAGGTAAGATCAACGAACAAAGGCTGCTGCAGCGCCTGCGGCATGGTGGCATACGGCAACGGCACGCCCGCCTCCACTGGGTTGGCCGCACGATACCGGTACGCGGACACCGTCGACGGCTGCGCCGAGATGCCGCACTTGGCGAACGCCTCCTGCAGGGAATCCACCAGCTGCGACAGATACACGGTCTTGCCAACGCCGGTCATGCCGATCACTGGAACGAACTTCACCGGATACTGTCCGTACAGGCCCGGCAACGGATTGTGGCAGTACGGGCATACGCGGCGCGCGGTCTCATTGCCGCCGGCATCCATGATGCGGTACAGCATGCCGCCGTCAGAAGTGTCGCCACTATCGAGGAAGAAATCCGGCTCCGACTGCGGATCGTGCACCGGACGCTGCCACGGGTCGACGTGATGGCTGCCGGCCGTAGCGGTTCCGCCCGGTGCCGACATTTCCGAGGTGCCGCCGAAGTCGCTCCAGAAGTCGTCGTAATCGGCATCCGTTCCGGCCAGCAGTCCGGAGAACACCTTGAATCGATCGGAGAATCCGGCGCGCAGTTCGTCACTGAGCGTCGTGTCGTGTTCGATGTCGGCAAGAGACAGATACGGCTGCCCGCTGGTCGGATTGGCAAAGCCGAAATCCGACGTGTCCGTGAACACCGTCTCCATACGGAAGTGGACCTGATCGTCCATGAACTCCTCGAAGCAGTACGGACAGGTGATCTGGTATCCGGGCATTGGATCCCTCCTTTGGTTCCAAGACTTTCGCTCTGTCTCCAGCCTAGTCAGCGGCGACCGCGGCTGTGGATGAAATAGCCGTCGGTGTCGGTGTAGATGATCATCCACGCGAGGAACACGAGCAGCGTGATGCCGATCTGTCCGATCGACGGGCCGGCCGTGGTGGACATGACCACGGCGATGATGCACACGTTGGTGATGAACGCGTAGACCACGCTCTGCGCCAGATTGCCGAGCACGCCGACGAGGAAGTCGTGTCCAACGCCGGAGATGAGGAACGGCGCGACGACGAGCAGACCAGCGATGGCCACGGCGACCACGTAGATGAGGATACGTACCAGAATGTTGTGCTGGTTCACCCAGTCGAGTGCGTAGTTGACGAGCCATGCGGCGAACAGCGCGACGCAGATGGTGGCGATAAGAGAGCCGAGCAGCTTGCCCGCCTTGTTGAGCAGCTTGTCCTTGGCACGCATGATGTTCGGGTCGGCCACCACGGAGTAGCCGCCGCGCTGGTAGGGCGAGAACAGGAACGGCCCGAACAGGCCGTTGAGCAGCAGCATGAGCGGCGCCTGCAATGCGCCCTGCACGATCAGGATGATGATCGCGATGAGGAAAAACGGTCCGGACGAGATGGAGAACAGGCTGGTGTCCACGTGCATGAACGAGTTGAGCACGTGGAAGATCCCGCCGGCGAACGGCAGCGTGCTCATGCCGGCCGCGAACTCCATGCCCGTGGCCGGATCGATGCTGGTTCGCCATGCCACGGCCACGAGCCAGAAGCCCGCGATGAACAGCGCGAACAGGCCGATCTTGCCCATTGGAATGCCTTGTGATTTCGCCATTGTCTTCTTCTTTCTCTATTCCCTAGTTCTCCCCTTCCAGAGGAAAACCCGTGTTCTCCCTCCCAGGGAGGGAGATGTCACGGCGAACGCCGCGACAGAGGGAGGGAGCACGAAAATCAGTTGGTCGTGAGGTTGATGAGGTTCTGCAGACGGCTGTAGCGCTCCACCTGCACCGCGCTCCAGTCGAGCCAGCGGTCGGCGCGGGTGACGGTGCCGTCCTTGTATGTGATCCACACGGCCACGTGACGGTTGTCCTTGCCCACGGTGATGGTCGGATTGTTGATGTCGAATGGCTGCGCCTTGTCCCGGGTGCCGAGGTAGCCGGCGTCCGTCAGCGCCTTGGCCTCCTTGACCTGCTCGGGGTGGTCCACGTGCACGGTCACGTTCTGTGCACCGTCCGCGAACGCCACGTTGGAGACCAGCGCATCCGGCGTGGAGTCGCTGAAGCTCGCCGGCTTGAGTCCACCCGTGGCACCGAGTGCTACGATGATCGCGAACACGAGTGCCATCGCACCCTTGAGCGCGGCCAGAGTGAACGCACGCGTGTGCAGGTCGTTGAACGCAGGCAGTCCCACCTTCGTCCTCTGTCCCACGCGATCCTGCTGGATCATCCACACCGCCACGCTGGCCATTACGAGCGAGGACGCGATGAACACGATCTTGGGAATGGTGAATCCGTTCGCGTACGTACTGGCCGCGGCGACGAATCCGATGAACAGCAGAACGCTCTCCCAGAACCACGGAACATGGTCCGTCGACGACTGGGCGTCACGGTATCCTTTTCGCACCATGACTCCGAAGACCAGAAGGGCGGCGATCATGAGGAACTGTCCGTGGAACGCGCAGATGAGCAGCAGGCTGCCAAATAGGGCAACGACCGTCATCGACTTGGCCGAGTAGGCGAACATTGCGGACATGCTCGTGGATCTGGCCGAAGGCGCCTTGTCCTTGTCGCCGCTGCTGCCTCCGTTACTGCCGTTGCTGCCATTGGCATTGCGCATCATGGCGGCGGTCACGTCCGGCGTGGATGCGGAACTGCCGGAACGCGTGTTCTTGGCCACGGTCGGGCCGTCCATGAACATTCTGATTCGAGATGCCACCACGTACACGAACACGGCCGGCACGAACCAGCGCAGCATCACCGGGTAGCGTAGCGTGAGGTTCACTACCCAGATCGTGCCGAGCAATGCGACCAGCAGCAGCGCGCCGTGCAGTGCGAACCGGTCGTCGTTGTCGAGGTCGCAGCACAGTTTGGCCTTCCGGTCACGGACGACGGCCCACCATCCGAATACGCGGTTAGTGATCCATGCGATGGCCACGATCAGCACCAGCGTGGCGACGATCAGACCATTGCGGCTGAACAGTCCCTGCAGCAGGAACGCGTTCCACGGATGCTTGCCCTGCATGGCGAATCCCTGGAACAGCAGGGGTCGCACGGTGATCCACACGGCGATGAGCGCATAGCACCACAGGTTGTTGCGCGCGAGCTTCGGATTCGTCGGAGCGACGATTTTGAACAGGTCGACGCCGGCGCGCATGGTGAGGGAGAACACCATGGTGAGTGCGAAGAGCTCCAGCAGCCACGGCAGCGTGTAGGCCTCCCAGTTGTGAGGCTCAAACAGGTAGAATGCACCGCCGAAGCCAAGGCATGTGATGATCGTCCACCGGAATACGTTGGAGATGTTGTGGCGTCCATTCGTGGTCACATTGATCTTGCTGATGTTGCCGATCATGCAGAAGAAGCCGACGACCATCGCGACGAAGCCGATTGCAAGGAAGCCGAAGCTCGTCGGATCCATGGTGGGATCGAAGTTCGTGAACACGCCCGTGATCAGGTCCAGCGTGAAGTATCCCTTGAGCATGGGGAAGGTCGCCCCCACGTAGCCCAGCGTGACGGCGAGCATATACAGGCCGATGCCCTGCACGGGATACATCGGTAGTTTCTCGCCTGATTTGCCGCTGTCGGTCTTCTTGTCGGCTGCGTCGGACTCGTCTGACTTGCCCGGCACCGACGCGGCGGCGTCATCATCCACGCCCTTGGCCAGCCAGTACGCCGAACCGCCGGCGAGGATCGCCGTGATCACCGCGCCGATCACCGGCCACTGGTTGCCCAGAGACTCCCTCAGCGGCCAGCAACCGAACAGCACCATGAGTGTCGCGATCACCACTGCGATCGCGTTGTGTTCCATCAGTCGTTTGTTCACGTTCATCGTCGTTCTCCCCTACTCGTCACGCGTCATGCCGGCAGCCGCATCGGCAGCAGTCATGCCGTTCATCACAGCACCACGGACAGCGCGTAGATCGCCCATACCGCGTAGATCAGCGCGATCACGCCGTTGAGGTTGTTGTACGGCTTGGTTTTGAACCAGTGCACGGCGAACGCGGCGAAGGCGGCCACTGCCAGCACGCACAACACGATCATGAGCACGTGCGGGGTGGCGGTGAACAGTCCGGCGTGGAACACCGCCATAAACGCGACGAACAATGCGGTCAGCACCGCGGCGTACTTGAGCGTGGTGATGTTGTCCATGCGCTGACGGTGGATGTTGTGGATCTTCACGCGACGTTCGGAGTTCAGCCAGATCGAGCCGAGCGACGTGTAGGCGCGCAGCGAGCCGGTGAAGTCGTGCTTGTACCAGCGGGTGTTGGGCTTGCCGTAACGCTTGCTGCCGAGCCATCCGTTGCGGATCGCGTCGTCGCTGATGCCGCCCGCCTTGGCGGTGGCGGTGTCGGCGTTCACGCGGGCCATGAGCGTGTTCGTCGTGGCCGGATTCGCGCCGCCGGCGAGGAACAGGGCGGCGGTGATGCGTGCGGCGGTCTGTCGCGCCGAATCGTTGCCGCTCACGCCATTGCCGGTCTTACCGGGGGTCTCCCCATCGGCGGGCTCTTCCGTTTCGGACGCATCCTGATCGAGCATGGACTGCATGGCGTTGTTGAATTCCACCGCGGTGCTGCCGGGGCGCACGCTGGCCAGGATCGGGCCGACAAGACCGGCCTTGGTCTGACGGGACAGCGCCTCGAGCAGTCGGCGTTCGTCGTCGGAACGCGCGGTGGACGTCTGCCAGAATTCGTCGAAGTCACGGTCGGCGTCGTACAGCGCGTCCGTGCCCTCCTTGTCGATGGTCTGCCTGACGCGCTGCGCGAGCGCGGCGACCAGCGGATCGGCGCCGGTCGCAGCCGATTCCGTCGCCGTTTCCGACGCCACGGGCGCCGTTGTGGGATTACTCATGATGTCCTCTCCCGTTCTCTTCCCTCATACGTTCAGCCAGGCAAACCGCCGACTGACACATCAACGAATCAACCAGCCTGGATCAGTCCAGCGGATGCGCGGTATAGCCTTCGAGTCGTTTGAGCCACGTCTTGGGCTGGCACCAGCGCAGTTTCGTGTCGGCGTTGCGTTCGGTGCCCTGCGTGAACACCGTCACGAACGCGCCCTTGACCCCGGTGCCTCTGACGCTGCCGTCGGTGCCCACGGTCACCTCGCCGGGAAGGTTCTCCCAGTTGCGGACGAACACGTCGTCGGCCGGCGTGGTGACGCCATTGCCGATGTGGTTGATTTCGTTCTTCGGATCGAAGATGAAGTCGGCGTTGCGATGGTAGGTCTTGCACCATTCCTCGTGCACCACACCGGTGCCGTTGGGTTCGGCCGCCATGACGCCGCCGTCGTAGGGCAGACGTCCGACGAGCAGACGGAACAGCACGGATGCGATGACGAACAGTTCGGAGAACACGTCGAGCTGCGGCTGCTCGTCCTTGTCGAGCGCACTGATGATCCGGTCGTAGCCGGCCACGTCCACATAGTCGAGATCGAGGTTCAGCCTGCTGCCACGCCATACCGGATACCGGTCGGTGATCTGTAGCAGCTCCTGTTCAGAGGAATCCAGCGAGCTGAAGGAACCGGCTCGGTTGACGAGATCCTCCGGCACCCAGGCGAGCGCGGACGGCGTACGCAGGTGTTTGCGGAAGTCGCCGACGCGGTGCACGGCCGGGCTGAACGCGAATCGTACGCTGCCGTCGTTGACGTTGTAGAACACGCTGCCGCCGGTGAAACCACAGTAGGAGTATCCGGAGGTCAGGAGCTCATGCCATCCCTGCAGGAGGGATCGTGCCACGCTGAGCGACATCGGGTCGGCGGCGCCGGCCATTTCGGCGATCTCACGCTTGGTCAGACGCTCGGAGTTGATGTTGTCGATCAGTTCGGTGAGCGGATGCCAAGCATCGCCGGCGTCGGTCATCGGGAACACCAGATAATGCCATTGGGCGCTCTGCACCAGATCCACCGGCCATTCGAACCGTGCGGCCGGCAGCGGATGATAGATGATCTCACGCCAGTGGGCGAGGTACGGATCGTCCTGCAGGGTCCGATACTCTTCGTGCGTGGCCTGCTCATATTCCTCGTCGGAGGCATTGGCGTCGACCTTCACCCTGACCTTGTGGTGCTCGGCGGAACCGGATTCGTACGGTGGCTCCACGGGCAGCAGGTAGAAGCGCTCGCCGCTCTGGGCGTGCTCCACTACCTGACGGCTCACACCGAACACGCGGACGGTGTCGGTGGTGAGCGCGTAGTAGTTGTAGCCGCTCAGGCAGCTGAACCGCATGTCGCGCGGCACCACCTTGACCGAACCGTACTGGACCGGTTTGGGTGCTTTGGTTTCGCTCATCAGTGGCGTCCCTTCTTCTTACCGCCGAAGAGGCCACCGAAAAATCCTCCGAGGCCGCCCTTCTTGGGCTGTTCCTCAGGCTCGTCGTAGGAGTCGGGTTCCGACTGCATGGGCTGGAACTGCGGAGGCTCGGACTGTACGGGCTGCTGCACGGACGGCTGGTACGACTGCGGCTGAGCCTGCGGCACGGCAGGCTGCACCGGAGCCGCAGCGGGAGCGGTGGGCTGCTGGTAATCGAACTGATGCGGCTGGGAAGTCACCATCGGATCCCACGCTGCGCCTGTCTGCTGCTGGGTCTGCTGTCCCGGCCGCGGAGGCCTCGGAGGCTGTTGCGCATACTGTGCCACACGGTAGTCAACAGGAGTCTGCGGCACGGAAGTCTGCTGAACAGGCTGCTGCGTACGCACGGACCGTGGCTGAATAGTGGTGGGTTGCGTGGTAACGACCGGAGCAGTCGGCGCCGGAACCGGTTGCGCCGACTGAACGGGCTGCACCGGCTGAGCAAGCTGAGACGCCTGAGCCAAGCCGGAGACGCGTCCGATATGCTCGGCCGGAGCCTGCATGGGGGTCTCCATGGACTCTGGTTCGTCGTCGTAGGTCTCGTCCGTGTTGCCTCCGAAGAGTAGTCCACCGAGGAAACCACCGTTGGCCTTGCGAGCCTCCTTGCGAGCCTCTTTCTCGGCTCGCTTCTCATCCTTAGCGGCCTGCTTGGCCTCCTGATCGCGCAGCTTCTGCAGGGAGGCAAGATCCTCAAGCACAGTGTTCGCGCCTTCCACCAAAGCGGGATCGCCACTCTCGGAACACAGGGCCATACCGTCGGCCAGCTTGTCGAGCTCCGGCCCCTTGAGCAGCGTCGACTGACCGACCAGAGCGAAGAACCGCTCATCCGTTCCGGCAGGCAGCATGCCCTGACGCAGCAGGAACTCCGCTACGGTCTGAGGCTTGTCGTTCTTGAGTGCACGAATCAAATGGATCCATACGTCAAGTTCGGCGGCGGACTGCGCTTCGGCGCCCTGCGGCTGATATTCGTCACCGGTCGGCTCGATCGGACGCACGGCGTACTGGGCGCGATGCTGCAGACAATAGTTCAGCATCAGATTGTTCAGCGTGATCTTCTTAGCGGGGTCAAGGTCAGCGAAATCACGATAGCGCTGCAATGCCTCGGCTACCTGCGTCACATCGCCGGCGTTGAATGCCTGTAGGCACTGCTGCGCGTATCCGATGGCGACGTATTCCGGATAGTGCGTCCCACCTTCCAGAGGCTCATACGAGGACGGCACCTGATCAAACTTGAAACCGTTGAACGTGAACTTCTTCCAATAGGCCGCCACGACCGCATGCCATACGTCGTCGCTCACAGACTCGTTCCGTAGCAATCGACCCAGGACGACTTCAGCGTTTTGCACCACCTCACCCGGATCCTGATCCGGCTGAATGCGTGCGACCAGATAGCTCTGAGCGGAGTCAGCCACCACCTGCATCACGGCGGCATGATCCGCCACCGACTGCAATGCCTCATCTCGATAGGCGGCGATTTCGGAGACCAGATCAACACCTGCAGCCGTGGCCTCCTGCTCGACCCTGACCTTGAGTTGTTCGCCGAGCACGGCCACATACAGTTCCCGTAGCACGGCCTGACCGTCCGGGTCGCGAGCCAGCAGTTCGCGCAGGCTCAGGAATCCCTGCGACGTACGGTCGGGGTATGCCTGGGCCAGATACTGGGCGCCCTCGGCGGGGGTCTTGGCCTTGATCACCGTGGCGGTGTACCGCTCCCCCACCTGCACCAGTTCGGGGGTCTTGGCCTTGCCGATCGCCTCGCCCAACTGCTCGTTGAGCACGTCGTTGAGTTCGTACTGATTGTCCAGGAACTCGGTGAGGGACACCGCGATCAGGTGCTCGCAGTAGTCGTTCATGCGGTCGAGTCGGGCGAACACGAGCAGGGACATCAGTCTGGTGACGCACTTTTCGTACGAGGACGTGGCCGTGCCGGTCTGTTCCTCCACCAGCAGGTCGTAGGCCAGCTGATACATGTCCATATCGGCGGCTTCAGCACTGTCGCCGAGCTGTGCGATCTTCGCTTCAAGCGCGGTGAAGAATCCGGAAAGTCGATCATTGAAATTGGACGCAGGAACGATCATGAACTGGTACTGCTCGTACCGGTGACGCGCGCCCTTGGTCAGCACGTTCGTGGTGCCGGTCGCCAGATCGAAGACGCGGGCCGCCGCACGGCTGGGGTGGGCGAACACGATGGTGGTGGGCATGCCGTTGTTCGTCAGATACGTAGAGAACGTGAGCTTGCCACGCAATGCCGGCGGGATGGCCGCATACAGGCAGGCCATCACCGTGCGGATGGTGGTTTCGCTGCAGTCGCAGTGAATGGTCAGCGTTTCCTTGGCGCGACTGAACAGCGTGATCACCACGCAGGTGAGCAGATCGGCGAACTTCTGGTCGTCGTTCACGCCCAGTGCGGCGAGATCGGCACGAAGTTCACCCATCGAACGATGAGGAGCCACCGAGAACGTTGCGGGAGCGGCCGCAGTGGCCTCCACGATCTGCGTGGTCAGAGTCTGATCGGCGGCGAGCGCGAAGTTCGTATACTCCACGTTCAGCACGGACTGCGGGTCGGCGACCAGCTGCTCGAGCGGGAACACGAATCCCTGCGCGCCCATGGCGGCACGACCGACCTCCTCCCTCACGCCGTACTTGATGCGGGTGAGGAACGCGTCATGCCCCTGAATACGCAGTTCGGTGACGATCTTCGCCGTGTCTTCCGGATCGAATGTTCCGGAAGACACATAGCGAACGTTGCCGTTCTGCAGTCCCTCGAACGCGCTCACCGCACCTGCGGGCAGGCCGGGGGACACATTGACCGTCTGCCAGCCTGCTCCCGCCTCCTGCTTGCCGACTCGAGTGAAGCAGATCTGGCGAGGAACGCCGCTGCCTCCCGTCGTTCCGTTTGCACCGATCATGTTGCCCTCCTAGTACCTTGCCCGTTCAGGCTCCGTCAGTTTGTATGTGTTCGTGATGTATCAGTGGCGAATCGGCGTGCCCTTGCACCGCTTGGTCATGCCGAGGAAGCCCTTCTCCGTATGCGAGCACTGCGCGGTACCGGCGGGATTCACCGTCCCGCACAGCGGGCACATCCAACGACCGTCCTCGGTGCACTTGCAATCCGGGCAGAACTCCTGAGTGATGTGCAGACGACGATTGCACTGCGGGCAGAACCAGTCATTGGGCTCGTTGATGAATCCCGTGGAACCGATGAATCCGAACCGGTTCAGCATCCACAGCAACGGCTCCACCAGACGCTGCGGCAGCGGCGGCGCGGCCGGAGCCTCATACTCACCCTCGTCATCCTTGAACGTGCCGATCGCGGTACCGATCGCCGACACCATGAACAGGTCGTGAATCGGATAATCCACCGACAACGACGCAATCAACTCAGCCGATTGGCGCTCTACGAAGTTGTAGACCGGCTCATATAGCTTGTTGTAGCTATCCGCATTGAATACCGGACGATACTTCCTGCCCACTTTCAGATACTGAAGATTCGGAATCGACTGGCTGCCAAGCACCTGCTGCACCACGATGTCACCCTTGGAAATACACACCGCCATGGGAATGTGATCGAGATCATTCGCATGTGCATCGAACAGACCATGGACCACGTTCAGCACGGCCTGCGGGCCGCCAACAGGATCCGGTTCCGAGAACTGCTGCGGCTGCACCACCAGTAGAATGCCATCGGAGTGTTCGATGAACGGGCCAAACTCCTTGGCCTTAGTCGCCACTTCAGAGTCGTCATAGCTCAACTGACAGTTCTCACCGGCGATGTCGTAGAACACCATCGTCATGTTGTGCGCACGACCAACCTCATCGTTATAGGTCAGATCAAAGCACAACGGCTGCTGCATCTGCTGCGGAGGAGTGCCTTCCGGCAGACGCCGCTGCATTTCCACCGGATTGACATCACGGTACTTATACGCATACATGGACGTGGGATTCACGGTGATGCCGCACTTGGCCAGATCGGTGACGAACCACTGCACCAACTGTGACAGATACACGGTCTTTCCGGCGCCGGTGATGCCGATGATCGAAATAAACTTCACCGGATACTTGCCGTACAGACCCGGCAACGGATTATGACAAAACGGGCACACGCGACGTGTGGTCTCACGCCCCAAACAATCCGTGACCTTATACAGCAGACCGGAGTCGGAGATCACCGGCCCTTCCGTGGAGGAGAAGAACTGCTGGTCCGCGGGATTGTTCGGATCATACACACGACGCAGCCAAGGATCCACACCGGCGACGCCATCATGCGCCTTCGCCGGCATTTCTGTGGTACCGCCGAATTTCTTCCAGAACTTCTCGTACTCGGGATCCTCCTGCTGAACGAATCCGGCGAGAGTCTTGAACCGATCGATCAGCTGGGTGCGGGCGGCGTTGCTCAGCATCGGATCCTTGGTGATGTCCGCCACCGAATAGTATTCCTTGCCCGTGTTCGGATCGGTGAACTCGATGTCGTCCTCGCTATTGAACACGGTCTCCATACGGAAGTGGACGGCGGCGTCATCGAACTCCTTGAAGCAGTACAGGCACTTGATCTGGTGTCCCGGCATTGGAGCTCCTTTCTTATTGGTCTACGACTATGCAGTGATTGCAGTAATTGCGCGGTGGATTATCGACGGTTTATGCAGCGGTCAGGCGGCGTTGATCTCGTATCCACTGCCCATGGGCACCACCTTGAGCGGCGGCTGCGTGCCGTTGGGCGCGGTATACAGGGCCACGGTGAACGGTTTGCCAAGCAGGTCGCGCGTGATCGGGTAGATGTACGGGCAGCCGTCGAAGGTGTATCCCAGACCGGTGCCGTCGTAGCCGGGGATGGGCTGCACACGCACGGTGTAGCCCACCACCCTGGTTTCGGTGTGCTTGCTGAACAGGAAGCCCTTGGTCTCGGTCACGGTCTGCTGGCCAACGCTCACGTTGACAATGGCCGGCACCTCGCACCGGTAGACGTAGTATTCGTTGGGCAGGTAGACGTCCATCACGTTCTGCTGCAGATCGCACGCGTATGCGGCATACACGGCGTGCGCCACCGGAATGCGATAGCTCTTGATGTTCACCACGCCGCGCGACACCATCACGGCCGTCACGTCGGGCGTCACACGCACTTCCATGCCCATGAGCAGCGACTGCCACGTCTGATCGTCCTGGCATTTGGCCACGAACTGGTCGAACAGCTCACCCTCGAACTCCACCGACTTGCCGAAGCCGGCACGCAGGAACAGCGTGTAGTTGTTGCCGCGGTCCTCCCATGTGATCGAATCGCCGGCACGCTGCACGTTGGTCACGTAATGCCCGGCGTCGGGCTGCTTCGCGTTGATCTCCATGATCCCGCCTTTCCTTGTTCGCTTACTCCGATTACGCTTCCGCTCGTCTATCCGTCTATTCCGCGCTCAACTGGTCTTCGTCCAGCGGGTAGAACCAGATCGACGTGGCGCTGTCACGCTGGCCGGCGTTGTAGTACACACGGCTCACGCCGGGCAGACGCACGAAATTGTCGAGATACGAGTACAGCTTGTGGGAGGCGCTGCCTGGCGTGTCGTCGATGTGCAGCATGTACGCCTCCATCGCACGATCCGGTTCGCGCAGCATCATGGCGGAATAGCCCATGCGATCGCCCACATTCTCGGTAAGCTCCTTGCCCACCACCAGATCGGCGGCCTCGGCGCTCTTGCCGTCGGCCAGACGTTCCACGGCCTCGTCCATGAAGCCCATCTCGAACACGTGCTTGCCGCCGAACTCGCTGACGAACAGCGGCTGCAGCGCATGCTCGCGCAGAATGCGCAGCATGTCGGCCTTCGTATTGCCCACGCGCAGCAGTTCGGCGAACAGATTGGCGCGAACGTTCACGTCGGAGAAGAACGACTCGACGCACTTGGTGTAGAAGCCCTCGACGTTCATATGCGCACCGTCCTGCTTGATCGACGCGGCGAACGCGACATCATGCTGAATGGCGGTGAAGGTCCTCAACGTATCCTCGGCGGCGGCGCGCATACGCTTGAGCGACTGCACGGTATGATCACGCACCTGACCGGCGATGGCACGGGTGATGAGCTGCTGCACCGCGTCCGGCACCGGACGCTGCATGATCGTATCCTCCGACAGCACCACGTCGGAGAACGCCTCCAACGTGCGCGACTCCAACTGCTGGTCGTTGAGCGAAGCCAGCTGCGCCGCATTCAGACTCGACCGGACCTGCTGCTCGATACGCGCGTCGATGTTTCCGGAGCCCGCGCTACCCAGGTATTCGCTGAGCAGACGATACTGATTCTGCTCAAGGAACGCCTGCAGACAGCCACCGGTCGCCTGCAACGCCATGCCATACGGCATGGAGACGATGTTGCCGCCCTGCTGCAAGTTCGGCAGATTCCGCTCGAATCCGGCGAACTTGGACGCCACCTCGGCAAACTCCTGACGGGACTGCTCCACGATCGACGAGCGCCCGTTCTGAATACCCAACGCCGCGCCCATCGCCTCACGACTGGGCTTGGTAAACGTGGGATCCGACATCATCTCGCCAAGTTTGGCCAGCATGATCTTCAGCGCCACCACCACGATGTCGCGACGAGGACGATCCACGTACTTGAACGCGGCGGTGAACGCCGGACGATCGGACGAATAGAACATCTTGCCGCTGGTGGACAGATCAAGATACCCGTTGTGCGAATTCGACAGCAGCATCACGTCGGACAGCACGTCACGCTCACTGTGCACGGCCTCGTCAAAGCCAGAGAACAGACCCGTGTAGCCACGCTTGGTCTTGTTGCCGTACACGAACACGCCGTCGTACAGATGATGACCGACCGAACCGACATCCTCGGCATCATAGAGGGCACGCAGTTCAGTGACGATCTTCGGGGCGTTGGCCGTACCCAGATCATTGTTGAGCAGCACCATGAGCATGGTGTTCACGGACACGCCGGTGAACAGCCGCTTGATGTCCTCGATCGCCAGATACCAACGATGGAAATCCTCCGGGGTAATGCCCGTGGAATCCACCACGCAGTAGAGGGAGCACTGGTTCATGTTGGCGAACATGCCCGACTGGCTCATCATGGCCATCACCTGCTTCTGCAGATCGGCCGCACCAAGATGACCACCGCCACGCAGATCGTGGAACGGTTCGCCGGATGCCCCCTCCTTCAACTGATCGGGATCATCGATCTCAAGGAAAGGAATGGACTCCACGCTGCCACCCCAGCCATCACGCACGCCACGCAGCACGTCCGGATGGAACTCGGCCGAGCGCTCGCCATAGTAGAACACACAGGCGGGGTATTCCGGCACCGAATAATCGGACATGCCGCTGCCGCGTTGCGTACGCAGATCGCCAATGGCCGCGCCGACCAGTTCGTTCACGGTTTCCATTGCATCCATTCCTTTCACATCTTTACGTTTTTCGGGGGTGATTGCGCGTTCAGGGTGTGATCCCTCCCTCTGTCACGGCGAACGCCGTGACATCTCCCTCCCAAGGAGGGAGAACCCTCTTTTCACCGTGCTCCCTCCTTGGGAGGGAGCTAGCCGGCGAAAGCCGGACTGAGGGAGGGATCACACCTCGCTCAGCCTCACAGGGTGATGAAGTTCTCCAGAGCGAACAGCTCAAGGGCCTTCTTCAGATTCTTGATCTGAGCCTTCACCTCCGGCACCTCGCGCGGGAAGAACGCCGTGGCCACCTTCACGATGTCCTTGGCACGACCCAGCTCCTTGGACGCCGCCTGGCAGGCGGTCTCCACCGACTCCGGCGTCTCATCGGCATCAAGGATCTCCTGCACGGCGGTACGAATGGAGCTACGCACCTCCGGATCAAGCTCCTTGAAGGTCTTGTACGCCTGATACAGCGGAACGCCACCATACGGCTTCATACGCTTATCGGACAGCACGGTCTCATCACCGAACTCCGGATCCACATACACGACCTTCGGAATGTGCAGCTCGATCACACCGGTGAACAACGCGTTTGTGAAGTCGGAGAAGTCGTCGTCGATCTTCGGCTCGAGAGCCTTGATGTCGTCCTCGATCTCCTTGTTCTTGTCCATCTCGGCCTTGACGAGCTTCTGCAGTTCAGGAGCCTTGGCAAGGTTGTCGATGCAGATATCAAGCTCATTTTGCGTATCAGTGCTGAACTCCGACGACAGCACGCGCTTGTTCGGCTCGTACTCGCGGTTGTCGCTCATGGCCTTGAGCTTGGTCTGGGCATCGATCTTCACATCATTCGGCTGGTCCTTGGCCGCATCGAAGTCCGTACGGAACCGCTGCATGTACGAATCCGTGATCACACGGATCTCATACGCGCTGCTGGTCTTTTCAATGATGCCGGCCTTGAGCGCCTGCTCGAACAGAACCTTGGCACGCTCGGCGCGCTCCTGCAGCGTGGCATCATTACGATCCGTCATCATGCTCAGCGGCGTCGGAGACGGCAGCAGGTTCCAGTCACGGCTGTCCTTGATCTCCGGAAGACCATCGACATACTCGGCACGCTCGTACAGGTGCTTGCCGACGGACGGATTCTGCACGGAATCGGACTCGTACTGGGCGACGCCCTTATAACCCCACATCGGCACGCCAAGCAGGCAGCGAAGAATGCTGATGCGATCACGAACGCCGGTCTTGCGAACCGAGAACGTCTTATCGGAATCGGCCAAGCGCATGGCGGCATCAATCACAACCGGAGCACTCTGGGGGATCGTAAGATAACCGATACCACAAGCGTCATCGACGGTGTAGCCGGTCTCGGTCCAGAACAGCGGGGCCGCATTCTCATTCACCGACTGCAGCAGGTCCTCGCACACGATCTGCGCCAGCTTGTCCGCATCCTGGGTCTGGTACTTGTCCTTAAGGAACGACTCCAGCGAGCGCGACGAGAACGCGCTGAACTTGTCGATGAAGTAGTCCGACACCATATGCGACAGATATGCCTCGTCACCGTTCGGGCCCCAGCCCTTCAGGCCGTTCGGGCTCAGCAGCGCCTCCAGCAGCTCGTGAGCCTGGGACGGGATGTCCATCTGACGCACCGTCTCGTTCAGGCTCGGCATGAGCTCCTGCATGGTGATCAACGGCATCTCATACGGGTTCTGCTTGTCCGCGAACGCCTCCAGCTCGGCGCGATTCGCCTCGAACGTATCGAACAGGCCCGTCACCGTCGTGGTGAACGGGGTCGTGAAGTTGTTCGCCATCACACGCAGCTGATCCTTGACCGTATCCATCAGATCAACCAGCGTCTGATACATCTTCACACGGGTCTGGAACACGACCAGCTGACGCGCCGCGTTCGCGTAATCCTTGTACGCGCCACCCAGCTTGAGGAAGCCGGCAGCCTGGAACTCACGCTCCTTCTGCTCGTAATCCCGGTACGCGTGCGAGTCGATCTGATACTGCTCATGATCGCGACGGCTCACCGCCTCGGCACGGATGCCTTCGGCCGCGGCAAGCAGATCGGAGCCGCCCAGACCCTGCACCAGCTGAGCCGCATAGTACGGGCCACGGTTAGGATCGGCCATCGCCTCACGCACCGCGTTCAGCACGATGCCCATCACCGACTGCACATTCGACGCCGTGCCGGTCAGCACCTGCTCGTACGACTGCAGCGGCTGGGAAAGCGCCGTGTAATTACGCGCCAGCGCGCCCTCGGCAGCGGCCTGCGCATCATGCAACGGGCTGATCAGCAGCTCCGTGCTGTCATGCACGTCCTTGGCCTTCAGATCCGGTAACGGGAATGCCATGTTCACGCCCTGGTTCAGGCGCTGCAGCATCGCATCGAACGTGAACCCGATCGTCTTCTGGAACACCGCGGACTGCTCGTTCGGCGGCACCAGGTTACGTACGCCGGCAAAGCCCTCGAACACCTTCGACGCCAGATACGTCAGCACCTGCTTGAACGGCACCAGCGTGCACGCAGCGCCCAGCACCAGATAGTCGTAAGCTGCGCCGGACCTCTTCTGCACCAGTTCCTTGTTCTTCGTAATATTGGAGAAGTGAGATTCCAGAGTGAAGGAATCGCCCTCCGACTTGACGAGGAAGTCCATCACGTAATCAGTCACCACATTCATGGCATACTGATACGCCTCAGGAATCACCGCACCATCGGACGTGGTGCCGGAAATCAGATGGCAGTACTCCACCGGAGGCTTCGTGGTGCGGATCTCGCCCACACCCGGATATTCCTGATGCCAGCAGTCGCCATTGTTCTCGAAGTTCATGCAGTAGTCCAGCTCCTGCATGGACGCATAACCGTTCTGCATGATGTAGCTCTTGGTCTCGTCGGAGATACCCGGCTTCTCGAGGTTCACATCAGGCAGGAAGAAATAACCCAGTGTCTTGGACTTGGTGGTACCGGTATCGCTCAACGCCCGCTGCACCAGATAGCAGGCATCAAGGAACGTACCGGCACCCGTTCCACCACTCATGCCAGAGAAGATATGCACGTATACACGGCAGTCGCCAAGACCACGCTTGGCATCCTTCACAGCCTGTTCCACGCGGGAGACGAACGCCTTCGCCTTCTGCATAAGCAGGAAACGGCCGAGCTGACGGATACCGCCGGCACCGTCGTCAGCCGCGCCAGCCTTGATCTGCTTGAACTGCAGCCATTCCTTCAGGGCCGGGTCCTTGGCCAGCACCTTTTCCTTGGAGTGGTACAGCTCGGAAATCTTCTCGGCATAGGAGATATCGAAGAATTCCTTGTCGTAATCGATCTCACCAAGCGAGCCGTCGCTGCTTTCACGCGAGGCGGCACTGGTCTTCTTCTTCATGTCCTTCATATCCGTGTCCACGGCGATGAAGCGGATATGCGAATACTGCGGAATCGTAGCAGTCGGATCGTCCGGCTTGATGCGGTTGTACATCTGCTTCTTCAGGCTGCGCAGGCAGTCGATGCCGGTGCCGCCCAGGCCGATGGCCACCACGGCGGAGCCATCCTGCTCGGACTGCTGCATACGATCGATGATGCCGCCACCAGTGGTGAGCAACAGCTTGTCGTACATATCTCTTTCCTTTCGTGGAACTGATTTGATCAGGTCTTGCGTTGTCGTTTGTTCAGTTATGACGTGTAATGCTGCGAATGTGACGATTTCGGATGCGAAAATCACCGAAAACCAAGAAGCCCCGGAAATCGTGCGCCTGATTTCCGGAGCTCACTCAGTCGATCACTGGTATCCGCCGCCGGAGTGCTTGAGACTCGTAAAGCGCACGGTCACACCCTTGGTGCCTTCGGGATCGGATGTGATGGTCACCTCGCTGCCGTAGCCGTCCACACGGATCGGTTCCTTCTGCAGCTGACCGCTCACGTACGCAGGGCCGCCCTTGATCACGACCGTGACGTAGTCCTTGCCGCTGGCCTGGAAGTAGCACTTGCCCGGGTTGAAGCCGTTCGTGTTGATGTTGAACACCAGGAACGGGAGACGGCCACGGCCCTTGGTGCGCTTGACCTCCTCGCGGTATTCGAAGTTCGAGCTGTTGTACTCGCGCATGTAGCAGTCGCCCATGAAGCGCTTGTTGAGCGCCAGCCACGTGCCGATGCCGATCACCAGCAGGGCGATCACGATGGCCGCACCGATGCCGATGAGCGTGAGCAGACCGATGTTCACGGTCTTGATATGCACGTTGAACGTGCAGGACGCGCCTTCGGAGTCGGTGGCCTGGATGGTGAACGAGCCTTCGGAGAGGCTGTAGTTCTTCATCGTCAGGTCGGAGCCCTTGAGCTCGTAGTCGCTGGGCAGGAACGCGGTGGACTTCACCTTGTAGGTGAGGGTCTTGTCTTCACGATCGGTGGCGCCCGGCTTGAGGTCGATCTTGGTGCTGTTGTTCATGAACGGCCACAGCTTCACGGTCTTCTCGATCGTGGCGCCGGGCTTCGGAGCGCTGTTGCCCACCTCGTATTGCAGGGTGGTGGTCTTCAGGTCGTAGCCTTCGCCGGAGATCACGGCCTGCACGGTGTACGAGCCCTTCTTGGCGAACTTGTGCTTGGCGGTGAAGCCCTTGTCGCCGGCCGTCATCTTCTCGGTCTCGGCCTTGCCGCCCTTGGCGTCGGTGATGTTCAGCGTGCCGGTGAAGCCGTCGTACTTGGCGGCGGTCACTCCCTTGCCGGCCTCGTCGAGCGCGGCGGTGAAGTCGACGCTGTCACCGGTCACGATCTCGTTCTTCTTGCTGCCGGCCTTGAGCGCGGCGGCGACGTTGGTGTTGCGCACGATGTCGATGCGCACGTGGTCGCCGGGCACGCCGGAGATGCTGTACTTCCACTGTCCGGCGGCGGGCTGCGTGATCTTCACCGACGTGAACGAGTCACCCACGAACGTGGTGCCGGCCAGGGTGTCGCGCGACATCTGCTTGCCGGACGGGTCGGTGAACGAATAGTCGGTCACGTTGCCGCTGACCAGGATGTTCGCCTCTTCGACGCCCACCTTGGCCACGTCGAACGTGCCTTCGGCGGTGCCGGAGTCGGGGATCACGATGTCGCCACTGCCGTCCGTGTTCGCGTTGAACAGCAGAGAGTAGTAGAGGCTGTACACGTCCTGCAGGTCGGAGGCCTTGGTGACCTCACGGAATTCGCCGCCCGTGGCGGACGCGATCTGCTTGAGCTCGTTGGAGTCGGCCTTGCCGTTCGCGTTCAGGCTGACCGTATAGATCTTGTAGCCGTTCTTGCGCGCGTTCTCGATGGCCTGCGCCTTGGTGGCGAGCGACTGCTGCTTGGCGTCGTCGTTCGGCATGTCCGTGTTGCCGTCGGACAGCAGCACGATCACGGACGGCAGGTTCGGATCCTTCTGCTGGTCGAGCATATCGACGGCGGTCTGCAGACCTGCGCCGATGTTGGTCCAGTCCTGACCCTGCACCGACTTGATCTTGGTGATGAAGTCCTGCTTGGACTGCACGGAGTTGAGCTCGGCGAGGTTCTGCTTGAGCGGCACGTTCTCGCCGAACACGTCGCCGCCCACCTTGTTGCCGTTCTGGGCGAGGAGCGCCACGAAGCGGCTGATGGCCGGATACCGCAGATTGTCCTTATCGGTGGACTTGAGCGAGCCGCTGCCGTCGGTGGCGAACACGACGTTGAAACGATTGGTGCTGTTCTGAGCGTTCTGGGCGTTCTGACCGCCGCCGGGCTGTGCGTCGTCGGCGAGCGCTGCCGGGGCGATCGCGGCCTGTGCGATCAGGCATACCGCCACCATCATCAGGGCCACGAGGGCTCCGATCAGTGACCGGAACGATCGCTCCCCGACGGCCTTCGCTGCTGTGGCCGTTCGAGCTATGCGCTGTGGCATGGCGCTTCTTCCCTTCTGCGCGATCCCCCCTTGGGAACCCGCATTCACGAATCTTCCAACTTTCAACATACCGCCATATACCTGTCGCCTCTGTTGCGACCAGAGGGGTCGTAACAACCGCAGACTTTGACGTAAGAACTGCAAGGTTTGCCGTCACAACCGTGTTCAAATCGAGAGGTGGGCAGAAGGGTGTTTGCGGGTGGAGTGGACGGCCTTCGGCCGACAGTGCTGTTATCTGCAAGCGCAGATTTACACCGTGATGAAGTTCTGCAGGAGAAACAGATCGTATTTTTCCCGCAGCACCCGCACAACCGCGAACGCTTCATCGGGAATATCGGGAAAGAGACTCGTGGCCGCCTTGAGACTCCGGTCGGCCCGATCCAGCTCCCCCGGTATGACACGGCATGCACTCATAACCGACTCTGGCAATTCATCCCTTCCTAGTACCTCATTCACGGCATCGCGGATACGCTCACGAACGTTCACGTCAAGCCCTTTGAAATTCCCGTAGGCCTGATACAGCGGCGCATATCCGTACGGTTTCATGCCTTTGGCGGATAGCACGACCTCCTTGCCGGAATCCGGATCCGCATACCACACCTTTGGTCCCTGCACTTGAATCACACCAGAAAACAACGCATCACTGAACTCGTTGACATCAGCATTGTTCTTGAATTCAAGTGCCTTGCAGGCGTCGTCGATCTCCTTGACCTTGGCAAGTTCATTCCTCACGATCTTTTGCAGAACCGGAGCCTTGGCCAGATTATCGAGACAGATGCTGAGCTCGGCACGCTCATCGGCGCGGAACGCACTGGATAGCACCGGCGTGCTCTTTTCATACTCACGATTGGCGCTCATCTTCATCACATTGTCCCGTGCCCGAGCGCTCCTGTCATCGAACGGACCATTGGCCACGGCAAACTGTTCGCGGAATCGCTGCATGAATTCATCCGCAATCACGCGGATTCCGTACACCTTGGTGGTGTCCACGACCAGTTTGGCGATCACGCCACTGTCTCGTGCCTGCTTAAACAGCGCACGTACTTCCTCGGCATGGCGGCGAACGGATTCGTCGTTACGATCGGTCATCATGCTCGGCGGCGTAGGTGACGGCAGCTTACGCCAATCGCGACTATCCATGATTTCCGGTACGCCGTCAACACGCTCGGCTGGTTCATAAATATGACGTCCAACCGATGAATCGCGCACAGCCTCGGACTCGTATTCCACCACGCCCGCATACGCCCACATCGGCACACCAATCCAACAACGCAGGATGCTGATACGATCACGCACGCCGGCCGTGCGCAACGTGAGCTCATGCCGCTGATCGTTGATGAAGCGAGCTCCGGCATCGATCGCCGTCGGAGAAATCTGCGGAACAGTCAGATAACCGATACTGGCAACATCATCTGCGTCATAGCCGATCTCGGTCCAGAACAATGGAACCGCACGATCATTGACTTTCCGCAGCAGTTCATCACACACACGCTGCTGCAATCGGATGGGATTCACCGCCTGATATTTGTCCTTGAGGAACGAATCCAGCGAACGCGACGAAAGATCCTTGAACCTATTGACGAAGTAGTCCGACACCAAGTGAGACAACCGCACCTCGTCACCATTCGGTCCCCAACCCTTCAGACCGTCCGGACTCAGCAGCAACTCCAGAAGGTCACGCTTGTGCCGCAATATTGAATCTTGCCACTTACGTTCGTCGCTCAACAGCTCGTCCATCTGCTTCATGAGCTCCGGAAGAGGGATTAACGGTATCTCATACGGATTCTCACGCTCAGCGTCCGCTTCCAATTCGGCCCTGTTCGCCGCGAAAGTATCAAGCAACGCCGAAACCGTCATGGTGAACGGGATCGTGAAGTTGTTCATCATTGTGCGCAGCTGATCCTTGACCGCATCCATCAGATCGATCAGCGTCTGATACATCTTCACACGCGTTTGGAGGACGACCAGCTGACGACTGGCATCGGCATATGCCGCATACGCACCTTTGAGCTTGAGGAAGCCGGCAATCCGGAACTCACGCTCCTTCTGCTCATAGTCCCGATACGCATGCGAGTCGATCTGTTCCTGCTCATGATCACGACGAGTCATCGCCTCGACACGAATGCCCTCGGCCGCGGCAAGCAGATCGCAACCACGAGAACCAAACACCAGCTGAGCCGCATAATACGGACCACGTTTTGGATTCACCATCTCCGCGCGCACTGCATTCAGCACCAGACGCATCACCGATGCATCGCGCGACCCCGGTTTAACCCATACCTGTTCATACGACGACAACGGCTGAGCCAATGCAGCGTAGTTCCTCGCCAGCGCCCCCTCGGCCGCGGCCTGCAAATCATGCAACGGGCCGATCAGCAGTTCCGTGCCCGACTCCTTGACGTCCTTCGCTTTGAAATCTGGCAGCGGGAACGACATGTTCACGTTCTGCGTCAGACGTTTCAGCAGATCATCAAAAATGAACCCAATTCCGTTAAGGAACGTCTCCACATCATCATGTGTAGGAGCATGATCTTTGACTTCAGCCAAATCCTCGAACACCTTCGACGCCAGATAAGTGAACGCCTGTTTGTACGGGATTACCGCGCTCGCAGCACTCAATGCGATGTAATCATGACGGGAAATGTCGCCTGTCGCTGCCGAAATTGCAAATTTCCGCGCAACAGCAGACGCTAGGGGTAGGTAATAAGAATCTGGCTTAATAAGCATATTCGTCACGTAATCGGTCACCGTATTGATGGCGCACCGGTACGGACTGAGGACTTTCTCCCCGTCAAGTGTGGGGGCTGAAATCAGATGGCACAGATCCACCGGCTGACGCTTGGTACGGATCTCGCCCACACCCGGATACACCTGATGCCAGGAATCGCCGTTGTTCTCGAAGTTCATGCAGTAATCCAGCTCCTGCATGGCGGCGTAGCCGTTCTTCCTGATCTCGGATCTGATGTCCTGGGGAATGCCCGGCTTGAACAGATTGACATCAGGCAGGAAGAAGTAACCCAAAGTCAAAGTGTTGAGCCGGCCCATATTGCACAGTGCCCACTGGACCAGATAGCACGCGTCGAGAAATATGCCCGAGCCACTACCACCACTTAGGCCTGAGAATATGTGAACGTATACGGGACAATCACCCAAACCGTTCTTGGCTGACCTCACCGCCCGCTGCACATAGGAAATAAATGACTGGGCCCTCTGCATCAGCAGGAAACGTCCGATCTGACGACCGCTATCGGCTGCTCCGACCTCAATATGCCTGAACTGCAACCACTCCTTGAATGCTGGATCCTTAACCCACATATTGCGGTGGCCCCTGAACAGCTCCGAAATCTTGTCCGCATAAGAGATGTCGAAGAACTCCCTGTCCACATCAATCTCGCCATGCAAACCGTCGGTGCCCTCACGCCGAGCCCGATCGAAGCGTTTCATCATTTCCACCAGATCTGTGTCCACGGCGATGAACCGGATATGCGAATACTGCGGGACCGCGGCATCCGGATCATCCGGCTGCAGACGGTTATACACCGCCCGCTTCACACTGCGCAGGCAATCGATGCCCGTACCGCCCAGACCGATGCAGATCGTGGCGCAGTTATCCTGCGCGGCCTGCTGCATCCGATCGATGATGCCACCACCCGCACTCAGTAACAGTCGCTCGTACATGTGCTCCCTTTCCGTTCATGGAGTCGTCCGACCTGTGCCCACGCTGGCGCGAGTCGCCTCGGTCACGGTCACCACATGGATGCCGTAAACCCGGCCATTCCGGATACGAAAATCCACGACCGCCCGACTCCAACGTATCGTTTTCGGGCCCGACGCGCTGAGGCGACCATCCGCCACCGCACAACCGACAGCCCCAACGTAACAACTGCACGATTGCATGACATCACCGCATAGGGGCCCCGGCAATGACGGAAAAGCCGCATACGAGGACCGGCCCGCAGGCTCCCCTCAGTCACGCTGCGCGTGACAGCTCGTCCCGCAAGAACGGACGGCCTTCGGCCGCGAATAATCAGCTCGCCGGTCGGCTCGCCTGAGTCCTATAAACGCCTCCGGCGTTTACTTCACGGACTCAGCCTCAGAGAGGGGAGCCAAGCCTCATTACCGTAGGCTCCCCTCGTTGAGGGGAGCTGTCCGGCGAAGCCGGACTGAGGGGAGCACCACCATCCAGCCTCACAGGGTGATGAAGTTCTCCAGAGCGAACAGCTCAAGGGCCTTCTTCAGATCCTTGATCTGAGCCTTCACCTCCGGCACCTCGCGCGGGAAGAACGCCGTGGCCACCTTCACGATGTCCTTGGCACGACCCAGCTCCTTGGACACCGCCTGGCAGGCGGTCTCCACCGACTCCGGCGTCTCATCCGCATCAAGGATCTCCTGTACGGTAGCGCGAATGGACTCGCGCACCTCCGGATCAAGCTCCTTGAAGGTCTTGTACGCCTGATACAACGGCACGTGGCCATACGGCTTCATACGCTTGTCGGACAGCACGGTCTCATCACCGAACTCCGGATCCACATACACGACCTCCGGAAGATTCAGTTCAATCACACCGGTGAACAACGCGTTCGCGAAGTCGACGAAGTCGCTGTCGATCTCCGGCTCGAGGGCGTTGATGTCATCCTCGATCTCCTTGATTTTGGCGAGCTCTACCTGGATGAGTTTCTGCAGCTCGGGAGCCTTGGCCAGATTATCTATGCAGATGTCGAGCTCAGTCACCTCATTAGTGCTGAACTCGGATGACAGCACACGCGTGCCCGGCTCGTACTCACGATTGTCGCTCATGGCCTTGAGACTGTATTGCGCCTCAAGCTTCACATCATTCGCCTGGTCCTTGGCCGCATCGAAGTCCGTACGGAACCGCTGCATGAACGAATCCGTGATCACACGGATCTCATACGCGCTGCTGGTCTTTTCAATGATGCCGGCCTTGAAGGCCTGATCAAACAGAACCTTGGCACGCTCGGCACGCTCCCGCAAAATGGCGGAGTTCCTCGACGTCATCAGGCTCAGCGGCGTCGGCGACGGCAGCAGGCGCCAATCACGGCTGTCTGTGACTTCCGACGCCCCTTCGACATGTTCGGCACGCTCATAGAGGTGCAATCCCGGGGAAGGGCTGTCCACGGCCTCCTGCTCGTACTGGGAGACGCCCTTGCAACCCCACATCGGCACGCCAAGCAGGCAGCGAAGAATTCTGATGCGATCACGCACACCAGTCTTACGAACCAGCAGCGAGTCATCCGCCTCATGAAACTTATAGGCAGCAGCGATCACCACCGGAGCCGACTGCGGCACCGTCAGAAAGCCGCTACTGACGGCATCAGCATCGGAATAGCCGAGCTCGGTCCAGAACAGCGGGGCCGCGTTGTCCCTCACCCTCTTGAGCAGATCATCGCACACGATCTGCGCCAGCTTCTCCGCATCCTGAGTCTGGTACTTGTCCTTGAGGAACGACTCCAGCGAACGCGACGAAAACGCGACGAACTTGTCGATGAAATAATCCGACACCACGTGAGACAACCGCACCTCGTCACCATTCGGCCCCCAACTCTTGAGGCCCTCAGGACTCAGCAGCACCTCCAACAGCTCGTGAGCCAGCGAGGGGATGTCCATCTGACGCATCGTCTCATTCAGACTCGGCATCAGCTCCTTCATCGTGATCAACGGCATCTCATACGGGTTCTGCCGGTCCGCAAACGCCTCCAACTCGGCACGATTCGCCTCGAACGTATCGAACAATGCCGAAACCGTCGTAGTGAACGGAATTGTGAAATTGTTCATCATTGTGCGCAGCTGATCTTTGACCGTATCCATCAGATCGATCAGTGTCTGATACATCTTCACACGCATCTGGAGGACGACTAGCCGACGACTGGCATCGGCATATGCCGCATACGCACTCTGGAGCTTCAAGAAGCCGGCAGCCTGAAACTCGCGATCCTTCTGCTCATAGTCCCGGTACGCGTGCGAGTCGATCTGATACTGCTCATGATCGCGACGGCTCACCGCCTCGGCACGAATGCCCTCGATTGCGGCGAATAGATCGCAACCACGGGAGCCCAACACCAGCTGAGCCGCGTAATACGGGCCACAATTCGGATCGGCCATCGCCTCGCGCACCGCGTTCAGCACGATACCCATCACCGACTGCACATTCGACGCCGTACCCGTCAACACCGACTCATACGACTGCAGCGGCTGAGCCAAGGCAGTATAGTTCCTCGCCAGCGTACCCTCGGCTTGAGCCTGCAAATCATGCAACGGGCCAATCAACAGCTCCGTGCCCAGCCCCTTGACGTCCTTCGCCTTCAGATCCGGCAACAGGAACTCCATGTTCACATCCTGAGTTAGACGCTGCAACATCGCATCGAACGTGAAACCGATCGTCTTTTGGAACACCGCGGACTGCTCATTCGACGGCACCAGGTCACGAAGTCCAGCAGACCCCTCAAACACTTTCGACGCCAGATATGTCAGCACCTGCTTGAACGGTATTACCGCACTCGCCGCGCCCAACACCAGATACTTGTACTGAGCACCAGCAGTTTTCACTGCCCAAATCTCGCGGAATCTGATATTAGCAATATAGGCTTCCCACGAGAACCAGTCCTCCTCTGATCCGATTAAGAAGTCCAACACATAGTCGGTCGCCACGTTCATCGCGTACTGATACGCCTGCGGAATCACAGCACCGTCGGAGGTGGTACCGGAGATCAGATGGCAAAGATCCACCGGGGGCTTCGTGGTGCGAATCTCACCAACACCCGAATATTCCTGATGCCAGCAATCACCGTTGTTCTCAAAGTTCATGCAGTAATCCAACTCCTGCATGGCGGCGTAGCCGTTCCGCCGGATATAGCGTTTAGTCTCGTCGGGAATGCCAGGCTTCTCAAGATTCACATCGGGAAGGAAGAAATAACCCAGCGTCTTGGACTTGGTGGTACCGGTATCGAGCAGTGTCTGTTCCAACAGATAGCACGCATCAAGGAACGTGCCGGATCCGGTCGCGCCGCTTAGACCGGAGAAGATATGCACGTATACACGGCAGTCGCCCAATCCTTTCTTTGCGGCCTTCACAGTCTGCTCAACACGGGCAACGAAATCGGCAGACCGGCGCATGAGCAGGAAACGACTCAGCTGACGGCTGCCACCTGCGCAGATTCTGTCTAGGTCCGCAGACGCAAAATCGTTGAACTGCAGCCACTCTTGATATGCAGGATCCTGAGCCAGCTCATCACGATGATTACGGAACAGCTCATTCAGACTCCCCGGATAGGAAATGTCGAAGAACTCGTCCGGAGTGATATCGGAGAACGAGCCCGTCCCTCCCCTCGCGGAGGAGTTCTTTCTGTTCCGCAGCTCGTCGGGAGTGTCCGAGTCCACGGCAATGAATCGGATATGCGAATACTGCGGCACCGCGGCATCCAGATCATCCGGCCTGATGCGGTTGTACATGGCACGCTTCACACTGCGCAGGCAATCGATGCCCGTACCGCCCAGACCGATGCAGATCGTGGCGCAGTTATCCTGCTCGGACTGCTGCATCCGATCGATGATGCCACCACCCGCACTCAGCAACAGTCGCTCGTACATATCCGCCATATCCTCCGCCCTTTCCGCTCACGGCCACGCCGGACCGGCACTCACGGTGCTCACGCCGACCGGTCCACGTATTCGACACCGAACACGATGACCCGGAACCGCCCGAATCGGATGCGAAAATTCGGATAACCCGCATCCCGCCGACCTGCCCGACCACTCATCCCAACGTACCGTCGCTAGGGCCGGCGCCTGCGGAGCAGTCGAACGTGGCGGCACAACTGCAGAGAATGGCGTAACAACTGCACTCTGAGGGGAGTCGGCGCGGACCCTCCCTCAGTCGCGCATGCGCGCGACAGCTCCCTCCCAAGGAGGGAGCACGAAACAACGGGGGCGTTCTCCCTCCGCGGGAGGGAGATGTCACGGCAGTCGCCGTGACAGAGGGAGGGGACACCCCCAAGCCGAAGAACGTTGCAGAATTTTCTTTCACAACCGAGGAATCCGGCCGCACTCACCTCATCAGTCAGACTTCGTCTGACAGCTTCCCCTCAAGGGGAAGCCGGCGTACATCGAACCGATCGCAGGGCTCCCCTCAGTCACGCTGCGCGCGACGGCTCCCCTCATGGAGGGGAGCCGTGGATACGGGCTACTTGCGGCCGGAGTCGAGGCCGCGGATGTAGCCGCGCAGGCGGGCCTTCGCGTAGCTGCGGCGACGCTGGCTCACGGGAATCTCCTCGCCCGTGGTGAGCACGATGGAACTGCCGTTGAACAGTCGCACATAATTCATATTGACCAGATAGCTCTTGTGACACTGCAGGAAATAGCTCGGCAGCAGCGCCATGAATTCGGCGATCGTGGAATACGTTTCGATCATCTCGTCCGCGTACACGTGCAGCACACGACGATGGCTTTCCGCATACCGGATCTCACTCGGCGCCACCATGTGCATCACGTTGCCCGAATCGATGCGGATCATGCGCTCGCGCGTCTGACGCAGCTGCCACACGGCGCGGAACAGGGCCAGTCGCAGCTCCTCGATGACCACCGGACGGGCGAGCACATGCATGCGTCCGGGCACATACAGGTGCGGCAGCGGCACGGAATCGCGCGCCGACCGACCCGCGTTGCGCGAGACGAGCATGATCTGCGTATCGGATTCGGTGGAGAACAGTCGCGTGGCATCGCTCACGAGCATGCGCGAATCCGATCCCCGCACCGAGCGGCCGTCATCGGAATCGGCGGCGTCGATGTTGAAGAACGCGATGTCTACCGCGTGATGGGCGAGAAACACACCGAGCGCCGCGATGGTGGCGAACACGGTGACATGGAAGTTCAGCAGATCGAAATTCGTGGTATCTCCGCGGTTCGCGGAATCGGTCTTGGGCGCATTCACGATGTCGAGATCCGGAGAGGAGACGGCGAATGAAGAGATCATCGAGGAGAGTCGTGCGGCCCGCTCGGCATCGTCATCGACCACAGCGACGGAAATCATAATCCCCCCCCCCTTAACGGTTCTGATCTTCTCGTTCGCGATAGTACGACGACGATCGATTCATCCGACGCGTCGTCGTATTTGTTCGGTTTCAAGAATAAATATGAAGGGGGGCTACATCCAGACGCGCCAGTACATGATGTAACAAACGATCGGTTCGACGTAATAAGTGATGCATTGGTAACTGTTTGCGTTCACGAACGGATTCCGTACGCCGTGTTTGTCATGGCCGGCTCGAAATCGCCACAACGACGACGGCTGTGGACGATCGTTGTGAACAACGGGTTTTCATGCCTCCGAAAAAGACGGAGCCACACCCCCTTTCCATAGTGACGCATATATTGACGCGCATGACAGGGACGCCGCAAAGCAGTGGAAACCGCCGCGGCACGCCATTTCGGCGATGACACCCATGGCAGAAAACCGCCAGTGACGACGACGGGCATTACGATGAAATCACAAGTTGCGGCAAACGGATGACGGCGACGACGCCCGGCATCCCGATCGGCACCGCGCCGGCACCGCATTAGGGAAAGGAATCTCCACCATGGCATACTCAACCGCACTGTACGCTCGCGTCAAGGAATACCTCGACTCCGACGGTCTGCACTACGACGAGGACCCCACGCAGGGCCGTTTCGAGTTCGGCATCAACATTCACTCCAAGGTGCGCAACGTGCGCGTGCGCATCTTCGTGGACGACGACAACTTCAGTGTGGTCGCCGTTCCGCAGTTCGGCGGCGACACTCAGGATCCGGAGAACATGCGCGCGCTGGCCGAGTACACCGCCCGCGCCAACTACGGTCTGGTGCAGGGCAACTTCCAGTTCGACTTCCGTGACGGCGAGATCCGTTACTGGAGCGCCATGCTCACCGACGACGACAGCCTGCCGTCGATTCACACGATCGGCCGCGTGGTGTTCGTAGCGATCATGATGTGGGAGCGTTACGGCGACGGTTACCTCAAGGTGGGTCTGGCCGGCGTGGATCCGGAGACCGCGGTGAACGAGGCCGAGAACCCGGAGCCGCAGGCCCCGGCCGAGCCCTCCCCCACCACCATCGACCCCGAGATCCTGTAAGGATCAGCGTCTCGGCTCCCCTCTCCGAGGGGAGCCGTCACGCTCTGCGTGACTGAGGGGAGCACGGGCCCGGCATCTGCCGGGTTCTTTCTTTTTTCAATTACCTCGCACTCGTTATAGAGAACATCGGCCAATCACCGCGCGAGCGCTCCTCCCCTCAGTCGGCTGTCGCCGACAGCTCCCCTCGAGGCGGGGAGCCTGCGCACGGCCCATGCATGGGCTCTGTGTTCCGTTTACCATGGCGTAACCTGAATCGTGCGCAATCCCCAGCCGTGCACCCACTTATCCACCGTATGTGGATGAAAATCCAGAGTTATCCACATTTTGGGCGTGTCTCAGTGGATAATCCACTCACTTTTCCACATCATGGGGATAACTATGTGGAAAACATGGGGATAAATCAGCGCGCTTCATCGGCGAAGTTGCCAACACCCAAATTTATGATATAGATCACACTTCGCCCAAATCTAACATTTTTCATGTTCGATTCTCGGCGTTTCCCACGTTTGTCATGCACCTCACTCGATCCTGACTTCTCAAATACGCCCGTCACTCGTTTCCCATTCAAGGGACCGGTAATACCATGGGCGGAGCACGTTTGCGTGGGTGAGTGGCGAGTCTGCGAGTCGGGAGGGGACCATGGGGCGAGAACGGGATGAACGGGCCGAAGAGGCTGAGCAGAACGGTCGGGCCGAGAGGACTGAGCTGGCCGAGGGAGCCGGTCGGGACGAAGGGGCCGGAACCGCGCGGAAACTGGCGGCGCTGGCCATTCCCACGTTCGGGCAGCTGATCGCCGAGCCCACGTTCATTCTGATCGACACGGCCATCGTGGGGCATATCGGCGACGCGTCACTGGCCGGACTTTCGATCGGTTCCACCATCATTCTCACGGCCGTAGGCCTGTGCATATTCCTCGCCTACTCCACCACGGCGCAGGTGGCGCATCTACTCGGTGCAGGCCGACGGCGAGAAGGATTGCAGGCCGGCATCGACGGTCTCTGGCTCGCCCTGCTGATCGGAGCGGTGCTCGGCATCGGGCTGTTCGCGTTCGCGGAACCGCTCTGCTACGCACTCGGGGGCCGCAGCGCCGTGCTCGACCAGGCCGTCACCTACACCCGGGCCGTGGTGCTCGGCGCCCCCGGCATGCTGCTCGTCTACGCGGCCAACGGCATCTTCCGGGGCCTGCAGAAGGTACGCATCACACTGATCGCGGCGGTGAGCGGCGCCGTGGTGAACACGCTGCTCGAGGTACTGTTCGTGCTCGTGTTCGGCTGGGGCATCGCCGGCTCCGGCGCGGCCACGCTGATCGCGCAATGGTTCATGGGACTGTTTCTGGTGGTGCCGGCCGTGCTCTGGGCGCGGGCCGACGGCGTGACCCTGCGGCCGCAGCTCGACGGCATCATGGCAGCCGGCGGCGACGGACTGCCGTTGTTCATCCGCACGCTCGCCATCCGGGCGGCCATGGTGATGACTGTGGCGAGCGCCGCACGCATGGGCACGCACGTGCTGGCGGGATTCCAGGCCGTGAACTCCTCGTGGAACTTCGCCATGAATATGCTCGATTCCGTGGGCATCGCGGGTCAGACGCTGGTGGGCGCGGCGCTTGGAGCCCGTGACTGGAAGCGTGCCCGGGCCCTGACCCGAAGCACCGGGCGCGCCGGAGCCGTGGTGGGGCTTGGCGTGGGCGTCGCGTTCGCCGTGGTAGGTCTGGCCGCCGGGCATTTCTTCTCCCCGAACCCTGAGATCCAGCTGCTCACCGCCGTGGGCATGATCACCATGGGCGTGTTCTTCCCGCTGCAGGGGTGGATGATGGCGCTCGACGGCATTCTGATCGGCGCGCGTGATTTCAGGTATCTGGCCGCCACCTGCACCCTCACCGCCGTGGTGTACATCGCGGCGCTCGGCGGACTTGTAGCGTTCGGCATTCCTCTGATTCCGGGCGATGTGGCGCGTACGGCGGTGCTGTGGCTCGCGTTCAATGTGGTGCTTATGGGCGGCAGGGGTCTGTCCAATGGGCTCAGGGCGCGGTCTGACACCTGGATGCGGTGAGACGAGGACGAGGCTGTGACACCAAGTCTCTAGATAAAGCTCAGCGACAAGTTCCTTTAGCTACCTCAATATAAGAGCAGGCTGCAGGCAAGCGGCTTTAATTGCGGGAGCCAAGCTTCCCAATGTGGAGGTCACCAGCGACGCAATGCATGCCAGAAATGCCGCATTGGTCGGGTACCTAGGCACTCCGATCAGAGAGCCGTTTGGCAGCAGCGTAGGAATGAGCGGCACGGCTAGGAAACTTATACCTATGGCCACTGCGGTAATGATGGATCCCAGAATGATCGATGACCCCAGAACCAATAGTGCAATGCTGCTTCTTGTGGCCCCAAGAGCTCGCCTGATAAGCAGTTCCCGTGAACGTTGTTCTATATTAGATAATCCAATATTTATCAATCCTATGGCCGAGACCAACAGCAGTAACAAGGCGGTAGCCAATGTTGTCTTTTGCAAAAGATCTATAACGGACTTATAGCTGTCGGCATTATCGCTACGATTCCAAGAGGCGCTTCCGCCAATCGTGTCGGCGAGTATGTCCTTAAGTGCACTTTTTGCTTGTATTTCGGTCTCGCCCGCATCTTCGTTCTCTGTTATCGGGTGAAAGAGTATACGCAATCCATCCGGCTCCCAGAGTTGTGGCACCAAACGCTGAAAAGAGAAAGCGTTGATGTAAACTTCAGGCTCTGAACTTCCGTCATCTACGATTCCATTAATCACGGATGCGAAAGTCTGCACATGTTCATCCAATGCCATGACCGCGGTGGTTTCATCCACCTTGGAGTCGGAAGCTGAATCCGCCTTCGACAACATATCAGCTGCCGCTTTGTTAAGTACGACTTCCGTAGTCGCATATTGGTCGGTGTCGGAAAGCCAAGATCCCTGCATCAATGGTTTAAAGATCACCGATGAAAGATACGAAGTGGTCACATTGGCCTCTACATGATGCCACTGGCCATTGGTATCCTGTAAAGACATGCCGTTATATACATATTCTGCGGCAAATACACCTTGATCATAGCTTTCCAACCGTTCGTAAAAACGCGCATTGGTGTCTAAATCGTCAATATCGGCATCTTCGATTGCAATAGTATAAGTTGGCTCCCATCCGGAAATACGGGCGTTAATAACTTGTAGATAGTCTTTTCCTACACTTCCTATAAGAACCGAAGAAATAAGCGCCACAATTCCGATGAGCATGGAGAGGGAGGTCAAGAAGGACCGTAACGGGGCTATTTGAAGATCATCGATGATCATATGAAGCATGACAAGAGCCTTTCTCCATAAGAAACTGGTATTCGCAATAGGAAGCTAAGCGCTGGTCATGAGTCACAAGAAGAAGCGTTATTCTACTTTGCTGCACCCTGTCGAACAGCATCTTTTGCACCATGTCACCGGTCTCGGTGTCAAGAGCCCCAGTCGGTTCATCGCATATCAATAAATCGGGTTGAGCGACCAATGCGCGAGCGATTGCCACGCGCTGTTGCTCGCCTCCGGATAGCTGAGCGGGACGATCACTGGCACGCTGTAATAGTCCCATGGCTTCAAGCTGAAAGAGAGCTCTCTTTTTAATCACCGTCTCTGACATGTGACGTCGATAGCGCAATGGAAGAGCAACATTTTCCCAAACATTGAGGTGAGGAATCAGTGAGTAGTTTTGAAAAACAAAACCTATATGTCGATTACGAAAACGAGAGCGTTCAGCATCGGAAAGGGCCCGGATATCGGCACCCTCATACAGATATGATCCTCTATAGTCGGCATTAAGCATTCCGATTATCGAGACAAGACTAGTTTTACCGGAACCGGATCTTCCAACAATAGCTGTAGACGTCCCCTTCGCGAATCGCAAACTGACATGATCAACGGTTGTCAGTTTTCTGCTTCTTGGAAGTTGAACCTCGGCTGTCACTGAATCCAAAACAATAAGGGGATGTGAACCGTCTAGATATTTAGGGACAATCTCCGAAGGAGAAACCCCCTTAATGTTATTTTTTGCAAAAATCAACCATTACCCCCATAAAGCCCTTGCTCGTTATCATTTTTTGATGACTTTGTCAGGTTTGGAGCGGTAGCACTCACTACATCTCCTTCATTAAGACCGCTGAGAATTACTATGGATGTGCCATCAGAAGCACCTAGTTTGACAGTAGTTGCCGTAAACTGTGTACCTTCTTTCTTCAGAACAGAGCCTGTCCCCAAGCGGCCTGCAACCGAGGTGATCGGCAGTAACAGTGCATCGGATATGGCCGGGGCTGAAATTACGGAGACAGCGGACTGGCCGACTCGTGCCTCCGACTCTCTTGGAAGGAGACATTGCACCGTTCCGGATTGCAATGAATCTGAATTAGCATTGGCATCTGCCACAGATACAATACGATTTAATTGCGTAAAGTCCGCCGAGAGTAAGGCACTATTAATGCCTTCCGTCGCGCCTTGGAATGAGGAGGATTCTCCTTCCGGCTGGATCTCCTCTTTATCGGTGTCTTCATTATCGGCAAGAGGCACATATTCATCTTCACCAGAAGCATCCGCTTGATCATCCTCGTTTGGGGAGGCAGGGGACTCTTCTTCGGAAGGGGTATTTATTCGGGATTGGGACCGAGGTTCCTCTTGCTCGGTTTTCGGCTCACCATCATTTGACGATTGCTCTTCATCGTTGGTCTGCGCGTCATCATCATTACCTGTGGTTACTATATCCGCCATTTCTACTACAGCTAAACAATCAGTAGGACCATCCGCATCCGTAACTTGAAATCTCCCATGCAGTACCGTCCCGACTTGCGCTGTTTTCAATAACTTGGTGGCGTCTACATTTACCGACATTCCAGCATACGTAATGGTAAATAACGGATAATGTGACGAAACCATGTTGTCCGCGATAACGGCAGTAACCAATCCGTCGACCGGAGCGATTACGCTCTGCCGATCGACGTATCCTAAAATACTTCCGGATTTCACATAATCATTCGTTTTAACGATTGAGTGGAACCAGCCCCCATTCGACGAAAGAACCGCAAACGGTTGAGCAACTTGAACGGTACCGGTTGAGGAAACTACAGGAGTGAGGGTTCCTTTGGTCACTGTAGCCGTTTGTTTTGTTAAGAGCCGAGATGCATACCCTGATTCTGCAGTCTGATTCCCAGCATTAGCTTGCATAACATGTACATAGGCATATGTACATAGCGAAGCAACTAAAGCAAAAATTGCAATACAACTCAGTATGACTTTCACTCTCCGACGAACCACCCTATGTGACATATACACCGCCTATTTCCATTTCCTAAGACAGTGTGAGTCAAATTGATAACGATGCTCAAGCCGATCAATGTCTTTGTCCTCTAAAAAGAGGACAAAGACATTCAACGAGTTGCCATCACGCAGGAAGAGAACATAATCAAAAAGAAAATTGACAGAGAGTAAAAAAATGAACAGGAAAGTATTTTCTTCCATAATAACCATTACGAGCATTGTTCTGGCTCTGCTCTTCCCCTCCATAGCCAACGCGGCCACATATCGGGTCACCGGCGAGCTGAATACAGGCGGATCGCTAGTGCAATATTCAACATTCCGATACCATTCCCGAGGAACAGCCGGACTTGGCATTACGTACAGCGTAACAGGATACAGCCGTTTTGGGTTACGAAGTACGAACGGAAGCCAGATAACATCTTCACTCCTATACGACTCACCTAAATATCAGTCATGGGGAACCGTGGCATCTGGCCACTATGCCTTAAACGGTCGAATGACTGCAATACATGCAGGCAATCGTTATTGGCAAGGATACTTAATATTGTGATTCAAATCATTAGACAAATCGGAATATAAACATCAGTAAGGAGCAATAATGGCCCGAGTGATTCTTGCCGCCATCTTGTCAATAACTTTGCCTTCCGCGCCAATCATCAATTCAGAAACGAATTATGCGATGGCAGAGCAGACTACCGCCGCCGAAACCCGACATCCTACACATTGCCCTCCGCTGCTGATTGTTTTAAAGAAGTGCCCTCGTCAATAAGCGGCATACTGATTTTCAACACCCAAGCTCCATCTTCACAACAAAACGACCAACTGCCACCCAATGATTCAAGAACCTCGATCTTGGAAGTCAGTCCGGCTCCCGATCGAGGTTTTTTGTTAAAGAATTCAATGTCGGACAGATCATTGACTTGATATATATCGATGTGCATATCACTAAGCCTTACGCGAACTTCATAAAAGTTACTCTCAGCAGAGCAATGAAAGGCAATATTCGAGTAAATCTCCCGCAAAAGTTCCAATATAAAATCTCGAACATCATCGGATACGCATATATCAGGGATACTGTTCTTTAATATGGATTTACCGTTAAACCCCAGCATTCGCAGCTGCCTGTCGCCAATTCGCATCTGATCGGCAAGAGACTGCTCAAACCCTTGATGATACTCAGCTCTCCTCTGCCTTACATCAATCGTAGGTTCATTCAGCACGGTAACAACATCCCGCGTTTCACGCAGAGCTTCCATCAAAGAACCAGATATCTCTTTATCCAAATCCTGACTTGAGGACGATGAGTCCCTTGAGCGAAGAAGCAATACACTATAAGCGATCCGATTGGAAATCGATTCATGAATGCGCTCGGCAAGTTCATTTCTAACATGCAAATCATTTAATGAAGCATGCATCTTCTCTGATCTGACCCTATTTATTTCAATACACTTCTTCTCCTGCTCAATTCTTACAGTTAGTCCCGCGGCAGATGCAAAACAAAGCAATCCAATACCATACAACGAAGATCCAGCCGCCCTTATATCTTCAATATCATATAAAATACAGGAGGCCAACCATGCAATTACGATAGCAACTAGACAGGTAATTCTCATTGATCTCTTTGAAGAGCAAAAATACAGAATAATGCCAGCAGAACACCCTCGAGTTGTGCCAAACCGGTATCAAAAGGAAGAAGTTCACAAAACACATATAAGGATATGATTCCAAACGAGAAATGTTTTGCAGAAAACGGAAGCAAAGCAACCAATACCATGTACAGTATTGATAATAAAATTGCGATGATTCCGGACACAGGGTACAGAATCCATTCGACTACGGCTGAAATCTCTACAAAGGAGACTGCCAACAGTATATAGATTACGTTTCGACTTTTAAATATTTCTTTCATAAAACCAATCCACGATGCTCTATTCATTTCGGAAGCTCAACCATGCCACAACGGCTTCGGTCTTATTTCTGGCTCCAAGCTTTTTAAAAGCCCGTTCCTGCAAAGTTCTAATCGAAGTCTCCCCAATACCGAGTTCCTTCGCGATTGCTTTTCTGCTTTTCCCACAAACGCTGAGATCCATGACCTCCATCTCCCTACGGGAAAGGCTACGACACCGCAATGGCTCATCTCCATCGGCCGTTAAACGGCGATGGGATTCAATGGCGGTTTCGGAGAATGCAGCATCGGCTATACGCCCGTTAGCCAAGGAAACAATAGCCTCACAAATCTTTTCTATATCTTCTTTTCCGATTAGACCTTGTGCTCCGGCCTCTCGCGCAGAGTATCGATACATCTCTAAGCTAAACGACGTAACTCCCAATATGGCTACCCTGTCGGTGGCGGCTCTCACCTGTCGGCAAACAGATAATCCGCTCATTCCCTCCAGCGACATATCAACGATCAACACATCCGGCCGCGAACGCGCACTTAAACAAAGATCCACGGCGCTTCTTCCGTCAACGACTTTCCATAGAATTCGACATTCTTCTAGATATCTCTCAATTAGGGTCGCCAAAGCCATTAGGCTCAATCGATCATTATCGACAATGCCAATCGTGAAGCTTTTACTGTCATACAAATGAGTGGACACACCGACCCCTTTGTTCTCACTAGCCATCTTTAAGAAATTTCCACCATGAATTAACTTCCAATTTTAACAAGCTCCAATTATCTCTGTCCACTTTTTTGAGGACAGAGGAGTGGAGATTTTTTGCAAGGGGGTGCTACGCGACGCATCATCGACGTGTCGCAATTCAGCCGAAGAAGGAGAGTTCGCAATGAAGACAAAACGTATCATGACTGTACTTGTAGCTTGCTTGGCACTGATGCTGGGAGCACCGGCCGCAGCAAATGCCGCTACCTACAGCGTCTCCGGACAGCTTAATGCCGGAGGACAGCTTGTCCAATACTCCACGTTCCGAAGCCACACCCGTGGCACTGCGGGTCTGCGCATCACAGAGAACGTAAGCGGAACCAGCCGGTTCGGTCTGCGTAACACCTCCGGTTCTCAGGTAACCAGCAGCCTGTCGTTCACTTCGCCGTCGTACCAGTCCTGGGGAACGGTCGCCGCGGGCCGTTATGCGCTTAATGGCCGCATGATTTCAGCTCATGTATCCATGCCCGTTTATCAGTGGCGCGGCACACTCACGCTGTAACCTCCCGGCAAAATATGGGGGATCTCGTTTCGAGATCCCCCTCTACCGTTATGAAGAGAAAATGACCAAATATAACTTGAAAAGAATTCAGCATCTGCTTTTTTGCCTCGTGCTACTACCATGCATGTTCTTATCCGGTTGCGGAATCCCGGCAACCAATGATCGGGCCAAAGAAGATAAGACTTCAGCAAATGTTCAAAATCAGAATTCGGATTCGTCCGCAGATTCCAGTAGCACCGGCAGCATTCCCACTATGACGTGGGAAAAGTCCAATGAAGAATATCAGAACACTGTTAGCACATTCCCATTTACACTGCGCAATGGCGACAGCTTCCCTAACAACATGTCCGACGATGGAGGAAAATCAACCCTTTACGCTGAAGGATGGGGACAGGATCAGGCTTACTTTTATTGGGAATGTTCGACGGAACGATACATATTGGACAATCACCAAACAGATAGTGCAGGCACACAGGAGGCACTCAATGATCTCAGGAAAATGACGGAAACGAACTGGTATAAAACCTATATAGAAGACCCCGACAACAATTTCGTCAACGATGTAATCACCCCCGCCGGACTGGGAGACGTATCAATGCTACAGGAATTTTATCAGAGCGATTGCATCTGGTATAGAAAAATAAATAACATCAATTAAAAATTGAATTATGGCTGCACACGCACGGCGGTGCTGTGGCTCGCGTTCAATGTGGTGCTTATGGGCGGCAGGGGTCTGGCCAATGGGCTCAGGGCGCGGTCGGATGCCTGGATGCGGTGACGCGAAGACGAGGCTGGTTCACGATTTGCGCGGCTCTTTGAATCGTGAACTGGTTTTGACGCCTGCCGCTACGTAATTGCAACATTTGGGGGCGGTTACAGAGTTCACGATTTGCCGGGGGTGGAAAATCGTGAACTGGAAACTGGAAGGGGGAGATCCCTCCCCTCAGTCCGCCGTTTGGCGGACAGCTCCCCTCCCAAGGAGGGGAGTCAAAGGGGTTGAGGCGCCTAGAATCACGCCTTGGCGCGTACGGCGGCGGCGCGGGCGGCGGAGTACATGGCGCCCACCAGGGCGGCACGCCACTTGGACCAGCCGTACTTCTTAGTGATGGTCTCCCCCGCCGTCGCACCCAACGACGAACCGTCGGCGCGCGTCAGATCGAACAGCATGTCAAGCATGATCGGATCATTGCCCAGCCGTGCGGCCAGCTCGCTCACAGCCGCATCGTCATCCGGGCTCTTGCTCGACGCGAAATCGGACAGGGTCAGATGCTCACGCACCAACGTGGTCGTCATGTCGATCTGCTCCTGCGGGAAACCCATACGCTTCATGATCACCGGCACATGGCGCGCACCCTCGGCCGCATGGTCGCTGATGCGCGGGCGCTTGCCGATGTCATGCAGAATACCGGCCATGAGAAGCACTGTGTAATGCTCGTCGTCGTAGCGCTCGCCGGTCGGCGACGTGCGTTCAAGCCGCGCGGTCACCTCGAGCATATGCCGGTCAATGGTGTACCGGTGCGCAGCGGACACGGACGGACGGTTGCGAATACCCAGCCATTCAGGAATCCAATGGCCCGGAATATCAACGAAGTCAAGCTCCTCCCACACTCGTAGCAACGCCGAACCGGTGGCCAGCAGTCGCACGAACGCGGCGCGGCTGTCCGCATCCCAGTCACGGTCATGAATCGGGCAGCGCTTGAGATTGGCGAGCGTACCGGGGGCAATGGGCAGGTCGTTCTCGGCGGCGGCCACGGCCACACGCAGAGCGAGCGTGCCATCCTTGCTCGGATCCACGCCGGGAGCAAGCACCGCCTCGCCCTCGTGCCGTGCCACATCAGGCGCGATCACGTCGAACGTCGGCGCCTCACGACGTCCACCGCCACGCGGCTGGAAGATCTGGAAGAACGAGAACCGCGGCTGCTCGTGCGTGAGCGAATGCGCGGCACGCGACGCTGTGGAATCCAAGGCGAACGCAATACGCCGACCGTAGCGCGCAAGAATCGTCTGCATGTTCTCGATCGACTCGGCGGCACGCTGATCCTCATCGGGAATGGTCGGATCGCTCAGGCCCATCATGCGCGCCACGTCCACCTGATAGGCGGGCAGCAGCAGGTTCGTATCCTTGTTCGCGGCCAGATGGATGCAGTCGCGCACATCGAGCAGATGTTCCACAGCGTCGTCGTAGCTGCCGTGCGGACGATCGGCCAGCCATGACGTGGCGAGCGCGGAGACGAGTACGGTGTCGCGCAGTCCGCCGCGCGCCTCCTTGATGTCGGGCTGGTTCAGATACGGCAGTTGGCCGAAACGGTCGAAGCGCTGTTTGGCGGAGTCGGTGAGTTCGGGCAGGCGTTTGCGCGCGGCCTTGCGCCAGCGCTCGCGGATCGAGTCGGCGGTTCTACGGATCAGTTCGGTGTCGCCGGCCACGGGCAGCACGTCGAGCCAGCCCATGGCGGCGGGCAGATCGCTGTCGGTGACGGCTTCGCACTGCTGGCGTGTGCGCACGGAATGGTCGAGGTCGAGTCCGGAATCCCAGAGCGGATACCAGAGTTTGTCAGCGAGAGTGGTCACGTTGTGGTCGTTGATCGCGTGCGGATCGTAGATGATGACCAGGTCGAGGTCCGAGCAGGGGCCGATCTGCCGGCGGGCGAGCGAGCCGACGGCGGCGAGACCGATGCCGTGGTCGGGTGCGTCGGAGCCCATGGATTCGAGGGAGTCGTGCCAGAGTTGTTTGAGTGATTCAAGGACGATTTCCACACGCTTGGCGCGTTTTGCGGCACCGTTTCGGTAGACGCCGTCGTCATCGGGCTGGCTGACTGCCACCAGTCGTGTTTTGAGCCCATCAACCGCAGAAGCCAATTGTTCTCCTTAGAGAGTAGGTGGTTGGGAAGTTTTTTTTGGGGGGGGGATTTTAGGGATTTTAGGGATTGAGGAAAGGTTGGGATTGGGGAGTTTTGGGGTTGGGCCCTCCCTCAGTCACGCTTGGCGTGACAGCGTCCCGCAAGAATGGACGGCCTGTGGCCGGCCTTCCTTCTGGTTCGCCTGTCGGCTCACCTGAGTCCTAAAAACGCCGCTGGCGTTTTCTTAACGGACTCAGCCTCCCTGGGAGGGAGCACGAAAAAAGAGGCAGGGAGCACGAAGAGAAGAGACGGGTATGAAAAATCCCCGTGGCGGGCGGGCCGTCACGGGGACTGTTTTCATCAATCAGAGCGGTTGCGGAAACCGTCCTGAAATCCTGATGCGGTCGAACGGATCGCCGTCAGTATGCGCGGTGAATCCGCGCGGTCGAATCCGTCAGATCGCGGCGGAACCGGTCTCGCCCGTACGGACACGAGTGACCGAGTCGAGCGGGGCGACCCAGATCTTGCCGTCGCCGATGGTGCCGGTGCCGGCGGCCTTGGCGATCACGTCGACCAGAGTGTCGGCGTCGGCGTCGTCGGACAGCACCTCAACGCGGATCTTCGGGATCAGGTCCACGGTGTACTCGGCACCGCGGTAGATCTCGGTGTGACCGCGCTGACGACCGTAGCCGTTGGCCTCGGAGACGGTCAGGCCGTGCACGCCTGCGGCAGCGAGCGCTTCCTTGACCTCGTCGAGCTTATGAGGCTGAATGATTGCGGTGATGAGCTTCATTTCACTTCACTCCCTTCAGGATGGAGCTGGCGGTACCAGCGAAATCGTAAGCACGCTCGCCCTGGTCGGCCAAGTCGACGCCGCCGACTTCCTGAGCCTCGGTGACGCGCCAGCCGACGGTCTTCTCAAGAGCGAAGGAGATGATGGCGGTGAGCACGCCGGAGTAGAGGATGGCGACCAGTGCGATGACGATCTGCACGAGCAGCTGCTTGTAGTCGCCACCGGCGAACAGGCCGGTGTCCTGGGCGAAGAAGCCGACGAGGACGGTACCGGTGAGACCACCGACGCCGTGCACGCCGACCACGTCGAGCGAATCATCGTAGCCGAGCTTGAACTTCAGGCCGACGGCGAAGCAGCAGAGGATACCGGCGATGAGGCCGAGCACCATGGCCCACAGCGGGGAGACCACATCGGCGGCCGGGGTGATGGCGACCAGGCCGGCGACCATACCCGAAGCGGCGCCCATGGCGGTGTAGTGGCCGGAGCGGATCTTTTCAGTGAACAGCCAGCCGAGCGTTGCGGCGGAGGTGGCGGCGGTGGTGGAGACCCAGGTGTAGCCGGCGGTGCCGTTGGCGGCGAAGGCGGAACCGGCGTTGAAGCCGAACCAGCCGAACCACAGCAGGAAGGCACCGAGCATCACGAACGGAACGTTGTGCGGGCGGAACGGCTCCTTGGGGAAGCCCTTGCGCTTGCCGATGATCAGCACGGTGACGAGTGCGGCGACTGCGGCGTTGATGTGAACGACCGTACCACCTGCGAAATCGTGGGCCTGAGCGCCGATGGCCTGGGAGATGGCACCGTCGGGGGACAGCAGACCGCCGTTCCACACCATGTGTGCCATCGGGGCGTACACGAACGTGATCCACAGGGCCACGAAGATCATCCAGGTGCTGAACTTGATGCGCTCGGCGAGTGCACCGGTGATCAGCGCGACGGTGATCATGGCGAACGTGACCTGGAACGCCACGTTGATGCTCGGCGGGTAGGCGGCGTCGGAGCCTCCGTCAACGGAACCCCACACGCCGTTAGTGGCGACCATCGTGTCCTTCAGCAGGAATCCGGTGGCGGGATCGCCGAAGATGCCGCCGATGTCAGTGCCGGCATATGCGATCGACCAGCCCCAGAACGTCCACACGACGCCGGTCACGGCCAGTGCCGCGGTGGACAGCATCAGCATGTTCAGCACGGCCTTCGCGCGAACCATGCCTCCGTAGAAGAACGCCACACCGGGCGTCATGAGGAAAACCAAGGACGCTGAAGTCAACATCCATGCTGCATTGCCTGCGTCACCCATGTCTACCTCCCTCTCTGCAGGTCGCCCGGCCCTGCACGCGCCGGGGATCCTGTCCGTTGTGGTCGGGATGCGCCCGACCGAAAGTAACCTTTTCCGGCTTTCGCGGAGTGGGCGTATGCGGTGTCGGTTTGCGCGTTGTGCGCGCGGGCGACATGCGACATACGGCCGTGAAAGCCAACGGTTGTATGAAACGACGCTTGGATTACCCGCGCGATTACATAGTGTTACGGAGGTGTTAACCGGAACGGGTTTCGTTACATAGGGTAAGGCTATGGGTTGGTGATGGGGCGTGGGCGCTTGGCATCTGCGTTGATGACCGGATTGTGGGATGGGTGCTGTTTTTGGTCCACTATGCGAGAAGATTTGGTGTTTGGGGCGTCAAGTTCCCGTTTTTGGACCGATTTTCGGGTATTTGACGCCCCAAATTGCTTGTTTACTTGTTGCTCGAACGATCAGCCGAGGATGCCGTCGACGAAGCCTTCGGGATCGAACGGGGCCAGATCGTCAGGGCCTTCGCCGAGGCCGACGAGCTTGACGGGCACGCCCAGCGCCTTCTGCACGCTGATGACAATGCCGCCCTTGGCCGAGCCGTCGAGCTTGGTGAGCACGATGCCGGTGATGCCGATCACCTCGGCGAACACCTTGGCCTGGGTCATGCCGTTCTGGCCGGTGGTGGCGTCGAGCACGAGCAGGACCTCCTCCACGGGCAGCGTCTTCTCGGTGACGCGGCGGATCTTGCCCAGCTCGTCCATCAGGTTCGACTTGTTCTGCAGACGGCCGGCGGTGTCGATGATGAGTACGTCGGCGTTCTGCTCCTTGGCCACCTTGGCGGCCTCGAACGCGACGGACGCCGGGTCGGCGCCGTCCTTGTCACTGCGCACGACGGGAACGCCCACGCGGCTGCCCCACGTTTCCAGCTGATCGGCTGCGGCCGCGCGGAACGTGTCGGCGGCACCCATGACGACCTTCTTGTCCTCGGCCACGAAGAGTCGGGCGAGCTTGCCGGCGGTGGTGGTCTTGCCGGTACCGTTCACGCCCACCATGATGATGACGGACGGGCCGGCGTCGGCCGGACGGGGACGGGATGCGACGAGCGAACGATCCATGTCGCGGCCCACGAGGTCGAGCAGCTTCTCGCGCAGCATGGCGCGCACCGCCTCCGGGTTCTTCTCACCGGTGATGCGGGCGTCCTTGCGCAGATCCTCGACCAGCTGCTCGCTGGCCTCCGCACCGACGTCGGCGAGCAGGAGGGTGTCCTCCACATCCTCCCAGTCGGCCTCGGAGAGGTTGTCCTGGGTGAGGATGGAGAACAGGGCCTTGCCGAACGGGTTCGCGCTCTTGGCAAGACGGGCCTTCAGGCGTTCGAAGCGGGATGCGGCCGGCTCCGGCTTGGGAGCGGTGGGCTTGGCGGGTGCCGGAGCGGGAGTCTGGGCTGCGGGCTCGGTCTCGGAGGCTCGGGCGGGTTCGGGCGCGACCTGAGCTTCCGGCTCGGCCTTCGTCTCCGCAGGTGCTTCGGCAGGGGCTGCGGGCTCGACCGGTGCCTCAGCTTCCGGCTTTTCTGCAGCGGCGGGCTGCTTGGCAGGTTCAGCGGGGGCCGTAGATGCCTCGCCCTTAGGCGCTTCGTCCTTGGGCTCGGACGGCGCCGACATGGACTCGACCTCAGGCTCCGCGGATTCGGCGGGGGCCTCGACAGCCGGAGCCTCGCTCTCCCCTGCGGATTCGACAGGGGCCTTCTCAGCAGCTGATGCTTCAGACGCTTCTGCAGATTCGGCTTCAGGCTTCTTGTTCTCAGCCTTGCTCTTCGCCTCAGCATCGGACTCGGACTCCGGTTCGGCAGGCTGCTCCACCTTCACAGGCTGAGATTCGGGCTCAGGCTTGGATTCCGGTTCAACTGCGGTCGTGGATTCCTGAGTTTCCTCGGATTCCTCGGCCGGCGATTCCTCGCGTGCCTCGGCAGCGGATTTGTCGGCCGCGGTCTTTTCCGCAGTTGCTGCGGTCTCAGGCTTCTTAGCCGGTTCCGATTCAACCTTCGCCGCCGGAACAGCCGGCGCTGCGACCTCGGTCGGCGCACCCGACTTCTTCTTCACTACCACGGCGACAATGGCCGCGATGACCACCACGGCTACAACGCCGAGGATGATCCACAATGTCATTTGATCCATGTCCCCACCCTAACATCGCCGGGAAACCGGCCTCAGTCCGCCCAACCCGGTCCCCTTGAGGGGAAGGTGGCAGCCGAAGGCTGACGGATGAGGTGGAATGCCGTCGCAGACGGCAAATAATGATCGTCGCAGACGATGCCGCATCGAATCGGCCGCGTCGGTACGGTTCTTTCCATCTGCGAAAAGTCTCTCATCAGACCGCCAAGTAGCCGGTTTCACAGGCAAGGCCAGACGGCCTACGACTGCGGTATCTTTTGCTGCCGACTCGTCTTCATCCAGAAACAATCCATCGGACTACATACTTGATGGTTCGGCCCCGAGCAATGACCTTCGTGCTCCCCTCAGTCTGCCGTTCGGCAGACAGCTCCCCTCAGGGAGGGGAGCCGGAGCCGTCTCTGTGATCAGCGAATCAGCGCGCCCATGCCAGCGCTGTTGGGATCACGGTATCCGTATTCAAAATACGTATCTATGAACGCAAACGGCCGTCGGACCGCCACGTCACGTCAGGACACTACGCGCGAGCCGGATTCTCGGCCTCGGGTTCGCCCTCGTGCTCGTCGCGACGCATGCCTCGCACCTCCACCACGGAGGAATGATTCACGTAGACCGGAGTCGCGGATGCAGCCCCGGAGGACGCTCCCCGCTTCGCATCGCCGGACGGCTGGAACGCCACCTTGGTACTCACCACGCGCGGCTTGTGCTCCTCGTTGTCCTTGTCGTAGCTGTAGAAGAAATCAGTACGGTGCGCATCCTGTCGGGCGTACCGCAGTACGGCCACGACGAGCGCAACAACAAGGACGATCCAAAACAGAAAAATGAGGAGCATGGGCATAGGACTAATTCTCTCAGCAGCCACGACTTTTTCCCCGTCAACGACCATAATCATCGCCGATTGTCTACATCCCGAGACGAACTGTCGGCACACGCCCGATCGGGCGTCCCGCACCGGTCCAAACCTCTGACATCAGACCAATATCGACACCTATTCCGTAACCAATCGGTAACCCCCTACCGTCATCTCCCCCACCCCCATCGGCCGCCCGTCTGATCGGCCAAGCAATCACCTGCCCAGCCACCACCGGCCGTCTCCGCGTCAAACCGGCGTGAAACACTAGATAACCATGAGCGGTACAGGCAGAATGACGGCATTGCAGAGGCGAGAACAGCTGATCGCAGTAGGGCGCTCGCTGTTCGCGGCCAAGGGGTTCGAAGCGGTGAGCGTGGAGGAGATCGCCGCCACCGCCAAGGTGAGCAAGCCGATCGTATACGAGCATTTCGGCGGTAAGGAGGGTCTGTACGCCGTGGTGGTGGACCGCGAGATGCAGACGCTCACCGGCGCCATGATGGAAACGCTCGCCGAACCCGCGCAGGGCTCGCGGCAGATCGTGGAGAACGCGGCCATGGCGTTCCTCAACTACATCGAGGAGCACACCGAAGGATTCCAGGTGCTCTCGCGCGACCGTCCGACCACCGACCCGTCCGGATCGTTCAACTCCCTGCTCGGAGACGTGAGCGTGCGCGTTGAGGATCTGCTCGTGCGCGCGTTCAAGCGGCACAAGATCCCGGCCAAGGGCGTGCCCTACTATGCGCAGATGCTCGTGGGGCTCATGGTGTTCACCGGCCAGTACTGGGCCACGCACCGCAAGATGAGCAAGGAGCAGCTCGCCGCGTACATCGTGAACCTAGCGTGGAACGGCCTGTCCCGCATGGAGGCCAAGCCCGAACTGCGCTACGTGGGCGAACACTCGTCCGGCGGCGCGCGCGAGGAACGAAAGCCTCGCGGCGAGCACGCGGAGCACGATGGCCAAAACCCGGACGACGAACACGACGACTGGTCCAACGACGCCGGGATCCTCACGGACGCCACCGCCGATACAGCCGAATAAGCCGAGTAATCCACCACGGACTCCGGCACTCGGCGGATTCGCGAATGGTTGCGGCCGTGGGCGGGGTCCTTGTCTCCAAACGCGCTCGTCTACGACAAGGTGCCGCAGCGATGACCGTTCCCGGGGAACGAATCCGGCCGCACGGGTAATCGCGCAGACTGACGGCACCCCTGCTTCTTAGTGTGATCACACTAAGACACGAGACAGAGAGGTTCCGGGGGGAGAGGGAGGCCATCGGGATTGCGAGTTTTGTGGTTTTACGGAGCGGCATAGGCCGGGTCTGGAGGGGTTTCGCGTTGCAGGGGCGTGGTTTTTCGTGTGAGGAAGCCACACAACTCCGTGACTCGGGTGAAAAGGTCGCGGCAGGAGCGAAAACCACTGGTTATATGGTGTTGAGGTGGGGCTGATGTTCGGTTTTTGGGGTGATGGGAGGCGCGTGGGCGTGAGGCTCACGGACGCGCAGCGCACAACTCGAAGATAGGGAAAATGGATCGTTGGAAAATCAACGGTCTGATATCGGTATCTTCGAGTTGTGTACCGGCGCCCTCGAAGACCTTCCTCTCAACTGCACACTTCCCCACGAAACCGCTCAGAATTCGTGCAAAACCGCACATCGCCGGTCTGGAAACCCCTCGGCCCGGAAATTCACCATTCCCGTGGAATGAATCCGGTCGCGCTACAGCCTCCGCGATAGGCTCGGAGGCATGCAAGTGCAGTTGATCGACGACCGGCATTATGCCGAGACCATGAAGCAGACCGTGCTGCCCGCGCTGGCCGCATGCCGGCGGGAGGGGTGGATGGAGCCGGCGAACTCCAGACCCGCGGGACCGGTGCCCACGCCCGGCAAACTGCACTACGTGTGCTACGACTCCGCCAAGTTCGACGCGATCCGCGAGCAGGGGGCCACGGCCACGTTCCGAGGCGCGGTCGTGATCTCGCACGGGTTCACCGAGTTCGCGGAACGATTCGCGGAGCTCGCCTGGTACCTGCTGCTTGATGGGTTCAGCGTGTGCATCCTGGAACACCGCGGCCACGGGTATTCGCCGCGCGACGTGGATGACGAGAGCCTGGTGTGGATCGACGACTGGCACCGGTACGTGGACGATCTGGCGAAGTTCTGCTCCACCATCGGCCAGGACTACGCGATCGAGGAACCGCTGTACCTCTATGGGCATTCGATGGGCGGCGGCATCGCGGCGGCGCTGCTCGAGCAGTACCCGACCATCATCGACAAGGCGGTGCTCAGCGCGCCCATGATCGCGCTGCGCTCCGGCATGCCGCTCTGGCTCGCACCCACGGTGGCGGAGCTGGCCTGCGCGATCGGGCTCGGCCAGCATGCGGCACCCGGACAGAAGATGTTCAGCGAAAACTTCGACGAGGACTTCTACCGCACGGTGAGCCTGCCGCGCGCTCGCTGGGTGCATGATCTGCGGCTCGAGCATCCCGAGTATCACACGAACGCGGCCACGTTCGGCTGGGTGCGCGAGGGGCTGCGCATGTACAAGTCGATCGTGCGACGGTCGGCATGCGAGCGCGTGGAGGCGCCGCTGCTGATCTTTCAGGCGGAGAACGACACGTACGTGCTGCCCAAGCCGCAGAACCGGTTCGCGGCACAGGTGCGGGCGGGCGGATGTCCGGTGCAGCTGGTGCGGCTCAAGGGGTCGCGGCACGAGATGACCACCGAGCGCAATGAGATCATGCAGCAGTATGTGGGGAGGATTCTTGACTTTCTGCATACGCCGCTGGCAGAGGAGTAGGCGGGGAACTGGCGGGCAGAGCTCCCCTCAGTCTGCTTCGCAGACAGCTCGTCCGGCAAGAACGGACGGCCTTTGGTCGCGCATATCCAGCTCACCTGCCGGCTCCCCTCAGTCAGCTTCGCTGACAGCTCCCCTCGGAGAGGGGAGCCAAGGGAGTCAGAAAACGGGAAGCCGGGGGCTCGGGGCTACATGAGTTTGGTGCTTTCTAGGTTGCGGATGATCCAATCGTTGAGACGGATCACGGGCTTGCGCAACACGAGCCCGAGCAGCAGCGACGGCACGATGAACACGGCGAGCAGCGCGGTCTCACGCCAGAACTCCGCGCCGAACGCGCCGGCCATGGCCGCGTGCATGGCGGCGATGCCGTGCGGGAACGGCAGGAACGGGTAGAGCGCGCGGAACACAGGAGGCAGCGTCTCGATGGGGAACGTGCCACCCGAACCGGCCACCTGCATCACGAGCAGCACCACCGCGATCGCCTTACCGATGTCGCCGAACGACAGCGCCAGCGTGTACGTGATGTTGGAGAACACCACCGCCGCCACCTCGCACACCAGCAGGAACTGCATGGGGTGCTCGCTCTGGATGCCGAGATAGTAGAGGTCGCCGAGCGCCACGAGCGCACCCTGCAGCAGCGCGAGCAGCATGAAGAACAGGTACCGGCCGAAGTACTGCTGATGCAGGCGCAGACGCGGCTCGCCCGTGGCGATCAGCACCTCCTCGCGCCCGCGCTCGCTCATGGCCACCTTCATCATGGCGACGAGGATGATCGATCCCACCCAGATGGCGAGGATCGTGTAGAACGGCGCCATGGCCGAACCGTAGTTGGCGATGTGGTACACGGCCACGCGGTTCACGCCCACCGGCGACGACAGCAGCGCGGCGAGCGCGTCCGGGTCGAGATTGGCGAGCGTGCCGAGCTGGGAGGCCGGCGAGGATGCGGCGTCCGAACCGCCCGAGGTCGAATCCCCCGAACCGTTCTGGCCCGAACCGCTCTGACCGGAATCTGCCGATCCCGCCGAATCCCCGGAGGCTCCGGAACCGGCATTCCCGGTTCCACCCGCAATTCCCGCGATCTGCTTGCTCAGATCATGCATCGTGTTCCCCGCCGACCCGAGTCGTTCCGACGCCCGGTCGAGGATCTTGCGGATGCCGGCGATCGACGTGTCCGTATCGCCGGAGACGCCCTTGAGGTCCTTCACGGTGGCGCTCACCCCGTCGGCCACGCTGCGGGTCTGCGCGCTCACGGTGTCGATGGAGTCGGCGAGCGCGGCGAGTTTGGGCTTGAGTCCGTTGTCGTACGTGGTCTTGACGTCGGTCACGGATTTCTTGGCCGCGGCGATCTGGTTCTTGAGGTCGTTGCGTTTGGCGGTGACGTCGCTGTTGGTGCCGTTGATCGTATCGGCCGCGCCGGAGAGCTGCCCGGCGAGGTCCTTCTGCGCCTTCTGCGCGTTGGTCACGGCGGTGATGGCGTCGTCGAGCGCGGTCTGCACGTCGGAACCGGCCGCACCGTCTGCCGCACCTCCACCCGACCCGCCGGTCGCGCTCTTCATGTCGTTCAGCGCGTCGATCAGCGACTGGTATCCGTCCGCCGCACTGGAGACCTTGCCGGACAGCGCGGTCAGCTGCTTGCTCGCCGCATCCGACTGCGTGCCGATCGCGTCGAACGCGGTATCGACCTGACCACTCACCGAATCGTAGCTTTTCTCACTCTGGCTGAGCGCCGACCCCAGCGTGTCCGCCGTACCGTTGAGCGCGTTGTCGAGCGACGTGACGCCGTCCTGCGCCTGCTTCAGTCCGTTCTTCGCGTCCGTGACCGCCTTGCCGGACGAGTCGATCAGGTTCGATGTGGAGTCGATGATGCCTTCGGTCGAGGCGAGCAGTTTGGAGTACGACGCGGTCTGCGCAGACGCGGACGTGAGCTGATCGCCCATCGCGTCGATGTGCCCGGTGGCGTTGGCCACATAATTCTGCATCTGGTCGCCCTGCGCGTATTTGGCGAGCGTGGTGGCCAGGTCGAGGCCCACCTGTCCGATGGTCTTGGCGAACGTGCTGTCGATCTGATCGGCGATCGTGTCGGCGCCCTCGTCGGTGACGTGCGGCGCGATGGCGTTGATCTTCTCGTTCGTGTAGTACTTGAGTTTCGCGTGCTTCACCTTGGGTGAAAACAGGGTCATCATGTCGGCGCTGAAGTTTTTGGGGATCACGATGGCCGCGTAGTAGTCGCCAGAGCGCACGCCGTCCTCCGCGTTGTCGGGGTCGGTGAACACCCAGTCGAGCTGATGGTTGGCACGTAGCGTGGAGATCACGGTCTCGCCCACGTTGATCTTCACGGGGATGAGATCGGACTTGTATCCGGCGTCGGCGCTGGCGACGGCCACCTTCAGACTGGCGGTGTTGCCGTACGGATTCCAGCTGGCGGCGATGTTGAACCACGCGTACAGCGACGGCACGATCACGAGACCCATCGTCACGATCACGCCGATCACGTTGCTGACGGCGTTGCGCACGTCGCGCGTGAAGATCTGCAGGATGTTGCGCATCAGCAGGCCGCCTTTCCGTGGCGATCAGGGGCGTGGCGATTAGGGGCGGTCGTGCCGGGGGGATCAGTCGAGCCGGTCGTAGAATCGTCGGGCGTGCCGACGGCGGTCTTCGGCTGACCCGGCACGGCGGTTCCGGCCGATCGCAACGCATCGACCACGTCGTCGTCCGCACCGGCGGAATCGGAACCGGCCGCGTGCGCGCCGCGATGATGCGTCGGGAAACCGGGAATCGGCAGCCCGCCGAGGCCGCCCAACGCCGGCAGCGGGATATGCAGTCGACGGGACACGGCCGTACGCAGCGAATCGCTGTCCATCGCGCTCATGCCAAGCTGGCGGGCGAAGCTCTCGTACGTGTACTCCACCACGATCAGGTAGACGTCGATGAGGATGATCGACGTAATCCACGCGGTGAGCATCACGATCTTCGACTCCACGCTGAACATGAGCACCAGGAACACGGCGGGCAGCACCACGATCATCACCAGGCCGGCGCGAATCAGGTACGGGTACAGCTTGAAGAAGCGGTGGGCGCGGCGGCGGATCTGCGGGCGGACCTCGTCCACGCCCATGAGCAGTTTGATCACCGACGTGAGCTTGAAGCGCTCGTTGAGCATGTTATTCTTCTCCGCCACCATGAGGTCGGTGGCGCCGAGGCGGCGGTCGAACAGCGCGTTGAGGTTGAGCAGGTACGGGCGGGCGACGAGACCGAGCAGCAGCGCGGCGGCAAGGAACCACAGCAGCGTGCCGAGATCGTGCCAGTAGTGCGAGCCGTATGCGCCGCCGATCGTCTCGCGCATGGCGTTGATGCCGTACGTGAACGGCAGGAACGGGTAGAGGCGGCGGAAGAAGTCGGGCATCATCTCGATCGGGTACATGCCGGACGAGCCGGGGATCTGCACGATCACGAGGATCACGGCCACGGCCTTGCCGATGTGCTTGAGCGAGGCGGCGAGCGCGTAGATCACGTTCACGTAGACGAAGGAGATCAGCAGGCCGGAGAACACGAACGCGACCGGGTTCTTGCATTGGATGCCGATGATCAGGTCGCCGACGGTGACGATCAGCGCCTGTAGGAGGGCTACGCTCAGCAGCAGCAGTCCGCGGCCGATGTAGGCCTGTGCGGCGTTGACGTGGGCGGTGCGGCTGTTGCGGCCGTGGCCTCGCTTGGAACCCAGGTTTTCGCGGTCGACTTCGAGCTTGAAGATGGCGATGAGCACGAAGCCGCCCACCCAGAGCGCCAGGTTCGTGTAGAACGGGGTGACGGCCGAACCGTAGTTGGACACGGGGTACACGGTGGTGGTGACGAGGTTGACGGGCGAGGCCATGAACGAGCCGGCTTCGGTGGCGTTGAGGTTGAGCTGGGTGTTGAGCTGCTTCCAGATGTCGGAGCTTTCGAGGGCGGCGAGGTCGGTGCGCGTGGTGTCGAGGCCGGTCTTCACGCTGCCGAGGGATTTGGCGGTGTCGGAGAGCGTGGTCTTGGTGCCGTTGAGCGTGGATTTGAGCTGGGTGAGGATGGTCTGCGTCTGGCCGATGGTGGAGTTGAGGCCGCCGAGCGTGCCGCCCAGGCTGCCGGTGGTGGCGGAGAACGAGTCCATGGCGGCGAGCAGCGAGGGCATGACGGTGGTGTTGAGGCTGCCGCGCGTATCGGTGAGGGTGGCGGCGCCGTTCTGGGTGAGGGTGGTGACCCCGTCGGCCATGTTCTGCGTGGCGGTGATGCCGGAGCCGGTGATGGTGGATGCGCTGGAGGAGAAGTCGTTGGCCTGTTTCTGCTGGTCGCTGAGCTGCTGGTCGAGCTGGTCGAGCTGGTCGAGGATGTTCTGGCGTTGGGTCGCGGGCAGGGCACTGCCGGCCGGGCCGTTGACGGTCTGGCGGACGTTGGCCACGGCCTGCTGGCCCTTGGCGAGCGCGCTGTTCTGGCCGCTGACGGCCTGGTCGACGGTGGTCTGCACGTTGGTGAATCCACCGATGATGCCGCCGGCCGCGTTGTTGGCGGAGACCTGCATGCCGCTGAGGTTGCCGGCCGCGGTGCCGAGGGTGGAGTCGAGCGTGTTGGAGAAGTTCAGGGATTCCTTGCGGGTTTCGCCGAGTGCGCTGTTGGCGTCGGTGAGCGCGGTCTGGGTGGCATTGAGCTGCTTGGTAAGGCTGGTAAGCGTGGTGCCGGCGTCGTCGAGGGTCTTGACGGAGGCGTCGATGGTTTTGGCGGTGTCAGTCATCGCGGTCTGCGCGTCGGCGAGATCGGTGCTGGCCTGGTCGAGGTCGGTGTCGATGTCGCTGCGGGCGGTGCCGGCCTTGCCGTTGATCTGTGCGGCGGATTGCTTCACGGCGTTGACGACGGTGCTGGCGACGGTGGAGATGAATGTCTGGTTGATCTGCTCGTCGATGGTGCTGGCGCCGGTGTCGGTGATCTTGGGGGCGATCGCGTTCTTCTTCTCGTTGACGTAGTAGCTGATCTTCGGCTTGCCGGTGCCTTTGATGGTGTTGACGAGCTGCTTGCTGAAGTCCTTGGGGATTACGATGGCGGCGTAGTATTCGCCGGATTCTACGCCGGTTTTAGCCTGGGTTTCGCTCACGAACCGCCAGCCGAGCTCGTGGTTGGCCCTGAGCTGCTGTTCGACCTGTTTACCGGCGTTGAGTTTGCCGACCAGGTCGTTGCTGGTGCCTTGGTCCGCGTTGGCGACGGCGACCTGGATGTTGCCGGTGTTCGAGTACGGGTCCCAGTTGGCGATGATGTTGAACCACGCGTACAGGGAGGGGATGAGGGCGACTCCCAGGGTGATGACGATGGCGACGGGGTTTCTCAGGAGGCGAAGGATGTCTCGCGTGAAGATCCGTCCGATCGTTCGCATTCGTCGCCTCCGAACCGTTCCGGTGTTTCGGCACGGGCATCGTGCCTCGCCGAGCCTTTTCGGACCCGGAGACGACTTTAGGCCGTGACCGGCCCCATAGTCTAAATCCGAAGACAGTATAGCGCCAGGCCGGCCGAGAGGTAGGGCGGGTTTTGCCGCGGGGTGAGGGCGGTTGCGGGCAATCTTCGAGTTCTGTGCGGATTCCGGATAGCTGATGACATCTATCTTCGAGTTCTGTGCGTGTAATAAGAGGAATCCGGAGTATGACCGTTGGAATTTCAACGTCCATACTCGGACTTTCACTATTTCGACGCACAGAACTCGCAGATAGGTGTCTGCGACCGTCCAGAATCCGCACAGAACTCGAAGATTGCCCCGGTCGGCCCCCGTTTGGCGGCGCGGCGGGAGCCTTCGAGCCCTACTTCATGCGGCGGCCGGCGCACCAGACGGCGTCGACCTGCCAGTCCGTGGGGTC
>NZ_QXGJ01000009.1 GCF_003952005.1 Bifidobacterium callimiconis
TTTCAAGGTTTTGCGGCGGTCATGGCCCAGGGGAGACGCCCGGTCCCATTCCGAACCCGGAAGCTAAGACCTGGCACGGCGATGGTACTGCACCCGACAGGGTGTGGGAGAGTAGCACACCACCGCAATTTACTCTTATCAGGGAGGGAAACCCAACGGTTTCCCTCCTTTTTTATTTGTCTACGACTCTTTTTCTCGCATGGTTTTACACTGAAGATCATGACACGAGATATGAAGATCATTGATCTACTGATCGGCGGATACGGAGCGTTGCAGGGGTCGAACGGCAAAGGCATCGAACTCTGCACCTTGCATGCCAACGACGGCACACCTAACGACGGCACACTGCATCATAAGCGTCTGCTGTCCGATGTTCCGTCGCCCTCGTGGCTGGAATGGGACTGCAACTCCACAACCGACACCGTGTACGCGGTATTGGAAAACAGTCGCGGACTGGCGGCTCTCCACATCGACGGCGATCATGAAACCCGCCGCCTGACACCGATCTCACACGAAGACGTTCCCGGTGACGGTCCTACTCACGTGGCGGTAGCGGTGGACGACAACGGTCGGAAGCATGCCATCACTGCGAACTATGTCAGCGGATCAATCAGCGTATTTCCGATCAACGAGGATGGAACACTGGGCAGCGTATCCCAGACATTGCAAGGGAATCCTGAGGAAGGACACGGCCCGCTGCGGGCGCAGGAAGGACCGCACGCGCATTGGATCCTGCCGTTGCCGGATGGGCGATTACTTTCCACGGATCTTGGCGCCGATCGTATCTATATTCATCATTGGAACGATGGCGTACTGACGCGTACGGGCATGGTGCGACTGGATCCCGGCACCGGTCCGCGAGACATGCATCTGCTGCCGGCGGACGATGGCTCATGGCGCGTGTCCGTCGTCGACGAATGGGGATGCACGGTTACGTTGATGCAGCCCGGCGATGACTGCAATGGCGATCCCAATAGCGATGCCGACGACTTCCGTATTCTGCAGACGGTCGATCTTGCGGCCGCTCCCGCCGATCAGGCGGCATCGCTCGCGTTCATTCCCAAATCCGAATACGCGGAGCGGTCGGCATCTGCGGACAAGGACGGCACAGACAGTGCGGATTACGCCGGCATGGCCTACGTGGGATTGCGCGGATCTGATCGGATCGTTTCGCTGCGTTGGGACGGACGGACACTGACTCGCGTGGACAGCGTGTCCAGCGGCGGCGGGCGTCCTCGTCATCTGTGCGCGGTCGGACAGTATCTGATTGCCGCGAATGAGACTGAGAATCATTTGACGCTGTTCCGCGTGGGGGAGCGCGGAGTGTTGACTGCTGTTGATGATCTACCGATTGGGTCACCTACGGCGGTGCTGCCGCTGGAGTAGGTCTGGTCCGTGTGCTGAGTATGGTGTGGAGAGGCAATTTTGGATGAGTGACATGAGGATATGTGCGCATGGGGCAGGACACGAATCAGCGGAAGGGCTCCGACGGTAACGAGCGGCAGACGGATCCGACGACGTCTGCACAGGCAGCGAATACGACAGCAACGTCGAACACGACGACTGATATGACAGCACCAAAAGGAACGGATTGGAAACGCATCGGGTGGCTGGCTGCGGCAGTGATCGTGCTAGGCGCGGTGATCGGCGCGGGTGCGGGACTGCTGACTCTACTGCTGTACGGCGTGGAGCACGTGATGCTCGGCTACATCGAAGGCTCGTCCATGCCGGGCCCGTTCACCGTGCCGGGGTGGCGCCGCGCGGTATCCGTGACGGTCGGCCTGTCGCTCGCCGCCGTGGCCTGGTATCTGCTGCGCACCAAGACCACCAAGGTGCCGTCGGTCAAGAAGGCGGTGAACGGCGAACGCATGCCATGGTGGCAGACCGTGGTGCACGTCGTATTGCAGATCTTCATCGTCGGCTCGGGTGCGTCGATCGGCCGTGAGGTGGCGCCGCGTGAACTCGGCGCCATGCTCGCCCAACGGTTCTGCGATATCTTCCACCTGGACGGACTGGATCGTCGCATGGTCGTCGCCGTTGCGGCGGGCGCCGGTCTGGGTGGCGTCTATGACGCGCCGCTTGCCGGCATGTTCTTCGCCGTGGAGATCCTGCTCGCGGACATCACGATCGAGAAAGTCGCGTTCGGTCTGGGCACGTCGGCGGTGGCGGCGTTCGTTGCCACACTGATCAAGGGGCATCACACGTTCTATGACATCACGGCGATGCAGCCGGGGGAGACGCCCACGCTGATGCTGTTCGCACTGCTGTGCGGCGCGGTGTGCGGCGTGGCTGGCGCATTGTTTCGTCGTGGATCGCAGTGGGCCGAATCGCATAAGCCGTCCGGCAAGGCGCTGCTGTGGCAGATGCCGTTGGCCGGCGTGCTCACCGGCGTGGTCGCGCTGGTCGTGCCGCAGGTGATGGGTAATGGTCGTGCGGCCGCACAGCTGGGATTCAGCACGTTCGTCGGCAACGATTCGGGCGCAGTGCTGTCGGCAACGTCGGCCGGTGCCTCGCCGTGGAATCTGATTGGATCCGGCCTGATTGGTGGCGTTTTATCCGGTACCGACATGGGGGCGGGCGCTGATCTGCATCAGTATTTCTGGCCGATGCTGGGGCTGCTGGCAATATCGTTCGCGGTCAAGGCGGTCGTCACGCTGCTGACCATCCGTTCGGGCGCGTCCGGTGGCGTGCTGCAGCCGGGAATCGCGTTGGGGGCCACGTTGGGCGCGATGCTGTCGTTGCCGTGGTTGCTGGTCTGTCCGATCGACTCGGCCACGGCGTGCGCGCTGATCGGTGCGGCGGCGCTGCTGTCCGCGTCGCAGCAGGCGCCGCTCATGGCCATGTGTCTGGTCATGGAACTCACGGAGGCGCCGATCACGTTCTTCGTGCCGGTGGGTATGGCCGTCGCGGTATCAGCGTTCGTCTCCCACTGGCTGGTCGAACGGTGGAAGCGCACGCCGAAGCGGCAGCGGTAATCAACGGTCGGCACCTTGACGGAGTCGTTGATCTAGTAGCCGCTGTCGATGTACACCCAACCGTGGTCGGCGTCCGGCGAGGAGGGATCGTAGACGTAGGTGTCCATCCAGCCGGTGTACGGGTCGGAGCCGAGACTGCCGTCGCTACTTCCATAGGGGCACTGGAAATCGGTGCGGAATATGACCACGCGGTCCATGCCGTACTTATCGATGGCCGCTGATATGGAGGAACTCGAACCAGGGTTGTCGATCGTCATCTGATGCTCGGAGCGCAGATAATCGTCCGACCATGCCTCGTCGTAGGAGATTCGGGAGATCTCGCAACCCTTCCAGGAGGTCCATTTGCGGTCCAGCATCACGCCGATCGCGTCGTCGATCTGCCGATGCGTGAACTTGCTGCCGGTTGTGATCTCGTACTGCGTATGGCTGACGTCGACCGAACGGTTCGGCAGGTAGATCCAGAAATACGCCATCACGGCGAATCCGATCGCGCACAACGCCGCGACCGTGCCCTTCCAATGCCGTGCGATCCACGAACTGTCCGGCCGATCGCCGGGATCGCTGCGCCTGAAACGAGTGCCTGTCATACGTCGTAGTATATTCGCCCGAAATGAGCACCCGGATCAGACCGTCTTCGTCGGATCCTTTTGGAGGGTGAGGAAGATGAGGGCGACGACGAGGAGGATGGCGATGGAGAGGACGCCGAGCGACGCGTTGCCGGTAAGAGTCGTGGTGGTGGCGACCAGGAACGTGCCGAGGATCGAGGCGGTCTTGCCGAAGATGTCGTACAGGCCGTAGTACTCGTTGGCGTGCTCTTTGGGGATGATCTTGCCGTAGTACGAGCGGCTCAGCGCCTGAATGCCGCCCTGGAACATGCCGACCAGAATCGCGAGGATCCAGAATTCAACGGCCGACTTCAGGAAGAACGTGGCGAAGAACACGATGCACATGTACGCGACGACGGCCGCAACGATCATCGGCTTGCATCCGAAGCGTCCGGCCATGCGACCGTAGAGAATCGCGCACGGGAACGCGACGAACTGCGTGACCAGCAGCGCGACCACTAGCTGCGTCGAATCGATGCCCAACTGCGTGCCGTACGACGTGCTCATCGAGATCACCGTGTTCACCGCGTCGATGTAGAAGAAGAACGCGACCATGAACATCCACAGCGGTTTGTTGCGCACGAGCTTGTGCAACGTGGACGACAGTTCGGTGAACGTGCCGCGCACCGCCTCCCGCGTGTGCTCGCGCGTGGCACGGTAGTGCACCTGACGGTAGCTGGTCAGCAGCGGGATCGTGAACGCCGCCCACCAGACGGCGGTGATCACGAACGACGCGCGCGTGCACGCCACGGTCGACCAGCCGAACAGCGCCGGGCCGCCGAAGATCAACGCGATGCAGAAGATGAACGGAACCGTGGAGCCGATGTATCCCCAGCCGTAACCGTGGGACGACACCTTATCCATGCGAATGTTCGACGTCGTGTCGATCAGCATGGAATCGTAGAACGTGAGCGAGCCGTTCAGTCCGATCGTGGCGAGTACGTACACGATCAGGAACGGCAGCCAGGTGAGCGGCAACGCCATCGCCGTGCACATCACCACGCCCGTGCCGAAGAATCCGAGGAAGAACTTGATCTTCATACCCTGTACGTCGGCGATCGAACCGAGCAGCGGCATGAGCAGCGCGATCACCAGCGACGCGATCGTCTGCGCGTATCCCCACGCCGACACGATGTTGCCGTCGGCAGGCATGAGCGACTTCGCGTAGATCGGGATCACCGCGGTGCTCAGCAGCACGAACGCGGAATTGCCCACATCGTAGACGATCCACTTCTTCTCGCGGGCGGTGAGTATGCCGTTCGCGCTCGGTTTGGTGCCGGTCATGGGTGTCCTCCTGATCTTTCGCGCCCACGCAGGGCATGCGGCGGAAGCGGCATGCTGCGCGACAACCATCCTTCATGGTAAGGGGCGTTTGCAGGGGTGAGACACCGACGAACATGAACTCACGGTGAATTGATGGGCGATTCGAGGTACGGGTGTTACGGTGAAGGGAAAGACATCGTGGTTCATGGTCGTAGGGAAGGGGTGGCGATGAGCGACCCGCAGCATTCTCAATATTCTCAGCAGCCTCCGCAACGGTATTCTTCGCAGCCTTCGCAGTATCCGTCGCAGCAGACGTCGGGAAGATACCCGTATCAGTCCGGGTACGCGTCCGGTGGGTATGCGGCTAATCCTGTCGCCGGGTATGCGCCTCCTGCCGGACAGTCGTATCCTGCCGGAGGCTATGCGCCCGTCGGGCAGTCGTATCCGTCATACCCCGGAGGCGGCCGGCTCGCACCGCGCGGCGCCGTGCACTATCCCGAAGTGAATCTGCGTACGGCACGCAAGACGTTCTCCCGCATGGGATGGACGCTGCTGGTATGGATGCTGGGCACGGAGCTCGCGGCGATACTGCTGCGGTTCGTGGGCAACATCCTGGTGCAGGAGATCGATCCCGCCGCGCGCACCCTCGACAAGTTCCCTTGGCTGTCGTTGATGCTGTCGAACATCGCGCAATACGCCGTCGCGCTGCCGTTGTGTCTGATCGTCGTGTTCACGATCCCCAAATATCCGCCACAGCCGCGCAGGCCCGATCCGGGTGCACGATTCGGCGCGCGGGACTGGCTGACGATCCTGGTCATGGGTTTCCCGGTCATGTTCGTCGGCAGCATACTCGGATCGAGCCTGTCCAATCTGCTGTCAGACGGCAAGTTCGACAATCTCCTGAACTCCGTGACATCCGGCACCACCCCTCTTGACCATGTGGTGGAGGGCATCACGTTCGTGGTGTTCGCCCCGCTCGCCGAGGAGTTCATATTCCGCCGCTGCCTCATCGACCGCATGCGCGTCTACGGCGAAAAACTCGCCGTGTTCTCGTCGGCGCTGCTGTTCGGACTCATGCACGCCAACCTGTACCAGTTCTTCTACGCGTTCGGCTGGGGACTGCTCTGGGGATACGTGTACGTGCGCACCGGCAAACTGCGGTACACGATCGCACTGCACGCCACGGTCAACTTTATAGGCGGCGTTGTGGCACCGGCCGTCACCGACGTCGACGACAAAGCCATGAGCGATCTGATGTCCGGCGACGTGCAGCGCATCACCGCGGCATTCGGACGATCCGGCCCGCAGCTGATCGGATACATGCTCTACACGACGCTGATACTGGTACTGGTCATCGTCGGCGTGGTGCTCCTCGTCAATGTCATCCGTCGCAGACGCGCGTACTTCCAGCAGTCGCCGAAGGAACTGGTACCGCGCAACCGCGTCCGCGTGGCGCTCGCCAATCCAGGCATCATCGTGTTTGGCATACTGACGGTGCTGACGACGTTCGTCACGCCGCTGATGATGCGGTTCTCATGACCGGTGAACATGGTCGGCGAACGCGGTCCGTACACAATATCCACGGCATGATACCCGTGATATTTGCAATATCTCGTATTTCGCTGTAATATCGTGAAGTTGTGTGTTCAGGCCGGGTTGCTTCCCGACGGGGACACGGGAAAGACTTGAACAAGCAGTAAGTTAGAGGAGTCAAACATGGCAGCTCGTTGTGCAGTCTGCGGCAAGGGCCCGCAGGTCGGTTACACCGTTTCTCACTCGCATATCCGTAACAAGCGTCGCTTCCTGCCGAACCTGCAGTCGGTTCGCACCACCGTCGAGGGCGAGAACGTTCGCCTGCGCGTGTGCACCTCCTGCCTGAAGGCCGGCAAGGTCCAGCGCGCCGCCTGATTGCGGTACGCATCAAACGTATAAGGCTCCGGATATTCCGGAGCCTTTTTTGTTTGCACATGGCCCTCGTCGATACGGCTGGGTACAAATGGGGCGTATGACTATCGCTTTGGACTCCGCAGTATCGTCGCTGATGACGAACAGGCGGCGCGTCGGAGCGTTGAAATCACTGGGCGTGACCACCGTCCGCGACGCGCTCACCTACTATCCGTTCCGCGTGACCGACCCCGTGCCCGTCACGCCGATCCGCCGCATTACCGTCGGTGTGAAGGCCGCGTTCGTGGCCACCGTTCGACAGACCCGAGTGGTGCCGATGAACGGACGATCCGGCGGACGTGTCGAATCCATACTCGACGACGCCGCATTCTCCTACGACTACGGCAGCGCGCCGGGCACGGTACGACTGACGTTTTTCTCGCATAATCGCGGCTACGGCGACTGGATGGCGTCGCGGCTGAGTCCCGGCTCGGTGATCGTGGTTTCCGGAGACCCGAGCGTGTTCAACGACAATTTGCAGTTCACCCATCCCGACGTGGTCGTGGTGCGCACGCCGGACGGACTGCCCGCCGAAATCGATTCCGTGGAGGCGGCGCTAGGCAAAGTATCGCGCCCGCAGCCGGTGTATCACGCCAGTTCGCGTATATCCACTGACCATATTCATGAGTCGATTCTTGGATTCATGCGAATGCTGGCATCGGGAGGTGTGCCCGAGACGCCGGACGACCATGCCGACGCAGGCAAGGCCGGTGGACCCAAACCGGCCGGTGTGGAGGAATCGGCGCCGCCGATCGTGCCGGCCATGCTGGCCCACGCCATACCAGACGTTCTGCCCGAAACCGTGCGCGAACGCAACCGACTGATGTACCGGGCCGAAGCGTTCTGCGCCATTCACAACCCCGACTCCGTCAAACAGTTCCACGACGGCATCCGCACGCTGCGATTCGAGGAGGCGTTCGTCTCGCAGACCGCACTGCTCAAGGCGCGTCGGCAGAGCGACGGCATCGAGGCATACGCCTGCGAGGAGCCGCATGATCCCAACGAATCGTTCAAACAGCGGTTCATCGCATCGCTGCCGTTCTCGCTGACCGGTGGACAGCAGCAGGTGATCGACGACATTGCCGCCGACATGGCCAGACCGTCACCGATGCAACGACTGCTGCAGGGCGAGGTCGGCTCCGGCAAGACCGTGGTGGCCGTGGCCGCCATGCTGCAGGCCGTGGACGCCGGACATCAGGCCGTGCTGGTCGCACCCACGCAGGTGCTGGCCGAACAGCATTACGAGAGCATCGGCCGCATGGTGGGCAAGCAGGGCGTGCCCGTGCTGCTGCTCACCGGCGGCATGAAACTCGCGCAACGCCGACGCGTGCTGGCTCATGCCGCGAGCGGCGACCCGTGCATCGTGGTGGCCACGCACGCCGCGTTCTCCAAGAACTTCCAGGCGCCGAATCTGGCGCTCGCCGTGATCGACGAACAGCACCGGTTTGGTGTGGAACAGCGCGAGACGCTGCGACGCAAGTCGGAGAAGGCGCCGCATCTGCTGGTCATGACGGCCACGCCGATCCCACGCACCGCCGCCATGACTTGGTTCGGCGATCTTGACATCTCATGGCTGACGGAACTGCCCGGTGGTCGCAAGCCGATCCGTACGATCGTCGTTCCCGAGGCGGACGGCCGGACCATGGGACGTATGTTCGCGCATATTCGTGCGCGCGTGGATGCGGGGGAGCGGGCGTATATCGTCTGCCCGCGCATCGACGAGGACACCGATGACGAGACCGATGACGGCGGTGCGTCGATGAGGTCGGGTGGTCGGTCCGGCAAATCTGGCGACGTCAAGGGTAAGGGTGCGCGTGGCAGGCGTGGTTCCGGACGTGGTTCGCGTGACGAGGAGTACGCCACGTATATCGAGGATCCGTTTGAGGAGCTTGCCGACGACGAGGATGCCGTGGAGAAGCCGCCGCTGCACTCGGTCGAGGAGATCTCCCGGCGTCTGGCCGCCCTGCCGCAGTTTGCGGGCATTCGCATCGCCACGCTCACCGGTCGCGATGACGACGAGACTAAGCGTGAGGTGATGGAGGGGTTCTCGTCCGGCGAGACGCCGGTGCTGGTGGCGACCACGGTGATCGAGGTCGGCGTGGACGTGCCGCAGGCCAGCTGCATCGTGATCTTTGACGCCGACCGTTTCGGCTTGTCTCAGCTGCATCAGCTGCGTGGTCGTGTGGGCCGTGGCGGTACGCACAGCTGGGCGTTCCTGATCTCGCGCGCCGAACCGGATTCGATCGCCGCGCAGCGTCTTGAGGTAATTCGCACGTCCACCGATGGCGCCGACATCGCGCAGGCCGATCTGGAGCTGCGAGGCGCTGGCGATGTGCTCGGCGACGCGCAGTCGGGCGGCCGGTCGTCGCTGAAGCTGCTGCGCGTGGTCAAGGACGCGGACATGATCGGCGAGGCGCGTGAACAGGCGCGCGAACTGCTGACGGCCGACCCGACGCTTGCCGGAGCCACCGAACTCGCCGGCGCTGTGCTCGACTTCACCCGCGGCAACGAGCAGTTCATCACCAGCACGTGATCGCCGGGCTGCGCGGTACGGCCGTGCATAATGGTTGGTATGCGTATTATTGCTGGACGATTCAAGGGTTTTGAAATCACCGCGCCGAAGACCGGCACCCGCCCCACCACCGACCGTGCCAAGGAGGCGATCTTCTCGCATCTCACGGCGATTGGCGTACTCGACGACGCGCGCGTGCTCGACCTGTTCGCCGGCACCGGCGCGCTCGGCATCGAGGCGCTGTCCCGTGGCGCGAAATCATTGGTCGCGGTGGAGTCGGCCGGTCCTGCGTCGGCGATGCTGGGCAAGTCGTTCGGCCGGCTGAAGCAGTCGCGCGCGTGGGAGTCCGACATATCGGCGCGCGTGATCAAGGCGAAGGCCGAGAAGTTCGCCGCCGGTGCGGCTGGCGGGCCGTTCGATCTCGTGTTCATCGACCCGCCGTACGCGTTCGACACCGATGACTGCAATGCGCTGCTGCGTGATCTGACCGCGAACGGCATGGTCGATCCGCAAGGCGTGATCATGCTGGAGCGTTCCGCGCGATCCGACGATCCCACGGCTCCGGAGGGTTGGGAAATCACGCAGGAGCGCACGTACGGCGAGACCGCCGTGTTCTATTTCGAGACCGTGATCGAGGAATCCGTCGACAACATGGAGTGAGTGGCTAGCGGCGGGGGTGGGGGCCGGAGACGTTCCAGCCCAGGGCCATGAGGGTTTTGCGGTCGGCTTTGCTCATCGCCTTGCAGTCGAGCTCTTCCACCAGATCGGGGCGAATGCGCGTGGTGCGTTCCATGGCCTCGTCGCGACGGTAGCGGTCCACCTTGCCGTGATCTCCGCTGGTGAGCACGGGATCCACGGCGATGCCGCGCCACGTTGCCGGCTTGGTGAACTGGCGATGCTCGAGCAGCGGATCGCCGGTGTACGACTCCTCGACGATCGATTCGGGGTTGCCCATGAATCCGGGCACGAGCCGCACGATTGCCTCGATCATGGCGGACACGGCCACTTCGCCGCCGTTGAGCACGTAGTCGCCGATCGAATATTCGCGTACCTCCACGCCCTGTCGCGCATAGTATTCCGGCACGCGCGCATCGATGCCCTCATAGCGACCGCATCCGAACACCAGGTGATCGGCGCGTGACAGTTCGGTTGCGTCGGCCTGCGTGAACAGTGGTGCCGACGGGTTGGGGAAGATCAGGATCGGCTTGGGGGAGTCGGTCGTTGCCTCGGTTGACGCGGAATCCGCAATAGTGGAGTCATCGGTGGAAGCGGCGGAGTCGGCGTCAACATCACCGGAATCGTTGGAATCATCGACGCTTTCGGTATCGTCGGCACTGTCGTTGGCATTGTCGTCCGTGCCGATCAGACGGAAATCGCGCGACTGCACGGGCTGACCGTCGTCGTCGAACGACACGGGAACCAGACCCATGACGTCGTCGAGGCACTGCGCCCACACCTCGGGCTTCATCACCATGCCGGCGCCGCCGCCGACCGGGGTGTCGTCCACGGAATGATGCACGTCATGCGTCCAATCACGCAGATTATGGGCGGTCACGCTGAGCAGCCCCTTGTCCTGGGCCTTGCCGAGCAGACTGAGCTTCAGCACGTCGAAGTACTCGGGAAACACGGAAACGATGTCGATACGCATAATAGGCAAGCCTACCGTCTGCGCCCGAACTCCCATTCCTTCCCGCCTGGCACCCCTCTTCTCCGCCTTCTTGAAGAGAGAAGGCGGCCGTGCCCATCTCTCTTCCCCTTCCCCTTGAGGGGAAGGTGGCACGCGAAGCGTGACGGATGAGGTGACCGCGACGCAGTCGCGCACAACAGAACAAAACCCCACGCATCACGAATCGTCGTCCCGTGCCCATAAAACGTCGTGTTTTCGCCTTCCCAAAGCCTCGAATAGGGGCTATATTATCTTTCGTAAGCAACTTTAAAAAGTAAAAAACAAAAGTTGCGAACGCGGCGAGAAAGCACCCGGACGTCGGGCGGCCGACGAACCGGAACATAACAGCAAACCGATTACACGATCAACAACAACGGGAAACCTTCCCACAGAACAAAGGAGTTGCCATGGAAGGAATGATGAAGGCGGCCTACCTGCCCGGAAACAGCACGGTCGATCTGCGCGAGATCCCGATCCCGAAGCCCGGCTACGGCCAGGTGCTCGTCAAGATGAAGGCGTCCACCATCTGCGGCAGCGACATCCGTGCCATCTACCGCGAGCATACCGGCAAGGGTCCGGAGGGCTACCAGAACAAGGTCGCCGGTCACGAGCCGTGCGGTCAGGTCGTCGAGGAAGGCCCGGGTGTGCGCCGTTTCAAGGCCGGTTCCCGCGTGATCGTCTACCACATCTCCGGCTGCGGACTGTGCCACGACTGCCGCATGGGCTACCAGATTTCCTGCTCCTCCCCGCTGCGTGCCGCGTACGGCTGGCAGCGCGACGGCGGCATGGAGGAATACGTGGTGTGCGATGAGAAGGACCTCATCGAGCTGCCCGACGAACTGACCTACACCGACGGCGCTCAGGTCGCCTGCGGATTCGGCACCGTCTACGAAGGCATCGAGAAGATCGGCATCTCCGGCAACGATGCGGTGCTGGTCACCGGCCTCGGCCCGGTGGGTCTTGCCACCCTGATGCTGGCTCGCAAGCTCGGCGCGAACAAGCTCATCGGCGTGGAGAACAACCCCTACCGTCTCGAGCTCGCCCGCAAGATGGGCCTCGCGGACGTGGTCCTTGACTCCAACGAGAACACCGTCGACGAGATCCTCGACCTGACCGGCGGCCACGGCGTTGAGCGCGCCATCGACACCTCCGGCGCGGACCCGGCCCGCCAGATCGCCATTCGCGCCACCCGCGCCTGGGGACGCATCGCGCTCGTCGGCGAAGGCGGCACCGTGCACTTCAACCCGAGCCCGGATCTGCTGCACGGCCAGAAGACCATCTACGGCAGCTGGGTGACCAGCCTCGCCCGCATGGAGACCCTGGTCGAGGAACTGGTCCGCTGGAACCTGCACCCGGAGGATCTCGTCACCGACCGCTTCTCCATCGACGACGTGTCCAAGGCATACGAGCTGATGGACAAGGGCGAGTGCGGCAAGGTCGCCATCTGCTTCGACGAGGAACTCAAGTAGTCACCCGTCGCAAGGAAATCAGCCATGATTCTGCATAACGTACTCACCGAACCGGAGGCATTCGCGCCCTACGGACGTGTGCTGCCCGACGACTACGACTTCAGCCAGCTGATCGGCGTGCTCAACGAGAACACCGACGCGCCGGCCGACGGCGTGGTCTACGTGCCCAGCTTCGACAAACTCGAAGGCCTGCCCGTGTTCCTGGACCTGCGTGACCGCATCTTCGGCGGACTGACGATCCAGGCCGGCTACTGCAACGGAACCAACACCACGCTCAATGCGCTGGAATGCCACCGCGGCATCGAGGTGCTGGTGGCCGCCGACGACATCGTGCTCATGCTTGGCAAGAAGCAGAACATCGAGATGAACGACGGCGACTACACGCTCGACACCTCCACGATCGAAGCGTTCCTCGTGCCGGCGGGCACGGCCGTGCTCTACTACGAGACGACCATGCACTACGCGCCGGCCACCACCAGAGGATCGTTCCGCACGGCGATCGTCCTGGTGGGGGGCACCAACACCGACAAGCCGCTCATCCACCCCGGCAACGAGGAGGACCGCATCCTCTGGGCGCGCAACAAGTGGCTGCTCGCGCATCCGGACTCCCCGGAGGCGGCCGAAGGCGCTTACGTGGGGCTTAAGGGCAAGAACCTCGACCTCAACGAGGATCTGACCATCCCCGCGTGATCCCCGCGTGAGTGGTCGATCGATCGGTGGGTGATGGTGATGGCGTGGCTGGGTGGGGTGAATGCCGGGCTGAGTGGTGTCTGATCCCTCCCTCTGTCGTGGCTTCGCCCCGACATCTCCCTCCCTCGGAGGGAGAACGCGATAAGGACGGGTCGTGGCTGACTCTCACTGTTCCTCCCCTGGAGGGAGAACGTTCCTTTGGGTGTGCTCCCTCCTTGGGAGGGAGCTGTCCGGCAACGCCGGACTGAGGGAGGGGCCGCCCTCGTGCTTCGCGATCCCGCACCTCGCAACCGCCCCACATTCCGTCATCAATCATCATTCCGCCCCCCTCGCAATCTCTCCTGAAGCATCTCCTTTCCTCACGGCTGCGGGCGACAGCGCTCGCAGCCGTCTTTCCGTATCTCGTGCTCGACGGCGAGCCGGTGCGGTCCCTGTTCTTCGACGCAAAGAGGCATCATGACAGCACAGCCCACATCCGTATCCGTTCCCACATCCCCGACGAACCCGCCCGATCCGACCGCGACCGTCGAATCGGTCACCCCCACGTCGGCCGCGGCGTCGGCGCAATCGCAGGCGCAAACCCAATCCAAATCCAACACCCGCAACTTCGTCTTCTATCTGCTCGGTCTGATCGGCCACGACGTCTTCTACTTCGGCTTCTCCCTCTACCTCATCAAATTCATCACCGGACCGCTCTTCGCCAGCGGCAGCAAATCATACGACGACCATATGGTCGCACTGATCTCCGGCATCATCATCGTGGTGCGCATCGTGGAACTCGTCCTCGACCCGTTCCTCGGCACGCTGATCGACAACACACGCACGCCGATCGGCAAATTCAAGCCGTGGATCATCTCCGGCGGTCTGGTCGGATCGATCAGCTTCGTCATGCTGTTCACCACGTTCGGCGGTGCGAACATCAATAATCCCGTGCTCTACGTGGTGCTGTTCACCGTATTCTTCCTGCTCATGGACTGCTCGTACTCGCTGTACGACATCTCCATGTGGTCCATGATCCCCGCGCTTTCCGACACCGCCGAAGGCCGCGGAACCGCCACCGCGGTGGGCCGACTGGGCGCCGGCGTGGGCCAGATGATCGTCACCGCCATGGTCATCCCGTCCGTGCTGCTCGGCGAAGGCTGGTTCGGCAGCGAGCGCCACGGTTGGCTGTTCTTCGCCGTGCTCGTGTTCCTGTTCGTCGCCTCGTCGGTGCTGCTCACCAGCTTCGGCATCAAGGAGGTGGAGTCGCCGCTGCGCGCCCACGCGGAGAAGACCAAGTTCAAGGACGTGTTCCGCATCATCTTCCATAACGACCAGCTGGCCTGGCTGTCGGTGGCGAGCCTGTGCTACTACTTCGCGCTCGCGCTCACCGCAGCGCTGATGACCTACTACTTCCAGTACATCTACGGTGATGCGGCCAGCTATTCGATGATCTTCGGTCCGGCCACGCTGTCGGCCGTGGTGTCGATCGCGTTCTATCCGTGGCTGATCAGCAAGTTTGAACGCAAGCCGATCCTGTTCGGTGCGCTTGGCGTGATGCTCGTCTCGTTCGTCGTGTTCTTCCTGGCGCCTACGAGCGTGGTGGTGATCGTGGTCGCGTCGGTTCTGTTCCTCTTCCCGCAGCCGATCATCTGGGCGTCGCTGACCCTGGCCCTCACCGACACGATCGAATACGGGCAGTGGAAGACGGGGGAGCGGCACGAAAGCCTGACCCTGGCGCTGCGTCCGATGCTCGACAAGTTCTCTGGTGCGCTGTCGAACGGCATTGTCGGTCTGGTGGCCGTGGCGTGCGGTATGACCGGCGCCGCCACGTTCGCCGACATCACGCCCGGCGGCCGGTTCCTGTTCAAGGCGATCATGTGCGGCGTGCCGGTGGTGCTGGTGCTGCTCAGCATGCTGGTCTACCACTGCAAGTTCACACTGACCATGGCCCGGCACGAGCAGATCGTCAAGGAACTTACCGAGGGCCTGTCTCAGGACGAGGGGCAGTTGGACGGGTCATCGCGCTCCGATACTGCGCAGGTGTGATCTGCCTGACCGCACGGAACCGTCGGGTGAGCACATCCGCGCTGGCATAGCCGCAGCGCTGCGCCACGCGGGTCACGCTCATGGTGGTGCCGGCGAGCAGTCGTTCGGCCTGACGTATGCGCAGCGTGTCGATGTACTGCTTCACCGTCATGCCGGTGCACACGTGGAAGCGACGTGACAGGTGGCTACGGTCCACGTTGATTCGACGGGCCACCTCACCCACATCGATCCGCGACGCGTAGTTGCAGTCGATGAATCTGATTGCGCGACGCACGATGTGATCGACGGGACGATCGTCGGGCAGGTCGGCCTCGGCGGAGCGCGGCGTCTGCTCGGCGATGACGGTGATGCGTTCGACGAGCGAGGCGTCCACATGGGCGTCGAGGATGATTCCCTCGCCGTGTTCGCCGACGATCGTGAGACGGACGGTACGGGCAGCGTGGTCTGTCTGGGTGGAAGTCGTGTTCATGGTGGTGGTCATGGTCATGTCGTCCTCCTTGACGTTTTGTAATAAACTTTTAAAAGTAGTTTAGAAAAGAATATCACAAATCATCTGCAAAAGTGCCGGAACGTGGCAAAACCACTGTGCCGCTTCCGTACAATGAGAAATCAGCGAGTGACAAGGAGCGTTCGGCGATGAGCATGGCGATGAACAATCAGACGACATCAACACGACCGGCATCGCGAATACGAACGATGCCGTCACAAACCGGCCCGATGACGGCGTCGGCGTCGGCCGTGGCATCGACTGCCGCGGCATCGAAATCCGAGACCACCAAACTCGCCAAACGTCAGATGATCCTCGACTACCTCTACACGCACAAGAAGGGATCCCGACAGGACATCGCCTTGGCCGTGCCATGCAGTCTGCCCATCATCGCGCAGAATCTCGCCGTGCTCGAGGACGAAGGCCTGATCCAGCGCACCGGATTCCTCACCTCAACCGGCGGCCGCAAGCCGCAGAACTACGCGTTCATTCCCGAAGCCCGCATCGCAGTAGGCGTATCCGTGTTCTCCGACGGCATGGACCTGTGCGCGGCCGACCTCGACGGGCGACGACTCGCCTTCACCCACGTTCGACTTGCCTACGAAAACAGCGCGCGATTCTACGACGCCGCGTGCAACAAGATCGAGGACTTCATCAACGCGCTCGCCGGCAGGGAACGCGAGGCGCTTGCCGAACAGGCGCAGACCGACGGCGGCGACGTTGCCGCAGTGCCGTTCGATGCGCATCGTGTGCTCGGCGTCGCGTTCTCCGTACAGGGTCGCGTCTCGCCGGATGGCGAGCAGATCACGTTCGGTGGCATTCTAGGCAATACCGGTCTGTCCGTCGCGCCGTTCGCCGCACGGCTGCCCTATCCGTGCCAGTTCATCCACGATTCGTATTCGGCGGCCAGCACTGAGGTCTGGTTTGATCCCACGGTCAGCGACGCCTACTGCCTGTATCTCAACGAGCATGTGGGCAGTGCGGTGATCGTCGACGGGCGGGTTCGCCAGGGCACCGACCTGCGCAGCGGCAACTGCGAACATATGCGGCTCGTGCCCGGCGGGCGCGCCTGCTACTGCGGTCAGCGTGGATGCGTGGACGCGTACTGTTCGCGCGAGGCGTTGCTGGGGGAGAGTGGTACCGATCTTGACGAGTTCTTCGATCGTCTGCATGCCGGTGACGAGACGTGCGTGAGACTGTTCAACGACTATCTGGATGCGTTGGCGCAGACGATCACCAACATGCGTATGGTGTTCAGCGTAGACGTGATTCTCGGCGGCGAGATCGCCAGACGATTCTCGGAGGCGGACATGCGCAGGCTCGCCGAGCGGGTGCGGGCGCTCGACCCGTTCCCCGAAAGCACCGTGCAGCTGCGCAAGAGCGTGGACGAGGCCGAGCAGAGTACGCTCGGCGCTGCACTGCACTACATTCGCCGTTTCGTAGACGCCAACACCGGGCGATGATATCTGTGGCTCCCCTCCGTGGGAGGGGAGCTGGCCGCCGCAGGCGGACTGAGGGGAGGACTTGTGAGGGGATTAGCCTGACAGCTCCCCTCAGAGAGGGGAGCCTGGATACTAGCGGTCCTGGAGGAGGCCGTTGGGGGGAGTGAGGACGAGGTAGCCCTCCTCCAAATCCACCTCAGGCACGATCTCCTCGACGAAGGGGACCAGTGATTCAGCACCGCTGGGCTCGGTGATCTGCAGCAGATCCTGCGCGGGACCGTCGATCACATCGGTCACCTTGCCGGCCACCACATACGATCCAGCGGTGTCGGCATCGGCAGAGCTATCATCCGACTCGTAGATACGGGCCTCAAGACCAATAAGGTCCTCCATGTAGAACCCCCCATCCTCATCATCGTCGGAATACACGGGTTCCACATACAGATCGGTGCCGTTCAGCGCCTCCGACGCGTTACGGTCGGCAACGCCCTTGAACAACACGATCCAACGTTCCTTGAATTTGCGTGACTTCGCGACCGTGAACTCACGGCCATCGCGGGTCAGCAGCACGGAACCGGGGGCGAAACGCTCCTCCGGTTCGTCGGTGAAGACACGGACGTTCACTTCGCCCTTCAGTCCCTGAGCGCGTCCGATACGGCAGACCCTCAGCAGCTCGCGCTGCTGAGGGTCCTCGTTATGCTGTTCAGCCATCGCTCAGCGGACATCCATGATGTCGACACGAACCTTGTGATCGGACAGCGCCTGCACCACGGTGCGAATGGCGTTGGCGGTGCGACCGCCACGTCCGATGACGCGTCCGATGTCCTCCGGGTTCACCCGCACGCGAAGCAGTTCGCCGCGGTTGTTCTCGTGGGACTTCACGGAAACGTCGTCCGGGAAATCAACGATGTTCTTAATCAGGTGTTCGACGGCTTCGGCAAGCATGATTACTCAGCCTTCTCCTCGGCGGCTTCCTCAGCCGGGGCTTCCGCTTCTTCAGCGGCCTTGGCGGCTTCGGCCTCAGCCTTGGCCTTGGCCTCAGCTTCGGCCTTGGCGGCCTTCAGCTTCTGGGCCTCATCGGCGGCAGCGGCCACGCGGGCTTCGGCATCCGGGCCTTCCTCGGCCACCTTCAGCGTGCCCTCGGCACCCGGCAGACCCTTGAACTTCTGCCAGTCGCCGGTGATGTTCAGCAGCTTGAAGACGGCTTCGGTCGGCTGGGCGCCAACGCCGAGCCAGTACTGAGCGCGATCAGACTTGATCTGGATGAGCGAGGGCTGCTTGTTGGGATCGTAGATACCGATCTCTTCAATGGTCTTGCCATCACGGGCCTTGCGGGAATCCATGATCACAATACGGTAGAAGGCGTAGTGCTTCTTGCCCAGGCGCTTCAGACGAATCTTGGTTGCCAAAATGGCTCTCCTTATGTATTAGGGGTGTGCATCTTTGGTTTCGTGTGGGGCACGGAAACCGCGATCCACGTGTTCCTCATAAGAGACGGAGTTAGAGGGCGCCACCTCTTACGAATAACCTGAATATTTTAACCACAGCGCCCCGACATCTTCCGGCGTGTCGCGGCGTGCGGCTGAGGTTCGGTGTGCTATGCCACCTCGAGTTCCACGACAAGGGCCTTGTGGTCGGTTTTCGGCACGGTATAGGCGTGCGCGGATCGTGCACGAATGCCCTGCGTGTGCAGCACGTGGTCGATCTCGATGAGTGACGGGAACGTGGGCCAGCTGGCTGGGAACGTCGTGTTGAATCCGGCGTGCAGTTCGAACGACGAATCCGCCAGTCCCGATCCCTGACGCAGCGCATCGCGGAAACTTGGATGATAGATGCTCGAGTTCATATCGCCCATCACCACGGCCGCGTGATGCGGCACGGGACCGCGGTCCGGCTCGGAGAAGTCAGGCAGTTCGATGACGGCGGTCTCCGTGACATCGGGCGCCGGCTCGGCGTTCGACGAATCCTCGTCGGAGTCATCCCTCACGCCGCGCGTGATGATGTCGGCAAGCTCGGGCGGAAGACCGGCCAGCAGGTCGGCGTTGGGCGTTACGTCATTGCCGTTATCGGCAACGTTATCGCCGGTGCCAGCCATGTCGTCGTCGGCGCAGCAGTTGAACCCCTCCTCGTTACGGCTGTCGGCACGCAACGCGAACTGGCCGAGCGCACGCACGCCGTCGCTCCAATCCTTACCGCTGCGCGGCGGCGACTTGGGATGCACGGAACTGAACTCCACACACTGGTCGCCGATGCGAACGGTGGCCACCGGGGCGGCCGCGGCGCTGATGTTCACCGACGAATCGCCGAAGATCGCCGGCTTGAGCCGCATGAACAGGGCGTTCGACCCCGCGTTGTCGTCGTCGCGCACCGCACCGAGCACACGATACGGCAGTTCATCGCCGATATGCGAGATGTCGAGACGCTTGATGAACGCGGTGTTGACCTCCTGCACGGCGAGGATGTCGATGTTCTCCTGCTTGACCAGATGCATGATCGTGCCGGTGTCCGCACGGCCGTAGCGCGTATTGAGCGTCATCACGCGGATCGTGTGATGATCGTCGGCGGTGGCGGTTGATGTTACGTCAGCCGAATCGGTCGAGGACGCATCAGTATCCACAGGCTGTGGAAGAACGGAAGAAGTCTGGGGATAATCATCAGCCGACTTCGTGGAATCGTCCGACGATTCGGTTTCGGCGGCGAACGAACTGTCGGCATACTCGCCGTCTACCGGCAGAGTCTGTACCGGCACGCCGAGAATCGGAGCCAGCGCACTCGGAATCGGCATGACATAGCCGATCTGCCAGGCCGCCTGAACGAGCAGCAGCACAACGGTTACGCCGAACTGCGGCCAATTGCCAGTGAAACCGGTCGCCGGCAACAGCAGCACGAGCGGCACCACGAGCAGCGGAATCAAGGCGATCACCTCGGGCAGAGGGCGATACTGGTCCCAACCGGCGGGCAGGTATTTCAACGCCATCCAACACGTGATCAACACGATGATGACCCAAAAAAGCACGAGGCGTCTCCTTGCTGTAGTCGTTGCCATGATTGCTGTTTTCACCGTTCGTGGCTACCTGTTTTTGTCCGCCTTGCGATTATACGAACCGGTTTTGGAGGATTTGCGCATACGGGAGATACGGCATGAGGTTCCCGACCATGTCTTTACGAATCGTTCGAATGGAAAACCTCCGTAGGACATAAAAAATGCTTCCCCTTGAGGGGAAGCTGTCACGCGAACGCGTGACTGATGAGGTGATGTGCGAGCGGATCGTATGGATGATTGGAATCGTCTTCGACGATCAATTCTGCGCAGTCATTCCGACTGCGATTCACCTCATCAGTCAGCCTTGCGGCTGACAGCTTCCCCTCAAGGGGAAACCTGAGGGGCTGAGGGAGTTGGAGATCAGCGACCGAAGAGGCCTCCGATGCCGCCGCCGAGGTTCGGCGGGAGCTCGGGCTGGCCGTTGCCGCCGAGCGCGTTCTGCAGGCCCGCCGGAAGCGCCGGATTCTGCGGCTGCTTCTGGAACGCGGAGCCGCCGCTCTTGCCTGAACCGGAGCCCTTGCCGCTCAGGCGCTCGCGCAATGCCTTCTCCTCGGCCTCGCGCTTCATCGGGTTTCCGGACTTGCCGCCCTTCTTCTTGCCTTTCTTGCCCTTGCGCGCGCTCTTGCCGCCGGGGCCGCCGAAGCCACCCATGCCCGGCACGCCGCGCGAACCGTTGCTCATGCGCTTCATCATCTTGGACGCCTGCTCGAAGCGCTGCAGCAGCGCGTTCACCGCGGACACGGTATTGCCCGAACCGTAGGCGATACGCGCACGACGCGAACCATCGATGATCTTCGGATTGCGACGCTCCTCCGGAGTCATCGAACGGATAATGGCCTCGGTGCGGTCCACCTCCTTCTCATCGAACGCCTCAAGCTCCTTGCGATGCTGGGCCATGCCCGGAATCATGCCGAGCAGGTTCTTCATCGGGCCGAGCTGGCGCACCTGCTGCAGCTGCTCCAGGAAGTCGTCGAGGCCGAAGCTGCCGTCGGAGATCTTCTCGGCGGCCTTGCGGGCCTCCTCCTCGTCGAACTGCTTCTGCGCCTGCTCGATCAGGGTGAGGATATCGCCCATGTCGAGGATTCGCGAGGCCATACGATCGGGGTGGAACACCTCGAAGTCCTTCAGACCCTCGCCGTTGGACGCGAACAGGATCGGCTTGCCGGTCACGCTCGCCACGGACAGTGCGGCGCCGCCACGGGCGTCGCCATCGAGCTTGGAAAGCACCACGCCGGTGAAGTCCACGCCCTCGTCGAACGCCTTGGCCGTCTGCACCGCATCCTGACCGATCATCGCATCGATCACGAACAGGATCTCGTTCGGGTTCACGGCGTCACGGATGTCGCGCGCCTGCTTCATCAGCGCCTCATCCACGCCCAGACGACCGGCGGTATCGATGATTACCGTGTCATACAGCTTGGTCTTGGCCAGCTCGATCGAATCCTTGGCCACCTTCACCGGATCACCGGTGGTCAGGCCGGGAACGGTCACATCGTCGCCGCCATCGGACTGCACGCCCTTCTCCGGCGCGTACACGGGCACGCCCGCGCGCTCGCCCACCACCTGCAGCTGGGTCACGGCGTTCGGACGCTGAAGATCGGCCGCTACCAGCAGCGGCGTATGACCGGCGTCCTTGAGCCAGTAGCCGAGCTTGCCAGCGAGCGTGGTCTTACCGGCACCCTGCAGACCGGCGAGCATGATGATCGTCGGCGGGTTCTTGGCAAAGTTCAGCGGACGATCAACGCCGGCGCCCAGGATCTGCGTGAGCTCGTCGTTGACGATCTTCACCACCTGCTGGGCGGGGTTGAGCGCCTGCGAGACCTCCTCGCCGAGCGCGCGCTCGCGCACGTGGGCGGTGAAGGAACGCACCACGTCGAGCGCCACATCGGCGTCGAGCAGTGCTCGGCGGATTTCGCGGATCGTACCGTCGATGTCCGCGTCGGTCAGCTTGCCCTTGGAGCGCAGATGCTTGAACGCGCCCGAGAGCCTGTCAGTCAAAGAAGTAAAAGCAGCCATAATGACCCCAAGTCTACCGACTGTGCGGGAGAACGGGAATCAAGGCGTTCTGCCCGGCTGAAACCATCCTGGCGGGGTGGGCGGAGTGTGTTGGGATTGGATCCCTCCCATTTTGGAGTGCAGCGCGATCGTGGGTGGTGTTTTGGGGATTGAGTCCCTTCATATGCCGCATGGGCTGGGTGTGGGCATGGGGCGGATTGGAGCCCTCCCTCAGTCCGACCTGATGGTCGGACAGCTCCCTCCCCTGGAGGGAGCACAAAGAAGATAAGCTGAGTGCTCCCTCCAGGGGAGGGAGCTGGCGCGCGAAGCGCGACTGAGGGAGGGCGTGCGGCCGCATACCCGTCAGACCCCGGCCGGCCGGCTGCGCATATCCCCACTACTCCAGCTGCTCGCTGAGCTCCATCCATTCCATCTCGAGCTCGTCGTTCTCCTCGGAGATGGCCTGCAGCTGCTCGTTGAGCTTGTTCAGGCCCTCGAAATCGGTGGGATCGTGCGAGGCCATCTGCTCCTCGAGCTTGGCCTTCTGCTCCTCGAGCTTGGCGAGCTTGCGCTCGATCGCGTTCACGCGACGGGACGCCTCGTGGAACTCCTTGCCGCTGAGCTTCGGCTTGGCGGTGGAATCGGTGTCGGCGTCGCCGGCACCGGAATCGCCGCCCTCGGTCTCGGCGGTATCCGCAGCCCCAGCAGCGCTCGCAGTCGAACCGCCACGCTTCTTCCGCCCGGTCTCCGGCTCGGCCAGCACCGAGTCCCAGCCGTTCCTCTGCGCCTGCTCCACCATGTCCAGATAATCCTGCACGCCGCCGGGCAGATGACGAATCTTGCCGCCAAGCAGCGCGAACTGCTGATCGGTCACACGCTCAAGCAGATACCGGTCGTGCGAGACTACGATCAGCGTGCCGGGCCACGTGTCGAGCAGATCCTCCATCACGGCGAGCATGTCGGTGTCGAGATCGTTGCCGGGCTCGTCCATGATCAGCACGTTCGGCTCGTCAAGCAGAATCAGCAGCAGCTGCATACGGCGCTTCTGGCCGCCGGACAGGTCGCGGATCGGCGTCATCAGCTGCGCCGACTCGAAGCCGAGCCGTTCCATGAGCTGACCGGGCGTGACCTCCTTGCCGTCCACGATGTAGCTCGGCTTGTAGCGGGATAACACCTCCTTGATCTTGTATTTGCCCAGCTTCTCCAGTTCGTCGAGCCTTTGCGACAGCACGGCGAACTTCACGGTCTTGCCGATGTTCACGTGTCCCGCGGTGGGCGTGATCGTGCCGTCGAGGATCTTCAGCAGCGTGGACTTACCGGCACCGTTCGCGCCGACGATGCCGAAACGATCACCCGGACCGATCAGCCAGGTCACATCGTCGAGGATCTTACGGCCGGAGACGGTGATCTTCTGCGCGGCGGAAGTCACGTCGGTGGTGGCAGAAACGGTATCCTCATCCGCTGCGGCGGCACCCGTCGTATCGGCGTTCTCGGCAGCGGCGGTATGGGCCTCGGCAGCGGCAACGGCTTCGGGAACACCCGCGTCGACCAATCGGGGATCGTCGAGATCGGTCACGGCCACCTCGACCGAACCATGCACCTGCGGCTCGGCGTACGCGGACGGCACCACGTCCACACGTGACGTGGACTCCTCCAATGCGGCGGCATCCGGATCAAGGTCGGCCATGCCCTGCGGCTTGGTGTAGATCTGCGTCACGTCGATCAGATCCACCACCTGCTTGCCCAAGCGGGACGTGGCCATCTGCTTCAACTCAAGCGTATTGCGCACCGGTGGCACGTCGGCGATCAGCTCGCGCGCGGCCTTCACATGGAATTTCTGCTTGGTGGAACGGGCACGGGCGCCACGCGTCAGCCAGGCGAGCTCCTTGCGGGCGAGGTTGCGGCGCTTGGTCTCGCGCACGTCGGCCTGACGGTCGCGCTCCACACGCTGCAGCATATACGCGGAGTAGCCGCCCTCGAACGGTTCGATCACCCCGTCGTGCACCTCCCACATGGACTCGCACACCTCGTCGAGGAACCAACGATCGTGCGTCACCAGCAGCAGCGCGCCCTGCCCCTTGGCCCAACGGTTCTTCAGATGCTCGGCCAGCCAGTGAATCGTCACCACATCAAGATGGTTGGTGGGCTCGTCGAGCGCAAGAATATCCCAATCGTGCAGCAGCAGTCGGGCGAGATCGGCACGGCGACGCTGGCCGCCGGACAGTGACCCGATCTTCGCGTCCAGGGAAATACCGCCCAGCAGCGACTCCACGATCTCACGCGACGTATTATCCGACGCCCACTCGTAGTCCTCGCGGTTCTCCAGCGCGGCCTCGCGCACGGTGGCGTTGTCGTCGAGCGGATCACGCTGGTCGAGCATGCCGAACGTGAGTCCGCCGCGAATGGTCACGCGGCCCGAATCGGGCTCCTGCGTGCCATTGAACAGGTGCAGCAGCGTGGATTTTCCGTCGCCGTTACGGCCGACGATGCCGATGCGATCCCCTTCGAAAACGCCCTGCGTCACATCGGTGAAGATGGTTTTGGTGGCGAAGGCGAGCGATACGTGTTCAAGTCCCAAATCATAAACCGGCATGATTCACCAATGTACCGGCACCCGACGTCAGTGGTCGGGAAACGGGATCCAGAAGGGAGTCGAGGCTGATCTGGGTGGATCCGGGGCTGATCTGACGGGATCTGGGTAAAACCGGTACATAAGGAACGGGATTACGGGGCGTTCATGATACGGATATACCCAGAACGGTCCGTAATGATTCGGTTTGACCCAGAAATAGTGACCCGTTTGACCCAGATCCAGTCACCGACGACCCTAGATCCAGCTACCAGCGACCCAGATTCAACCGGTTGACCGCAAATATGGGCACCCCCGTTTTCTTATCCCACCCATTGATATAGGATGAGGGGGCTGTTGCGCCTTGACGAACATATGGCTTGCGGTTTGCAGTGTTTGACATATTCGCGTGAAGCGCGTGACATACGGTACCCCCTTGTGGGGTGACTGTGAGGACGAGAGCGTGTGTAAGAGAGGGCGGAGAGTGAGTCAGAGAACCGCAGTCGACATGAACGACACAACAGACGTGAACGATACGGCGAAGTCCGTCGCGGTCGACGACAACAAAGGCTCGGCCAACAAAGCCAACGAAACCAACGTCGCCAACGAGGAACATGAGCCTCTGAGCAGCACCGGAATCCGCCAGATGTCGAACGTGCTGTACTGGCGATTCTTCGTCAACCTGGTCCTCATGGTGCTCGACGGCACCATGCTCGTCATCGCAAACCTGATCATGTTCAACGTGGACCCGCTCGCCTACCTGCCGTACGGCGACAACTTCTGCACGCAACTGATGGCCGGCTTCCTGTTCGTCCTGCTCGGCGCCGTATACGTGGGTTGCCTGCACAGCGCCGGCATCTACCATCGTCACGTAATGGGCGACGGCTTCCAGGTGAACTACAAGATCATCGAAGGCGTGGTGAAACTGGTCATCATCCAGTGCGCCGTCAACTACATCTTCAAATACCCGCTGCCCGCCCATATTCTTTTTGAGGCGGCCGCGCTCACCCTCGTGTTCACCATGATCGAGCGCATCATCGCCCGCGTGGTCATCACCCGCCGTCGCAAAACCGGCAAATACTCGTACGCCACCATCGTCATGGGCTCGCCGAAGTGCATCGAACGCACGCTGCATCGACTGCACAAGCGCTCGCAGCTCAACTACCGCACCGTGGGCGTATGCCCGATCGGCGTGGACCCGAAGACCAAGAAGATCGTCTCCGTGCCGATCCCCGACGATGTGAACATCGACGAACACCTGACCGTACTGCCCTACAGCACCACGATCGGCGAAACCGCCGTGCAGGCCGGCGTGCAGACCATCCTCATCTGCGACGTGATCCGCCGCGACTCCGTGGAATTCAATGTGCTCTCGCTCGCCGTGGAATCGCTCGACGTGGAGATCGCGCTCGCCGCCGGCGCCGCCGACATGGGTGCGCACCGCATGTACTTCCGCAACATCCAGGGCATGCCGGTGCTGACCATGCACCTGCCGCAGTACGGCTACGCCACCCGTTTGATCAAGCGTGTGTTCGACATCGTGTGCTCGCTGCTGCTCATCATTCTGTCGTCGCCGATCACCATCATCACGGCCATCGCCATCAAGCTCGACGACCACGGTCCGGTGTTCTACACGCAGAAGCGCATCGGCCTGCGCGGCAAGCCGTTCCGCATGATCAAGTTCCGTTCCATGGTGACGAACGCCGACGAACTCAAAGCCAAGCTCGCCGCCGAAAACGGACAGTCCGACCGCTTCATCTTCAAGATGAAGAAGGATCCGCGCATCACCAAGGTGGGTCACGTGATCCGCAAGTGGAGCATCGACGAGCTGCCGCAGTTCTTCAACGTGCTCAAGGGCGACATGAGCCTGGTGGGTCCGCGCCCGCCGCTGCCCGAGGAATATGCCCGCTACAACCGCCTGTACGCCACCCGTATGTTCGTCAAGCCAGGCATCACCGGCCCGTGGCAGGTCTCCGGCCGTAGCGATCTAACCGCCGAGGAGTCGGAGCAGCTTGACGTCTCGTACGTGCAGGACTGGTCCATCACCGGCGACATCACGATCCTGTTCAAGACCGTGCAGGTGGTGCTCACGCACAAGGGTGCGTACTGATCGTGGCGGAGGATAAGGGGCAGCGTCGTATTGTACAGCCGGATTTATCCGACGTTACGCCAACCGATACCGGCCGGTCTGGAGCCGATGGCGACGGCAACGCCCCGCGTCGTGTGCGCCGACGCATGAGCCCGGAGCATATTCGCCGCATCAAACGCCGTCGCCGCAATCGGAGGATTCTCATCGCCGTGCTGGCGGTGCTGCTTGTCATTGTGGCGTGGGTGGGGGTGCTCGCATATTCTGCGTTCAAGACCAAGTCGGAGTTGGAACAGGCGGTGTCGGCCGCGTCCGTAGCGCAGAAGAAGCTGACGTCGGGTGATTCGGCGGCCGTGAAGAAGGGGCTGGCCGAGTTCAGTACACATGTGGATGCCGCATATCGTCAGACGAGCAGTTCGCTGTGGAAACCGGCCGAACTGATCCCGTACTACGGTTCAGACGTGAAGGCTGTGCGCGAGGCCGTCTCGATCATGGAGGACGTGTCGAACAACGCCGTGCCGAAACTCGCCGAGTCCGCCGATAGCCTCTCGCTCAAGGATATTGGCATGTCCAACGGTACGATCTCGTTGGGTTCGTTGGGCGCCGCCGCACAGAATCTCACCGACGCCAACAAGACGATCAACGATGCCGCAATCAATCTGGGCAACATCAACGGCACGCATATTCCGCAGCTGACGGATGCGCTGGATTCCGCGAAGAACAAGGTGACCACGCTTGCCGACGTCGTGGATCTGGCGCAACGTATTGCCAACGCCGCGCCATCCATGCTGGGTCTCGGTTCGGACGACGGCTCGGAACAGGCGGGCAAGCGGACGTATATCGTGCTGGCACAGAACAATGCGGAGCTGCGATCCACGGGCGGCATTGCCGGCTCATGGGGGAAGCTCACCATTGACCAGGGCAAGATCACACTGGAGGATTTCGCGCCATACGGTGGCCTGTCGCGGCAGGTGGATGCGTTCGAGATGACGGATTCCGAGAAGTCGTTCTTCGGTAGCGATTACCTGATGTATCCGCAGAATGTGACCGCCGATCCCGACTTCCCGCGTACAGGCGAGCTCGCCGCCGCCATGTGGAAGCAGGAGAAGGGCGAAGACGTTGATGGTGTGATCAGCATGGATCCGTATTTTCTGCAGGGATTGCTGAAGGTAACGGGCGGATTCCGATCGGTTTCCGGCGTGGACGTGACAGGAGACAACGCAGCTCAGCTGCTGCTGCATCAGGTATATCTTGATCTGCCTGATCAGGAGAGCCAGGATGCGTTCTTCGGCGTGGTGGCCGGTGAAGCGTTTCAGCACATTCTGGGATCTTTGGACGGCAAGAACTCGGCGCTGATGAAGACCGTGACCAAGTCAGTCAACGATGGTCATTTCATGGTGTGGTCGTCGCACGAGGACGATCAGCGGTATATCGACGGCACCCCCTTAGCCGGTGATCTGCAGAAGAACCCCTCCAAGCCCCAGATTGGCCTGTACTTCAATGACGGCACGATGGGCAAGGCCGACTGGTATCTCAAACGTGAAACGTCAGTGAAGGAATCCTCGGTCAATGCGGACGGTTCTCGCGTCTATACCGTGCATGTGAAGGTGACCAACACCATGACCGCGCAGGAGGCGGCTACGCTGCCTCCGCTCGTGCGCGGATATTCGGATCAGAAGACCGGCACCGAGCGCCATGGCGAGATCGTGACTGTGATGTATCTGTTCGCGCCGGCCGACGGGCGGCTCGTGGACTGGAAATTCATGGGGGCATCCGCTGGTGACGGTGATTTCGATACCGTCACGCTGTATGACGATCTCACGGCGGGGGTAAAGGGATTCACCCTTCAACCCGGCGAAAGCATTGAGATGACGGCGCGAGTTCAGACCTCGGCAACGGCCGCTGGAACGGCGGCGACATTGCGCCAGACCCCCCTTATAGAGCGGACCGATTGGTAGGGGCCCCCGTATAGGATGAGGGGGTTATAGGAACGGAAGAAATGGAGTGCGCCTCGTGACGATTCTCGGTCTTTTTAAGGCGATAAAAAGGCACATTATTCCCGCCGTAATTGTGTTTGCGGTAGTGGCGGCAGGCATGGGGGTGTATGCATTCACGCGAGTTCCAATGTATTCCGCCACCGCCACTGTATTTGCCAGCTATAAGAGTGATGCTGGTGCGGGTGGAGATGCTATGTCGCAGCGTTATTCTGCTACGTCATATATCGATACACAGTTGAAGTCATATCCGAATTTGGTAAAAACCGAGGCTATTTTGCAGCCGGTTATTGATGAACTTGGTTTGCATGTGACGGTTGATGAACTTGCCGCGAATGTTGAAGCGACGCAACCGGATGAAACATATATGGTGGATATCACGGCAACGGATCCCGATGCGCAACAGGCTGCCAAGATTGCAAATGCCGTGGCTAAGAGTCTTAAAGATCAGGTTTCCACCACTCTGTATAGTTCGGATTCAAGCGTGACTTCTCCAATCAATTTGTCCATTGTCCAAAGTGCCCAGGTTCCTAAGTGGCCAAGCTCTGCAGGAAAGAAGAATCTTATCGCTGCCGGCGCTGCTTTAGGTATTATCATGGGAGCTTTATGGGCTATAATACTTGATTTTCTGGATAAGAAAATTCGTCAGGCTTCTGATTTGCAGGAAATCATGGACGTCCCGATTCTGGGATCTCTTACACGAAACGATGTATATGCAGGTAAGGCTCCTGTAATCATTTCTCGTCCGGCTTCCCGTGAAGCCGAAGAGGTCCGTCGACTGCGTATGAATCTTACGTATGTTATGCCCGATAATGGAGAGCATCCTAATCTTATTGTCATTACTTCCGCTGGTGTTTCTGAAGGTAAGACCACCACGGCGGTAAATCTTGCAGCGGCGTATGCAGAGGCCGGTAAGAAGATCCTGCTTATTGATGCAGACCTCCGTAACCCTTCAGTTGCTAAGGCACTGTCCATGAACGGTGCTGTAGGTCTCAGTCAGTTGCTTACATATCAGGTGAAGTCTACCGACGCTATCCAGCAATATTGGAAGGAGAATTTCCACGTATTGCCAGCGGGTAAGCGTGCGCCGAATCCCGGTATTCTCTTTAATTCCAAAGCTATGAAATCATTGTTGGATCAGGTTTCCGGCCTCTATGATTACGTGATTATCGACACCGCACCACTTAAGGTGGCCAACGATGCTGCCGTCTTCGTGAAGGAAGGTGCGACCATGCTGTTCGTGTCCGGCCTTGGGCACGGGGAAAAGAATGACGTTCGTGCAGCGGTCGAAGAACTTGAAACCCTTGATGTAACTGTGGCTGGTGCCGTGTTGAACTTCTCTGAAGAGGAGAAACCGGACGATAACTATTACTACTATTACGGAGATAGTGAGGACGGAAAATCTCGCCGTAATAAGCGTAAATCTTCTCAGAAAAAACGAAAAAATACGCAGAAGTAGTTTATTTATTATCTAATTTTTCTTGTTTAAATGAGCTTAAAATGCGAGATTTTAATTCTTTGAAGATTGCTGTAGCTGGCACAGGATATGTTGGATTGTCATTAGCGACGCTACTGTCTCAGTGTCATCAGGTAACTGCAGTCGATATTGTCCCGGAGAAAGTCAATCTGATCAATCAGCGCAAGTCCCCTATTCAGGATGATTGCATTGAAGAGTTCTTCGCCAAGAAGGATTTGAATCTGACTGCAACGTTGGATGGTGAAAGCGCCTATGCCGATGCAGATTTTGTGATCATTGCCGCACCTACGAATTACGATAGCGTACGCAACTTCTTCGATACTTCCGCAGTGGAGTCCGTGATTGATCTGGTTATGAAAGTGAATCCAGATGCAATTATGGTGATCAAGTCCACTATCCCTGTGGGATATACGGAATCTATTCGTAGGAAGACTGGTTCTAAGAACATCATCTTTAGCCCTGAATTCCTCCGTGAGTCTAAGGCGCTGTACGATAACCTGTACCCGAGTCGTATCGTTGTGGGTACTGATCCTGAAGATGAGCATCTTGTGGAAGCCGCACATACATTCGCCAAGCTCCTGCAGGAAGGGGCCATCGAGGAGAATATCCATACGCTGTTCATGGGCTTTACTGAAGCGGAGGCCGTGAAGCTGTTCGCCAACACGTATCTGGCTTTGCGTGTTTCCTACTTCAATGAGCTGGACACGTATGCGGAGTCGAAGGGACTGAACACTCGCGAGATCATTGACGGCGTGTGCTTGGACCCGCGCATCGGTACGCACTATAACAACCCAAGCTTTGGTTACGGCGGCTATTGCCTTCCGAAGGATACCAAGCAGTTGCTTGCTAACTATCAGGATGTGCCGGAGGACCTTATCCGAGCAATCGTAGAATCCAACAGAACTCGTAAGGACTTTATCGCGGATAGCGCGCTTAAGAAGGCCGGCTGGTACGGGTACAGCGATAACAATGAATACGGAGCGGCCGATGAGACTCCGGTCACTGTTGGTGTGTATCGACTGACCATGAAGTCCAATTCAGACAATTTCCGCCAGTCCGCCATTCAGGGTGTGATGAAGCGTGTCAAGGCCAAGGGAGCCACTGTCATCATCTATGAACCGACGCTGGAGAACGGAACTACATTCTTCGGTAGCGAAGTTGTCAACGATCTTGCTGAGTTCAAGAAGCGCAGCGATTCCATTCTTGCCAATCGTTACGACTCCTGCCTCGATGATGTTGAGGATAAGGTGTATACCCGCGACCTGTTCCGTAGGGACTGATCGGAGTTTTTGCAAATGAGTGGAACGCCGAAAATTTGCTTTGCGGCCTCTTCAGGGGGGCATTATGAGCAGCTCATGATGCTGAAGCCTCTGATGCGGAAGTACGATAGTTTTGTTCTGACGGAGAAGACATCGTATAAGGCAAAGGCCAAAGACGAAAAGACCTATTATGTAGGTCAGATCAACCGTAAAGAAAGAACGGTACTGCTAAAGCTTATTGTCAACGCCTTTCACTGTTTGGGTATCTTCATCAAAGAACGTCCCGACGTGATTGTCTGCACTGGCGTTCTTGCTATGCTGCCGATGTGTCTTCTGATGAAATTATTCGGTAGGAAACTTATCTATATCGAATCATTCGCGAAGGTAACGTCCGCTACGGAATCGGGTAAGTTGCTGTATCGTTTTGCCGATCAGTTTTATGTGCAATGGGAGAGCATGAAGCAGATTTACCCAGATGCCATCTATCTCGGCAGCATCTACTGAGAGAGACGGACGGGAGAACCAACATGATTTTTATCACCTTGGGATCACAGAAGTTCCAGTTCGATCGTTTGCTTAAGGCGGTGGACGAACTGGTAGCCAATGGCGCTATTACCGAGCCGGTGTTTGCGCAGAGCGGATACAGTGATTATCGACCACAGCATTACGAGTTCAAGCAGTTTCTTGACCGTGATGAGTTCGCGAAGCAGATGGAGAAAGCTGATATCGTCATTACCCATGGCGGTACTGGCGCGATTATTGGCGCGGTAAAAAAAGGTAAAAAGGTTATTGCGGTTCCCCGTCTTGCTAAATACGGCGAGCATGTGGATGACCATCAGTTGCAGCTGATCAAGGAATTCAAGCAGATGGATATCATCTGTGCTTGTGATGACTGCTCTCAGTTGGCTGATGCATTGGATGAGGTGAAGCATACCGAGTATAAGCCGTTTGTCTCCAATACCCAGACGATTATTGATTCCATTGATGGATTCATTCGTGCCAGTGTGGCACATGAACGTAGTGCTGAGCATCGGCTTCGAATTTTGATGGTAGGGAATGATCCTTCTGTCAAAGGCGGAATTACCAGCGTGATAGACCAATTGCTGGATCATGACTGGAATGCGGACGGTGTAAGCATGACGTTTATTCCTACGTATATTGCATCGAACCCGATCAAGAAAGTCATTTTCTTTGGGAAAGCGTTGCGTCGTATTCGGCGATTGCTCTCGGATCCGCAGCGCCGTCCTGATGTGGTTCATATTCATATGTCATACCGCGGTAGCTTTGTACGTAAATACCAGATTCATAAGCTGTGCCGCAAGTATGGTGTGCCAGATGTGATCCATATGCATGGTTCCGAATTTGCCAAATGGTATGGAGAGTGCAAGTCATCCGAACGGGCGAAGGTTCGTACGTTATTGCGCGAAGCTAAGGCGATCATCGTATTGGGGCAGCAGTGGAACGACCGTGTCAAAGCGATCGAACCTGCCGCGAATACAGTGGTGGTCAGTAATACCGTGCATATTCCCGATACCAAGGTGCAGCAGCTGAATAATCAGCGTTTCCAGGTGCTGTTCATGGGCGTACTAATCCAGCGCAAGGGTGTATCCGACCTGTTGGATGCGGTGGCCAAGTTGAAGCGGGAAGGCCGCTTGGGGCACATTCGCGTGGTGGTTGCCGGTACCGGTGCGCAGGAAGCTGAACTGAAAACCAAGGCTGAACAGCTGGGCTTGCTAGGCGACCATAATTCGGATGATTTGGTCGTTGATTTCGCTGGATGGACTGCCGGAGAAAAGAAGCGTGAGCTTTTCGAACGAAGCCAGGCTTTGGTGTTGCCCTCGTACAATGAGGGGCTTCCCGTAGCGGTTCTGGAAGCCATCAGTTATGGCATGCCAGTGGTCGCCACGAACGTGGGAGACATCGCGTCGGCCGTGCACGATGGCGAAAATGGCTACCTGATCCAGCCCGGTGATGTAAATGCACTTGCTGATGCTCTGGAGAATATTACCGACCATGACCGTTATGATACGTTCTCTCGTAACTCTCGGGAATTGGCGGAACGTCAGTTCAGTGATGCGGAGTATTTCCGTACTTTGGTGGCGTTGTACCAGAGGGTTGCGAAGGAGGCGTGATGAAGAAGCTCAGTAAATATGTTGAATTCGCCACCACGCTTCTGCGTCAAACCGTTCAGGAGCGTAAGTTCCGGTATGGCGGAACCACGCTGAAATACATGTACCAGCCATGCAAGTCCTCGGATCGGTTGCTGGTAGTGTTCAGTGCATGCACCCGTCAGGGAATCCCGGCAAGATACAACTACATGCGCACACTTAAGGACGTGGCGATCAACAAGCTGTTTATTCTTGATGATTTCGGCGAGGATCATCGCGGCGGATATTATCTGGGTGCCTATCCCGATTTCGAGATGGAGCAAGCCACCAAGGTACTAATCGATAGGTTCCTGAGCCGTCCAGAGATCAACAAAATATGCTTTGGTGGCTCATCGAAGGGTGGCTGGTCCGCTTTGAATTTCGGCGTACAGTACGCGGGGAGGGGACTTGGTGCCGAGATCATTGCAGGGGCTCCGCAGTTCTGGCTGGGACGATATCTGATGGCTCCCGCCAATGAGATCACATTGAGGGGAATTTCAAACGGACATGATCGTAATAAAGTCGTAGCCGCTCTCGATCGACATCTTCGAGACAATATCGAAGCGAATGAGGATGCCTCCGAACAGAAGGTGTTTCTGCATTATTCAACGAAGGAACATACATACGCGGATCATATTCGTGATTTATTGGAAGTTCTTCGTAAAAGCGGATATGTGTTGATCGAGGACAAGCAAGCGTATACGGATCATGGCGATGTGAGTTTGTATTTTCCAAGTTTTTTTGTGAGCAGTCTAGCGGTCAGTTGAGGTACGAGTAAGGATTTTTGCATATGGATACGTTGATCAGCGTTATCGTTCCCGTATACAACGTAAAGCCCTATCTGCGCCAGTGCATCGAATCATTGACCCATCAGACATATCGCAATCTGGAGATCATTCTGGTGGACGATGGGTCCACTGACGGGTCCGGTGAACTATGTGAGAAGATTGCTCAGACCGATTCTCGCATAGTGGTGCTGCATAAGGAAAATGCGGGACTGGGCATGGCCCGCAATACGGGGCTAGATGCCGCCAAGGGCGAGTATGTGATGTTCATCGATTCCGATGACTTCACAGATACGCATATGGTGGAAAAACTGCATGAGCAATTGGCTCTCAACGATGCCGATACCAGTTACTGCGGATATGCCGAATACTTTGATGATGATCATACGGTCAACAAGCCCGCGATATATGATCATCGAGTTTTTCGCGGGGATACTATTATTCATAGCGTCCTGCTTAACATGATTGCCGGTGAACCGTCAGACAAAGAAGAAATTCCTTTGTCTGTTTCCGTATGGCATGCCTTGTACTCAATGCGGATCATTACCGATTATGGAATCCGATTTCCTTCAGAGCGACAGTATATTTCCGAAGATGTCATCTTTGATATCGCTTATTTGAGAAGAGCGCAGACGGTGTGCTATATTCGTGACTGTCTGTACTATTATCGACAGGCTCGCCCCGGTTCTCTGACGCAGAAGTATGACGAGGATGGCATCGTCAAACAAAAGATTCTCTTTGGCAAGATCATTTCCGATCTTGGTGAATTCCTCAATGAGAACCAGTATTTGTATCGCGTTCAGAGGATGTTTCTCGGCCGAGTCCGATATTGCATGACTTTGGCAGTGTCCTACAAGAAAACTCATGCTGGGTTTGACCTGTACGGAACCGTGCGAAAAGCGATCGAAGACGATGTGGTCCGTCAGGTGATCTCATCTTACCCATATGAAAAGAATCCGTTGCAGCTTCGTGTGATGAATTTCTGTATAGACAAGAAGTTGACTCATATCATTATTGCGCTTATTAAATTGAAGCAGACCGGTAAGCATAAAAGGTTTTAGACCTTTGATGGCCTAGCTCAAAGGATTGAGGTTTTTGAGATGAAGATTGACAGTAGAAAAGAACTGAAGAGAATCCTTATAGAAGAGAGGAAATTATATTTCGGTCATCGAGGAAGGTATCAGTTCCTGCTTCGCTTCCTGAAGCGACATCCTGATTACTTCTCTTGGAAATATGTCCGGCGTATGCGTATCACCTGTTTCTACTATGGGAAACGCAAAAGTAATCCGCTTTTTGGTTTACTGTATATGCTGAGCTCGTTGCGGATGAATATTCTCGGTAGAAAACTGGGCATTGAGACCGGAGAGAATACTTTCGATGAGGGACTGGTTATTTATCATACTCAGGGTATTGTGATTAATGGTAATGCTCGAGTAGGAAAGAATTGCCGTCTTTACGGCGACAACTGTATCGGGAATGACGGACGTCATCGTGAATGCCCCGTTCTGGGAGATGATGTTCGTGTTTGTGTGGGAGCGAAGATCATCGGTGACGTTCATATTGCTGATCATGTCGTCGTAGCCGCCGGTGCAGTCGTGGTTAAATCATGTGATACGGAATATGCGATCCTTGCTGGAGTACCTGCACGAGTGATCGCCGTTGCCGACCAACCTCTCGCATTTCTGGAGTGAGCACCATGGCTGGACGATTGGTATGGCGATTCCTCCAAGGGGATATCAATGAGTGGCTGAGGGCTCGATTTGCGCCTTCATCCTACGGTGCTGCGTGGTTGCTCTGTGCACAGGCATACTTCTTTTTCTCATATTCTGCTGTATATACGTTGCATCTTCCTCGTGTCCTGCTGTATGGTAACGATGCGTTGAACTGCTTTGTATTCATTCTGGCGTTATATGAGAGGAAGAAACTGTCGCGCTCGACCCATATGGTCATCGGTCTCATGGCTCTGTACTGTTTTACCAGTGCCATCGGTGGCATTATCTCTAGTGAACGATTGACTATTCTCCTATGGGGATATCGCAATATTGTGCGATATTTCATGTTCTTCTATTCATGTGTCGTTTTGCTGAAAAAGAACGATTTTGGAATAATTATTCGTTCCATACGAGTGATATTCTGGGCTTCTGTTCCGCTGTGCACGGTGGAACGTTTTCTGGTCACTTACTCTGAGGAAACCATTATTGGTGATATGATTGGTGGGTTTTTCTGGAATTTTTCCGGAAGTAATCTGCCTCTGAATCTGATCCTGTGCCTGTATCTCATTGATGTTTGTTCTCGATATTTTAACCGTAATGCTGGAGTAGGGCTCTTTGCTGCTGCGGCGATTGCCGCGATCTATATGGCTGCAACCGCGGAGCTGAAAGTATTCCTGGTGGAGCTGGTGGTAATTGTAATTTTTACCGCATTCGGCAAAGGAGTGTCATGGAGGACTGTACTGGCATTGCTTGTCGGTGGGGTTATGCTTTCCACGGCTTCTATGTATTTCATTGCGCTCAATGCCGGTAAGTCCACTACATATGCCGATAACTACAGTCTGCAGGGATATTTGGATTACGCCACCAGAGACACTGGGTATAATGGTACCGGTGATTTGAACAGATTCACTGGAATCGGTACGGTAGGCCATAATATTTTCCATGATGATCCATTGTCGATGCTGTTCGGCATAGGACTTGGTAACGCTGATTACACGAACTTCTTCGTCAGTGATTTTTATACGCGTTACTCATATCTCAACTATCAATGGTTTCATGCTATCTGGATGTTTATTGAAACTGGCTATGTAGGCATTGTCCTATACATGTTAATCATTGTCGTCGTTTTTCTTAAGGCTAGAAAGAAAGATATCGATGATCAATATGGTGTCCTTGTGCAAGCGACATGTATCATTATGATCGTTCTATTCTTCTATAACATCACGCTACGTTTGGAGCCATCTGCGTATCTGCTGATGCTCATAATGTCTATTCCATATGTGATGGAAGAGAATTCTGGAAAGAAAACAGTGAGGAGAAACATATGATTCCGAAAGTTATCCACTATTGTTGGTTCGGTGGTGCACCGTTGCCTGAAAAAGAGCAAAAGTGTATGGAAAGCTGGAAGAAGTTCGCTCCTGACTATGAGATCGTCAGGTGGGATGAGACCAACTACGACGTGCACAAGAACGCCTATATGGGTGAGGCCTATGACCGCAAAAAGTGGGGATTCGTCCCTGACTATGCACGTTTCGACATCATCTACGAGCATGGTGGTATCTATCTGGATACCGACGTTGAACTGGTGAAGCCGCTCGACGAATTGCTGTCTAATAAGGCCTACATGGGTTTTGAAAGCAATGAGTGGGTTAATGGCGGTATCGGATTCGGTGCAGAGAAAGGCAACTCTCTGATCAAAGGACTTCGTGATATGTATGACGCATTGTCTTTTGTTCGAGAGGATGGTGAGCTGAATACTACCCCCAGTCCCGCCTATATCACCGATTACTTGGTATCGCATGGATTGCGTCGCGACAATACGATGCAAATGCTCGAGGACAGCATGGTCATCTACCCAACTGAGTATTTTGCTGCCCGTGATTACAACACTAATAAGGTCACCATCACGGAGAACACCATCAGTATTCATCAGTATTCTGGTACATGGCAGTCTCCGAGGAAGAAAGTCGCCAGGAAGGTAAAAAGAATTCTTGGTGAGAAAATGTTTAATCGTGCTGTGGCCTTTAAAAAGGCTATACATTTGTAGGATCGATTTCATCGATGATATGAGGGATGATGTTTATAAAATCTTTTATACGCCGTATGGTGCTTGGAGCGAAAGCGAGTCCTGAGGCTTATGTGAAATTCCTCCGAGAGAAAGGCATTCGTATTGGAGAGCGTACAAGGTTTTTCTCTCCGACGACCAATACTATTGATTTGACCCGTCCATGGTTGATTTCCATTGGCGATGACGTACAAATTACCAATGGCGTAACCATATTGACGCATGGATATGATTGGTCAGTCATTAAAGGTAAATATCATGAAGTGCTTGGCTCATCCGGGAAAGTGACTATTGGCAACAATGTCTTTATTGGTATGCATAGCACGATTCTTAAGGGAGTGACTATTGGCAACAATGTTATTATTGGCGCCAACAGCTTAGTGAATGCTGACATCCCAGATAACTGTGTCGCTGCCGGTAACCCTGTGCGAGTGATTATGGATCTTGCTGAATATCGAGAAAAAAGAATTCGGGCTCAGTATGACGAAGCTGCCGAACTGGTTCGTGAGTATCGTCTTTGCTATGGTCGCGATCCCGGAGAAAAGGAGTTGCATGAGTTCTTCTGGCTGTTCACCGATGATTCTGCAACGCTTCCTGAATCATGGAAGACTGTAATGCAGCTTGTAGGGAATGAGAAGGAAGCCAATAAGAAGCTACGTCAGCATTCTCCTATGTTTAAGGATATGCAGTCGTTTCTCGAATCTGTGAAATGAGCTTAGTGTGGCAAGAGTTTGTTTTCTAGGTGGCGTGATCGCCAATTCCGGTGGTACGGAGCGTGTTGGGACAATGATTGCCAATGCGCTTGCCGAGCGTGGCCATGAAGTGACTATGCTGAGTTTTTGGGATCATGGCAAGCCGTTTTTCCCGGTGAATGAGCATGTCACCGTGGATTATCTGATGCGATCCGGTCTGGACGGGAAGCTCTACCGCACCTATATCTATCCGATTCTCAAACTGCGGAGCTATGTGAAGAAGCACCGATTCGATGTGCTTATCGACATTGATTCGGTGCTTGCTTACTGGTCTGTACCGGCATTGCGTGGACTTCCCTGCAAGCACATCGTGTGGGATCACTTCAATTACCGTCATATTCAGACTGAGCCTAGGCGAGTCAAGGCCTATGAACTGACCCGTGACCATGCCGACAAGCTGGTGCTGCTGACGCAGCAGGACTGTGACATGTACGTTCAGGCAGGATTTCCGCCCAGCAAACTTCATGTCATCAACAATCCGACCCCGTTTGAGGGTGTTCGACGTTCTCCTCGCGAGGGGCATATTGTGCTGTCCGTGGGCAGGCTGACGGATCAGAAGGGATACGATCGTCTCATTGCGGTATGGTCCCGAATCAGTGATCAAGTTGGTGACTGGAAGTTGGTCATCGTCGGATCCGGAGAACTGGAATCCTCACTCAAGCGCCAGGTGATGGATGCGAATATTGACAATATCTTGTTCGTTCCTGCGACAAAGGATGTCGAGCATTGGTATGATCGGGCGTCCATTTATGCGATGACATCCCGGTTTGAGGGATTCCCCATGGTGCTGTTAGAAGCCATGGCCAAGGGGCTGCCTATCATCGCTTATGATTGTCTTACCGGACCACGAGAGATGGTGCATGATGGTGAGACCGGATATTTGGTTCCCGATGGAGATGCGAATCAATTTGCTCAAAAACTATTGAAGATGTTGAGCAATAGGAGTTTGCAGGATCAGTACTCTCAAGCTGCCTTACATGCTGTGAATCGGTTCTATCTCAGATCTATTGCTGATCAATGGGAAAGTCTGATAAAAGATATTTTAGAGTAAATACAAAAGGTCATATTAGTTTTAGTAATCAGAGTTCCTAGAGTGATAGGCTATTGAAGATAGAGGAGAAATATGGTCAAGGCTTCGCGGAAACAAGTGGCAATCAATATGATTGCCAACGTTGTCGCCTTTGGCGTACAGTTCGGAATTAATTTCTTTTTAACTCCATATGTCATTCAGCAGTTAGGAAGCGAAGCCTATGGTTTTGTTACGCTTTCATTTAATATTGCTGGATTTTCCAGCATTATCACCGTTGCCTTTGACTCAATGGTTATGAGATTTATTCTCATGGAAGAAGCCAAGGGGAATGTAGAGGAAGAAAGTCGATATTTTAATTCTGCGCTTGTTGCGGATACTGTTTTGGCGGTGATATTGGCGGTTCCGTTTGGATTAACAGTTCTTTTCGCAAATGATCTGTTGGATATACCGTTGCGTCTTATTGTTGATGTCCAGCTTGCCTTTGCCTTTGCTTTTTTGGCTACTTTGGTTAATCTTGTTCTTGCGTCTTTTGGTTGTGTCTATTATGTAAAAAATAGACTTGATATTGAAGCTAGAAAGAATATTGAGGGAAACGTAATACGAGGTCTTCTTCTTGTTGTTCTCTTTGTTTTTCTGCCTGCGAAGATCTATTTTATTACTGGAACTTTCTTGGTTGTTGTTGCGTATAACTGTGCCGCAAATATTTACTATAAAAAGAAACTGATGCCAGAAATCAAGGTACGGCCGAATAGCTTTAGTTTTTCGGCTATTAAAAAATTGGTTTCGGCCGGCGCTTGGAATTCTGTTAACAATTTAAGTACATCTCTTCTTAATACACTTGATGTGCTTCTTATGAATATTTTTCTTGGTGCGACCTTCAGCGGTATTTACGCCATCGTAAAAACTGTGCCAAATTTTATAAATCAGCTAATCGCTGTCCTCATTAAAGTTTTTGTTCCCAATATCAATATTTTGTATGCACAAGGAAAGCAGGATGAACTACTGAAAGAGGTTCTGTTCTCGGTGCGAATTATGGGATATTTATCTACTATCCCTATCGGATTTCTTATGGTGTTTGGTGATGCGTTCTTTGGAGCTTGGGTGCCTACTCAGAATGCGCAGCTTTTACAGTCTTTGTCGTTACTCACCTTGTTCCCCCTGATCGTATCGAGTATTGTCACTGTTCTCACCAACGTGTACATCACCACGAATAAGCTGCGTGTTCCCGCGCTCGTGCTTCTTGGTGTGGGCGTCGTTAACCTCTTAGCGGTGCTGATCTGTCTGAAGTTCACTAATCTGGGAATCTGGACGGTGCCCATGGTCGGCATGATCACCCAGCTGGCGTATTACACGCTGTTCCAGCCCATGTACGCCGCCCGATGCTTGGACCTGCCGTGGGCCACCTTCTACAAGACGATCTTTTTGAGTGCCGCATGCACCATTTCGATGGTCGCAATCTGCCTCGCTTACAAGACGATGATCGATGTTCATGGGTGGATCCCCTTGATCATTGCCGGAGTCGTGTGTTCGATTATCACGCTCGGTATTAACTTCTTCATCATCTTCAACCGTTCGGAACGGAGAAGCGTGCTGGCCAAGATCGGCGTGAAGAAGGTTCCCCGTGGACGGCATGAGGCATGATAAAACCATACTGCTATCTCCGGTCGAGGAACCGGGAGATTCGGATGCATGCTTACTTACTGCTGCGTTGGATACAAGACCATGCGGACTGGGTTCTGTATGTAGCCGTGGTCATGCTGCCAGTCGATGGCACCGTCATCGGCGGATATATGCCGTATTGGACGCCAGTGTCTCCTTGGCTGTTCATGGCGTATGCAGTATTAAATGCTCGATACTGGCAACTACTTGACCGGCGCATCCGACTCGTCGTGGTGATGCCGGTTGCGTTGCTGGTTGTTTCCGTGTTCGGATGGGTAACCATCGGTTTTCGTTGGGGAACCGTTTTTCTGACATGTGCTGGGCTATTCGGTGCTTCAGCCTGCGTGTTCTCGTTGTGCATTGCCAAATATAGGGGACTGGACTTCGATCGTATCTTGACGGTAATGCTGTCGACGTATTGGCTTGCCTTCGCAGTGGGGGTAGTGCAGTTTGTTGCCATCGCCTTCCGGGTGGATTTTCTGATCCGATTCTTTGAATGGTTCATGGTCCGTTCGTATATTGGCGGTCCTCAAGGCAGTGCCCTTGCCCGCCCGCAGTTCCTGTTCGCAGAGCCGTCCTATATCGGCATGCACCTGTATGGGGTTCTACTGCCGCTGTTCTGGATTACTCGTAAGCGCAGGATTCTTGCTCTCATCGTGACTTTTGCAGGTGGCGCGATGCTTATGGGATCAGGAGTGAGGATCATATTAGATTCCGCCGTTGCCGTGGTGCTGTCGCTCGTAGCACTCGTGAACTGGAAGCGCATGAGGAATCGTATCGTGGCAACCGTCTCCCTCGTGCCGGCTGTGGTCTTTTTCGTGTTTTTTCTTGTGGGTAATCAGCGAGTGCAGACATTGCTGAGTAAGGGCCTTATTTCGGGCGACGAGTCCGTGGCGGCTAGGCTCCTGCGATTCCTGATTCTCCTTGAGGCTGGTCTACATGACATTCCCCACCTCATCTTCGGTTATGGTGCGGGCAATATATATGATTCATTCGGTGCCGGTATGAGGCGAGGGCTTGACCTGTATGCACGGCTGAATGGCGGTCGTGCATACTATGCTTCCGATCAGTGGACCGATGTGCAACATCTCTCTACCCCCCGCAATATGTTTACGATGAGTGCGTACAGCAGTTTGCTAGCAGAGTTTGGAATAATGGGGATCGGGATCATATGTATTACAGTATTTCTGTTTGTTCATGTTAAACATGCATGGTCCCTAATGACAGTGTCGTGGGTTATTTTGATCACATATCTATATTTTCAATTTGAAGGCTACGCTTTTTATGCCTTGCCATTGTTTATCTGGTATGTGGAGACAGTCAACAAAGTGAAATCCATGCAATTACAGAATGAATAAAAAATATGTATATAACAATTTGTGAATCCTGAAAAATCAGTAGTGAGATTTAAAGTATTTAATTATATATCAATATATGAGAATATGTTATCGTCAGATCTTGCCGGCATAATTCTTGATTCACTAATCTGGGAACTAGATGTTCATCCTTGGTGAAGTGTTAGGTGTTGTTGATTTTTATCAATCATTGCAGGGGGTGTTTCTCGGCGTTTCCTCTAATAGATAAACGCCGAGAAACACAATGTTTTATATTTTGCTAGTTATTCTTTGTAAATGATGTTATTACTTATGTGAATATGCGTTAGCTCTCCTGCTCAAAATCAAGGTGTATATTCCATAGATCTATTGCTTGGTTTATTATGAGAAGACCCGAGATTGTTTCCTGAAATACATCAATTATATTATTTGAATTTTCTGGAAGGATTAGAGAAACAATGCTGAAAAAAAGAAATATGACTGGATATACTTGCAGACGTCTAATATGTATGTGGGTGTCCTTGTCTATTGGGTCATAGTGGCAGGCCTTCTTAATTATATAGGAAGCGTAGCACCCCAGGAAAAAGAGAATAACATACTCTATTGCTAGTGCGCTATATGCTGTTTTGTAGTAAAAATAATCAAATGCGACAATAATGAGGATGGCAAATGTGAAAATTATCTGTAATAGGTAGAAAAACATTGTGAACTGAATTTTTTGATTATGATTTGTCATGGTTTCCCCTCGAAAATTGATGATTGGTTAAATATGGAAGATTAGATATCGTTTGAGGTGTTGCTCCAATCGTCCGCCGCTGATCCTGTCATGGATGTCGATAATTTGTTTAGGATGTTATTTTCGAACCATGTCATGATTTTGGATTTCATTACTGCTTTGAACCTGATTAGTGCATATCCCGAATCCTTGTCCGCTGTACCTATGGTTCCGTCTAGCTTGTCATAGCCTAGCGGTGTGCCGATTCTTGAAAATAGATCGTTGCCGAGTTTAAAGCCTCCATCTTTTTCTGTGCTAAAATTGGTGTAGTATTGAGCAGAAATGATGGCAACGTGAAAGCGTTGATCGCTCTTTAGAACAATGTTGTCCCAGATTTTTGATGGGGTTATATTGCTGCCTGTGAGATAAGCGTTGACCTCAGCTTCGGTTACGTATGCATTTTCTCGATTTGGCATATTGATGGATAGACGTATATCCTTGGCGCTAAGATTTAGGTTATCCGCTGAGCTATTATGGATGATAACGCGTGCCTCGTATTCTTTATTTGGCTCTAGTTTTATAATGTCTTTCCATTCGGTGTCTCCTGTTTGACGAACTCGGAAGAAATTTCGTTCATCCCCTAAATCGGGATTATTCGTAATTGAATTAAGAGTTGGATATGTGGCCGGTTGTTCCATTGTGAATGTATTTCGAGAAGGTCCATAAGCCGATGCCTGAGGTATTATGCTGAATGATATTCCTAATATCAGGAATATAGTTGTTAGAATAATGATATTCCTTTGGAATGTCATAAATGGTGATCTCATCTTTACTCCTTTCCTGACTTCATTGTCACTAGATAGGATAGCACATTTTATGTCATTAGATGGGTGCCTTGTCTTGGCTTTGTAATATAATAGTGATTTTTCTTTATTTCTTCATACTTTGTTTGGTGAAACGTTAAAATTATACAGATGGGTATTTTCCCAAAAATTGCGATGATCTGTTGATGAGGCATGCGAAAAAATGCTAGTTGTGTGCGGTCATATGAGAAGTCTACTAAACGTTCGAAGAGCTTGCATATGCCTAACAAAAAATTCTGATATGGCCACTTGTCTCGAATGAGGCTACGTACAAGCGTAATACGCGATACTCGTTGAACTTAGGCGGGGTATGGTATTCAGGGTTTGGATTTGAGCGTCACAACGTAGGTCCTTAATCCGGTGGGGCGTACTGATGTCTTGTGCGTCGAGTGTGATTAATGGTTCGGATACTAATCCGTATGGTGTTTACTTGTGTCCGCAGACGATTGCGACTGATCGATTAAGTAGCCGTGGGAATTTATGAAGACAAGGACGATCTACTGCGATTGTTTCATGGGATGAAAGGTATGGGCCGAGAATGCGAGGTGGTAGCTGCAAGACCTGGCGAAGGAGCTCGCCGTGCAGCATTGCTTTGTATATGTCCTGAGCAACACGCGCGTTGATCCGACTGACAATCCCAGAACTAGGGCGGATGCTTGAACTGGCCGGTGCCGCATTGACAATACGCCCGAAAGACTGCCGTGTTTTCTTTGTTTTTCTTTACTGAACCTTCGAATGATCTACGAACGTGTCAATGTCTCCGGTTGAGACCACGTTCTACCCTTAACCTAGGCAATGAACAACCACTTGTCCTACTGCGACGAATGTAACGTTGATATACGACACCCCTTACCGCGGTGACGCGCGACAAGGGGTGAAGAAATTATTACAAACGATAAGCTAGCATGTTTTTATGTGTTTAGCAAATTTTACCGTGTTGTCGACCGTGCTACCGCCGGAGAGGCTGAGACCGTATGAGAGGGAGGCGGCTAATCATCCTAATGTCACGGCTCTTGACTTATATCGTTGGAACTGTGTGTTTTCCGGTATAGCCCTGTCTCAGATCTCGTTTGTTGAGATGTCTGTGCGCAATGCCGTAGATCATGCTCTAAGGGAATGGGCAGAGCAACATGGATATGAAGATTGGCTTGGCTACTGTCCTTCTCGTCAATGGTTTGATGGTGATGAAGACGCCTCGATAACGGGAGTGCCGGATTTGGTGCGCAGGCTGATTGGGGTACATAAGATCCGGGAAGCTTGGCGCAACTGTCGATCGACATATCGAAAGTGGTCCGCCGATTCAAGTCATCCACGGCATGGGCAGTACCCTACGCGGGATGATATTTTTGCTCAGCTGACATTTGGCACGTGGATTCGACTGTTTGGGCCAACGCTTGCTCAGACAAATCGCCAGAATGAGCCATTTGCTCGCGAATTGTGGAAGCAGGCATTATATCGAGCATTCCCGTCGCTGACTAAGCTGAGGGTCAATGACCGTCATCGGATGAAGATCATGATGGAAATCAATCGAATCAAGACGCTTCGTAATCGAGTGTCACACGGGGAGAATGTGCTCAGCGTCAAGACGGATTCCTACCTTGATAAAATGCTTGCGATTCTTGCTTATATTGATCCTGAACTTAGTCGATGGGTGATGTCTCAGACGGGAAAGTCCTATCGCACTGTAGCCAAGTTGAAGTATTGGCCTCGAGAGCTGACTGCCTATCAGAACTATGATCCAATGCCGCTGGAGAAGGAAATTGTTTGCTACAAACTTACTCATAGTGGCGAATACTCAGGTGCGGAAGTCATCGATTGCCATCTGCGTAATTCGGAAGCGAACGGTGGTAAAACATTGATTACGTTTGGGAAAACTCCGCGTCATGAATATGAAGGCACGATACAGAGCATTCTGTTAGTTGACGCTACCGGTACGAAGGCTGCCATAGGTCAAATTCATAAGTATGGCCGTGATGACATCGAACAGTTAGATGGCTACAGGATTCCCGACTACCAGAAGAGTTATGAGAAGAGAAAAGGGTGGTTTGCGATTGATGATCTTCATGAAGTAGATTGCCAAGGCGGGCGCGTCATTGGATATACCGTCAATGGGAAATTTTTACCTGAAGCGTTTGGCTCAGGACAGTTCACGATGATGTACGTGGATCATCAGTAGCGACTGTCGGCAGTGGTGATTTGATCAGTGTGTCTGATATATCTGCCGTTCCCTAGGTTGATTGGAGGGTCTGCAGAGAGCTATCTGCCGTTTAGTAGGTTCTTTGCAAAGTAGACAGCGCGCAATCTTCGGCTTTTATTCGCTGTTTCCCATCGTTATTGGGTATTAACTGCCGATACTTGCTGTCCCTGACTGGCGGGCTACTTTGCAAAGGACCTACTAATCGAGGGTTAGGTATCTGCGGAGTTCAAAAAGAACCCAGGGAAGCGGAGATAGGTGCAAAATCCTGCCTCGTCTACTCCACAATGCCGGTGGTCATGCGGATGTACGCGGCATGCTCTCGCAGATACTCACGAAGATACGGAATGGCGAAATCGACTTTTCCGTATCCGCGCTCTTCGATCACTTGCGCTTCGATGAGTCGCATGCGGTACATGCTGGCGTATCGCGCGTCCTTTCCCATACGTTCGGCGATCGTCGAGGTGGAGGATGGACCGTCATCCTGGGCCATCGCCAACAGATAGGTCTTATCAATGGGGGAGAGCCCGTCCAATTCCGGTCCGTGCACGGTGTCTCCCAGTCTGCTGAGTGCATCGCGCACTCCGGCCTCGGCGTCCTCGACCGTTACGGTAATGGAAGCATCCTGCGGATGATGTCGTTTGGCCACTCTCCAAATGTGATAGCCAACCAGCTGAATCATGAACGGATATCCTGCGGTCGCTTGGGTGGCGAGATCCAGAGGCGTATCTTTAAGAACCATTCCGGTACCGGCAAAAGTATCCGTGAATGCCTGTGATACCTCCGCCAGAGGAACGTCTCCCAGCCGTTCCGGCTGAGCCCGACGCAAAAAGGTCATCACATCGTCATTCAGCCATTTTGAGGTCATCGAGGGAAGCCCGGCAAATACGAAAGCGATGTTGCGGTCTTCACTGGTCAGATGTTGTATGGTCGTGGCGATGGCGACCATGTCATCTCGGTCCGCAGCTTGGGCTTCGTCTATGGTCACCAACAATCCGGTGTCGTGCTTCTCCAACGCGTCCAGGCGTTCGCTCATGGCGTCTCGCAAAGTCAGCGGCATACGTGATTTTTCGTAATGTACGCCGCCCAGACTGCCGCCCATGCTCATTACGCTAATGGACGGCTCAAAGGAGAAACTGAGGTTTCCCTTCTTGGGCTGCAGCTTTTCAAGCAAACGCTGAGCCATGCCGGCGGATGCGGTCTCGCTGATGGTCTGCCAGCCCTGCTGCTCGGCCATACGGCGGAACTCTGCGAGCATGACGGTTTTTCCCGTTCCTCTGGCTCCGGTAATGCGCATGAGACGCCCTGGAGCGCCGGAACCATTATCGAGTCCCTCCTGGAAATCATCAAGGATAATGTCGCGGCCGATCAGAACAGGAGGAAGGTGCCCGGCGCTTGGCTTGAAGGGATTGGTGATCCTGGTCTTCGTCATGGCCGCCTCACAATCTAAAAGAATCTAAAAGTTTCTAAAAGAATCTAAAACTATCTAACAGTCTAGTGTGCTTTCGGCGATTCCGAGTCGGCAGAGAGTCCTTGATCGTTGGTTACGGTGACGATATTGGTATTGATGCCGGTCTGTATGTAGGTTCCCCACACGAACAACGGCAGGGCATAGAAGGCGTAGCCCTCGAACTGGGTGTAGAGGTAGACGACGAGGAGAAACCAGCAGACCGTGGTCTTACTCCAGGCATGGGCGTCGGTGACGTGGCTGATGATCAGTGATATGAGCACAGCAAAACCGATCAGGCCGAATTCACCGAGGAAGCTCGTGTAGGCGCTCATCGTGAACATGTTGGCGGGTGTGACGTTGGCATACCATTGTTCGGCCTTGAAAACATTGTTCGCGCTGAATCCCAATGCTTGCAGCGCATGGACCGCGGTTTCGGAGCCGAGATGCGTGGCGTCGGACAGATTGCCGGCACCGAACCCAAACAGCAAATGCACGGGATGCTTCGCCAAACCACATAGCACTCCCAACGATTGCCAGATACGGGCGAAGAACGAGCCATCGCCCTCTGCGCCATTCTCGGCGATCGACGACAGACGACTGTTGACGGCAAAGGCGGCCACGCTCAGCACGGCCACGCCGATCAGTTGCAGCAGACCGCGGCGTCGGGACTTCGTCTGCCTCCATGCGGTCGCAACGGCAATGACCATAGCCATCGCCACCAGTGAATCCAGAATGATGCGGGTCCCCGCGCCCATGAGCACGGCACCGGTTGCGAACGTGATGATCAGCGCGGCGAGATTATAGGCAAGATCAGGCGCTTTCCGGCGGAGCATCCAATGCAACGGCAACAGCACACCGAACAGATGCATGCCGATGTAGCTCGGTTCGGCAAACAGGAACTGCGGTCGGTTGCCACCCCACTTCGAGCCGGCAGTGATGTATTCGCGGCTCATCAGATGGGCGAAATACTCGCGGATGCAGGTGATGTCGAACGATACCGCCACGCGTTGCAGAACGCCTACGGCAAAGGCGAGCCAATAGACGGCAAGCAGAATATTGACCATCGGCCGCCATGGGAGACGTTTTTCCCGGATGGCAATATGAAGCGAGAACAAGCAGGCCGCGGCGCTGATAACCGCCAGCAGGGAATTCACCGCCTGTACCGGGTGGAACGCCGTGGCAAGCCATCCGAATACGGACAATGCGATCAGGACGAGCGGGAAAAAGATAAACGGCGTGAGGGATGTGCTGCCGTTGCAGTGCGCGCCGGGTTTGATGAGATCTATTACGGCTCGCCAATTCGCTGCCGTATACAGCAGAAAAAGCCACGGGCTGATCGGTGTCCAAAACGGCATATAGAAGCCGATTACCGTGCCATCTACAGGCAATAAAGCAAGTGCAAGATAGAACAGGTAATCAGATCTGTCCTGAATGCGAATGCCGAACGGCATGGTATCCGTGCCGGATTGTAATTGAGATGGCATGAAAAAATAAAGCCCCCGTATGCGCATTGCTTGCTATTGCTGCAATTCGATACTGCGAGTATAGCGAAGGGTGCGGTCTACGGGGGTTGGGGGTGGTGCCCTGGATCAGGCGGCCTTCTTGCGGCCGCGGCGCTTCATCACGCCGGCGGTGGCCTTGGCGGCGTCGAAGATCACGACCTTGTCGTTCGGGTGGGACTCGCCCGGCACGGACTGGTAGGCGACCTGACCCTCCGGGGCCTCGGCGATGTCGAAGAACTGCTTGACGGCCTCCAGCACGGCGGCGTCCTTCACGCTGATCGACGCGGCCTGCTTGCCCTCGCCCTTGCTGAACTTGATGCCGTTGTCCGCCTTGGCGGTGGTGGGGGTGACGGCGATCTGCTTGGTCTTCTCGTTGACGAGCACCTTCACGTATGCCGGGTGGCCGAGCACAATAGCAGTGGCCTTGTTGAACTTCACGGCATTATCCGTCACGGTCATCACGATCTTGCCGACCGGCTTGACCAGACGAACCTCCTCAAAACCCTGCAGCAGCGATGCCATAATTGACTCCTTATTAATCGAAATATCATGCAATTCCTTTATCAGTATATGGGAATAACGCTGTATTTCGTTATATTTTTCGGAATTTAATTTGTTATGACTTTTCGCTTTGGCTATCGGTCGCTATATGCCATGAATATAGGGGGCATTTTTACGAAGCAAGTGCCTGTAAATTATGCTACCAGAGCGGAGACAATCGAATCGACCGACCGCTTGATCATGGCATGAGCGCGTTCATAATCCTCGGGATCCAACTGATACGGATCGTCGATCTCCTCGGGTTCGGGCAGCATCGGGCGCAGCAGGGGCGCGTTCATACGGATCGTGGACAGGCTCTCCTCCGGCGTGGCTTTAGGCAGATCGCCACGGTTACGCAGCATATTGCAGATATTCGCAAAATCAGCGATCAGGAACGTCTTACGCGATGCGGTAGGCGCATCCATCGTCAGACGCTCGATATGACGTTCCTCAAAACACAGGAACAGATCGGCCTGATCGGCAATGTCGGGCGTCAGGGGCGTGGAGCGGTGCATGGAGGCGTCGATGCCATCCTTGGCGAGCAGTGTACGGCACTGCGGGTCGATCGGTCGGGAATCTAAGCGCAGCGTGCCGGCACTGGCCAAACGGATCGTGTCGTCGCCGACGCCGCGCTGATGCAGCTCATGCCTCATCAGATACTCCGCCATGGGAGAACGGCAGATATTGCCAGTACAGAACGTGACGATGAACATGAAATGCCCCCTATAGGATTTCCAATACGGTTTGGCGTTGGGCATTCTACGCATCGGGGGTAGACGATTGGGGGTTATTGGAGGGTGTCGTGCCGTATGCAAAAAGAGCATGAAAAAAGGGACGGGGCGTAAAGCCCGCGTCCCTTCTAGGGTGAAACCTTAGTGGTCCTCGCTATGTGTTGCTCAGCGGTTCATGGAGCGGCGCACGGCGAACACGGCGCCACCGGCCACGGCGAGAACGGCCACAGCGGTCAGGTACGGCAGCAGCACGGTGCCGGTCTTGGCCAGCTTGTTGGAGTCGGAGGAAGTGGAGCCGGCAGTGGTGGAGGAGCTCGTCGAGGAGGAGCCCTCGCCGGTGGCCGGGGCCTTCACCGTGGCGGAGCCGATGGACTGGGTGGCGCCGGTGGACGGGTTCTCAGCGTAGGCGCTGAACGTGGTGGAGGTCACGCCGGACTTGAAGATGTACTTCAGCGTGGCGGTGTGCGGGGAGGTGGCGGACAGGGTGAACGGGCCCCAGGTCTTGTTGGCGACCTGAACGATGTTCTCGACGAGCGTGTCGTCGGCGGTCACATACGCCTGGGTGTAGCCCTGGTTGTACAGGTCGTCGGTCACGGTGATGGTCACGGTGGCGGTGTTGCCGGAAACGGACGGAACGACGGTGCCGTAGTCAGCGGCGGAAGCGGCCGGAGCCAGCACGAACGCGGCGAACACTGCCACGACGGCGGCAAACGCAGCGGCCACACGAGTCTTGATCGAAGTCATGATTAACCCTTCTTCTTGCCGTCCCAGCGTGCGTTATGTACTTGCTGCATGCGCCATATTGGGGCGACATGGTTATTGTCTGTGTACAGAACGTGAGTATATACCCCCGTTGTGACGGGCTCAAGGGAAATTGGTATATACGGGGGCTATATGACGTTGATGGGGTTTGAGAATGCAAGGGATTGCAAGGGTTGCGCCCCCTCGTAAATAGTTGATGAACTGTTGCTGGCATCCACCATGCGATCGCTATGCGGACCGTTACTCGGGAGGTCGTTGAGGGCGGTCGATTCGCTTGGATATCCGTTCCGGGCAAGGCGGACATCCAAGCGGGGGCGCAATGGAGCGCGACAGCGCTGGATCAATTCGGGTCATTGGGGTTGCGAACATCAAGGGATCCCGTCCGTGGCGCAGGTGCACGAGCGGGATCCCTTGATGATCGTTGGAATGTTTGGCAGGGGATCGCGGGACGCGATAGGGGGCATGTGATCGACTGCTCGTCTGTTGTGGTCGAACGGACGGAGGCGGCTGAGGTTTTCGCAGGCCGTCCGGCTATCGCTTCGCCGGCTGATCCGCCGACTTACCCTACTGCTCCAGGGTCTTGGCGTAGGTGGCGCAGCGGGCGGCGAAGCCGGAGAACACCGACTCGGCCATGGGATGCAGGCGGGGGTTGTACTCGGCGAAATCGTCGCGCATCTTCGAGATTTCGGACTTCTTGAGGTCCTTGGTCATCTCGGGGGTGCTCAGCCATTCCTCGAACAGTGCCGAACCCACCTCCAGATGGAACTGCATGCCCAGCGCACTGCCCACGCGATACGCCTGATTCTTGGTCAGCGGGGAGCGGGCCAGCAGCTGCGCGCCCTCAGGCAACGACACCACATCATTGTGCCAGTGCAGCACCGTAAGCTCCTTCGACCACATCGAGAAATAATCATGACGGTCGATGCGCGTGATCGGCGCGAAACCGATCTCCGGGGCCTTGCCCGGCTTGAGCTTGGCGCCCAGCGCCGTGGCGATGATCTGATGGCCCAGGCACACGCCCAGCACCGGCTTGCCCACGGCGATCGCGGCCTTGGCGAGCTTGCCCTCCGCCTTGAGGCCCGGATACTTGTCGTAATCCGTGGCGCCCATCGGGCCGCCCATGATCACCACGCCGGCGACCTCGCTGAAATCGGGCAGATCCGGTTTCTTCTTCTTGGCGATGTTCAGAATCTGGGACTGCACGCCCAGCTCATCGAGATTATCGAGGATTCGACCTGGCTTCTCCCAGTCGACGTGCTGAAAAATCAATACCTGCGGCTTCGACATATTCACTATTCTTACACTTTGTCCGTAACTTGCCGAATCGGGTCGGTCATGTGGCGGACGGGCCGTGTCGGAATGTGTGTCGGGCCGTGTCGGCGCACGTGTCGGCGCACGCGGGCACGCGCATCGGAACGCGCGCCGGAGCGTACGTCGGCACGCAGATCGGCCTTATGGACAAGGCCTTGTGGATGTCTCCAATCGCGAATACCCTCGGGAATATGACAAGTACTCCAAAACCGCTTGATTTCAACGATTCCGTGGCAAAAGGCCTGCGCCTGTACGACACCGCCACGCACAGCATCGCACCGTTCGAATCCATCCGACCCGGGGAAGTCGGAATCTACGTGTGCGGCGCCACCGTGCAGAGCTCGCCGCACGTAGGCCACATCCGTGCCGCCGTGGCGTTCGACGTGGTGCGCCGCTGGCTGCTGCGCCTCGGATACAAGGTCACCTTCGTGCGCAACGTGACCGACATCGACGACAAGATCCTCGACAAGGCCCGCGCCGCCGGCCAGCGCTGGTGGGAGCGCGCCTACATCTACGAGCGCGAATTCACCGAGGCGTACGACACGCTCGGCGTGCTGCCGCCCACCTACGAGCCGCGCGCCACCGGGCACATCCAGGACATGGTCGACCTGATCCAGCGCATCATCGACAACGGACACGGCTACGTGGTGCTCGATGCCGACGGCAAGCCCACCGGCAACGTGTACTTCGACGTGGCCAGCTGGCCGCGCTACGGCGAACTCACCCACCAGGAATCCGGCACCAAGCCCGCAGCTGACGAGGCCGCCGCCGTGGCCGACCGCATGGGTCCGAGCGTGGACGCCGCCGGCGAAGACAAGTACAACCCCGTGGACGCGGCCGACGCCTCGCCCGACAAGCATGATCCGCGCGACTTCGCCCTGTGGAAGGCCCCCAAGGACACCGATCCCGAGGACGCGCGCTGGAAGACGCCCTTCGGCGTGGGACGCCCGGGCTGGCACATCGAATGCTCCGCCATGAGCCACCGCTACCTCGGCGATGACTTCGACATCCACGGCGGTGGCCTCGATCTGCGCTTCCCGCACCACGAGAACGAGACCGCGCAGTCCCGCGCCGCCGGCTGGGGATTCGCACACCACTGGATGCACTCCGCGTGGGTCACCCAGAAGGGCGAGAAGATGAGCAAGTCCCTCGGCAACGGCTTGTCCGTGCCGAGCGTGCTCGCCGAGCATAGCGCCTGGGTGGTGCGCTATGCGCTCGCCTCCGTGCAGTACCGCTCCATGCTCGAATGGGGCGATCAGACGCTCAACGAGGCCCAGGCCGCGTATGATCGCGTCTCCAACTTCATCGAACGTGCGGGAGCCGCCATCGGCGAGCAGCCGTCCCGCGACGAGATCCAGTCCGTGGGCGCGGGCGATCTGCCCGAGGACTTCGTGAACGCCATGAATGACGACATCAACGTCGCCGGAGGCGTGGGCGCCATCTTCAGCGCCGTGCGCGCCGGCAACACGCTGCTGTCCAAGCTCGAGGACGCCGCCGACAGCGCGGCCGCTCGCGCCGAGGTGCGTGGCGTGCTGGTGTCCGTGCGTGCCATGCTCGACACCCTGGGACTCGATCCGCTCGCCGCGGAGTGGGCTGCCGGCGGTGATGGTGGCGACGGCAAGGAGCATGAGGCGCTTGACGCCCTGATCTCCGAGCAGCTGCAGGCCCGCGCCGAAGCTCGCAAGGCCAAGGACTACGCTCGCGCCGACGCCATCCGCGACGCGCTCGCCGAGGCCGGCGTGGTGATCGAGGATTCCCCGACCGGCTCCACCTGGTCGCTGAAGTAGGTTGCGACCTTCGATTAGTTGAAATGCCCGCGGGACAAAATTCGGTCCCGCGGGCATTTCTGTGCCATTGCGCACTGGTCGAGCATGGAGGCATGCCCGCTATACTCGCTCGCCGAGCGTAATTCCTCCTCCCTAGGTGGTTTCCTGATGCTGTCAAGGGATACCCTTGCTTCGCTAGGTGCTTGGCAAAATAGCCTGTGCGTGTGTAGGCGTGCTTAATGGCATTGTGGGATAACTCTTGCCCGAGAGCTATGAAAATTTGCCGGTGACGGGCTTTGGGATATAAGCGCAGACAACCTAGCGAAGCGTGGTTAGACCGGTGCAGGTCGCCAGAATCCACCTAGCGAAGGCATGTTAGCCTCAGCTAGGCGGGTTTCCGGGGACAGAGGTTTGACATTGACGTGTCACGCTGGCCGTTCGGCACTCTGCCAGAAAGCCTCGGAACGCATCATGGCGTCATATTCGTTGAGATCGGTATGGATTTTCGTGGTGTCGCCGTCACTGGAAAGGGAAGAACCGCATTGCAGCGTATTATGCCGCCATCGCCTTCCGTCACTCAAACGTTCCAGTGTCTGCCGAGAGGTCAGAGGGAAGGGCTTTCCGGTGACCTGCTCGATGGCCTGCGCGACTCTGAGCGCGGCGCGTTCCTCCGAATTGTCATCGGCAAGATCCTCGGCAAAGAGCTTGATGATTACCCATCCTTTGCGCTCCAGTTGCTCTCGCCTCCTGTTGTCATCCTTCCATTGGGCGGCATGATGACGTCCGTCGTATTCAATGCAGATTCGCCATATCGGATAGGCCATATCGAGTAGTGCGGTGACGTTGGCCAACTTGACCGGATAATTGACTTCCGGGCAAGGGAGCCCATACTGCATAAGGGCCAAACGGCCTCGCGTCTCATAAGAGGAATCGGTGTTCTCCTTGGCGAGGCGCAGCGCCTGCAGACATTTTCGCCTGCCTTGGAACCTTCCCGCTTTCTTCAGAGACTCATGCAGGTATTCCAGAGTGGTTCTCTTCAGCCTCCGATCCCTCCGGGTCAGGTTGTCGATCAGCACGACCAGCTCCTTGAGTGACAGGAAGCGGGCGTAGTGCATCCAGACATCGGCTATCGCCACGCATTGGAAGCGACGGGCGACGGTAACCGTGTCGAAGTCGTTGCCGTAACAATGGGGCGCTGTCTGAGTGATCTGGCGTTTTTCGGCAAGATCACGAAAGGCCATGTGACATTTGGTCTTGTCGAGGATCCTTTCACGTGGAAGTTCCACGGATTGCAATTCCAGTGAGGTGCAGAGATCGTACACGGGGATTGTGGTGCGGAGCCGCTTCTGCAGGGTCTCGCATACGAGCATGCGGTCCTGCTTGATGGCGGTAAGTTGCTTAAGCGTAATCGAGTCGTCGTTGATCATGTTGGCAGCATAAAGGGCTGTTATGAGATCTGGCAAGGGTTTCCGGCCAATGTGGTCGAATGTGAATTGGAGGGGGCGTATGTCGATACCGTTCGAATTGGAACGATGTGAATTGCTTTGAGTGGGAGTTCTCGCCGTATGCTGGTTTTAGGTCGGTGGTTGTCGGCCCTCAATCGGTATGCATGGTGTCGGGGCATTGGATGTCGGGACACCATCGGATCAGGAGACCTTTATGAAGATCTATAACTTCCTGGATAACGACGACGTGCAGGTGGTGGCCCGGCAGGGCGTATTTCAGGTGATCGAATGGAAGCGCGATCTTTCGGTGAGCTACGGCGGCGCGACCGCCGCGTACTTCGCCTCCGAGATGAACGTGCGCCGGCGTCAGGTGGTGTGCACGCTTGACGGCCGCATGGGCGTGACCCTGCAGGCGGGGGCCATGCAGTGGACCGTCGGTCATATCGAATCCACCACCGGAGTGAAGGGCGTGGGTGATCTCATCGGCAAGATGGCTCGCGGCGCAGTGACCAAGGAGTCAGCGATCAAGCCCGAATATGTGGGGGCCGGCGTGGTGGTGCTCGAGCCGACATACCGGCATATTCTGCTGCTCGACCCCATGCATCTGGGCGGATCCATGACGGTAAACGATGGTTTGTTCTACGCGTGCGAGTCATCGATCCAGCAGAAGGCGGTGATGGTGTCGCGTCCGAGCGCCATGGTGGCCGGCGGCGAGGGGCTGTTCAACTTGGCGCTGAGCGGCCAGGGCGCGGTGGCGTTGGAGTCCCCGGTCCCGGCGGGCGAACTGGTGACCATTGATCTGGAGAACGAAGAACTGAAGGTGGATGGCAACTTTGCCATCGCCTGGACCACCAGCCTGCAGTTCACCGTGGAGCGCAGTGGCAAGACTCTGATCGGCTCCGCGGTCAATGGCGAGGGGCTGGTGAACGTGTATCGGGGCTCCGGCCGCGTGCTGCTCGCCCCGGTGGCGGCTCCCACATTCAACGTCAATGCTGGCACCGGTTCGGTGTGACGGTGTTGATGGCGATGACGGCATGGCTCATGTAGGGCGGAGTTGCGATACATACGGAGCTATATCCGCTTCGGTAGGTGGATATTGGCGTTCTGCATTGGTCTAATTGCGCTTCCCTAGGTCTTGCGAATAATAGCCATGCCGGGGATACGCGCGGATAGATGACAATTTTGCAGTGTTTTTGGCATCTGGCTATGTTGTCTTGCTGCTTTGGGTATCCGGCTATTTGAGGAAGAACCTAGCGAAATGAGGTTAGGACTGTGCAATTGGAACGAGCCACCTAGGGAAGGGACGATAGATGTCTTAGCATGGAGCTCGTCCGGAATTTCTGGTGACTCCATCCGGTGACTCCGATCCGACGTGTCCGGGACAAGACATGAGGGATCTCTGGCAGAGACCGAACTGATAGTGGTGAGGGTAAGTTCCTTGACTCCAAGAGAAGACGGTGCAAACGTTAGAGCACCAGCACCACGACGATGGCCAGAGCGCAGATGAGGGTGCTGCAGGCGGCGATGAGACGGACCTTCGGCTCGTGAAGCACGGTGGCGGAAAGACAGTCGACCAGTCCCAGCACTGCGCCGCCGATCGCGGCGAACAGGGCATAAGTCAGAGACACGCCGGGGATGAAGCAGGCGATCATGGCACCGATGCCAAGCACAATGGACACCACGCTCAGCTGGTACACGGCCTTGGTACTGGTGCTTTCCGCGTCATCGCCGGACTCGTCCTCCGGTTCGTGGTCTGCCGATGCGACGGGCTCGATTGGCTCGTCGGGCTCGACAGGCGTGGACGTGAAATTGCTTCCGGAGCGTGAACCGGATTGTTCGGTTGGAATTGCCATGGTGGTTCCTCCGCGTGCAAGAAGTCCATTGATATTCGCTGATATCCGCTGAACAGGGCAATGTGGCTGGGCCCATATGACAGCGCTCGTCCGTCCGGCCATATTCTAGCGGCTGAAGATTGCCAAGCGGGGCAAAATCTTGAGAATCATGCAACGTCACTTCGCCCGAATGTGTTGAAACTTTCACCATCCTATGGAAAAACCGGGGTGAATATGCCAAGGCAGGACGGATAATAATGGGCGGTAGGAAGACATGACGCTATTGATGAACGAGGCGATGGAATATGAGGAGAAACTGGGGTAGGCGACTGGCCGGCATGGCGATTGCCGCAGCGCTGGGGTTGACGATGATGGCGCCGAGCGCGGCATTCGCAGCGAGCACGAACGGGGAAGTGTCCGGACAGAGCTCCCAGTCGGCCTCCGCCATAAGCGGCCAGCCCAAGTCGGGAGGCTCGGGTTCTGAGACCGCCGACGAGTCCGCCACGGCTGGCAACGGCGCAAATGGTGCAACCGGCACGAATAACGGCGCTGCGACCAACGGCAATGCCTCCACTGGAGACGGCGACCAGCAGACCTCGACCGGTCAGAACGGGACCTCCGGCACCGGCGAAGCCGACGGATCGAGCGACGGCAGTAACACCACCGGCACCACCGGTGACTCCGCCAATGCGGGCGTAAGCCACGAATACCAGACCAAGATCACGTTCAAGGTGGGTGACCACACCACCACCGTGACCAAGAAGTACACGAACTCGCTCGACGTGACCGTGCCCGACGATTCCCAGCTCGGCGTACCCACGGGTCAGGTGATCGTCGGATGGACCTCGTCGCTTGGCGTCGAATACTCGGCTGATCTGGCCGGCGCGCAGCTCACCGGACAGAAGACGATCACCTTCACCGCAATCCTCGCGATGCAGCTCCCCGACCAGTCCGACTCCTCCGCCAAGCAGGTGCAGGTACGGTTCGTACTGCCCGGCAGCCTCGGCACCGTCGTCACCGCCAAGGTGGACCGCGGATCGAGCTTCGCCGACGCCTACGCGGCCAAGAAGGACGAGATCCAGTCACGCATGCCCAAGAACCTGACCATTACCGGCTGGTACGCCCTGCTGCACACCTACAAGGCCGACCTGTCCGACGCCGGCACGGTCAGCCACGACACCACACTGTTCGCCGTCTCCGACCTGCAGGCCACGCAAACCCAGATCGTCTTCACCGTCGGCAAGCTGTCGGTGTTCGAACGTGTGAACACCGGTTCCGCGCTCGCCGACGCATACGCCGCCAAGCAGGGGGCGATCGAGGCGATCGTGCCGTACGGCTACAAGATCACCGGATGGACCGATGAGAACGGCACCACATATGACGCCACGCTTTCACAGGGAACGGCCACCGGCTTCGGCATGCATCTGACCGCCACGCTCGAGCAGACCGACGACACCCCGAGCACCGGCATCTTCGCCACCGTGACGTTCAAATGGACGGACACGAACGGCAACGACCAGCAGCGCAGCAGCCGCGTGATCAAGGGCCTGTGGCTGCTCAGCAGCGACATCCCCTCGCCCAAGGCCCCGGACGGATATCGTCTTGACGGCTGGTACACCGACGCCGGTGTGCGGTTCAACCGCTTCCTTCCTGTGCATGAGGACGCCACGTACACGGCCCGCTGGTCGAAGATCGACACCACGACCGGCGGTACCGGAACCAACGGGACCGGCAGCAACGGCACTGCCACGGTGCAGCCGTCCGGCACGTCCACGAATGGCGCCAATTCGCGCAACACCGCCCAGCAGTGGCTGGCCTCCTCGCAGGGCAAGACTCCGGTGAAGGAGCAGAACAAGGCGCTCGCGACCACGGGCACCGCGGTGGCGGGGCTGGCTGGTGTTGCGGCCGTATTGCTGCTTGCGGGTACGGTGTTCTCGATGATGCGTGGCCGCGGGAAACATAAGGAGTAGCGGGGTAGCGCTTGAGACGGGTGGGGTGTTCTTGGACCTTTCCGGCGGCACCTCATCCGTCACGCTTTGCGTGACACCTTCCCCTCGAGGGGAAGGATGAAGGGTAAGATCCGAATGCTTCGGATATGCAAGAAGTCCCCGGCTCCGGAAGGAGTCGGGGACTTCGTATGCTGTGAAAGATCAGCGGCCCTTGATCTCGGAGCCGAGGACCTTCTCGCTCAGGGCCTTGGGGCCACGGGTCAGGGCCACGGCGCCGGAGCGCACGAGCTCGATGATGCCGTAGTCGTCGAGCAGCGCGAGCAGCGAGTCAAGCTTCTCGCTCGAACCGGTGGCCTCGATGACCAGCGACTCCGGATGCATGTCGACCACGCGCACGCGGAACGTCTGTACGATCTCCAGCACGTCGGAACGGGTCTTGGCATCCGCCGCCACCTTGACGAGCACGATCTCACGGTTCACCGTGTTGGCTGAATCCAGCTCCACGATCTTAAGCACGTGAAGCAGCTTGTTGAGCTGCTTGATGATCTGCTCGAGCGGCACCTCCTCCACGTCGGCCGTCACGGTGACGCGGGAGATGTCCGGACGCTCGGTGGGGGACACGGACAGCGAGTTGATGTTGAACGCACGGCGGGCGAACAGACCGGCGATGCGGGCGAGCACGCCGGGACGGTTCTCCACCAGCACCGACAGCGTGTGACGCTGCGACGTGGGCTGCGAAGCGGGATAGTTTGCCATGATGATTACCTGTCCTTCCCTGCTCAGTTCTGCGAGCCCTTGAGCGGCTGCACGCCGGGCTTGTACGTCACGTTCGAGTTGGAGTCGCCTGCCGCGACCATCGGCCACACCATGGCGTCCTTCCACACGCGGAAGTCGATGAGCACCGGACGATCATTGATCTCGTTCGCCTTGGAGATGGCCTCGGTGGCCTGCTCCTTGGTGAACGCGCGCATGCCCACGCAGCCGTACGCCTCGGCCAGACGAACGAAGTCGGGCACGTCGACGATGTCGTCGGGGCCCACGCCCACGGTCTGACCCTCACGGGCCTCGCCGTCGAGCAGGTTCGTCGCCGAATAGTGGTTCTTGTAGAACAGCGTCTGCCACTGACGAACCATGCCATACACCGAATTGTTGAGGATGGCGATCTTCACCGGCAGATGGTCGATGAACGCGGCCGCCAGTTCCTCGCTGGTCATCTGGAAGCTGCCGTCACCCGCGATGAGCCACACGGGCTTGTCGAAGCCCACGCGCGCACCCATGGCGGCAGGCAGGCCGAAGCCCATGGTGCCCAGACCGCCGGAGGAGATCCACGAATTCGGGTTCTTGAAGTCGATGAACTGGCTCGCCCACATCTGATGCTGACCGACGTCGGACACCCAGATGGTGTTGGGATCGGCCTGATCGCTCAGCTGCTGGACCACCCACTGCGGGGCGAGCGAACCATCGGTTGGCTCGTCGTAGAACATCGGGTACTTGTCGCGCAACTCGTTGATGGTGGCCCACCACGGATCCAGATCGGGCTTGCCATTGATGGCCTGATCGCGCACGATCTCGGGGATGAGATCGGTGAGCACGGTGGCCACGTCGCCCACGATCGGCACGTCGACGGCACGGTTCTTGCCGATCTCCGCCGGGTCGATGTCAATGTGGATCACGCGGGCCGCCGGCGCGAAGTCGGGCAGCGAGCCGGTGACACGGTCGTCGAAACGAGCGCCGATCGCGACGAGCAGATCGCACTGCTGCACCGCGCCGGTGGCCGCCACCGTACCGTGCATGCCCAGCATGCCGAGCACGTTGTCGTCGGATTCGGGCACGATGCCACGCGCCGGCAGCGTGGTGACGATCGGCGCGCCGGTGATCTCGGCGAGCTTGCGCACCTGCTCGGTGGCCTTGGAACGCACCGCGCCGCCGCCCACGTACAGCACCGGGCGGTAGGACTGGCCGAACAGCTTGGCGGCGTTCGCCAGCACACGGCCGTGCGCCTTGGTGGTGGGGTTGTAGCCGGGCAGAATCATACGCTGCGGCCACGTGTAGTACAGGGTCTCGGTCTGCGCGGTCTTGGTAAGATCCACGACTACCGGACCGGGACGGCCGGAATTGGCCACGTAATAGGCTTCGGACAGCACGCGCGGAATGTCCTCGGCGCGGGTGACCAGATACGAATGCTTGACCACTGGGTAGGTGATGCCGACCATGTCGGCCTCCTGGAACGCGTCGGTGCCGATCGCGCCCACGCCCACCTGGCCGGTGATGACCACCAGCGGCACGGAATCCATGTTCGCGTCCGCGATGGCGGTGACGGTGTTGGTGGCGCCCGGGCCGGACGTCACGATGCACACGCCCACCTTGCCGGTGGAGACCGCGTAACCTTCCGCGGCATGACCCACGGCCTGCTCGTGACGCATGAGCACGAAGCGGAACTTCGTGTTCTCATTGATCGCGTCGTACACGGGCAGAATGGCGCCGCCGGGCAGACCGAAGACATCCTCGACGCCCAGATCCTCCAGTGCGCGGATCACCGCCTGCGCGCCGGTCATTTTTTCCCCGTTGACGATGTGCTTGTCTGCCGTCAGCTTCTCGACAGGGCCTTTGGGTACTGCACTGAATGCCTGCAGAGGTGTGGGCAATGCCATGTCTTCCTCTCAATCCTTGCATGTCCGCAACCGACATGCTTCGATTCATATAACTGGAATAGAGTAAACGTCCCGCGTCGATACGTATGGTGGGGTGCCCGAAGTACGGACGCCGGGAGTAGCCATCAGGCGTTTGTGACGCCGATGTGCCGTTTGAGGCCAGTGTAGTGCGGCCCCGACCCTATTCCAAAACGGATCGGCCGGCGCCGCGTGTGCGATATGACGCGAATGCGTGTGCGATCAGCGACGATGATCGAGCTCGTGCCAGGCGATCTCCGCGGCGGCGAGCTGCGCCTTGCGCTTGGACGAGCCGGTGGCCACGGCGATTTCGCTGCCGTCGGGCAGGATCACGTGAGCGGTGAACTCCGGACGGAATTCCGGACCGCCGACCTCCATGCGGTACTGCGGTTCGCCCAGACCCTTCTTGTGCGCCTTCACGGTGAGCGACGTCTTCCAGTCCAGGGCAGGGCCCTCCTGCGTGACCTCGGCGAGCGTTTCATCGATCAGGCCGTGCACCACCGGACGGGCGCCCTCGATGCCATGCTCCACGAACACGGCGCCGATCAGCGACTCGACGGTGTCGCACAGGATCGAGTCCTTGTCGGCGCCACCGGAATCGGCCTCGCCGCGGCCGAGCAGAATGTACTGGCCCAGGTTGAGCTTGGTGCGGGCGATCGCGGACAGCGACTCCTCGGATACGGCCTTGGCGCGCATCTTGGCCATCTGACCTTCGGAGAAGTCGGGGTGCTTGGAGAACAGGGTCTCGGTGGTGACCAGTTCCAGGACGGCGTCGCCGAGGAACTCCAGACGTTCGTTGTTGGGCATGCCTTCGTGTTCGTGTGCGAAGGAACGATGAGTGAGTGCATGGATCAGCAGCTCGGGGCTGATCTCGGCGCCCAGCGCCTTGAGCAGGCGGGCGGAAGCGTCGTTGTGATTGTGATTCTCGGACATAATGAATCCCAGCTTAGTCGCGGGGTGGAATTGCCGAGGGGAATGGTGGGGAAATACAAAAGGACCCTGCCACCCGTCGATGGCAGGGTCCTTTATCGCTTGTTGCGTTAGACGCTACGAAGCCGGTTCAGCTCACTTGCTGAAGGCGGGCTTGATGGCGTCGCGGTAGACGCGGCCGCGGAACTGGCCGCAGCTCGGGCAGGCCATGTGCGGCAGAGCGGGCTCGCCACAGTTCGGGCAGGCCACGGTCTGAGCGGCGGAAGTCTTCCAGTTGGCGCGGCGCGAATGCGTGTTGGCGCGCGACGTCTTGTACTTAGGCAGTGCCATTTCGGATCCTCTATTTCGATGTATAACTAGTTATTGAGCTTAAGCCTTCGGTATTCTAGCGCACTTCGTGGATTTTGTCATCTTGCGGGGGACGACCTCCCGCTTTTCCTTCCCCTCGAGGGGAAGGAAAACAGTTGCGGCTCCCCTTGAGGGGAAGAGGAGATGAGGAGGCTACTGCTCGTTTTGTTCGAGTTGGGCCTTGAGATCCTCGAGGGCGGACCAGCGCAGATCGTGCGTCTCGTGGTGGTGATCGGGATCCTCATTGAGATCCACGCCGCACTGCGGGCACAGGCCGAGGCAGTCCGGGCGGCACAGCGGCTGCACGGGCAGGGACTCCACCAGATTGTCGCGCAGCAGCGCCTCCAGATCCATCACCGTGTTGTTGCCGGCCAGCGGATAGGTGTCCTCCGACTCCTCCTCACCGGCGATGATGTCCACCTCCTCATCGTTGCGACGGGAATCATGGTCGGGGGCGTACGGGAAGAACGCGGTCACCTGCAGCGTGCGGTCGCCGTCCAGCGACTTGAGGCAGCGGGAGCACTCACCGGTGACCGGAGCGGTCACGGACGCGGTGAGGATAAGGCCGTCGATGATCGAATCGATCGAACCGCTGACGTGCACGGGCGCGCCCTCGGCGATGCTGATCACCTCATCGCCGATGCCGCTGGGTGCGGGGAAGTCCTGATCGACCTCCTTGCTCTGGCCGGGACGGCTGGCGATCTGCGCCACCGGAATCGCCCACGGGGAAGTTTCGGGATGCTTGTCATTCGTCATGATGTCTCGCTTCATTAGATGTCATTGAATAACGGAAGATGCCGTACGGTCGCTGAACGACCGCCCGGCATCAGGCGTGCGGATAGTCGTCGTCGGTGAGATGATCGAGATCCTGCGCGGCCTCACGCTGACGTTCGGCCAGCACGTCAAGACCGCTCTGCACGCCATGCGACGCCTTGGCCAGCTGCTCGCTCAGCTCGGTGAGCACCGCGGTGGAATAGTTGTCCGCGCCGCGTACCAGCTTGTCGGCCTTGGCCTGGGCGGTGTTGAGGATCGTGCGGGCCTTTTCGGTGGCCATCGCCGTCACGTTCTCCTGACTCGTGAGGAACTGCGCGCGTTCGTTCGCCTCGCGAATGATGGTGCTGGAACGGCTTTGCGCGGCCGCCACGATGGCGCTGGCCTGCGACTGGGCGTTCTCCAGGCGGCGTTCGGATTCGCGCATCAGGGCCGACGCGCGCTCGAGCTGCACCGGCAGCTTGGCCTTGAGCTCGCGCAGCAGCGATACCAGTTCGTCACGATCCACGCGCACCTGGGACGTGAAGAACGTGGTCTTGGACTCCTCGACCAGCGACTCGATCTGGTCGAGGAGATCGTACACCGTGGTGAACTGGTCCTTGGTGCTGTTGAACTCCTCGTCCTCATCGTCGTCCATGAGCATGGACTGATAGTCCTTGGGCAGCGGAACGTCATCGCCGTAGGCGTTGTCTGCAGCGTCATTCGAAGCGTCGTTCGTGGAATCAGCGGGCGTGGAATCGGCGTACGACGTGTCCGCGTATGCGGCGTCGGATGCCTGAACCGTCTGGGATGCGGCCGCATAGGAATCCTGACCATAATCCTGCCCGTACGTCGGCTGTGCATACGAAGTCTGCTGGTCATACTGATCGTACTGTTGCTGATCGTACGACTGCTGGCCATATGACTGCTGATCGTACGAGGTCTGCCCGTACGACGCATATCCGGAGCCGGCATAACTCTCCGTATAACTGGGCAGGGGACTCGCCGCCATCTGCGTGGAATCGTCGATCACCGTGGCGTCGGCGTCCGCCCCCAGATCAACCGTGGGCTGCGACTGCGGCTGCGTGGACTGCACGGACTGGTCCGACTGTTCCGCCACGGCGGGCTGTGCAACGTCGGTTTGTGCGACGTCGGTCTGCGCGGCCGGCTGCTCGACGGGAGTCTGCCGCACCGGCTGATGCGCCACCGACGCCCGCGACCAGATGGAGGGCTGACCGGTGGGATGCCTGCCCGCGGAACGCGTCGAGGCGTCCGACCCTACACGATTGGCCACTTCGGATTCACCGGTGTCGTCGAAATCGTCATTGTCGCTCATGGTCATCTCTTTCCGTTATTTCTTCAGCACCTCGATAAGTCGCGGGGCCACGCTGCGCGGCACCAGCTCCGACACGTCGCCGCCATGCCGGGCCACGTCCTTCACAATAGAGCTGGAAATGTGTTCCTTCAACGGGTTCGCCGGCAGGAACATCGTTTCCACGCCGCCCAGCTGCTTGTTCACCAGCGCCATGCCCAGCTCGGCCTCATAGTCGCCGTTCTGGCGCAGACCCTTGACGATCACCTTGGCGCCAACCCTGGCGCAGTAGTCGGTGATCAGTCCGTCGGTGCTGCTCACCACGACGTTCGGGTAGCCGTCCTCGCTCAACGCGGCTCGGATCATGCTCACCCGTTCGTCTTCGGTGAACATCGGCTTCTTCGCGGCGTTCACAGCCACGACAACATGAACCTGATCGAACAGAAGCGCACATCGCTCGATCACATCGATGTGGCCGGAAGTGACCGGATCAAAGGATCCGGGGCATACAGCTATCGTCATGAATTCCAGACTACCGCGCACGGTGGAAACGCCATGACAACGCCATGACGCGGTGGAAACGCTCCGAAATCACGGAACATGCAACGTAATAAGATGAATGGCGACAACGACGATGTGAGAAAGGGACTGACATGATGCATGCGATGACCGAGCCGAACGCGATGACCGAGTCGATCCTGCTCGACGACGCGGTTTCCCCTCTGTCCACTCCCGACACGGGCAGTGGCACTGCCGTGCTGGAACGCCCTGAAACCAAGACCGAAGGCCAGCGCACCGACGACGGCGACGCCGATCGTTTCGCGCACTACGTATCGAAGGAGCGCATGGCCGAGTCGAGGCTCACCGGACGACCGGTGGTGGCCTTGTGTGGCAAGGTGTGGGTGCCCAAGCACAACCCCTCCGATTACCCGGTGTGCCCGGACTGCAAGCGCATCTACGACGAGATGAAGTAGGAGTGTGCGGTGGCTCCCCTCAGTCAGCTGCGCTGACAGCTTCCCCTCAAGGGGAAGCCGGGTTGTGATGAGTCGAGCTTCCCGGTCATGTTTTTCTTCTCCGGGGATGATGCGGGTATGTCCTGTGGTTCCCCTCTGGAGGGGAGCCACAGGCGTAGGACTTAGAGGGTGATGATTTCGGTGGGGATGGCCTGCTCGCCGTTCATCAGGGACAGGGCGGTCACCGGCAGCTCATCGAGCGCCTTGCGATGGTAGTCGCGGGCTGCGAGCAGCGCCTCCTTGCTAGCCAGGGACTCGTCGATGTCGCCATGGTCCACGGCGGTGATCAGCAGATCGCGCGTATCGCCGTACTCGGCGGGAGCCTGCCAGTCGGCCAGCTGATCCTGCGGGCCGCACACCACCAGCTCGCCCTGCGCCAGACCGTAACGGTACGAACGCAGCGCGCGCTTGCGCCAGCCGTCGGTCTTCTTGCCGAACGACTTCTTCGCAACCGGATGCATCTGACCGTCGGCGCCTTCGCGCTCCACCAGCTTGTACACCATCGCGCACGTCGGATGACCGGAGCCGGTCACCAGCATCGTGCCCACACCATACGAATCGACCGGCGCGGTGGCCAGCGCGGCCAGCGCATACTCGTCAAGATCGTTCGTCACCGTGATCTTCGTGTTCGTGGCGCCCAGCGAATCCAACTGCTTGCGCGCCTGCTGGGCGAGCGACGCCAGGTCGCCCGAATCGATGCGGATGCCGCCCAGCTCGGGGCCGGCCACCTCGACGGCGGTGGTGATCGCCTGCTCGATGTTGTACGTGTCGGTCAGCAGCGTGGTGCCCGGACCCAGCGCATTGACCTGGGAGACGAAGGCGCTGCGCTCGTCGTCGTGCAACAGCGTGAACGCGTGTGCGGCGGTGCCGATGCACACCAGATCGTACTTCTTGGCCGCAGCCAGATTCGCGGTGCCGGCGAAGCCGCCCACGATCGCGGCGCGCGCGGCGGCAACCGCGGCACTCTCGTTCGTGCGACGTCCGCCCATGTCCATGCACGGACGGTCGCCCGCCGCCGACGTCATGCGGGACGCGGCCGACGCGATCGCCGAATCATAATTCAACACCGACAGCACCAGCGTCTCCAGCAGCGTGCACTCGGCGAACGTGCCCTCGATCTGCAGGATCGGCGAATTCGCGAAGAACGCCTCGCCCTCGCGGTAGGCACGAATCGTGCCCGAGAAGCGGAAGTTCTCCAGCCACTTGGCCGTCTTCTCGCTCACCACATGACGATCGCGCAGGAACTTCAGATCGGACTCGCTCGGACGGAAGTCCTTCAGCATGTCCACAATGCGTCCCAGACCGGCCGCGATGCCATAGCGTCGTCCCGTCGGCAGATGACGGGTGAACACCTCGAACACGCAACGGCGATCCGCGGTGCCGTCAAGCATGGCGGCGTCAAGCATCGTGTACTCGTACATATCGGTCATCATCGCGGCCGAATAATCAGTGTTCGTCATGACTACCTCTTCGTTCGTAACATCATCGGGTGCGCCAGAACGCACGATACATCAGGATGAATCAGGATGCGACCAGCACCTTCTGCGGCAGCGCCCTGTCAATGATTATCAGTATTAGTCCCAATGCCAAAAACACGCCACCGTATTCCACTATATTGATGCCCAAACGAGTCCAACCCAACACCGGAAGATTCAGAAAATCATACGGATACGGCGTGCCATCGGCCAGCGGACCGGAATGCGGCCAGATCGCCGCGCGAATCAGAACGCCCGCCACATATACCGGCAGATACGCCATCCACCACAACGCGTACGGCCATTTGAACCGCCGATGCGGATCGAACAGCAGCCAATCCAACAGCGCGCCCACCGGCACCACGCGATGCGCCCACGTGACCGTGAGCAGACCGAACACGCGCGGCGTGATCGCCGGATCCGCGGCCGGCAGCACGAACAGGGCCACCAGACCGGCGATCACGCTGTACAGCGTCAGACAGCCCTTGAGCCAGGCCGGCGGCTGAATGCCCTTGAGCAACGTGGCCGCACCCGTCCACAGCATCACCACGCCAAGCAGCAGCGTGGTCTGGAACGTGAAATACACCAGCGAAGAATAGTGACGCAAATGCCACACCTCATAGGTGCCGGCGAAGCAGCAGGCCGCCATGGCGAAGCGATACAACGCAGCCAGAAATCTCATACCACCAAGTGTAGGGGCCGCCGGTGGGGTGGACGGGCAACGAGCGTACGGGCGGCCGGGCAATGTCGGTGAAGACCGATACGGTCTTTCATGCACGAATGTTCGTGCATGGAGGCTACGGAGGCTACCAATGGTTCAGATCAAAGACATGCTTGACGCCACCCAGACGATCCGTCCCGACGGACGCGCGGTGGACGAACTGCGTCCGGTGAAGATCACCCGACACTGGACCGACGTTCCGGAGGGTTCCGTGCTCATCGAATGCGGCAACACGCGCGTGATGTGCACCGCCACGTTCACGCAGGGCGTACCCCGCTGGCGCAAGGACTCCGGCCTCGGCTGGGTCACCGCCGAATACTCCATGCTTCCCCGCGCCACCACCGAACGCACCGACCGCGAATCCGTGCGTGGCAAGATCGGCGGCCGCACCCACGAGATCAGCCGACTTATCGGCCGCTGCCTGCGCGGCGTGGTCGACATGAAGGCCCTCGGCGAGAACCAGATCCAGATCGACTGTGACGTGCTGCAGGCCGACGGCGGCACCCGCACCGCATCCATCACCGGCGCCTACGTGGCGCTCGCCGACGCAGTGGCCTGGGCCAAGGAGCACAAGATGATCCGCGCGAACCGCACCGTGCTGCGCGATCAGGTGTCCGCCGTGTCCGTGGGGGTGATCGACGGCAAGCCGATGCTGGACCTGCCTTACGTGGAGGACAGCAACGCCATGACCGACATGAACGTGGCCATGACCGGCGCCGGTGCGTTCATCGAGATCCAGGGCACCGCCGAGCATCGTCCCTTCACCCGCAAGGAGCTGGGCGAGCTGCTCGACCTGGCCGAGAAGGGCAACAAGGAGCTTCAGGCGGCGCAGAGGGCGGCGCTGCAGCAGGACTGAACGGCTGACATGACCGGTCCGGTGAGCAACCGATGATGGTGCCGCCGGACCGGTGTAACGGTCGCCACCGCCCGTCTTGCATAATGATTTGCATAGTTTTGTCGTGTCTGGTTTGTCGTATTGGGCAGGCGCGGTATGGGCTCATAAAGCCCGATATTTCAGTGGATTCAATGAGGAGGAGTCGCTATGAGCGATACGATCAGAATGGTGGTCGCCACCCATAATGAAGGCAAGCTGGCCGAAATCAAGCGCATTCTCGTGGAGGATCTGGGCGAGGACGCCGAGCGGATCGAACTGGTGACCGCCGGCTCGCTGAACCTGCCCGACCCGGTGGAGGACGGCGTCTCGTTCGAACAGAACGCGCTGCTCAAGGCGCGTGACGTGGTGCGACGGACCGGTCTGCCCGCCGTGGCCGACGATTCCGGGCTGATCGTGGACGTGCTGGGCGCCGCACCCGGCATTCTGTCCGCTCGCTGGGCCGGCGTGCATGGCGACGACGCCGCCAACAACCGACTGCTGCTCGCCCAGATCGAAGACATCCCCGACGCCAACCGCACCGCACGATTCCGCTGCGCGGCGGCGCTCGTGGTGCCGGAAACCGACGACGGCCGTACCGAACCGCCGTACGACATCCACAACGAGAACGTGGAGCTCGGCGACATGCAGGGCGTGATCATCCGTGCGCCGCGCGGAGAGCATGGATTTGGCTACGATCCGATCTTCGTGCCCGACGACCAGCCGGCGCGTGCCGCCGAAGCCGGCCATCCGCTCACCTCGGCCGAAATGATGCCGGAGGAGAAGAACGCGATCTCGCACCGTTCCAAGGCCATCCGTCGTCTGGTGCCCAGCATCCGCCGCCTCGTGCTGCACAACTACGTGCAGTGAGTGGTCGCCCCTCTTCTCCCTCTGATGAGGAAGGTGTCACGCAAGGCGCGACAGAGGTGGGGCTGCGAAGAGCAGATAAAAAAAAATCCTCGGAATCGTTGAAACCACAACGATTCCGAGGATTTCCTATCGGTGCGCGAGATGGGACTTGAACCCACACGTCAAAGACACAGGAACCTAAATCCTGCGCGTCTACCAATTCCGCCACTCGCGCGTTGTTCCCATATGATCGCATCCCATGCGTCTGTTCATGCGTTCGCTGCGATCAATGAGTCACGGTAAACAAAAACCCTAGGCGAAGTGCCTAGGGTTTCCCGTGGAGCCACTTGACAGAATCGAACTGTCGACCTGCTCATTACGAGTGAGCCGCTCTACCGACTGAGCTAAAGTGGCACATGGCACATTGCTGCGCACACAAGTAAAGGATATTACCGGACGATTCGGAAAAATCCAAATCGATGGTGGATGGAGCGCGGTTTGCGCGTGTCGCAGGGGTTGTGGGGCGCGGACGCCTCTGGTTTTGAACGCCTCCCGTGTTCTCTCTCCCAAGGAGGGAGATGTCGTGACGAATGTCGCGACAGAGGGAGGGACGCGAAGATGAATCGTGAAGGTTCGGCCCCTTGCTCTTCATGGAGGAGGGGTCATTTTTCGTTCTCCCTCCCGGGGAGGGAGATGTCGTGACGAACGTCGCGACAGAGGGAGGGGTGCGAAGGCGGAAGGTTGCTGTTCCCTCCCTCAGTCATGCTGTCGCATGACAGCTCCCTCCCTTGGAGGGAGCACGCGGGTTTTGGCTTTCGGGGGTGGCTGATCATGATTGATGATGGGAATAGACCTGCGGTCAGGGGCGTTGTATCGGGCGGCTGGGGATAATGGGTGCATGGATAACGCACGTATGGATGCCGCGAACATGGACGACTCCACAAGCAAGAACGGGAACACGGCCGATGCCGAGGGCGCGATGCTGGATTTCTATCCGCTGATTCCCGCCGGGGGAGTGGGATCGCGGCTCTGGCCGATCAGTCGCGGCGGACGGCCCAAATTCCTCTACGACTTCCTCGGCTCCGGACGCACCATGATCCAGGCCACGTTCGATCGTCTGGCCGCACTCGCCGGCGCCGAACGCGTGTCCGTGATCTCCGGCGTGACGCATGAGGCCGCTATCCGCGCGCAGCTGCCGGAACTCGACGCACGCAATCTGTTCACCGAGCCGGTCGGACGCGACTCCACGGCCGCCATCGCACTATCCGTGGCGATACTGGCGAAACGATATGGCGACGACATCGTCGTCGGATCATTCGCCGCCGATCACGTGATTCGCGATGACGAGGCCTTCGCGTCATGCGTGGGACAGGCCGTGGCCGCGGCCCGCGCCGGATACGTGGTCACGATCGGCATCGCCGCCACCCGTCCGTCCACCGCGTTCGGATATATCCGCCACGGCGAACCGTTGGGATCGCATATTCCCGGCGCTCCGGACGCGCGCCGTGTGCGGTCGTTCGTAGAAAAGCCCGACGCCGCCACCGCACAGGCATATCTGATGACCGGCGAATACCGGTGGAACGCCGGCATGTTCGTCATGCGGGCCGACGTGCTGCTCGATGCGCTGCGCCGACTCAAACCGGATATCCACCGCGTGGTCACCGCGCTCGCCGACGTGTGGGATGCGGACGATGGCGGTGAGACCCGCGCCGAGATGATGGAACGGTTGTGGCCGGGCGTGGAGAAGATCGCCTTCGACTATGCGCTTGCCGAACCGTTGGCGGCCGAGGGTGGCGTGGCCGTGGTGCCCGGCGGATTCGGCTGGGACGACATCGGCGACTTCAATTCGGTGGCGGCGCTGATTCCGAGCGTGGACGTGCGCAACAACAAGATCGTCGGTGATGCCGGGCATGTGGTGTGCCTGGATTCGGCGGGAAACGTGGTGGTGCCGTCGAGTGGACGCATGGTGGCGTTGCTCGGCGCGGACGATATGGTCGTCGTCGACACGCCGGACGCGCTGCTGGTCGCGCCGCGTGCGCGCAGCCAGGAGGTCAAGCGCATGGTGGCCGAACTCACGGCTCGTGGTCATGCCGAAATCCTGTAGAGGGGCGTGGGGGAATTTGGTAGTTGGGACGCGATGTTCGAGGTTTGGTAGTCGAAACGTGACGCTTTTGCGCGGTGTTTACGCTCACAACGTCGCGATTTGACTACCAAACCGTGGAATGTCGCGTTTCAACTACCGAAATGTTGCGTTCGGACTACCGAGTCGCGGAATGTCGCGATCTGACTATCGAGTTGTCGCGGGGTGTGTCATGGCGGGCGGAGGGGATCGGCCTCGGTGTGTGCGAATGTTCGATATTGAACGGGTTCGATGGTGAACGGCAGGTAACGCGGCGATAGGTTCTGTCTATTGCACGTTCTAACGCACAAATGACAACATTTCTGTTCGTTTTTTACTGTCCGTGAAGGCCGGTATTGTGAAACGCGGAACAGGCGCTCAATACCACCGAGACGCCTCAAGTGATGAAAGGACCTCACATGGCCATTAATCCTCCCATTGACGCCACCCAGACTCCCGCTTGGGCTGCGCTGCAGAAGCACTATGACGAGCTGCAGGCCGAAGGCATCGACCTCAAGAAGTGGTTCGCCGAAGACGCCGACCGCGTGGAGAAGCTCAGCTTCGAAGCCGGCGACCTGCACTTCGACCTTTCCAAGAACCTCATCAAGCCCGAAACCCTCAAGCTGTTCGCCGACCTCGCCAAGGACGTGAAGCTCGACGAGCGCATCAAGCAGCAGTACACCGGCGTGCACATCAACAACACCGAGGACCGTGCCGTGCTGCACACCGCCCTGCGTCGCCCGGTCGAGGATGAGGGCAAGTACATCGTCGACGGCCAGGACGTGGTCAAGGACGTGCGCGACACCCTCGAGCGCATCTACGCGTTCGCCGAGAAGGTCCGCTCCGGCGAATGGCGCGGCGTGACCGGCAAGAAGATCGACACCGTGGTCAACATCGGCATCGGCGGCTCCGACCTGGGTCCCGTCATGGCGTACGAGGCCCTCAAGCCCTACGCCGACGCCGGCATCTCCGCCCGCTACATCTCCAACATCGACCCCAACGACCTGGCCGAGAAGACCAAGGGCCTCGATCCGGAGACCACGCTGTTCATCATCGTCTCCAAGACCTTCACCACGCTGGAGACCCTGACCAACGCCCGTGAGGCCCGTACCTGGCTGCTCGAGGAGCTCAAGGCCTCCGGCGCCATCGACGGTTCCGACGAGAAGAACGCCGAAGCCATCAAGAAGCACTTCGTGGCCGTCTCCACCAACCTGGAGAAGGTCGAGGAGTTCGGCATCGACCCGGAGAACGCCTTCGGCTTCTGGAACTGGGTCGGCGGCCGCTACTCCGTGGATTCCGCCGTCGGCACCTCGCTCGCCGTGGTCTACGGCCCGGCCCAGTTCGAGGAGTTCCTGCACGGCTTCCATGAGATCGACGAGTACTTCGCCAACACCCCGTTCGAGAAGAACGTGGTGGCTCTGCTCGGCCTGCTCAACGTGTGGTACCGCAACTTCTTCAAGGTGGCCTCCCACGCCGTGCTGCCGTACGACCAGTACCTGCACCGCTTCCCGGCCTACCTGCAGCAGCTGACCATGGAGTCCAACGGCAAGTCCGTGCGCTGGGACGGCACCCCGGTGACCACCGAGACCGGCGAGATCTTCTGGGGCGAGCCCGGCACCAACGGCCAGCACGCCTTCTACCAGCTGATCCACCAGGGCACCCAGCTCATCCCGGCCGACTTCATCGCCTTCGCCAACACCCCGAACCCGGTGAAGGACGGCGACCAGGACGTGCACGAGCTGTTCCTCGGCAACTACCTGGCCCAGACCAAGGCCCTCGCCTTCGGCAAGACCGCCGACGAGGTGCGCGCCGAGGGAACGCCGGAGGCCATCGTGCCGGCCCGCGTGTTCAAGGGCAACCGTCCGACCACGTCCATCCTCGGCGTGGCCCTGACCCCGTTCTCGCTCGGCGAGCTCATCGCCCTGTACGAGCACATCACCCTCGTCGAGGGCACCGTGTGGGGTCTGGACTCCTACGATCAGTGGGGTGTGGAGCTCGGCAAGCAGCTCGCCAAGCAGATCACCCCGGCCATCTCCAAGGATGACGACGCCCTGGCCGCCCAGGACGCCTCCACCCAGAGCCTGATCAAGTTCTACCGCGAGCACCGCGAGTTCTGATTCCTCCCTGTGAGGGACTAGAACCCGGCATCTCATCCGTCACGCTTTGCATGTCGCCCCCCCCCTCGAGGGGCGGGCGACGGTGCGGTCTGACTTGCATGGATGAATTAAGGTGGCCTCCCGTTTCGGCGGGAGGCCACCTTGTCGTTTTCTGGGGCAATTCGTGTGTATCGTCTTGGCCTTATGGGCTATCTGCGGTTCGCTAGGTGGATTATGGATGGCGTGAAGGTCTATCTGCCGTTCGCTAGGTTCTCAGGAAAATAGAGAAGATCGTGTATGGGGTAGTTCCAGATAGTTCGGTGATCAGATATAGCGTTTCTTGCAAGTGAGGATGTGCCGGCTATATTGGCAAGCACCTAGCGAATGGTGGATATGTCTCTGCAATCTCGTGTGAGCACCTAGCGAAGCGTAGATAGGCTTGGAAGCGCCATAGATCTGGATCGGGTTCAGGAACATTTGATTCGCTGTGCAGTAGGATGGCGGGAAGAAACAACGTAGTTAAGACCGACGCGAGCGAATGAACACATGTCGGAGAGGAAATGCGATGAAGGATTCCGGGGGATGGGTGCCGCCGTGGGGCGGTGAGGACACCGGCAAGCGTGTCGGCTTCGATGAGTTTCTCAACAATGATCGTGATGCCGGTCCGTCTAGGGACAACGACGCCAGCGGTACCAACGACGTCCCCGATTACGGCAGTGGCATCGCCAATCGCGGCTTCGCATGGAACAACGGAAACGCTGGAGCCGATGCCCGGCGGAAGAAACCCCGGGGCTCCCGCCTCGTCTCCCTGCTCGTGCTGCTGGCGATGGTCGCGGCGGCCGCAGGCGGATTCGCATGGCATCGCAGCCGACTCCCCGGCGGCTCTGCGCTCAACTGCTCCAACCAAACCAGCGCCAAAGACTCCAAAGACTACTGCTACGGCGGATTCGTGCCGCTCGAACCCAACGGCCCCCGACTGTCCGAAGCGAAGGCCGGCCCATATTTCAGTACGGCCGTGGCCGACGTCTACCCGGCCGACGACGCCCTCCGCCTCGCCGTGGCTGGCGGAGACCTCAACGCCATACATTCCGCCGCCACAACGGCAAAGAGCGCCGCCGATCATGCCGCCGCAACGCTCGCGGCCCGCACCTGGCCCAATTCCCTGGACAAACCCATCCGACGGGTGATCCTCGAATATCAGGAACGATCGGCGATCTACGCCAACCTGACCACGAACACCAATCCCGAGGCCATCGACTGGATGACCTACAGCGAATTCAAACCATCCGGCGCGCAATCCATCGTCCGCACGGCACTGGAACTTGACTCCGAACCCACCCCGGCCGCGCCGATCGAGGTCACCGGACTCACCGACGCCGGCTTGTGCACCGGATTCGCGCTCATCGGCGACGACGGACAGGAGGTCCCACGCCGCTGCGTGACCGTGCACGCCGTCAGCCACATACCGTCTGACGTGGCGTCCATCGGCGTGGCCTTCAACCTGCTCGACGCCGACGGCACCATCCGCGCCACCGAGGTCAAGGCACTGTACAGTTCCTACGACGATGACGGCAAACCGGTGCGCATCCACAACAACGACACCGTGACCATGACCTTGGAGATCAACCCCGACCTGCCCCAGACCGGCTGGAGACTCGCGCTCGTCGGATGGTCCGTACACGTGAACGACGGCGCCGACCTATCTCAGGACCCCGAGATTCATCAGGACGACTACACCGCACAGCAGATCGCGTCCGCCGCGGTCGTCAACGATTTCCGATTCGCATAGGAGACGCCATGAGACCGTTTCGCCAACCTGATGCGGATTATGTGCCGATCGACGCGGCCGGCGAGTCGAATGAGAAGACCCACCCGACCGGGCGGCGGAAGTCGTCCGGTGGAAAGACCGCCGGTAGGAAAATCGCCGACCGTGCGACCGCCGACCGTGCGACCGCCGACCGTGCGACCGCCGACCGTGCGACTGGCGACCGTGCGACTGGCGACCGTGCGACCGCCGACCCCGCCGACTGTGCGACCGCTGACCGTAAGACCAACACGGTAGATGCCGCCGCCCGTCCCCGCAGCTCCCGCACCGCCGCGATCGTCCTGATCCTGGCCCTCGCCCTGACCATCGTCGGATCCGTCACGATCGGCACGACCACGCTGATCACAACCGACGACAACCCTCCCTCCGGATATCTGCCCGTCAGCGAATACTCGCTGGTCAATACCGCATCCGGCAGTATCGTCACCAAGGCATACGTCCGCGACTACCCGGGCCAATTCACCAGCGTGGGCGAGGATGGCAACAGCTGCCGCATTGATCACGAGGACTGCGATTTCACGCTTGCCACCCAACGAGGCATCAGACCGGGCGACGGCTGGAATGCGTTCGTGAGACAATACGGCAACATGACCGCCGACGAGATCATCGTCTCCGATAATGACGGCGGGTATGTCAAGTCATACATGTCGGACGAGGACCGCGCCGCCGAGCGCAATCTGCGCGAGCATTACAACATCACCGTGGCTGAATTCGACCGCAAATACATCCAGGCCGGCAAAATCGACCTCGCCCAACGCGCCGTCACCGTGACGTTCCAAGCCAAGTACAAGCTCGGTCGCACCTACTACACCGCAGCCGAACAGTGGGAGGCGGAATACGGCGGCGGACTGCTCAACGTCGGACCGCTCCGCCGATACAACGGGCTACTGGACTTCGATCCGCAAACCTACATCATGGAATTCGACTTCGGCAACAACGCCATGCGCCCGTATCTCGACGACGGTGATCTGATATCGATCTCGGTGAGGCTGAGCAAATGACCTGCGAATGGCGGAGGTCGGTAAGCGGCAGTGAATGACCTGCGAATGACAGTGAATGGTCGGGTGAGTGACGAATGACAACGAGCAACCACGCGAAAGAGAGACACATGGGACGAAACGGCAATCGTCATGGCAGAGGCGACCACGACGGCACGGACGATGAGCCCCGGGCCGCGCTCGCGGCCGAACTGACCGAACAGGCGGCACGCAAACGTCTCCGACGACGCATCATCGGCTTACTGCTCGCGATCGTCATGGCCGGCGCGGCCGGATGGTTCGTCGGCGGCATGAGCGTTCTGTCGACGGCCAGCGGCGAAGTCTGCCCCAATGACGCCGAATACGATCTGGAAGGGGCCACTCCGTCGAAAACGACCAACGATCTGAACTTCACCGGACCGGAACTCACCGAAGCGGAAGCCGGCGACTACTATCTCAACGCCGTGGCCGCATCATGGCAGACCGTGGACGACGCCATGACCACCTCCATCGGAGACGATCTCAACGCCACAAGAGCCGCCGCGGCACAGGCGGCCACAGCCCTCGACCAAACCGTGAAACTGCTCACTGCGCGCACCTGGCCGGACGATGTGAGCAACGCGGTGTACGACATCGCCAACGACTACGCCGACCAAACCGCCGAAGCGCGCTACGTCGCGAACGCCACCAGCCTGCGCTACACGGACGCCATCACGGGCGTGGACGCGTACACGGTCTCCGAAGCCGACGCCTATCTGCGCAATAAGCTCAACCTGCCCGCCGCGCAGCCGCACAGTATGCCATTCGACATTCTTGACATCACCGATCGCGGCGTCTTCCACTCCGACGCGGCCGGTGGCGACGACCGTGTGGACGACGGCAAACGCATGGTGGACGTGACCGTGCGCAGCCGTGTGCCCGGCAACGTCACCGACGTGATGCTGCACTTCGACCTGCTGGACACGTCCGGCAAAACCATGGATCGCGTCTGGGCGCAGGCCGATCGCATCTCGCTCGCCGAAGGTCAGGCCGTGGTGCTGCGTCTGCCCATCGATGCGGACAAGGTGACCACCGGCATGGGATTGCGATTCACCGGCTGGTCGGTGAGTGGCGGTTCCAGCAGCGCCGCCAGCGTGAACCATAATGCGAGCGTTGATGCCCAGTATGCGAAAACGCTGTCGGTCGTTACGGATTTTCGATTGCGATGACGGGCGTGCAAGGTGCATGCGCGAGACGTGCATGGCGCTCGCGTGCGGTACCTTCGCGCACGAATATTCGAACGAACATCATCGTGAACAACCGTTCGATTTTCGGGCGTGGCAAAATTGCGTCGGTCGGTGACTCGTCGTATAGTAAGGGCAGTCCGGAACCGTTCTCAATTCGGACTTTTCGATGACGAGATAGCGCTCGGATGAGATAGTTCTCATCGGAACGGCGCTCTCATCGCGTCAGAACACCCTTATGATTGCGGCCTTGGGTCTTTGAGATTCATGGTTGGGTCATATACGGTCAGACGAAAGGCAATACACGTGGCAGAAAGCCAGAATCTTGCAAGTATGAAGCTGCCCGAGCTCAAGGAGCTCGCCAAGCAGATGGGTTTGCGTGGTACCTCCACCATGCGTAAGGGCGAGCTGGTCAGCACCATCGAAGCCGCCCGAAACGGCGGCGAAGCGCCCGCCGGTGTGACCGTGCGTGTGCCGAAGACGACCAAGCGCACCGTCAAGAAGGCCGACAAGCCGGAAGAAGCCGCCGAAGCCGTGGCCGACGTTCCGTCCGATTCCGCTGCCGCTCCTGTCGCGGAGCCCTCCAAGCCGGCCGAATCCAATGTTTCCGCTCCCGTGGAGCAGACGTCCGCGCAGCCGACCATCATCGAGCTGCCCGAACCGAAGAAGACCGTCGAGCCGGCCGATCACATCGATCACGTGGAGAAGTCCGCCGCCAAGCTCGCCGCCATCGAGCTGCCCGAGCCCAAGGCCGGCAAGCGTGCGCCGCGTCGTCGTGCCACGCTGTCGTCCGCTCCGGCGATCGACAACGAACGCGCTGATCGTGCGGACCGTGCCGGCCGTGATCGCGATCACGATCACGAGAACGTTGGCAAGCTTGACCTTGATCTCGATCTTCCGCGCGTGCGCCGCCGCAAGGACAGCGGTGCCGCTGCCGACGAGCCTGCCCGTCAGGGTCGCGTGCGCGATCTGGGTGACATCCTCGCCGCACTGCCCGACCGTTCCGACCGTCCCGAACCGCGTAAGGGCGGCAAGAACCGTCGTGACGATCACGCCGACCGTCGAGTGCGTGACGATCGCGGCCACGGTGCCGATCGCGCCGACCGCTACGAGCAGGACGATGACCGCGACTACCGCCGCAACCGCGCCGATCGTGATGCCCGTCGTGGCGTTCGCGACGATCGCAACGACCGTCGCAACGGTGCCGATCGTAACGATCGCCGCAATCGTCGTGACGATGTCGTGCGTGCCGATCGCGCCGATCGTGCGGAGCGCAACGACTACCAGCAGCAGGACGATCTGGTGCCCGTCGCCGGCATCGTCGACGTGCTCGAATCCTACGCATTCGTGCGCACCTCCGGCTACCTGCCCGGACCGAACGACGTGTACGTGTCGATGGGCCAGGTGAAGAAGTACGGTCTGCGCAAGGGCGACGCCGTGCAGGGTACCACCCGTCCTCCGCGCGACGGCCGCAACCAGCGTCAGAAGTTCGTGCCGCTGCAGTCGATCGAAACGATCAACGGCATGAGCGTGGAGGAGGCGCAGTCCCGCCCGCACTTCAGCAAGCTCACGCCGCTCTACCCGCAGGAGCGTCTGCGCATGGAGACCCAGCCGACCAAGCTCACCGGCCGACTGATCGACATCGTGGCGCCGATCGGCAAGGGCCAGCGTGGTCTGATCGTCTCCCCGCCGAAGGCCGGCAAGACCATCACGCTGCAGCAGATCGCCAACTCGATCACCACGAACAACCCCGAAGTGCACCTCATGGTCGTGCTCGTGGACGAACGCCCCGAGGAAGTCACCGACATGGAGCGCACCGTGCAGGGCGAGGTCATCTCCTCCACGTTCGACCGCCCGGCGAGCGACCACACGATCGTGGCCGAACTGGCCATCGAACGCGCCAAGCGACTGGTGGAGCTCGGCAAGGACGTGGTCGTGCTGCTCGACTCCATGACCCGTCTGGCCCGCGCGTACAACATCGCCCAGCCGGCGTCTGGCCGCATCCTGTCCGGTGGCGTGGACGCGCAGGCGCTGTACCCGCCGAAGAAGTTCTTCGGCGCGGCCCGCAACATCGAAAACGGCGGCTCGCTCACCATCATCTCCTCCGCGCTGGTGGAGACCGGTTCCAAGATGGACGAGGTGATCTTCGAGGAGTTCAAGGGCACCGGCAACATGGAGCTGCGTCTGAGCCGCGAGCTGTCCGAGAAGCGACTGTTCCCGGCCATCGACATCAACGCGTCCGGCACCCGCCGCGAGGAGCTCATCACGCCGCCCGCCGAGCTGGCCGTCATCTACCGTCTGCGTCGCCTCTTCGGCGGCATGGAGCCGGAGCAGGCGTACCAGACGCTGGTGCCGCGCCTCAAGAAGACCGCCACGAACCGCGAGTTCCTGGCGGCGATCAACTCCACGATCCCGCAGGCCCAGGCCAAGTAGTCGGTTCGGAACGGTTCGGTTCGAGTTGAACTGAGACGATCATCCAAGCGCCGTACGATTACGATTCGCTGCATATATGCAACCGAACGTAACCGTACGGCGCTTTTGCGTTACGTTGCGTCATCGGTCGGCTACGAAACGTACTCGTAGGGTGGCGTTCGGTTACGTTCGGTTGATGATCCATGACGGAACGTAACCGAACGTACGATATGCGGACCGGTCTTGCATAGTGATCATACGCGTGGCATGCCGGCCGCAGGGGAGCGGTTCGGGATAATCTGGTAGGCATGAGTGCAGATATCAGTGGTTGGCGAAAGCCTGTACGAACCATCACCGAAGACAACGATCAGACCGGATCCGCCGATGCGAACAATGTAGTGACCGACACTGCGGAAACGGACGAAACCCAGCTGAAGTCGGCGAACGGCATCGATGCGAACGGCATCGAACGCTCGTCCACGATCGACGCGCAGGCCGCCAAGGAACATCCCGAAGTGGCCGATGCCGTGGCCAAGATCAAGGGACTGCGCCAGACGATCGACAACATCGACGGTGCGGTGATCCACCTGCTCGCCGAACGGTTCAAGGCTACCTCGCAGGTGGGCGTGCTCAAGGCCGGCGCCGGATTCGCGCCCGCCGATTACAAACGTGAGGACTACCAGATCGAGCGTCTGCAACGCATCGCCAAGGACGCCGGACTCGACCCGAACATCGCCGAAATGTACCGCGAATTCGTAGTGACCGAGGCGAAGAAACGCCACAAGCGCATCGCTGACGCCGGCGGCGACCCCGGCGTGCTCGACGTATTCGCCTAATACCGTTTGCAATAAGCGCGGCCGGCTACACGCACGTTTGGTGATCATTCTTATAATGCCATCGATGTCGCGTATCCTGACTCTATAATTACATGCTTGGCGCCCCCTATTTTCGGGGGGAGTAATGTGTTTTGCGGGGTTTGACGATTGACTGCAAAGAATGATATGAAGACGGGGCGTATGCCGGCACGGAGTGCAAGACGACATCATCCCGGCCGGTGGATTGCGGCAATACTACTGGTATTGCTGGCGCTCGCTGTTGCCGCAGGCGCGTGCGGCATGAAACTGTACTCGGATGCCAAGAAGGTGCAGGCTCACGAACAGCAGGCATTGTCAACGGTGTCCGCAGTAGTGAATCTTGCCAATTCGTCTGATTCTAGCGCAGGTGGATCCGGTGTCGCATCCGCCGATCTGCAGCAGCAGCTTGACGCGGCGAAGCAGGAGACTACGGCTGCGAACGATATCACCCACGGCGCGCTATGGAACATCACATCGCATATTCCGGTGATCGGTGACGACGTCACTACCGTGCAGGGCATGACCTCGGTGACGAATGAACTGGTTGGTGATTCTTTGCCCAAATTCGTCGACGTGCTGACCTCACTGCAGAACAGTCAGTTGAGCACCGACGACGGTCGATTCAATCTGCAGCCGATCCTTGACAAGAGAACGGATATCGCCGCCGCCGACAAGGCTCTGCAAAAGCAGGTGCGTGTTTATAGGAATCTGCCGGGCGGGCACGTCGGCATCGTGAACGACGCCTATGAGGCCAGCGGCAGGCAATTGACATCACTGGCCGATACGGTCGATCGCATGTCCAACGCCTTCCAGATGCTGCCGGACTTCCTCGGTTCGGACCAGCCTCGCACATATGCGCTCATGGCGATGACCACGTCGGAGGCGCGTTCGTCCGGCGGGCTGGTCGGCTCGGTCGGCGTGGTCACCACGGACAACGGCAGCATCAGCATCGGCGATTTCCATTCCGACGCGGACTATCTCGCCTACGGCACGAGTACGCCGACCGACGACGAACGGCGAATCTTCCAGGAATGGGGTCCGCTGCAGATGTCGTTCGACATCCGTGATCTGGCCGTCTACCCGGATGCGTCACGCAACGCCGAGAGCATGCGCGAGATCTGGCAACGCACCCCGTGGGGCGCCGACACGAATCTGGACGGCGTGATCATGGTCGATCCGGTGCTTCTGCAGGAACTGATCGGCATCACCGGCAACGTCACACTGTCCGACGGCACCGTGCTCACTGGAGACAACACCGCGGAATTCCTACTCAACACGGTGTACACGAAGTATCCGCAGGAACAGCAGGACGCGTTCTTCGCGCAGGTGGCCGAACAGGCCGTGGGCAGCATGTTCTCCAAGATGACCACGGGCAAACTGGTCAAGGTGTCGCAGATCATGGGCGACATGGCGCAGAACCGGCACTTCTCGCTGTACTCGTTCGACGAGAATGCGGAGAAGACGATCGCCGATGCCGGATTCACCGCGTCCACGCCGGACAGCGAGGAACATCCGCAGGTGGGCGTGTACGTGACGCAGCAGAACTCGTCGAAGATGGACTGGTACATCCACCGCACGTCCGCAGTGACATTGGCGTCGAAAAATGGCGACGGATCGAGCACCTACCATGTGACGTACACGCTCACCAATACATTGGATTCCAATGCCGCCGCATCGCTGCCCGACTACATCATCGGCATCAGCCAGGCCGGGCAGCCCAAGACGTACGGCATTGAGAAGATGCTGTTCTACGCTCCGGCTGGCGGCAGCATGACCGAGCCTACGGCGTCAACGGATTCCACAGGTACCGTGACGGACGCGCGACAGGAAACGCTGAACGGCACAAAGATCTACGCCAACGTGGCAAGCCTCGCACCCGGCCAAACCGTGACGTACGAGTTTGACGTGACTACGTCCGCTAAGGCCGTCTCCGACCTGACCGTGGACCAGACTCCGCTCGGCTGGGTGGAGAAGTCGGAGTAGGTAGGGTCGGCCGGATCAGCCGTATTGGGCATGCGTGATCCGGCCGGGGCTGGTGATTGGTTTTGGTCGATTGGTGTGGAAGGGCCGGCTCAGGCTACTTCTTCGGTGTCCAGAACAGCAAATAGCACCAGATGATGGCGGTTACCGCGCTCGCGATGGAAAACGGCAGCGTATTGGGTACAAACAGTGCCAGTATGGTGTCCACGATGATGCATGCCCACGGAATAGTCTTCCAAACCGTAGAATAGGGGTCGCCGCGTTTGGTTTTCACCCCGATCTGCACTCCGGTGATGGGTATTGAGATGAGCAATCCGCCGAGTACTATGATCAGATCCATCACGTGGACCGGGCCGGCCATGACGTCCCTAAACTCCGGGTGTGTGATCCCATACAGCAGCACCGACAGCACGATGAGCACGCCGCAGATCGGAATTCCCCATCGAATAATCCACTTCATTGTCGTATTCCTTTTTTCGCAGGGCATTGATGGTCTGCAGAATGTAGTGAAGTGTAAACTTCCATGCGACTCTGCATGGCACCACTATTTGTCTGATGAGTTTTTGCTACGTAATTTGTTGCCAAGGATTGCAGCGGGGGGCTTGGCTTGTGGTGCGGTGAGGGTGATTGGGGGGGCGTGTGTGAAAGCTGGTTTTTCCGGGTTGGTGTCCAAAACGGATTGGCTCCCCTCTCTGAGGGGAGCTGTCTGCCGAAGGCAGACTGAGGGGAGAATTCAGGCACAGACTATGTACCCGTTCACTCCCCTCAGTCACCTGTCGGTGACAGCTCCCCTCAGAGAGGGGAGCCAGACGTATGGCCTGAAGAAGTTACTTCTTCTTGGGCTTCTTGGCCGGCTGAGGCGTGAAGCGGACAGTCCAGTGGACTGTCCGTAGCCGAAGGGAGCAGCCGCCAAGGCTGCGATGGCCCCCGGCCTTGCCTTCTGTGCCTCACGCCATGAAGGTTACTTCTTCTTGGGCTTCTTGGCCGGGGGCTCGCCGAGCTCGCTGGCGGCGATGATCACGGTCTCGTCGGAGCCGTCATCGGAGGCGGAGGCCTCTTCGGCGTGCTTCTCGACCAGATCGAACTTGCCGACCACGCGACCGGCCTGCGCGATGTCGTCGATGGCGGAACGGATCGCGTTCACACCGTCGGCGGCCGCGGACAGCGCCACGGACAGGATCGGGGTCTTCATGGAGACCTTGGCCTCGGACTTGATCTTGCGCAGCTGCTCCACGGCGCGACCGGCCCAGGCCAGCGTCTCGGGGGAAACGCCGGAGGCGGCGATTACGTACGGTTCCGGCGTCGGCCATGCGGCGCGGTGCACGGAGCCCTCACCGTCGTGCATCCAATGCCACACCTCTTCCGTGGCGTACGGCAGATACGGGGCAAGCAGGCGGGCGAACGCGTCCAGACCCAGACCCAGCGCGGTGCGCGCGGACAGCACGGCGGCCTCGCTCGGGGTGCGGCCGTGCTCGTCGGGCGTGCCGTAGGCGCGGTTCTTCACCAGCTCGATGTAGTCGTCGCAGAACTGCCAGAAGTAGCTCTCGATGATCTCCAGCGCCTTGGAGTGCTCGTAGGATTCGAGCGCCTCGGTGGCGGTGCGCACCACGAACGCCATCTTGGCCATGGCGGCGCGGTCCAGCGGCTCGGTCACGTCGGTCGGGTTCCACGTGGCCTCGGCGGCCGAACCCACGTGATGGTTCTCGTCCTCACGACCGATGGCCAGCGCGAACTTGGTGGCGTTGAGCAGCTTGATCGCCAGACGGCGGCCGATCTTCATCTGGCCCTCGTCGTACGTGGCGTCCAGACCGAGACGGGCGGCCGCGGCCCAGTAGCGCACGGCGTCGGCGCCGAACTTCTTCAGCGGCTCGTTGGGCACCACCACGTTGCCCTTGGACTTCGACATCTTCTTGTGATCGGGGTCCAGGATCCAGCCGGAGAGCGTGGCGTGGGCCCACGGCAGGCAGCGGTTCTCCAGGTGGGCGCGGTCCACGGTGCTGAACAGCCAGGTACGGATGATGTCCTGACCCTGCGGACGCAGATCCATCGGGAACGTGGCCGCGTGGATCGCCTGGTTCTCCTCGCCGGGCTCCTCCCAACGGGTCACGATCTGCGGGGTGAGCGAGGAGGTCGCCCACGTGTCCATGATGTCGTTCTCGGCGGTGAAGCCACCGGGCACGTCACGCTGGTCCTCGGTGTATCCGGCCGGCACGTCGGTGGTCGGATCGATCGGCAGGATGTCCTCACTCGGCGTGATCGGATGATCGTAGTCGGCGGAACCGTCCTCCTTCACCGGGTACCACAGCGGGAACGGCACGCCGAAGAAGCGCTGGCGGGAGATCAGCCAGTCGCCGTTCAGGCCGTGCACCCAGTTCTCGTAGCGCACGCGCATGAAGTCGGGGTGGAAGTTGAGCTCCTTGCCGCGTTCGATCAGCTCGGCGTTCAGCTTCTCGTCGGTGCCGCCGTTCTTCAGGTACCACTGACGGGAGGTGACGATCTCGAGCGGCTTGTCGCCCTTCTCGTAGAAGTTCGTCATACGCTTGGTGGGCTTCGGCTCGCCGTCCATGTCGCCGGACTCACGCAGGTGGTCGACGATGATCTTGCGGGCGGAGAACGTGGTCTTGCCCTCGGTCTCCTCGAAGATGGCCTTGCCGCCCTCGTCGGTGATCCAGTCCGGCACGTTCATGATGATGCGACCGTTGCGCTGGATGATCGAACGGGTGGGCAGGTTCAGGTCGCGCCACCACTCGACGTCGGTGACATCACCGAACGTGCAGCACATGGCGATGCCGGCGCCCTTGTCCATTTCGGCGGCCTTGTGCGCCAGGATCGGCACCTTGACCTTGAACAGCGGGGAGTACACGTACTGGCCGAAGTACTTCTTGTAGCGCTCGTCGTCCGGGTGCGCGATCAGCGCGCCGCAGGCGGCCAGCAGCTCGGGGCGGGTGGTCTCGATGTAGATCGGGGTGCCGTCCTCGAAGCGGAAGGCGATCTTGTGGTAGAAGCCGTCGTATTCGCGGCTCTCAAGCTCGGCCTGGGCCACGGCGGTCTGGAAGGTCACGTCCCACAGGCCGGGGGCGTCCTTCTGATAGGCCTCGCCGCGGGCGAGGTTGCGCAGGAACGCCTTCTGGGCCACGCGGCGCGGATGCTCGCCGATGGTGTGGTAGGTCTGCGACCAGTCGATCGACAGGCCGAGTTCGCGCCACAGCGCCTCGAACTGCTTCTCGTCCTGGGCGGTGAGCTTCTCGCACAGCTCGATGAAGTTCTGACGGGAGCAGGGCACCTGATCCTTGGCCTGGATCTTCTTGCCTTCGGTGCCTTCGAACGGCGGCTTGAAGTCGGGATCGTACTTCAGGGACGTATCCACGCGCACGCCGTAGTAGTTCTGCACACGACGCTCGGTGGGCAGACCATTGTCGTCCCAGCCCATCGGGTAGAACACGTCGAAGCCGCGCATGCGCTTGTAACGGGCGATGACGTCGGTGTGGGTGTAGGAGAACACATGGCCCACATGCAGATGGCCGGAGACGGTGGGCGGCGGGGTGTCGATGGAGTAGACGGCCTTGCGGTCGCGGGTGTTACCGAACTTGTAGGTCTGGGCGTCGTTCCACGCCTTCGTCCACTTGTCTTCGAGACCGTCCACGCCCACACGGTCGGGCAGGGCGGTGAGATGCGCGCTGATGGCGCCTTCAGCATTATCAGTCATACGCGCCAGTTTAGAAACGCTGTGTGACAAGGAATGATCGACGATGATCGCGCTTGTTGATGTTGTTGGTTGTTGCTGTTGTTGGTCGGACACCTCATCCGTCACGCTTCGCGTGCCACCTTCCCCTCGAGGGGAAGGAAAAGAATTTACAAGGATAATATTATTTCCTTCCCCTCGAGGGGAAGGTGGCGGCCGTAGGCCGACGGATGAGGTGCCCGACCAACGAGGCCCAGCCGCTCAACTATCCGACGGTGACGTTGGCGAGGGGGAGGTAGCAGTCGACCATGGCGGTGGGCAGGCCCTTCACGGTGGACTTGTACGCCACCCACGGGCGTTCCACGTACAGCCAGTCGGCGGGGGAGTCCTCGCTGAGCTTGTGCGCGTACTCCCTGAGCCGGTTCGCGTAGTCGTCGCTGGTCGTGGCGCCCTGCGCCTGTGCGTACAGGCTTTCCACCTCGGCGTTCGTGTACTGCAGGAAGTTGTCGCGCGCCACGAAATCGCCCGCGTCGTGACTGGAGTCCATGGTGTAGATCGTCAGGTCGAACTGCTTGTCCTGCACCACGGTCTGCTGCCAGGTGGCGTCGTCGACCATGCTCACCTCGACGGGAATGCCTGCGGCGGCGAGATCGTTCTTGATCGTCTGGCCGATCTGCTCGCCCAGCGACGACGGGTAGACGAGCTTCATCGTGCGCAGACGGAAGTAGCTGACCAGACTCTTGGCCTTGGCCTGGTCGAGCGGATACAGGCCGGTCAGATCCTCGTAGCCCGGATCGAGCTTGGGGATCGGTCCGCCCAGCGTCTCCGCGGCGCCGTTGGCCTGCACGATCGCGTTCTTGTCGATGGCCATGCGCGCGCTCTGGCGTACGCGGGCGTCGGAGAACAGGGAGTCGGCGGAGCTGTTGAAGCCGAGCACCACCTTGCGGGTGCTTTCGGTCTGCGCCACCGTGATGCCGTCCTGTGTCTTCAGATCGTTCGCGTTCGTGGCGTCGGTGGGCATGAGCGCCTGGATGTCGCCGGACTTCAGTTCGCTGGCGGCGGCCGTGGCGTCGTCGAAGTACTTCAATGTGACCGTGCCGATCTTCGCCTTGGTGCCCCAGTACGACGTGTTGGCCTTGAGCGTGATCGGTTCGCCCTTCTTCCATGATTCCACGGTGAACGGTCCGGAGCCGACCGCGTTGGTGGTGTAGTTGACCTTCGCGGTCTCGTCGTAGATGATGCCGGCGCGGCCGGAGAGCACCCACGGCAGCTGCGGCATGGGCTGGGAGAGTTTGATGACCACGGTGGAGCTGCCCGTCGCCTTGACCGACGACAGATTGGTCAGATCACTGGCGCCCACATACTGTTTCTGCAGGATCTGCTGCAGTGAGTAGACCACGTCGTCCGCGTTGAGCTGGTCGCCGTTGGAGAACGTCACGCCGTCGGCCAGATGGAACGTGTACGACAGTCCGTCGTCCGACACGTCCCACGATTTGGCGATGCCGGGCTGGGCGGTGTTGTCCTCGCCGCGCTGGACGAGCGTTTCGTACACGTTGCCGAGCAGCGCCTGCGCCACGGCGTCGCCGTCCTGCTTGCGGATGTCGAGCGATTCGGGAGCGGTGGTCAGACCGATCGTGATCGAACCGCCGGGAGCGGCGCCGGGAATCGGCAGACTGGGCGCGGAACGGTTCACGATCATCGAGTACGCGGCGTATCCGCCGCAGCCGAACACCAGCAGCGCCACGAGGAAGACGACCACGGACTTGATGCCGCCGGTCGCCAGCGCATGTTCGGACTGACGGCGAGCGCGGCGGGAGAGCGGCTGCTGGCTGGGATCCGGGAGGCCCGACGACGGACTTCCGACCGGCGGGACGCCTGGGTCGCTGACCGGGGGGAATGCCTGGGGTGCCGTGCTGTGTTGATCCGACTGTGCTCTGCGCATGTCTACCACCATACTCGGTGACGGTCCGCGGGGGTTGGTTTTTGATCGGCCGGACGCTCGGACCGGCCTTTCAGACCGCGAAGGATGGGCAGGTGTCGGCGAGCGGACAGTTGCCGCAGTCGGGTTTGCGTGCGTGGCAGGTGGCGCGGCCGAACAGGATGAGCCGGTGGCTCAGGTTCGTCCATTCCTCGGGTGGGAAGCAGGCACAGATTTCCTTTTCGATCTTCACCGGGTCGGGGTGTTTGGCGTTCCAGTCGGTGCGCCAGCGCAGCCGGCCGGTCACGCGTGTCACGTGCGTGTCCACGGGGAATCCGGGGATGCCGAACGCGTTGCCGAGTACCACGTTGGCGGTTTTGCGCCCTACACCGGGAAGGGTGACGAGTTCTTCCATGGTGTGCGGCACTTCGGAGTCGAATCGTTCGGCGAGCGCCTGGCCGAGTCCGATCAGATGTTTGGCTTTGGAGTGGTAGAAGCCGAGTGGTCGGATGATGCGTTCGATGTCTTCGATGTTCGCGTTGGCGTAGTCCTCGGCGTCGGGGTAGGCGGCGAACAGTTCTCCGGTGACGGAGTTGACGCGCTTGTCGGTGGTTTGCGCGCTGAGCACGGTGGCGACGATCAGTTCCAGTGGGTTGGAGAAGTGCAGGGCGCATACGGCTTCGGGGATCTCGTCGCAGAGGATCCGGTATTCGGCGTGCATGCGTTGGATGCGTGCGGTTTTCGTCTCTCGTGCCATGCGTTCCGGTTTATCCGAACGCCCTGACCTCTTCCTGCATGGCAAGTTAGTGTGATCACACTAAGCATGGGGATGCTGAGCGTGGAGGACGCATGGCGGGATAGGACTGGAATGTGCGAGACAGCTTGGTGTGATCACACCAAGCGTTGCGTGCGGGGAGCAGGTCCGGTCAGTCGTTGACGGGCTTGGCTGCGGCTGCCGCGGCCTTGGCGTTCTCGTCCTGCTCGTCGTCCTCCGGCGGGTCGAAACGGTAGCCCACGTTGCGTACGGTGCCGATCAGATGCTCGTATTCGCCGCCGAGCTTGGCGCGCAGCCTACGGATGTGCACGTCGACGGTGCGGGTGCCGCCGTAGTAGTCGTATCCCCATACCTCCTGCAGCAGCTGGGCGCGGGTGAACACGCGACCGGGATGCTGCACCAGATATTTGAGCAGTTCGAATTCCTTGTAGGCCAGATCGATGGGGTGGCCGTGCAGCGATGCCGTGTAACCGTTGGTGTCCACCACCAGATCGCCGGAGCGGATCTGTCCTTCCTGCGGCTGATCGTTGTTTTGCCGTGTCGGTGAGGAGGACGAGAACGAGTTGCCGCGTTCGGAGACGAGCCGTAGACGGGCCTCCACCTCGGCCGGGGACGCGGTGGCGACCACCACATCGGAGATGCCCCACTGCGAGGTGACCACGGTGAATCCGCCTTCGGTGAGCACCAGCACGATCGGCGTGGACAGTCCGGAGGCGTGGATCAGACGGCACAGCGTCTTGGCGGTGGCGAGATCGTCGCGCGCATCAAGAAAAAGAATCGTGTTCTCGGGCATTTTCACGAGCGAGGCGGCATCCATGGGTAGCACGCGCACGCGATGGGACAGCAGGGCAAGGGACGGCAGTACGGACGCGGGATTTTCCGCCATTGTCATCAATGTCAAATCCGTCACTGTTATCTCCCCGATTCCTAGCCCCGACGGGCCTTCACAACAATATCCTTCATTGTACAAAGTGGATGTTATCGTGCACGACCGCGATTCCGTAACTTTTCATCACATCATGTGTTCGATTATTTTCTTATTTCTCTCTTTATAAGGCAGACAACCGTGTATGGGAAACACGGTTCAACATTTGGGACGGTCGTGTCGCATCCATAGGACAATATCGCCGGCAACAACAATCGGCATTGCCTTTCACTTGGGATCAGACCTGTACGCCGTCAACGAAACGAGACCATATACGTCGCGGACCGCACGCCGAGCGTGCACCGAACAGGCGTCGAGCGTGCACCCGCCGCGACGGTACGGATAAGCTGTGGATAGACATAGTGAGAACATGTTCCACAGTGAAGTGTGAATCATCGATGCGGGAGGATGCGACCATGGCCAGCCAGGACAGCCGGAAGCACGAGATCGACGAAGAGGACGGCACGCGCGTGCACGGCACGGAATCGGACGTGACCCGACGCGGACAGCTCGCCGTCGCCGTCACCCAGATCGCCGCCTACGCGCTACTGATCGGCCTCGTCGGCGGCCTCGGCGCACTGACCCAGGCCGGCGCCATCGCATCCGGCGTGCTGGCCGCACTCGCCGTGGCCATCATGATCGTGGCATGGCCGTTCGCCAACGGCGTCACCCAGACGGTGTTCGCCCGCGCGCTCGCCGTGATCGTGTTCGTCGCCGCGGTGGCGTTCATCGCACCGGGCGGCATTCCCGACAACGACGCCACGTTCACGCGTTGGTCGTGGTTCATGATCGTCGCGTTTCTGGTGATCGTCGTCGTATCGTTCGGCCATCAGATGTGGCGCAAGGACCGCAGTCATCTGATCGTGTCGATGTCCACCGGGCTGATCGTGTCGGCGTGCGCGCTCGGAGCGGCGTGCTGGCTGTTTCTGCCGTCGCTGATGCACGGCCTGCTGTCCGCGCCCGACGGTTCGTGGATCGCGCTGGCGCTGATGGTCGTGGTCATCGCGCTCGGCGTGCTGCTGCTCGTCGCATCCGGCTCCTGGTGGAACGAGATCGACGGCCCGTCCGCATACTCATGGTTGGGCATGGGCGTGATGCCGGTCATGCTGCTCGGCTACGCGGTGTATGTGGCCGCGCTCGTCGCGCATCTGACGTTGTGATCACGCCGTTTCGGACCAATGGAAAAGCCCCGCCGAAGCGGGGCTTTTTTCGTGCAATCAGACCGGAACGATCACCACGGCAGCATGCCAAGATGCTCAAGCAGCACCTTCAGGCCGATCAGAATCAGCACCAGACCGCCGGCGATCTGCGCCGGCTTCTGCCAACGCGAACCGAACACGTTGCCGATGCTCAGACCGGCGGCCGAGAACAGACCGGTGGTCACGCCGATTACGATCACCGCGAACACGATGTTGATCGGCATGAACGCGAAGCTCACGCCGACGGCGAACGCGTCGATGCTCGTGGCGATGGCAAGCGGCAGCATGTGACGCCAGTCGAACGCCGCGTTCTCGTGCTCGTTCTCCTCGTCCTCGCCGAACGCCTCGCGCACCATGTTGCCGCCGATCAACGCCAGCAGCAGGAAGATGATCCAATGGTCCACCGCCGTCACATACTTGCTGAACGTGGACGCGGCGAAATAGCCGAGCAGCGGGAACAACGCCTGGAAACCACCGAACCACAAGCCCACGGTGGCGCGCTGACGGGCGGTGACATGCTTGACGGTCAGACCCTTGCCGATGGCGACGGCGAACGCGTCCATGGACACGGAAACGGCAATAAGAAGAATCTCAACGATCACTGATGATCCTTTGAAGGTTCATTCCGACGTGCATTGGCATGCGCGACCGCTCGGAATACGGCCGATCGTCGGAATGGGCCTCGACACCGCCTCTGGGGCTGGCCTACGCCTTGACGAAACGATGACACAGCAAACTGCCAGATGCCGCGGCCCCGAAAGGCGGGCCATCGGATGGCTTTGAATTCAAATGAATGCCGTTCGTCTGTCTCTCGCGAATTACAAAACGCGATAATAGCAGAGGGCGCACCCCGCATTCGGGATGCGCCCTCGTGTTGATGATGCCCTGTCGTGCGAGCCGTTCACTTAGTGTGATCACACTAAGAACACAGATGCCGATGGGCTGATGCCGCGTGATGCGGCCCGGATCACTTCTCCTCGGAAGCGGCCAGGCGCTCGCGAGCGGCCTTGATCTCGGCCTCGGCCTTGTCCACACCGGTCCAGTAGTCGCCGGGCAGAACTTCCTTGCCGGGCTCCAGGGCCTTGTACTGCTCGAAGAAGTGCTTGATCTCGGCCTTGTGGAACTCGGAGACGTCGTCGATGTCCTTGATGTTGTCGTAACGCACGTCGGCGGGCACGCACAGCACCTTGTCGTCGCCACCGGCCTCGTCGACCATGTGGTACAGGCCGACGGCGCGGCACTCGACCACGCAGCCCGGGAACACGGAGTTCGGGATCATCACCAGGGCGTCGAGCGGATCGCCGTCCTCGCCCAGGGTGCCGTCGATGTAGCCGTAGTCATCCGGGTAGCCCATGGCCGTGAACAGCTCACGATCCAGGAACACGCGACCGGTCTCGTGATCCACTTCGTACTTGTTCTTGGATCCGCGCGGGATCTCGACGACGACGTTGAACGTCTCTGCCATGTCTGTCTCCTTCAACGAGTTGACATTATTGTGTTACCGCAACCAAGGATACCGCAGAATGGCATGGATGGGGGTACCGGTTGCATGATGGATATCTCGAGTGTTCTCCCCTCCGAGTGAGGGAGATGTCTCCACACCTGTGTTCTCCCTCCGGGGAGGGAGATGTCATGACGGATGTCATGACAGAGGGAGGGATCCGCACGCTGGATGGTGGAATCCCTCCCTCAGTCCGCCTAACGGCGGCCAGCTCCCTCCCACGGAGGGAGCACAATACTGATTATCAGTACTGGACGCTGAGCACGTGCGCCACGTCGGCCCACGGGGCGAGCGAGACGAAGTTGTCCCAGCCCCAGGTGAATTCGCGGCCGGTCAGCTCGTCCTTCAGCGCCACACCCTGATCGGTGGGCAGGCCGAAGTCGCCCAGCTCGAGGTGGATGAGCGACTGGTGGGCGTTGTGGCCGTCCAGGTTCACCACCACGATCAGCGTGTCCGGCTTGCCGGTGCCGGTGAATTCGGCCGGCGTGTGGCGGGCGAACGCGAGGATGTTCGGGTCAGAGCTGCGCAGCACCGTGAGGTTGTGGTAGCTGCGCGTGGCCGGGTGCTCGCGGCGGATGCGGTTGAGGCTGGTGAGCATTTCGGCGATGCCGTACTCGTCGGCCTTGGACCAGTCGCGAACCTTGATCTCGTACTTCTCGTTGTCGATCTGCTCCTCGAAACCGGGGCGCTGACGGTTCTCGATCAGCTCGAAGCCGTTGTAGATGCCCCAGCTCGGGCTGCCCATGGCGGCCAGCACGGCGCGCACGGCGTGACCGGCGATGCCGTTGTCACGCACGTAGGCGGTGAGGATGTCCGGCGTGGTGGGCCAGAACGTGTTGTGCTGGTAGAAGGCGTCGTCGCTGTTGGTCTCGCCCAGATACTCCTCGAGCTCCTCCTTGGTGTTGCGCCAGGGGAAGTAGCAGTGGGACTGGGTGAATCCGGCGTAGCTCAGCGCGCGCATCATGCCCGGGCGGGTGAACGCCTCGGCCAGGAACAGCACCTCGGGGTGCTTCTTGGTGATCGTGGCGATCACGTCCTGCCAGAAGCGGACCGGCTTGGTGTGCGGGTTGTCCACGCGGAACACCGTCACACCGGCGTCGATCCACAGGTTCATCAGGCGCACGACTTCCTTTTCGATGCCTTCCATGTCGGCGTTGAAGTCGATCGGGTAGATGTCCTGATACTTCTTCGGCGGGTTCTCGGCGAAGGCGATGGTGCCGTCCGGCTTGTGGCGGAACCAGTTCGGGTGCTCCTTGACCCACGGGTGGTCAGGTGAGCACTGCAGGGCGAAGTCGAGGGCGATCTCCAGACCCAGCTCGTGGGCCTTGGCGACGAGCGCCTTGAAGTCGTCCATGGTGCCGAGCAGCGGGTCCACGGTGTCGTGGCCGCCCTCGGCGGAGCCGATGCCGAACGGCGAACCCGGATCGTCGGGGCCGGCCACCAGGGTGTTGTTGCGGCCCTTGCGGTTGGTCACGCCGATCGGGAAGATCGGGGGCAGGTACACGATGTCGAAGCCCTCGGCCTTGGCGCGTTCCAGTCCGGAGACGGAGGTCTTGAGCGTGCCCTGCACGATCTTGCCGGTCTCCTGATCCACGTAGGCGCCTTCGGAGCGCAGGAAGAACTGGTACCAGGCAGCGAAGCTCGACTTGGGGCGCTGCACAAGCAGCTTCACCGGGCGGGACGGGCTCACGCCATCGCGCAGCGGGTTGGAGTCGTGCAGTGCGGCGATCTCGTCGTTGTCGGCGGCGGCCAGACGCTCAACGGGGGTGAGCTCCTTGTTCGCCAGCGTCTCGGACGCGGTCTGCAGCACCTTCTTCTGATCGGCGTTCAGGCCGGCATCGCGGGTCTTGGCCCAGCGTCCGAGCAGTTCGGCGCCCTCGTCGAGCGCGTTCTCCACGTCGGAGTCATGGACCTTCACCTTGATCTTGGCATCGTGCAGCCAGGTGGCGAACGAGTCCTCCCAGCCTTCCACGACGAGCGACCAGTTGCCCAGCTGACGCTTGACGGCGGCGAAGCCATCCTCCCACGGCAGCACGTCGGAGTGCTCGCCGACCTGCATCTCACAGGTCCAGCGGTCGAGGCCGGGGTTCGCGCAGGTCATGGTGCGGCTGGCGGCGGCACGGCCACGAGGCGTGTGCAGCACGGCGGTGGCACCCACCTTGGCGCGGCCCTCAATGAAGACCTGCGCGGTGACGGTGAACTGCTCGCCGAGCTCAATGCGGGCGGGGTAGACGCCGCATTCCTCGTTCGGAGTGACGTCGAGCACGTTGATGCGGCCGAACTGGCTCGGATCGGTGATCTCGAGCACGGGAGCCGGGATCAGTGCATCAGGGGTGTCGGCCGGAATGGCCTTGGTGCTACGGCGCTTACGGGTGCCGGCGGCCTTCCTGGTCGTCGTTGACGCGGACTTGGCCCTGCGGCGGGTCGCACCCTTGCGGGTGGTGGAGGAGTTCTTCTCTGCTTCCTCGGCTGCAGTCTCTGCTGCGGCTGAGGTGACTTGGGTACTACTTGTTTCAGTCATACCGCCATTGTAAGTGGTGTGCCGCCATGCAGCGTTGCAATTTCACGGTTTTTGGGCAACGGTCGTCGTTTCGTAGCATGTGGGTAACCGTTTCATAACTTTGAACATCGAAAATGAACATGAAAAATGTTCGATTTGGAATTAGAACGTGCGCGTCATTCATTAGAACGTGCGCTGTTACGAGATGGGAAATAAAACGTTGCAACTCCATGAAACGACTGGATAATCGCGGTTGTATGGGCGTACTGTATGTCATGTGCGAATCTTCGGTAAACGATGATGCGTGCGATGAAAAAATCACAATGGGTGTGACATTTTTTGTTACATCTAACGTGGATGCGACATGTATGTGCCTCACTGGGGAGCATGCATACAGAAAGGATGACTTATGGCGGACAACAAGCAGATTGTCGTCGATACTTCGCTGTACGGCGCCTATGCCGACCGCAAGACCGCGGCCGCGAACGAGGTGGCGCGCTCCTTCGGCATCTCCGACGAGGCGCTGGCCAAGGTGGAGGACTACAAGGCCGCGCTCACCGAGCACGATGCATGGGAGCTGCCCTTTCTCGGCTACGTGAACGAGGACGGCTACGGCTATGCCTTCGTGTCCGATCAGGCCGTTGCCGCCGATGGCTGGGATGCCTACAAGGCGTTCCGCGCCCTGCCGGCCGACGTGCAGACCGCGTTCGCCATCCGCATGCTGTTCACCCACCGCGACGTGGACCGCTACGGCGCCAACATGTTCCTGCACTACGAGCGCGGCTTCAACGTGAAGTTCGAAGGCCCCGGTGCCAACCACTGGTGATCGGCCGCCCCGGATCGTCCGGGTCGCGGCGCGCGGCTCCACGACGGTGTGGCGTTGCGTGTTCGCGACGGATCCAGGGTGTGACGCGCATTCGTACGCGTGATGATATGGCGGGTGTCTGCGGGCGTCCGCCATTATTCATTACTACTCGTTATTGCTGTATTGTTTGGCCGATATTGGCATCTGCTGTCGCCTTGTCGTCGCTGGTGTTATGCGCGCCCCTCTCGCCATGTGTTTGTCATGCGTTCGCGGTTGGCGACTATGACTTCACGAGCCGCGCGATGGCCGCGCTGGCTTCCTGCAGCTTCTCGTCGGCCACCTGATCGCCCTGTGCGCTGGCCTGCTTGACGCAATGGCTGAGATGATCGTCGAGCAGCAGCAGCGCCACGGACCTCAGTGCGCTGTTCGCCGCCGAAATCTGCGTAAGAATATCGATGCAGTAGTCGCCGTTCTGTGCCATCTGCTTGATGCCGCGCACCTGCCCCTCGATGCGGCTGAGCCGGGCGACGATCCTTTTCTGATCCTGAATATAGCCGTGCGTGGCGTGGTCGGATTCGTGGTGGCCTGTCTGGTCGGCGTCGGCTGGGTTGGTGTCGGTTGGAATGTCGTCGGTCATGTTTGCTCCGGGTGAATAGCTGACAATGTTCTTGCGATTATACCCCCATGGGGTATATGGTTATGGCGTTGCGCATTGCAATGACGTGTGTGATGAACAATGCGGCCGCATATGTCGGCGGCGTTCGCGCCACGCCAACGACGACATGCGCACCAACGGATATTCCGCCAACGAAAGGAAGACCAATGACCATCGTGATCGCGCTCGGCGTCGCGGCGCTCGTCAGCGCGGGCGTGCTCTGGTTCTTCCTTGCCCCGCGCAAGGCCGCCCGCGCCGTTATGAACAACGGCGTGCAGGAGATCGTCGTCGCCGTCAAAGGCGGCTACGAGCCGGCCGTGATCGAAGCCGAGGCCGGAACGCCGCTGCGACTCGTCTTCGATCGGCAGGAGGGCGGCGAATGCTCGTCGCACGTCGTGTTCCCCGACTTCGGCGTGGATCAGGCACTGCCCGCGTTCCGTACCACCACACTGACGATCACGCCGAACGAACCGGGCGAATACGGATTCGCCTGCGGCATGAACATGCTGCACGGCACGCTGCACGTGCTGCCGGGAAAGCACGGCGGAGCGTCGGCAGCGACTTCGGCGGTGTCGTCGCCGTCGTCGGAGCATACGGTATCGGCTTTGGCGGAGTCCGTTGGACATGCGGCAACGCCGGTAAATACAACAACGGCAAATGCGGCAACGGTCGACGAGGGCTCGTCGGCTGGCATAACGACTGGTATGGCGGATGACGATGGCTCCGCCCGTCCCGACGCGTCGACGCCGTCATCCGAATCGGCGCTGACCGTCGAAGAGGAGAACGCGGCCCGTGAAATCCGCACCCTGCGCATACGACTCATCGTGGCCGCCGTCTTCACGCTGCCCGTGTTCCTCTCGGCCATGTTTCACCTCTACCGTCTGGCACCCATCTGGCAGCTGCTGCTCATCCTGCCCGTGATCATCTACTCCGGACGGCCGATCTACGCCACCGGATGGTCGGCCATCATCCACCGAGCGCCGGAAATGAACGCCCTCGTATCCGTGGGCACCGCCGCCGCATTCCTCTATTCGCTCGTCGTCACCGTGGCACCGGACCTACTGCCACAAGGAGTACGCGAACCCTACTACGAAGCCGTCGGCACCATCATCACCCTCATGCTCGTCGGACAGCTCCTCGAAGCGCACGCCAGAGCCGGCACCGGCGAAGCCGTCCGCGCGCTCATCGGACTCAAACCCAAAACCGCACACGTGGAACGCGACGGTGTGATCACCGAAATCCCCGTCGACGACGTACTCGTAGGAGATATCGTGGTGATCCGCCCCGGTGACAAACTCCCCGTGGACGGCGAAGTCATCTCCGGCAACTCCTCCGTGGACGAATCCATGGTCACCGGCGAATCCATGCCCGTCGAGAAGACCGCCGGTAGTCAGGTCACCGGCGCCACCGTCAACGGCACCGGAACCCTCCGCTACCGCGCCACACGCATCGGCGCCGACACCGTACTCGCCCAGATCGTCAACCTCGTCAAAGCCGCCCAAAGCTCCAAAGCCCCCGTGCAACGACTCGCTGACCGCGTCTCCGCCATATTCGTACCCGCCGTCGTGCTCATCGCCATCTGGGCATGCGCATTCTGGTGGGCGTTCGGCCCCGAACCCAAGATCGTGCACGCCCTCGTCTCCGCCGTGTCCGTGCTCGTCATCGCATGCCCATGCGCACTCGGACTCGCCACGCCGCTGTCCATCACCATCGCCACCGGCAAGGCCGCCACACTCGGCATCCTCGTCCGCTCCGCGCAAGCGCTCGAAACCGCCGCCGACGTGGACGCCGTCGTACTCGACAAAACCGGAACCATCACCCAAGGCACACCGCAACTCGTCGGATTCGACGTGTTCGGCGCATGGCACGGACGGGAACGGGAACTGCTCGCGCTCGCGGCGGATGCAGAACGTAGCTCCGAGCATCCGCTGGCTGCAGCGATCGTGCGTGCGGCGGATGAGGGGGCGCCTGTTGTGGGGATTGCCGCCGGGAATTTCGGTGTCGGTGATGCCGACGGTGCTTCTGACGCCGGCGCCGAATTCACCGCGATTCCGGGTCGCGGCATCGTTGCGACCGTGCGTGGCCATGTCGTGATCGTCGGCAACGCCGAACTCGTGGACGACCATGACGTAGGCATGCCGGAGTCGGCGGGGGAGTCCGTCGACGACGTGTTTGCGGCGATCGACCATCATGCGGCGCTCGGACATACGCCCATGCTCATGGCCGTGGACGGACTGCTTGCCGCCGTGATCGCCGTGGCTGACACCGTCAAGCCCGACTCGAAGCAGGCCATCGCAGCGCTGCGTTCGCGGGGTATTGACGTGGTCATGCTCACCGGCGACAATCAGGACACTGCGCGGGCCATCGCACACGACGTGGGCGTCGATCATGTGATCGCCGAGGTTCGTCCCGATGCCAAGGCCGACGAAATCGCCCGACTGCAGGCCGACGGTCACGTTGTGGCCATGGTCGGCGACGGCATCAACGATGCGCCGGCACTGGCGCGCGCGAACGTCGGGTTCGCGATCGGCGGCGGCACCGACGTGGCCATCGAATCCGCCGACATCACACTGATGAACGGCAGTCTGACCGGCGTGGTCACGGCCATCGACCTGGCGCACGCCACCATGCGCAACATCAGTCAGAATCTGGGATTCGCGTTCGGATACAACGGTATCGGCATTCCGGTGGCGGCCGGCGTGCTCTATCCGTTCACCGGCATGCTGCTCAATCCGATGATCGCGGGCGCGGCCATGGCATTCTCGTCGCTGTCCGTGGTGACCAACGCCAATCGTCTGCGCGCGTTCAGTCCGGAGCGCGTGCGGCCGTACAGGATTTCCGCAAGGAAAACGAAAGCCAATACAAGGAAAGGAACCATCATGGGACTCTTCAGCAGGAAGAACGATGCGCAGGACGCCGGTACGGGAGCCGGTATGCACGATATGCACGGCATGGATATGCATGCGCACGGCATGCATCATGCGGGCGCGGGTGCGGCCGGCGGTAGCGAGACCGATCCGATCTGCGGCATGAGCGTGAACCCGGCCGCCGCCGCAGCCAAGCGCGAGTACAACGGCAAGACCTACTACTTCTGCGGTGCCGGATGCGCCGCCACGTTCGACAAGGCTCCCGAGCAGTACGCGAAGTAGTCGATTCGGCGCACGTCGCCCTCGGATTCTGCTTTTACAGCGCCAAATGGACGAAAATCGAGCCGAAAACGTTCATTTGGTGCTGTAAAGAGCAGATGTTTCCGCATGGTGGGACGGATTCGACGTCTGATTCCATAATGCGGGAGTGCTTGGGGTGCGATGTGCATGCGGAAAACAAAAAGACCGGAAACCTTGCGATTTCCGGTCTTCATTTGGTAGCGGGGCATGGATTTGAACCATGGACCTCTGGGTTATGCGACACGACAATCATGGATGAGGAAAACGACGATGATGAAGGCCGTCGAGGAGGCGTCGTGATCACGAGAGTGGCATGACCTCACGCCCTGCATGATTGGGCATGGCAAAACAAACACAGATAAACGCGCCGGAGCCATGGCGCGAGTCCATCAAACAGTATCTCTCCTACCTCCGCGCCGCCGGCCAGTCCGACGACACCAGATCCACACGACGATGCCAGCTATCCAAGCTGGCACGCGACCTCGGCGGAGATCCCATGACCGTCAGCGCAGCGGAGCTGCTGCGCTGGTACGCCGACCAGGACTGGCGGGAGGAAACCCGCAAATCCGCTCGCGCCGCCGTGCGCAAATACTTCGAGTGGCTGCAGACTCATCAGGGTCGGACTGATAATCCCGCGGACGGACTGCCGTCCATCAGGCCGCCGAAGCCTCATCCCAGACCCTGCCCCGAGGAATACATCGCGGCCGCCAAGGCCAGGGCCAACGACATCGACCGGCTTATGATCCGACTCATGGCGGAGGTCGGTCTGAGACGCCAGGAAGTCTGCAGGATCCACAGCAACGACATCATCGACCCACCCGCAAGCTCGGACGGCATCGAGCACATGCCCAGACTGGTAGTCCACGGCAAGGGCAGCAAGCAGCGAATACTGCCCATCCCGCTCGACATCGCCGAGCGGATCAAGGAAAGCAACGGCTACCTGTTCCCCGGACGCTTCGGAGGCCACGCCAGCTCAAGCTACATCGGCAAGCACGTATCCAGACTCCTGCCCGACGGCTGGAGCGGACACAAGCTCCGCACCCGCTGGGCTACCCGCGGATACGAGGCCACGCACGACATCTACCTGGTGTCCGCAGGCCTGGGCCACGCCAGCATCGAAACCACCATGGCCTACGTGCCCATGCCCGACAGTCGCCTTGAAGAGCTGATCGAAGCCGCCCGATAGACCGCGATACCCCAATACCGCAATAAGGAAAGAACCAAAAAAGGAGGGACCGCAGGGCCCCTCCCATTCCTCACTCCTCTGCGGATCAGTCGGAGTAATGATCCCGCGCCGACAGGATGACAAGCCGGTCACGGTCGACGGTGTACACGATGCGGTTGGCCGCGTCGATCCGCCTCGACCATGCGCCCGACAGGCCCCACTTCAACGGTTCGGGCTTGCCGATCCCCTCGAACGGCGACCTCATCATGTCGCGGACGAGAGTATTGATCCGCTTCAACGTACGACGATCCTGCCCCTGCCAGTACAAATAGTCGTTCCAAGCATCCTCGGTCCAGCACAACAGCATCGATCACTCCCCATCGTCGACGAGACCATGCTCCTCGACGCGGCCGGAACGCACCTGCTCCAGACCGCGGAGGATCTTGCCGCGCAGGTACGGATTCTCGTAGATGCGCAGCGTCTCCATCAGCGCGTCATAGTCGTCGACGCCCATGACCACGACATTGTCGTCCGGGTTCGTGTTCGTGACCAGCAGAGTGTCCGAATCCTCGTTCACTCGCCGCATGTACGCCTTGAGGTTCTGCCGGAACGTGCTGTACGCCACCGCCTGCACCATGATGACCTCCCACAATCCATATTGTACAACTTCCTGTACAAGAATATCATATGGCTTCCGGCGGCGTCAACCGTCGCCCCGTCAGTTCTCCGCACCGGCGGGGTACTCGTAGTCGACGCTGAACCCCTTCGCGTTCAGCTCGTCACCGGCCCTGGCCGACGCCGCGTTCGCCAAGCGGAACCATCCCAGAGGGGCGCCGACGCTCTCGTACTCCATCTGATGACGGAAATAGGGCAGCGAGACCACCGGATCGGCCTGTCCGGCCTCGCGCGCCTCCCGCCGACGCTCCTCGGCGTCCGCGACCGTCCTGGCCACGCTGCGCCACATGTCCATCTCCAGGCCCTGCAGCCAGTCCCAGGCCTCGCGCGGCGGCCCGTAGTGAAACCTTGGATCCTCCCATGCCTTCACCGTCCGCACGTCCCGATGCAGGCGCTTCGCCAGCAGCGGCTGCGTCACGCCCAGCTTCTCCCTGAGCGCCCGGAAATCCGCCTTCCCGCGCATCCTCAACGGCATCGTCGATCCCATCATCGTTTCCACTCCTTTCCGCGATCCAATACACCACCACTAGTGGTGCTCCTGCATCCAGTCTACACCACCACTGGTGGTGAGCGCAATCGTTCAGGGGAGCCTGGCTTCGCTTTTTGTCGCGCGCCGTGGAGCCATCCCCGTGAGGGGATGGCCCAGGGCCCATGCCGCTCGTACCGTCGCGGCCCGGGCGCGCGAGAACCCGCATGAAAGGGAACGACCGGGCGCGGGGGTGCCGGCCGACGCCCAGCATCGCGCACGCCCGCCCGCATGGCAAGGATGCGCGTGTCCCCTCCGGGCGGCTCCGGGCTCCCCCCGTCTCCGGGGCAGTATCGCACGGGCCGGCCGACGGCCCGTGCAAGCCCCTCCGACTCCTCCTCCCTCCACCGCCGCACCCCTGCCGTGGTGCGGTCCACGCGCCTTGCCATGCGAACTGGCGCACGCGCCGCCGGTCATCGTCCGGCACGGAAAGCGATACGAAGGAGCGAACACCATGACCGACACCGAGAACACCACCGTCATCTGCGACTCATGCGGCACCCCATGGCCACCCGACACCATGCGCACCTGCGACTGCTGTGGAGGCGGCTGCTGTGAGGACTGCATGAGACGGTGCGACCGATGCGACGACGTCCTATGCCCCGACTGCATCGAGGCATGCGAGCGATGCGGCGGAGAGTGCTGCGACAACTGCCAGCGGATATGCGAACGCTGCCTCACCCACCTGTGTGCCGACTGCGTCGAGGTGTGCGACCGATGCGGCGACATCTACTGTCCCGACTGCGTCGAATGGGACGACATCGAGGGGCACTGCGTCTGCGAGAACTGTTGGAACACCGAACCCGACTACCGCGACCCCTACGAGGGAGTGCCCCACGCCGAACACGCCTACACGCACGGTCTCGAAATCGAGATCGACGGACACCACGACGCGGAGCCGTTGCGAGACAGCCGGCTCATCGCGGGATGGAAGCCCGACCGGAGCCTATGCGAGGGCGGCATGGAATACCAGACCCAGCCCCTCCCATGGGACGCGGAGACCATGGACGAGCTCGAAACCCTCATCGCGGGCATCGAACCGGGCGGATGCGGCGAATGCGCCGGAGGCCACATCCACATCCGACGCACCGAACGCCAGACCCCGGCCCGCTGGTACCACGCCCTGACCGGCATCGACCACGCCCAGACCCTCGCCCTCAACATGCGCCACGACACCGATGACGACCGATGGTGCGCCTTGCGCCACGACGCCTACCACGGCAAATGCACCGCCGTCAACGACGACCACCCCGAAACCATCGAACTACGCACCTTCGGCGCATGGAACTCCTACTCCGCGCACCAGCTCAAACCCGCCCTGACATGGGTGCACGCCATGTGGCGATTCTTCCAGCATCACCCCCTGCACAGTCTCAAGGAGACCGACATCCGACGCATGGCGTACGTGCAGGCCCGACAGGCCATCGGTCTGCCCCACGCCATCCAACACCTCGTAGACGCCGCGAACGGAAGGGAGAACCACTGACATGTGCGTCATCGTCACCGCCCGACCCGGCCACATGCCCGACCCCGTCAGCCTCGCCCTCATGAGCGACGCCAACCCGGACGGCGCCGGCATCGCATGGCACGACGGACACCGCCTCCACGTCCACCGGCACCCGGACAACCACCAGCTGCTCGCCTACATCCACGCCAACTGGCAATCCATCGAAAACGGCGCCGCGCTCATCCACTTCCGACTCGCCACACACGGCGCCGTATGCCTCGAAAACACCCACCCGTTCCCCTACCGGCTACCGAACGGAGAAACCGGATGGATGGCCCACAACGGCATCGCCCACGCCTACACGCACGGCCCATATGACTCCGACAGCCGCAACGCCATCGACGCATGGCAGAACGGCGAAACCGACCTCGCCGATGGCGTGAACGGCAAATTCGCGCTCATCACCAGCCAAGGCGAGATCCGATGGCTCACCGGCGAACAGGCCCTCACCGACGGCGTCAGCGTATCCAACACATGGTGGATGGACCCCGCCGAATGGACCCTCCCATACGAACTCGGCTACCAGACCGCCCTCGAAGACCTCGAAGCCAACGGATACGACCACGACGACCTGTACGCCCAGACCGGCATCCCCGACTGGCGGCCATGACGACCGGCCCCCGGCGCGCATCCAACGTGCCCGGGACCGCACCCACCCACCATCCCACCGCCGGCACGCACACGGCCGGCGGAAAAGGACCCGTCCCTGACGGGCCGGGACAGTGTCTCCATCGGTGCTGCGTCGCGGGGATGAGGACGCGGCCGAGCGCGTCAAACCGGGAGACGCCTGACGGCGCCGCCACGGTTTGACACGCCGTCCTCATCCCCGCGACACAACACCGACAGGAGGGAAATGGACCGCCGCGGGGCGGCGGGCATCCATTCCCGTGTGGAGTCGGACTGCGTCCGACGCTGTTCCGGCCTCACGCCCTTCGGGCGTGGGGCCCTTTTGTTTCTTGGTGACCTGCCGGCATGGCCAGCAGAGCATACCCGGCGGTCGGAACCCGTCAACGCGAGCACGCGGGGGAGCGGCTGCGCCGCCCCTCGCGCGTCGCCTATGACGGAACCCGCTGCGCCGGGTAACGCTCTCGCTGACCAGCAGGTCACCAAGAAAAAACACACGGCCTGATACCAAGGCCCGACCCCGAAAGGAACACCACCATGCAGACCCTCACCATCAACGGAAAAGCCGTCACAGTCACCATCGACTGGTACGTGTTCGACCGCGCACTGGGAGCCATGTCCCACGAGGACAGGAACGAACTGGACGCCACCCGCGGCGCGACATGGCACGGCGACCCCGACAAGGGAGGCATCCCGAACGGACTCGACGCCTACCACATCGAAATCACCCGCTACAAGGCCGGCAACGGACTCGCCGTCCGCATCATCAACACCGACCCCGAACAGGACGACATCTCACCGATCAGCCAGAACATCGGACAGGCCACGGCCGACGAACTGACCTTCTGGGAAAACCACAACAACCTCTACGCGACCAGCGAGATGGAACGCGCCGGCATCATCGAACCCACCGGCATCGAAACCACCTTCGGCCCCCACAACACCACAAGCCGCCTCATGCGATTCACCGCACCATACCGGACCCCGGCACTCGAAGCCCTCGCCCGCCACGACGCGGAAACCCGCTGACCACCACACCGAAAACACCGCCGGCCCCACACGGGGCCGGCACCCCAAGGAAAGGAACACACCATGACCACCGCAACCCTCACCCCGGAAAACGCCACCAAGGCCATCAACGACATCCGACGCGACATCACCGGCCGACTGCTGTCCATCATCCGCCGAGCACAACAGGGCGAGCCCATCGCCATGGACGAACTCGCATGGGCCGCCGACCTCATCACCGCCAGCCCCTCTAACCGCGACATGACCATCCTCGCCGCCATACACCCCGACACCAGCGACCATGACCTGACCCACATCGGCACCCACACCGACGAACGGTCCAGAACCATCGTCGACCGCCTCATGACCCAAGCCCCCGAACACACCGACGCACTCACCCGCACCCGCCGCCTCGCCGAATCCATGGCCGAAGCCACAAAAGACACCAAAACCAGCGCCGGCCCCCTCGCCACCGCCGCCTACCTCGCGTGGACGGACGACGACACCACGAACGCCGTCCGACGCGCGCTCGAAGCCCTCATCATCGACCAGACCGAGACACTGCCCGCGATCATCCTCGCCATGATCGACCAGCACATCACCGCCGGCCAGCTCGAACGCTAAACCACAACCGGCCGCGCCCCACAGGGGGCGCGGCACCCCACGGAAAGGAGCGCGCCATGCCCGCCCCCATCATCACCAGGCGTAACGAACCCGACAGCGGCCCGGACGCTGACTGGACCACATGGACCGACGCCGGCATAGAACAAATGCTCGCCGACATCGGATACCGCACCGCACGAGTCACCGCCGCCATCGCATGGCACCAGCACAACAAAAACGACCGCATCGAAACCATCGAACAATCACGCCGTATCGCACTCGACTACATCGACGACCTACGCGGACTGCTCAACCGCGACGCCACCCGATAAAACCCAGCCAGACAAAGGAGAACCCCATGAAAACCATCAACGCCATCATCGTCGAACCCGGCCGGCCACCCCGCGCCGCCGAGATCCCCGACACCCTCGAAGCCAAACAGCACATCGTCGACGGATACATCGAAAGCGTCCCCATCGCCGACGACGTATCCCTCTACTGCAACGAGGAAGGCAAACTCAACGGACTGCCCCTCAACCGCGCCCTACACGACAGAAACGGCGACATCTACGAGATCATCGCCGGAACCTTCCTCATCACCGGATACAACCCTTCAACCGGCGAGGACGAGAGCCTGAACGACGAACAGACCGAACACTACACCCGCATGTTCACCCACTCCGAAACCTTCGCCCTGACCGACACCCACATCATCGTCCAATGACACTAGGCCGCGCCGACGGGGCGCTCCTCCGGCGTGGCTCGGGCGCGGGAAGGGGCCGTCGTTCCCGGAACCCCAGGTGGGGTTCGCGGTCGCGACGGCCGTGAGGGAAACCACCCGCGGTTTCCCTCAAACTCCCTTTCCCGTCGAAACATCGGACCGCCGCGAAGCGGCGGGCATCCATCCCCGTGTGGAGTCGGACTGCGTCCGACGCTGTTCCGGCCTCACGCCCTTCGGGCGTGGGGCCCTTTTGTTTCTTGGTGACCTGCCGGCATGGCCAGCAGAGCATACCCGGCGGTCGGAACCCGTCAACACGAGCACGCGGGGGAGCGGCTGCGCCGCCCCTCGCGCGTCGCCTATGACGGAACCCGCTGCGTCGGGTAACGCTCTCGCTGACCAACAGGTCACCAAGAAAAAACACACGGCCTTCAATCAAGGCCCGACCGAAAGGAACACCACCATGACTACCATCCACCACATGCCGACCGGCCCCCGACCCCTCAACCAGCTCGCCGCCGAGGTCATCGGCTACATCACCGCCTACTGGCAGGAATGCTCAAACGGCCACAACTACCTCGCCATCAACCACGACGGCCGCACCGCCCGCGACATGGCATACGATTACATGACCGAACGCTACGAGGACTACCTCTCCACCATCGACGACGAACAGGGCGAAGGGACCCTCGACGAGCTCGCCAGCCAATCACCCGTGCCCGTCGACGGCGGCGCCGCGCCCATCGAACAGGCCATGGCCGCATTCGACGCCATGTTCGACCACCTCTGGCCGGTCGCCAAGTAAACCGCGCCAACGTTCCGGTCCGGGACATCACACCCCTAGACCGGAACACGATTCTCGACACACCATACATCTAAAATGATTACAATAGTAATCACAATATTATCCATTTATGGAATGGAGGAGACCATCATGGCAGGAATATCGCTGGACAACCTCGTATCCGTGTCCGAGCTCAGCCACGGCGGGGTCAGCCGCACCCTCTCCCGCGTCACGGACGACAACCCCGTCGTCGTCATGCGCAACAACAAACCAGCCGCCGTGGTCATCACTCCCGACGACTACCGGCGATACACCGAGGCGCTGGAGGACATCAACCTGTACGCCGAAGCCGAGGAACGCACGCGCGAGGACGATGGCACCCGTCTGACCATGGACGACGTGTTCGGCGCCGACTACCAGCCCGTCGACGACGGATTCGAGCCGGAGTTCGAATAATGGCATGGAGCATCGAATTCACCAAGGCCGCGACCAAGGACGTGAGCCGACTACGGGAACCCGCCAGAAGCCACGTGCACGCCATGCTCGCCCGAGTTGCCGAAAATCCGCTGCCATCCACCGAGGGCGGATACGGCAAACCGTTGGGACACAAGCAGGGCGGCAACCTCACCGGCTACTTCAAGGTCAAGCTCAGAGGCGACGGATTGCGCGTCGTCTACCGGCTTGAACGCACCGAACGCGCCATGATCGTCATCATCGTGTCCATCCGCGACGATGGCGCCGTCTACAAGGAAGCCGTCCGTAGAATCCAGTGACCATGGCGTCGTTCCCGGAACCCCAGGTGGGGTTCGCGGTCGCGACGGCCGTGAGGGAAACCACCCGCGGTTTCCCTCAAACTCCCTTTCCCGTCGAAACATCGGACCGCCGCGAAGCGGCGGGCATCCATCCCCGTGTGGAGTCGGACTGCGTCCGACGCTGTTCCGGCCTCACGCCCTTCGGGCGTGGGGCCCTTTTGTTTCTTGGTGACCTGCCGGCATGGCCAGCAGAGCATACCCGACGGTCGGAACCCGTCAACGCGAGCACGCGGGGGAGCGGCTGCGCCGCCCCTCGCGCGTCGCCTATGACGGAACCCGCTGCGTCGGGTAACGCTCTCGCTGACCAGCAGGTCACCAAGAAAAAACACACGGCCTTCAATCAAGGCCCGACCGAAAGGAACACCACCATGGACTCCATCACCACGGCAAAGACGCTGATCGATCAGGACTACGTACGATGGAACCCGGGAGAGGAGGACTTCACCCCGTCCGACGCGACGCTCGAGGCCGCGTTCAGCATCCTCGCCCCATGCGAATTCGACCGCGCGGCACTGGACCGTTGGGCACGCGACCGCGCCGACACCGCCGGATACGCCACGTTCTTCGGCTCGGCCGAGAACGCGATCGACGAATCGAACATCAAGACATGCGAGGCCATCCTCGACGATCTCGGCGAGAACTGCCGTGAGGTCCGCGACGGGCTCGAGGTCGAGATCTTCTACGAGATGCCCATGTACCACGGCTGGGAGCAGACCCCCACCATCGCCGCCGCGTTCATGTACGGCGCGGAACGATTCATCGAGGACGAATACGCCATCCTCGACGAGGACGACTATATCGAACGCGAGGAGAAGTGGCTTTGGGAGACGTTCACCTGGACCGTCGGCGACCGCATCCCCGAGGACGTGGACCCGGAGTACGTGTACCTCGCATGGCGCGACGACGCCGAACCCTACAGCGGAGGCCCCGGACCCGAGACCGACAAACTCCCCGCCTACATCGCCAAGGCCCGCATCATGACCGCCAACGCATGACCCGACCCCCAACCGCGCCGGCAGGGCACCCCTCCGGCGCGGCCCCGAACGCGGGAAGGGGCCGTCCCTCCCGGAACCCCGCAGGGGGTTCGCGGTCGCGACGGCCGTGAGGGAAACCACCCGCGGTTTCCCTCAAACTCCCTTTCCCGTCGAAACATCGGACCGCCGCGAAGCGGCGGGCATCCATCCCCGTGTGGAGTCGGACTGCGTCCGACGCTGTTCCGGCCTCACGCCCTTCGGGCGTGGGGCCCTTTTGTTTCTTGGTGACCTGCCGGCATGGCCAGCAGAGCATACCCGACGGTCGGAACCCGTCAACACGAGCACGCGGGGGAGCGGCTGCGCCGCCCCTCGCGCGTCGCCTATGACGGAACCCGCTGCGCCGGGTAACGCTCTCGCTGACCAGCAGGTCACCAAGAAAAAACACACGGCCTTCAATCAAGGCCCGACCGAAAGGAACACCACCATGAACCCGCTCATCCAGCTCGAATCCACCGCCCGCGACGAGGAGACCGAACCCCAGCTCTCCGACATCATCAACGCCATCCGCAACGAATACGACAAGGACACCGCCAAGGACAAGTACCACGAGGCCGCCACCGCATGGTTCCGCGCCGCCTGCTACCACTGGATCCGCGTCATGGACGGGGAAAACGACTGCCGCGCCGTCGCCGTCGTCGCCGTCGCCCTCGAAAAGCAGGGATGGGACATGATCCCCGCGATCCTCGCCAGCCTACTGCCCGACACCACCATCGACGCCATGCGCGACACCAGCGACGTCGATCTACAGCTCTGCTACGTCGACGACTACTTCGACGGTCTCGACCACGTCATGCCCGACGACGACACCATCGCCGACGCCATGCGGCACATCGACGGCATCATCCAGTCCAGCGGCGACGACGCGACCGCCAACGCCCAAACCCTCATGGCCATCCTCGCCACCGCGGCCGGACAGGCCGACACGGCACGCGAGGCCGCATGGCAGGCCAACCGCATCGACCCGGACCACCCGTTCGCCGCATGGCTGACCGACCTCGCCCGATAAGCCCACGAACGCCTCCCGCAACCCCGCGGGAGGCCCCATCCCCGCTCGAAAGGAGCCCCATCATGTACGACAACTATTTCAGCCTCTTCACCGTCGACAGCCAGCTCGCCGACGCCTACACCGTCACCGCGGATCACGTCGCCCACTACCACGGGATCAACGTCCGCCTCGACACCGCCGACACGTTCACGCTGCTGCGCGACGGCCAGCCCGTCGGCCGAGGCTACGACAACGGCGTGGCCATCGTCGCCACCCTCGACGGACACGACATGCGCGCCGACGGCATCGACCAGATCATCGACGCCAACCGCCGATAAAAGCCCAAAAGGGTCCGGCCGGCCATCGAGGCCGGTCGGACCCCGACCAAAGGAACACCATCATGAACGACATCATCGCCAACCTCACCACCGCGATCTTCCTCGCCACCGCCATCACAGGACCGTTCCTCATCGACACGATCATCAACCGCCGCGACGGAGACGACCGCCAACATCTCTCATAACCCACCACGGAAAAAAGGGGAGGCCGCGCCCACACCACGGCCTCCTGCCACGAAAGGACCACATCATGACCGACGCCAAACCCACCATGTGCCTCACCCTCGTCATCGACCAGCCACTCGGCGACAACGACGAATGCAACTGGGAGATCCAGAGCCGCCGGCAGATCCGCCGCCCCCTCACCAGAACGCAGGCGCGACAGCTGCGCGACACCCTCGACCAGCGACTCGACCCCGCCGACAGCGTCCGACTGCACAACCGCGACGCCATCATGTGGCAGACCCGCGCCGCCGACACCCGCATCATCCCGGCGCTGCTCACCGCCGCCGGCATCGCCCCCGACCTCACCATCCCCGCACTGCACTGGATACTCATCACCATCATCATCAACCCCCACGCCAACTGGTAACCAGACCGAAAGGACCACACAGACCATGCAGGACATCGCCATCGAAACCATCGACGAGACCACCCACCTCGTCTGCCCGTTCAACCCACGACTGCCACGCCTCGCCCGCCGCCACGGCGGCGTCCACCAGCGCACGACCGACACCTGGACCTGGCCCGCCAGCCAAATCGACAAGGCCATCCTCGTCGCCGACCTGCTCTACGGCTACGATCCCAACGACCACAGGACCGTGACCATCAACATCAATCCCAACGACCATCGTCAAGGACCCAGAGTCGTCATCGCCGGCCGCAAGATCATCGACACCCTGCCCGGCCAGCCGCCACGCATCCACCCCAGCGCTCGACCGCAACCCGACGGCACCATCACCATCAGCCTGCCCGCAAGCAGCCTCAAACGCATCACCGGCCCCTACCGGATCATCGAAGGAGCCACGGCATGAGCACGGACCACGCCCGCGCATGGCGCATACGCCGAGGCATCCTGCGCGACCTCGCCCGCCGCAGCCGCACCGGAACATCACGAACCGAACGAGCCCGCTGCGCACGAGCCCACAGACTCGCACGACACCTCATCGCCGACCCCGCATTCTGGCTCTCCATCACCAGCCGCGACCTCGAACGCATCGCATAGACCCATAGCCCCGGCAGCGAACGGACGGGGACGGACAGGAAGCGTTCCCTTCCCGCCCATGCGACCCGCCGACCGTGCCACGGAACCCGCCGACCGCGCAAACCACGTCGCACACGAAATCCCTCCGGGACTTCGGAGCGCCGCGGCCTGCACGCCCGACGGAACCCGAGGCCCGTACGACATGTCGCACAGGCAACAAGGAAAGGAACCACACCATGACCACCACGACCATCACCGAAACCACCGGCTACGACTATCGCGCGACCGTCATCCAGGACATCGAGGACTGGATCGGCGAGAACCACGCGAACTACGACAGCATGGACGCCATGCGGGAGGCCTGCGAGCCCATCGTCACCGGCCTCGACACCGGCTCCTACGTCTACAGCGCCTGGCAGGCCAGGGACTACATCACCCGCTCCGGATTCATCTTCGGCGGCGACTGGGAGGAATTCCTTCTCTGGCTCGACACCATGAGCCTCGACATCGCCGAGATCATCAGGGACCCGACGGACATGGACACCATCATCCGACTCTTCCACTTCGACGAATGGTGCTGGGACGAAGCCTCGACCGGCATCGAGGACAAGGACTGAACCACACAGGGGCGGGGAAAACGATCTCCGCCCCGCCGGAACCCGCAAGGGAGGACAAGGACGACGACACGACGCAGCGGAACGGAAGGGCGGCGCCGGGCGTGAGAGGTGGTCAGAGGGCGATATCGGTGGTGACGATGTCGCGGATCTCGTCGATGCTGCGGGGCGTGCCGTCGTCGTTGACCGCGATGAGGTGGATGAGGGTGGCGAACCTGTCGATGTCGGTCTCGTTGAAGAGGTCCGTGGCCGCCG